>CAVOXS010000014.1:0-192399 GCA_963700415.1 uncultured beta proteobacterium
AAACTATGTCAACTGGGTGTTGGGGAAGCGATTCCTCAGTACCGTAGCTAACGCGTGAAGTTGACCGCCTGGGGAGTACGGCCGCAAGGTTAAAACTCAAAGGAATTGACGGGGACCCGCACAAGCGGTGGATGATGTGGATTAATTCGATGCAACGCGAACAACCTTACCTACCCTTGACATGTCCGGAAGCCCGCCGAGAGGCGGGTGTGCCCGAAAGGGAATCGGAACACAGGTGCTGCATGGCTGTCGTCAGCTCGTGTCGTGAGATGTTGGGTTAAGTCCCGCAACGAGCGCAACCCTTGTCCCTAGTTGCTACGCAAGGGCACTCTAGGGAGACTGCCGGTGACAAACCGGAGGAAGGTGGGGATGACGTCAAGTCCTCATGGCCCTTATGGGTAGGGCTTCACACGTCATACAATGGCCGGTACAGAGGGTTGCCAACCCGCGAGGGGGAGCCAATCCCAGAAAGCCGGTCGTAGTCCGGATTGCAGTCTGCAACTCGACTGCATGAAGTCGGAATCGCTAGTAATCGCGGATCAGCATGCCGCGGTGAATACGTTCCCGGGTCTTGTACACACCGCCCGTCACACCATGGGAGCGGGATGTACCAGAAGCAGCTAGCCTAACCGCAAGGAGGGCGGTTGCCACGGTGCGTTTCGTGACTGGGGTGAAGTCGTAACAAGGTAGCCGTATCGGAAGGTGCGGCTGGATCACCTCCTTTCTCGGAACGCTCTCGCGTTCCAGTGCCCACGCTTATCGGTTGCGACTGGAGATCGAGGACAGAACACCGGGGCTTCGCCTGGAGCGTTTGCGCCGGCGTCGTTCGCGGGGCTTCCGTTTGCGGTCTCCTCCTCTAGAACGGGCCTGTAGCTCAGTTGGTTAGAGCACCGTCTTGATAAGGCGGGGGTCGATGGTTCGAATCCATCCAGACCCACCATTCAGACGGGGCTGTAGCTCAGTTGGGAGAGCACCTGCTTTGCAAGCAGGGGGTCGTCGGTTCGATCCCGTCCAGCTCCACCAGACAGAGGACAGTCCCAGCGCGCGTCTGGGCGCGAAAGAGTCCAGAAGCAAGCGGCGGCCTGCGCTGTTTGCTTCTGGTTTCCTGAGCCAGTGATATCGGTTGTTCTTTAACAATGCGGAAGAAGTAAAGCAAATCTTGCTCGATGGGCAGGGTCGGGAGCGCAAGCTCTCCTCCCGGCGCGTGGAGCGGGATGGGTTAGATTGTATCGACCTGCCGTACCCCTGGTCGGGGGCGGCGGGTAGCGCGAACGCCCGTAGCCTGAGCAGTGCTCAGTGTTATGGGGTCAAGCGACTAAGTGCATGTGGTGGATGCCTTGGCGATCACAGGCGATGAAGGACGTGGCAGCCTGCGAAAAGCTGCGGGGAGCTGGCAAACGAGCATTGATCCGCAGATGTCCGAATGGGGAAACCCGGCCCGCAAGGGTCACCCTCTGCTGAATACATAGGCAGGGTGGAGCGAACCCGGTGAACTGAAACATCTAAGTAGCCGGAGGAACAGAAATCAACCGAGATTCCCAGAGTAGTGGCGAGCGAAATGGGAGCAGCCGTCGCGATTTAGCACTTACCTCAGGAGAACGGTCTGGAAAGGCCGGCCGCAGTGGGTGACAGCCCCGTAACTGAAGAGGTGAGTGTGGAACTAGGCGCGAGACAAGTAGGGCGGGACACGTGACATCCTGTCTGAAGATGGGGGGACCATCCTCCAAGGCTAAATACTCGTGATCGACCGATAGTGAACCAGTACCGTGAGGGAAAGGCGAAAAGAACCCCGGGAGGGGAGTGAAATAGATCCTGAAACCGCATGCATACAAACAGTCGGAGTCCCAGCTTAATTGGCCTTCACCGGGGTTCTTTGACGCACGCGAAGTGCGGCAAACGAACCTCGAGGGACGAAGCAGATCCACGTTCGGATCGAGGACTGCAATCAAGCAGGGATGACGGCGTACCTTTTGTATAATGGGTCAGCGACTTACGTTTACCAGCGAGCTTAACCGAATAGGGGAGGCGCAGCGAAAGCGAGTCCGAACAGGGCGATTCAGTTGGTAGGCGTAGACCCGAAACCGGATGATCTAGCCATGGCCAGGATGAAGGTGGGGTAACACTCACTGGAGGTCCGAACCCACTACCGTTGAAAAGGTAGGGGATGAGCTGTGGCTAGGGGTGAAAGGCTAAACAAATCCGGAAATAGCTGGTTCTCTCCGAAAACTATTTAGGTAGTGCCTTGTGCATCACCTGCGGGGGTAGAGCACTGTTATGGTTGCGGGGGTCATTGTGACTTGCCGCGCCATTGCAAACTCCGAATACCGCAGAGTGCGAGCACGGGAGACAGACTTCGGGTGCTAACGTCCGGGGTCAAGAGGGAAACAACCCAGACCACCAGCTAAGGTCCCTAAGACGCAGTTAAGTGGGAAACGAGGTGGGAAGGCTCAGACAGCCAGGATGTTGGCTTAGAAGCAGCCATCATTTAAAGAAAGCGTAATAGCTCACTGGTCGAGTCGTCCTGCGCGGAAGATGTAACGGGGCTCAAACTGCGCACCGAAGCTGTGGATTTGTACGCTCCATTAAAGGCATGTGCCGACAATGGAGCTTGCCGGCCCTTCGCGAAGCGAAGGACCCGGCAAAGCGCTCAACAAAGTCGAGTCGTCCTGCAATGCGCGAGCGTTGCGATGGCGAAGCGTGCTTTTAATGGAGCGTACAGATGGTAGGAGAGCGTTCCGTAGGCCTGTGAAGGTGGCTCGTGAGGGCTGCTGGAGGTATCGGAAGTGCGAATGCTGACATGAGTAGCGATAAAGCGGGTGAAAGGCCCGCTCGCCGAAAGCCCAAGGTTTCCTGCGCCACGTTCATCGGCGCAGGGTGAGTCGGCCCCTAAGGTGAGGACGAGAGTCGTAGCCGATGGGAAGCGGGTTAATATTCCCGCACCGACCTGGGATGCGATGGGGGGACGGAGAAGGTTAGCTCAGCCGGGTGTTGGATGTCCCGGTTTAAGCGTGTAGGCGTGCCCGGCAGGCAAATCCGCTGGGCTTAGCTGAGGCGTGACGACGATGGCCGGCTTGCCGGCCTGAAGTGAGTGATACCCTGCTTCCAGGAAAAGCCTCTAAGCTTCAGTTCCAGGTTGACCGTACCGCAAACCGACACAGGTGGGCAGGATGAATATTCTAAGGCGCTTGAGAGAACTCGGGTGAAGGAACTCGGCAAATTAGCACCGTAACTTCGGGATAAGGTGCGCCCCAGGTAGGTGAAGCCGTACAGGCGGAGCCGAGTGGGGCCGCAGTGAAATGGTGGCTGCGACTGTTTAACAAAAACACAGCACTCTGCTAACACGAAAGTGGACGTATAGGGTGTGACGCCTGCCCGGTGCCGGAAGGTTAAGTGATGGGGTGCAAGCTCTTGATCGAAGCCCCGGTAAACGGCGGCCGTAACTATAACGGTCCTAAGGTAGCGAAATTCCTTGTCGGGTAAGTTCCGACCTGCACGAATGGCGTAACGATGGCCACGCTGTCTCCACCCGAGACTCAGCGAAGTTGAAGTGTTTGTGAAGATGCAATCTCCCCGCGGCAAGACGGAAAGACCCCGTGCACCTTTACTGTAGCTTTGCATTGGACTGTGATGAGACTTGTGTAGGATAGCTGGGAGCCTTTGAAGCGCTGGCGCTAGCTGGCGTGGAGGCAACGTTGAAATACCAGCCTGGTGTCATTGCGGTTCTAACCTAGGTCCATCAACTGGATCGGGGACCGTGCATGGTAGGCAGTTTGACTGGGGCGGTCTCCTCCCAAAGAGTAACGGAGGAGCTCGAAGGTACGCTTAGCGCGGTCGGCTATCGCGCTGAATGTGCAATGGCACAAGCGTGCTTGACTGCGAGCCTGACAAGGCGAGCAGGTGCGAAAGCAGGACATAGTGATCCGGTGGTTCTGTATGGAAGGGCCATCGCTCAACGGATAAAAGGTACGCCGGGGATAACAGGCTGATACCGCCCAAGAGTTCATATCGACGGCGGTGTTTGGCACCTCGATGTCGGCTCATCACATCCTGGGGCTGTAGCCGGTCCCAAGGGTATGGCTGTTCGCCATTTAAAGTGGTACGTGAGCTGGGTTCAAAACGTCGTGAGACAGTTTGGTCCCTATCTGCCGTGGGCGCTGGAGATTTGACGGGGGCTGCTCCTAGTACGAGAGGACCGGAGTGGACGCACCGCTGGTGTACCGGTTGTGACGCCAGTCGCATTGCCGGGTAGCTAAGTGCGGAAGCGATAACCGCTGAAAGCATCTAAGCGGGAAACGTGCCTGAAGATGAGATCTCCCGGGGACTTGATCCCCCTGAAGGGTCGTGGCAGACCACCACGTTGATAGGCCGGGTGTGGAAGGGCAGTAATGCCTTGAGCTAACCGGTACTAATTGCCCGTGCGGCTTGACCCCATAACCGTGAGTGCTGACCGGTTCATGGCGTTGGCGCGAATCTAATCCGACTTTACTTCTTCCGAATGCGGCTGCGCGCGCTCGCGCGGGCAGCCAACCGTCAATGCCTGACGACCATAGCCCGCCGGAACCACCCCTTCCCATCCCGAACAGGACCGTGAAACGGCGGCACGCCGATGATAGTGTGGACTACCCATGCGAAAGTAGGTCATCGTCAGGCACCCTGCAATGCAGACGCCCAACCCCTCGGTTGGGCGTTTTGCTTTTTGGGGGCAGGCAGTCGCGGGATCAACTCGGGAATCGACGACCTGCCGGAGCACTCGATCGCCGCGTGGACGAGCGCCGCGTGGTACTCAAGGTTCGCGAAACTGCCGGGCCTGTAGCCGGTCAAGCCGCAACACGAATCGGTGCCGTCGCCACGGGGTTCGCCAGCCGTGCCAGGAACTCAGCGGCCGGCATCGGCCGGCCGAAATAGAAACCCTGCGCCTGGTGGCAGGCGAGCGAACTCAGGAATGCCGCCTGCTCCTGGGTTTCCACGCCTTCCGCGATGACGTTGAGACCAAGGCTGCGCGCCATCGCCACGATGGCGGTGACGATGGCCGCGTCATCCGGGTCGGTGCCGATGTCGCGCACGAACGAGCGATCGACCTTCAGCGTGTGGAGTGGAAAACGCTTCAGGTACGACAGGCTGGAATAGCCGGTGCCGAAATCGTCGATCGCGAGCCGCACCCCCATCTCGTTCAGGCGCTGCAGAATCATCACGGTTTCCTCGGCGTGATGCATCAGCATGCTCTCGGTCAGCTCCAGCTCCAGCAGGCCCGGGGCGAGGCCGGTTTCGCCGAGCACCCGCTCGATCATGCCGATCAGGTCCCGCTGGCGGAACTGGCGCGCCGAGAGGTTTACCGCGATCCGCAAACCGGGATGTCGGGCCTGCCAGGCCTGTGCCTGCGCGCAGGCCTCCAGCAGCACCCATTCGCCGAGGGGCATGATGAGCCCGGTTTCCTCGGCGACCGGGATGAACTCTGCCGGCGGCAGCATGCGCTTATCCGATTGCGGCCAGCGCAGCAGCGCCTCGGCTCCCTCGATGCGCGCACCATCGAGGTTGACCAGCGGCTGATAGTGAAGAACGAATTCGCCGCGCTCGAGCGCGCGCCGCAGCTCGGTCTCCATCGTGAGACGATGGCTCACGCGCTCGGTCATCTGTGAGTTGAAGAACTGGTAGTTGGCGCGCCCGGATTCCTTGGCGTGATACATCGCGGTGTCGGCGTTGCGCATGAGCGTCTCGGCCGTGTTGCCGTCGCGCGGATAAAGCGCGATGCCGATGCTGCCGTCGGCATGCAGCTGGTGCTCGCCGATCGCGAACGGTCTGGCGAGGTCGGCGAGGATCCGGCCGGCCACGCTCGCGGCCTCGGCGGCGTCCGCGACGTCCGGGAGACTGATGATGAACTCGTCGCCCCCCAGGCGCGCCGCGGTGTCCTCTTCGCGCAGGCACCCTTTGATCCGGACGGCGACCGCCGTCAGCAGGAGGTCGCCGATCGCATGGCCGAGCGAGTCGTTGACGTTCTTGAAACGGTCGAGGTCGAGGAAAAGGACGGCGAGCTTGCCGCCCCGGCGGTGAGCGCGGGCGATCGCCTGACCGACGCGGTCGGTGAGCAAGGTGCGGTTGGGGAGACCGGTCAGCGCGTCGTGATGGGCCATGTGCACCACGCGCTGATCGGCGAGCCGGCGCTCGCCGATCTCGGCCTGCAGTCCGGCATTCGCGCGCGCGAGCTCGGCGGTGCGCGCCTCGACGCGCTGCTCCAGCGTGTGCTGCGCTCTGCGCAGCGCACGCTCCGCGGCGTCGCGTTGCCGGTATTGCCGTTGGATCACGCCATCGGCGTGTCGCACGATCACGAACAGCACTCCGTACAGCAGGCAAAGGATCGAAAACACCGCCAGCATCACTATCCGCTGCGTGCGCTCGACGCGCGCCAGAGACGGCGAGACGTCGTCGTAGATCTCGACCGCCGCCCGGATCGAACCGTCCGACGGCTGGCGCACCGGGGTGTAGGTCGAAAGCAGGTTGCTGTTCCTGGCGTCTTGCCCGTCGCCACCGGGCTCGTCACGGCGGATCAGTTCGCTGGCGATGCCGCCGTAGCGCGCGCTCTGAAAGCCGGCATTGGCGCTCATGTCCGTGCCGATTTCGGCGGCCTCCGTCGAGAATATCGTGCGGCCTTTGAGGTCGTACAGCTTGACCTTGGACACTGACAGTCCTTGCAGGCGCGCCGCCAGCGCTGCGGAAAACTGGTCGCGATCCGGGTGTGTCGCAAGAACGTCGGGGGAAAGCTTTTCCGCGCTCGCGAGAAAAGGCGCCAGCGTCGGCCAGAGCGAATTGGTCAGGACCCGGGCGACGGCCGCGTTGTTCGCCTCGCCCATGGCGACCAGCGAGTGGACGGCGATCTCGCGATAGAACGCGCCGAGGACGCCCGCGATGATGACGACCGAGACGAAGCTCGTGAGGGAAAAATAGCGAAGCAGTCTGAACATGGGTAGCCGACCGACGACAAAGGTGCGCTGCCGGACCATCCGGCAAGATGCTCCGAATCGCTGCGAATCATGGATGCCGACCCGCACCGTCCCCGATACTCAGCAAAGGCTATGCCAACCGGCCGTCGCGTGGTGTCGCGCCGTGTAGACGACAACCTGGGCGACGGAACGCGAGTGGCGGCGGGCGAACCCGCTCGGCTGCTGGAATGAGCGGAAGGCAGCGGCGTTCCTGCCGTGGGTGCCGCCGCGATTGACGGCCCGCGCGAATATCGGCGCTGAATGCCGCTGCAGGTAAGCCCGGGCACGCGGCGGGGATTGACGCCCGGCACAGCCGGGAGATCGGCGCGATCCCGAGTGCGCCGGGTCCTAGCGCCGGCGCCCGCCCAGCAGCGAACCCAGCACGCCGCGGACGATTTCGCGTCCGATGGTGGAGCCCACGGTTCGAGCCGCACTCTTCGCGACCGCTTCGACGATGCTGTCCTTGCGTCCGCTGCCCGAAATGAGACCGCCCAGGGAATCCTTGATCGAATCTGTCCAGCCGCCGCCCGCGGGTGGAGCCGCGCCGGCCGGCGGTGCGGCCTGCGCGCGTCCCTTCAGGCGCTCGTAGGCCGACTCGCGATCCACCGGTTTGTCGTACGTCCCCGCGAGACCGGAACCCGCGATGACACGCTGCCGCTCTTCCGGCGCCGCCGGACCGATGCGGCTCCCGGGCGGCAGGATGAACGCCCGTTCCACCGGCTCCGGGCGCCCTTTGGCGTCGAGGAACGATATCAACGCCTCGCCGACGCCGAGCTCGGTGATCGCCTTACCCGTGTCGATCTTCGGGTTGGCGCGCATGGTTTCGGCGGCCGCCTTCACCGCCTTCTGGTCGCGCGGCGTAAAGGCCCGCAGCGCGTGCTGGACCCGATTGCCGAGCTGGCCCAGCACCGACTCCGGCACGTCGAGCGGATTCTGCGTGACAAAGTACACGCCGACGCCCTTCGAACGGATCAGGCGCACCACCTGCTCGATCTTGTCGAGCAGGCTTTTCGGCGCGTCGGTGAACAGCAGATGCGCCTCGTCGAAGAAGAAGACGAGCTTCGGCTTGTCGCGGTCGCCGACTTCCGGCAATCGCTCATAGAGCTCGGAGAGCAGCCAGAGCAGCAGCGTCGAGTAGAGCGCGGGCGCGTTGAGCAGCTTGTCCGCCACGAGGATATTGACGACGCCGCGGCCGCCCGCGCCGGTCTGGATGAGGTCGTCCACATCGAGCATCGGCTCGCCGATGAACCTTTCGGCATTCTGCTGCTCGAGCGCGAGCAGGCCGCGCTGGATCGCGCCGACGCTGGCGGCGGAAACGTTGCCGTAATTGGTCTGCAGCTCCTGCGCGTGATCGCCGACGTGCTGCAGCATCGCGCGCAGATCCTTGAGATCGAGCAGCAGCAGCCCGTTGTCGTCGGCCACCTTGAACACGAGCGCCAGCACGCCCGCCTGTGTTTCGTTCAGGTTGAGGACGCGCGAGAGAAGCAACGGACCGAGATCGGAGACCGTCGCCCGGATCGGATGACCCTGCTCGCCGAAGACATCCCAGAAGACGGCCGGGCACGCTGCGTAGGTCGGCTCCTCGATGCCGAGCAGCCTGAGGCGCTCCTGCAGCTTCGGCGACGCGGCGCCGGGTTGCGTGATGCCGGAGAGGTCCCCCTTGACGTCTGCCATGAACACCGGCACGCCGATTTGCGAAAACCGTTCGGCCATCACCTGCAGCGTTACGGTTTTCCCGGTCCCGGTTGCACCGGTGATGAGACCGTGGCGATTGGCGAGCGCCGGCAGCAGGCAGAGCTCCGTGTCTTTGTTCTTCGCAATGAGCAGCGGGTCGGGCATGGAAGGCCTCGTGTTCGTGGGCGATCGTCAGTGTAGCCGACGGCGGCGGGCGTGCGGAAGCGCGGCGACCCGCATGGTCATGTCATTCCTCCGCTCGCCGCGGTTGTCCGTAGGTCCGGAATTTCTCGAGCACGACGTCCATTTCGGCGTCGGCGAGCGTCGCCGGCGGCCCGATCGAAAGCGCGCGCCAGTAGATCTCGGCCAGCGATTCGACCTCGACCGCGAGCGCGAGCGCAGCGGAGAGCGAAGCTCCGACTGCGATCATCCCGTGGTGGGCCAGCAGGCACGCACGGCGTCCCTCGAGCGCGGCGAGCGCGCTTTCCGACAGCTCCTGCGTGCCGAACGTCGCGTACGGCGCGCACCGGATGTCGCGGCCTCCGGCCACCGCGACCATGTAGTGGAACGCCGGAATGCCGCGTGAAAGGCAGGCGAGCGTCGTGGCGAAAGATGCGTGCGCGTGCACCACGGCGTTGACGTCCGGCCGGGCACGATAGATGTCGCGGTGGAAGCGCCACTCGGACGATGGCAGCCGCGAGCCCCGGGCCTCGCCGTCCAGCGTCACGGATACGATGTCCTGCGGCGTGGTGTCCTCGTAGGCGAGTCCGGTCGGCGTCACGAGGAAACCATCACCGACGGTGCCGGCGAGCCTCGCGCTGACGTTGCCCGACCTGCCGCGGTTGATGCCCTGCGCGTTCATCGCCAGCGCCGTCGCGATCACCGCGCTGCGCAACGCCTGCTCGCCATCGTCCGGCAGCTTCATCGGTGCACCCCTGACGCTTCGCGCCTTTCCTCCGGAAGGGAGCAATGCGCGCCTGGGGCGGTCCGGCGCGCTCACGCCGCACGCTCCCGGAACATGGTTTCGAGGCCGGCCCGGGTGGCGGGCGCGATCCCGCGTTCGGTGACGAGCCCCCTGACCAGCCTTGCCGGCGTGACGTCGAATGCGTAGTTCACCGCCCGCGTTCCGCGAGGCGCCAACGACACCGCTACGACCCGTCCTCGCGCATCGCGCCCCGTCACGCTCAGCACTTCCTCGGCATCGCGCGCCTCGATCGGCATCGCCGCGCCGGAGGGCAGCGCGAAGTCGAGCGTGGGCGACGGCACTGCGGCATAGAACGGAACGTCGTTGTCGGCTGCGGCGAGCGCCTTGTCGTAGGTGCCGATCTTGTTGCAGACGTCGCCGTTGGCCGCGACACGGTCGGCGCCCACGATGACGACGTCGACCTCGCCGCGCCGCATCAGGAGCCCGCTGGCGCCGTCGACGAACAGCGTGTGCGGCACGCCGCGCGATGCGAGTTCCCATGCGGTGAGATTGACGCCCTGCAGCCGTGGGCGCGTCTCGCTGACCCAGACGTGAACCGGGATTCCCGCCGCATGTGCCATGAACACCGGCGCGAGGGCGGTTCCCCAGCCGCAGGTCGCGAGCGCGCCCGCGTTGCAGTGCGTCATCACCCGCGCGGTGCCGCCGCTGCGGTGCGCGATTTCGCGCAGCAGTGCGAAGCCATGGATGCCGATCGCGCGATTGATCGCCACGTCCTCCGCGGCTATGGCGTCCGCCTCGCGCCACGCGGCGTCGGCACGCCCGCGTTCGGGCAGAAGGGCGACGGCGCCACGCACGCGATCGAGCGCCCAGCGCAGGTTGACCGCCGTGGGTCGCGTCGAATCGAGCATGGCGTGCGCGTTGGCGAGCGCGAGGTCCGAAGCGTCGCGGTCGAGCGCGAGCGCGAGGCCGTACGCACCGACGGCGCCGATCAGCGGCGCGCCGCGCACCCACATCTGCCTTATCGCTAGCGCCGCTGCATCGGCGTCGGCGATTGTCGTCATGACGACAGCGTGCGGCAGTGCGCGCTGGTCGATGGTCTCGATGAAACGGGCGCCGGCGGGACGCACGCAGCGCCCGGTAGGGCGCGGGATCGTGGTCGGGCACAGCGGCGGGCACGGCGGAAGGCACGCAAACATTGTAACGCCGCGACCCGGACCGGCCGCCGGCTATTTCAGCACCTGGAACAGGTTGTTGAAATCGTCGGTCCACAGCCGCCAGTCCTTGCGCGCATCGACCTCCGTCACCGCCTCGGCCAGCTCGGGATGCTCGAGCGTTTCGCGGCGGTCGGACAGCAGCAACCAGTCGCTGCGGCTGCCGCGCGAGTCCTCCGCCTCGTCGGCGATGTGGATCATGAACAGCGCGTGGACGCGCGCCAGGCCCTCGACGACGGGGATCAGATTGAGGAAGCGGTTGGTGACGTGGAACGCGATGACGCCGCCGGGCTTCATGTGCCGCCGGTAGATGCCGAGCGCTTCCGCCGTGATGAGGTGCGCGGGTATGGCGTCGCTCGAGAATGCGTCGATCACCAGCACGTCGAAATCCTGCTTCGGCTCGCGCTCGAGCGACAGGCGCGCGTCGCCCAGCGCGAGCTCGACGGTCGCGTCGCTGTCGCGCAGAAAGGTGAAGTCGCGCTGCGCGATTTCGAGCACCGCCGGATTGATCTCGTAGAAGCGATAGACATCGCCCCTGGCGCCGTAGACGGCGAGCGTTCCGGTCCCGAGTCCGATCACGCCGACCCTGATCGGCGTCATCGACGGATGCCGCGTCTCGAGCAAGCGTCCGACGCCGGACGTCTTCGTGTAGTACGTGGTCGGGAGGCGGCTCGTGCTGTCATCCCGATACTGCGTGCCATGCAATATCGTGCCGTGAACCAGCGATCGGCGATGGCCGGGGCTGTCCCCGCCAATTTCCTGCACCCGCAGCACGCCGTAGAAATTGCGCGCGGTGACGATGGTGTCGTTGTAGAACTCGACGATGCCCCATGCCGCGCAGCCACCCGTCGTCAGCACCGCCGCGGCGGCGAGCACCCCGAATACGAGAGGGTCCCGCCGTACCTGCCAGAGCAGCAGCAGTGCCGTCAACACGAGCCCGCCCGCGAGTTCGAAGTACGCGGGCAGCACGAGGGGCGCGACGATGCCGACCAGCGCCGCGCCGAGCGCGCCGCCCAGCGAGATCATCAGGTAGAAACGGGTCAGATATCGGGGCGCCGGCTTCGCGCCCACGAGCTCGCCGTGGCAGAACATGCACGCGAGAAAGAGCCCGCCGCAGAAGACTCCGATCTGCAGGGCGAGCTCGTGCGTCAGCTTCGGATCGGCAAGCGTCCACCCCATCACGCACAGTCCGGCCGCGAGCATGGGGAGAAACGTGTCGCGTCGGTACCAGCCCTTGCCGTCGAAGCAGAGAATGAACGTGAGGAGATAGAGCGAGAGCGGCGCGAGCCACAGCAATGGCACGGCGGCGATGTTCTGCGTGATGTGGTTGGACACCGCGAGCAGCAGGACCGACCCGGTCGCGGCCAGAACGCACCACAGAATCTGGCGTCCGATGGCCGGCGGCGGCTCGTCCGGGACGCCGTCCGCGTGTTTCGCCGCCTTGTCCGGGGGCGCGACGACGGCGGGCGCCGCGGCGTGTTTCAGGCTCGCCCAGCCGGCGGCCGCGCAGAGACCGACGAAGAGCGCATAGGCGATCGACCAGCCGATCGCCTGCGCGCGCGTCGGCGCCCACGGCTCGAACAGGAACGGGTAGCCGACGAGCGCCAGCATCGACGCCAGATTCGACAGTGCGAACAGTCGGTACGGACTCGCGCGGGGCCGTGCGCGCGCGAACCAGACCTGGACGAGCGGGCTCGTCGTCGACAGCAGGAAGTACGGCAGCCCGATGGTCGCCGCGAGCATGCCGAGGATCAGCCACGGCGGACTTTCGCTGCCGGTCGGCTTCCAGTACTCGCCGGGAACGATCGGCAGCAGGCCGACGGACGCGACGAGCAGCACCGTGTGCAGCTTGACCTGGGCCCGCGCGCCGAACCGGTGCACGACAAAGTCGGAGTATGCGTAGCCGGCGAGCAGCGCCGACTGGAAGAAGACGAGGCACGTGGTCCAGACCGCGGCCGAGCCGCCGAACCACGGCAGGATCTGTTTCGCGACGACCGGCTGCACCAGGAACAGCAGGAACGCGCTGACGAAAATGGTCGCGGCGTAGAGGGGCATCGGGGCGGGTTCGGACGTCGCGCTCGCGTCGCGACCGCGCAACGGGAGATCGCGCATTCTACCGGACCCATCGCGGCGATCGGCGGCAGCCGCGCGGGACTTCGGGACGCGCGGCTCCGGCGGCGCGGCGCCCCTTCAGTACGTCGTCTGCGGGCGGAAGTACTCGACGCGGTCGATCGAGTGCACGGCGAGCTCCTTGACGTCCACCCCCTGCAGCACGCGCAGCGGGATGTCGGCGCCGGCGGCGCCGCGTCCCCATACGTTGCGGTAGAACTCTGATTGCGTGCGGACGCCCTCGCCGCCGACGCCGAGAATGATATCCCCGACCTTGATGCCGGCCCGGTCGCCCGGACCTTCCGGGGACACGCGCGAAACCATCAGGCGTCCCTGCACTTCATCGGTGGCCACGCCGAGCCACGGCCGCGCGGGGCCCGCGCGCCGTCCCGTCCGCACGAGATCCGCGAGGATCGGTTTCAGCACGTCGATCGGAACGAACATGTTGCCCGGAAGCGCCGCCCCGCCGCCGGCCGCGTCGCGCACGATCAGCGAGCCGACGCCGACGAGCTGCAGGTCCTTGTTGACGAGCGCGGCACCGCTCCAGTTCAGCGTCGGCGGCGACGTGAAGATCGCCTGCTCGAGCAGGTACTCCCAGCTGCCGGTGAACGGGCGCGTCGACACGACATAAGCGCGCGTCACGTCGTCGGGGCCGTCGTGGTTGACGATCAGCATGGGCTCGCGGCCGGCCAGTTTTCCCGATTCCCCGAGCGGCAGCGGCGGCGCGGTCAGTGGCACGATCGCACGCAGCAGGCCCAGTCCCGTCGCATGGTCGTAGGCGACCACGCGGGCCGGGAGGACACGGCCGCTCCGGTCGACGAGACTCACCTCGTCGGCCTCGACGATCAGATAGCCGACCGTCACGACCAGCCCGTCCTCGCCGATCACCGTGCCGGTGCCTTCGCGCTCCTCGCCGAGTGACGCGCTGCTGCGCGCATTGGGCACTGCGCGTGCGCGGACCTTGACGATCGACCGAAAGAAGCGTTCGGCGTCGGTGGCCCCGGCGTTCGCCGCCGCAGCCTTTGCATCGGACGTTTCCGGCGCCGCGGCGCGGCCGATGATCGGCAGCAGCAGCGCGAAGGAAAGAGCTACGGCGGCGACCGGGCGAAGCCTGGTGCCGAAAGGGCCGAAGAACCGGATCGAGCTGGAGCGGGAAGCCATGCCGACCTCCTCGAGATGCCACCGATTTGCCGGTGGTGCCGCGTACATCGGTCGTATCCGGCGCGCAGTCACGCCGGTTACGGGTTCAGGCTGCCAATATAGCGCGCCTGCCGCCAGGCGCAAGCGGTGGCGGACAACGCGGGGACGCGAGGCGCATGCCGGACGAAAGTGCCGGTCGCGCGCAGGCTCCCCGCGGCGACAAGCGGGCACCGCTGCGTATAATTCCCTCGGAAAACGTCTCCGGAGCCCGTCATGGCCGCCCGCAGGAAACCCGAAGAGCTGCGCTCGCATCGCTGGTACGGCACCAACGACATGCGCGCGTTCGGCCACCGATCGCGCACCGCGCAGATGGGTTTTTCGCGCGCCGACTATCTCGGCAAGCCCGTGATCGCCATCATCAACACCTGGAGCGACATCAACCCCTGCCATTCGCATTTTCGCCAGCGCGCCGAGGAAGTGAAGCGCGGCATCTGGCAGGCCGGCGGCTTCCCGGTCGAGATGCCCGCGATCACGCTCTCCGAGCCGTTCCAGAAGCCGACGACGATGCTCTACCGCAACCTGCTGGCGATGGAAACCGAGGAGTTGCTCCGCTCGTATCCGGCCGACGGTTGCGTGCTGATGGGTGGCTGCGACAAGACGACGCCCGCGCTGCTGATGGGCGCGATCAGCATGAACCTGCCGGCGATCTTCATGCCGGCCGGACCGATGCTGCGCGGCGACTGGCGCGGCGGCGCGCTCGGCAGCGGCTCCGACGTCTGGAAGTACTGGGCGGAGCTCCGTGCCGGCAGCATCACCGAGGAGACGTGGCAGCAGATGGAGAACGGCATCGCGCGCTCGCCTGGGCACTGCATGACGATGGGAACCGCATCGACGATGACGTCGGCCGCCGAGGCCCTCGGTTTCACGCTGCCGGGCGCCGCGTCGATTCCCGCTGCCGACTCGCGCCACGCGCGCATGGCGAGCGATTCCGGCCGTCGCATCGTCGACATGGTGTGGGAGGACCTGAAGCCACGCGATGTCGTGACCGCCGCCGCCGTCGACAACGCGATCACCGCGGTGCTGGCGCTCGGCGGATCGACCAACGCGATCGTGCATCTGGTCGCGATCGCCCGGCGCGCCGGCATCGCGCTCACGCTCGACCGCTTCGACGCGATCGCGCGCAGGACGCCGCTCATGGCCAACCTGCGGCCCGCGGGAAAGTACCTGATGGAGGATTTCTACTACGCCGGCGGGTTGCGCGCGCTGCTCGCATCCATCGGCGACCTCCTTTCGCTGGCCGAGCGCACCGTGAACGGCAGGACGCTCGGCGAGAACATCGAGGGCGCGGAGAACTTCAACCCGGACGTGATCCTGCCGCGCGCAGCGCCGCTGGTCGCGAACGACAGCCTCGCCGTGCTGCGCGGCAACCTCGCGCCCGACGGCGCGGTGATCAAGCCCGCGGCGGCCGAAGCGCGGTTGCTTCGGCACACCGGCCCGGCGGTCGTCTTCGCCGACTACAACGACATGGCGGCGCGCATCGACGATCCCGCGTTGCCGGTGACGGCCGACTCGGTGCTGGTCCTGAAGCACGCGGGTCCGCTCGGCGCGCCCGGGATGCCCGAGTGGGGCCAGTTGCCGATCCCGAAGAAACTGCTCGCCGCAGGCGTGCGCGACATGCTGCGCATCTCCGATGCGCGGATGAGCGGCACGAGCTACGGTGCCTGCGTGCTGCACGTGGCGCCGGAATCCTGGGTCGGCGGTCCGCTGGCGCTGGTCGAGGACGGTGACCTGATCGAGATCGACGTGCCAGCGCGACGGCTGGAGCTCAAGGTCGGCGCCGACGACCTCGCGCGCCGCCGCGCCGCGTGGCAAGCGCCCCGCGCCGAAGTTCGAGCGCGGCTTCGGCGCGCTCTATCAGCAGCACATCACGCAGGCGGACCACGGCTGCGACTTCGACTTCCTCGAGGGCACGGCGCCGACGCCGGATCCGGAAATCCACTGAGGAAGACGCCGACCGCCGCGGCGACGACTGTTGCCGCCCCCGGGATGCGCTGGTCGAATTGCCGGCATTTTTCGGCGATTGGACCCGGACGGCGCCCGCGGCAGCCGCAGGCTTTAGGGATGGCGCAGGTCCTTTGCTATAATTCCACCCTTGGCCAAGTAGCTCAGTTGGTAGAGCAGAGGACTGAAAATCCTTGTGTCGGTGGTTCAATTCCGCCCTTGGCCACCAGACAATCAAGGGGTCTATTCCGGTTATGCGCTTTGCACGATAAGTTGGCCAATTGGCCAGCTTATCGTTTCAGAGCGTGATGAGGCCAGGCCCCAAACGTGAAAGAGCCTGCCATTTTGGCAGGCTCTTTTCTTTGGAAGTTTTGGTAGGTAACTTCCGGTCGCGCCGTCAGGGGTGAGGCGCAGTCTTTCCGGTGCCGTTCGAAGAACAAATCGCCATCCACTTGCCCGCGAACGCCATAGCACCTGACCAGCAATCACCAAACCTACCGCCCAGTTCCACCAAGAGGCTGACCAGCGCCGCCAGCAACTTGACCGCACACGTTTTGGCGGATGACCGGCCGATATTCTCGGTCTTGGATGCGACGCAAGGTGAACGTCCGCTCTGAGCGCGATTCTGGACGTAGGGATTGGCATGGCGTGGGCCCCCTACCGGCCAACCGGAGACGGTCGACGTCGCCACCGAAATTTCCGGTAAGCGGCCATCTGCGCCAGCACATCGAAGTTGCGGTGGCGGTGGACCCGCGGCGGTGGCACCAGGGCGACAAGGCGATCGAGCAACTGCAGCGGGGTCAGGATGAGCGGGGCCGGTCCCGCCCGAGCCAGGCTTGGTGCTCTCGTAGAGCACGTGCTCGGGATCGCGCTCGCGCAACCGGTCCAGGGCGAACGGTGGCCGGGCGCAGTAACGCAGCAGGCGCTCGCGGCGGGCGCGGTCAGCGGCCGCGATGCGCACCGAGGCATCGACGGAGAAGCCGCCGCCGTGCTCCCATTGCGCCATCGCCTGCGCGTCATGGTCCGACAGCAGGCCCCGACGCGCGAACCCGCGCAACAGCCGCCGGCGCGCGCATGCCTGCACGTCGGTGATGGCGTTCGTTGGCGTCGATCCCGGTCGCGGCATGGAAGACGACCCCGCCCGCGGCAGCGGCGTCGAACACGCCGTCGATGACGACACAGTGAAAGTGCAGGTGCGCATTGAGGGTGGAACCAAAACGGTGGATGAAGGCCACCGCGCCGAGCCGCGCCGCGGGGCCTGAACACGGGCTGTCCGCCCGCAGGCATTGCTCCAGTAACTGCGCATGCGCAGGTTGCGCAGCACCGCGCCACCCGAACTCGTGCTGCGATCCCCGGCGCCCACGACGGCGATGCTGGCGGGCCGAAAGAAGCGGTCGAGGCGGTTGCGGTCGATTGACACGCTAGTGGACCTTTGTCGGGGAGATGGATTGAAGCCGCCGGCCAATCTCGCGCAACGCGTCGCGGTCGCCGAAACCGCCGGCCTTGGTGACGAGCCAGACCGGTTTTCCGTCGAGGACAAGCCGCCCGCAGGCGATCCCCGGGATCAGTTCGCCACTCACTTCCAGCGCCGCATTGCCACTGGCGCGCAGCAGCGCGATGGCGGTATCGCCGCCGGTCGCAACCAATGCCCCGGTCCCAGGTTGCCGGGCCACCACCAGCGCGTGCGTCGCAAGCGCCTGCGCCACTTCTCCGGCATCGCCTTCGCGACCCGACGCGTCCGGCACGGCCAACAGCACGATCGACCGGGTCCCGGCCGGCACGGGCACAGCAGCCGGAACGCCATTCGGCGCCGGGACGACCAACGCGCCATCTGCCTCCAGCCGCGCCACCTGTTCGCGGGAAGCCTGCGCGCGGGACCCCACCACAAACACGAGGCGCCCCATGACGGACGGGAGCGGCGCGATCTTCCCGCCGGCCGGCATTGCGCGAGCCAGCGCGGAGGTGATGCCTGCCGAGCCCACCACGAGCGGTGCAACGCCGTCGCGAGGCAATGTCGCCACGATGGCATCGAGGTCCGCGTCGGTCTGCGCGTCGCGCACCGTGATGGCGGTGCCGGCCTCCGCGAACGCCCGGACCGGCGGAATCGACAGCGCGGGGGACAGTGCGTCACGGACAAAGGCCGTTTCCTCCAGCGCCACGCCGCGCACGTAGACCCGCCCGTCCCGCATGGTGCGGCCCTGGGCGGGGAAGGCCGGCGCCACGAGCGCGTCTGTCCTGCCCGCCAGGCGCAGCAACGCCACGGTCTCCGACACCACGTTGCCCCGCAACGTCGAGTCTACCTTCTTGACCACGAGCGGGAACGACTCGCCGCCGACGCGCCGAAAGCACTGCGCCACGCGCGCCGCAGCGTCGGTGGTCGACAGATGCCGGGACTCGGTGTTCACCGACACCACCTGTGCCTCCGCGAGATCGCGCGGGCCGCAATCGTCCGGACACGCGGCCACCCAGGTCGCGATGCCTCTCGCCGCGAACGGACCCGCTGCATCCATGGCGCCCGTGAGGTCGTCGGCAATGATCAGCACCCGAGGATTGCGCATGAACGGAAGTGGCTGTGTCGCGATCTCGCTCAGTTGCGGCGCGTGTGCCGCACGAGGCTCAGGCGGCCATGCGGTCAGCCATCATCTTGGCGTAGCCGATGGCGCATTTCATGTTGGTGTGGTCGGCCTTGCCGGTCCACGCGATGTCGAACGCCGTGCCATGATCCACGGAAGTGCGCCGGATCGGCAGCCCCAGGGTGATGTTCACCGTCGTGTCGAACGCGATGAGCTTGGTCGGAATGTGGCCCTGGTCGTGATATTGGGCGACTACGAGATCGAACTCGCCCTTCATCGCACGATGGAACACCGTGTCGCCGGAGATCGGCCCCTTTACGTCGATGCCCTCCTGCCGGCCGAGTTCCACGGCGCCGTTGATCTGCTCGATTTCCTCGCGACCGAAGATGCCGCCTTCGCCGCAGTGCGGGTTCAGGCCGGCCACCGCGATCCGCGGGTTCGCGTAGCCGAGCCCCCTGTAGTGCTTCCAGCCCGTGCGGATCGTGTCGAGCACCCGTTGCGTGGTGGCACGCTCGGTGGCGTTTTTCAGGCTGGTGTGGGTGGAGACGTGGATCGCGGACAGCTTCTCGGAAGCGAGCAGCATCCACGAGGACCTGGTGTTGGTGAGCGTCGCGAGCAGTTCGGTATGGCCGTCGTAATGATGGCCGGCAGCGTGCAGGGCGGCCTTGTTGAGCGGCGCCGTCACGATGACGGCGATCTGCCGGCCGAGCGCCAGCTCGACGGCCTTCGCGACGAACTGGTACGCGGCTTCCCCGCCGACGGGGCTGATCGCGGAGTCGGGCATGGTGTCCGCGCCCTTCGAGTCCACGTGGTACACGGGAACCGCGCCGTCGTGCGCCTCGGCTGGCGCCACAGCAAAGCGCAATCCGGTGCCGAGCAGCCGGTCGGCGCGCTCGAGGCGCCCGAGATTGCCGATCACGGCGCTGCGCGCGCGCTCCGCCGGCCCCATCTCGGCGAGCGTCTTGACGATAATCTCCGGTCCGATGCCGGCCGGATCACCCATGGTGATGCCGAGCATGGGGGCTGCGCTCATGGAATGCTTTTCGGTGCGGGTGCAGGGTGCCCTAGAAGTATACCCGTGCGCTCAAGGAGACCCTGGATGACCCATGCGGCGTCTCCTCGACGGTACCGTGCTCGCTCCTCGGGGGCCAGCGCCGCGCGGATATCCTTCGCCGTCGCGAGACTCGCGTCTATGTTCCGGATGCGCTCCGCCGCATCGTTCACCAGTCGGCGGTGGGATCGTGCTCGGCATTGGCGGCCTCCCACAGCGACGGGCCGCGGGTGGTCGCCTCCTGAGGGCCTGCAACCTGAGGGAAGGTTGAGCAGCAGCGCTGCCCCAACTTGAACGGCGGCTGCAATCGATTTGCACGACCGGTCCGGAGGACCGTGGACGGCAGCTCAGGGTGACTCCGGCCGACGGTCAGCGGTCAGGCGCACCCGCGCGTGAGCAGCCGTTCGGGAAGGCGGACCGAGAAGGCCTGCCAGACGGCAATGTCATTGCGCTATCATATCTATATGGGTATAATTTGCCATGGCGGCGAAGCCTCCTGTTGAGTTGAAGCCGCTGGCATGGGTCGGCAGCGCAAAGAGGGATTTGCTGGCGTTGCCAGAGGAAGTGATCGATGCCTTCGGGTACGCTCTATATGTCGCGCAGACGGGCAAGAAGCACGAAAAGGCCAAGGTACTACACGGTTTTGGATCCGCAGGCGTCTCGGAAGTAGTCGAAGACGGGCGAGGGGACACCTACCGCGCGGTCTATACGGTGCGCTTCTCTGCGGCAGTGTTCGTATTGCACGTTTTTCAGAAGAAAGCCAAGCGCGGAGTCGCCACCCCGAGGCAGGACATGGAATTGATCCGGGACCGGTTGAAAGTGGCGGAGCAGATGGCGAAGGAGCTGGCAAGATGAGCAACCCCAAAGTGAAGGGTGTGGAAGTGGAGATGGGCACCGGCAACGTCTACGCCGACCTCGGATTTGCTGACGCCGACGAGATGCTGATCAAGGCCCAGCTCGTGAGCAAGATTGCCGAGATCATCAAGCGCAAGGGTCTTACGCAGACTCAGGCCGCGCAGTTGCTGGCGTTGCCTCAGCCCAAGCTTTCCAACTTGCTGAGTGGTCGGTTCCGCGGCGTTTCCGAGCGCCGCTTGATGGACTGTCTGGTCAAGCTTGGACGCGATGTACAGATCGTCGTCAAAGCGACGCCACGGTCGCGGAAAGACGGCCGGCTGTCGATCGTCTTCGCCTGAGCGCCGGCCGACGCGTTGCCAGATTGGGACCGTAGCTTTTTCGTAGCCCATCTTGCCTTCCTTGGGTGTGCTTCAGGGGGTAGCGATGATGTTCGCAGACTCCTTTTCCTGCAGGTACGAAGTATTGACCACCACCGGAGCAGCACACGGCGTGACCTGGTCACCGGAACGCGCGGCGAATGCTAAACTCCCCCGTATGGGTAAGCGTGGGAATCGGAGCGCCGCGCGGCTCGCAGCTCGCGTTAGTATCGCTACGGCAATCGAACCGAGGAGAAGACATCATGGCGCTGCCTGAGGGTATCGAAATCAATCCCAAGGTCATGCTGGGCAAGCCAGTCATCCGCGGCACGCGGATCCCGGTCGAGCTGATCCTGCGCAAGCTGGGGGAGGGCGCGACCGAAGAGGACTTGCTCGACGCTTATCCCAATCTGAAGTGCGAGGATATTCGCGCTGCAATGACCTACGCCGCCGTTGCGCTCGCCCACGAAGAAATCTTGTAGTGCGCCGTTGCCCTTGCGATGTTGCGCTTTCTCGCCGACGAGAGTTGCGACTTCGCCGCTGTTCGCGCGCTTCGGACTGAGGGCTTCGACGTTCTATCCGTAGCAGAGGTTTTGGCCGGCTCTGACGACGAGGGTGTAATTGCGCTGGCGCTCCGCGACTGCCGGATTCTGCTCACCGAGGACAAAGACTTCGGGCAACTGGTGTTCGCGGCCGGAAGCAAGAGTGTGGGTGTCGTGTTGATTCGGTTTCCGGCGGGCGCTCGGTCAACCGTCGGGGCCCGGATGCTCGATCTGGTACGCAAGCACGCGGATCGGCTCACAGGCAGTTTCGTGGTGCTCCAGCCTGAGCGCATTCGCATTTCGGTGCTCCCCTGATCGATCGTCGTCGCCTGAGCGAGTGGCGACGCGTTGCCGGATCGGCAGCGTAGCCACTGCGTACCTTGTCTTGCCTTCGTCGGACTCGTTCCAGCCTTCGTACCGCTGCTCTCGAAACGTGGCGTGTGTTGCAAGAGCTTGATTGAGAATAAGATCCCGTTTGTCTGGGTGGCCTGAAAATCCTTGTGTCGGTGGTTCAATTCCGCCCTTGGCCACCAAATAATTAAAGGCTTGCGCGTCCATCGGGCGGCAAGCCTTTTTCGTTGGTGTAGTTTTGGTGTAATCGCCAAGAAGTGGCGGCCTGGCGAGATCGAACTCCAGCCATGATCTGCAATCACACCGATACTCGGTGAGGTGAAACAGCGGGCGCTTCGGCGCCCGTTGTACTTTGTTCGCGACATTGGTGCGCAGGGGCACCCAGACGCACGATTCCGGCAATGATCCGGCTCTGTCAGCGACTTTCGCTGTCCTCGGCTTCTCAACTCGCCGCGCAGGCTAGTATCCTTGATAGCATGGATTGGTTTGCCATTATCGCGTTGTCGTTCATCCTGGCTGCAGCGCTTGCCGGATACTTTCTGCGGCGATTTGCGCGCGTACTCGGCTGGATGGTGCTCGTTGGCGCGATTCCGGCCGGACTGGTCGCGTTCCGGTTCGGCATGTCCAAAGCCGCAAGCTGCGGTGAGATGATGGCCAGCGTTTGCCAGTTATTCATGGCCGGCGCTGGCGTCATTGTCAGCGTGGCCGTCGGGCTGGCAGGTAGCGGCTTGGTCTTGGGCGCGAGGCTGGCCCGGTCGAAAGGCCTCGGCAACGAAGGTGTTCCACCCCGATAGTTGCGCCTGACGTTAATGAGGTCGCGCGGCGAAACACCGCCGGCCAGCGCGGATACAGCTGCGTCGTAATTTCGTTTGTTCGGGTGGTTCGTCGATGGGCCATCTCGTAACCCGCCGATCTCGCGATACGAGGGCCAAATGACCGCTTCGTATCAACTTCGCCAATGAAGGTCGGCTGTCGATCGTGTTCGCCTGAGCCGGGTCCTGGGCGAGGCGTGATCCGACGGCCGGGGTCGGACCGCAGCTGCCGCGGTCCCGCGTAGATCGGTTCCAGACGACTGGCGTCCCCGCGCCGATGAACCCCCGGGCGGTCATCGATCGGGGCCTGACGCACCGCCGGTATCCATCCGGTCGACGGTCGCGTCCCGCCTTTCGGCTGGGGTTTTCATTCAGGTCCCTTTCAGATTCATGGCGTATGGTCAAGATAGAACCTCAGGGGATTCGCAAATGAACACGAGATTCCTGAAGCCGGTGTTTTCGGCGATCGCTGCGCTGGCAGCCGCATTGGTCTTCAGTGCTCCTGCCGGGGCAGTTCCGGGTTACCAGGACGCGCTCTTCGCGCGGTATCCCCGTGCCGGGGCGGCCCTGGCCCAATGCGTGGCCTGTCACGACGAGCCCTCAACCGGATCGCTGAACCCGTTCGGCTTGGCATTCCTGGACAACGGTTTTGCCCTTGATGCCATCCTTGAGGCGCTCGATTCCGATGGCGATGGCGCCACCAATGGAGTCGAGCTTACGGCCGCGCCCGCCACGGCCCCCGGTGATCCGACTTCGAAGCCTGGGTCCGCCGTTGTCCCACCCACGCCGCCAGCGGCAACGGACGGCCCCGCTCTCTATGCGAACAACTGCGCAGCGTGCCACGGAGCGCTCGCGAGTTCGACGAAGCGCGAGTCTACGCTCGCCCGGATGCAGAATGCGATTGTCGGCAATGTCGGCGGCATGGGGTCGCTGTCGGCACTGTCGACCTTGCAGTTGCAGGCCATCGTGGCGGCACTGGCGACGGCGCAGCCAACCTCGTCGCTCAACTACACGGGGATGTGGTGGAATTCCGCCGAATCGGGTTGGGGCATCAACGTCAACCATCAGGGCGACATCGTGTTCGCGACGTTGTTCACCTACGACGAGAGTGGCGCACCGATGTGGGTCATGATGACCGGCCTCCTGCAAGCGGACGGCCGGACGTATGCCGGCGAGCTCTACAAAGTCAGCGGTTCGGCCTTCAACGCGCAGCCCTTCGTTCCGATCACTGCTGCCAACCTGGTCAAGGTCGGCACGATGTCGCTGACCTTCCGCTCGGCGAGCGCGGCGACCCTTTCCTACACCTATCAGGGCGTGGCGGTTGCCAAAGACATCGCGCCGCAGGTCTTCGGAACCGCGGCGGCGAGTTGCAGCGCCACGACCGGCAGTCGGGCAACCCTTACCAACTACCAGGACATGTGGTGGAACCCGGCGGAGTCCGGCTGGGGCGTCAACATCGTCCACCAGAACAGCACGCTCTTCGCCACCTTGATGACCTACGACCTCGCGGGCAACAACCTGTGGCTCGTGATGTCGCAGGGATTGGCGCAGCCCGATGGGTCGTATCTGGGGGACCTCTACCGGGTCAGTGGCCCGGCCTTCAACGCGCAGCCCTTCACGCCGATCACGGCCGCCAGTCTCGCCAAGGTCGGCACGATGCGGTTCGCCTTCACCGACGGCATTACGGGCACCCTCGCTTACACGGTCAATGGCGTTCCGATTTCGAAGTCGATCACGAGACAGGTGTTCGCGACCCTCGTTCCCGCCTGCTCGTCACCCGTTCAGCCGCAGACGAACCAGCCAGCGGATGGCCCGACACTCTATGCCAATCACTGCGCGGCCTGCCACGGGGCGCTCGCGAGCTCGACCAAAGGGGGGGCGACTCTGACGCGGACGCAGAGTGCCATCAGCGGCAACGTCGGCGGCATGGGGCCCCTTTCGGCCTTGTCGACCACGCAGCTGCAGGCCATCGTTTCGGCACTGGCATCGGCGCCCCCGCCTCCGCCAACCGTGGAGACGAACGGGCCGACACTCTATGCCAATCACTGCGCGGCCTGCCACGGGGCGCTCGCGAGCTCGACCAAAGGGGGGGCGACTCTGACGCGGACGCAGAGTGCCATCAGCGGCAACGTCGGCGGCATGGGTCCCCTGGCGGCGTTGTCGACCATCCAGCTGCAGGCCATCGTGTCGGCACTGGCGCCGGTGGCGCCGGCTCCTTCTCCGACTTGCGGCAGTTGCCATGGACTTCCTCCGAAAACGGGCGAGCACGGCGAGCACAAGTCGCGCTCGTGCGCCACCTGCCACGGGGCGGGTTACAGCTCGAGCACCGTGAACTCCGCCACGCACAACAACGGGCTCAGGGAGTTGCTCGCGAGCACCGGCTGGAACCCGGCGAGTCGCAGCTGTGCCAATTCCTGCCACGGCAAGGAGTCCTGGTAGCTCCCTGGCGTGTCACGGCGGTCCCTGGAGTTGCCGGAATTGGGGGCCGGGGGCTTCGTCGCGGGCCGTCCGCGGCATTGCGCGCCGGGTGGGCCAATCCCATCCGGCCGCGACGGAGTCCTGCCACGCGCTACAAACAGTGACGGACACGCCGAGAGACGGTGCCGCCGGAAAGAAAAAGCCGGGCATCGCGCCCGGCTTTGTCTTCGGCTGTGCTTCCCTTGTTCGGGGAATCAGGCAGCCTGGATGTTGCTCGCCTGCTTGCCCTTCGGGCCCGTCGTCACTTCGAACGAGACCTTCTGGCCTTCCTTCAGCGTCTTGAATCCCGGCATGTTGATCGCCGAGAAGTGCGCGAACAGATCTTCACCGCCGCCGTCCGGCGTAATGAATCCGAAACCCTTGGCGTCGTTAAACCACTTCACAGTTCCTGTTGCCATTTCAGTAATTCCTCACGAACAAAATAGAAATCGGGACGGATCCCGGCCAATGTTTCGATCTCAAGGAAAGAACGACGGTGGAACGACTGCAAAGCGGTCGTACAGGGCGTACTTACTGCCTTGAAACTAAAACACTTCGCGGAGGATACACGCGTCGTCCCGGGAGCGCCAGCGGTATTTTGAGGGGGCGAAAGGGCACCTTTTTCGGGTGCCAGGGGGCGCCGCGCCGTACCCCGGCACGAGCCGGCGATGCCGCTGGCGGGCCTCCTCAGGCCTCGGCGCGGACCAGGGCGGCCCCGGCCGCCAGCGCGTGGAGCTTGCCCCGTGCGACGTTCCGCGGGAGCGGAACCATGCCGCAGTTGGTGCATGGGTAGAGGCGCCCGGCCGGCACGTAGCGCAACGCCGTCCGGATCGTCGCCGCGACCTCGGCCGGGGTCTCGATCCGCTCGGTCGCGACGTCGATCGCGCCGACCAGCACGTCCTTGCCGGCCAGGAGCCCGACGAGTTCGATCGGCACGTGCGAGTTCGCGCATTCCAGCGAAACCTGACGTATGGCCGAACGTGCCAGCAGCGGAAAGGTCTGCTCGTATTGTCGCCACTCCGCGCCCAGGGTCTTCTTCCAGTCGATGTTGGCCTTGATCCCGTAGCCATAGCAGATGTGGACGGCGGTCGCGCACGCGAGGCCCTGCGCGGCCCGCTCGAGCGTCCCGATCCCCCAGTCGCGCACCTCGTCGAAATAGACGTTGAACGCGGGCTCGTCGAACTGGACGACGTCGACACCGGCGGCCTCGATCGCGCGCGCCTCGTCGTTCAGGATTTCGGCGAACGCCCACGCAAGCTTCTCGCGGCTGCCGTAGTGCGCGTCGTAGAGCGTGTCGACCATCGTCATCGGGCCGGGCAGCGTGAACTTGACCTTGCGGTCGGTTGCGCCGCGCAGGAAGCGTGCGGCGTCGACGAACACGGGGTGCCGGCGCGCGACCGGGCCGACGACGACGGGAACGTCCGCGTCGTAGCGATTGCGGATGCGCACGGTCTTCCGGTGCTCGAAGTCCACGCCGTCGAGTCCCTCGAGGAACGTCGTCACGAAGTGCCGGCGCGTCTGCTCGCCATCGGTGACGATGTCGATGCCCGCCTGTTCCTGGTCGCGCAGCACCAGGCGGACCGCGTCCTGCATTCCCTCGGTGAGCGCGTCGCCGTCGAGCCTCCAGGGGGCCCAGAGCGCCTTCGGCTCGGCCAGCCACGCCGGCTTGGGCAGGCTGCCGGCGATCGTCGTTTGCAGGAGCTTGGTCATCGCGGAATCCGCCGTCGGGTCGGCGCGCCAGGCGCAGAGAAGCGCGATTATAGTCGCCGCGATCGGGGACCTGCACCAGAAGGGATCGGACCGCTTGACCGATCCCCCGGCGGCCACGTACCGTTGGGTGTCGCCCGCCTCCGCTTCGCCCTTGCCCCCCGTCTGCGTTGCCGCAACCCCCGCCATGCCCACAGTCCTGTTCTCCGACAACGATTTCCCCGACATCCAGCAGGAACGGGACCTCTTCGCGGCCGCCGGCGTCGACCTCGTGGTCGGACAGTGCAGGACCGAAGACGACCTTATCGCCGCCGCGCGCGACTGCGCAGGCATCCTGCTGCAGTACGCGCCGATCACCGAGCGTGTCGTCGCCGCGCTGCCGAACGTCGGCATCGTGAGCCGGATCGGCGCCGGCTTCGACACCGTGGACACCGAGGCCTGCGCACGGCACGGTGTCTGGGTCGCGAATTCGCCCGACTACGGTGTCGGCGAGGTGGCGACGCACGCGCTCGGCCTGGCGCTGGCGCTCGTGCGCAACATCGTCGCCTATCATCGCGACATCCAGGCGGGGAAATGGCACTACCTCTCGTCCGGGACGCTGCGTCGGGTCGGCGACATGACGCTCGGCATCGTCGGCCTGGGCCGGATCGGCAAGCGGATGGCGCACGTCGGCCGCAATGTGTTCAGGCGAGTCGTCGCCTGCGATCCGTATATCATCGACGGCGATTTTCCGGCATACGTCGAGCGGCGCAGCCTGGCCGCTGTCTTTGCCGAGAGCGACGTCGTTTCGCTGCACGTGCCGCTCACCTTGGAGACCCGGGGGATGATCGACGCCAGGGTGCTGGAAGCGGCGAAGCCCGGCTTGTTCCTCGTCAATACCGCCCGCGGCGCCGTGGTCGACGTGGACGCCGCACTTGCCGCGCTCGACGCGGGGCCCCTCGCGGGGCTCGGCCTTGACGTGCTGCCGACCGAACCGGTTCCCGCCGGGTCGCGGCTGCTCGCTCACCCCAGGGTGATCCTGACACCACACGCGGCGTTCTTCTCCGTCGAGGCGGAGCGGGAACTGCGACGCAAGGCGGCCCAGAACATCGTGACCTGGCTGCGGACCGGCCGGCCCGACTACGTCGTCGTCGCGGGCACGCGGGGCCATTAGGTTTAAACTGGCGGAATCGGCAAAGGCGGCAGGATGGCAGGCGTCAACATTCGAGCGGTGCACAAGCGTTTCGGGTCCACGCACGTGATCCGCGGTGTCGACGTCGACATCGCGGACGGTGAATTCTGCGTGCTGGTGGGGCCTTCGGGCTGCGGCAAGTCCACGCTGTTGCGGATGATCGCGGGGCTCGAGGAGATCGGCGAGGGCGAGATCGCGATCGGCGGCACCGTGGTCAACCGCGTGGCGCCCAAGGAGCGCGACATCGCGATGGTGTTCCAGAACTACGCGCTCTATCCGCACATGAGCGTGCGCGACAACATGTCCTTCGCTCTGATGCTGGCAAAGCGCTCGAAATCGGACATCGAGGAGCGCGTGCGAAAGGCTGCCGACATCCTGGGCCTCGGGCCCTTCCTCGACCGCTATCCAAGGCAGCTCTCGGGTGGGCAGCGGCAGCGCGTGGCGATGGGGCGCGCGATCGTCCGCGATCCGCAGGTGTTCCTGTTCGACGAGCCGCTGTCGAATCTCGACGCGAAGCTGCGCGTCCAGATGCGCACCGAGATCAGGGAACTGCACCAGCGGCTGAGGACGACCTCGATCTACGTGACGCACGACCAGATCGAGGCGATGACGATGGCCGACAAGATCGTCGTGATGCGCGACGGTCTGGTGGAGCAGATCGGCGGCCCCCTCGACCTCTACGACCAACCGGCGAACACCTTCGTCGCGGGCTTCATCGGTTCGCCGGCGATGAACATGGTTCCCGGCACCGTGCGCTCCGATGGCGGCGCGCTTGTCGTGGCATTCGAAGGCGGCGCGACGCTGCCGCTGCCGAAGAGTGCGCGCGCTGCCGCCGGGCAGGCGGTGCTCTACGGCATGCGCCCGGAGCACTGCAGCATCGGCAGCGAAGGCTTGCCGGTCGAAGTGATCGTCGTCGAGCCCACCGGGGCCGACACGCAGCTGTACTGCCGCTTCAACGGCCAGGAGATCACCGCAACGGTTCGCGACCGCACGGACTGCCGGCCCGCGGACCGGATTCACCTCGCGCCCGAACTTACCCGAGCGCAGCTTTTCGACGCGGCGAGCGGCAAGCGCCTCGTCGCGTGACAATCGATCCGGGCTTCGCAATCACGGAAAAGCCCACAACCCGAGGAGGTAGCCATGAGTGAATTCAAGCGTCGCCGGTTCCTGAAGACGTCCGCGGCAGTCGCCGCCGGCGCCGCGGCCGGGCCGTTGTTCTGGGTCAAGGACGCGAGCGCGCAGTGGAGCAACACGCCGGAGAAGGGCGCCAAGCTGCGCGTCCTGCGCTGGAAGCGTTTCGTCCAGGGCGACGAGGACCAGTACCTCGCCAACGTCAAGAAGTTCACCGCGAAGTACGGCGTCGAGGTCCGCGTCGACGCCGAAGGCTGGGAGGACGTGCGGCCGAAGGCCGCGGTGGCCGCCAATACCGGCGCCGGCCCCGACATCATCCTGTCGACCAACGACGACGCCAACCTGTACCCGGAGAAGCTGCTCGACGTCACCGACGTGTGCACCTATCTCGGCGCCAAGTACGGCGGCTGGTATCCGGTCTGCGACCCGTACCTGCGGCCCGACGGCAAGAAGTGGATCGGCGTCCCGCTGGGTGTGGCCGGCGTGTGCATGGTCTACCGCGAGAGCCACATGAAGGCGGCCGGATTCGACAGCTTCCCCAAGGACACCGACGGCTTCCTCAAGCTGTGCAAGGCACTGAAGGAGAAGGGCACGCCGCCCGGCTTCGCGCTGGGCAACGCCACCGGCGACGGCAACACCTGGGCCTACTGGCTGCTGTGGTCGTTCGGCGGCAAGGTCGTCGACAAGGACAACAAGGTCGTCATCGACAGCCCCGAGACGCTGAAGGCGCTGGAGTACGTGAAAGAGCTTTACCAGACCTTCGTCCCGGGAACGCTGTCCTGGCTCGACCCCAACAACAACAAGGCATTCCTCGACAGCCAGATCTCGCTCACCAACAACGGCATCTCGATCTACTACGCGGCGAAGACGTCCAGCGACCCGAAGCTCAAGGAGATGGCGGCGGACATCAACCACGCCAACATGCCGATCGGGCCGGTGGGGCGACCCACGGAGTTCCAGCTGTTCTTCAACCAGATGATCTTCAGGTACACCAAGTACCCGAAGGCGGCGAAGGAGTTCCTGCGCTTCATGATGGAGGCGGAGCAGGTCGACCCGTGGGCGCAGGCGGCGATCGGCTACGTCACGCCGGCGCTGCGCGCCTACGAGAAGAACCCGATCTGGACGGTGGATCCGAAGCACACGCCGTACCGCAGCTCGATGATCAACATGCTGCCGTCGGGCTACGCCGGGAAGATGGGCTACGCATCGGCCGGCGCGCTGTCCGACTTCATCGTCGTGAACATGATCGCCGAGGCCGCGTCGGGGTCGAAGACGCCGAAGGAAGCGGCAGAGCGGGCGCAGAAGCGGGCGGAGCGCTACTACAAGGTCTGATATGGCGTGACCCGGGCGACTCGGCCCGGCGTCGCGCGCGGCGAAGCCCGGGACCGGCCTCGGTCCGGGTCTCGCCGCGCGCAGCGCCCGGGCCCGCAGAGCGCAGGGCGGCACCGGACGCCGGATTCATCCGACCGCCTGCGACACGAGCCCGGACCCCACATCGCCACCCAATGGCTTATCGATGACCACCAGGCAATCCGCGCTTTCCAGGGTCCTCGACGACCGGCATCTGCTCGGGCTCGTCTTCATGCTGCCCGCGGCGGTGCTCCTGTTGCTGTTCCTCACGTACCCCCTCGGGCTGGGCACGTACCTCGGCTTCACCGACACCAAGATCGGGCGCGCCGGCGTCTGGATCGGGCTGGAGAACTTCGAGTTCCTGTGGGGCGACGACGTCACGCGCCTCGCCTTGTTCAACACGCTTTTCTACACCTCGGTCGCCAGCGTCATCAAGTTCGGGCTGGGCCTCTGGCTCGCGCTGCTGCTCAACAAGCATCTTCCGATCAAGGCGTTCTTCCGGGCCATCGTCCTGCTGCCGTTCATCGTTCCGACGGCGTTGTCCGCGATCGCGTTCTGGTGGATCTACGATGCGCAGTTCTCGATCATCAGTTGGGCGTTGGTGGAGATGGGCGTCATTGACGAGTACATCGATTTCCTCGGCCAGCCGTGGGCCGCGCGGTTCTCGACGATCGCCGCGAACATCTGGCGCGGCGTTCCGTTCGTCGCGATCACGCTGCTCGCCGGGCTGCAGACGATCTCGCCGTCGTATTACGAGGCGGCGAGCCTCGACGGCGCCTCCCCGTGGCAGCAGTTCCGTTATGTGACGCTGCCGCTGCTCACGCCGATCATCGCCGTCGTGATGACGTTCTCGGTGCTGTTCACGTTCACCGACTTCCAGCTGATCTACGTGCTGACGCGCGGCGGACCGCTCAATGCCACGCACCTGATGGCCACGCTGTCCTTCCAGCGAGCGATCCCCGGAGGGAGCCTCGGCGAGGGCGCGGCGATCGCGACGGCGATGGTGCCGTTCCTGCTGGCCGCGATTCTCGTCAGCTACTACGGACTGCAGCGCCGCGCGTGGCAGCAGGGGGGGAGTGACAAATGACCGGAGAGCGCCAGTGAGCAGCCCCAACGCCGCCCCGGATCTCGTCGATTCGCAGGGGATGAACTACCTGGTGTCGCTGCCGCGGCGCGTCGTCACCGTCTACGTCCCGCTCGGCGCATTCCTGTTCGTGCTGCTGTTTCCGTTCTACTGGATGGTCATCACGACGTTCAAGCCGAACGAGGAGCTGCTGTCGCGCGAAGGCAACCCGTTCTGGGTGAAGAACCCGACGCTCGCGCACATCAAGAAGCTGCTGTTCGACACCGCGTATCCCGACTGGCTGTGGAACACGATCCTGATCTCGGTCGTGGCGACGGCGCTGTCGCTGTTCGCGAGCGTGCTCGCCGCCTACGCCATCGAGCGCCTGCGCTTCTCGGGATCGCGCTACGTCGGAATGAGCATCTTTCTCGCCTACCTCGTCCCGCCGTCGATCCTCTTCATCCCGCTGGCCGCGATCATCTACAAGCTCAACCTGTTCGACACCCGGCTGGCGCTGATCCTCACCTATCCGACGTTTCTGATCCCGTTCTGCACCTGGCTGCTGATGGGGTACTTCAAGTCGATCCCGTTCGAGCTCGAGGAGTGCGCGCTGATCGACGGCGCCACGCGATTGCAGATCCTGGTCAAGATCATCCTGCCGCTGGCCGTTCCCGGTCTCATTTCAGCGGGCATCTTCGCCTTCACGCTGTCGTGGAACGAGTTCATCTACGCGCTGACGTTCATCTCGTCGTCGGAGGTGAAGACGGTGCCGGTCGCGGTGGTGACCGAGCTGGTCGAGGGCGACGTCTACCACTGGGGCTCGCTGATGGCGGGCGCGCTGCTGGGATCGCTGCCCGTGGCGGTGCTGTACTCGTTCTTCGTCGAGTACTACGTGTCGGGCCTGACCGGGGCCGTGAAGGAATAGGCTGCCGCGCCGGTTGGTGCCGGGCGACAGGAACCCGGGACCGCGGGCCGGCACGGCGATGCGCTAGAATCCGATTCTTTCGCCGGTGGAGAAACCCCATGAACGTCCAGGACAGGATTCGCGAGCAGGTCAAGGGCAACCGCGTCGTGCTTTACATGAAGGGAACGCCCCAGACGCCGCAATGCGGCTTCTCGGCGACGACGGTGGAGATCCTGAAGCGGTGCGGCGTGACGGATTATCAGGCGGTCGACGTGCTGCAGGACCCCGAGATCCGCCAGGGCATCAAGGACTACGCCAACTGGCCGACGATTCCCCAGCTCTACGTGAACGGCGAATTTGTCGGTGGCTGCGACATCCTTAAGGAGATGTACCAGGCGGGCGAGCTGCAGCAGCTCCTGGCCAAGCAGCCGGTCTGAGTGATCACGTGATCGCCGTCGCGCGGGCGCTCGCCGCGCTCGCTTTTGCGATCAGCGCCTTCGCCGCGGTCGCAGCGGATGCCCCGGCCGCCGGCTCTGAACGGCAGGAGTCGCCGCCGCCGGCCGCACAACAGCCGACGGTGCGCGGCGAAGCCCCGGTCGTCGTGTTCAACCGGAATGTCGTCACTTACCGCTCGAGCTTCCTCGGCGTCCCGCCTGCCGAGCGCGCCGAAAACACAAGAAAGCGGATAAACGCGGCGCTCGAGAGCGGCGGCCCGGGCGTCGTGGGCGTGGAGAAGCGCCCCGGCGGCGCGGCCATCAGCATCGACGGCCGACTGGCGCTCATCATCGCCAACGAGGACCTGGACCATCTCGGCGGCGAAGTGCTGGATGCAGCGGCGGCCGACGCGAAGCGCGCGCTCGAGCGGGTCATCGCCGAGACACGCGAAGCGCGCAGCGCCCGCCTGATGCTCGTCGCGGCACTGTGGGCGGGCGGCGCGACCGTCGTCTTCGCCGGCATGCTGTGGCTCCTGCGTCGGCTGGGGGAAGCCCTCTCGCGGCGAGTGCAGTCGTTCGTGAGCAGGACCGTCGAGGAAACGAAGATCGCGGGAGCGGCAATCCTCCGGCGCGACCGCGCGCTGCGGATCGTGCGCCGGTTGGTTCAGGCAGGATTCTGGGCGATCGTACTGCTGCTCACGTACGAATGGCTGGGCTTCGTGCTCGGCCGGTTTCCGTACACGCGGCCGTGGGGCGAGCGGCTTCACGACTTCCTGGCCGACACTGCCACCGACATCGTGCTCGGCATGGCCCGCGCGGTCCCGGAGCTGCTGATCGCCGTAGCGATCTTCTTCATCGCCCGCGGCATCACCGCGATGCTGGGCAATTTCTTCGATCGCGTGCAGTGGGGATGGGTCAAGCTGAGCTGGCTCGACGCCGACAGCGCGCGGCCGACGCGGCGACTCGCGTCGGTGGCCGTCTGGATCTTCGCGCTGGTGATGGCGTATCCGTACCTGCCGGGCTCGGGCACCGAGGCGTTCAAGGGGCTGTCGGTGCTGCTCGGGCTGATGGTGTCGATCGGCGCGTCGGGCGTCGTCGGCCAGGCGGCGAGCGGATTGATCCTGATGTACACGCGCACGTTCCGTCCCGGCGAGTACGTGCGCGTCGCCGAGCACGAGGGCACGATCGTCGAGATGGGGATGTTCACGACGCGCGTGCGCACCGGGCTCGGCGAGGAGCTCACGCTGCCGAACTCGCTGGTGCTGGGCGGGGTCACCAAGAACTATTCGCGGGCGGTGACGGGCCACGGCTTCGTGCTCGACACCGCGGTGACGATCGGCTACGACGCCCCGTGGCGGCAGGTGCACGCGATGCTGATCGAAGCCGCGCGCCGCACCAAGGGCGTGCTGGCCGAGCCGGCACCGCTCGTCTATCAGACGGCGCTGTCGGATTTCTACGTCGAGTACCGTCTCGTCTGCCAGGCGGTCCAGGCCGAGGCCCGGCCGCGCGCCGAGGCGCTGTCCGCGCTGCACGCCAATGTCCAGGACGTGTTCAACGAGCACGGCGTGCAGATCATGTCGCCGCACTACCTCGGCGATCCGGCCGAGCCGAAGCTCGTACCGAAGGCGCGCTGGCACGAGCCTCCCTCCGAGTCGCCCAGCTAACGCCATCCGCCCGCGGCGCGCGCAATGCGCCGCGACGACGCCTTTCCCAACCGGCGCCGCATCCGGCGCCCAGCCCCGCGAGGCAACATGGAAACCCTGAAGACGAGCAGCGACACCCTCTTCATCCTGCTGGGCGCGATCATGGTGCTGGCGATGCACGCCGGCTTCGCCTTCCTCGAGCTCGGCACCGTGCGCAAGAAGAACCAGGTCAACGCGCTGGTGAAGATCGTCGTCGATTTCGCGGTGTCGACGATCGCCTACTTCTTCATCGGCTATTCGATCGCCTACGGCGTCAATTTCTTCACGGGCGCCGAAGCGCTCGCCCAGAAGAGCGGCTACGAGCTGGTCAAGTTCTTCTTCCTGCTCACGTTCGCCGCGGCGATCCCCGCGATCGTCTCCGGCGGCATCGCCGAGCGCGCGCGGTTCAACCCGCAGCTCGCGGCGACCTTCCTGCTGGTGGGCTTCGTCTATCCGTTCTTCGAGGGCATCGCCTGGAACCAGCATCTCGGCGTCCAGGCCTGGCTCAAGGGCGCGTTCGGCGAGGAGTTCCACGACTTCGCCGGCAGCGTCGTCGTCCACGCGGTCGGCGGCTGGGTCGGCCTCGTCGCCGTGCTGATGCTGGGCGCGCGGCGGGGCCGCTACTCGAAGGAGGGCGGCATGTCGGCGCACCCGCCGTCGTCGATTCCGTTCCTCGCGCTGGGCGCGTGGATCCTGTCGGTCGGCTGGTTCGGGTTCAACGTCATGAGCGCGCAGACGATCGACAAGATCTCCGGGCTCGTCGCCGTCAACTCGCTGCTGGCCATGGCCGGAGGGACGATCGCCGCGTTCCTGGCCGGGAGGAACGATCCGGGATTCGTGCACAACGGTCCGCTGGCGGGGCTCGTCGCCGTTTGCGCCGGCTCGGACGTCATGCATCCGCTGGGGGCGCTCGCGACGGGCGCGGTGGCCGGCGGGCTGTTCGTGTTCCTGTTCACGCAGACGCAGAACCGATGGAGGATCGACGACGTGCTCGGCGTGTGGCCGCTGCACGGCGTGTGCGGCGCCTGGGGCGGCATCGCGGCGGGCATCTTCGGCAGCAAGGCACTCGGCGGACTGGGGGGCGTCGCGTTCACCTCGCAGCTCGCGGGCACGTTGCTGGGCATCGGCGTGGCCGTGGCCGGCGCGACGATCGTCTATGGCGCGCTGAAGATGACCGTGGGTTTGCGCCTCGATCCGGAGGAGGAGTGGAACGGCGCCGACCTCACCATCCACAAGGTCAGCGCGACGGCGGAACGCGAAACGTCCTGGTAGAACGCCCCGGATAGCGGGCTGCGCGGCCCGTGCCAGCCGCGTCAGGTCCGCGCCCGCTGCACGCGCCGCACCGCTTCGACCCGCTTCAGTGCACGCATGATGTGCGCGAGATGACGGCGATCGCGCACCTGCACGCTGAAGAACATGGCGATGAGGCCGCCGCCGTCGGGCCGTTCCATCGACACGTTGTCGATGTTGCCTTGCGCGTCCGCGATCGCCGTGGCGAGGTCGGCGAGGAGTCCGCGCCGGTCGGCGACGAGCAGCCGGATGCCCGCGTCGAACACGCCCTCGATGTCCGGCGCCCACTCGACGTCGACGAACTGCTCGGCGTCGCCGCGCTGCTTCTTCAGCGAGACGCAGTCGCGGGTGTGGACCGCGAGGCCGTGGCCCCTGCGGAACTGCCCGATGACCTTGTCGCCGGGGACCGGGCGGCAGCATTTCGCGTACTGGATCGCCACGCCTTCGACGCCGCGCAGAGTCAGCGTCGACGGCGTCCCGGGCGTCCCGGGCATCGCGGCGGGTCCGGCGTCGGCGCCGGTCTTGCCCGCGGGACGCGTCAGCGCCTGCGCCACCACGAAGGACAGCCGCTTGCCCAGCCCGATGTCCGCCAGGATCTCGAGCTGGCTCTTGGCGCCGAATTCCCTCTGCAGCGACTCCCAGCTATCCCACGAGATGGACTCCGGCGCGACCTTGAGCGTCGTCAGCGCCTGATCGAGAAGTCGCTCGCCAAGCGCCGCCGACTCCTTCTGTTGCAGGCCTTTGAGGAAATGCCGGATCCGCGACCGCGCCTTGCCGGTGCCGACGAACGACAGCCAGGACGGATTGGGTCGGGCCGCGGGTGCGGTGAGGACCTCGACGTGGTCGCCGTTCTTGAGTTCCGTGCGCAGCGGCATGAGTTCGTAGTTGATTCGTGCCGCGACACAGTGGTGGCCGACGTCGGTGTGCACCGCGTACGCGAAATCGACCGCGGTCGCGCCGCGCGGCAGCGCCATGATCTTGCCCTTCGGCGTGAACACGTAGATCTCGTCGGGGAAGAGATCGCCCTTGACGTTCTCGAGAAACTCTTTCGAGTCACCCGATTCCGACTGGATGTCGAGCAGGCTCTGCAGCCAGAGATGGGTGTCGCGCTGGGCCTGCGCGATGTCGAGCTCGTCCGCCGACTTGTACAGCCAGTGCGCGGCGACACCGGTCTCGGCGATGCGGTGCATGTCGTGCGTGCGCAGCTGGACCTCGAGCGGCGTGCCGAACGGGCCGAACAGCGTCGTGTGCAGCGACTGGTAGCCGTTGGCCTTCGGGATCGCGATGTAGTCCTTGAATTTCCCGGGTATCGGCTTGTAGAGCCCGTGCAGTGCGCCCAGCGCAGCGTAGCAGGCGGTCCGGTCCGGAACCAGCACGCGGACGCCATAGATGTCGAAGACCTGCGAAAAGGTGTAGCGCTTCTCGCGCATCTTCCGGTAGACGGAAAAGATCGTCTTCTCGCGGCCCGAGACGACGGCGGTGATCCCGGCCTTGGTGAAACCGTCGCGGATCACGTCGAGCAGCCGGTTCATCACCTCGCGCCGGTTGCCCCGCGCCGCCTTGATCGCGTTGGCGAGAATCCGGAAGCGCATCGGATAGAGATGCTTGAACGCGAGGTCCTGCAGCTCGACGTACAGTGAATTGAGGCCGAGCCGGTTGGCGATCGGCGCGTAGATGTCCAGCGTCTCGTGGGCGATGCGGCGCCGGTGCGGCGGCGCCATGGCGTCGAGCGTGCGCATGTTGTGCAACCGGTCCGCAAGCTTGATCAGGATGACCCGGACGTCCTGCGCCATCGCGAGCAGCATCTTGCGGAAACTCTCCGCCTGCGCGTCCTCGCGCGAATTGAACTCGATCTGGTCGAGCTTGGAGAGCCCGTCGACCATGTCGGCCACCAGCTTGCCGAACGAGGTCTCGATCTCCGACTTCGTGATGGCGGTGTCCTCCATCACGTCGTGCAGGAGCGCGGCGGCGAGCCCCTGCGCGTCGAGGCGCCACTGCGACAGGATGCTGGCCACCGCCAGCGGATGGGTGATGTACGGCTCGCCCGACTTCCGGAACTGCCCGCGGTGGGCCGAGTCGGAAAACTGGAACGCGCGTTCGACGAGCGCGACGTCAGGCGGCGGCAGGTAATTGCCGAGGTGTCGGGTGAACTCCGCGATTTCCGACATGCCTCATTGCCGCCGGTTTCAGTGCGCGCGCGGCCGTCCGAAGCGCACTGTGCGCCCCCTCGGGGGGCGGCGAACGCAGCGAGCGTGGGGGCCTTTCATCTCAGCTCTGAGCCTTGAGCAGCATTTCGATGCCGACCTTGCCCGCGGCGATCTCGCGCAGGGCGACGACGGTCGCTTTGTCGCGGTCCGTGTCGACGAGCGGCGAGCTGCCCGCGGAAATCTGCCGGGCGCGGTTGGTCGCGGCGAGCGTCAGCTCGAAGCGGTTGGGAATCTTCTCGAGGCAATCGTCGATCGTGATGCGGGCCATGGGCTCTCCGGGGTTTCTGACATCAGTGTTCAAGCAGGCGCTGCAGCAGTTGCGAGTGGCGCACCATCTGTCGCGCGGCGGTCAGCCGGGCCGCGCGGACGATCGCGCCCAGATCATCAACGGCTCGCGCAAACTCCTGATTCATAATAACATAATCGAACTCGCCGCAGTGGCGCATTTCCTCGCGGGCGGCTTCGAGGCGGCGCGCGATGACCGCCGGCGAGTCCTGGCCCCGCTTTTCGAGGCGCTCGCGCAGCAGCGCCAGCGACGGCGGCAGGATGAAGATGTGGACAGCGGCCGGAATGAGTCGGCGGACCTGCATTGCACCCTGCCAGTCTATTTCGAGGAGCACGTCCAGGCCACGCGCCACCTGGTCGCTCGAGCCAGGTCGCGGACGTGGCGTACCAGTTGCCGTGGACGAATGCCTGCTCGAGGAACTCGCCCTTGGCCTTCAATTCGAGGAACCTGGGCTCGTCGACGAAGTGGTAGTGGACGCCGTCGAGTTCGCCCGGGCGCGGCAAGCGCGTCGTGTAGGACACCGAAAGGCGTATGCCGGGCTCGCGCTCGAGCAGTGCGGCCACGAGGCTGGTCTTGCCGCCCCCCGACGGCGCGGCGAGGACGAACAGGCAGCCGGACGCCGGCGGTGCCTTGGTCGGACCCTGTGCGGCCTCCCTGATCCGGTCTCCCGCCATCACCTATTTCCTGTCGGCCGCAAGCGGCACCCGCCTCGCCGCCGATCCCCGCGCGCATCCGCGCGCGGGGCCTCTCCCCGGGCAGCTCGGCCGCATCATTCCAGATTCTGCACTTGTTCGCGCATCTGCTCGATCAGCACCTTGATCTCGAGCGACGCCTGCGAGAGTTCCGCATCCACCGACTTCGATCCCAGCGTGTTGGCCTCCCGATGCAGCTCCTGCATCAGGAAATCCAGACGCTTGCCGGCGCTGCCCCCCGCCTCCAGCACGCGGCGCACCTCGGCGACGTGCGTGGCAAGCCGCGACAGCTCCTCGGCAACGTCGACCTTGGTGGCGAAAAGCGCCAGTTCCTGCTTCAGCCGGTCCTGGTCGGCGTCGAGCCCGGCCTCCCTGAGGCGCGCACCGAGCTTCTCGGCATAGGCGGCGTGAATGGCCGGAATTCGCGGCGCGACCCGCGCAATCTGCATCTCGATGGCGTCGCAGCGCTCCACGAGCGTCGCGATGAGCTTCGCGCCTTCGCGGGCGCGCGACGCGGAGAAGTCGGCGAGCGCCTCCTCGACGAGCTTTCCGGCTTGCGCGGCGAGTTCGGCGGGCGGGACGCCGGGCTCCGCCAGCACGCCGGGCCAGCGCAGGATCTCGCCGACGGTCAGCGGCGCCGCACCCGGAGCGCCCCTGATCACGTCGGCGGCGGCCTTGGCGAGCTCCGCGACGCGCGCCAGGTCCACGGCGAGGCCGGCGGCGCCGGCCGCCGGACGGCCGAGCGTAATGCGGCACTCGACCTTGCCGCGCTTCAGCTCGGCGAGGATCCTCTCGCGCAGCGTGGTTTCAAGGGCGCGCAGTTCATCGGGGAGCCGAAGCTGGAGGTCGAGGAACCGATGATTGACGGAACGCAGTTCGACGGCCAGCGCCACACCGGGCAGATCCGCGACAACTGCCGCGAACCCGGTCATGCTGCGGATCATCGATCAAATCGGCCGGAAACAGGCAACTTTTCCGGCTTTACTTTGCGCGCTTTCATCCGGAGAATGTATGCGTTATCCGCCGCAGGCGCAAGCGTGCGTGCGTCGGCTGGCATGCGAATTGCGAGCGACTCACGCGGATAGCCACCCGACCTCTCTCCATGTCCGTCACCAATCAGGCCCTCTCCGGCGGGTACCAGCTGCTTAACTACCGGATCGACCGGCAAATCAGCCGGGGCGGATTCTCGATCGTCTACCGCGCGTTCGACGAAACCGGGGTGCCGGTCGCGATCAAGGAGTACCTGCCCTCGTCGCTGGTGCTGCGCACCGACGGCGACATCGTGCGGGCGACCTCCGCCGAGAACATGGCTTCCTTCCGCTACGGAATGAAGTGCTTTTTCGAGGAGGGCCGCGCACTCGCGAAGATCAATCACCCGAACGTCGTGCGGGTGCTCAACTTCTTTCGCGCCAACGAGACGGTGTACATGGTCATGCGCTACGAGCGCGGCCGGACGCTCCAGCAGCAGATCCAGATGCGGCAGGACCAGATGTCCGAGCGACTCGTCCGGCACGTCTTCATGCACCTGCTGAACGGACTGCGCGAGGTGCACACGCACAAGCTCCTCCACCTGGACATCAAGCCCGCGAACATCTACCTGCGCACCGATGGCAGCCCCGTGCTGCTCGACTTCGGCGCTGCGCGGCAGACCCTGACGACGCAGCGGCCGAAGCTCGCGCCGATGTACACGCCGGGCTTCGCAGCGCCAGAGCAGTATCGCGACCCGGACCGCCTCGGCCCGTGGACCGACGTCTATGGCACCGGCGCCAGCATGTTCGCCTGTCTGGCGGCGTTTGCGCCGCAGGCCGCGGACGCGCGCCTGCACGAAGATCACCTCGTTTCGGCGAAGAGGATATGGGCCGGCCAGTATTCCGACAACGTGCTGGAGGTCATCGACTGGTGTCTTCGCCTCGATCCGCTCGAGCGCCCCCAGTCGGTGTTCGCGCTGCAGAAGGCCATCCGCGACATTCCGCCCAAGAAGCCCAAGCTCACCGTGTTCGGAAACCTGAAGCGCAGGCTGTTCACCGAAATCGGGGCATAGCTGGATGCAGTTCACGATTTTCCAGGAGTCGCGCAAGGGCTCGCGCGCCACCAACCAGGACCGGATCGCCTATACCTACAGCCGCGACACGCTGCTGATCGTGGTCGCCGACGGCATGGGCGGGCACGCGGGGGGCGAGATCGCCGCGCAGATCGCGGTGCGGATGTTCGTGGAGCGCTTCCACCGGGAGGCGACGCCCTCGCTCAGGAGCCCGCTCGCGTTCCTGCACGACACGATGGTCAGAGCCCACACGGCGCTCGGCGCGTATTCGGCGCAGTACTCGATGCTGGAGACGCCGCGCACGACGTGCGTAGCCTGCATCGTGCAGGGCGGCCATGCCTACTGGGCGCATGTCGGCGATTCGCGGCTCTGCCACTACCGGCAGGGGAGCCTGCTCAGCCAGACCCGGGACCATTCGAAGGTGCAGTATCTCGTGGACCAGGGGCTGCTGAGCTCGGCCGAAGTCGGCGAGCATCCCGACCGCAACAAGGTCTACAGCTGCCTTGGCGGCATGGTCGACCCGGTCATCGACCTGTCGACGCGGGCATTGCTGCGCGATGGCGACATCCTCGTGCTGTGCACGGATGGCCTGTGGGGCGCGATTCCCGGCGACGAGATGGCGACCTGGCTCACGTCGATGCCCCTCCTGAAGGCGGCGCCCGCAATGATGCGGGAAGCCGAGCGTCGAGCCGGGACCGACGGCGACAACCTCTCCGCAATCGTCGTGCGCTGGGGACCGGAGACGCGGGTCGACGAGCCGCCGTCGACCATCACCGAAACGCTCGGTCTCGGCGAATTCGCCACGCAGCTCGACCGGACGCTTTCGCTCGCCGACCGCAAAGGCGCGGAGGGGGCTCTCTCCGACGACGAGATCGAGCGCGCGATCGACGACATCCAGACGACGATACGCCGGTACCGGCGCTGACTTCGGCGTATCATTCGGCCCGGATCCGGCCGATTTGCACCGTGCATGGCGCGCGGGTCCGTATTCCACGCTTCGATCGACCGCTACCCGCATGCGTCAAGTCATCGTCGACACCGAGACTACCGGCCTCGACCCGAAACAGGGCCATCGGATCATCGAATTCGCGGCGCTGGAGGTCGTCAATCGGAGGGTGACGGGTCGCAGCGTGCATTTTCGTGTCGACCCGGAGCGGGAGATCGACGCCGGCGCGACCGAGGTTCACGGGATGACGTGGGACGATCTGCGGGACAAGCCGAAGTTCCGCGAGGTCGCCGCGGACATCGTCGACTTCGTTCGTGGCGCGGAGTGGATCATCCATAACGCGCCCTTCGATACCGGCTTTCTCGATGCTGAATTGAAGCTCGCCGCGCTTCCGTCGTGCACGGAGATCTACGCCGGGCTGGTCGACACGCTCGCCCTCGCGCGCGAGCTGTATCCCGGCAAGCGCAACAGCCTCGACGCACTGTGCGAACGCTTCGGCATCGACCATGCGCACCGGGCAGTGCACGGCGCGCTGCTCGACGCGCAGCTGCTGGCCGAGGTGTATCTGACGATGACCCGGGGCCAGGAAACGCTCACGATCGACATGGCGCCGCCGCGAGCCGCGACGATGGGCGCTGCCGGCGGGGCGGCGGCGAACCCTGCCGGAGCGCGGGTGGCGCTCATGACGATCAAGCCGACGGCCGCGGAGCTCGCGGCCCACCAGGAGTATCTGGCGGTGCTCGACCGAGAATCGCGGGGTCGCTGCCTGTGGCGCGCCATCGATGCGAATGCCGTCGCCGGGGACGCGCCCTCCGTCGACGCGAGCGGGCGTTCCTGATGCCCATCGACTACCTCCAGAAGATCCTGACCGCGAAGGTCTACGACGTCGCCATCGAGTCGCCGCTCGATCTCGCATCCGCGCTGTCGCAGCGGCTCGGCAACCGCATCCTGCTGAAGCGCGAGGACCAGCAGCCCGTGTTCTCCTTCAAGCTGCGGGGTGCCTACAACAAGATGGCGCAGCTGTCGCCGGGCCAGCGCGCGCGCGGCGTCATCGCCGCTTCCGCAGGCAACCATGCGCAGGGCGTGGCGCTGGCCGCGCAGAAACTCAACTGCGTGGCGACGATCGTGATGCCGGTGACCACGCCGCACATCAAGATCGTCGCGGTCCAGGCGCGCGGCGGGAGGGTCGTGCTGTGCGGCGATTCGTACAGCGATGCATATGCGCACGCGCTGGCCCTTCAGAAACGCTCGCGCGCCGTGTTCGTCCACCCCTACGACGATCCGGATGTCATCGCCGGGCAGGGCACGGTCGGCATGGAGATCCTGCGCCAGTGCCAGGGGCCCATCGACGCGATCTTCGTGGCCATCGGTGGTGGCGGCCTCATCGGCGGGATCGCTGCGTACGTGAAGCGCGTGCGCCCGGAGATCAAGGTGATCGGCGTTCAGCCCGAGGACTCGGATGCGATGGCGCGCTCGCTCGCCGCGGGGCGCCGCGTCAAGCTTGCGCATGTGGGCCTGTTCGCCGACGGGGTCGCGGTCAAGCAGGTCGGCAAGGAGACGTTCCGCCTCGCGCAGCAGTACGTCGACGACATCGTGCTGGTGGACACCGATGCCATCTGCGCGGCATTGAAGGACGTCTTCGAGGACACCCGCTCCGTCCTCGAGCCCGCCGGCGCGCTCGCGATTGCCGGCGCGAAGTCGTGGATCGCGCGGCACCGGACGAAGAGCCGCACCTACGTCGCGATCGCCTGCGGCGCCAACATGAACTTCGACCGGCTGCGCTTCGTCGCGGAGCGCGCCGAGCTGGGCGAGCAGCGCGAGGCGATTCTCGCGGTAACCATTCCGGAACGGCCGGGCAGCTTTCGCGAGTTCTGCCAGCTGCTCGGCAAGCGCTCGGTCACCGAGTTCAATTATCGCTACGCCGATGCCCGGATCGCGCACATTTTCGTCGGGATCGAGGTTGCGAATCGGCGCGAGACCGAGCAGCTGCTCGCGGAATTTCGGCAGCGCCGGATCGAGGCCTACGACCTGTCCGACAACGAGATGGCCAAGCTGCACGTCAGGCACCTGGTCGGCGGCCACGCACCCGCGGCGAAGCACGAAATCCTCTACCGATTCGAGTTTCCGGAGCGGCCGGGCGCGCTGATGGCGTTTCTGAACAGCATGAGCCGCGGCTGGAACATCAGCCTGTTCCACTATCGCAATCACGGCGCGGACTATGGCCGCGTTCTCGTCGGAATGCAGGTGCCGCCGTCGGACAAGCGTCAGTTCGGCGCGTTCCTGGTCCGCCTCGGCTACGACTGCGTCGAGGAAACGGACAATCCCGCATACCGGATGTTTCTGGGTCGCTAGTGCCAGTGGCGCCGGGTGGGCCCGGAAGTGGCCGCCGTGCTGCCATTGGGGCGCCGTGCCAGCCGGGGGCCACGTTTCCTGCCCCGGGGGCGTCCGCGTCGGCGCCGCTTCGCCGCGAAAGGGCAGGGAATGCCCCTGCACGGCAGGCGGTGGCAGTGAAAAGTTGCTGCATCGGGGCAAAAACCATGGATTGGGTCACGAATGTCGATTCGGGCAAACTTTATGCTCTGGTCAACCACCTGGCCTCGTGGCAGACTGATCGCCCGTTGACTGTGGCCCACAATTTGCTGAGGCGGAGAGCGATACTCGCGGAGGAGAAAAGCATGGTGCCGGAAAACAGTCCGTTGTCGGGCGTCAAGGTGCTGGTGATCGACGACTCGAACACGATCCGTCGCAGCGCCGAGATATTCCTGCTGCAGGCGGGATGCACGGTGATACTGGCGGAGGACGGCTTCGACGCGCTGGCCAAGATCACCGATCACCAGCCCGATCTCGTTTTCGTCGACATCATGATGCCGCGGCTGGACGGCTACCAGACGTGCGCGCTCATCAAGAAGAACGCGAAGTTCCAGGGCATGCCGGTGATCATGCTCTCGTCGAAGGACGGACTGTTCGATCGGGCCCGCGGGCGGATGGTCGGTTCCGACCAGTACCTGACCAAGCCGTTCACCAAGGATAGCCTGCTCAAGACGGTCGCGACCCACGTCGGCCGGGCGGCGGGTCCGACGGCCTCCGTGGCCCACTGACACCGCCCGCCGTCACCAGGCAACCAGGCGCCGGAATGACGATCAAGAAGATACTCGTGGTCGACGACTCGCCGACCGAGCGGCACGTGCTGAACGACCTGCTGACGAAAGCGGGTTACGAGGTCGTCTCCTGCGACAATGGCGACGACGCCATCGTGAAGGCGAAGCTGACGATGCCGGATCTCATTCTGATGGACGTCGTGATGCCGGGTCTCAACGGGTTCCAGGCGACGCGGGCGATCAGCCGCGACGCCGACACGAAGCACATCCCGATCGTCCTCTGCACGTCGAAGTGCCAGGAAACCGACAAGATCTGGGGAATGCGGCAGGGTGCGCGCGACTATGTCGTGAAGCCGGTCGACAAGAACGAGCTCCTCGCCAAGATCTCCGCGCTGAGCTGAGCGCGAAACCTTCCTTTCCCGACGCCATGCCACGCCCAGCCCGTATCGACCTTCGACTGTTCCAGCAGGAGCTCGAGACCCGCCTCGCGAGCAAGACGACCGCACAGGTGGAGTCGTCGCGGCTCGGCCTGAGCTGCGCGGGGGAACGATGGCTTATCCGACTCGCCGACGCCGCCGAAGTGGTCGCCGTGCCGCCGCTGGCCGCGGTCCCGCTGACGCGGCCGTGGTTTCTCGGGCTGGCCAATATCCGCGGCAATCTGTACAGCGTCGTGGACCTGGCCAGGTTCCTCGGCCGCGAAGCGGTCACTCCACATGGCGGCGGCGGGCAGAGCCGGCTCATCCTGTTCGGCTCCCGCGCGGGCGACATGAACGTGGGCGTGGTCGTGCAAGGCGTGCTCGGCCTGCGCAACATCGCCGAGCTTTCGCCGGCGCCTTCGGTGACGGACGCGCCGGCGTGGTACGGCCAGCGCTGGAACGACGCCGATGGCGGCACCTGGCAGGAATTCGACCTCGCCCAGCTCGCGGCCGATCCGGTGTTCCTCCGCATCGGGCTGTAGCACCAGGACGGCGCGGCAAAGTGACGATCGCTCGGCCCCGCTCGTGAGGACGTGGAATCTGGAGGCAGTATGGCGTTTGCTCTGAATCTTCCGAAGCTGGCCGGCGCCGGCGGCGACGCGGCAGCGGGCCGCGTTCCGACGTTTGCGCAGCCTCCGGCGAGAGGCGCGGACCAGGGTTACGACCCGCTGGCTTCCGCTTCGCTGATGGAGCAGGTCGCACTCGGCGATGACGGAAGGGATGGTGCCGCGCAAGGTGCCGCTGATCGGCAATCTTCCGATGGCGCGGCAATTCCATGTCCTGGGCGTTCTGCTGGTGACCTTTGTGGTCTTCGCCGCGCTCATCATGTCGCTGGATGTGCGAACCGCGGCGCAGGGCGCCGCGTCCCTGGCGACGGCCACCGAGATGCAGATGCTGTCGCAGCGGCTCGCCAGCGGCTCCACGCTGGCGCTGCTGGGCCGGCCGGCCGCCTTCGAGGCCGTGAAGGATTCGCGCGAGCGCTTCAAGACCGACCTCGACGCCCTGCAGCGCGGAGGTACGATCAAGGGCGTCACGCTCGATGTCGTGCAGGACGACGAGCTGCACATGGTCCTGCAGGGTATCAAGGCGCGTTGGGACCGCATCGACACGAGCGTCGCGCAATTGCTCGAGAACCGGGAACGGCTGATCGACGTCGCGAAGGGCGCCGCTACGGTCGCGCAGGGCAGCAAGCAGCTCGTCGACCTCGTCCAGCGCGCCGGGCAGGGGTGGGCGGGCCCGCGCGATGTCGAGTACGCCAACCAGCTTGCCCTGCTGTCGCAGCGCATTGCCAAGAACACCGCCGCGTACGTTTCCTCCCCGGAGACGGATCCCGAGCTCGCCGCGCTGCTGGCCAGGGACGCGGGAACCTTTCGCGAAGCGCAGAACGGGCTCGTCCGTGGCGCAGACGCCCCTGCGCCGCGCGGGGCCGGCGTCCGCAGCGAGGACACGCGCCCGGCCGTGGCCGAATTGGTGAAGCGGGCCGCGGCCTTCGACTCGGGTCTCACCGCCGTCATGCAGCACACGGGCCGGCTCGTTGCCGCCAAACAGGCGGTGCGCGCGGTCAGCAACGAAGCCGAGGGGCTGCTCACCGAAACGACCAAGCTCGCCGAGATCTACAGGAGCAGCGGAGGGTCGCGGGTGCCGATGTGGGCCGCGATCGGTTTTTCCCTGCTCGCGCTCGGGACGCTGCTGCTGCTGGGCAAGGTCTTCCTCGACGACGCACGCGTGCGCGCCTACGAGAGCGAGCAGGAGAACAAGCGAAACCAGGAGGCGATCCTCCGCCTGCTGAACGAAATGGGAAACCTGGCGGATGGCGACCTGACGGTGCAGGCGTCCGTGACGGAGGACGTCACCGGCGCCATAGCGGACTCGATCAACTTCACGATCGAGGAATTGCGCACGCTGGTCAAGGGCATCAACTCCGCCACGGATCAGGTGACCAGGGCGACGCAGGAAGCGCAGGCTATCTCCCATCGGCTGTACGAGGCGTCGCAGCGCCAGAACCGCGAGATCCAGCAGGCCTCCGGATCGGTGGTCCAGATGGCGCAGTCGATCAACGAGGTGTCGCAGTCGGCCGCGCAATCGGCGCTCGTGGCGCAGCAGTCGCTGGCCACGGCGGAAAAGGGCGCGCAGTCGGTGCAGAACCAGATCGCCGGCATGCACGAGATACGGGCTCAGATCCAGGACACCTCGAAGCGGATCAAGCGCCTCGGGGAATCCTCGCTCGAGATCGGCGAGATCGTCGAACTCATCGCGGACATCACCGAGCAGACCAACATCCTTGCCTTGAATGCGGCGATCCAGGCGGCGTCGGCGGGGGAGGCCGGGCGCGGCTTCACCGTGGTGGCGGAGGAGGTCCAGCGCCTCGCGGAACGCTCGGCCGAGGCGACGAAGCAGATCGATGTCATCGTCAAGACGATTCAGGCGGACACCCAGGATGCGGTGACGGCGATGGAGAAATCGACCGTCGGTGTCGTCGAGGGCACCAAGCTCTCCGACACCGCAGGAGGCGCGCTCGACGAGATCCGCCGCGTGTCGCGCGAGCTGGCGGAGCTGATCGGTGCCATTTCAGCGCAGACGCAGATGCAGTCGGCGTCGGTCACCGAGGTGACGCACGCCATGCAGGGAATCCTGCAGATCACCGAGGAGACTACGGAGGGCACGAAGCAGACCAACGTTTCGATCGGGCAGCTGACGAAGCTCGCCTCCGAGTTGCGCAGTTCGGTGGCGGGCTTCAAGGTCTGACACGATGCGATCCGGCACTGCCGCCGGACCAGCGCAAGCGCGAAGCAGCCGACCCCCAGCCGGAACCATGACGCACATGAAAACTCCCGCACGCACCGAAGCCGTTGCCGATTTCGATCCGGGTCCGCTGTCGTGGGTGCAGGGAGAAATCGGGCTGGCGCTCGCCCGGGGGCAGGATCTGCTCGCGGCGTTCCGGGAGGCGCCGTCGGATCCGGGGTTGCTGGGACAGGCGCGGAGCTGCATCCATCAGGCCGCCGGCGCAATCCAGATGGTCGGGCTGGACGCCGTGGTCGTCTACACGGACGAAATCGAGCGCCAGCTCGCGCGGTTGGCGGACCTCGGCCCGCCGGCCATCGATCCGGCTTGCGCGAGCATCGATCGCGCCTGCCGAAAGCTCGTCCTCTTCCTCGACGAGTTGATCGGCGGCGCGCCGCCCGTGCCGCTCAAGCTGTTCCCCGAGTACGAAGCGATGCAGCGCGCACGCGGGGTCAAGCTCGCGGCTGCCACCGATCTCTTCTTTCCGGCCCCGAAGTTGCGCGACCCGCTTCCGGATGCTCCGCTGCCGGTTCCGGCGGAGGACGTCGCGGCGCATCTGCTGCAGCAGCGTCGGGTCTACCAGGCCGGCCTCCTCGCGTTCCTGCGCGGCGATGCCGATGGCGCCCGCAAGATGCGCCGTGCGGCGGCGGGGATGGAGCGTGTCAGCGCGCAGGAATCGGCGAGGGTGTTCTGGTGGACCGTCGGCGCATTCTTCGAGGCCATCATCGCGGGGGGGCTGGAACCTGGTCTTGGCGAAAAGCAGCTCGCCGCGCGGCTGGATCTTCAGATCCGACGCGTCGTCGAGGGCTCGGCGAAAGTTGCCGCGCGACTGCGGCGCGAGGTGCTCTATTACGTGGCCGTCAGCGCGCCGGTGACGCCGCTCGTGCGATCGGTCCAGAACGGCTTCGGCCTCGCGGAGCTCATTCCGACGGCCGCTGCGCTGAACGCGGACCTGGTGCGACTCCAGCCCATCCTGCGCGAGATGCGCGAGCAGCTCGCCGCGGCGAAGAACATCTGGTTGAAGGTCACGCTGGGCCGCGCCGAGAGCCTGCCGCGGTTGCAGGAGACGCTGCGTTCGGTGCATGGCAATGCCGTGGAGATCGGCAACGAGGCGCTTGTCCGCCTGACGGCGTCGCTCGTCAGCCGGCTTGACGCGATGCCGACGTCGGGTGACGTGTCGGATGCGGTGGCGATGGAGTATGCGACTGCCATATTGCTTGCCGAGAGCGCCGTCGAAACCCGCGGCAGCCTCGCGGACAACTTCCCGGAGCAGGTCGCGGCGATGCTCTCGCGGCTCGACGCGGCGCAGGCTGGGCGCCCGATCCCCGCGGCCACAGGGCTGCTGATCGACGAAATCTTCCGCCGCGCACAGGAACGGATTCTGATCGCGCAGGTGGCGCGCGAGATGCAGGCCAACCTGCGGCGCATGGAGCAGGTGCTCGACGCGTTCTTCCGCGATCACGCGCAACGCGCCGAGCTCGCGACGCTGGGCAAGGACAGCCTGCAGATTCGCGGCGCGCTGCGCATGCTGGAGCTGGACGACGCCGAGCGCCTGCTTGGCCTTTGCCAGGAGCAGATCGACAGCTACGCGAATCCGGACACCGTGGTCGATGGCGAAGCACTGGAGCTCCTCGCCGAATCGCTCGCCGGGCTGGGGTTCTTCATCGAGGCGTTCGAGCAGCAACGGCCGAACCGCCAACGGCTGATAGCGCCGCTGCTGGCCAAGCGACTGGGCGAAGCGCCCGCGGCGGAGGACGAGCGCATGGCGGAGACCGTGGAGGACGCGGTCGCGGACCTGCGCCACGCGTTGCCCGAGCTCGTCGCGGAAATGCGTGCGTGCGCCGGCGGATGCGACGGCGCGCGCCGAGCTGGCCGCGAGGTTGAAGGACCTCGTCGACGACGCCACGCTGATTGACGATGCCGATCTCGTAGCGCAGGCGCAGGCTGCGCTCGCCGAGCTCGAGGGCGGCGGCACGGTCGAGCTGGAAGCCGCCGTTTCGGTGATTGCCGAAAGCGGCGCAGCGGGTGCGGCGCCGGCTCCCGCCATCTCGGCGGAAACACAGCGACTGCTCGCCGTCGATGCCAAGGGACTGGATGCCGAACTGCTGGAAATCTATCTCATCGAGGCCAACGAGGTCCTCGATACAGTCGCGGCAAATCGCGCCGAGCTCGAGCGCAACCCGGGCGATCGCGAGGCATTGCGCTCGGCACGCCGGCAATTTCACACGTTGAAGGGCAGCGGCCGCATGGTCGGCCTCACGGAGCTTGGCGAGCTTGCATGGGCCGTCGAGAAGATTCACAACCGCCTGCTCGAGGAGGAGCGCGCGGTATCGCCCGCGGCGCTCGCAATGATCGAGGTCGCCGAAGCGAACTTCCGGCACTGGATCGGAGCGCTCAAGGACGCGGGCAGCGTCGCCGCCGATCCCGCCGAATTGCATGCTGCGATCGGCCGGGTCGACGCCGAGCTTCCGGCCGACGCCGAGTCCGCGCCGCCGGCGCCCGTCGTGGTCGCCGTGGCGGAGCCTGCGCCCGACATCCGGGCCGGTACAGCGCCGACCGTCACCGTCGCTGACCTCAACGACGAGCCGGTGCGAGAGGTCGACGGCGAGACGGTCGGGGCGACCGCGCAGCCGGCGGGGTGGATACCCGCGCTGGATGACGCAGAGGAAGACAGCGCGGAAATCATCGACTTCGCTCCGATCGGCGCGATGCCTGCCGGCGCGGACGCGGACGCTGCGGCGGCACCGGCCAATGATGTAGTCGCCGTCGGCGACGCCAGGATTCCGGCCGACCTCTTCGCCATCCTCGTCGACGAGGCGCAGATCCATCTTGCGACGTTGCGCGAGGGCCTTTCGCTGCTGCAAGTCGATCTCGGGCTGCCGCCGTCCGAGGCCATGGTGCGCGCGAGCCATACGCTGTGTGGGATTCACCGCGCGGGCGGTCTGACGCTGATCGCGATGACGGCTGGCGCGCTGGAACAAGCACTCCTGACGTTGCAGCAGCAGCCCCCGCCGATGTCGGGAGACGCGCTGCCGACGCTGGCCGACGCGGTCGGCGGGCTCGGCGAATTCATCGGACGCGTCAAGGCGCGCCATGCTTTCAATGCCACGGACGTCGCGATCGCGTCCGAGATCCAGCACGAACTCGAATCGCTGCGCCGCGCGGCGAGCATCGCCCCGGTGACTCCGGAGGTCGAGATACCGGCGGACTACCGGCCGGCTGCTGCGGAAGCCGAGCCGGCAGGCGCGCCGGCGGTCACCGCGGTCCCGGAGGGGGCTTTGCTGCCGCCGGTTGCGGACGTCCCGCCGCCGGCCACCCCGGTTCTGGCGGAGGCATCATTGCCGCCAGCTTTGGACATCCCGCCGCCGGCCGCCACCCCGGTTCTGGTGGAGGCATGGTTGCCGTCAGCTTCGGACATCCCGCCGCTGGCCACGCCGGTTCCGGAGGAGGCATCGCTGCCGCCTGTTTCGGACATCCCGCCGCCGGCCGCCACCCCGGTTCTGGTGGAGGCATCGTTGCCGCCAGCTTCGGACGTCCCGCCGCCGGCCACGCCGGTTCCGGAGGAGGCATCGCTGCCGCCTGTTTCGGACGTCCCGCCGCCGGCCGCCACCCCGGTTCTGGTGGAGGCATCGTTGCCGTCAGCTTCGGACATCCCGCCGCCGGCGTCGACGCCGGTCGCGCCGGTGCCGCTGCGCCCGGCGCCAGTGGCCACGACGCCCGAGCCAACCCGCCGCGAGGCGCCGCAGGATCCTCTGGCCGAAGTCCGCGACGACGTCGACGTGCAGGTGCTGCCGATCTTTCTCGAGGAGGCGGCAGAACTGTATCCACAGGCCGGCGAGCAGGTGCGCGCATGGCGGCGCGCCCCGGGCGATGCCGCGAAAGTGCGGCAGTTGCGCCGGACCCTGCATACGTTCAAGGGCAGCGCGCGCATGGCCGGGGCGATGCGCCTGGGCGAACTCGCGCATTTGATGGAATCGCGCCTGGTCATCGACGATGCCCCCGTATCCGGATCGACGGAGCTGTTCGAGGCGCTGGACGGCGATCTCGACCGCATTGCCATCGTTCTCGACGCGTTGCGCGATGGCCGGACCAACGTTCCGCTGACGTGGGCGACGGAAGGCGACGAGGTGCCGCGCGCTGCCGCGCCGGTGGCCCCCGTCGGGACCGATGCGCCCGCGACGGCGCCTGCGTCGCCGCGCGCGGAACCGGCGGTCGTCGTGTCGCTTCCGGCACCGCTCGCAGTCCCGGACCCCGCCCAAGTGGAGTCCGGCGCCCGCGCGATGCTGCGCGTGCGCGCCGACATCATCGACCGGCTCGTCAACGAGGCGGGTGAAGTGACGATCGCGCGGGCGCGCATCGAGAGCGAGCTGCGCGCCCTGAAGGCGAACCTGCTCGAACTCACCGGCAGCGTGGTGCGCCTGCGTGCGCAGGTGCGCGAAATCGAGATCCAGGCCGAGTCACAGATCCAGTCGCGCCTGATGCAGATGGGAGACGGCCAGGAAGGCTTCGATCCGCTCGAGTTCGACCAGTACACGCGCTTCCAGGAGCTCGCGCGCTCGCTCTCCGAGGGGGTCAATGACGTGTCGACCGTCCAGCAGTCGCTGCTGAAGAACCTGGAGGTCGCCGACACGGCGCTGGTCGCGCAGGGCCGGCTCGCGCGCGGCGTGCAGCAACAGCTGTTCTCGATCCGCACCGTGCCCTTCGCCAGCCTGTCGGAGCGGCTGTACCGGATCATGCGCGGGACGGCGCGGGAGCTTGGCAAGCGGGCGAACCTCGAAATCCGCGGCGGGCAGACCGAGCTCGATCGCGCGGTGCTCGAGAAACTCGTCGGTCCGCTCGAGCACCTGCTGCGCAATGCACTCGACCACGGCATCGAGCCGCGGGGGCGCCGGGCCAAGGCCGGCAAGTCCGAAACCGGGGAAATCACGCTGACCGTGCGCCAGGTCGCCAACGAAATCGCCGTCGAGCTGACCGACGACGGCGCCGGCCTCGACCTCGACCAGCTGCGCGCCAAGGCGATCGCGAAGGGAAGGTTTGCCGCCGATGCGCAGCCCACCGACGCCCAGCTCATCGCCTGCATCTTCGAGCCCGGCTTCTCGACGGCATCCCGCGTGACGCAGGTCTCCGGGCGTGGCATCGGCATGGACGTGGTCCGCTCGGAGATCGCCGCGCTGGGCGGCCGCGTCGAGGTCTCGACCCGGGTGGGCCACGGCACGACGTTCCTGCTCTACCTTCCGCTGACGCTGGCCGTCGCGCAGGCGGTGATGGTGCGTGCGGGCGGACGCCTGTGGGCGTTCCCGGCACCGATGGTCGAACAGGTGCTGCAGGTGAAGGCCGACGCACTCGTCAACATGTACGTCCAGCGGCGGGTCGAAGCACAAGGCTTGAGTTACCCGTTCCACTATCTGCCGCGGCTGCTGGGCGACCAGCGCCAGATCCCCGAGTCCACACGCAACAATCCGGTGCTGCTGCTGCGCAGCGGCCAGAGTGTGGCTGCCGTGCATGTCGACGAAATGGTCGGCAACCAGGAAGTCGTCGTGAAGAACATCGGCCCGCAGCTCGCCCGCGTGTCCGGGATCGCCGGTGCGACGGTGCTGGGCAACGGGGAGGTCGTGCTGATCATCAACCCGGTCCAGCTTGCACAACGTGCCGATCTGCCGGAGTTCGACCCCGATGCCGAGCGCGTTGCGCCCGAGGTGCCGAAGATGGCTGTCCCGCAGGCCGGACGGCCGCTGGTGATGATCGTCGACGACTCGCTCACCGTGCGCCGGATCACGAGCCGGCTGCTCGCGCGCGAAGGGTTCGATGTGCTCACGGCCCGGGACGGCATCGACGCTCTGGAGCTGCTGCAGACGGAGACGCCGGACGTCATACTGCTCGACATCGAAATGCCCCGCATGGACGGGTTCGAGTTCACCCGGAAGATCAAGGGCAATCCCGCGAACGCGCGCATCCCGATCGTGATGATCACGTCGCGCACGGCGGAGAAGCACCGCAACCAGGCCAGAGAACTGGGCGTCGACCTCTATCTCGGAAAGCCCTACCAGGAAGAAGAGCTGCTGCGGCACCTGCGCGAGATGCTGGCGCTGACGCCCTAGGGGCTCCCGGCCGGGCGCGCCCATGGCGGTTTGTTGCCCCACGTCAAGGCAGGCCCGGCGCCGGATCGGTCAGAATGACCTCGAGCCGGGGACGCGTCGGGAGGGCGCAATGGTCGGCCGGGCGGGTGCCGCGCACGTGATTGGCTGCGCGCATGGCCCGGCATCGGCCTTCCCGGATTTGCGCATCTCCGCCGTTATTCTCGAGGAGCATCAGCATGCTAGTACGCGAACGCATGAGCCCGCACCCCGTCACCATCCGAAGCGACGCCGACTACAAGGCGGCCCTGATGCTGATGCAGGAGCACTCGCTCCACCACGTGCCGGTGCTCGATGGCGCCAGGAAACTCATCGGCGTCGTCGCCGAGCGCGACCTCCTGCTCGCCGCCACGCGTCATCTGCAAGCGGCGATCGAGGTCGCGGACGTCATGCACAGGGGCGTCATCACGGCCTACCCCGAAATGCCGATCGCCGAGGCCGCGTCGCTGATGGTGGACCACAGGATCGGCGGCCTGCCGGTCGTCGACGGTGATGAACGAGTCGTCGGAATGATCACCGAGACCGACATCTTCCGGGCGTTCGTCGAACGCGAGCGCCAAACGCGCTCCGGCACCGCCGGCGCGTAGACGCTTCGCTCGCCGGCTTCGGGGCACAGGCAAGTCCCCGGCGCTTCCTTTGCGCACGTGCCCGGCGCTGACCGGAAGACCCGAACGGGGAACAGGACAATCACCATGACCTTCGCGAGACTTGCCGTCGACCTGGATGGTGCGGTGGCCACCATCGTGCTCGACCGGCCCGACAAGGCCAATGCCCTCGACCAGGCGATGTGGCACGAGATCGGTGCGGCGATGCGCTGGCTGGACGAAACAGCCGCAGCACGGGTGGGAATCATCCGCGGCGCGGGCAGGCAGTTCACCGCAGGGATCGATCTCTCCCTGCTTGGCGCAATCCGCGCGGAAATTGCCGACGCCTGCGACGGACGGGCGCGCGAGAAGCTGCGCCGGATGATTCTCGATCTGCAGGATACGCTGAGCGCGATCGAGCGCTGTCGCAAGCCGGTCATCGCCGCGATTCACGGTGCCTGCATCGGTGGCGGCGTCGACCTCGTCACCGCCTGCGACATACGTTTGTGCAGCGCGGACGCGGTGTTCTCCGTCAGGGAAGTCGAGGTCGGCATGACGGCGGACCTGGGCACGCTGCAGCGGCTGCCGCGGCTCATCGGCGACGGCATGGCGCGCGAGCTCTCCTATACAGGCCGCAACGTCGATGGCCGGGAGGCGCGCGAGATCCGGCTGGTCAACCGGTGCTTCGACACGCAGGAGGAGCTGCTGGCGGGTGCGCGCGAGCTCGCCGCGACGATTGCCGCCAAGTCGCCGCTGTCGGTGCGGGGCGCGAAGGAAATGATCACCTATGCGCGTGACCACTCGGTCGCGGACGGGCTCAATCACGTGGCCACGTGGAATGCAGCGATGCTCCTGTCGGCCGACCTTCCGGAAGCGCTGCTGGCCATGCGGGAGAAGCGGCTGCCTCGTTTTGACGACTGAGTCCGCGGGCGGCATGGCCGCCGGCGCGGTGCCGGGATGCGGCCGGCATTGCCAGATGGAAAGTCCATATTGCCGAAGGGCGCCGGCCGATCCGGTCGCGCCGGTATAATTTGCGGGAACAACCATCGGGGGAGGTCAGAAGCATGGCGAACTACGCCACCAGCAGCATCCGCACCGTCGCGCTCGTCGGCCAGGGCGGATCGGGCAAGACCACGCTGGCGGAGGCGCTGTTGCTCGCCTCCGGTGGCATCAAGGAAGCGGGCACCGTCGAGCGCGGCACAACGGTCGCCGATTTCGACCCGCTGGAAAAATCATGGCAGCATTCGCTGCGCGCGTCCGTCCTGCACCTCGACACGCAGGACACCCGGGTCCACCTGATCGACACCCCTGGATTCCCCGATTTCATAGGGCAGGCCATCGGCGCCCTCGATGCGGTGGAGACGGCGGCTGTCGTCGTCAGCGCGCAGTCCGGCGTCGAAATGATCGCGTCGCGGATGATGGATTGGACGGCCAAGCGCCGCCTGTGCCGCCTCGTCATCGTCAACAAGATCGATGCGGACAACGTGGACCTGCCGGACCTGCTGGCGTCGATCCAGTCCCTCTTCGGCAAGGAGTGCCTGCCGATCAATCTGCCCGCCGGTGGCGGCACGCGGGTCGTCGATTGCTTCTTCAATCCGGAGGGCGAGTCCGATTTCTCGTCGGTCGCGCAGGCGCACAGCGCGCTGGTCGACCAGGTGGTCGAGGTCGACGAGGCGTTGATGGCGCTCTATCTGGAGCAAGGCGAGATCTCGCCCGAGGAACTGCACGCCCCGTTCGAAAAGGCGCTGCGCGAGGGCCATCTCGTGCCGGTGTGCTTCGTTTCGGCGAAGACCGGCGCCGGCGTGGCCGAACTGCTCGACGTGCTCGTCAAACTGGCGCCGAATCCGACGGAGGGCAACCCACCGCTGTTCTACAAGGGGGAAGGGGAGAGCGCTTCGGAGTTCCGCTCGGAGCCAGATCCGAAGCAGCACGTCCTCGCCCACGTGTTCAAGGTGGTGGTGGACCCGTTCGTGGGCAAGCTGGGCATATTTCGCGTGCACCAGGGCACGATCACCAAGGACACGCAGCTTTTCGTCGGTGATGGCCGCAAGCCGTTCAAGGTCGGACACCTGTTCATGCTGCAGGGGGCCAAGAGCGTCGAGATCGAGCGCGCGGTTCCCGGCGACATCGCCGCGGTGGCAAAGGTGGACGAGATCGAGTTCGACTGCGTGCTGCACGACTCGCACGATGAAGACCACATCCACATGCGTCCGCTGGAGTTTCCGACGCCGATGCAGGGCGTGGCGATCACGCCGAGGAAGCGTGGCGACGAGCAGCGGATTTCCGAAGTGCTGCACCGGATGATCGCCGAGGATCCGACGCTCCACGTCGAGCACGATGCGACGACGAACGAAACGGTGCTCCGCGCGCTGGGCGACCTCCACCTGCGCTCCGTGCTGGAGCGCATGGCGAGCCAGTTCAAGCTTGAGGTCGACACGCGGCCGCCGCGCATCCCCTATCGCGAGACGATCACCGCGCAGGCGGAAGGTTTTCATCGCCACAAGAAGCAGACGGGCGGTGCCGGGCAGTTCGGCGAGGTCTCGCTGCGCATCGAGCCGCGCGAGCGCGGCGCCGGGTTCGAATTTCTCGATCAGACCAAGGGTGGCGTGATTCCGCACCAGTTCATGCCGGCGGTGCAGAAGGGCGTCGAGCAGGTGCTCGGCACCGGCGCGATCGCCGGGTTTCCGCTGCAGGACGTGCGCGTCGTCGTCTACGACGGCAAGCACCACCCGGTCGACTCCAAGGAAGTCGCGTTCGTCGCCGCCGGCAAGAAGGCCTTCCTCGACGCGATCGAGAAGGCGCGGCCCATCGTGCTCGAGCCGATCGTCACGGTCGAGGTGATCTGCCCCGAGACGAACACGGGCGACATCGCCGGCGACCTGTCGTCGCGGCGCGGCCAGGTCACCGGGACGCGCGGCCTGCAACCCGGCGTGCTCGCGATCAACGGACTCGCCCCGCTCGCCGAGCTCGAAGGCTATTCGGCCCGGTTGAAGTCCGTGACCGGCGGCCACGGCTCCTGGTCGATGCAGCTGTCGCACTACGAGCAGGCGCCGCCGCAGCTGCAGCAGCAGCTCGTTGCCGAGCACAGGAAGTCGCGCAAGCAGGAAGAGGAATAGGGCACGATGCGGCCTTGCGGCCGGTGACTGCGGCGATCCGGCTCCCCGCCGCCTGTGTGCCGGCGCGCGGCTTCGTTGCCGCTCAACCCGGACGTGCCTTCGCGAAGAGCGCCAGCGCCGCCCGGCGCGCCGCGGCGTGATCGACGATCGGCGCCGGATAATCCCGGCCGATCACCACGCCCTTGGCCTGCCGGACCGCGGGCGCGACGAGCCACGGCGCGTGGATCTCCTTCGCGTCGAGCGGCGCCAGTTCGGGCACGTAGCGCCGGATGAACTCGCCGGCGGGATCGAAGCGCTCCGACTGCGTCACCGGATTGAAGATCCGGAAGTACGGTTGCGCGTCACAGCCCGTGGAAGCGGCCCATTGCCAGCCGCCGTTGTTCGACGCGAGGTCGAAGTCGAGCAGATGATCGGCGAAGTATCGTTCGCCCTTGCGCCAGTCGACGAGCAGGTCCTTGACGAGGAAGGAGGCCGCGATCATGCGCAGCCGGTTGTGCATGTAGCCCGATGCGTTGATCTGCCGCATCGCGGCATCGACGATGGGGTAGCCGGTGCGTCCTTCCCGCCACGCGGCGAACAGCGCCGGGTCGTCGGGAAAAGGCAGCGCGTCGTACTGCGGCTTGAACGCGTGCGCGATCACGCGCGGGTGGTGCCAGAGAATCTGCGCGTAGAACTCGCGCCAGATGAGCTCGGAGAGCCAGGCCGCCGCTCCACCTCCGTCCGGCTCCAGCGAGCGCAGGTGCGCGTGCGCGACGAGCTCGCGGATCGACACCGTGCCGAAGCGCAGGTGCACCGAAAGACAGGAGGTTCCCCTTGCGGCGGGAAAGTCGCGGGCCTCCCTGTAGCGATCGATGCGCTGGCGAAAGTCGGCGGCCAGCGCCGCGCCGGCGCTCATTCCGGTCCCGACGCCGAGTGCCTTCAGGTTCGTCCGCCGGAAGCCCATGGCCTCGAGCGTTGGCATCGGCCCCGGGACTCCCGGCGGGGGCGGGGCCAGCGCTTCGGCGTCACGGTCGATCGCCTGCGTGCGCACGTCGGACGGCGTCAAGCGCCCGAGCCACGCGTTCTTGTACGGCGTGAACACGCTGAACGGCCGGCCAGCCTGCGAGAGGACCTCCCCGCATTCGAAGATCACCCGGTCCTTCAGAGTCTCGAACGAGATGCCGCGAGCGGCGAGCGCCTGCGCGACCGCGGCATCGCGAGCGCAGGCGGCGGGCTCGTAGTCGCGATTGGCATAGACGGCATTCGCCCCGAGCGCGACGGCGAGCTCGGGGAGCGCGTGCCGGGCGAACGCGTGGCGGATGATCAGCCCACCGCCGCGCGCACGGAGCGCGGCGTCGAGCTCGCGCAGGCTCTCCCAGATGAACTCCACGCGACGGTCGTCCGGCGAGGGCAGGGCGTCGAGGATCTCGCGATCGAAGATGAAGGCGCAGAAGACCGCGCGCGCTTCCTGCAGCGCGCGGCACAGCGCCGCGTGATCGAAATCGCGCAGGTCGCGGCGGAACCAGACCAGCGCGCGGTCGTGCGTGCGCCCGGTCACCTGCGCGGCCCCTGTGTGGCCGGAAAGCGCAGGTCGATCGCGCGCACCTCGTGGCGCCACAGCAGCGCGCCCGCCCCGTCGTAGCTTTCCAGGGACAGTCGCCGTGCGTCGCCCGGGCCGGTGACCCGGATCAGCCCGAACTGGCGTCTGGTCACCTGCGTTCCCGGCACGACGTCGGGATTGTCGCGATCCGCCGCGTCGAGCTGCTCGAACGGGCGCGAGGTGAGCGGGCTCGAAGTGAATTCGTGCAGCGGATAGGCGCCGGGCCGCTCGATCTTCAGCAGCTCCGAAAAGTGGCGGTCGCCGGAGACGAAGACAACCCCTTCGATCCGCTGCGCGATCAGCCATTCGGCGAACGCGGCTCGCTCGGTCGCGAAATGGTGCCAGCCCTCGAAGCGGCTCGCGCGCTTCCAGAACTGGCTGCCGCCGGCGACGATCTTGATGCTGTCCCGCGGCGCCGCCGCCAACGCGCGCTTCAGCCAGTCGAGCTGGCGTACGCCGAACATCGTCTTGGCGGGGCCATCCGGCGCACGGTTCGGCGAACGGTGGTAGCGATCGTCGAGCAGGAAGAGCATCAGGTCGCCGTGACCTGCGGCCCCGAACGTGCCGGGCACATCGGGCAGTCCGAAGTCCGGATTCGGCCAATAGCGCTGGAAAAGCTTCAGTGTCTGATCCTTCAGCCGGAACGACGCGTTGCCGTTGTTCGGGCCGTAATCGTGGTCATCCCAGATCGCGAGGTGATTCGTCGTGGTGAGCAGCGCCTGCAACGGAGGAAACGCGCGCTGCCGCCGGTAGCGCGACGCGATCGCGGTGGAATCGACGAGGTCGGGAGGCTGAAGGTAGAGGTTGTCGCCCAGCCACAGCATCAGGTCCGGCTTCTTCGCGGCGATTGCGCCGAAGATCTCGAAGCCGCCGCCGTAGTCCTGCGGCGAGGGTTTCGCGTCGGGATCGGTGGCGAAGAAGCACGACCCGATGGCAATGGTCAGATCCGGCGCGTCCCCGGGACTTGTCCAGGAAGGCTGCGTGCGCGCAACACCGTCGCGGCGCTCACGCCCCGCCTGCACGCGATAGCGCACGGCTCCTCCGGGGGCCAAGCCGGTGAGTCGGGCCACGACGACGTGGTCGTCGGCCTTCGCTGCGCGCAGCCGCAGCGTCCGGTCGACGGCTTCGCCGGCCGCGCGCCAGCGGACTGTTACCGTGGTTGTGGCGTCGGTCTGAATCCATAGCGTCGCAGCGGCGGGTTCCGCGTGGCCGTGCATGACGACGAGATTCGCCGCCGCGGGCAGCGCAGTCGTCCACGCCGCGAGGATGATGCCGGTGCAAGCGAGCCAGCGACCGGGCGAAGGGGAACGGTGGGGCAGTGCAGCAGGGGGCATGAGATGCCGAAACGGGGGACCGCGGCGCGGAGTCGCCAATTGTGCCCAGAGGGAGGCGCGTTTACAATTGTTCCCATGGGTGACGCCGCGGGTGGCCCGACCGCCAACTTCAGGCACCATTTCCTGATCGCCATGCCGGCGATGGCGGATCCGCACTTTTCGCACACGCTGACCTACGTCTGCGAGCACAACGAAGATGGCGCGCTTGGCATTGTCGTCAACAAGCCGACCGACATGACCCTTTCCTCGCTCTTCGAGCAGATCAACGTTCCGCTCGCCGACGCCGGGCTCCGGCGGACACCCGTGCATTTCGGTGGCCCGGTCCAGGTCGATCGCGGCTTCGTGCTGCACCGGCCGCTCGGCAACTGGCAGTCGACACTCGCGGTGGATGACGAAGTCGGCCTCACCACGTCGAAGGACGTCCTCGAGGCGGTCGCCCGCGGTGAGGGTCCCAGGGACGTGATCGTGTCGCTGGGCTACGCCGGCTGGTCGGCGGGCCAGCTGGAGCAGGAGATCGCGCAGAACGCGTGGCTCACCGTCGCCGCCGATCCAGGCGTCCTGTTCGAGACGCCCGTGGAGGCCCGGCTCCCGGCCGCCATGCGGCTCCTCGGCATCGATTTCTCTCGCCTGTCCGACGACGTCGGGCACGCATGAGCCCGCCGGGCCGCCCCAAGGGCGAATACCGGAGCGCGCAGCGCGAAGGTATTCCCGTGAGCCCGCCGGGCCGCCCCAAGGGCGAATACCGGAGCGCGCAGCGCGCAGGTACTCCATCGCGCCCGCCGGGCCGCCCCAAGGGCGAATACCGGAGCGCGCAGCGCGACGGGACGCCAGCGAGCGTGAGACCGCGAGTGCGGGGCGACGAGACCACGGTGCTCGCATTCGACTTCGGCACGCGCCGAATCGGCGTGGCGGTGGGCAACACGCTGCTGCGCGTGGCCCGCCCGCTCACGACTGTCGCCGACGAGGCGAACGCGGTGCGCTTTGCCGCCGTCGCCGCGCTGATCGGTGAGTGGGCACCGGGTCTGCTGGTGGTCGGCCATCCGGTGCACGCGGACGGCGCGGAGCATGCGATGACCGCGCGTGCCGAGCGCTTCGCACGCCAGCTCGAAGGCCGCTTTGGCTTGCCGGTCGCGCGCGTGGATGAGCGATTCACTTCGGTCGGCGCCGATGGCGCGCTCGCCGCCGCCGGCGTTCGCGCCGGTGCCCGGAAGGCCGCGCGCGACGAAGTCGCCGCACAGCTGATCCTGCAGGCGTGGTTCGATGCGCCAACGGCGGACGACCCCCGTGGCCATGCCTGACGCCGAACAGGCGCTCGTCGCGCTGGCGGACCGCATGCGCGGCGCCGTCGCGTTCGAGGCGCGCTTCGTCGGCATCTATTCGGGCGGGGCCTGGATCGCGGAGCGCCTCGCGCAGATGATCGACGGCGATCATCCGGTCGGATACATCGACGTTTCGTTCTATCGCGACGATTTCAGCCGCAAGGGCCTGAAGCCCGAGGTCAAGCGCAGCACGCTGCCGTTCGAGGTCGAGGGGGCGACGATCGTGCTGATCGACGACGTCCTCTACACCGGCCGCAGCGTCCGCGCCGCGATCAACGAGCTGTTCGACTACGGGCGCCCCGCGCGCGTGGAGCTCGCTGTGCTCGTCGATCGCGGCGGCCGCGAGCTGCCGATCGAGGCAACCTACACCGGCGTGCGCCTCGCGGTCGCGCGCGATCACTCCGTCGTGCTGTCGCGCGCCGCCGACGGCACGCTCGCGCTTGTCACCGAGGCCGCCGGTGCGTAACCCGCAGCTCAACGCCGCCGGCGGTCTCACGCACCTGCTGACGCTCGAGGGCCTGCCGGCCGAAATCATCGTTCGCGTCCTCGACACTGCGGTGCCGTTCGTCTCGATCGCCGAGCGCGACGTGAAGAAGGTGCCGCTGCTGCGCGGGCGTTCCGTGTTCAACCTCTTCTTCGAGAATTCGACGCGCACGCGCACGACGTTCGAGATCGCGGCCAAACGGCTGTCGGCCGACGTCATCAACCTCAACATCGGCGTGTCGTCGACCAGCAAGGGAGAGACCCTCCTCGACACCGTCGACAACCTCGTGGCGATGAACGCCGACATGTTCGTCGTCCGCCACGCGCAGTCGGGCGCGCCGCACCTCATCGCCGCGCACCTCGACCGGACGGGGCGCGCGCACGTCCATGTGGTGAACGCCGGCGACGGGCGCCACGCGCACCCGACGCAGGGGCTGCTCGATCTCTTCACCATCCGGCACTACAAGCAGGACTTCCGCAACCTCACGGTCGCGATTGTCGGCGACGTGCTGCATTCGCGCGTCGCCCGCTCGCTGATCCACGGGCTCACGACGCTCGGCACGCCCGAAGTGCGCGTGATCGGCCCGAAGACCCTGCTGCCGACGGCGGTGCAATCGCTCGGCGTGCACGTTCACCACGATATGCGCGAAGGGATCAAGGGCTGCGACGTGATCGTGATGCTGCGCCTGCAGAGCGAGCGGATGCGCGGCGCGCTGTTGCCGTCGACGGGCGAATACTTCAAGCACTATGGGCTGACGGGGGAGAAGCTCGCGTTGGCAAAACGCGACGCGATCGTGATGCACCCCGGACCGATGAACCGCGGCGTCGAGATCGATTCGGCCGTCGCCGACGGCGAGCGCAGCGTGATCCTGCCTCAGGTGACGTTCGGCATCGCCGTGCGCATGGCCGTGTTGAGCATCCTCGCGGGCCAATGAAACGCCTCCACGCGCACTTTGTGCGGCAGAGCCGCATCCCGCTGCGCGGGACCGGCCTTCGGCTGTCCTGCGGCCTTCGGCCTGGTGTTCGCTGCCCCCCGCGGGGGCGGTCGGTGCCCTTCGGGCCGCCGGGCGTGCGCTGAGCATGCGCGTGCCCGAGACCATGAGCCTGCAGCGCGGTCGCCGAAGGTCCGCAGGATGAAGATCGAGATCAACCACGGCCGCGTGATCGACCCGAAGCACGGAGTCGATCGCGTCACGTCGCTCTACGTTGCAGCCGGTGCGGTGGTCGCGCTGGGCGAGGCGCCGTCCGGCTGGAGCGCGAACCGCGTGCTCGAAGCGCGCGGGATGATCGTCTGTCCGGGTTTGATCGATCTCTCCGCGCGCCTGCGCGAGCCTGGTTTCGAATACAAGGCCACACTCGAATCCGAGATGGACGCGGCCGTGGCGGGAGGCGTCACGAGCCTCGCCTGTCCCCCGGATACCGATCCTGCGCTCGACGAGCCGGGCCTGGTCGAGATGCTGAAGCATCGCGCCCGCTCGCTCAATCTGGCGCACGTCTTCCCGGTCGGCGCGCTGACCGTTGGCCTCAAAGGCGTCGAGCTGACCGAAATGGGGGAGCTTGCCGAGGCCGGTTGCGTCGCGTTCTCGCAGGCGGAGTCGCCGCTGACGGACACGGGGGTGCTGCTGCGCGCGATGCAATACGCCGCGACATTCGGCCACCGCGTGTGGCTGCGCGCGCAGGATGCGTACCTCGCCAAGGGTGGTGTCGCGCACGACGGCGAGGTCGCCACGCGCCTTGGCTTGCCGGCGATTCCGGCGGCGGCGGAGACCATCGCGCTGGCGACGATCTTCGCGCTGGTCCGCGCTACCGGCGTGCATGTCCATCTTTGCCGCCTCTCGACCGCCGAGGGCGTGGCCATGGTGCGGGCAGCCAAGCGCGACGGCCTGCCCGTGACCTGCGATGTCGCCGTCCATCACCTGCACCTGTGTGACGTCGACATCGGCTGGTTCGACGCCCAGTGCCGGCTGATTCCGCCTCTGCGCAACACGCGCGACCGTGCGGCGCTGCGCGCCGGGCTTGCCGATGGCACGATCGACCTTGTCTGTTCGGACCACACGCCCGTCGACGACGACGGCAAGCAGGTGCCCTTCGGCGAAGCCGAGCCCGGGGCCACGGGACTGGAACTCCTGCTGCCGCTCACGTTGAAATGGGCGATCGAAGACAGTATCGCGCTGCCGGTCGCGCTTTCCCGTGTCACGGCGCAACCGGCGGCCATTCTGGGCGCCGGGGCCGGGCACCTCGGAGTCGGCGCGCCGGCCGACGTCTGCATCTTCGATCCGGACCTCTACTGGCGCGTCGAGCCCGCGACGTTGAAGAGCCAGGGCAACAACACCGCCTTTCTCGGTCGCGAAGTGCGCGGCAGGGTCCGCGCGACGCTGGTGGGTGGGCGGGTCGTCCATGAAGGCTGACCGTCGACACATTCCGCGAATCCGACCGCGGTCGCTCGCCAATGTCTGAACCCGATGCTCGAGGCGCCGGTGGCCGCCCGGAGGGCGGCTCTCTTTCGAGGTGTGCGTGCGTTCCGGGCTCGCAACCTGCGAGCGGCGCGATCCAGAAGGGCACTGCCGGAAGGCGCGCGCTGGGCAACTCAGGAATTTGACGGGTGTCGGCGCTCCATACGAGGAGCCCGAACATCCGGGCATCGTGATCGATACCGAGACGCAGGACGTCGCGACCTGCGTCGGCGTTCGTGTCGGCGAACTGCCGGGCCTGACGGGCCGTTGGCCGCCGGAGGCAGGAGAACCTGCCGCGAGACGCCGCCGACCGGCGTCACCGGCTCTTGGGCGTCCTTCCCAGCAGATAGAACTCGTCGTTCGGCCGCAGGCTGATGAAGTTGGCCATCCGATTCGACAGGCAAAAGAACGCCGAGATGTTGCCGATGTCCCAGATGTCCTCGTCGTCGAAACCGTGCTCGCGCAGCACCGCAAAGTCGTTGTCGCCGATCTCGCTGCTCTGCTCCGACACCTTGAGCGCGAATGCGAGCATGGCCCGCTGGCGCGCCGTGATGTCGGCCTTCCTGTAGTTGATGCCGACCTGGTCGGCGACGAGAGGATTCTTGGCGTAGACGCGCAGGATGGCGCCGTGGGCGACGAAACAGTAGAGGCACTCGTTGGCGCCCGCCACGGCGACGACGATCATTTCCCGCTCGGCCTTGGTCAGGCCCGAGTCGCGCAGCATCAGAGCGTCGTGGTAGGCGAAGAATGCCCGGAACTCCAGCGGCCGGCGGGCGAGCGCGATGAAGACGTTCGGCACGAACCCGGCCTTCTGCTGCACCTCGAGAATGCGCGCCCGGATGTCCTCCGGCAGGTCGCCCAGCGCAGGAACCGGATAGCGGCAGATCGCGGCATCGCTCATTTCTCTGTCGCGGGCTTGGGCGGAACGAACCCGGAGGGCATCTCCGCCCCGCCGCCGAAGAAGTGCTGTTCCATCTGCTCGGCCAGCCACTTGCGGGCTTTGGCGTCGGCCAGCGAAAGACGGTTCTCGTTGACGAGCATCGTCTGGTGTCTCAGCCATGCCTGCCAGGCTTCCTTCGAAACTTGCTCGAAGATCCGTCTGCCGAGCTCACCCGGGTAGGGTGGAAAATCCATGCCGTCGGCCTCGCGGCCGAGCTTGACGCAATGCACCGTGCGTGCCATGACCTGCTCCTAGAGTTTCTTCCGATAGACCTGCGACTTGCGCTGGTAATTGTAGAGCGCCTGCTTCTGCTGCGGGAGCTCCGCGATCGCCGCCGTGTGGAAGCCCCGCTCGATGAACCACTGCGACGCGCGCGTGGTGAGGACGAACAGCGCGGCCAGCTTCAGCTTCCGTGCACGGGCCTCGATCTCCGTCATCAGCGCTTCGCCGTATCCCTCGCGGCGGAAATCGGGGTGGACCGCCAGCGCCGCGAGCTCGCCGACGCGCTCGTCGGGAAATGCGTACAGTCCGGCGCAGCCGATGATCGTGCCGTCGTGCTCGGCGACGACGAAACGCTCGATTTCCACCTCCAGCCGCTCCCGCGACCGCCGCACGAGCACGCCCTGCTCCTCGAGCGGCCCGATGATCTGCAGGATCCCGCCGACATCGTCGATCGTGGCATTGCGCATGTGCGCGAGCGGTGCCGACGCGATCATCGTGCCCACGCCGTCGCGCGTGAACAGCTCGAGGAGCAGCGCGCCGTCGAGATGGCGGGAGATGAGATGGGCGCGCTTGACGCCGTTGTCGCACGCACGAATCGCGCAAGGCAGGTAAAGCTGGAGATCGGCCGGCAGTTTGTGGCGCCCCGCGGCAAGCAGTGCGTCGGCGTCCTTGGTCGACAGCTCGGTCATCAGCCGCCGGCGGCCGTTGCGCACGCCTTCGGCCTGCATCAGGAAAACGAGCTTGTCCGCCGCGATCCGGACGGCGACCTGCGTGGCGACCTCCTCCAGGGCGAGATTGAAGATCTCGCCGGTGGGCGAGTAGCCGAGCGGCGAGATCAGCACGATGTCGCCGTCGTCCAGTCGCTGGCTGATCGCGTCGGTGTCGACGCGCCGCACCTCGCCGGTGAGACCCATGTCGGTTCCCTCCAACACGCCCAGCGGCTTCGCCGTGATGAAATTGCCGGAAGAAACGCGGATGCGCGCTCCCGCCATCGGCGAATTGGCGATGCCCAGCGAGAGCAGTGCCTCGATGCGCGAGCGCACCTGGCCGTTGGCCTCGAGCACGCAGTCCATGGTTTCGTTGTCGGTGACGCGCAGCCCGAACGCGTAACGGCTCTCGATGTTCTGCTGCACGAGAATGGCCTCGATCTGGGGGCGCGAGCCATGGATGATGACGAGGTGGACGCCGAGGCTGTGCAACAGGTTGAGGTCGTGAATGATGCCGAGAAACGTGTCGTCGGCGACGACCTCGCCGCCGAAGGCGATCACGAACGTCTTGCCCCGGAACGCGTGGATGTACGGAGCCGCCGAGCGGATCCACTGGACGAAGGCTCGCGTGGTCGCGGAATGCGCGGGCGGTACGGCGTTCGGGTTGGGCGGCATCGGAGCGGTCGGCGGAAGAGAGTGGCGCCTCGGTGAGCGCGGATTATAGCGCCGTCACCCCGTATAATCGCGGGCGCGCCTCCCGATGACTTCTTCTCTCCTCGCCAACCTCAACCCCGAGCAGCTCGCCGCCGTCACGCTGCCGCACGCCTCGGCGCTGATCCTGGCCGGCGCCGGCAGCGGCAAGACGCGCGTGCTGACGACGCGCATCGCCTGGCTGCTGGCGACGGGGCAGGCGTCGCCGCTGTCGATTCTCGCCGTCACGTTCACCAACAAGGCGGCGAAGGAGATGCTCGTCCGCCTCTCTTCGATGACACCCGTCAACACGCGCGGAATGTGGATCGGCACGTTTCACGGCCTCTGCAACCGGATGCTGCGCGCGCACTATCGCGACGCGAACCTGCCGCAGCACTTCCAGATCATCGACACGCAGGACCAGCTGGCGCTGATCAAGCGTCTCTACAAGGCGCACGGCATCGACGACGAGCGCTTCCCGCCGCGGCAGCTGCAGCACTTCATCGCGGGAGCGAAAGAGGAAGGCCTGCGCCCGAACCAGGTCGAGTCCGGCGACGATCTCGCGCGGCGGCAGGTCGAGCACTACGCGCTCTACGACGCGATGTGCCAGCGCGAAGGGGTCGTCGATTTCGCCGAGCTGCTGTTGCGCAGCTACGAGCTGCTCGCGCGGCACGAGGGGCTGCGCGAGCACTACCGCCGCCGCTTCTCGCACCTGCTGGTCGACGAGTTCCAGGACACCAACGTTCTGCAGTACAAGTGGCTCAAGCTCCTTTCCGGCGAGCACACGGCGGTGTTCGCGGTGGGTGACGACGATCAGTCGATCTACGCGTTTCGCGGTGCGAACGTCGCCAACATGCAGCACTTCGAGCGCGATTTCGCGCGGCCCGGCATGCCGGTGCGGCTGGTCAAGCTCGAGCAGAATTACCGGTCGCACGGCAATATCCTCGACGCCGCGAACGCGCTCATCAAGCACAACCAGACGCGGCTCGGCAAGAACCTGTGGACGAGCGACGACAGGGGCGAGCCGGTGCGCGCGCTCGCCGCGCCTTCGGACATCGACGAGGCGGCATTCATCGTCGATGTCGCGAAGAATCTCGCCGCCGACGGCCTGGCGCTGTCGGAGGTCGCGGTTCTCTATCGCTCGAACGCACAGTCGCGGGTGCTCGAGCATGCGCTCTTCAACGCGGCTGTTCCCTACCGGGTCTACGGCGGCATGCGTTTCTTCGAGCGGGCCGAGATCAAGCACGCGCTTGCCTACCTGCGCCTCATCGCGACGCCCATCGACGACGGTGCGTTCCTGCGCATCGTGAACTTTCCGCCGCGCGGCATCGGCGCACGCACGCTGGAAACGCTTGCCGACGCGGCGCACGCGCAGGGCACGAGCCTCTGGGAGGCAGCCGCCGCCGGCGGCGCGACTGGCGGCAGGGCGCACGCGAGCCTGGCGGCATTCACCAGGCTGATCGACGCGATGCGCGCGGCCACTGCCGGCCTGCCGCTGCCCGAGGCGGTGGAGCATGTGAACGCGGCGTCCGGTCTCTGCGCGCATTACGGCAAGGAGAAGGACGGACAGGAGCGGCTCGACAACCTCGCCGAGCTCGTCAACGCTGCGGGCGGCTTTCTGCGCGAGGCCGATCTCGCCGTGGACGCGCCGATGCTGACGCCCGGAGCGGACGGCGACAGCGTGGCGGCGGAGACCGGCGCCACCGATCCGCTGACGGCGTTCCTGGCGCACGCCGCGCTGGAGGCAGGAGAGACGCAGGCGGCCGAAGGCCGCCCCGCGTTGCAGCTGATGACGGTGCATGCGGCGAAGGGACTCGAGTTCCACACGGTGTTCGTCACGGGGCTCGAGGAAGGACTGTTCCCGCACGAGAACAGCCGCAACGAATTCGACGGTCTCGAGGAGGAGCGGCGCCTGATGTATGTCGCCGTCACCCGCGCGAAGCGGCGGCTCTACCTGACGCACGCGCAGAACCGGATGCTGCATGGGCAGGTTCGCTACAACATCGCTTCGCGTTTCCTCGACGAGCTGCCGCGCGATCTGATCCAGTGGCTGTCGCCGCACAGGCAGCGCGCGGGTGCGGCGATCGACGTCGATCGGGCGGAATGGGGCGAGCGCGTGGCGGCGATCGCGCCCGTGCGCGGCCTTGCCGCGACGGCGCCGCCCCAGCGCGATACCGGGCCCGGCTGGCGCGTCGGCCAGAGCGTGCGCCATGCGAAATTCGGCATCGGCATCATCATCGATGCGGAAGGACGCGGCGGCGACGCGCGCGTGCAGGTCAATTTCCGCGACGTCGGCGTCAAGTGGCTGGCGCTCGAATACGCGAAACTGGAGGCAGCCTAGGCGGCCGGGGGGCCCTCCGCCGCGCCACCCTCGCCGGCATGGAATATGTCGCGGTAGGCGACGTAATCCGAGATCGCCTGTGCCGCCACGAACAGGAAGACGTACGGCACGACGACGAGGGCGACCACGTAGGGTGCAGCGAACGGCGGCACCAGCAGCGCGATGAGCGTGATGGCGATTCCCGGCAGCACCGCTCCGAAGCAGAAGAGCAGCAGGCCGTACACCGCGACGGGTCGCCAGTTGGCGAGCGCCGCGCGCAGGCTCGTGGCCAGCGCTTGCCAGGACCCGCAGCCCTGGAACACCACCAGGGCCGGCGCGAACCACAACGCAAGCACCGTGGGGAGTGCGCAGACGATGGCGAAGAGCATCGCGGCCTCGACGCGCGTATTGGCCGCCAGCGCCTCGTCGGGTTTCGAGTTCGACGTGAGCGCATCGAGCAGCACCCCGCCGTCTACCAGTGCAGTCGCCAGAACGGCCAGCGTCGTCCCGACGATCAGCACCATGCCGATCGGCAGCAGCGCCCAAAGATTGGCGCCGAAGCCGCGAAAGAGATGGCGGAGCTCGGGCCGCCCCCCGCGCTCCTGGGTCCATGCCGCGGCCAGGAATCCGACAGTGAATACCGGGCGGAGCAGCATCATCGCGAGCGGTCCGGCCAACGGAATGACGCTTACCAGTAATTGAATCAGGTAGTAGAGCAGGAGCAGCATGAGCCAGGGGACCCGGGCCGCCGCCAGCATCGCGGCAGCATCCTTGAGCCAGGCAGCGCCGCGGGGTCCCGAGTAGCGCACGAAGTCGATCGCAGGCGGTGGCGAGCTCATGTTCCCGATCCCGGTCCGGGTTGGCTGTCGGCGCGGCCCGGAAATCCGGCGTGTTCGCTGATCCGATCGCGCAAGATTCGTTCGAAATGCCCGGGATCGTGCGCGTGCACGAGCTCGCCCGGGCGGGGCAAGTGCAGATCGTAGAGCCGTGAGAGCCAGAAGCGCAGCGCCGCGGCGCGCAGCAGCGCCGGCCATTGCGCACGCTCATCCGGCGTGAGCGGGCGCACCGCGTCGTACGCGCCGACGAGCGCGGCGACGAGCGCCGGAACGAGCACGCCGGAAGGCGATCTGGCGTTACACCAGTCGTTGACGGTGATCGCCAGGTCGTAGGCGAGGAAGTCCGTCGCCGCAAAACCGAAATCGATGATGCCGGAAACGCGCTCGCCCATGAAGAGCACGTTGTCGCAGAAGAGATCGCCGTGGATCGCCCCGCGCGGCATGCGGACCTTGGCGAAACCCGTCAGAAACCTGAGCTCGGCTGCCAGCAATTCGTTTTGCTGCGCGTCGAGGAACGGCCGGACGGCGCGCGCGGCTTGCCGCCACCAGGATGGACCGCGCCGGTTGGTGAGCCGCGCGCGATAGGTCGCCGACGCGACGTGCAGGCGACCGAGCGCCGCCCCCACGGCAGCGCAGTGCACCTCCTCCGGCACGAGTACCGGCGTGCCGTCCAGGCGCGTGACCAGGCTTGCCGGCTTGCCGTTGAGCGTGCTGAACAGCGCGCCGGTCCGGTCGGGAACCGGCGCCGGGCACTCGACGCCACCCCGCGCAAGGTGCGCCATCAGGTTGAGGTAGAACGGCAACTCGTCCGCGGGCAGACGCTCGTAGAGCGTCAGAACGAAGCGGCCCTTCGCCGTCGTCACGAAGTAGTTCGTGTTTTCGATGCCCGTCGCGATGGGCGTCTGCAGAACGAGCCCGCCGACCGCATAGCGCGCCAGCCAGGCTTCAAGCTCTTCGGGGGTGACGGGCGTGTAGACCGACATCAGGCATCGCGGCGCGCGTCGAGCGCGCCGGCTCGGGCGGACATCCGGGAAAAATTGATCAGGTCAGAACTCGAGGATCAGCCACAGCGGAACCTTGAGACCGGAGTCGAGGCCGTCGCGACGCACGAATGAGAGGCCACCGCTGTCCGGGACCAGAAAATAGGATCTGCCGTGACGCGGCGTAACCTTGATCCAGACCACTTTGCCATTGACGCGCGCTACCTCGACCGTCTCGCCTTCCTTGCGCGTGATGGTCACCTGTGGCCCGAGGTCGGGGTCGCCGGCAAGTTCGGGCGGGAGCGGAATCTCGGGCAGCGGCTCGAGTTGCGGTGGCGGCGGCACGGTGCTCTGGGCGAGCGCGACGCCGGCGGCCGCGAACAGCGCGACGGCGAGGGTACGGTGCAGCGATGAGAGGGGGCGTTTCATGTGCAGCCAAGATCCGCCGATTTTAACAGAGCGGCACGCGGTCGTGCCGCGACATGTTCGCCCGCCGCGGGGGTGCGCCGGCAGGCGTCGCGGCGCCACGGCACGGGCCCGAAGCCGGCTACAGGTTCAGCATCTTCTGGCGCTCCTCGCGAGTCGGCTGGAACCCGCGCGACTCGTAGAAGTCGAAGATCGCCTCGACGATCGCTTCGGGCTCCTCGATGACCTGCATCAGCCCCAGGTCCTCCTTTCCAGCCATGCCCTCGCCGACCAGCTTGTCGCGCATCCAGTCGACGAGGCCGCGCCAGAAGTCGCCGCCGACCAGGATGATGGGAATGCGCCGGCTCTTCCCCGTCTGCACGAGCGTCAGGCATTCGGAGAGCTCGTCAAGCGTGCCGAACCCGCCCGGCAGCACGACATAGGCCGAGGCGAAACGCACGAACATCATCTTGCGCGCGAAGAAGTAGCGGAAATCGAATCCCACATCCTGGAAGTCATTGCCGCTCTTCTCGTGCGGCAGCAGGATGTTGAGGCCGATGGCCGGCGACTTGCCCGCGAATGCGCCGCGGTTCGCGGCTTCCATCAGTCCGGGACCGCCGCCGGAGATCACGGCGAAGCCGGCGTCGGACAGCAGGCGCGCGATGCGCTCGGCCTTGGCGTAATACGGATGGTCGGGCTTCATGCGCGCGCTGCCGAACATGGAAACCGCGGGACGCACGCCGCGCAGCCGCTCGGTCGCCGCGGCGAACTCTGCCATAATCCCCAGCACCCGCCAGGCCTCCTGACCGTTGGAGGTGTACGTCGCCTGCGGATCGATGAGTTCCGGGATCTTGGTGGTCCGAATCATGCCTACGCTCGTGCTGGTGGATGGATCGTCGTACCTGTATCGCGCGTTCCACGCGCTTCCTGACCTGCGCACGTCGCGCGGCGAGCCCACCGGGGCCCTGCGCGGCGTTCTTTCCATGTTGCGCAGGATAGCCGAAGACGGGAAGCCCGACTACTTCGCCGTCGTCTTCGACGCTCCCGGGAAGACGTTCCGCGACGACCTGTACCCCCTGTACAAGGCGCAGCGCCCGCCGATGCCGGAGGATCTCGTCCGGCAGATCGAGCCGCTGCACGAGCTGGTACGCGCGCATGGCTGGCCGCTGCTGATGGTCGACGGCGTCGAGGCCGACGACGTGATCGGCACGCTCGCGACGAAGGCGGCTGCGGCGGGAATCGACTGCGTGATCTCGACGTCGGACAAGGATCTTGCCCAGCTCGTCCGGCCCGGCATCAAGCTCGTCAACACGATGAGCAACGAAACGCTGGACGAGGACGGCGTCGTCGCCAAATTCGGCGTTCGCGCCGATCAGGTGCTCGATCTGCTGGCACTGACCGGCGATGCCGTCGACAACGTTCCGGGCGTGGCGAAGGTCGGTCCGAAGACCGCCGCCAAGTGGCTCGCGCAGTACGGCACGCTCGACGCGGTGATCGCGCACGCGAGCCAGATTCCCGGTGTCGTCGGCGACAACCTGCGCGCGGCGCTCGACTGGCTGCCGCAAGGAAAGCGGCTGCTGACAGTGAAGACCGACTGCGCCCTCCCGCTTTCGCCCACCGATCTTACGTTCGGTCCGGCGGCTGCGGACCGGTTGCGGCCGCTTTATGAGCGCTACGAGTTCAAGAGCTGGCTGCGCGACGGCAATGGTCGCGATTCCCGCGGCGACGCCGCCACCGCGATCACCGACCGTGCGGCGCGCCGGAATGGCAGAGCTTTTTCCGATACGGTCGCGCGCGACCTGCAGCCCGCCGGCGATCCGCCGCCCGCGGTCGCGCGCGACTATGAGACCGTGCTGGACCAGGCCGCGCTGCAGCGCTGGCTGCGGGAGATCGAGCAGGCGGAGTTCGTCTGCTTCGATACCGAGACGACCGGACTCGACCCGATGCGCGCGCAGATCGTCGGGCTGTCCTTTGCCATCGAGCCCGGCCGTGCCTGCTACATCCCGTTGGCGCACCGCTACCCCGGCGTCGCCGATCAACTTCCTCTCGACGCCACGCTCGCGCGCTTCGCGCGCTGGTTCGCGGACCCGGCGCGAAAGAAGCTTGGCCAGAACGTGAAATACGACCAGCACGTGCTCGCGAACCACGGCTTGCCACTCGACGGCGTCGCGCACGACACGCTGCTGCAGTCCTACGTGCTCGAAGCGCACCGGCCGCACGACATGGACAACCTCGCGTGGCGGCACCTGAACGTCCGGACGATCACCTATGCGGAGGTCGCGGGAAAGGGCGCGAAGCAGATCGGTTTCGACCAGGTGAGCATCACCGACGCGACGGCCTACTCGGCGGAAGATGCCGACATCACGTTGCAGCTCCACCGCTGTCTGCATCCGCGCATTGCGGCCGACCCGAAGCTCGACCACGTCTACACGGCGATCGAGATGCCGGTGCGGCAGATACTCTTCGAGATGGAGCGCGAAGGCGTGATGCTCGACACGACGCTCCTCGCGACGCAGAGCGGGGAGCTGGGCGCCAAGGTGATGGCATTGGAGGACGAGGCCTATCGACTCGCCGGGCAGCCGTTCAACCTTGCCTCGCCGAAGCAGTTGGGGGAGATCCTGTTCGACAAGATGAAGCTGCCGACGCTGCGCAAGACGGCGACCGGCCAGCCGTCGACGGACGAGGAAGTGCTGACCGAGCTTGCCGCCGACTATCCGCTGCCGAAGGTCCTGCTCGAGCACCGGGCGCTGTCGAAGCTGAAGTCGACCTACACCGACAAGCTGCCGCAGATGGTGAATCCGCACACCGGTCGCGTGCATACGACGTTCAGCCAGGCAACGGCGGTCACCGGCCGGCTTGCGTCGTCGGACCCGAACCTGCAGAACATTCCGGTGCGCACGGCCGAAGGCCGGCGCATCCGGGAGGCGTTCATCGCGCCGCCGGGGCACGCGATCGTCTCCGCCGACTATTCCCAGATCGAGCTGCGCATCATGGCGCATCTGTCGGGCGATCCCGCGCTCGTCAAGGCGTTTCACGAAGGCGCGGACATCCACAGGGCGACGGCCGCCGACATCTTCGGAGTACCGGTCGCCGACGTGACGACCGACCAGCGGCGCTACATCAAGGCGGTCAACTTCGGCCTGATCTACGGCATGGGCGCGTTCGGGCTGGCGCAGCAGCTTGGCGTGGAGCGCGGCGCGGCGCAGCAGTTCATCGACCAGTACTTCCGGAAATATCCGGGCGTGCGCGCCTACATGGAGCAGACGCGGGAGTTCGCGCGCGAGCACGGGTACGTCGAAACGGTGTTCGGGCGCAGGCTGTGGCTGCCCGACATCAAGGCGGCGGGCGGGCCGCGCCGCGCCGGTGCCGAGCGCGCGGCGATCAACGCGCCGATGCAGGGCACGGCGGCGGACCTGGTCAAGCTCGCGATGATCGCGGTGCGCGACTGGATCCGGAGCGCAGGCCTCGCAACGAAGCTCGTGCTGCAGGTGCACGACGAGCTGGTGCTCGAGGTTCCGGAAACGGAATTGGCAGCCGTGAAGCGCGAGCTTCCGCTGCGCATGACGGGCATCGCCGGGCTTTCCGTTCCGCTCGTCGTCGATGTCGGCGCGGGGCCGAACTGGGAACAGGCGCATTGAAACCGGGGACGGACCCCGCGATCGCGATCGCGGGGTCCGTCCCCGGTTTTCCGATGGTCGCGGAAACGAAAGAAAGACGCGGACGGTCCGGGATTTACCCCGCGGCGCCGAAGATATCCTTGTAGCTTGCGTAGATGCTGGCCGCGAAAACTGGCGCCAGCACAAGCCAGCCCAGGCCGAGCGGGATGGACGCGACGATCGCGAACACCAGACCCAGCAGGCTGTAGACCAGCATCGGCAGCATGTTGCGAAGGCAGGCGTCGAAACTTGCCTTGGCGGCGGCGACGGGCTCGTCGTTGCGGAGCGCGACCAGCGCGGGAGCGAACCAGAAGGCCATCACCAGCGGGATCCCGAGCAGCAGTCCGAGCAGCACCGCGAAGACGGCGCCGATGCCCAGCGCCGCCAGCGAGGCCACTCCCGCCTGCAGCGGATCGCCGGTCAGCAGCGCTCCGATGCCGGTCATGCCCACTGCGGCGAACAGGAGGGTGCCGACGACGGCCACGATCGCGAACGTGCCGATGAGATAGAGCAGGCCGACGATCATCAGCGGCCCCAGCCGGTCGGTAAAACCGCCGAAGAGGTGTTCGATCCTCAACTCGCCGCCGCGGTCCTGCGCGCGGCAGCCCGACAGCACGCCACCGGCGAACACAGGCGCGAGCAACGTGGTCGCCAGTGAACCCAGCACCGGGATGAAGGAGAGCATCACCATGATGATCACATACAGAACCGTGATGGCGATCCATATGCCGGGCGACGCCGCGAAGAGGCGCCAGCCTTCGCGCCACCAGTCGGTGCCGTTGCCGGAGGCCACGGCATTGGCACGCCGCGGCGGCGGGGTGGCAGACGCCGGTGGGGGGTAGCCGGAGGCTTGGCCTGAATCGACGCTGGGGGGTGTCGGATCATCCATCGTGGGGCAGGGGCGGCGCGGAAAACGTCGTGGATCCGCCTAAGGTAGCACGACGGGGCCGCCGCAACGCAGGATCCTGACCTGCTGACCAAGGCGCGCCGGGCCGACGACCCATTGGGCATCCAAGGCCCGCGCCGGCCGGACGGGGCTTGCATTCGGACGTGTCACGCCTTATTATCAGCACTCGCCATCGCCGAGTGCTAACAAAGCGGTGACGCTCGATACAGCCGTCGGCCAACGGGCCGTAGGGCGTCTGTTGCAAGCAACTGATTTTGAATAAAACTTTCAATAGGAGTGAGTGCTTACCATGAAGATTCGTCCACTGCACGATCGCGTCATCGTCAAACGGCTCGACGAAGAAAAGAAGACCGCCGGTGGCATCGTCATCCCCGACACCGCGGCCGAAAAGCCCTCGCAGGGCGAAGTGGTCTATTGCGGCCCCGGCAAGACCGACGAACACGGCAAGGTTGTCCCGATGGGCGTCAAGCCGGGCAACAAGGTGCTGTTCGGCAAGTATTCGGGTCAGGAATTCAAGCTGGACGGGCAGGATCTGTTGCACATGCGTGAAGACGACATCATCGGCATCATCGACTAATCCCCCGTTCCCAAGCACAAGCAATCAGGAGAAACAATATGGCAGCCAAAGACGTCCGCTTCGGTGAAGGCGTGCGCAACAAGATGATGGTCGGCGTGAACATCCTGGCCAACGCGGTCAAGGTCACGCTGGGCCCCAAGGGCCGCAATGTAGTCCTCGAGCGCAGCTTCGGCGCTCCGACGATCACCAAGGACGGTGTGTCGGTCGCGAAGGAAATCGAGCTCAAGGACAAGTTCGAGAACATGGGCGCGCAGATGGTCAAGGAAGTCGCGTCGAAGACCTCCGACGTCGCCGGCGACGGCACGACGACGGCAACCGTGCTCGCGCAATCGATCTGCAGCGAAGGCTTCAAGTACGTCGCGGCGGGCATGAACCCGATGGACCTGAAGCGCGGCATCGACAAGGCGGTGATCGCCGTCGTCGCCGAGCTCAAGAAGATCAGCAAGCCGTGCACGACCAGCAAGGAAATCGCCCAGGTCGGAGCGATCTCGGCCAACGCCGACGAGGCGATCGGCAAGACGATCGCCGAGGCGATGGACAAGGTCGGCAAGGAAGGCGTGATCACCGTCGAGGACGGCAAGGGCCTCGAGAACGAGCTGGACCTGGTCGAAGGCATGCAATTCGACCGCGGCTACATCTCGCCGTACTTCATCAACAATCCGGACAAGCAGGTGTCGATGCTCGAGGATCCGTACATCCTGCTGCACGACAAGAAGATCTCGAACATCCGCGATCTGCTGCCGCTGCTGGAACAGGTGGCGAAGGCCGGCAAGCCGCTGCTGATCATCGCCGAGGACGTCGATGGCGAGGCGCTGGCGACCCTCGTCGTCAACAACATCCGCGGCATCCTCAAGACGACGGCCGTCAAGGCGCCTGGTTTCGGTGACCGCCGCAAGGCGATGCTGGAAGATATCGCGATCCTCACGGGCGGCACGGTGATCGCGGAAGAGCTCGGATTGAAGCTCGAAAACGCGACGTTGAAGGATCTCGGCCGCGCCAAGAAGGTCGAAGTGGGCAAGGAAGACACGACGATCATCGACGGCGCCGGCGAGAAGGCGGCGATCGAAGCGCGGGTCAAGAACGTCCGCAAGCAGATCGACGACGCGACGTCGGACTACGACAAGGAAAAGCTGCAGGAGCGCGTGGCCAAGCTCGCCGGCGGCGTGGCGGTGATCAAGGTCGGCGCCGCGACCGAAGTCGAGATGAAGGAGAAGAAGGCGCGCGTCGAGGATGCGCTGCACGCGACCCGTGCGGCCGTCGAGGAGGGCATCGTCGCCGGTGGCGGCGTGGCTTACCTGCGCGCCCGCGGGAATCTGAAGGGCCTCAAAGGTGACAACGCCGATCAGGACGCAGGCATCAAGATCGTGCTGCGCGCCCTGGAAGAGCCGCTGCGTCAGATCGTCGCCAATGCCGGCGACGAGCCGAGCGTGGTCGTCAACAAGGTGGTCGAGGGCAAGAGCAACTTCGGCTTCAACGCGCAGACCGGGGAGTACGGCGATCTGGTCGAAATGGGCGTGGTCGATCCGACGAAGGTCACGCGTTTCGCGCTGCAAAACGCGGCGTCAGTAGCCTCGCTGCTGCTGACGACGGAGGCGATGGTCGCCGAGCTCCCGAAGGACGACAAGGGCGGGATGGGCGCTGGCGGCGGGGTGGAATGGGCGGGATGGGCGGCATGGGCGACATGGACATGTGACGCTGTTGCCTTCCGCTTGTCGCGTGCAAAGCCCCGCTTCGGCGGGGTTTTGCATTGGGGCCTCCATCCGGGTGCGGCGCGCGACGGGAAGCGGCCCCGGGCGAACGCGCCGCGGTCGTTGGTCCGACGGTGCCGCCCATCCGGACCTGCCGGCGCCTCGCTTCGTAGCTGGAGCCCTGCAAAATGCTTTAGACTTGACGCGCTCATGACCTCCGGATACCTGTTTGCGCTTGCAATCGGCGCGCTCGCGATCGCCATCGTCGCCGGCTTGATCAGGCGCCGCCGGGCCGCGGCGGGCAAGGCCAAGGCGGGCGGCGACGCGCCGGAGACGGTGGCGCAATGGACCGAGGGCGAGACAACCCGGCTCCTGTCGTCGGCGGAAACACCGGGTCTCTATCTGCTTCGCCCCCGCTTCCTGAGCAAGGCCGAAAGCATCGTCTACATGCTGCTCAGGGCCGCGTTCCCGCGCCAGGAGATCTTTGCGCGCGTCCGCTTGTCCGACGTTCTGCAGGTGAAGATCGGCCCGCAGGGAATGGAGCGGCTGCGCGCCTTCCGCAAGATCGCGGACCAGCAGGTCAGCTTCCTCCTCTGCGATCGCGACATGACGATCCTCGCGATCATCGACACCAGGGAACCCGACGCCGTCGTCAACCCGCGCGATCAGAAGCTCGAGGCCATCAAGCAGCGCTGTCTGCAGGCCGCACAGGTCAAGTACATCTGCATCCATGCGCCGCAGCTGCCGCGGTACCGCGAATTGCGCGAACAGATTCTCGGTCCGCCCGACGTCATCGGCTCGGGCTGACGCGCGCCCGGGGCGACCGGGTGGCCGGCGGTGGCGGTGTCGCCTAGCTCGCGCCGAGGCCCGTCATCGCGCAGCGCGCCGCCCGAACCTCCCGGCACTCGGGGACGACTCCATGCCTACTGCAAGAGGTTCATGTAGGCCCACAGCAACGCGAGCGCTCCGAGAATTGACATGATCCAGCCCGCCGGACGAAACTTGCCGTCCGGCGATTTCCAGATCAGGCTGCCGACGAGGCCGCCGACGATCGAGCCCCCGATGCCGAGGAGGCTGGTCATGATCCAGCCCATGCTCTGCCCGCCCGGCATGATCCACCGTGCGATGGCGCCGATGATCAAGCCGACGACGATGGTCCAGATGAAGCCCATGAATCCCATAGTGTCCCCTTTGGACAGGTCGCTCGCCGCGCGGCAGGCGGCATTCGGGTTTCCGGGCTTCCGGCTGCGATACCGGGCCCGATCCGGTTGCTGCGGCGATGCTAGCACAATGCTTTCAGCAAATTGGTTTACGGGCCGGCCACAGCGGGTGTCGCGCGTCCCCGTGACGGCCATCGAGCCGGGGCAAATGCTTCCGTTGCGCCAGCCATGGGCAAGAGCGCGCCCTTGCGCGAGCTGAGGGCACCATTCGGCGCCCTGTGGACGGCCTTTGATGCGGGTCAATGGGCGGTCCCGGGCACCGGCTAGATTACGCAGCATGAGTCATCCCAAGCATTGGAACCTGGGCGGCAAGCTCGTGCTGGTCGGCGCGCCGTTTCTGCTGCTGGCTCTGTTGTCGATCACGCTGACGTTGTGGGTGTCGTGGCAGCTCGACGGTGGCGCAGCCGCTGTCAACGAGGCCGGGCGCATGCGGATGCAGGCGTACCGGATGTCGCTGATGGTCGGCACCGGCGAAACGGCCGCACTGCCGGAGCTCGCCGCCGAATTCGAGCGCAGCCTCGCGCTCCTTCGGCAAGGCGACTACGAGCGGCCGCTTTTCGTGCCGTGGGACGACACGGTGCGCCGGCGCTTCGCGGTGGTCGAAGGCGACTGGGAGAATTTCCGCCGGGACTGGACGGTGGTGCGCCCTGCGGTGCTGAGTGGGCTGAACGGTGCGGTGGCATCGTTCGTGGCCGACATCGATTCGCTGGTGGCCGGCATCGAGCGGCACATGTCGCGCTGGACGGCGCTCCTGCACATGCTGCAGATGGCGATGATGGTGCTCGCGGTGCTGGGCGCTGCGGTCCTGGTGTACGCCGGCTATCTCTTCGTGCTGGAACCGGTCGGGCGGCTCAAGCAGGCGACGGAGCGGCTGCAACGCGGTGATTTCGGCGCCCGCGTCGATCGCGTGACCACCGACGAATTCGGGACGCTCGCCGAGTGTTTCAATGGCATGGCCGCGCATCTGCAGTCGATGTACCGCGATCTCGAGGCGCGAGTGGCCGAGAAGACGTCGCAACTCGAGGAAAAGAGCGAGCGCCTGGAAGCGTTGTACGATCTGACGGCGCTCGTCGCGAACGCGACCACCCTGCAGGAGCTGGCCGACGGCTTTGCCGAACGCATCGGCCGCGTGGCGCACGCCGACGGCGTTGCACTGCGCTGGTCCGACGAGGCCAACGCGCGCTTTCTGCTGCTCGCCTCGACGGGCCTTCCCGAGACCATGACCGAAAGCGAGCAATGCCTGCCCGCAGGGGACTGCCTCTGCGGAGACGTGACCGCCTGGCCCGGGCTGCGCGTCATTCCGATCGCCGGCGCAAAGCCGGCAATCGCGCATTGCGCGAGTGCGGGATTCGTCACGATCGTCTCCATCCCCATCCGCCTGCACGACCGGTTGATGGGCGAGGTCAATCTCTTCCACCACGCACAGATCGAACTTTCCGCGGCCGAGCGCTCGCTGCTCGAGGCGCTGACCGCGCATCTGGCGAGCGCCATGGAGAACCTGCGGCTCAACGCCCTGGAGCGGGAAGCAGCCGTCGCGCAGGAACGGACGTTCATCGCTCGCGAGCTGCACGATTCGATCGCCCAGTCGCTGGCCTTCCTCAAGATTCAGGTGCAGCTGATGCGCGACGCGATCGGCGGCGGCGATGCGCGACGCGTGGAGGAGGTGCTCGCCGAGATCGACGCCGGCGTGCGCGAAAGCTACGGCGACGTGCGCGAGCTGCTCGTGCATTTCCGCACCCGCGCCAATGCCGAGGACATCGAGCCTGCGCTGCATACCACGCTGCGCAAGTTCGAGCACCAGAGCGGCCTCAAGACGTCGATGCGGATCGACGGTCACGGAATACCGCTGGAGCCCGACCTGCAGATCCAGGTGCTGCACATCGTGCAGGAAGCGTTGTCCAATGTGCGCAAGCACGCGCGGGCCACGCGGGTCTGGCTCGACGTCCGGCAGCAGCCGCGGTGGCGGTTCGAGGTGCGCGACGACGGCGGCGGTTTCGTGGCAGACGCGACGGCGCGCGACGAAACCCATGTCGGGCTGCGGATCATGGCGGAACGGGCGGATCGCATCGGTGGGACGCTCGACGTGCAATCGACGCCGGGGCGCGGCACGTCCGTCGTGCTGACGCTGCCGCCTCTGGGCCGCGCTGACGCGGGCGATGCAGCGGTGGCCGCGTTGGTCTCGCCCGGGCACTGACGCGGCGGCCGCGCACCATGCCCATCCGGATCCTGATCGTCGACGATCACACATTGTTCCGCCGGGGACTGACCGCGTTGCTCGCGCGCGATCCGCAGTTGCAGGTGGTCGGCGACGCCGCCGACGGCGGCGAGGCGCTGCGCCGTGCCTCGGAGCTGCAGCCGGATCTGATCCTGCTCGACAATCATCTGCCGGGCGTCAACGGTGTCGATGTCCTGCCGGCGCTGCTCGCCGCGGTGGCGGGCGTTCGGGTGATGATGCTCACCGTGAGCGAGGACGAGCACGATCTCGCGGCGGCGCTGCGCGCGGGCGCCTGCGGCTATCTGCTGAAGACGATGGAGGGCGACGCGCTCCTCGCCGCCATCTTCCGCGCGGTGCGCGGCGAGTCGGTGGTCGCCGACGAGATGACGGGCAAACTGGTGGCGGCCTATCGCGACGCGGCAGCCGCGCCGGCGCTTCCCCCGGAGCCCGCGGAACCGGTGTCACCGCTTGCACAGCTGTCGCCGCGCGAGCGGGAGATACTGCGCGGCATCGCTCGCGGCGCCAGCAACAAGGAAATCGGTCGCGAACTCGGCATCGCCGAAACCACGGTCAAGATCCACGTCCAGCATGTCCTGCGCAAGCTCGATGTGGCGTCGCGCGTCCAGGCTGCCGTTATCGCATCCGCGCACGGCCTGGCTTGATCTGGCGCAAGCCTGCGCCACTTTTCCGTTTGACTAGTTCCACAGAACGATGCCGGCCGCCGCCGGCATAGGTCCTTTGCGCGTCCGCGGAACTCCCAGAGGAGGATGTTGCGTCCGCGGCAGCCTTTCCTAGACTACGTGCCATGTCCGCGGATGGGTCGCCGTCATGAGCAGCAAGCGCCAGGCGTTATCGGTGCTGATCGTCAGCACGCTGGCTTTCACCGTCTGCTTCATGGTGTGGATGATGTTCGCCGTCATCGGCATCCCGATCAGGAAGGCGCTCGATCTCAACTCCACCCAGTTCGGCCTGCTGATGGCCATGCCGGTGCTCACCGGATCGCTGATCCGCGTGCCGCTGGGCATGTGGACCGACAAGTACGGCGGACGCATCGTGATGGTCGTGCTGCTGCTGAGCTGCGTCGTTCCGATCTGGCTGATCTCCTACGCCACCGAGTTCTGGCAATACCTGGTGCTCGGCCTGTTCGTCGGCGTGACCGGCGGCTCGTTCTCGGTGGGCACGCCCTACGTCGCTCGCTGGTTTCCGCGCAAGCAGCAGGGCTTCGCGATGGGCATCTACGGCGCCGGCAACGCGGGCGCCGCGGTCAACAAGTTTCTGGCGCCGGCGCTGCTTGTGGCCTTCGGCTGGGCTGTGGTGCCGCAGGTCTACGCGGCGATCATGTTCGGCACCGCAATCCTGTTCTGGATGTTCAGCCACTCCGACCCCAGGCACCTGGTCGACTCCAGGATCACCTGGCGCGAGCAGCTGCTGGCGCTCAGGGAGCCCAGGGTGTGGAAGTACTGCCAGTACTACTCGATCGTCTTCGGCGGCTACGTCGCGCTGTCGCTGTGGATGGTCCAGTACTACGTCGGCGAGTACGGCATGGACATCCGCATCGCCGCATTGCTCGCTGCCTGCTTTTCGCTGCCCGGCGGCGTGCTGCGCGCCGCCGGCGGCTGGCTGTCCGACAGGGTCGGCGCCCACGCGCTGACGTGGTGGGTGATGTGGGTGAGCTGGATTTGCCTGTTCATTCTCTCGTATCCGCAGACGGACATGACCATCGCCACCGTCGACGGTCCGAAGACCTTCCACGTCGGCCTCAACGTCTGGGTGTTCACCCTGCTGATCTTCGTCCTGGGCATTGCCTGGGCGTTCGGCAAGGCGTCGGTGTTCAAGTACATCGCCGACGACTACCCGACCAACATCGGCGTCATCTCGGGCGTGGTCGGCCTGGCCGGCGGCATGGGCGGCTTCATCCTGCCGATCATGTTCGGTGCGCTGATGGACCTGACCGGCATCCGTTCCTCCGCTTTCATGCTGATGTACGGCGTGGTGTGGGTGTCGCTGATCTGGATGTACTGGACCGAAGTGCGCGGCGCCGAGGTCATGGGCCCCAACGCCAAGCAGTTTCACCTGGTAGCGCGGATCTCAACCAAGGAATGACATGAACAATGGATCGAACATCGCGGCACCCGCACAAGGCGTGGACATCGCCGACTGGCGGCCCGAGGACGCGCAATTCTGGGAGTCGACGGGCCGCCGAATCGCCAACCGCAACCTGTGGATCTCGATCCCCAACCTGCTGGTCGCCTTCGCCGTGTGGCTGATGTGGGGCATCATCACCGTGCAGATGCTGAACCTGGGCTTTCCGTTCACGCCTGCCCAGCTGTTCACGCTGACCGCGATCGCCGGGCCTGGTGGGCGCCACGCTGCGCATCCCGGCGTCGTTCTTCATCCGGCTCTCCGGCGGGCGCAACACGGTGTTCATGACCAGCGTGCTGCTGATCATCCCCGCGGTCTGGACCGGCATCGCCCTGCAGGACAAGAACACGCCGCTGTGGGTGTTCCAGGCCTGCGCGTTCCTGTCCGGCGTGGGTGGCGGCAACTTCTCCGCGTCGATGAGCAACATCAACACGTTCTTTCCGAAGAAGGAGCAGGGTCTGGCGCTCGGGCTGAATGCGGGCCTGGGCAACTTCGGCGTCACGACGATGCAGGTGCTGATCCCGCTGGCGATGACCGTCAGCGTGTTCGGTGCGTTCGGCGGCGACCCGATGGTGCTGACCAAGGACTCCGGATGGATCCTCGGCAAGATTGCAGCCGGCACGCCGACCTGGATCCAGAACGCCGGCTTCATCTGGGCGGCGATCCTGGTGCCGCTGGTGATCGCGGCCTGGTTCGGCATGAACAACCTGCTGCCGATCACGCCCAACCACGGCGGCTCGCTGGTCGCCTGCTTCAAGATCGTCTACCTCTATGGCCTGGCCTTTGCCGTCGGCGCGGTGGGCCTGTATTTCTACCTTCCTGCACCCACGGGGCTCGGCCTGCTCAACATGTGGATCGCACTGCCGCTGATCATCGTTGCGACCGTGGTGGTGATGAAGCTCGCGGCGTTCGGGAGAGATGCGAGGCAATCTCGCCAAGCAGTTCGAGATATTCCACAACAAGCACACCTGGTCGATGACGGTGCTCTACATCGTGACCTTCGGCTCGTTCATCGGCTTTTCGATGGCGCTGCCGCTGTCGATCACGGTGATCTTCGGTTTTTCCCACGTGCCCGACGCCGCCGGCGTCATGCAGCACACGCTGAAGAACCCGAACGCGCCGTCGGCGCTGACCTACGCCTGGATCGGACCCTTCGTCGGCGCGCTGATCCGCCCGGTCGGCGGCTGGATCTCCGACAAGGTCGGCGGCTCGATCGTCACGCAGATCATCTCGGTGGTCATGGTCGTCGCGTCGGCGGCGGTCGGCTACATGATGCTGCTGGCGTACAAGTCGGCCACGCCCGAGCAGTACTTCCTGGTGTTCATGGTGCTGTTCATCGTGCTGTTCGCGGCCAGCGGCATCGGCAACGGTTCGACCTTTCGCACCATCGGCATCATCTTCGACCGCACGCAGGCCGGGCCGGTGCTCGGCTGGACGGCTGCGGTCGCTGCCTACGGCGCGTTCATCGCCCCGGTGGTGATCGGCGCCCAGGTCAAGGCCGGAACCCCGGAATACGCGATGTACGGTTTCGCGGTCTTCTACGCGCTGTGCCTGGTCCTCAACTGGTGGTTCTACCTGCGCCAGCAACGCGTACGTGAAGAACCCGTGACGCCATTCAGCTTCCCAACCTGCGGCCTCGCAGCCGCGGCGGAGATCCCAGATGAGCCATTTCCTCGACCGACTCAATTACTTCTCGAATCCGAAGGAACCGTTCTCCGACGGCCATGGGGTCACCACCGGAGAGGACCGCACCTGGGAGGACGCGTACCGCAACCGCTGGGCGCACGACAAGATCGTGCGTTCGACGCATGGCGTCAATTGCACGGGCTCCTGCTCGTGGAAGATCTACGTCAAGGGCGGCATCGTCACCTGGGAGACGCAGCAGACGGACTATCCGCGCACCCGCTGGGACATGCCCAACCACGAGCCGCGCGGCTGCTCGCGGGGCGCGTCCTACAGCTGGTACCTGTACAGCGCGAATCGCGTCAAGTATCCGCTGGTGCGCGGACGGCTGCTCAAGAGCTGGCGCGAGGCGCGCATGGTGCACGATCCGGTGGGCGCGTGGACGTCGATCGTCGAGGATGACGCGAAGCGCCGCGAATACCAGAAGGTGCGCGGCCTGGGCGGCTTCGTGCGCTCGAGCTGGGACGAGGTCAACGAGATCGTCGCTGCCGCCAACGTCTACACCATCAAGAAGTACGGTCCCGACCGCGTGATCGGCTTTTCGCCGATCCCCGCGATGTCGATGGTCAGCTACGCGGCCGGCAGCCGGTATCTGAGCCTCATCGGCGGCGTGTGCATGAGCTTCTACGACTGGTATTGCGACCTGCCGCCGTCGTCCCCGCAGATCTGGGGCGAGCAGACCGACGTGCCCGAGTCGGCCGACTGGTACAACTCCGGCTTCATCATCGCCTGGGGCTCCAATGTGCCGCAGACGCGCACGCCCGACGCGCACTTCTTCACCGAGGTCCGCTACAAGGGGACCAAGACCGTCGCCGTGACGCCCGACTATTCCGAGGTCGCCAAGCTGGCCGACATCTGGATGCATCCGAAGCAGGGCACCGACGCCGCGGTGGCGATGGCGATGGGCCACGTGATCCTGAAGGAGTTCTACTTCCCCGGCGCCGGCAAGGAGCGCAGCGCGTACTTCGACGACTACGTCCGGCGCTACACCGACATGCCGATGCTGGTGCTGCTGAAGGAGCACCGGCTCCCGGACGGCAGCACGGTCATGGTGCCCGACCGCTACGTCCGCGCGTCGGACTTCGATGACAAGCTCGGCCAGGCCAACAATCCCGAGTGGAAGACCGTCGCGTTCGACGCCGAGGGGAAGGTGGTGCTGCCCAACGGCGCCATCGGCTTCCGCTGGGGCCCCGACGGACGTGCCGACCAGGGCCAGTGGAACCTCGAGGCGAAGGAAGCGCAGCACGGCCGCGAGGTGAAGCTGAAGCTGTCGGTGCTCGAAGGAGAGAGCGCCGGCAACGAGACCGCGAAAGTGGGCTTCCCCTACTTCGGCGGCATCGAGAGCGAACATTTCCCGAACAGCGCGCTGACCGGCAGCAGCCCCGACGTGCTGGTGCGCACGGTGCCGGTGCAACGGATTGCGCTGGGCAAGCAGGGCGAAAAGCGCGAGGCGCTGGTGGCGACGGTGTTCGACCTGCAGGTCGCCAACTACGGCGTGGCGCGCGGCCTGCCCGGCGAACTGGCCGCTTCGAGCTTCGACGACGACACGCCGTACACGCCGGCCTGGCAGGAGCGCATCACCGGCACGCCACGAGCACAGGTGATCACGGTGGCGCGGCAGTTCGCGGAGAACGCGCACCGGACGCAGGGCCGCTCGATGGTGATCATCGGCGCGGCGATGAACCACTGGTACCACTGCGACATGAACTACCGCGGCATCATCAACATGCTGATGCTGTGCGGCTGCATCGGCAAGAGCGGCGGCGGCTGGGCCCACTACGTCGGGCAGGAGAAGCTGCGGCCGCAGACCGGGTGGACGGCGCTGGCGTTCGCGCTCGACTGGATCCGCCCGCCGCGCCAGCAGAACAGCACCAGCTTCTTCTACGCGCACACCGACCAGTGGCGCTACGAGAAGCTGAAGATGGAAGAGGTGATCTCGCCGCTCGCCGACGCCAAGGTCTACGGCGGCAGCATGATCGACTACAACGTGCGCGCCGAGCGCATGGGCTGGCTGCCGTCCGCACCACAGCTTGCGACCAATCCGCTGCAGGTCGTCCGCGACGCGCTGGCGGCCGGCGTCGACCCGAAGGAGTACACGGTCAAGGCGCTCAAGGACGGCACGCTGAAGATGAGCTGCGAGGACCCGGACCACCCCAGCAACTGGCCGCGCAACCTCTTCGTCTGGCGCTCGAACTTGCTCGGGTCGAGCGGCAAGGGGCACGAGTACTTCCTTAAGCACCTGCTCGGCACCAGCAACGGCGTGCAGGGAAAGGACCTCGGCGCGCAGGAAGCCAGGCCGCAGGAAGTCGTCTGGCACGACCAGGCGCCGGAGGGCAAGCTCGACCTGCTGGTGACGCTCGACTTCCGGATGAGCACGACGTGCCTGTATTCGGACATCGTGCTGCCGACCGCGACGTGGTACGAGAAGAACGACCTCAACACCAGCGACATGCACCCGTTCATCCATCCGCTGTCGACCGCGGTGGACCCGGCGTGGCAGTCACGCAGCGACTGGGACATCTACAAGGGCTTCGCGAAGAAATTCAGCGAGGTCTGCATCGGGCATCTCGGCGTGGAACGCGAGATCGTGCTGACGCCGCTGATGCACGACAGTCCGGCCGAGCTCGCGCAGCCGCTCGACGTGAAGGAGTGGAAGCGCGGGGAGGTCGACCTCATCCCGGGCAAGACGGCGCCACAGATCGCGGTGGTCGAGCGCGACTATCCGAACGTGTACAAGCGCTTCACCGCGCTCGGGCCGCTGATGGGCAAGGTCGGCAACGGCGGCAAGGGCATCGCCTGGAACACGCAGACGGAAGTGAGGCAGCTGGGCGAGCTGAACGGCTTCGTCAGCGCGGAGGGCGCGACCTGCGGCATGCCCCGGATCGAGACCGACATCGACGCCTGCGAGGTGATCCTGCAACTGGCGCCGGAGACCAACGGGCACGTCGCGGTCAAGGCCTGGGAGGCGCTCGGCAAGCAGACCGGACGCGAGCACGCGCACCTCGCGCTGCACCGCGAGGACGAGAAGATCCGCTTCCGCGACGTTCAGGCGCAGCCGCGCAAGATCATCAGCTCGCCCACGTGGAGCGGCATCGAGAGCGAGACCGTGTCCTACAACTCCGGCTACACCAACGTCCACGAGTTCATCCCGTGGCGCACGCTCACCGGACGCCAGCAGTTCTACATGGACCATCCGTGGATGCGCGCCTTCGGCGAGGGCTTCTCGAGCTATCGCCCGCCGGTGGACCTGAAGACCACCGCGGGCATCCACAACATCAGGGGCAACGGCAATCCCGAGATTCTCCTGAACTTCATCACGCCGCACCAGAAGTGGGGGATCCACTCGACGTACACCGACAACCTGATGATGCTGACCCTGAGCCGCGGGGGGCCCTGCATCTGGCTGTCCGAGGACGACGCGAAGCGCGCGGGCATCGTCGACAACGACTGGGTGGAGCTGTTCAACATCAACGGCGCGATCGCGGCGCGCGCGGTCGTCAGCCAGCGCGTCAACCCCGGCATGGTGATGATGTACCACGCGCAGGAAAAGATCGTGAACACCCCGGGCTCGGAGATCACCGGCGTGCGCGGCGGCATCCACAACTCGGTGACGCGCATCGTGCTGAAGCCGACGCACATGATCGGCGGCTACGCGCAGTTCAGCTACGGCTTCAATTACTACGGGACGATCGGCACCAACCGCGACGAGTTCGTCGTCGTGCGCAAGATGGCCAAGGTCGACTGGCTGGATACGCCGGTGGGCCAGGAGCTCATCCGACCCACGCAGGCGCATGGAGAAGTCGTATGAACGACCCCCACGCTCACGTACGTTCGCTGCCCCCCGAGGGGGCGCATGCCTCCCTTGAGGCGGCTCGGCGGGAGGCAGTCATGAAAATTCGCGCGCAGATCGGCATGGTGCTGAACCTCGACAAGTGCATCGGTTGCCACACCTGTTCGGTCACCTGCAAGAACGTCTGGACCAGCCGGCCCGGCATGGAGTACGCGTGGTTCAACAACGTCGAGACCAAGCCCGGCATCGGCTATCCGAAGGAGTGGGAGAACCAGGACAAGTGGAACGGCGGCTGGGTCCGCCAGGCCGACGGCGGCATCGAGCCGCGACAGGGGGCGAAGTGGAAGCTGCTGATGCGCATCTTCGCCAATCCCAACCTGCCGCAGATCGACGACTACTACGAGCCGTTCACGTTCGACTACGATCACCTGCAGTCGGCGCCCGAGATGAAGGCGGCGCCGACCGCGCGTCCGCGCAGCCTGATCACCGGCATGCAGATGGACAAGATCGTCTGGGGCCCCAACTGGGAGGAGATCCTGGGCGGGGAATTCGCGGGGCGGTCGAAGGACCGCAACTTCGACGACATCCAGAAGGACATCTACGGCCAGTTCGAGAACACGTTCATGATGTACCTGCCGCGGCTGTGCGAGCACTGCCTCAACCCGGCGTGCGTCGCGAGCTGCCCGTCGGGATCGATCTACAAGCGCGAGGAAGACGGGATCGTGCTGATCGACCAGGACAAGTGCCGCGGCTGGCGGATGTGCGTGAGCGGCTGTCCGTACAAGAAGATCTACTACAACTGGAAGAGCGGCAAGGCCGAGAAATGCATCTTCTGCTATCCGCGCATCGAGGCCGGACAGCCGACCGTGTGCTCGGAGACCTGCGTGGGCCGCATCCGTTACCTCGGCGTGCTGCTGTATGACGCCGACCGCATCGCCGAGGCGGCGGGCGCGGAACACGATCGCGACCTGTACAGCGCCCAGTTGTCGATCTTCCTCGACCCCAACGACCCGAGGGTGATCGAGCAGGCGCGTGCCGACGGCATTCCCGACAGCTGGCTCGACGCGGCGCGCCGGAGCCCCGTCTACAAGATGGCCGTGGACTGGAAGGTGGCGTTGCCGCTGCATCCGGAGTACCGGACGCTGCCGATGGTCTGGTACGTGCCGCCGCTGTCCCCGATCACCGCCGCCGCCAATGCGGGGCAGGTCGGCACCAACGGCGAGATTCCGGACGTCACCCAGCTGCGCATCCCGGTCAGGTACCTGGCCAACCTGCTGACCGCCGGCGACACGGCGCCCGTGGTGCGCGCGCTCGAGCGGATGCTCGCAATGCGCGCGTACCAGCGCGCGAAGCACGTGGACGGCGAAGCCAACCTGGCTGCGCTGAAACAGGTCAACCTCACGCAGGCCGAGGTGGAGGACATGTATCACGTGATGGCGATCGCCAACTACGAGGACCGCTTCGTGATCCCGTCCGCGCATCGCGAGTACGCGGAAAACGCGTTCAGCGTGCGCGGCGGCTGCGGCTTCTCGTTCGGCAACGGCTGCTCCGAGGGCATCAGCGAGACGAGCCTCTTCGGCAGCGAGAAGAAACGCACGATCCCGATCAAGGCGGTGGTATGAGCGCACCGGACCGTCCCGAGCGCGAATTGGGCCCTCCCGGAGGGAAGGCGCGCAGCGTCACGGGTGCAGCGATGAGCGTGCTCGGCTTGTCCCGTCCCGTTGCCGCGCCCGGCACGCTGCGCGTGCTGGCCGCGCTGCTGTCCTATCCCGACGCCCGCGTGCGCGGCCATCTGCCCGAGATGCTGGAAATACTTCGGCGCGAGAATGCGCTGCCGGTCGGCCGGCGCGCCGAACTCGAAGCATTGATTGCCAGGCTGCGCGGCGACGACCCGCTGGACGTCGAGGCCGAGTACGTGCAGCTGTTCGACCGCGGTCGCAGCACCTCGCTGCACCTGTTCGAGCACGTGCACGGCGATTCGCGCGACCGCGGCCCGGCGATGATCGATCTCGCGCAGACGTACGCGAAGGCGGGCCTGCTGCTGTCGCCGGCTGAGTTGCCCGACTACCTGCCGGCCGTGCTCGAGTTCGTGTCCACGCAACCGCCGCGCGAGGCGAAGGCATTCCTCGGGGAAATGGTCGCACATTCTCAATGCCATCTTCGACGCCCTCCGGAAACGCGAAAGCGCGTACGCGAGCGTGCTGGGCGCCCTGCTGGAGCTCGCGGGAGAGAAGGCGCAGCCGGTCGCGGCGCAGATCGAGGAGCCGCTCGACGAGACCTGGGCCGAGCCGCCGGTGTTCGACGGTTGCTCGTCGAAGGGGCAGGCACGGCCAGGCGCGCCGCAGCCGATTCGGTGATGCACCAGGAAGGCGCAACCGACAGCGACGGTGAGCGTCGCCGCGGCGCCGCCGCCAACGTGAGGGTCCAGCGATGAGTTCCTATCTCAACAATCTCGCCTTCGTCGTCTATCCGTACGTGTGCCTGGCCGTGTTCCTGATGGGCAGCCTTGCCCGATTCGACCGCGACCAGTACACGTGGAAGAGCGATTCGTCGCAGATGCTGCGCACCGGGACGCTGCGCTGGGGCAGCAACCTGTTTCACGCCGGCATCCTGTTCCTGTTCTTCGGGCACCTGTTCGGGCAACTCACGCCGCACTGGATGTACGAACCGTTCGTCAGCGCTCCGCAGAAGCAGCTGCTGGCGATCCTCGCCGGTGGCGTGGCGGGTCTGATCTGCTTCGTCGGCCTGACGCTGCTCCTGCACCGGCGCATCTTCGACCCGCGCATCCGGCTGACCAGCCACCGCACGGACCTCGCGATTCTCGTGATCCTGTGGGTTCAGCTTTCCCTGGGCCTCATCACGCTGCCGCTGTCGTGGGCGCATCGCGAGGACGCGGGCACCATGCTGGTCCTGGCGAGCTACCTGCAGGGCATCGCCACGCTGCGTCCGGACGCCAGCGCGCTGGCGGCGGTGGACTGGCCCTTCAAGGTGCACATGCTGCTCGGCATGACGATCTTCCTGCTGTTCCCGTTCAGCCGGCTGGTGCACGTGTGGAGCGGCTTCGCGACGCTCGGCTACCTGGTGCGGCCGTACCAGCAGGTGCGCAGCCGGCGGCTGAACGTTCCCGCCGGCCGCAACCTGCCGGGCCAGACGGGCGCAGGGCACTGACGGGGCGGTCATCATGCCCGACTTGGGAACGACCATCACCGCCGTCGCCCGCATCAACGGCGTTGCGCTGCACAGCCCGTCCGAAACGGTGGCCGCGGAGGTCTTGCGCCAGCGCGCGTGCACCGAGCTCCTGCGCCAGGCCGCGCAGCGCGAGGGCCTGCTCGCCGCCGACGACGCGCCCGCGACCGACGGCGCCATCAGCGAAGCCGCGACCGCGGCGATCGACGCGCTGCTCGAGCGCGTCGCTGCGCGTGCCGGACCCGTCCGACGAGGCGTGCCGCCGGTATCACGCGGCGCACGCCGGCAGATTCGCGGCCGGCGAGCGCGTGCATGTCCGGCATATCCTGTTCGCGGTCACGCCGGGCGTCGACGTTGTCGCGCTGCGCAAGCGCGCGGAAGGCGCGTTGCTCGACGTGCGTTGCCACGACGGTGCGGCCGGCGATGGCTTCGCGGACGCGGCGCGCGTGCTGTCGAACTGTCCGAGTGGCGCGGAAGGCGGCGACCTCGGCTGGATCGAAGCGAGGGACTGCGCGCCGGAATTCGCGCGCGAGATCTTCGGCAAGGACCGAAGTCGGAGTCCTGCCGCGGCTCGTGCACAGCCGCTTCGGCCTGCACGTGGTCGAAGTGCGGGCCCGGGAGCCGGGCGTGGTTCCGGATTTCGCGGCAGTACGCGGCGCGGTCGCGGTGGCCTTGCGCCAGCAGGGCTTCGTGACTGCGTTGCGCCAGTATCTGCAGGTGCTCGCGGGCGAGGCGATCGTCGAGGGCGTGGACCTCGAAGAAGCGGACACGCCGCTCGTCCGGTAGGGACGGGGCGCGGAACTGCGCGATGCCCGACGAGTTGCTGCAGCGACTGCGCCGGTTCCACGACGACTATTTTCCCGGCGTCGCAGACCAGTTCCAGAACCTGGTCAAGGACGGCCAGCATCCGACGATCCTGTTCATCGGCTGCTCCGATTCCCGCATCGTCCCGTACCTGCTGACCGGGACCGGCCCAGGCGAGCTCTTCATCATCCGCAACGTCGGCGCGTTCGTGCCGCCGTACGATGGCTCGGCGGGTTACCACGGCACCGCAGCGGCCATCGAGTTCGCGGTGCTGACACTCGAAGTGACGCACATCATCGTCTGCGGTCACTCGCATTGCGGCGGAATTCGCGCGCTGTACGAGGAGGTGCCGCAGGGGGCGATCAATCTCCTGGCGTGGCTGGAGCTCGGGCGCGAAGCGGTGCTGCCCGTGCAGCTGACGGAGGAGGCGCTGCGCCGCACCGAGCAGCGGGCCATCGTGCTCCAGCTCGAGCGGCTGATGGGCTACCCGATGGTGCGCGAACGCATCGAGGCCGGGAGGCTGGCGCTGCACGGCTGGCACTACGTCCTCGAAGACGGCGAAGTGCACGTGTTCGACGTGAAGTCGGGAAGGTTCCTGCCTGCGGCACACGCGCCACACAGCGGGACGGGACCGTATCATCCGTTCACCGACGAGAGTTCCGGCGGGAGCGGCGGCACGCGAGCGTGATGTCCGGGAACGAACGAATCGCGCGGTCGCGGGGCTCCCGTGCCCCCGAGGGCCGGCAGCTCGTGCGCGCCCCCGGCTGCGGTGCGCCACGATGCCGGCTCGATGGCGCCATGCGCCGCCCGCGCGTGTAAGGTTCGAGCGGGCTCGAACGACGGACGTCTTGCCTGCGACAGGTTCCTGCGGTCTGACCCGGGCCGACCCGGGTTCTTGCGGCAGGCTTCCCTCAGGGCGGATGGACTCCGCGGAGCATCGCCATGGACGTCGTTGCCGGACTGCACCGCGGGGCGCTGCGCATGCTGGCCTCTGCGGCCGTCATCGGAGGTCTCGTCGCCGGACCCGCGCATGGCGCCGTCTGCAGCGCAAAGTCCGGTCCCCGGACCTTGCCGCTGGTCGAGCTCTACACGTCCGAAGGTTGCAGCAGCTGCCCGCCGGCCGACCGCTGGCTGTCCGCCACGTTCGCCGGGAATCCGGCCGCAGCGGGGCCGATCGCGCTCGCGTTTCACGTCGACTACTGGGACCGGCTGGGCTGGAAGGATCGCTTCGGCGCGGCGGCGAATACGGAACGGCAGTACGACGCCATGCGCGCGAACCGCGCGCGATTCGTCTATACGCCGCAGGTCCTCCTGCAGGGCAGGGACTTTCCGGAGTGGCGCGAGCGTGGAGGCATGACGGCACTGGCTGCAGCGGGGGCCGCGCCCGCGCGCGCCGAAATCGCTCTCGAGGCGGAGCCGCAACCGGGAGCGATAGCGGTCAAGGCGCGCGCGCGCGTGCCGGCGATCACCGATCGCAAGGGAGCCGTTCTTTACGTCGCGCTCGCCGATAGCGGACTCGCCTCCGACGTCAAGGCAGGCGAAAACGCCGGCGTCCGTCTCGCGCACGACCACGTCGTGCGGTGGTTTCGCGCCGGGCCTTCGCCGGACGCGAACGGCGACATGCGCTGGGACATCACGATGCCGATGCCCGCCGAGGCGGGAAGCGCTTCGACCGTCGTCGCCTTCGTCCAGAACGCCAAGGCAGGCGACGTGCTGCAGGCGCTGGCGTTGCCGTTGACGGCGGCCTGCGCGCCACAGCGCTGAGCGCAAAGGCCCCACGCTCACGGTGGGCGGCAAGGCCGCGTTCGCGGGACCGGCCCTCTGCTTGTCCGGCGGACCTCGGCCTGGTGTTCGCCACCCGGCGCGGGCGCGCAGCGACCCGTCTTCAGTTGACGATCTGCGCCAGCTCGCCGGCCTTGTACTTGGCGGCGATCCGGTCCAGCGGGATGGGTTTGATCTTCGAGGCCATGCCGGCGCAGCCGAACTGCTCGTAGCGTTGCCTGCAGATGGTCTTCGCCGCCTCCCGCGCGGGCTTGAGGTAATCGCGCGGATCGAACGCGCTCTTGTTCTGATTGAGGAACTTGCGGATTGCCGCCGTCATCGCCAGCCGGATGTCGGTGTCGATGTTGATCTTGCGCACGCCGTGCCGGATCCCCTCCTGAATCTCCTCGACCGGCACGCCGTAGGTCTCCTTCATCTCGCCGCCGTTCTCGCGGATGATCTGAAGCAGGTCCTGCGGAACCGACGAGCTGCCGTGCATCACGAGGTGCGTATTGGGGATCCGCGCGTGGATCGCCTTGATCCGGTCGATCGCGAGGATGTCGCCGGTCGGCTTGCGCGTGAACTTGTACGCGCCGTGCGAGGTGCCGATCGCGATCGCCAACGCGTCCAGCTGGGTCGCCTTGACGAAATCGGCCGCCTGGTCGGGGTCGGTCAGCAGCATCTCGCGCGTCATCTTGCCTTCGGCGCCGTGCCCGTCCTCCTTGTCGCCCTGCATCGTCTCGAGCGAGCCCAGACAGCCGAGCTCGCCCTCGACGGTGACGCCGATCGCATGTGCCGTGGCGACGACCTTCTTCGTGACGTCGACGTTGTACTCGTAGCTCGCGATCGACTTGCCGTCGGCCTGCAGCGAACCGTCCATCATGACGCTCGAGAAGCCCAGGCGCATCGCCTGCAGGCAGACGTCCGGCGATTGCCCGTGGTCCTGGTGCATCACGACCGGGATGTCGGGGTAGCTCTCGACCGCAGCTTCGATCAGGTGGCGCAGGAACGTCTCGCCCGCGTATTTCCGCGCGCCGGCGGACGCCTGCATGATCACCGGGCTGTCGGTCTCGGACGCTGCCGCCATGATCGCCTGAACCTGCTCGAGATTGTTGACGTTGAACGCCGGCAGCCCATAGCCGTTTTCGGCGGCGTGGTCGAGCAGTTGGCGCATCGAGACGAGAGGCATGGGGATCTCCTTGGGGTGCGAAGGGATTGCGGTTGCGCCGGTCCGACGAAAGGGGCCTCAGCCACTCGCCCGGGTTTCCAGCATCGCCACGGCGGGCAGCGTCCTGCCTTCGAGGAACTCGAGGAACGCGCCGCCGGCGGTGGAAATGTACGAGATACGGTCGGCGACCCCGAACTTGTGGATTGCGGCGACGGTGTCGCCGCCGCCCGCGATCGAGAACGCCGACGATGCCGCGATGGCTTCCGCCAGCGCCCTGGTGCCGGCCGCGAAGGCGTCGAACTCGAACACGCCGATCGGTCCGTTCCAGACGATCGTGCCGGCCTTGGCGACGATCATCTTCAGCACGGCGATCGAGCTTGGTCCGATGTCGAGGATCATGTCGTCCGGCGCTACGTTTTCGATCGCCTTCTGCATCGGGGCCGCCGTTGCCGAAAACTCCTTCGCGCAGACCGCATCGACCGGGATGGGCACCTTGCCCGGGAACGCGTCCAGGATCGCCTGGGCCTCGCCGACGAGGTCGGCCTCGACCAGCGACTTGCCCACGTGGCCATGCGCCGCCAGGATGAAGGTGTTGGCGATGCCACCGCCGACGATCAGCGTATCCACCTTGGCGGCGAGCGTTTTCAGCACGGTGAGCTTGGTCGAGACCTTCGATCCCCCGACAATCGCGACGACGGGCCGCGCCGGGTGGGCGAGCGCCTTGCCCAGGGCCTCCAGTTCGGCGGCCATCAACGGCCCCGCGCAGGCAGCCGGTGCGTGCTTCGCGATCCCGTGCGTGGTCGCCTCCGCTCGATGCGCGGTGCCGAACGCGTCGTTGACATAGACGTCGCATAGATGCGCCATCTTGCGCGCGAGGGCGTCGTCGTCCTTCTTCTCGCCGGCGTTGAACCGGCAGTTCTCGAGGAGCACCACCGAGCCCGCCTGCAGCGCGGCATGCCACGCGCCGCCGTCGACCCAGTCCCTGACGAGCGGCACCGGGGTGCCGAGGAGCTCGGACAGCCGCTTCGCGATCGGAGCGAGGGAATCCGCCTCGCTCCACTTGCCTTCCGTCGGCCGGCCGAGGTGAGAGGTCACCATCACGGCGGCGCCCCGCGCGAGCGCGTCGCGGATTCCCGGGACCGATGCCCGGATCCGCGAGTCGTCGGTGATGTTGCCCGCATCGTCCTGCGGCACGTTGAGATCGGCGCGGATGAAGACGCGTTTGCCGGCGACGTCGAGGTCGGTAAGGCGCTTGAAACTCATGGTGACCCTGGCCTCAGTGGTGGCGGAATCGGGGAATCGAACGGGAGGCCGCGCAACGGCCCCCCTGTCCAAGGCAATCTACCTGGACATCACGCGGACCATCTCCAGCACCTTGCAGGAGTAGCCCCATTCATTGTCGTACCACGCCACGACCTTGACGAACGTGCCGTCCAGCGCCATGCCGGCGTCGGCATCGAACACCGAGGTGCGGCTCTCGCCACGGAAGTCGGTGGCGACGACCTTGTCGTTGGTGTAACCGAGCACCCCCTTCATCGGCCCTTCGGAGGCGGCCTTCATCGCGGCGCAGATGGCATCGTAGGTCGTTTCCTTCGCGAGCTCCACCGTGAGATCGACCACCGAAACGTCGGAGGTCGGCACGCGGAAGGCCATGCCGGTGAGCTTCTTGTTGAGCTCCGGGATGACCTTGCCCACCGCTTTCGCGGCACCCGTGGACGACGGGATGATGTTCTCGAGAATGCCGCGACCTCCGCGCCAATCCTTGTTCGACGGGCCGTCGACGGTCTTCTGGGTGGCCGTCGCCGCGTGCACGGTGGTCATCAGGCCGCGCCTGATCCCCCAGTTGTCGTGCAGCACCTTGGCGACCGGCGCGAGACAGTTGGTGGTGCAGGAGGCGTTGGAAATGACCGCCTGTCCGGCATAGGTCTTGTCGTTGACGCCGAACACGAACATCGGAGTGTCGTCCTTGGACGGCGCCGACATGATCACCTTCTTCGCACCCGCGACGATGTGCTTGTTGGCCGTTTCGAGGGTTAGAAACAGTCCCGTCGATTCGACGACGATGTCGGCACCGACGTCTTTCCACTTGAGTTCGGCCGGATCCTTGACGGCGGTGAGGCGGATCTTCTTGCCGTTGACCACCAGCGTGTTGCCGTCGACGGCGATATCGCCCTTGAAGCGCCCGTGCACCGAGTCGTAAGCCAGCATGTAGGCCAGATAGTCGGGCTCGAGCAGGTCGTTGATGCCAACCACCTCGATGTCGGGGAAATCCCGTATGGCGGCGCGAAGCACCATGCGGCCGATGCGGCCGAAGCCGTTGATGCCAATCCTGATCGTCATGCTCTGCTCCCGATAGAAATAGAAATCGCGCTCCGCGCCTGAGTCAACGCGCCGTCGCCTCGAGCACGCCGCAGGCCGCGACCAGGGTATTCAGGTCGCGCCAGCCGTACCCCGCTTCGACCAGATCCATGCCATCCCACTGGAACGGCTGTTCGACGATGAGCTCACCGTCCAGACCTTCATAGAATGCGCGCGCACCCTTGTTGCCCGCTATGACCCAAGTCAATAGAGCCGTCGCGGACTGCGCGCGCAGAGCTTCGGCGACAGCGCCGACGAGCCGCCGGCCCAGCCGCACGCGCTGGAATTCGCGACGCAGATAGACCGCCGCAAGCTCCGAGTCGAACCCGAGCTTTGCCGGTTCCAGCAGCGTGCCGCAGGAAAATCCGACGACGTCCGCCTCGTGCTCCGCGACGAAAACGCACGTCGCGTTCGGTCCCGCCGTCAGGACGCGATCCCACATGGCCGCGCTCGCCTCGACCTGCATCGCCTGGAGATAGGCGTCCGGGATCAATCCGCGGTAGGTCGTACGCCAGCTGTCGATGCGCACGCGCGCGATCGCTGGAGCATCGGCAGCGGTCGCGCGGCGGATGACGATAGCCGTCATCGACGCATCCCGCGCGTCGCGCGCGGCCCGGCGCCGGTCATGCCACGACGCGTTTCACCGCGGCAACGACATTCTCCACGGTGAAGCCGAAATGCTTGAACAGCACGCCTGCCGGCGCAGATTCGCCGAAGGTGTCGAGACCGATGACGGCGGCGCGTCCGTCGTCGATCGCGCCGACGTACTTGTGCCAACCCGCGGTCGAGCCGGCTTCCACCGCGACGCGCGGCACGCCGGGTGGCAGCACGCTCGCGCGGTAGGCGGCATCCTGCCGGTCGAAAACGCTGGTACCCGGCATCGATACCACGCGCGCCGCCACGCCCTCGGCCGCGAGCGCCGCGCGGGCGCCCATCGCCAGCGCGACCTCCGAGCCCGTCGCGATGATCACCGCGCGCCTGGGGCTCGCGTCGTTCCAGTCGGCCAGCACGTAGCCACCCCGGCGTATCGCCGCGATCTGCGCGCCGTCGCGCGCCTGGAACGGAACGTTCTGGCGCGTGAACAGCAGACAGGCGGGGCCGTCGCGCGCGCTCGATCGCCGCAGCCCACGCAGCGGCGGTCTCCACGGTGTCGCAGGGCCGCCAGACGTCCATGTTCGGAATGAGCCGCAGGCTTGCCGCGTGCTCGACCGGCTGGTGCGTCGGCCCGTCCTCGCCGAGCCCGATCGAATCGTGGGTGAAGACGAAGATCGACCGCAGCTTCATCAGCGCCGCCATCCGCAGCGCGTTGCGGGCGTAGTCGGAAAACGTGAGGAACGTGCCGACATACGGGATCAGGCCGCCGTGCAGCGCCATGCCGTTGCGCGATCGCGCACATGCGCGAATTCGCGCACGCCGAAGTTGACGTAGTTGCCGGGAGCGTCGCGGGAGACCGGCTTGCTGCCGGACCAGTTCGTGAACACCGAGCCCGTCAGGTCGGCCGATCCGCCGATCATCTCCGGCAGCGCCTTGGCGAAGACCTCGATCGCGTGCTGCGAGGCCTTGCGCGTGGCCATCGGTCTCGCCCTTCGCGTCCTGCGCGGCGACGAACGCGCCCGCGGTCTCGCCCCAGTTCGCCGGGAGCTCGCCGTGCATCCGTCGCGTGAATTCCGCGGCGAGGCCGGGATGCGCCGCGCGGTAGTGCGCGAAGCGCTTGGCCCACGCATCCTCGGAGGACGCGCGCTGCGCGCGTGCATTCCAGCCTTCGTAGACCGTGTCGGGAATGACGAACGGCGCATGCGGCCAGCCGAGCTCGACGCGCGCGAGCGCGACCTCCTTCTCGCCCAGCGGCGAGCCGTGCGCGTCTGCGGTTCCGGCCTTGTGCGGCGCGCCTTTGCCGATCACGGTCTTGCAGCAGACGAGGGTCGGGACGATCGGTGACGCGTGCGCCCTCGACGATCGCGCGCGTCGACCGCCTCGACGTCGTGGCCGTCGACGTTCCGGATCACGTTCCAGCCGTAGGCCTCGAACCGCTCGACCGTGTCGTCGGTGAACCAGCCCTTGGTCTCGCCGTCGATCGAGATGCCGTTGTCGTCGTAGAACACGATCAGCTTGCCGAGGCCCCACGTGCCGGCGAGCGAGCACGCTTCGTGCGAAATGCCCTCCATCAGGCAGCCGTCTCCGACGAAGACGTAGGTGCGGTGATCGACGATCACGTGGCCGGGCCGGTTGAACTCCGCGGCGAGCAGCTTCTCGGCGAGCGCCATGCCGACGGCGTTGCTCAGGCCCTGACCCAGCGGGCCCGTCGTGGTCTCGACGCCTGGTGTCGACGCCGAACTCCGGGTGGCCGGGGGTCCTCGAATGCAGCTGCCGGAAGCGCTTCAGTTCCTCGATCGGCAGGTCGTACCCGGTGAGGTGCAGCAGCGCGTACAACAGCATCGAGCCGTGCCCGTTCGAGACGACGAAGCGATCCCGGTTCGGCCCACTTCGGATTCGCCGGATTGTGCGCAAGGTGACGGGTCCACAGCGCGACCGCGATTTCCGCCATGCCCATCGGCATGCCGGGATGGCCGCGACTTCGCCGTTTCCACGGCATCCATCGCAAGCGCGCGGATCGCGTTCGCGAGTTGAGGAATGGCGACGTTCTGCGTGGATGTCATGATGCGGAGCGGGTCTCGTGGAAGGCGGCCGGAGCGGGGTTGGCGCATCTGGCGTTTTGGCAAGAAATCGAGCGTGCCGCGGCGATGCCAGATGATTTTCACCGCGTGCAGATCGGCAAATTATCGCGCCGGTGGGCGATTTGTGCAATAATAAGACGTTTACATCGACGCGCGCCGGTGATGCCGTGCGTCGGCGGCGCCCTTCTTCCTGCGCGGCGGGGAGCGGGGCTTTTTCTTCGGTGCGCCAGCATTCATTCGAGCGCAACGGGGGGCGCGGCGACGCATTCGAGCGGCAGTTTGCGTCAGTGCGGCGGAGGGGACAATTCATGGACGGCATCCATCTTCTGGGCGAATGGTACGGGTGCCCCGCGCACACGCCGGAGTTCACCCGCGCCGACACGCTGCGGGCGCTGTGCGTCGCGGCCGCGCACGCCACCGGATTGACCGTTGTCGGCGATTCGTTCCACCAGTTCGAGCCCCAGGGTGTCACGGGAACCGTGCTCCTCGCCGAATCCCATCTGGCGATCCACACCTGGCCGGAATTCGGCTTCGTGACGGTGGACGTCTACGTCTGCAACCTCGCGACCGACAACAGCGACAAGGCGAAACAGCTGTTTCGCGCCCTCGAGACGGCGTTGCAGCCGAAGCGCACGAAGTATCAGGCGATCGTTCGCGGCGGCAAGGATGACTGACGGCTCGACCGGGAATGCGGATGCCGCGCTGACCGGGCTCCCGCACGATGCGCTGACGGAGCAACTTACGCCCGAGTGGGGGTTCTACATTCGGTCGGCCCGGCGCTTCGAGCAATTCAGGTCGGCCTTCCAGGCAATCGAAGTTCACGACACCGTGCCGTTCGGCAGGCTGTTCCGGCTCGACGGCCACTTCATGACGTCCGAAAAGGACGAGTTCTTCTATCACGAGAATCTCGTGCATCTTGCGGCGGTGACCCATCCGCAGCCGCAAAGCGCGCTGATCATCGGGGGTGGCGACGGCGGGTCCGCCGAGGAACTGCTGAAGCATCCGTCGATCCGGTCGGTGACGCTCGCGGAGATCGACAGCGCGGTCGTCGACATCGCGCGCAAGTATCTGGGTGCGGTCCACGGCGGCGCGCTGGACGACCCCCGCCTCACGCTCAAGGTCGAGGATGGCTTCGCCTACGTCCGCGCCGGTACCGAAGGCTTCGACCTGATCGTCCTGGATCTGACCGACCCGGGCGGTCCGTCCGAGTTGTTGTATACAGCGGACTTCTATCGGGCCTGCGCGGCGCGGCTCAAGCCGGGGGGCGCGATGACGCTGCATATCGCGAGTCCGATCGCGCACCCGGACCGGATCCGCGAGACCTTGGCCGGACTGCGCGAGGCGTTCCCGCTGGTCACGCCCTATCTGACCTCGGTGCCCCTGTACGGCGGCCTTTGGATGATGGCGTGCGCGTCGACGACACTCGATCCCCGGAGCCTGTCGGCGGACGACGTGGACCGCCGCATCGCCGAGCGGGGGCTTACCGGGCTCCAGTACTACAACGGCGACATGCATCGCGCGGCAATCGCGCTCCCCAATTTCGTCCGCGCGCTCGTCGGCAGCTGAACGGTCCCGCGCGCACGGTGGGCGGCAAAGCGGCATCCGGCTGAGCGGGACAAGCCTCTGGCCTGCCATTCGCGCGTCCGGCGGAGGTCAGTGCCCTTCAGGCAGCCGGGCGGGTACCGAGTCAACCCGTGTCCTCTCTCCCGCGTTGCATACAAGCGGGCAATGGCATCTGGCTTCGGGACCGGGCTTGAAGGCCCGTTCGAATGGCCGCATCTGGGAGTCGTGGGGTCGGGCGAGGGATGCCGGCCGGAACGTCGGAGGAATCATGGCAACGGGCGTGAACCTGTCGAATCTGGCGAGCGCGTTGGACGGGGCGGATTTCGTGCTGTTCGACGGCGTCGTCTTCGCGAAGGAGTACACCCGCGTCCCCGACGAACGCACGGTCGCGGACGACGTCGTGCTGGAGGCCACTCACGGCGATACCGAGATCACGTTCACGCGCCAGGAAATGGAAGGCGCCGAGCATCTCGGCGAGGGCGTCTATCGGCTGAGATCCGGCGCGGAGCTGCGCTTCCTGTCGACGGCCACGATTCACTGAAGATCCCGGCGCCCGTCGATCCCGGTGCCCATTGGGGCGCCGCGGACCGCATGACAACCCTGTCAGGTCAGCGCAGCACCAGATCGAAGGTGCCGCTCAGCGCCCCCTGCTCGCGACCGGCGGTCGGTGCGAGCGCCATCGTCAACTGCCGGATCCTGTCGCTCGACGAGCCGGAGAGGACGCTGTCGCCGGCCAGCGCGTCGCCTGCGACGTAGATCTGCGTGGTGAGCACGGAGCCGCCTCCGGCTCGCAGCCGGATGTGCAGGTGCGGCGGCCTCCCGCCGTAGGGCACGGGCCGGATCGTCTTGAACGCATAGCGGCCCCCGGCGTCGGTGGTCGCGATGCCGTAGCCCTGGAAATTGTCGTCGCGCGGAACCCCGTCGTCGCCGGCATGGTGATACCGGCCATGCACGTCGCATTGCCACAACTCGACGGTTGCGTTCCCGAGCGCCCGGCCGTCGCGCGTGAGCGCGCGGCCGGACAGGTAGAGCGGGGTACCCTGGGCCCTGGCCGCGCGTCCGACGACCTGTGTCAGGTCGGAGTCGCGGTCGGCGGGGAAGGTCTTCGGATAGAAAGGTCCTTCCGGCTGGCTCGGTGTCGGCGCCAGCACGACCGGCTGGGCGATGGCAAGCACGACCGGCAACAGCGCCGTGGCCGCCAGTGAGCGCATGGCGCAGGATCGTCGATGGCGCGGGCTGGACAGCATCAGGGCGAGGCGAGGCATCTGAGTCTCCGAAGCGATGTGCCGCGCGGTGCGGACATCGGCAGGCGTGACGAGTTTGACTCCCGGCGGCGCAGCGCATCATCGTGCGCGTCCGCGGCGGGGCCGTCCACTGAAGCATGGGGCGGCCTGCGGTGCGCGGGTGAAGACCGCGTGCGCGCTGCAACGGCCCGAGATCTGGCTGGTGTGGTCGCGCCCGGGCCGACGGCATACTCCATAGTGGGTATAGCGCCCTCTAGGCAAACCTTTCAGTATAACGTTAGAATTGATAGAAAGGGGAGCCCGGCTATTGACCGGGGTCGCGGTGTGATGCGGGACATTCCAGGGGGTGCGCGAATGAACGAAACACGCAGGACGGTGCTGAAAGCAGGCGGGGGCGCGTCGTTGTTGACCCTGCTCGCGGCGGCTGGCTGGCTTGTTCCGGGGACGGCGGCGGCGCAGGCGTGGAACAAGAGCGCCTTCGAGTCCAAGACCATGGACGAGACGATGAAGGCGTTCGGCGGCGGGACGCCGGTCCAGAGCAAGGACATCGCGTTCGTGTCGACGCCGGACATCGCCGAGAACGGCGCGGTCGTGCCCATCGGCGTGACCAGCGGCATCCCGAAGACCGAGTCGATCGCGATCCTGATCGAGAAGAACCCGAACATGCTCGCGGCGAGCTTCGAGATCCCCGCGGGCACGGACCCGGCGATCATCACCCGCGTCAAGATGGGCCAGAGCTCGAACGTCTACGCGCTGGTGAAGGCGGAGGGCAAGTACTACGTCGCCTCCAAGGAAATCAAGGTCACGGCCGGCGGTTGCGGCGGCTAGCCTCAGGCGGACAAGGGAGCCTCAAATGGCAGATCCGATGAAGATCCGGGCGAGCGTCGTTGGCGATTCGACCGAGGTGAAGGTGCTGATGAGCCACGAGATGGAGACCGGCCTGCGGAAGGACTCCGCCGGCAAGCCCATCCCCGCCTGGTTCATCCAGACCGTGTCCGTGGCGCACAACGGCAAGACCGTGCTCACCGCACAGTGGGGCCCGGCGGTCGCGAAGAATCCCTTCCTGTCCTTCAAGTTCAAGGGCGGCGCGAAGGGCGAGAAGGTGCAGGTGACGTGGATCGACAACAAGGGTGAAAAGCGCACCGACGAGGCCACCATCGGGTAGCGCGCGCCACGCGGCAGCGCCGGGGACACGGCGCCCGCTCATGGGGGGAACCGAAGCATGCAGAAGGCGATGGCGGTGACCGTGCGTGATGCCGGGGGGCCGGTCGGGGTCGTCGACCTGGCGGCGCTGGCAATGTGCGGGCGACGCGCGCTAGGCGCGACTTCGGCAACCGTTTTGCCCTCGCGCCCCAGCGTAGCGAGATCGATCCGAAGAAGGTCGCGCCTGAAGCCCGAGTCGTACGGTCGGGCCTCGTGGCGATTTTCCAGGCAAGAGTTCAGGGAAGGCTTCGCCTGTCTGCACCCGCGGGTGTGAGGGAGTGCGGGTCACCGTTCCACGACGCGCGGCGGATCGCGCATCACACTTCGGAGGATGACGTGAGCAAACGTGTGAAACGCGTGGCGGCCGCCGCGCTGGCGGCGGCATGGGTCTCGTCGCTCGCCTTCGGCCAGGACTCGGGCCAGGACTCGGTCAAGGAAATCGAGAAGTATCGTGCGGCGCTCGCCGACGGCAATCCCGCCGAGCTGTTCGAGGCCAAAGGTGAAGAACTCTGGAAGACGCCTCGCGGGCCCAAGAAGGTCAGCCTGGAGAAGTGCGATCTGGGCAAGGGGCCGGGGGTCGTCAAGGGAGCGTGGGTTGAGCTGCCGCGCTACTTTCCCGACACCGGACGGGTCCAGGACGTGGAGTCGCGCCTGCTGACCTGCATGTCCGCCTTGCAGGGCTTCAACGCCGAGGAACTGGCCAAGACGCCGTTCGGCAAGGGCGAGATGGCCAACATCACGGCCCTGGCCACCTGGATCTCCGGAGAGTCGCGGGACATGCCCTTTGCACTGTCGCAGGAGCACGCGCTGGAGCGCAAGTTCTACGCATTGGGCCAGAAGGCGTTCTATTACCGTGCCGGGCCGATGGACTTTTCCTGCGCCAGCTGCCACGGCGAGCCGGACAAGCGCATTCGACTGCAGGCGCTGCCGGTGCTCTACGAGAACCCGGGCGACGGCCTCGGCATCGCCGCGTGGCCCGCGTACCGGGTGTCCAACGGCCAGATGTGGAGCATGCAGCTGCGGCTGCAGGACTGCCTGCGCCTTCAGCGCTTCCCGTATCCGCTCTTCGCCTCCGACGTGACCATCGCCCTGGCAACTTACATGGGCGTCAATGCCAAGGGTGCGAAGTCTGTCGCCCCCGCCCTCAAGCGCTGAAGGAGTTGCCGCCATGAAAATCAAGACCAAGTACGCCGTCTTCAGCTTGGCCGCAGCTGCGCTGATCACCGGGTGTGCCAGCGTCGGCCCGAGCGCCGATCTGGATCCCGAGTTCGCGGCCATGATGAAGGCCTCGTTCCGCGACCAGGGCATCGCGAAGACCGACCGGCTGCGGCAGGACCTCGGTCAATCCGCATGTTCGTCTGCCGAGCCTCCGACCCCGGAAGTGGCCAAGCGTGTCGAAGCCGAGGCCCTGGCCACCATCAAGTGGCCCGCCGGAGGGCAGTATTTCGGCGATTGGAAGGCCGGCGAGAAGCTGGCCCAGAGCGGCCGCGGCATGACCTGGTCCGACAAGAGTGCCGACACCGATGGCAACGGGGGTCAGTGCTACAACTGCCACCAGCTCGACAAGAAGGAAATCTCCTTCGGCACGATCGGTCCGAGCCTTTACAACTACGGCAAGAGCCGGGGCGTGAAGAGCTTGACCGACCCCTCGTCCGGGCCGGTCATCCAGTACACCTGGGGCAAGCTCTGGAACAGCAAGGCGTACGCGGCCTGTTCCAACATGCCGCGCTTCGGTCACATGCAGCTGCTCAGCGAGGCGCAGATCCGCGACCTCATGGCCCTGTTGCTGGATCCGCGATCGCCCGTCAACAATTAGGATCCGGCCATCGGTCCGGATGCGCGCCCCGGCGGGGCCGGCTCCCTGGAGCAGACTCCCCGCCCCCCACGCGCCCACCGAATCCGCAAGGGCACCGCATCCGCGACGCACCGTCACCCTTCGCCAGCCGCCTTGCACCCGGCCTGAACGTGTGAGTCCTCATCCCCTCGTTCGCCCCGTCGCGCACCGTGAACCGTCGTGAATTCATGATCGTTCTCCCCGCCGCCGCGATCAGCGCGGCGGCGCCCGATCCGGCGCTCGCGGCAGCGCTCGGCGATCGGGTCGACTGGCGCGACGTCACCCTGCTCGATGGCCGCACACTCCCGGCCTCGGCGCTCACGGGACGCGTCGTCGTCGTCGAGTTCTGGGCGTCGTGGTGTCCTTTCTGCGCGCGGCAGAATCCTCTGTTGCAGCAGCTCTACGAGGCGGAGGGCGGGCGCGGCCTCGAGTTCCTGACGTTTTCGATCGACCGCGAGCCGGCGAAGGCGCGCGCCTACATGCTCGAGCATCGATACACGTTTCCCGCGGCGATGGCGTCGGCCGAGAGCACCAAGTGGTTCGGCCGGCGCGAAGGGCTGCCGGAGCTCTATGTCGTCGACCGCGACGGCCGCATCGCGTTCAAGGAGGCGAAGGAGATGTTCCCCGAGGACCTGCAGGCGCTGGCCCGCTTTGCTCGCCGCTGACCTGTCGCCCGCTTCGCCGAAACCATGGACCGCCGCGAATTCCTGAACGTGCTCGCAGCCGCCGCGGCCGCGGGGTTCCCGCTGGCGTCGCGCGAGACACAGGCGCAGGGCAACGCGGCGGCCGCGGTGTACGACGTCGCCCCGTTCGGCAACGTGAGCCTTCTGCACTTCACCGATTGCCACGCGCAACTCCTGCCGATCTACTTTCGCGAGCCGAACGTCAACCTCGGCTTCGGCGACTTCGCGCGCCGGCCGCCGCATCTGGTCGGCGAGGCGCTGCTCAGGCATTTCGGCATCAAGCCCGGAACGATGGACGCCCACGCGTTCACGTATCTCGATTACGTCGCCGCGGCCAAGACCTACGGCAAGGTCGGCGGCTTCGCGCACCTCGCCACGCTGGTCCGGCGGCTGAAGGCGTCGCGGCCGCACGCCCTGCTGCTCGACGGCGGCGACACCTGGCAGGGCTCCGCCACCGCACTGTGGACCAAGGGCCAGGACATGGTCGACGCGTGCAAGCTGCTGGGCGTCGACGTGATGACCGGGCACTGGGAGTTCACGCTGGGCGCCGACCGGGTGAAGGAGGTCGTCGCCAAGGACTTCGCCGGCAGGATCGAATTCGTCGCACAGAACATCAAGACGGCCGACTTCGGCGACCCGGTATTCCCGCCCTACACGATCCGGGCCGTCAATGGCGTGCCGGTCGCGATCGTCGGGCAGGCCTTTCCGTATACGCCGATCGCCAATCCGAGGTACTTCGTCGCCGATTGGACGTTCGGCATCCAGGAGGAGAACCTGCAGAAGGTCGTCGACGAGGCGCGCGGCAAGGGCGCGCAGGCGGTCGTTTTGCTTTCGCACAACGGAATGGACGTCGACCTGAAGCTCGCCTCGCGCGTGCGGGGCATCGACGCGATCCTCGGCGGCCATACGCACGACGGCGTGCCGGCGCCGACCATCGTCGCCAACGGCGGCGGGCGCACGCTCGTCACCAACGCCGGCAGCAACGGCAAGTTCCTCGCCGTGCTCGATCTCGAGGTCAAGGGCGGCAAGGTCGCCGACTTCCGCTACAAGCTGTTGCCGATCTTCTCCGATCTGCTCCCCGCCGACCCCGCGATGGGCGCGTTGATCGACAAGGTGCGCTCGCCGTACAAGGCGAAGCTCGAGGAAAGGCTCGCGGTCACCGAGGGGTTGCTCTACCGGCGCGGCAACTTCAACGGCACGTTCGATCAGCTGCTGCTCGACGGCCTGATGGCGGAGAAGAATGCCGAGATCGCGTTCTCACCGGGATTCCGCTGGGGCACGTCGCTGCTGCCGGGGCAGGCGATCACGTACGAGCACCTGATGGACCAGACGGCCATCACCTACCCGTACGTCACCGTCAGCGAGCTGACCGGCGAGACGATCAAGACGATCCTCGAGGACGTCGCCGACAACCTCTTCAATCCGGATCCGTACTATCAGCAGGGCGGCGATATGGTGCGCGTCGGCGGTCTCGGCTATGCGATCGACCCGCGCGCGAAGATGGGCGGCCGGATCACGCGGATGACGCTCTCCGGCAAGCCGCTCGACCCGGCGAAGAAATACAAGGTCGCCGGCTGGGCACCCGTCTCCGAGGAGGCAAGGGCGGCGGGAACCGAACCGATATGGGACGTGATCGCCCGCTACCTGCGCGCGCAGAAGACCATCGCGCCGCGCGCGCTCAACCTGCCGCAGATCGAGGGCGCGGCGGGCAATCCGGGGATGGCCTGACCGGGCAGGAACGACAGGGGGAGGACGCATGGGCGTGAAGGCTTCGATGCTTTTGGGCGTGGCGGCGGCGGTCGTCGCGGCCGGTGTGGTCGCGCCTGCCGGCGCGCAGAAGATGCTGGCGAATTACATGACGCTGACGACGTTCGCTGCGCAGGCTGCGGCGCAGGCGGCGCTGGCCCGGTGCCAGAAGGATGGCTACACCGTCGCCGTGGCCGTCGTCGACCGCGGCGGGCAGCCGCTCGCCGTGCTGCGCGACAATCTGGCTGGCGCGCATACCACGCAGACTGCAACCGGCAAGGCTGCGACCGCGGTCACGTTTCGCACCGACACGACGGAACTTGCCGCGATCTCGCAGGCCGGAAAACCGCAGAGCGGCATTCGCCAGCTGCCGAACGTGATCGCCGTCGGTGGCGGTTTGGTGATTCGCGCCAAGGGCTCGCTCGTCGGGGGCATCGGAGTCTCCGGCGCGCCGGGCGGCGACGCCGACGACGCCTGCGCGAAGGCGGGGGTCGCCGCGATCAACGACACGATCGAGCTGGAGTAGGCCGGCGGAAAGGGATGGGGCGGAGGAAACCGGAGAAACAGCTGCTCTGATCCCGATGCCGATCAGATGCCGGTTGTCGTCGCCCCGGCGAAGGCGGGAGTTCGGTGGTGCCCGTCAGCAGACGCTGTGGTCCCGCGTTCGCGGCCATGACGGCATGAGGTTACGTGAAAGGCGTTGGGGTCTGTCCCTGGTTTCACTTCACGATCACCCGTGCGAACTTGCGCTTCCCGGCCTGGACGACGACCGTGCGGCCAGACGCAATCACCAGCGCCTTGTCGGCGACGACGTCGCCGTCCACCTTGAGCCCCCGCTGCGCGATCAGCCGCAGTGCCTCGGACGTCGAGTCGACGATCCCGGCCTGCTTCGCGAGCTGGGCGATCGGAATGCCTGCGCCCGACGTCGACAGCGTGACCTCCGGCATGCTTTCGGGCAACGCGCCCTGCCGGAACCGCGCCTCGAACTCGGCGAGCGCGTGCTCCGCGGCCGCCTGCGAGTGGAAGCGCGCGACGATTTCCTGCGCGAGGGCGACCTTGGCGTCGCGCGGATTGCGACCCTCCGCGCACTCGCGCTTCAGGGTCGCCACGTCGCCGGCCGGGCGGAACGAAAGCAGCGTGTAGTACCGCCACATCAGCTCGTCGGAGATCGACATCAGCTTGCCGAATATGTCGTTCGGCGCTTCGGTGATCCCGACGTAGTTGTCGAGCGACTTGGACATCTTGTTGACGCCGTCGAGTCCCTCCAGCAGCGGCAGCGTGAGGATGCACTGCGGCTCCTGCCCGTAATGCCGCTGCAGCTCGCGGCCGACGAGAAGATTGAACTTCTGGTCGGTGCCGCCCAGCTCGACGTCGGCGTGGAGCGCAACGGAGTCGTAGCCCTGGGCCAGCGGGTAGAGAAACTCGTGGATCGCGATCGGCTGGCCGCTCTGGTACCGCTTGCCGAAGTCGTCGCGCTCGAGCATGCGCGCGACGGTGTATCGCGCCGCGAGCTTGATCATGCCGTCGGCGCCCAGAGGCAGGAGCCAGGTCGAGTTGAACGCGACCTCGGTCCGCGCGCGATCGAGGATCAGGAACGCCTGATCGGTGTAGGTCTTCGCGTTGGCCTCGATTTCCTCGCGCGAGAGCGCGGGGCGCGTGACGTTGCGGCCGGTCGGATCGCCGATCATCCCGGTGAAATCGCCGATGACGAAGATGATGTGGTGGCCGAGATCCTGCAATTGCCGCAGCTTGTTGAACTGCACCGTATGACCGAGATGCAGATCGGGGCGGGTGGGATCGAAACCCTCCTTGATCCGCAGCGGCTTGCCCCGGGCGAGTTTCGATGCGAGCTCGGACTCGACCAGAATCTCGTCGGCGCCATGGCGAAAGACCGCGAGCTGGCGGGAGGGGTCGACGGTCATGGTGGTCACGCGGCTCGTTTCATGGTGGACCCTGGCGGACACCCCTCGCAGGGTCTCGTTCGCTCTCCAAACGGGGCAGAGCGGCCGGCGGGAGGCGTTCCGGGGCAACATTTGCTAGAATCGCAACCTTGCCCGTCTGCCTGCCGGCAATGATCACGCACAAGTCGACAATTCTAGCGCAAAGTGTCCATGCCTCCGCGCGGCGATCCGCATGGGCGCCCACGGTCGGGCAATGGCTTGCCGCAGCCCTGTTCGGCATCTCCGGCGCGGCGGCCTTCGGCCTCGTCGCCAATACGGCGCCCGAGCTGACACCTATCAGCGTGATCCGGCTCGAACTGCCCCAACCCGCAGTGTCGATCGTCGCGGCCGACGGAGGCGGATACTGGCGTGAAGACCGCATTCGGCGCGGCGACACGATAGGCAGCGTGCTCGCCCGTCTCGGCGTCGTCGATCCGGCGGCCATGGCGTTCCTGCGTACGAACCCTTCGGCGCGGCCGTTGTACATGCTGCGCCCGGGCAAGCCGTTGTCCGTCGAGACCGACGACGGGGCCTGCTCATCAACCTGCGCTTCGTGACGGGTGACGGCGAGCGCCTGACGATTGCACGCCGAGGGGACGAGCTTGCTGCCCAAACCGTCGCTGCGCCGGTGGAAACCCAGTGGCAGATGGCGGCCGGCGAAATTCGCTCGTCGTTGTTCGGCGCCGCCGACGAGGCGGGCCTGCCCGACGCGGTGACGCTGCAGATGGCCGACGTCTTCGGTGGGGACATTGACTTCTATCACGACCTGCGACGCGGCGACCGTTTCTCGGTCGTCTACGAAATGCGGTACATCGACGGCGAGCCGGTCGGCGCGGGCCGCATCGTCGCCGCCGAATTCGTGAACGGGGGCCGGGCGCTGCGGGCGCTGCTCTGGCGTGGAGACGATGGCCGGGAGGATTACTTCACCGATGACGGCGCGCCGATGCGCAAGGCGTTCCTGCGTTCGCCGATGGAGTTCTCGCGGGTGACGTCGGGCTTCTCGAACGCGCGGTTCCATCCGATCATGCGGGACTGGCGTGCGCACAAAGGCGTCGACTACGCTGCGCCCACGGGAACGCCCGTGCGCGCCACCAGCAACGCCAAGGTGAAGTTCGCCGGCAAGCAGAATGGCTATGGCAACGTGATCGAGCTGCGGCACCAGGGCGTTTTCTCGACGCTCTACGCGCACCTGTCGCGGTTCGCGCCGCACGTGCGAACCGGGGCGCGCGTGGCGCAGGGTGAAGTGATCGGCTACGTCGGGCAGACCGGCTGGGCGACCGGGCCGCACCTTCACTACGAGTTCCGCGTCGGCGGAGAGCAGCGCAATCCCCTCACGGTCGCGCTGCCGTCCGGCGAGCCGCTCGCGCCCGAGCACCGGCTCGCCTTTGCCGAGCGCACGGCGCCGGCCGTGGCGCAGCTTGCGCTGGCCGAACGGGTCTCGGGCGCGCAGCTCGCCTCGAGCGAGTAGCGGGAACGCGCCATCGCCGTCGTGCGACAGATTTACGCCGGCGTGATGTCCGGCACGAGCATGGACGGCGTCGATGCCGTCGTCGCGGATTTCCAGCCCGCCACGCGCGCGCCCTGCGCCTTGCTGGCGGCCGTGCAGCTGCCTCTTGCGCGGGAGCTCGGCGACGAGCTGCGCGCTCTGCAACGACCGGGCATCGACGAGCTGGCGCGCGCGGCGCGCGCGGCGAACGCGCTGGCCGACACCTATGCCGAGGCGATCATCGCAGCCGTGGACGAGGCGGGGCTCGCGGCACCGGATGTTGTCGCCGCGGGTGTCCACGGCCAGACGCTGCGCCACCGGCCCGATCAGGGCTGGACGGTCCAGCTCAACAACCCTGCGCGCGTGGCCGAACGGGCCGGCGTCGCGGTGGTCGCTGATTTTCGCAGCCGCGACGTCGCGGCCGGCGGCGAAGGCGCGCCGCTGGTGCCCGCCTTTCACGCCGCTCTCTTCGGCGGGACCGTGGATCGCGTCGTCGTCAATCTGGGCGGCATCGCCAACGTCACCTTTCTGCCGGCACACGGTGCGGCGCGCGGCTTCGACACGGGCCCCGGCAACGTCCTGCTCGACCACTGGCACACGCGCCATCGCGGCGGTCCCTGCGATCGCGATGGCGCCTGGTCGCGCACCGGGCGGGTCGACGATGCGTTGCTGGCGGCGCTGCGCGCGGAGCCGTTCTTCGGGCGGATCCCGCCCAAGAGCACGGGCCGCGATCTGTTCAATGGCGAATGGCTCGACGCCAGGCTTGCCGGCCGCGCGATCGCGCCGGCCGACGTCCAGGCGACGCTGGTCGCACTGACGGCGCGAACGGTCGCCGATGCGGTGCAAACCCATTGCGGGGCTGCCGCCGAGGTTCTCATCTGCGGCGGCGGCGCCAGGAATGCCGCGCTGATGGACGCGCTGACGGCGGCACTGGCGCCCCGAGCCGTCGCGACCACGGCGGTGCAGGGCGTGGCCGTCGAGCACGTCGAAGCGCTCGCCTTCGCCTGGCTCGCGCGCGAGGCCCTGGCGGGCCGTCCGGGCAGTCTGCCCGCGGTCACCGGCGCGCGCGGAGCGCGCGTCCTGGGGGCCATCTACCCGCGCTGATATCGGACGCCGGGCGGCAATTGATCGCGGCATCAACCATGGAGGCAGCATGAAACAGCTCAAGGGCATTTGCGTCCCGATCTGCACCCCGTTCACCGCCGACGGCGCTCGCGTCGACGAGCGGGCGCTGCGCGCGCACATCGACTCGATGCTCGAGGCGAAAGTCCACATCATCGCCGTGTGCGGCGGCACCGGCGAGTTTCCGTTTCTTCCGAGCCGGAGAAGCGCCAGATCGCCGAGATCGCGGCAAAGCACATCGATGGTCGCTGCGAGCTGATCGTGCAGACCTCGGCCATCCGCACGGAGGACGCGATCGAGAACTCGAAGCACGCGGAAGCGATCGGGGCCACGGCCCTGCTGATGCTTCCCCCTACTTCGAGGGACCGGGCGAGGCCGGCGTGCGCTGGCACTTCGAGCAGATCGGCCGGGCGATCGGATTCCGATCATGCTCTACAACATCCCGCAATTCTCGGGCTTCGACATCACGCCGGAGGTCTTTCGCGTCTGCGCGAGATCGATGCCGTCCGGTACATCAAGGACAGCACGTCGAACATGCTGCGCATCGAGCAGCTGGCGGCATCCGGCGCAAGCGTCTTCAACGGTTGCGATTATCTCAATCTCTATGGCTTGATGGCCGGTGCCGCCGGCTGCTTCTGGGGCGGGGCGAACGCGATGCCGAAGGAGGCCGTGCGGCTCTACGACCTGTACGAGGCCGGCAGGCTCGCCGAAGCTCTCGCTCTGTGGCGTCGCATGCAGCCCTTGAACAAGTTGCTCTGGACGTTGCCGTTCAATCCCGTGGCCAAGGCGGCTGCCGACATTTCCGGCCGAAGCGTCGGGGAATGCCGGCGCCCGGTCCTGCCCCTCACCGCGGAACAGATGGCCGCGGTTCGGGCGGCGATGGCGCCGCTGCTGGCGGAATGAACGATCGACGATGGCTCCGGGCGCGTCCGGGGCTGGCGTTCGGCCGATCCCTGATCGAAACGCGAGCGCTCGTTCCGCCGTCGTGCAGGGTGGATCCGGTGACGGTGATGCTGTGGTTCGTGGCGGTGGCGCTGATCGTGATCGGCGTTGCGGCACCGTGCTGCCCGCGTTGCCTGGCCCCATTCTGCCTTCGGTGGCATCGCGCTCGCGGCGTGGATCGACGACTTCGCGCGCATTCCGGCCTGGCTGCTGCTGGTTCTGGCCGGGCTACGGCGATGGCGTGGGCGGTCGACTATCCGCGGCCGCCGCGGCGCGAAACGGGCCGCGCGAGCAGGCTCGCCATCTCGGCGCCGCATCGGGAACGCTCGCGGGGATCTTCAGCGGCTGTGGGGGCTGCTGTTCATGCCGCTGGCCGGCGCCGCGATCGGAGAATTCGTGGCGCAACGCGACGCGTGGCGCGCCGGCAAGGTGGGCGTTGCGACCTGGATCGGCCTGCTGCTGGGGACCGCGGTCAAGGTTGCGCTCGTCTTCGCCATGGTCGGAATATTCGTGTTCGCGCTGGCCGTTTGACGCGACTTCAGAGAAGGAGATCCCGATGCGCATCGAGAACGAGGTCAGGCTGGACTTCAAGGACGTGCTGATCCGCCCCAAGCGCAGCACGCTCTCCACGCGCTCGAATGTCGACATTTCGCGGGAGTTCCGCTTCCGCCACGCGCAGGTCGATTACCACGGCGTCCCGATCATCGCCGCCAACATGGACACGACCGGGACCTTCGCGATGGCGCGCGCGCTCGACGCGTTCGAGATGTCGACCGCGCTGCACAAGCACTACACCGTGGACGAGGTCGTCGCGTTCTTCCGGGCGCTCACGCGCAAGACGGCCGCATTCTATTCGATGGGCATCGGCGCGGCCGACGAGGAGAAGTTCGGCCGAGTGATCGTCGCAGCGGGGGAGGGCGCGGACCTGCGATCCGCTGCGTCTGCATCGACGTTGCCAACGGCTACACCGAAGGCTTCGTGCGCCTCGTCGCGAGGATCCGCGAGCAGCACCCGCACCTCGTCATCATGGCCGGCAACGTCGTCACCGGCGAGATGACCGAGGAGCTGATCCTCTCGGGCGCGGACATCGTCAAGGTCGGCATCGGCCCCGGGTCCGTGTGCACGACGCGCACGATGACGGGCGTGGGCTACCCGCAGCTGTCCGCGATCATCGAGTGCGCGGATGCCGCGCACGGGCTCGAGGGCCACATCTGCGCCGATGGCGGCTGCACGACGCCGGGCGATGTCGCGAAGGCCTTCGGCGGGGGTGCGGACTTCGTGATGCTGGGCGGCATGCTCGCCGGGCACGATGAATGCGCGGGCGACGTCGTCGAGCGCGATGGCCGGAAATACCAGCGCTTCTACGGGATGAGCAGCCGGACCGCGATGGAAAAGTACGCGGGCGGCGTGGCGAAGTACCGCGCCGCCGAGGGCAAGGAGGTGCTCGTGCCGCATCGGGAGCAGTCACCGGCACCGTGCAGGAGATCCTCGGGGGCGTGCGCTCGGCATGCACCTACGTCGGGGCGCGACGGCTGCGCGAGTTGTCGAAGCGCACGACGTTCGTGCGCGTTTCGCAACAGGCCAACGAGGTGTTCGGGCGCGCGTAGCGCACCCGTCGACGTTGCAGCGGGAGACCGGTCAGGCCGAGAACGACGACCCGCAGCCGCAGGTGGACGGGGCGTTCGGGTTCTTGATCACGAACTGCGCGCCCTCGAGACCTTCCTGGTAGTCGATCTCGGCGCCGACGAGGTACTGGTAGCTCATCGGGTCGATGAGCAGCGTCACGCCGTTCTTCTCCATCGTGGTGTCGTCGTCGTTCACGACCTCGTCGAACGTGAATCCGTACTGGAAGCCCGAGCACCCGCCGCCGGTCACGAAGACGCGAAGCTTGAGCTCGGGATTGCCCTCCTCGTCGATCAGGGCCTTCACCTTCTGGGCGGCGCTGTCGGTGAAGACGAGCGGGGCGGGCATGTCGGTCATGTCGTTCATGCGTATCTCCTTGTTATACTGTTGCCTGCATTATCGGGCCCGCTCGACACGCGGCAACCATGCGCCGATAGGGTTGGTCCGGGTTCCTGCCGGGGGCCTGCGCGCCCTGTCGGACATCCGCTCAGTCGGAAACCATCCGCTTCAATTCGACCACCGACGCGGTGCCGGCTTCGGCAGGGTCGAGACGGCCGGACATAGGCGCCGACGTGCATCTCGAGCGTCCGGTAGAGCACGTCGCCGATGATGCGGGCCTTGGCCTGCAGTTCCAGGGAGTCGCGGGCGGTGACCGGGCCGTTCACCGTGCCATTGACGACCACGTTGGCGACCTCCACCCGGCCGTCGCTGCGCGTGCTCGCTCATCACCAGCGTTCCGGCTTCGCCGTCGCCCGCGATCACGTTGCCGAGCACCTTGCCGTCGATCCGCAGACCGCCTTCGAACGCGACATCGCCGCGCACCATGGTGCCGGCGCCGATCAGGCTGTCGATCCGCTTCTGCGTGAACGTCTTCTTGCGTTCCAACATGGGTTCTCCTACGGAATCACAAGGTTGCGGGTCGCGCGGGGCGGTGCCGGACTCGAAGGCGCGCACGGTGATCGTGCGGAGCGCGTAGCCGGGCGGAATGCGGAACGATTCCTTCGATGCGCTGATAGTACTTGAAGTGGAGCTTGAGGGGCGCGGCGGCCCCGGGTCATCGTCCGGCAGCGCGATCATCGCGGCGCACCCGGCGGGGCGTCGTGCCGGGAACGAGGTCGGCCGTGATCGTGAGGTGGCCCTCGTAGTCGGTCCTTGGCGGCGCCGCCCCGGACGACCAGAGGCGGTAGCGCACGCGCTCCCGCCGTTGTCGTCGACGGCCAGCCGCGGGATCGTCAGCGCCGGGCTTGCTCGAGTCGGCGAAGAAGCCCTGCAGGAACGCGAGTTCCTCCTTGAGCTGCGCGTTTTCCTGCGCCGGCCTCGCGCCTGCTCTTCGTGAGCGTCGCTTCCGCCCCGCGCTCATCGCGAGGTCGCTCTCGAGCCGCTGTTCATCGCGCGGAGCTGGGACGCCTCGCGCTGCGCGGCTGCCACGTCCGCCTCGAGGGTCGCGATCCGCGCTCGATCTCCTTGCGGTTGAAGCCGCCGAGGATCTGGCCGAAGTCGAACCCCACCACCACATCCCGCCGACCAGCACGAGGAGCGCCGAGCCCGCGACCGGCCTTCCACGGCCAGCCGAGGTGCGTGCGCACCGCCATGCGGGGCGCGCTGATCGAGAAATGCCGGCCGAGCGCGCCACGCAGGAACGGGGCGGGGCACGGCGCGTCAGGGCAGGACCGGGAGCGCCGTGAGGCCCGTGGTTTCGGGCAGGCCGAACATCAGGTTCATGTTCTGGATCGCCTGGCCCGCCGCGCCCTTGACCAGGTTGTCCTCGACCGCGAGCACCAGCGCCATGTCGCCGCCCTGCGGCCGGTGGACGGCGATGCGGCAGACGTTGGCGGCGCGCACCGAGCGGGTGTCGGGCGTCGCGCCCGGCGGCATGACGTCGACGAAGGGCTCGCCGGCGTAACGCTGCTCGTACAGCGCCTGCAGGTCGACGTCCGGGTCGGTGAGCCGTGCGTAGAGCGTCGCGTGGATGCCGCGGATCATCGGCGTCAGGTGCGGCGTGAAGACGAGCTTGACCGGCGATCCGGCCGCGCGCGTGCAGGCCCTGCACGATCTCCGGGATGGTGGCGGTGGCCCTTGACGCCGTAGGCCTTGAAGTTGTCGGCGGCCTCGGCGAAGAGCAGGCCGATCTCGGCCTTGCGCCCGGCGCCCGACACGCCGGACTTGCAGTCGGCGATCAGATGCGCCGCGTCGACGACCCCGGCCTCGAGCAGCGGCAGGAAGCCCAGCTGGACCGCGGTCGGGTAGCACCCGGGATTGCCGACGATGCGCGCGCTCGCGGATCGCGTCGCGGTTGACCTCGGGCAGGCCGTAGACCGATTCGGCGAGCAGGTCGGGACAGGCGTGCGGCATGCCGTACCACTGCTCGAACACCGCGGGGTCCTTGAGCCGGAAATCGGCCGCGAGATCGATGATCCTCGACGCCCGCGCGTCGACGAGCTCGCGCGCCTGCGCCATCGCCACGCCGTGCGGCGTCGCGAAGAACACGACGTCGCAGGCCTCGAGGTCGGCGTCGGCCGGGTCGGCGAACGCGAGGTCGTAGCGCCCGCGCAGGCTCGGAAACATGTCGGCGACGCGCGTGCCCGCATCCTTGCGCGAGGTGATCGCGCGCACGTTCGCCTCCGGATGCTGCGCGAGCAGCCGCAGCAACTCGACGCCCGTGTAGCCCGGTGCCGCCGACGATGCCGATCTTGATCATGGATGCCTCCTCTGAAGCGCGTGTCTCGCGATGCGCGTCCGTCCGATTCTAGCATCGGCCGCGATGGCGCCTGAACGCGCCGGTCGCTGAGGGCGGCGCGACCGGCGGCGCGCCAACGCAAATGACGAAGGCCGCCCGCGCGGCGGCCTTCGCGGCGCTGTCGCGACGGCGCCGGTCAGCGCTTCGAGAACTGCTTGCGCCGGCGCGCCTTGTGGAAGCCGACCTTCTTGCGCTCGACCTCGCGCGCGTCGCGCGTCACGAGGCCCGCCTTCGACAGCGTGGGCTTGAGCTCCGCGTCGTAGTCGATCAGCGCGCGGGTGATGCCGTGGCGCACCGCGCCGGCCTGGCCCGACTCGCCGCCGCCGGCGACGTTGACCATGATGTCGAAGGTCGCGTCGTGGTCGGTCAGCACCAGCGGCTGGCGGACGACCATGCGGCCGGTTTCGCGGGCGAAGAAGTCGTCGACCGGCTTGTCGTTGACGACGATGTTGCCGGTGCCCTTCTTCAGGAAGACGCGCGCCACCGAGCTCTTGCGGCGGCCGGTGCCGTAGTAGTAGTTGCCGATCATGGGGTTCAGATGTCCAGGGTCTTGGGTTGCTGCGCGGCGTGCGGGTGCGCGTCGCCGGCGTAGCACTTGAGCTTCTTCAGCATCTTGTAGCCGAGCGGGCCCTTGGGCAGCATGCCCTTGACGGCCTTTTCGCAGCGCGCGGCCGGGAAAGCGCGCCTGCATCTTCGCGAAGTTGGTCGTCGAGATGCCGCCGGGATAGCCGGTGTGGCGGTGGTAGAGCTTGTCCTCCGCCTTGTTGCCGGTGACGCGGATCTTCTCGACGTGGGTGACGACGATGAAGTCGCCGGTGTCCATGTGCGGCGTGAAGATCGGCTTGTGCTTGCCGCGCAGGCGCAGCGCGATCTGGCTCGCGAGGCGGCCGAGCACCTTGTCCGTGGCGTCGACGACGAACCAGTCGCTGCCGGATGTCCTGCGGCTTGGCGGAAAAGGTCTTCATCGCTGGTGACTCGTGTGCTTGTTCGGTTCGTATTCGGGGGCTGCGTCCGGAACTACCTTCAGTATGCTTGCTGCAGGGCGCTCCCGAGCCGCCGGCCGGTGCGGTGCTTGCCGTCGCGCGCAAAAGAGGCGGCGGGTTCGGCAAAGTCTTGCATCATATACTGATTTGGCCCTCACGGTCAACGAGCCGCCGGAGCGCGGGCGGCGTGCAGGACATGGCCACGACCCGTCCGGGTGCGCCGGCGGCGGACGGTAGAGGCGAAAAAAAAGCGGGCGCGGAGGTTCGACTCCGCGCCGTGCAAGGATGTCCGGCATGGAGGCGAATGGAGGAATGCGCACGTACCTGGGGAGAAGACCCCGGGGAACGGCACGGACACCAAAAGTTTCCGATACTGCGATGCAGGATGCAATGGGGACGCTGCATCGCACCAATCTACGAAGTTGCAGTTTCATGACATTGCAATGACGGGTGGATGCCGGCGCGCGGTATCGTCAGCGTTCCGCGGTCAACGGCATCGCCGGCAGGAAAGGAACCATGAAGGCAAGGATTCGAAGTGGGTCGAGGGGGTGAGCTTCGCCGCGGAGACCGGCAGCGGCCACGCGCTGGTGATCGACGGGGCGCCCGGAGCACGGCGGGCGCAACCTCGGTCCGCGGCCGATGGAACTCGTGCTTACCGGAGCGGCGGCGTGCACCGCGTTCGACGTCGTGCTGATTCTCAGGAAGGCGCGTCAGCCGATCGCCGACTGCGTCGTCGAGGCCGAGGCCGAGCGGGCGGCTGCCGAGCCGAAGGTGTTCACCGCGGATCCATCTCCGCTACCGGGTGGCCGGCCGCGGGCTCGACGCGCGGCAGGTCGAGCGGGCGGTGAAGCTGTCGAAGGAGAAGTACTGCTCCGCGACGCTGATGCTCGGCGCGTCACCGCCGAGATCATCGACGAGATCGCGATCGTCGACGCGCCGGATCCGGCTGAGGTGGTCGCGTCCGTCCCGCGTCAGCGGGGCGGTCAAGCGGGCGCGGGCGCTCGACGCCCGTGCGCCGCACGGTAGCCGCGCCAACGGTCCGGGGTTACGGCTGGCCGGCATGCCCGGCCGGACGCGCGCCAGCGTCACGCCTTGGCGCGCAGCGCCCGCAGCAGGCTCGACGTGTCCCAGCGCCCGCCGCCCATCGCCTGCACCCTGCGCGTAGAACTGGTCGACGAGCGCCGTGACCGGCAGCGTGGCGCCGTTGCGGCGGGCCTCGGCGAGGCAGATGCCGAGGTCCTTGCGCATCCAGTCGACGGCGAAGCCGAAGTCGAACTTGTCGGCGAGCCATCGTCTTGCCGCGGTTGTCCATCTGCCACGACTGCGCGGCGCCCTTGCCGATCACGTCGAGCACGCGCTCGACGTCGAGGCCCGGCCATGTCGGCGAAGTCGATGCCCTCGGCGAGCGCCTGCACCAGCCCGGCGATGCAGATCTGGTTGACCATCTTGGTCAGCTGCCCGCTGCCCGGGCCGCCCATCAGCGTGACCGCCCGCGCGTAGTGGGCGAGCACGCGCCTCGGCGCGCGCGAAGGTGTCGGGGTCGCCGCCGACCATGATCGTGAGCTTGCCGTTCTCGGCGCCGGCCTGCCCGCCGGAGACCGGCGCGTCGAGGAAGCCGACGCCCGCGCGCCTTCGCCGCCGCGTGGACCTCGCGCGCGACCTGCGCCGACGCGGTCGTGTGGTCGACGAGGATCGCGCCGGCCTTCATCGCGGCGAGCGCCCCGTCGGCCCCGACGCGACCGCGCGCACGTCGTCGTCGTTGCCGACGCACATCAGCACGACGTCGGCGCCGGCCGCCGGCCGCCGCCGGCGTCGCCGCGCTGCGCCCGCCGTGCTGCTCGACCCAGCGCGCGGCCTTCGCCGCGGTGCGGTTGTAGACGGTGACGTCGATGCCCGGCCGCGGCGAGGTGGCCGGCCATCGGATAGCCCATGACGCCGAGGCCGAGGAATGCGAGTTTCGCGTCTCTCATCGGGTTCGTGTCTCCACGGATGCGGGTCGTCGCGGTCAGCGAACGGTTCGTGGTCGCCGAGGGCTCGCCGGCGCGGCGGCGGCGCGCCGCGGCGCACGCGGACCGCGCGGCGCGGTGCCGCCCGGATGATCGCGGCTCGCGACCGAGCCCTCGAGCGTCAGCACCGCGTACACGTCGGCGCCGACCGCCGGCGCGAACGCCGCAGCTCGGCGAGCGGCAGCTCGGCGAGGTCGACACCCTTCGCCTCCGCGTGGCGGACCGCGCGCGCCACCGCCTCGTGCGCGTCGCGGAACGGCACGCCCGCGGACCAGGTAGTCGGCGAGGTCGGTCGCGGTCGCGAAGCCCTCGCGCGCCGCTTCGCGCATTCGCGCGCGCGTCGACGCGGATGCCGCCGGCGACGAGGTCGGTCATGACGGCCAGCGTGTCGGCCAGCGTGTCGACGGTGTCGAACAGCGGCTCCTTGTCCTCCTGGTTGTCCTTGTTGTAGGCGAGCGGCTGGCCCTTCATCAGCATCAGCAGCGCGACCAGATCGCCGACGACGCGCCCGGTCTTGCCGCGCACGAGCTCGGGGACGTCGGGATTCTTCTTCTGCGGCATGATCGACGATCCGGTGCAGAAGCGGTCGGCGAGCGCGACGAAGCCGAAGCGCGGGTTCGTCCACAGGATGAGCTCCTCGGCGAAGCGCGACAGGTGCAGCATCACCAGCGCGGCGGCGGCGGTGAATTCGATCGCGAAGTCGCGGTCGGACACGGCGTCGAGCGAGTTGGCGCACAGCGCTTCGAAGCCGAGCTCCGCGCCACCCGCTCGCGGTCGATCGGGAAGCTGGTGCCGGCGAGCGCGGCGCTGCCCAGCGGCAGCCGGTTGACGCGGCGGCGGCAGTCGCGAAGGCGCTCGGCATGTCGCGCGCGAGCATCGCGTCGTAGGCGAGCAGGTGGTGGCCGAAGGTGACCGGCTGCGCGACCTGCAGGTGCGTGAAGCCCGGCATGATCGTGTCGGCGTGCGCCTCGGCGAGGTCGATCAGCGCGCGGCGCAGCGCGGCCAGTCCGGCGACCAGCGCGTCGATCTCGCCGCGCAGCCACAGGCGGATGTCGGTGGCCACCTGGTCGTTGCGCGAGCGCCCGGTGTGCAGCCGCTTGCCGGCGTCGCCGACCAGCGCGGTGAGCCGCTTCTCGATGTTGAAGTGGACGTCCTCGAGGTCGCGCGACCACGCGAACTCGCCGCGCTCGACCTCGCCGCGGATGATTGCCATGCCGCGCTCGATCGCCGCGAGGTCCGCCGGGTCAGCACGCCGGCGGCGGCCAGCATCCGCGCGTGCGCCAGCGACCCCGCGATGTCCGCGGCGGCGAGGCGCCGATCGAAGTCGACCGATGCGGTGTAGCGCTTGACCAGCGGCGAGACCGGCTCGCTGAAGCGGCCGGACCAGCCGCCCGGGGGCGAGGGATCCTGCGGCGGTTCGGGTTGGCCATGGCTCGTATCCATTCGCGGCAGATCGACGGTCGGGCGGTGGCAGAACCGCGGGAAAGGGGCGAGCCGGCCGGATCGGCGTCGGAAGTCGGCTTTCGCGTCCGGTCAGGCTTGCCTCGCCGCGGCGCATGCCGACAATACCCGCTGCCGCCGCCAGTTTCGGGGAACGACCCGGCACCGGTCTCCGGCTGATGCTTGCATGCCGGGTTCGCGATGCAGCCGATTATAGGGCAAAACGCCACGCCCCTCGAACTCCCGAACTTCCGCAATCTGGGCACGATCCTGCGGATCGTGCTCGCCGTGAACGTGCTGACGGCCGTCGCGGCGCTGGTGCACGCCCCGCAGCTCGACCTCTGGACGGTGCAATGGCTCGACCTGACGGCGGTCGTCGAGCCCCATCTCTTGCCGTGCTGGCGGTGCTCTACGCGCTCGCACCGTGGCTGGAGCGCCAGTCGTCGACGACCGGCACCCTCGCGGTTGCGGCGATCATCGTGGCCATCGGACTCGGGGTGCACATGCTCATTGCCCGCCAAGTTCCGGAGCCGCCGCTTGCCGTTCTCCGGCATCTCCTGATCGCGCTCAGCGTGTATGCCACGCTGCTCGCCTATTTCGGGCTTCGCGCGAAGGCGCTCTCGCCGGCGATCGCCGAATCCCGGCTGCAGGCGCTGCAGGCCCGGATCCGGCCGCATTTCCTGTTCAACAGCCTCAATGCCGTGCTCTCGCTCATCCGTTCCGATCCGAGGCAGGCGGAGGCGGCGCTCCTCGACATGGCCGATCTCTTCCGCGTCCTGATGCGCGACAACCGCGAGCTGGTGCCGCTGGCGGACGAAATCGAGCTTTGCCGGCAGTACCTGGGGCTCGAGAAGCTGCGCCTGTCCGACCGGCTCTCCGTCGAATGGCATCTCAACAACATGCCGGGCGACGCGCTGGTGCCGCCGCTCGTGCTGCAGCCGCTGCTGGAAAACGCGGTCTACCACGGCATCGAGCCGTCGAGCACCCCGGGCGTCGTGTCGATCAACATCTTCCTCAAGGGCGGTGACGTCCACGCGATTCTGCGCAATCCGTATCAGGCCGAAGGCGGCCGGCACCATGCCGGAAACAAGATGGCACTGGCCAACATCCGCGAGCGCCTCAAGCTGCACTTCGATGCCGAGGGTACGCTGGAGTCGCGCGTCCGGGACGCTGCCTATGAAGTCCATATCCGGATCCCCTACCGGGCGGCGAAGGAGACGTCCGCGCGCCCATTGGCGCCGCCGACCCCGGCGGCGCGCCGCAAGCCGGCGGCGGCCCGCCGGCCGCGCGTTCGCGCCTGGAAGCCGTCGCGCCGGCGCTGCTGGACGGCCGCCGGGAGGTCCCGCATGGCTGACGAGCCGCTTCGGGTGCTGATCGTCGACGACGAGGCGCCGGCCCGGCGCCGGCTGCGCGAGCTCCTGTCCGATTGCGCCGGCGCCATGCCGCTCGCCTGCGTCGGCGAGGCCGCCACCGGCCGCGAGGCGCTCGAGCTGCTGCACGCGGTGAACGCCGACCTCGTGCTCACCGACATCCAGATGCCGGAGATGGGCGGGATCGAGTTCGCGCGCCACGTGCTGAAGCTGCCCCAGCCGCCCGTCGTCATCTTCACGACGGCGCACGACGAGCACGCGGTGGAGGCGTTCGAGGTGAACGCGGTCGACTTCCTGGTGAAGCCGGTGCGCGTGCAGCGTCTGCTGGCGGCGCTGGAGAAGGTCCCGCGCCTGCGGCCGGTTTCCGCGTCGCAGCTGGAAGCGCTGCCGTCGACCGCGCGGCGGTTCCTGTCCGTGACCGAGCGCTCGCGCGTCGTGCTGGTCCCGGCCGAGGAGATCCTGTATCTCAAGGCCGAGCTCAAGTACATCACCATCCGCACGGCCGAGCGCGAATACCTGCTCGAGGAATCGCTGACGAAACTCGAGGAGGAGTTCGGCTCCCGACTCGTGCGCGTCCATCGCAATTGCCTCGTGGCGCGCGACGCGATCCGCGGTTTCGAGCGCCGCGCGGGCGGCGAGGGTGACGCGCACTGGGAGGTGTTGCTGAAGGGCGTGCCGGAAACGCTGCCCGTGTCGCGCCGGCAGCAGTCCATCGTCCGCGAAATCGGACGGGAAAACCGGCGCCGAGGTGAAGAGGCGGCGCAATGAGCACGCGTGCGTTCGCGCACGGGTACCGCGCGACGCGAACGCCGCCGCCGCCGAGCCGGCTTCCCGCAGCTTGAACCACCGGCGATTCCCTCGCATGTCCTCGCGCACTCTCATCTGTGGCTCTCTCGCCTACGACACCATCATGGTGTTCCCCGACCGCTTCGCGCGGCACATCCTGCCGGAGCAGACGCACATGCTCTCGGTGTCGTTCCAGATCGGCGAGATGCGCCGCGAATGGGGCGGTTGCGCCGGCAACATCGCCTACAACCTCCAGGCGCTGGGCGGCGAGCCCGTCGTGATGGCGACCCTTGGCGCCGACGGTGCGCCCTACCGCGAGCGGCTGGCCGGGATGGCGATCGCGAGCGACGGCGTGAAGAGCCTGCCAGAGATGTTCACGGCGCAGGCCTTCATCATCACCGACCTCGACGACAACCAGATCACCGCCTTCCACCCTGGTGCGATGAACGCGTCGCACGAGAACCGTGTCGGCGACGTCGCGGATATCGCGCTCGGCATCGTCGCCCCCGACGGACGCGACGGCATGCGCTCGCACGTCGAGCAGTTCGCGCAGGCGGGCATTCCGTTCGTGTTCGACCCGGGGCAGGGATTGCCGCTCTTCTCGGGGCCGGAGCTGATCGCGATGATCGACGCGGCAACGTTCGTCGCCGTCAACGACTACGAGGGCCGCCTGCTGGCCGAGCGCACAGGGCTCGCGCTCGAGGAGATCGCGCAGCGCGTCGACGCGCTGATCGTGACGATGGGCGGCGCCGGCGCGCGGATCCATGCGGGCGGGGCCACCATCGGGGTTCCGGTCGTGCCGGCGACGGCGGTCGTCGACCCGACGGGTTGCGGCGACGCCTTTCGCGCCGGCCTGCTGTACGGGATCGTTCATGGCTGGGACTGGGAACGCACCGGGCGCCTCGCGGCCACGCTCGGCTCGATCAAGATCGCATCGCGCGGCGGCCAGAATCACGCGCTCAGCCGCGACCGGGTCGCGGCACTCCATTACGAGGTGTTCAATGCCTACCTCTGGTGAGCGGTTCATGACGCGGCAGCTGGCCGGCGCCGACGGCCGGGAAATGGGGTTCGGCATGGCGGACGGCGAACCCGAGCCCGGGTGGACGGCGGAACGCACAGCGGGCACGTCGGCGGTCGATCGTCCTGCGCGCTTGCCGATGCGCGTCCTGCGCAGCGCGCGCGTCACCGTGCACGCCGTCGGGGGCCTGTTGACGACGGTGCTCGTCTTCCCGTGGATCACTGCGCCGCGGCGGCAGGCCCTGATCCAGCGCTGGTGCCGGCAGCTGCTGCGGATGCTCGGGGTCGAGGCACGCGTGCACCGGCGACACGAGGGCGGATTGTCCGGCAACGTGCTGATCGTCGCCAATCACATCTCGTGGCTCGATATCTTCGTGTTGAACGCGCTGCAGCCGGCGCGTTTCATCGCCAAGGCCGATCTGAAGCGTTTGCCCGTCATCGGGCGGCTGATCGCGAATGCAGGCACTTTGTTCATCGAGCGCGAGCGGCGGCGTGACACGCAAACGGTGAATCGCCAGACGGTCGAGGCACTGGCGCGTGGGGACCTGGTTGCCGTGTTTCCGGAGGGCACGACCAGCGACGGCACCGGCCTGCTCAAGTTTCACAGTTCGCTGCTGCAGTCGATCGTCGATGCCGAGGGCCACATGCAGCCGGTGGCGATCCGGTACCGCACGCCGGACGACCGGCACTGCGCGGCGCCGGCGTATGTCGGCGAACTGAGCCTGCTGGATTCGTTTTGGCGCGTGACCGGCGAGCGCGGGATCAGGGCCGAGCTGCACGTGATGGCTCCGGTGCCCGCGCGGGCGCGCCATCGCCGCGATCTGTCGCGCGCGGCCGAGGAGGCTATCCGAACGGCTTTGGAGTCACCGCTGAGCGTCCCGGCACTTGATAGACGCGGCGATCGTCGAGCCTGACTCCCGTCAGCGGGCCGCCCCAGATGCAGCCCGAGTCCAGCATCAGCAGGTTCGGCGCGAGCTTCAGTTCGAGCGTCGACCAGTGGCCGCAGACGATCGTCGAGCCGGCCGATGCGCGATGCGCGTGCTCGAACCATGGGCGAAAGCCGGACGGTGCCGTCTGCGGGCCGCGCTTTTCCTTGAACTCCATCGATCCATCGGCGGTGCAGAAGCGCATCCGGGTGCAGGCGTTGACGATCACGCGCAGCCGGTCGAAGCCCGCGAGCCCGTCGCGCCAGGCGCGCGGCTCGTCGCCGTAGAGCTCGCGCAGGAAATCGTCGGCGCGCTCGCTCGCGAGCACCGCCCCGACCTCGTCCGACAGCGCGAGGGCCGTCTCCGGCGTCCAGGTCGGCATCAGGCCTGCGTGCACGAGCAGGAATCCGCCGTCGACAACCACCAGCGGCCGGCGCCGCAGCCAGTCGAGGAGCGATTCGCGGTCGGGCGCCTCCAGTATCGGCGCGATCGTGTCCTTTCGGTGCGCCTTGGCATGCCCGGCGGCGACCGTCAGCAGATGAAAGTCGTGGTTGCCCAGGACAGTGATCGCGGCGTCGCCGAGCGCCATCACCTCGCGCAGCACGGCAAGTGATCCGGGACCGCGATTGACGAGATCGCCGACGAGCCACAGCCGGTCGTCGCGCACCGAGAAGCCGATGAGCTCGAGGAGCTGGCAGAACTCGGCGTGACAGCCCTGAATGTCGCCGATCGCGTAGTGACTCATGGGGTGTGGGCAGCGGGAGCTCGCGCGGCAGGGCCCGCGAGGAGCGGCTGCGCCGATGCTAGAATCGGCTTCGATTCTAACATCCGCCAGCACCTCTTCCCGTTTCGTTCCGGTGTCGTTCACGCTCAATCCCGCGCAGCGCGAGGCGGTGCTCTATCTCGACGGCCCGCTGCTCGTGCTGGCGGGCGCCGGCAGCGGCAAGACGCGAGTCATTGCCGCGAAGATCGGGCATCTCGTCGAGCGCGGCCACGATCCGAAGCGGATCGTCGCGATCACGTTCACGAACCGGGCGGCGCGCGAAATGCGCGAGCGGGCGGGGGAGCTGCTGGCACGGCAGGGCCGGGGCGACCTCGCCGCCGCCGTCACGATCTGCACGTTTCATGCGCTCGGGCTCAAGGTCATCCGCGATCACGCTGCCGCGCTGGGCCTGAAACCCGGCTTTTCGATTCTCGATCCCGGCGACATCGAGGGCATCGTCGCCGAGCTGGTGCAGACGACCGACCGTGCCCGTGCGCGGGCGGCGCAATGGCGGATCAGTGCCTGGAAGAACGCGCTGGTGTCCCCCGCTGCCGCGGCGAAGGCAGCGCGCGACGACGATGACCGGGTCGCGGCGCAAGCCTACCGGCGCTACGACGACACGCTGCGCGCGTACCAGGCCGTGGATTTCGACGACCTGATCGCCCTGCCGATCGGGCTCCTGGCAACGGACGAGGCGGCGGCCGCGCGATGGCGCGAGCGTTGCGGACACCTGCTCGTCGACGAATACCAGGACACCAATCCGGCGCAGTACCGGCTCATCAAGCTGCTCGTCGGGAAAAGCCCGGCGTTCACCGTCGTCGGCGACGACGACCAGGCGATCTACGGCTGGCGCGGCGCCTCGCTCGACAATCTCGGCGAGTTGCCGAAGGACTTCCCTGCGCTCAAGGTGGTGAAACTGGAGCAGAACTATCGCTCGACCGTGCGCATCCTGCGTTCGGCGAACGCGCTGATCGCCGGCAATCCGAAGCTGTTCGACAAGAAGCTCTGGAGCGATCGCGGCCACGGCGATCCGATCCGCGTGTCACCCGCGGCCGACGACGAGGCCGAGGCCGAAGGGGTGGTGCGGCGCCTGATCGCGCATCGCTTCGAGCACCGCGGTCGCCATGGCGATTACGCGATCCTCTACCGCGGCAACCATCAGGCCAAGCTGTTCGAGCAGCAGCTCCGCGCGCAGAACGTCCCGTACGAGATCTCAGGCGGGCAGTCGTATTTCGAGCGGGCCGAGATCAAGGACATCGTCGCGTACCTGCGCCTCATTGCCAACGACGACGACGATCCGGCCTTCATCCGCGCCGTGACCACGCCGAAGCGCGGCGTCGGCGCGACGACGCTGGAGAAGCTGGGCGCCGTCGGTGGTGCGCGGCACGAGAGTCTCTTTGCCGCCGTGTTCGCCGGCGAATCCCGTGCCGTCATTCCGGCGCGGCAGCGCGAGATCCTCGACGCGTTCTGCGCGATGATCAATCGGCTCCGCTACCGGGCTGCGCGCGAGCCCGCGTCGCGGCTGCTCGACGAGCTCGTGACTGCGATCGGATACGAGGATTTCCTGGTTTCCACGTGCGACCGCAAGCAGGCGGAGACGCGCTGGAAGAGCGTCCGCGACTTCGTCGGCTGGCTTTCGGCCAAGGGCGAGGCCGACCGGAAGAGCCTGCTCGAGCTGACGCAGATGATCGCGCTGATCACGATGCTCGAGGGGCAGGACGAGCGCGAGACGGACGCGGTGCGGCTCTCCACGCTGCACGCGGCAAAGGGACTCGAGTTTCCCCACGTGTTCCTGGTCGGGCTGGAAGAGGGCCTGCTGCCGCACCGCGAGTGCGTCGCGAGCGGCAACGTCGACGAAGAGCGGCGGCTCTTCTACGTCGGCATCACGCGTGCGCAGAAGAGCCTGCACCTGTCGTTCTGCCGCCGCCGGCGGCGCGCGGGCGAAGCAGTCGAATGCCAGCCGTCGCGCTTTCTTGGCGAGCTGGCCCAGGAGGATCTGCGCTGGTCCGGCGAACCGCTTCCTGCCGACGAGGCGGCGCGCGAGAAGTTGGCCGGAAGCGAGCGCTTGAAGCAGCTGAAGGCGATGCTGGCGGCGAAGTAGCGGCCCGCAGGAGCGCGACGCCTCCGGCGCAGGCACCGAGGGCGTATGCACCGGACGGCGGAAGCCTGGCGGCGCTTGCGGCGGGCGGCGATCCCCGACGGGTCTCGCGTGGCCCGTGCCGCCGACCCCGATTGACGAAGCCGCGGGCCGCGGTGATAATTCTCACTGCGCCGATTTGAGCTTCAGCTTGCGGGCGCGTGACAAATTCCGCTAAAGCGAGGTCAGGCTGTCATCCGGGGATCGACCCCGAAGGCACGCGCCCAACCCGTTCGGCGGACGTCGCACGGGTTTTTTTGCGCGAGGTGCCGATGAGCACGAACAAGCCGCCGCGGGGATTCACGACCGCGATCCTGCATTCGGACCGGGACGCCGGCGTCGAGCACGGCGCGCTGCACAAGCCGCTGCACCTGTCGGTCGCCTACGGCTATCGCGATGCGCGCGATCTCGCCGCGGTGTTCCAGGGCCGCGCGCAGGGCTATGCCTACGGTCGGCAGGGCAACCCGACCACCGCCGCGCTCGAGGCGAAGGTCACGCGGATGGAGGACGGCGTGGCGACTGTCTGCTTCGCCACCGGCATGGCGGCGATCGGCGCGATGATGCTGGCGCTGCTGCGCGACGGCGATCACGTCGTGGCGAGCCAGTACCTCTTCGGCAACACGGTGAGCCAGTTCGGCACGCTCGCGGCACACGGCGCAGACATCAGCTACGTCGATGCGACCGACGTCGACGCGGTCGAGCGCGCGCTGACGCCCGCGACGCGGCTCGTTTTCGTCGAGACGATCGCCAACCCGCGCACGCAGGTCGCGGATCTGTTGCGCATCGGCGAGCTCGCGAAGGCGCGCGGAATCCTTTACGTCGTCGACAACACGATGACCTCGCCGGCGCTGTTCCGGCCGAAGGCGGTGGGTGCGGGTCTCGTCGTCAATGCGCTGACCAAGTACATCGGGGGTCACGGCAACGCGCTCGCCGGCAGTATCACCGACACCGGCCTCTTCGACTGGACGCGCTATCCGAACATCGCGGAGAACTACAAGTCGCAGCCGCCCGCGCTGTGGGGGATCCAGCAGCTGCGCAAGAAGGGGCTGCGCGACTGGGGCGGCACGCTGGCTGCGGGCGACGCGCACCACATCGCCGTCGGCGCCGAGACGCTCGCGCTGCGGATGGAGCGCACCTGTGCGAACGCGCAGGCGCTCGCCACGTTTCTCGCGCCGCATCCGAAAGTGCGCGCCGTCCACTACCCGGGCCTGCCGTCACACCCGCAGCACGAGCTCGCGCGATCGCTGTTCTGCGGCTGCGGCGGCCTCTTCGCGTTCGAGCTCGCGGACGGCATCGACTGTTTCGATTTCCTGAACCGCCTCGACATCGTCGTATCGTCATCGAATCTGGGCGACAACCGGACGCTCGCGATACCGGTCGCGCACACCATCTTCTGGGAGATGGGGCCTCAGCGCCGCGCCGAGATGGGCATCGCCGATGCGTTGATCCGGGTCTCGGTCGGCATCGAGGACTGCGACGACCTGCTCGGCGACTTTGCGCAGGCGCTGGGCTAGCGGCGACCGGCCCGGCTTTGGCTAGAGGTCGCGCGTCCGGCCGCCCTCCGCGTCGAACTCGAGGTAGCTGCCGCGATCGTACCAGTCGGCGAGCACCCAGCGCTCGCGGTCGCGTCCGTCGACGCTCAGGAGGTGGCGCGCCGGACGATGCGTATGGCCGTGGATGATGCGCGTGACGTCCGTCGCGCGGAACGCCGCCTCGACGGCGCTTTGCTCGACGTCGAGGATCGATTCGGGCTTGGCGGCAGTTGCGGAGCGGCTCCTGCCCCGCAGGAAGGTCCCCACGCCGCGGCGCAGCGTGTACGGCAGCGCGAGGAAGCGGCGCTGGTACGTCCGATTCCGCATGAAGGCCCGATACTTCTGGTAGCCGACGTCGCCGGTGCAGAGCTCGTCGCCGTGCATCAGCAGCGTCGGCGTCCCGGCGAGGCCGATCACCGTCTGCTCGGGCAGCAGCACGGCCCCGGCCGCTTCGGCGAACCGCTTGCCGAGAAGAAAATCGCGATTGCCGGTGATCATGCCGACCGGCACGCCGGCATCGGCGATGCCGCGCAATCCGCGCGCGACGCGTGCGGCAAGCGGCTCCCGCAGCTGGTCGTCGCCGATCCAGGTGTCGAACAGGTCGCCGAGGACATAGACGCCCGCCGCCCCCCGGGCCGGGCCGGCGCAGAACGCGTCGAACGCGTCGACCAGCGCCGGCCGGTCCGGCGACAGGTGCAGGTCCGAGAGGAACAGCGTGGGCTTTATGCGACTTCCTCGGCACGCTGCAGGACGACGTCCTCCTTCGGCACGTCCTGGTGAAAGCCGCTGTTGGCCGTCGGCACGCCCTTGATACGGTCGACGACGTCCTGGCCGGCGCTGACCTTGCCGAAGACGCAGTAGCCCCAGCCCTGCGGGCTCGGCCCCTTGTGGTCGAGGAAGTCGTTGTCGGCGACATTGATGAAGAACTGCGCGGTCGCCGAGTGCGGATCGGACGTGCGGGCCATCGCCACCGTGTAGCGCTTGTTCTTGAGGCCGTTGCCGGCTTCGTTGGCGATCGCCGCACGCGCCTTCTTCTCCTTCATTCCGGGCGCCATGCCGCCGCCCTGGATCATGAAGCCGTCGATCACGCGGTGGAAGATCGTGTTGTCGTAGTGGCCGTCACGCACGTACTGCAGGAAATTGGCGACGGTCGCGGGTGCGTTCTCGGCATCGAGTTCGAGCGTGATGTCGCCGTGATTGGTGTGGAGGATGATCACAGTTTGGTCCCTATTTGGCGTCGACGACGACCGCCTTGTTGATGATGACTTTCTCGACCGGAACGTCCTTCGGAAACGGGCCGCCGGAGCCGGTCGGCGCCTTCGCGATCTTGTCGACCACGTCCATCCCGTCGACGACCTTGCCGAACACCGTGTAGCCGTAACCTCGGGCGTCCGCCGAGCGGAAATTCAGGAACTTGTTGTCGGCGACGTTGATGAAGAATTGCGCGGTCGCCGAGTTTGGATCGCCGGTGCGCGCCATGGCCAGCGTGCCCGGAACGTTCATGAGGCCCGCCTTGCTCGACGCCTCGGCTTCGATCGCGACCGGGGGTTTCGTGGGCTTCTGCTTGAAATCGGGCGTGAACCCGCCGCCCTGGATCATGAAGCCCGCGATCACCCGATGAAACTGCGTGCCGTCGTAATGCTTCGCCTTCACGTAATCGAGGAAGTTCGCGACTGTTTTCGGCGCGGCATCGGGGAAGAGCTCGACGCGGATCCGGCCGGCGGTCGTGTCGAACTCGACCTGTGGATTGGCGGCGAGCGCGGGAAGCGCGAAGGTGGCGGCAAGAACCGCGGTGGCGAGCAGGAACGGGCGGCGCAGCATCGGAGAACTCCTTGGTGGTTGAATCGGATCGATGGAGAAGCTACGGGGACGCCGGCTTGGGCGGGGCAGCCTGCGCGAGCAGGTCGCGTGCGAGCGCGAGCTTGGCCGGAGCCGACTTGTTGGCGCGGTCGAGCTTCGCCGCCTGCGCGTATTGCGTTGCGGCGAGACGCGCGTAAAGATCGCCCAGATTCTCGTGCGCCACCGACCAGTCCGGGGCCGTGCGCAGCGCGGTCTCCAGCGCCAGTCGCGCGCTTTCGTATTCGCCGCGATGGGCGAGCAGGACGGCCAGGTTGTTGTAGGGCTCCGGCAATTCCGGATAGTCCTCGATCAGCGCGCGGTACATGGCCATCGCGGCGTCCGTCCGGCCTTGCTCGGCGTCCACGACGCCCCTGAGGAAGCGCGCCCGGGGCTCGCGCGGCCGCGTCGCAATCAGCGCGTCGAGCTTTTCCTGAGCGCTGGCGAACTGCCGGTCCTTGATGAGGGCGGCGGCATCCTGCAGGTCTGCGGCGTACTTCCTGCGCGCCTCCTCGGTGTACTCACTGCCGTCCTGCGCGAACACGGGCAACCCCGGCAGCGCAAGGGCGAGAATCAGGGCGCGAATCGTGCGGAGCATGACGGGTGGCTGGGGAGGACCACGTTCGTCGTTGCGGCCAGCGGCATTCGTTTCCGGTGTCCGTGGAACGCGGTCTGTTTCGCAATTCTAGCAGGGACGAGCCTCGTCCTCCGCCAGCCGCGCGACGGTCGCTTCGATCAGGCGGCGCGAGATCGAGATGGAAGGCGGCAGAGCCGGCACCGCGTCCCACGCGAACCACCGGGCTTCGGCGATCTCGGTCGCGTCGGGCCGCAGTTCTCCGCCGGCGTACTCGGCGGTGTACGCGATCATCAGCGAATGCGGAAACGCCCACGACTGGCTCGCGAAGTACCGGATGGCGCCGACCTCGATTCCCACTTCTTCGCGCACTTCGCGGTGGATGCAGTCCTCGATGGTCTCGCCCGGCTCGACGAAGCCGGCGAGTGCGCTGAACATGCCGGGGGGAAAGCGTGGCGCGCGGGCCAGCAGCAGCTCGCGCCCGCGCGTCACCAGCACCATCATGGCGGGCGTGACGCGTGGATACGCGGTGTAGCCGCATGCCGGGCACTCCTTGGCGCGCTCGCCGGGCTTGTCGCGCGTCGGCGCGCCGCAGCGCCCGCAGTAGCGGTGCGTGCGATCCCATTCGACCACCTGGAACGCTCGCCCGGCGATCGCGAGCACCGGCTCGGGGAGGCGGAAGAACAGCGCGCGCAGCCCGGTGTACCGCCAGCCTTGGGGCTCCGGAGCATCGGCCGGGAGATGGATCGCGATGCAACCGGTGCGGCCGAGTTCGCCGAGGTAATGCCGGTCGCCGCGCAGTCCCAGCCGCTCCAGTTGCGACACCGCCGGAACGATCGGTGCGTCATCGGTGCCGCCGACGAGGATTCTGCCGTCGCGAAAGGCGAACGCGAGCGTGTCTGCCGGCAGGGCCGCGGGCAGCGCATGACTGGGCGCAAATCCTTCGGGTGTGTGCATGTGAGTGATCCCCGTCGGTGCGGGCGATGCCGCGCGTGTCGCGGGGATGCCGGCATCGCGTGGGCGCCACCATGATAGGTCAAAGCGGCGCCTGCCCATAGGCCGCGGCGGGGGGAGGCACGAGGCGTGGCCGGCGCTCCGGCGCAGGCGAGGAACACGGATCGGCTATAATTTCCGTTTGCTCCGAAGGAACGCATCATCATGGAAGCCGAACAGCAGAACCAGATCGCAGCCTCTCTCGATGGTCTGCGCGCGCGAGCCGCCGACCTGCGGAGGTATCTTTGACTTCGATGTAAAGGCGGTGCGGCTCGTCGAAGTCGGCCGGGAGCTCGAAGATCCGAAGATCTGGGAGGATCCGAAGCGCGCGCAGGAGCTGGGCCGCGAGAAGAAGATGCTGGAAGGCGTCGTCCACGTGCTGACCGCGCTGGACGCCGATCTCAAGGACGGCGCGGAGCTCTTTGCCCTCGCGCGCGCGGAAAACGACGACGCCACGCTCGACGCCGTTGCGCGCGACGTGGCGGGAATCGAGAAGACCGTTGCCGACATGGAATTCCGCCGGATGTTCAGCCATCCGATGGATCCGGCATCGTGCTTCATCGACATCCAGGCCGGATCGGGCGGGACCGAGGCGCAGGACTGGGCGGCGATGCTGGAGCGCATGTATCTGCGCTACTGCGACCGGAAGGGGTACCGGACCGAGGTGCTCGAGGAATCGGCGGGCGACGTCGCCGGGATCAAGAGCGCGTCGATCAAGGTCACCGGCGACTATGCGTACGGCTATCTGCGCACCGAGGTGGGTGTCCACCGCCTCGTCCGCAAGAGTCCGTTCGATTCGAACGCGCGCCGGCACACATCCTTCGCGAGCGTCTTCGTCTATCCGGAAGTCGACGATTCCATCGAGGTCGACATCAATCCGGCGGACCTGCGCATCGACACCTTCCGCGCGTCCGGCGCCGGCGGGCAGCACATCAACAAGACCGACTCCGCGGTGCGAATCACGCATCTGCCGACCAACATCGTCGTCCAGTGCCAGAACGACCGCTCGCAGCACCGCAACCGCGCCGAGGCGATGGCGATGCTGAAGTCGAAGCTCTACGAGCTGGAGATCCGGAAGCGGCAGGAGGAGCAGCAGAAACTCGAGGACTCGAAGACCGACATCGGCTGGGGTCATCAGATCCGCTCGTACGTGCTCGACCAGTCGCGGATCAAGGACCTGCGCACGAACTACGAGGTCGGCAACACGCAGGCGATTCTCGACGGCGATCTCGACGACTTCATCGCGGCGAGCCTCAAGCAGGGCGTATAGATGGACGGCCCCCACGCTCACTGCGTTCGCTGCCCCCCGCGGGGGCGCACAGGGCCCTTCGGACGGCCGGGCGGGCCCTGAGTGGCCGCCTTCATCTTCGACATCGACGGGACGATCATCGACTCGATGCCTTTTCACGAGCGCTCCTGGGAGGTGTTCCTGACGCGCCGTGGCGTGCCGACCGTCGGCGAGGATTTCTTCCGGCGCACGGCCGGGCGCACCGGGGTCGAGGTGATGCGCGACCTCCTGGGCCCGCTGCTCGACGCCGACGTCCACGCGTTCGTGCGCGAGAAGGAGTCGATCTACCGCGAGCTCTTTGCGCCGGAATTCCGGGAGATCGCGGGTTTCAAGGCGTTCGCGCACGCGGCGCGTGCGGCAGGCGTGCGGCTGGCGTGTGCAACGGCCGGCGATCCCGACAACATCGCGTTTGCGCTCGGCGGACTGGCGATGCGCGACTTCTTCGACGCGGCAGTTGGCGCGCACGACGTCGCCCGCGGCAAGCCGGAGCCCGACCTCTTCCTGCTCGCCGCGGCCCGCATCGGCGCCGACCCGGGCGAGTGCCTGGTCTTCGAGGACGCGCCGCTGGGCATCGAGGCTGCGCGCCGCGCCGGGATGCGCGCCGTGGCGATCGCTTCGACGGTGCCTGCCGACGAGCTGGGCGCGCCCGCGCACGTCGTCGCGCGGGCCAAGGATTTCACGACACTCGACCCGCGGGACCTCGCGGCGCGCCTGTCGACCTGATCACAGCCCGGGAGCCCCGCGTCATGGACAAGACCGAACAAGCCCCTGCCGGGGCCGCCGACGAGAACCAGATCATCGGCGAGCGCCGGGCGAAGCTCGCGGCGTTGCGCGCGCTGGGCAACGCGTTCCCGAACGATTTTCGCCGCGATGCGCTGGCTGCGGATCTGCATGCGCAGTACGGCACGAGGACGAACGAGGAGCTCGAACCGCTCGCGGTCACGGTCACGGTCGCCGGCCGGATGATGCTGAAGCGCGTGATGGGCAAGGCGAGCTTCGCGACGATCCAGGACATGTCCGGCCGGATCCAGTTCTACGTCACGGCGGACGCCGTCGGCGCCGACGTGCACGACGCGTTCAAGCACTGGGACCTCGGCGACCTTCTCGGCGCGACGGGCCACGTGTTCAAGACCCGGACCGGCGAGCTTTCGCTCAAGGTGACGTCGCTGCGCCTGCTGGCGAAGGCGCTGCGTCCGCTGCCCGAGAAATTCCACGGGCTGTCCGACCAGGAGCAGCGGTACCGGCAGCGGTACGTCGACCTCGTCACCAATCCGGCGTCGCGCGAGGTCTTCCGGCGGCGCTCGCAGATCGTGCAGGCGGTCCGCGACTTCTTCGTCGCCCGCGGCTATCTCGAGGTCGAGACGCCGATGATGCACTCGATCCCCGGCGGTGCCGCGGCGAGGCCGTTCGCGACGCACCACAACGCGCTCGACATGCAGCTGTTCCTGCGCATCGCGCCGGAGCTCTATCTGAAGAAGCTCGTCGTCGGCGGCATGGAGAAGGTGTTCGAGATCAACCGCAATTTCCGCAACGAAGGCATCTCGACCCGGCACAACCCCGAGTTCACGATGCTCGAGTTCTACGAGGCCTACCAGGATTACCGGTACCTGATGGATCTCACCGAGACGCTCTTCCGGGAGGTCGCGCAGAAGGTCCTCGGAACGACGACGGTGAGCTACCAGGGCGTCGCGATCGACCTCGGGAGGCCGTTCGACCGGCTCACGATGGCCGAGGCGATCCACAAGTACCACCCGCAGTATCCGCTGGCGGAGCTGGCGAAGCCGGAATACCTGAAGGTCGCGCTGGCGCCGCTCGACGTCGAGGTGTTCGCCACCGACGGCGTCGGCCTGCTGCAGCTCAAGCTGTTCGAGGCGACGACCGAGGACAAGCTGGTGCAGCCGACGTTCATCGTCGCGCACCCGACCGACGTGTCGCCGCTGGCGCGCGCGAACGACGCCGATCCCGCGGTGACCGACCGCTTCGAGCTCTTCATCACGGGCCGCGAGCTCGCGAACGGATTCTCGGAGCTGAACGATCCCGAGGACCAGGCAGCGCGCTTCCGCGGCCAGGTCGAGGCGCGCGAGGCGGGCGACGAGGAGGCGATGTACTACGATGCCGACTATATCCGCGCGATGGAGTACGGGTTGCCGCCGACGGCGGGCGAGGGCATCGGCATCGACCGGCTGGTGATGCTGCTCACCGACGCGCCGTCGATTCGCGACGTGATCCTGTTTCCGCAGCTGAAACCCGAAGGTTGAATCGTGCGCCGGCAGCGGCGGGCGGCACCACCGGGACACGAAGGAGAGCCATGGCGACCGATTTTCGCAGCGATACGGTGACGCGTCCCTCGCCGGAGATGCGAGCGGCGATGGCGGCCGCCCCGGTCGGCGACGACGTGCTGGGCGACGACCCGACCGTCATCGCGCTCGAAGCCGAGGTCGCCGAGTTGCTCGACTTCGAGGCCGCGGTCTTCCTGCCGTCCGGAACGCAGTCGAACCTGGTCGGTGTCATGACGCATTGCGCGCGCGGCGACGAGTACATCGTCGGCCAGGAGGCGCACACGTATCGCTACGAGGCCGGAGGCGCCGCGGTGCTGGGCAGCGTGCAGCCGCAGCCTCTGAACAACGCGGCGGACGGCACGATCCCGCTTGCCGGACATCGAGGCCGCGATCAAGCCGAGCGACATCCATTTCGCCAGGACGCGCCTGATCGCGCTCGAGAACACGATCGGCGGGCGCGTGCTGCCTGCAGGCTACGCGGCCGCGGTGCGGGAATTGGCCGCCGCCCGCGGGCTCGCGATGCATCTGGACGGCGCGCGGCTGTGGAACGCCGCGGTCAAGCAGGGCGTGCCGCCAAGGGCCATCGCGCAGGATTTCGATTCGGTCTCCGTGTGCCTGTCGAAAGGGCTCGGCGCGCCGGTCGGATCGGTGCTCTGCGGCAGTCGCGATTTCATCACCGAAGGCCGGCGCTGGCGCAAGATGCTGGGCGGCGGCATGCGCCAGGCGGGAATCATCGCCGCGGCGGGACGCTACGCGATCGCCCACAACATCGCGCGGCTCGCCGAGGACCACGAGAACGCGGCACGCCTCGCCTCGGGGCTGGCGAAGCACGCGCAGCTTGCCGTTTCGCCGGCCCAGACGAACATGGTGTTCGTCGGCGTGCCGGAGGCCATGGCCGCGGCGTTCGCGGCCCATCTCGCGGCGGACGGCGTCCGGCCCCACGGCACGGCGCGGCAGCGCTGGTGCACGCACCTCGACGTGGCGCCGGCCGACGTCGATGCCGCGATCGCCTGCGTCGACCGGTTCTTTGCGCGCGGCAGCTGACGGCGACCCGTCCGGCGCGGCGAACATGGACGTGCGCTTCGCGTTCGGGGCGACGGCCTCGTTCGTCTCCAGCCAGTCTTGTGGCCGGTGCTGCGACCGGATGGCATAATCACGTCCGCGGGGTGTAGCGCAGTCCGGTAGCGCGCTTGCTTTGGGAGCAAGATGTCGGAGGTTCGAATCCTCTCACCCCGACCAGATTATCGCGGCAAGACAATTGCGTGCAACGCGTGATTGGAAGTCGGATACGGCCAATTGGCGCGCGGGCCTTGGCGCGCGAGAACTCGTCGTCGGTCAGGGCGCCGCGTTGATGCAGGTCTTGCAGTTTGGCGAGTTCGTCGCTGAGTGCCATCGGAAGCGCCTGTTCGAGCACTTGTACTGCGCATCGTGCCGAGGCAACGAAACCCCAACCGCCTCAGGCGCCGCCAAGCCAGCGTATAACGAGTTGAGGCGGCAGTGCCACCGGATCGGAAGATGGCATTTGAATCGCCCGTGCGCGCAGGCCCGGTTGCAATGCCGGCCACGGACGCGCAAAGTCGCGTCCTTATGAGCGACACCGTAGGGGCCTGTGGGGCCAGAGCGCGCCACTCGGCAGACCCTTCGAAGCATCGTCGGCGCGGTCGGACGCTGTGCGAGGCAATCCAACGATTTCCGGCCGCACCGTAAAGGAGATCGGTTCCATGGTTGACTTCCAGACTTCCCAGGGCGGCAAGACCAGCATCGACGACGACAAGCTCGAAGCCCTGCGCGGCGCGCTGCGCGGCAGCCTGCTGATGCCGGCGGACGAAGGCTACGACGTGTCCCGCACACTGTGGAACGCCATGATCGACCGCCGTCCCGCAGCCATCGTGCGTGCTGCCGGCGCCGGCGACGTCATGCAGGCCGTCAACTTCGCGCGAGAAAACAAGCTGCTGCTGGCCGTGCGCGGCGGCGGGCACAACATCGCTGGCAAGGCCTCCTGCGACGGCGGATTGATGCTCGACCTGTCGGCGATGCGATCGGTGCGCGTCGATCCGGCCGCAAAGCGCGCACGGGTCGAGCCCGGCGCGCTGCTGGGCGACTTCGACCGCGAGACCCAGGCCTTTGGCCTGTCGACACCCACTGGCATCAATTCCACCACCGGCATGTCCGGCCTCACGCTGGGCGGCGGCTTCGGCTGGCAGAGCCGCAAGCGCGGCCTGACCATCGACAACCTTGTGGCTGCGGACGTGGTGCTGGCTTCGGGCGAGTTCGTGCAGACCAGCGCCACGCAGCACCCCGATCTGTTCTGGGCGCTGCGCGGAGGCGGCGGCAACTTTGGCGTCGTCACCTCCTTCGAATACCAGCTGCACCCGCTCGGCCCGCAGGTGCTGGCCGGGCTGGTGGTGTATCCATTGGATCAGGCGAAGCAGGTGTTCGAAGGTTATCGCCAGTTCACCGCCGCGGCCAGCGACGACATGACTGCGTGGATGGTGCTGCGCAAGGCGCCGCCGCTGCCCTTCCTGCCGGCCGAGGCGCACGGCCAGCCGGTGGTCATCGTGGCCTTCTGCTGGATCGGCGAGCTGAGCAAGGGCGAACAGATAACCAAACCGCTGCACGGCTTCGGCAAGCCCCATGGCGTGCATGCCGGGCCCATGCCCTTTGCCGGCTGGCAGACCGCCTTCGACCCGCTGCTGGCGCCGGGCGCGCGCAACTACTGGAAGTCGCACGACTTCATGGCCATGAGCGTGGATGTCGAGCGCATTCTGTGCGAGGCCGTCGCCAAGCTGCCGAGCGACGAATGCGAGGCCTTCATCGGCCAGCTGGGCGGCGCGACAAATCGTGTGGGCGCGGCCGACACCGCCTACCCTCACCGGGCCGCCGAATTCGTCGTCAACGTGCACACCCGCTGGCGCGAGGCCGCCGACGACGAGAAGTGCATCGCCTGGGCGCGCGGCCTGTTCGACGCGCTGACGCCGCATGCCACCGGTGGCGTGTACGTCAACTTCATGCCCGAGGACGAAGCGCAGCGAGTCGCGGCCGGTGCCTACGGCCCCAACTTCGAGCGGCTGTCGGCATTGAAGGCCAAGTACGACCCGGCGAACCTGTTCTCGCAGAATCAGAACATTCCGCCCAAGGCGTAGTTTCGCCGGCGTGGGCCCACTGGGGCCCGTTGCCACGCCAGTCGGCGCGCGCGCGCGGTCGCGCAATGCGGCTAGTGGATGGCTGCGGCCAGTTCGCGGCGGTAGCGGCGGGCGACGTCGCTGTCGCCAGGCAGCGCTTCGAAGATGGTCAGCATCGTGCGCCGCCCGATGTCCTCGCCGAACCCGCGGTCCGTCCGCACGATGGCGAGAAGCTCCGCCAGCGCCTGCTCGTAATTGCCTTCGGCCGCCAGAGCGCGCGCGTAGGCGAGCTTCGCCGCGCAGTCCACCGGCGTCACGGCGGCCTGCCGCGCCAGTGCGGCGAGATCGGCGCCGGCATGGGGAGTGAGCTCGGCACGGGCCTTGAGCGCGGCAAGCCGCCGTTCGTCGCGTACCGGCCGCGTGCGCATGCGCGCCGGCGCCTCGAGCCGCGCGACGACCGCGGTCGCGTCCGCGGCGCGATTCAGCGCGAGCAGCGTCTCGACACGGGCGAGCAGCGCGTTCTCGTCATCCGGGTCGAGCGCCAGCGCTTCGTCCAGCCTGGCGAGCGCGCCTGCCGGATCGTTCGCCGCGAGCAACGACTCGGCCTCGGCGACGCCCGGCGCGGCAGGCGAGGGCAGCGCGCGGCCGAGAAACTCCCGCAACGCGCTCTCCGGCAGCGCGCCGGTGAACTCGTCGGCGACTTTGCCGTCGACGAACAGCTTGCAGTTCGGAATGCCCCGCACGCCGTAACGGGCGGCAAGTTCCGGTTCGCTGTCGGTGTCGAGCTTGGCCAGCGTGAAGCGGCCGGCGAATTCCGCGGCAAGGCGGTCGAGGATCGGCGCGAGCGCGCGGCAGGGCGCGCACCACGGGGCCCAGAAGTCGACGAGGACGGGGCGGCTCGCGGAGGCGAGCAGCACCGCTTCGTCGAAGTTGGCACGGGTGACGGTGATCGCTGTCATGATCGGACCATGGTCTGGACATTGTCAAAATGCGGGCGGCCGGCGAGGCTTGCAAGTGCCAGCCCCGATTTTTCGGTCGGCGTCGCCTGCGCCGGATCAGGCGCCGACGCTTCCTGCCGGCGGCAGGCTGTCGGGAGCGATTGCCGCGCAACGGCGCGCGGGCTCCGGTGTGCCGGCAGGAGGCCCGCCGACTGTTTTCGAGTGGGCGTCAAGGTGTTATGATCCCCTCGATCGCATTGCGCGGGAAGCGGCGAATCGGGGGTCCGGGCCTTCACGCTTGGAGGATTGGGCAGTGCGGCCCCGCGCAAAGCCCGTTCGCCCGACGAGTCGGGATGGTCCGACAGAGCGCCCGTAGCTCATTTGGATAGAGCACCGGCCTTCTAAGCCGGTGGTAACAGGTTCGAGTCCTGTCGGGCGTGCCAGTCCTGCAGTTCGCGACGAATCGGCCGGCCGCGGGAAAGTCGAAATTCGCCGGTCGTGTTGCGCGCAAGTTCTACGGTGGCTGTAGCTCAGCTGGTAGAGTCCCGGATTGTGATTCCGGTTGTCGTGGGTTCGAGTCCCATCAGCCACCCCATTCACCTGCAGGAGGATTTCGTCCTCTGCATCATCCGCAACCCGGACGGCGTTTGTCCGGTATTGTGCCGGGTCGGTTTCTGCATCTTGTGCTTTGGCGGCCGTTGCTTGGCGCACGTCGGTCACCGATGTGCGAACGTGCAGGGCCGCTCGCAGTGCCGCCGTTCGGGGCCGTAGAGCGTTTGAACGTGCCCGACCCTCTCCGGTCGTACAAGGTTCTCGCAAGCGGTCACCGTGGCGCATGGCCGCTGTTCGGTACGGTCCCGCTCGGTCCCAAGATGGGCGCGTGCTGTCGTCCGGAACCCGGCGCAGCCCGGGTGCACGCCGCGCCGCAAACACCAGCCCGTCCTGCGATGCACAAAGTCGCTGATGCCCGGGTTACTTGATCCCAGTCAAAACACGACTGCTGAAACCGGAGTATCCGCTAGATCAGGGCAAGGGCGAAAGGAGGTCTTCATGAATTTCCTGACTCTGGTGGTTGCTGTGGCGATGCTCGCCACGATCATGACCCTTGTATTCGGAGTTGCGTCCATGGTGCGCAATGGCGAGGTAGGCCAACTGGACGGCGAGCATTGGATGGGAATGCGGGTTTTCCTGCAGCTCGCGGCGGTAATGGCGTTGGTAGGGGCGATCTACGTAGCGGCCTGACTGTTTACGCGAGCCGCAGCAAACCAGCGACCGCGCAAATCGCCGCGCTGAGTGCTGCGGGGATCTCGCAACTGTGCAGTCCTTGCTTGAGTCGCCAAAGGAGGGGCCCAGATGGTCGAACCAACGAAGCCCAGCGAGGTCGAACTGCTTCCCTGCGCAGTCTGCCAGAAGGAAATCCCGAAATCCGTGGCGCTCAGCTCGGAAGACCAGGATTATGTCCTTTATTTCTGTGGCCTCGACTGTTACGAGAATTGGGCGGCAGACCGGATGGCGGTGAAGATGCAGGAGGCCGGCGGAGGATAGGGGATCCGAGCCGAGCGAACAGGCTATTTCGAAGCGATCGGCCCTCGGCAGCCGCCACCCGGACGCCAACCCGGTCGCCGAACTACCCTGAGCCTTCCGCGCGCACCGCCAGGACGTTGTAACTTGGAACCGGGCGGTTAAAGCCTCTCAGGGTCAGCTCCCCAACCGGTTCCACGGCTATCTGAGTTTCAGTCTTTGAGAAGATTCGCGGCGAGATGAGAATCTGGCTATTGCTGGCCTCCCCGCAGAGGCGAGCGGCGAGATTCACGACCGTACCGATCGCGCTATATTCGAGGCGACCCTCGTAGCCGATCGTACCCATGGTCGCGTAACCGCCGGCGATGCCCACCCCGAAGCCAAGCGCATAGCCGTGCTTTTTCCAACCCTGGGCAAGTACCGCCACCGATTCGCGCATGGCAAGCGCCATGCGGATTGCCTGCAATTCGTGATTATCGACCGGCACGGGGGCGTTGAACAAGATCATGGCGCCGTCGCCCGCGAAGTGCTCGATCGTTCCGTCGTGGGCCATGATCTCGCGGCCGAGTTCGGCGTGATACTCGCGCAGGACGCTCATCACCTCCTCCGGCTCCGCCGTCTCGGTGAAACCCGTGAAGCCGCGCAAGTCCACAAAGACCACGGTGATCTCCGTTCGACGCGCCTTTAGCGAATCGTCCGCATCGCCTGACATGATCAAGTCGCTGATCTTGGGCGAGAGAAACCGGGTGAGCCTGGACATTTGCCCGATCTTCGCCACCTGCTCGGTAACGCGCGTTTCCAGCCGTGCATTCCATTCGGCGATCTGCGCCGCCTGATCCTCCACTTGACGGTTCTTGTCCTGGATCTCGCTGTACAGCGCTTCCAGTGTCCGATTCTTTTCCGTGATGAGCTTGTTCGCTTCCTCCGTTCGCCGCGTTGCATCGAGAAGATCACGCTCAGCCTGTTTTTGCTCCGTGATATCCGTCATCACGGTGACTGCGCCACCTCCTGCCACCCGGCGGCGGAGAATGCGATACCACCGGCCGTCCGGCGTGTGATCCTCGAAGCTCATCCCCGAAGGATTGCGCAGACTCTGAATGCGTTTGGCAACCAGGGCATCGACATCCCCCTCGCCGTAATAGCCGTTCTCCGCCAGATAGCGGAGAAGATCGGCATAGGGTCGACCGGGCTGTAGCAGCTCCTGCGGGACGATGTACATCTCTTTGAAGCGGTTGTTGCAGACGACGATTCGCAGATCGCCATCCGTGTAGACCAGCGCTCCCGGCATGTTGTCGAGCGCAACATGGAGTTGGGCTTCGCTATCCGCCAGGTTCTGGTCAGCCTGTTTTTGTTCCGTGATATCCGTCATCACGGTGACCGCGCCACCTCCTGCCACCCGGCGGCGGAGGATGCGATACCACCGACCGTCCGGCGTGTGATCCTCGAAGCTCATCCCCGAAGGATTGCGCAAGCTATCCACGCGCCTGGCGACCAGAGCCTCAACGTCACCGTTGCCGTAATAACCGTTGTTCGCGAGATGGCGCAGAAGGTCGACATAGGGACGGCCGGGTTCCAGCAGCTCCTGCGGCACCTTGTACATCTCTTTGAAGCGGTTGTTGCAGACGACGATTCTGAGATCGCTGGCCGTGTAGACCAGCGCGCCCGGCATGTTGTCGAGCACGAGGTGGAGTTGGCCGACCACATCCGGCGGCGGGTGATCGGCCGTGTTCATGTCGAACGATGCAGCGCAGCGGCAGGGGCGCGCGAGGTGATCAGGAACTGCCGGCGGCGGACTCTCGTCATGGTCCCTCCCGTCATGACCCATCGCGCAGTCTACGCTCGAAGGGCTGCATTACGTCGGCTGCCCTGCCAACGGCCACGTCCAGTCTCCGGAGCAGCCATTCGACTGCAAGCGCTCGACCGACCGTTGGCCGAATGTGCCCGTTGCGGAGCCGCGACCGAATGGCCGGTGCCGCGGCGTGCCGGACCTTGGATTCGTCGGGCACAGGACCGGGAAGTGACGTCCGCCGCCAACGAACTCTGCCCGATCGAGCGTCCCGAAACTGGACGTCCCGAAATTGGGTGGCGAGAAACCGCTGAGCCCGAGGGCTAGGCAGGCTTGATGTCAGGAGACGCGTCCATCGCCGACACCGTGCCACAGATCATCCGGTGCTTGGCTCGGCGTGTCCGCCTTTTGTGCCTGGTTGCGCCGGTTCTTGACGAATTGGCATCAACCGGTTCAGGTTGTCGTGCGATGGGTCGCGAAGAACGGCAGCGCGAGACCGTTCCCTCATCAGCCGACAGGTCGACGGAAGTTCGCCGCGACCGGCGTACGCCGGGGCACACGCGATGGACCTCCCGCCGCTTCACGCCGCCGCGAAGCCGTAGCGCCCCACCGGGCACGCCGGCGGTTCAGCTCAACCGTGCAGGCTTGCGTATTTCGCCAGCAGCTCTTCGCGCGTTTCCTGGTGATTGGGGTCGGGAACGATGCAGTCCGCGGGACACACGGTGATGCACTGCGGCTCGTCATGCGCGCCGGCGCATTCGGTGCACTTCGCCGGATCGATCACGTAGATCGGCGAGCCGGCCGTGATGGCCTTGTTGGGGCACGGCTCCACGCAGGCGTCGCATGCGGTGCAGTCCTCGTTGATGATCAATGCCATTCGGGTCTCCTTTTCGTGGTCGTCGTCAATCCGGTTGCGAAGTGCGTGCTGCGGGCGTCCTAGGCGAACTCGCTCGAGTACGACTGCAGCGCCTTCATGTAGTTCGCGCGTTCGAATGCGTCGGGGTCGGGGCACGACTGCTGCGACAGCGAGCCCTTCATCTGCGCCACCGAAGTGTAATCGCGTTCGGTCATCCAGGCCTGCACGCCGCGCACCAGGGTGTCCACGTGGCCCGGGCCCTTGACGAGCAGGCTGCTGGCCAGCATCACGCAGTCGGCACCGGCCAGCAGCAGCTTGAGCACGTCGTCGGGCGTGTGTGCGCCGCCGGTGGCCGCCAGGCTGGCGTCGACGCGGCCGCGCAGGATGGCGATCCAGCGCAGCGCCAGGCGCAGCTCGTCGGAGGTCGACAACACCAGGTGCGGTGACACCTCGAGATCTTCGAGCACGATGTCAGGCTGCAGGAAGCGGTTGAACAGCACCAGTCCCGAGGCGCCGGCCCTGGTCAGGCGCGCCGCCATGTTGGCCATGGCGCTGAAATAGGGCGCCACCTTGACGGCCACCGGGATGCCTCACCTGCTGCGTGACCGACCCCACGAGATCGATATAGCGCTGCTCGACGTCGGCGCTGGTGTCGTCCACGCTGGCCGCCAGGAAGTACACGTTCAGCTCGATCGCGTCGGCGCCGGCGTCCTCGAACCGGCGCGCGATGCCGGTCCAGCCGCCCGGCGTGTAGCCGTTCAGGCTGGCGATCACCGGCACCGAAAGCGCCTGCTTGGCGTCTTCGATCAGCTTCACGTAGCGGTCCGGCCCCGTGGGGAAGTTCTGCATCTCCGGGAAGAAGCCGTGTGCCTCCGGCGACAGCTCGGCGCCGTACATCATCAGATTGTGCGCGGCCATCTCGTCATGATCGATCTGCTCCTCGAACAACGACGGCAGCACGACGGCCGCCACGCCGGCGGCCTCCAGGCGCTTCAGGCTGTCGATCGAACTCGTCAGCGGCGAGGCCGACGCCACGATCGGATGCTTCAACTCGAGGCCGAGATAACGGGTGCGAAGATCGACGCTCATGATTTTGACTCCTGCGCAGGTGTCGCGGCGGATTTGTTGTCGCCGGCCGCCGGGGCCGGCGCAGCCGCGGCCCCGGCGGCGGCGGTGTCGGCATGGCCGTCCTCGCTCACCACGCGATGCACGCCGGCCAGCTGCTCGTAGAGCTGCCAGCGCGCATTGGCGTCGTGCTGCGCGGACTTCATCAGCTGCTTCGACCGGGCCGGGTCGGACTGGGCCAGCATCGCGTAGCGGCCCTCCTTCATCGCGATCTGCTCGAGCTGCAGCGTCGGCTTGCGCGAATCGAGCTTCAGCGGCTGGTCGGCGCCGCCCATGCCCAGGCGCGGATCGTAGTGGTACAGCGTGAGGTAGCCACTCTTGACCAGATCGCGCTGGTGGCTCATGCCGGTGGTCATGTCGATGCCGTGCGCGATGCAGTGGCTGTAGGCGATGATCAGCGACGGGCCGTCCCACGCGGCGGCCTCCTGGAACGTGCGCACCGTCTGCACCGGGTTGGCGCCCATCGCCACCTGCGCCACGTAGACGTTGCCGTAGGCCATCGCGATCATGCCGAGGTCCTTCTTGCCGGACGCCTTGCCGGCGGCCGCGAACTTGGCCACGGCGCCGCGCTGCGTCGACTTCGACGCCTGGCCGCCGGTGTTGCTGTAGACCTCGGTGTCGAGCACCAGGATGTTGACGTTGCGGCCCGACGCCAGCACGTGATCGAGGCCGCCGTAGCCGATGTCGTACGCCCAGCCGTCGCCGCCGATGATCCAGACGCTGCGCACGACCAGGCTGTCGGCCACCGCCAGCAGCCGCGCGGCCTCGGGGGACTTCTGCGCGGTCAGGATCGCCTTCAGCCGCTTGACGCGTTCGCGCTGCAGCCGGATCTGCTCGTCGCTGTCCTGCGGCGAATCGAGCAGTTCCGCGGCCAGCGGGTCCCCGATCTCTTCGCGCAGCGCGCGCACCAGCATCTGCGCCAGGTCGCGCTGCGCATCGAGCGCCAGCCGCATTCCGAGGCCGAATTCCGCGTTGTCCTCGAACAGGCTGTTGGCCCAGGTCGGACCCTGGCCGGCGGCGTTCTGCGACCACGGCGTGGACGGCAGGTTGCCGCCGTAGATCGACGAGCAGCCGGTGGCATTGGCCATCACCAGATGGTCGCCGTACAGTTGCGACAGCAGCTTGAGGTAAGGCGTCTCGCCGCAGCCCGAGCACGCGCCCGAGTATTCGAACAGCGGCGCTCGCAGCTGCGAGCCGCGCAGCCCGTCGATTGTGTCCATCGGCGGACGCACCTCGGGCAGGCTCAGGTAGAAGTCGTAGTTCACGCGCTCGGCGTCGAGGTGATCGAGCTTCGGCGCCATGTTGATCGCCTTGTGCTTGACCTCGGCCTTGCTGCGCGTCGGGCAGACGTCGACGCAGATGCCGCAGCCGGTGCAGTCGTCGGGGGCGACCTGCAGGCTGTACATCATGCCGTCCAGCGCGCCACCGTCCTTGCGCGCCCAGGGCACGGCCTTGAAGCCCGCCGGCGCGCGCTTCATCTCCTCGGCGGTGAAGACGTTCATGCGGATCGCCGCGTGCGGACACACGAGCGGGCAGATCGCGCACTGCGTGCAGATCGTCTCGTCCCAGATCGGGATCTCCTGCGCGATGCTGCGCTTTTCCCATTGCGTGGTGCCGGTCGGGAACGTGCCGTCCACCGGCATGGCCGACACCGGCAGCAGGTCGCCCTTGCCGTCGAGCATCATCGCGGTGACTCGCTGCACGAAATCGGGCGCCGCGCGGGGGACCGTCGGCCGGCGCACGAGCCGCGAGTCGGCGCGACCGGGCAGCGCCACCTCGGAGAGCGCCGCCAGCGAGGCGTCGACCGCAGCGAAGTTGCGGTTGAGCACGCTCTCGCCGCGCTTGCCGTAGGTCTTGCGGATCGAGTCCTTGATCTTCGCGATGGCTTCCTCGCGCGGCAGGATGCCCGAGATCGCGAAGAAGCAGGCCTGCGTCACCGTGTTGATGCGCCCGGCGAGGCCGGCCTTCTGGGCCACGGCAAGCGCATCGACGACGTAGAGCTTCAGCTTCTTCGCCAGAATCGACTCCTGGGCCTCGCGCGGCAGCTTGTCCCACACCTCGTCGGGGCCGTAGGGGCTGTTCAGCAGGAAGGTGGCGCCCGGGCGGGCGAGCGCCAGCACGTCGAGCTTCTCCATGAACTCGAACTGGTGGCAGGCGATGAAATCGGCCCGGTCGATCAGGTAGGTCGACTCGATCGGCTTCGGGCCGAAGCGCAGGTGCGACACGGTGATCGCGCCGGACTTCTTGCTGTCGTAGACGAAGTAGCCCTGGGCGTGCAGGTCCGTGTTCTCGCCGATGATCTTGACGGTGTTCTTGGTGGCCCCCACCGTGCCGTCGGCGCCCAGGCCGTAGAACACGGCCCGCGTGACACCCGCGGCCTCGGTGTCGAAGGAGGCGTCCCACTTCAGCGACAGCTGCGTGACGTCGTCGACGATGCCGACGGTGAAGTGCCGCTTCGGCTGCGGCGCCCGCAGTTCGTCCAGCGCAGCCTTGGCCATGGCCGGCGTGTATTCCTTGGACGACAGGCCGTACCGGCCGCCGATGACGCGCGGCGCCGGCGTGCCTTCGGGCCAGGCCTCGGCCAGCGCGGTCACGACGTCCTGGTACAGCGGCTCGCCGATGGCGCCCGGCTCCTTGGTGCGGTCGAGCACGGCGATCGAGCGCACGGTCTTGGGCAGCGCCTTGACGAAGGCCTGCGTGTCGAACGGGCGGTACAGGCGAACGGTGACCAGGCCGACCTTCTCGCCGTCGGCCACGAGCTTGGCCACCGCCTCGCGGGATGCGCCGACGCCGGAGCCCATCTGCACGAGCACGCGTTCCGCGTCGGGGGCGCCGCTGTACCAGAACAGGCTGTAGCGGCGGCCGGTCAGCGCCGCGAAACGGTCCATCGACTGCTGCACGATGCCCGGCGCCGCCTCGTAGTACAGGTTGCAGGCCTCGCGCGCCTGAAAGAAGACGTCGGGGTTCTGCGCCGTGCCGCGTATCACCGGGCGGTCGGGGTTGAGCGCGCGGCTGCGGTGCGCCACCACCAGATCGTCGTCGATGAGCGAGCGCACGTCTTCTTCGAGCAGCAGGTCGATCTTGTTCACTTCATGGCTGGTGCGGAAGCCGTCGAAGAAGTGCAGGAAAGGCACCCGCGCCTTCAGCGTCGACATGTGCGCGATCATCGCCATGTCCTGCGCCTCCTGCACGCTGCTTGACGCCAGCAGCGCGAAACCCGTGGTGCGCGCCGTCATCACGTCGCTGTGGTCGCCGAAGATGGACAGCGCGTGCGTGGCCAGCGTGCGCGCGGCGATGTGGAACACCGCCGGCGTCAGCTCTCCCGCGATCTTGAACATGTTGGGCAGCTTCAGCAGCAGGCCCTGCGAGGCGGTGAACGTGGTGGTGAGGGCGCCCGCCTGCAGGGAGCCGTGGACCGCACCCGCGGCGCCGGCTTCGCTCTGCATCTCGATGACCTCCGGCACCATGCCCCAGATGTTCTTCCGGCCCTTGGCCGACCATTCGTCGGCGAGCTCCCCCATCGTCGACGACGGCGTGATCGGGTAGATCGCGATCACTTCACTGGTGAGGTGGGCGATGCGGGCGGCGGCTTCGTTGCCGTCCAGCACATACGAGCGTTCGGTCATGGTGTTCTCTTGGCGGTGATGGGCGATGAGCCGGCGTTGCGGCGCTGCGGACCGCGTGGTGGCATGGTGGGTGGCGCTGCGCGCAGGCGGCTACAGGATGCCGGCCTTGCCGGTTTCCCAGCGGCGGTATTCGGTGGTCAGCAGCGCGACGTGCTCGCGCTCCTCGGCGGCGAGTTCCTTGTACAGATCGCTTTCGACCGAGCCGGCGGGCGCGCGTGCGCCCTCCTGCGTGAAGAAGTCCACCGCCCGCTGCTCGAAGGCGATGGCGATCCGGAACAGATTGGCCGGGTCTTCCGGCTTGCGGTCGACGCCCGCGAAAATGGCGGCGCGATCGAGCTGGAACTCCTCGGACGCCTTCGGCAGCTCGGCGTGGTAACGCTTGGACAGGGTGTCCATGTGCTCCTTCTCCATGCCGGCGAAGCGAGCGAAGAGTTCCTGCAGCACCGGATCCTTGGCGTCGCGCGAGGCGCGCTGGTAGAAGGCAAAGCCGCCGAGCTCGATCTCGAAGGCCTTCCGCACGGCATCCATCGCCTGGTCATCCTGGATCGCGCCGCGGTCGAGCATCTCGAGCTTGCCCTTGCAGTGCGGGCACATGCCGTAGGGAAAGGCGAAGCCTTCGCTCACCTTGTGGCAGTCCTTGCAGCGCCAGCGCAGCTCCACACCCGCGCAGCAGATGTACGGTTCTTCGTCTTCGAGGGGGCGCTGGCAGCGCGGACAGATGCTCATGATGGAATCTCGCTGGATGCTGGAGTCGGGGTGGCGCCGATGGCCGTGGGCGGCACGAAGGCGTCGGCGTCGCTCTGGGTGATCGGCCAGGTTCGCTTGCCGCCGGCCAGCCAGGCGCCGATCGCGCGCGCGGCGCGGCGGCCGGCGCCCATCGCCAGGATCACGGTGGCGCCGCCGGTCACGATGTCGCCGCCGGCGAACACGCCCGGCACGCTGGTGGCCTGCGTCGTCGCGTCGGCCACGATGTAGCCCCACTTGTTCAACTCGAGCCCCGGCGTGGACTTGGTGACGATCGGGTTGGCCTTGGTGCCGAGCGCGTAGATCACGGTGTCGCACTCGAGTTCGAGGAACTCGTCCTGCGGGATCGGCTGGCGGCGGCCCCTGGCGTCCGGCTCGCCCAGCACCATCTTCTGCACCTTGATGCCGCGCACGCCGCCGTCGGCGTCGGTCAGGATCTCCACCGGCCCGTGCAGGAAGAAGAACTCGATGCCTTCCTCCTTGGCATGGCGCAGTTCCTCGATGCGCGCCGGCGCTTCGGCCTCGGAACGGCGGTAGACGCAGCGCACGGTCGGCGTGCCCAGGCGCTTGGCCACGCGCAGGCAGTCCATCGCCGTGTTGCCGGCGCCGATCACCACCACGCTCTTGCCCAGCGTGATCGGCGTGTCCAGATACGGGAACCGGTCGCCGCCCATCAGGTTCACCCGGGTGAGGAACTCGTTGGCCGAATAGACCTGGCCGGCGAACTCGCCGGGGATGCCGAGGAACGCCGGCGCGCCTGCGCCAGCACCGACGAACACGGCGTCGAAGCCCATGTCGCCCATCAGCTGCAGCACCGAGAAGGTCTTGCCGATCACCTTGTTGGTCTCGAACTTGACGCCGAGCTCCTTGAGGTGGTCGACCTCGCGGCTGATGATCTCGCGCGGCAGGCGGAACGACGGGATGCCGTACTGCAACACGCCGCCGACCACGTGCAGGGCCTCGAAGACGGTGACGTCGCAGCCGTAGCGCAGCAGGTCGGCCGCCACCGCCAGGCCCGAGGGGCCGGAGCCGACGATCGCCACGGCGCCGAGACGGCGCTCGAAGCGCAGTGGCTCGACCTTCTGCGGCCGTGCGTTGTCGCCGACGAAGCGCTCCAGCCGGCCGATCGCGACCGACTCGAGCTTGCGGCCGACGACGCACTGCGCCTCGCACTGCGATTCCTGAGGGCAGACGCGGCCGCAGACCGACGGGAAGAGATTCGACTCGTTGATGACCGCCTGCGCGCCGTCGATGTCGCGCACCAGCAGGTGGCGGATGAAGCGCGGGATGTCGATCGACACCGGGCAGCCGGCGATGCAGGCCGCCTTGCTGCACATGATGCAGCGCTCGGCCTCGGCCAGCGCGTCGGCCATCGAGTAGCCGAGGTTGACTTCCTTGAAGTTGCGCGAGCGCTCCAGCGGATCGCGCTCCGGCATCCTGGTCGCCAGCGGTGCGAGGTCCTTGTACTTCTTGTAGTTGGTCTTGTGCTGCTCGAACAGCACCTTCTCGACGTTGCACACGTGCGCGTAGTCGGTGTTCGCGGCCGCCTCCTCGCCCTTGAACCGCTTCTGGCGCAGCATCAGCTCCTTGAAGTCGACCTGGTGCCCGTCGAAATCGGGGCCGTCGACGCAGGCGAACTTGATCTCGCTGCCGACGGTGACGCGGCATGACCCGCACATCCCGGTGCCGTCGACCATGATCGCGTTCAGCGACACCATCGTCTTCACGCCGGAGGGACGCGTGGTCTCGACGCAGGCGTTCATCATCGGCAGCGGCCCGATCGCGATCACCAGGTCCGGCCGGTCGCTGTCCAGCACTTCCTGCAGCGCGGCGGTGACGAATCCCGGCTTGCCATAGCTGCCGTCGTCGGTGCAGACGATCAGGTTGTCGCAGTAGCGGCCGAAGGTCTCCTCCCAGAACACCAGGTCCTTGTTGCGAAAGCCGATGATGCCGGTGGTGCGGTTGCCGGCCTCCTTGAACGCGCGCAGCTGCGGATACACCGGCGCCACGCCGAGGCCGCCGCCGACCAGCACCACGTGCCCGGCCCGGCTGACATGCTGGGGCAGGCCGAGCGGGCCGACGAAATCGACGATGCTGTCGCCGGCCTTGTAGTGGTCGCGCATCTCCAGCGTCGTCTTGCCGAGCGCCTGAATCACCAGGGTGATGGTGCCCTTGTCGCGATCGTAGTCGGCGACGGTGAGCGGAATGCGCTCGCCGCCCTCGCGCAGCCGCAGCATGACGAAATGCCCGGGCTCGGCGGAACGCGCCACGTCGGGCGCGGTCACCTCCCAGAGAAACGTGGTCTCCGAGAATGCTTCGCGGCGGATGATCTTGTACATGTAGTGCCTTCGCGTCCGGTTCGAGATGTTCGCGGTGACCCGCGCAGGTCACGCCGAAAGGCAGCGGGAACGGATCGCCGTCGCCGGAAGCCTTCGCGCCGGCGCGCGCGGTCTGTCCTTCGCAGCCTGAATAGTGCCCGTTAGTGCGGAGCCGCACTTGATCGAGGTCAAAGCCGCCGTCTCCCGTCGCCCGGCCACGCCGAGGCGGGCTCGTCGACGCGGGTATTTCACCCGATGGGTTGATGCGGGTCAACCGTCGGGGTCGCGAATTCTGCCCGGGTTCGGTGTTGGCGGAGGGCGCGCCGTGGGACAATAGAGGCGTGGTTCGCGGCAGACCGGAGCCGCAGGGAGTGCGGTGAGGCGCCGCGGGAGTTGCAGGTCGCCCCGCTGGACGGGATTGTTGTGAGACTGAAGCTCGGCCCATGGTGGGCACCTCCCCCCGACGACCTTTCGCGGTCGCTGGCGCGGCAGGGCATGCCGCCGACCTTCTTCGGCTTCGTCTGGCGGGTCAGTGCCTGGAGCCAGGTCTGGATTTCTCTGCTGGCGGTCGTCGTCTTCGCCCTTAACACTGCGCCGCTCGAAATGCAGCGGCGCATCCTCAATGCGGCCGTTCCCGAGGGCAACGTGAAGCTGGTGGCGACGCTGGCCGTCGCCTACGGCTGCATCGTGCTCGCCGAAGGCCTCGTCAAGCTGCTGATGAACATCTATCGGGGCTGGGTCGGGGAGAAGGCGGTGCGGGCCCTGCGGCTGGCAGCCAGTGCGCTGGTCGATGCGATGCCGGCGCAGCACGCCACACCCAGCGTCCAGGGTGTGGAGATATCGCTGATACTCGGCGAGCCGGAGCCCATCGGCGCGTTTGTCGGCATCGCGATCTCGGAAATCGTCCTGGACATCGGCATCCTGCTCAGCGTGTTCGGCTACATGTTCTACACGCAACCGTTGCTCGCGCTGGTGTGCCTCGCGATCTTCTGCCCGCAAATGGTGTTTGTCCCCTTGATGCAACGCGCGATCAACCGAAGGGTCAGTTCCCGCATCGCCGTGTTGCGACAGGCCAGCGCCGGCGTGCTGCTCACGGCAACCCACGACGTCGAGAAGGCCCTCAAGCAGGAAATGCGGTTCGCCGAGGTCTTCCAGCTGAACCTGGGCATCGTCAAGCTGCGCTATTCGATGAAGTTCCTGATGAACCTCACGCACAATATCGGCAAGGTGGTCGTGCTCGGCGTGGGTGGATGGTACGTGATCAACGGACAGGCGGAAGTGGGAATGATCGTCGCCTTCATTTCCGGACTGAACAACGTGCGCGATCCCTGGGGCGATCTCGTGAACTGGTACCAGGACATGATGGTGACCCGTGCGAAGTACCGGGTCTTCGCGGCCGCGATGGAGAAATTCGCGCGCGGCGAGGATCCGCTGTCCACCGGATGATTCCATCCGCGCCTGGGGCCCGCCCTCAGGTCTGTCGGCACTCCAGCGGCAGATAACGCGCGGGGACATCGACGGGAACGCATATCCAGTGAACCTGCCGCTGGCGATCCATCGCCGGAGCCAGCAGGATCAACCTTCCGGCGAGCTCGGGGATCAGCGAGCCCAACGCGAGCCGCACCCGGCCGCTGGTCGGGCTGACGCTGACGGGCGCGATGGGCTCCGCGCCAGGCCCGGTTTGCGTCAGGGCCGGGTCGGGCGCATCCGCCGGTGAGCGCGAGACGAACCATTCCTCGAGCTGGCGCTGCAGCGGGACGATCGCGGCCAGGCTCTCGGCGATGCGCGCCCGAACGATCTGATCGGCGTACGTCGCCTGCAGGCTCGGAATGACGATCTGAAGCGCCAGCAGGATCGTCGCCGCGCCTGCGAGCGCGGCCGGGATCGGCGCAGTCACCGTCCGCTGCGAGAGCCATCGCGCGGCTTTCTCGGACAGCGTCGTGCGCGTCTCGGCGATGCCGACGAGGCGCCGCGCCTGTCGGTAGACCAGCGCATTGGCAGCCGTCGCGCCGACGACGCGCGGTATCAGCCAGATGAGGAGCGCGGCCACCGTGAACGCAACGGCGCCCGAATCGCCGACATGGGGCACGGCCACCCGGAACAGTCCCAGCGCGACGAGCGGCCAGACGGCGAAAGCGACGGCCGGCAACCACAGCCGGCGGTAGACCGCCCATACCGCGGGCAGGCAGAGTGCCGCCCAATTCCAGCTCGGGAAGCTTCGTCCGACTCGCTCGAATTCGAGGAACCGCGGCGCGTAATAGTCAGCGCCGGGACCCACGGCCATCCTGAACAGGATCGCGAGCGACGGGCGCACGATCCTTTCGTCCTCCGGGTCATCCGCGCTCCGCGGCAAACGGACCGAGTCGAGAAATGCGGTGGCGGTCGCGCCCTCGGGCCCGCGCTCGGAGTCCGCGAAATCCATGGCATCGTCGCGCGCGGCGTCCGCGTCGATCCCAAATGCTTTGCCCCAGGCCGCGAAGAAGCGCCGCGAAGCTTTCAATCCGGAGCCCTGCCGGCAATGAGGTCGCGGCCCTGCCCGCGATCGACGCGCGAACGAGTCCCGCGACGCCCGGAAAGCTCGCGCGGATTCTGCCGTTTCGTTGTGCCGTACAATCCCAACACGGAGTCAAGCGTACCACTCGGCGCGCCGCAGTCGCAAAGGCCGGGCAACAAGGCCGTTGGGCAACGGCCTCCGGCGGTCGCAGGGGTTCCCCGACCAGAGGCCAGAAGCGATTGCGATGCAAGGATTGATGCAGGATCGGCCGCTGCTCATATCGTCGCTGATCGAGCACGCCAATGCGATGCACCCGGGTGCAGAGATTGTTTCGCGCACGGTCGAGGGTCCGGTCCACCGGTGCACGTATGGCGACATCCATCGCCGCTCGAAGCAGGTTGCGAACGCCTTGACGGCGCTCGGTGTCAAGCCGGGCGACCGGATCGCCACGCTGGCGTGGAACGGTTACCGGCACCTGGAGCTCTATTACGGCGTGTCGGGCATGGGGGCCGTGCTGCACACGATCAATCCGCGGCTGTTCGCGGAACAGATCGCCTACATCGTGAGCCACGCCGAGGACCGGTACCTGTTCTTCGACCTGACGTTCGCGCCGCTGGTCGAGGCGCTCGGTGAGCGCATGACCTCGGTCCGGGGTTTCGTCGCGATGACCGACCGCGAGCACATGCCGGCGCTCGGCGTGCCCAACCTGATCTGCTACGAGGATTGGGTGGGCAATGAATCCGCCGACTACGAGTGGCCGGAGTTCGACGAGCGAACCGCGTCGTCGCTGTGCTACACGTCGGGCACGACGGGCAATCCGAAGGGCGTGCTCTATTCGCATCGCTCGACGGTGTTGCACTCGTACGCGGCGTGCATGGTCGACAACCTGGGCCTCTCGTCCGCCGAGTCGGTGCTGCTGGTGGTGCCCATGTTCCATGTCAACGGGTGGGGCATGCCCTATGCCGGAGCGATGTCCGGGGCCAAGCTGGTGCTGCCCGGGCCTGCGCTCGACGGCGCCAGCGTCTACGGACTGATGAAAGATGAACAGGTGACGCTTGCCCTCGGCGTGCCGACCGTGTGGCTGATGCTGTTCGGCCACGTGGACGCATCGGGCGTCGATCCGAAGCGCGATCTCGCGCTGACCCGCGTGGTCATCGGCGGCTCCGCAGCGCCGCGCGCGATGAGCGAACGATTCGAGATGACGTTCGGCGCGTTCGTCGTCCATGCCTGGGGGATGACGGAAATGTCGCCGCTGGGCACGATATGCAATCTGCTGCCGAAACACCGCGGCCTCGACCTGCAGCGTAGGCTCGACGTGCAGGCGAAGCAGGGGCGCGCGATGTACGGCGTCCAGATGAAGATCGGCGACGATGCAGGCCGCCCGCTGCCGCACGACGGCACCGCGTTCGGCCACCTGATGGTGCGCGGGCCGTGGGTCACGTGCGGATATTTCAGGGGTGAGGGCGGCCCGATCCTGGATGCCGACGGCTATTTCGACACGGGCGACGTGGCGACGATCGACGGCGACGGCTACATGCAGATCACCGACCGGTCGAAGGACGTCATCAAGTCGGGCGGCGAGTGGATCTCCTCGATCGAGCTCGAGAACGCGGCGATCGGCCATCCCGCCGTCGCGGAGGCGGCCGTGATCGGCGTCGCGCACCCGAAATGGCAGGAGCGACCGCTGCTGATCGTGGTCAGGAAGGCCGGCCAGGACGTCACGCGCGAGCAGGTGCTGCGATTCCTCGAGGGCAAGGTGGTCGGATGGTGGCTGCCCGACGACGTGGTGTTCGTCGCCGAGCTGCCGCACACGGCGACCGGCAAGCTGCTGAAGACGAAGCTGCGCGAGATGTTCAGGGACTACCGGTTGCCGTAACAGGCCATGCGCTTCACGATCGCAACCTACAACATCCACAAGGGATTCACGCAGCTCAGTCGCCGCATGGTGATCCACGAGCTGCGGGAGCGGATGCACGGCCTGGCCGCGGACATCCTGCTGCTGCAGGAAGTCGTGGGCGTGCACCGGGGACATGCGGCGCGCCACGTCGACTGGCCGGTGAAGCCGCAGCACGAGTTCATTGCCGACAGCGTCTGGCACGAAGTCGCATACGGGAAGAACGCCATCTCGCGGCACGGGCACCACGGCAACGCAGTGCTGTCGCGGTTCCCGATCGTCACGCACGAGAATCTCGACATCTCGGCGCACGCGTTCGAGAGCCGCGGGCTGCTCCACTGCGCGATCGGACTCGGGCCCGGCGAGCCCACGCTGCACTGCCTGAACGTCCACCTCGGGCTGTTCGAGCGCGGGAGGAAATGGCAGATCCACGCACTGTGCGAGCGCATCCGGGCGACGGTGCCCGACGACGCGCCGCTGGTCATCGCCGGCGACTTCAACGACTGGCGGCACAAGGCGAACCGGCTGCTCGTCGACGAGCTCGGCGTGGTCGAGGTCTTCACCGCCGTGCGTGGTCGCCCGGCGCGCACGTTTCCTTCGGTGCTGCCGGTCTTTCGCCTCGACCGCATCTACGCACGCGGCCTCGCGATCGTCGAGGCGCACGTGCACTGCGCGTTCCCGGCGGGACGGATCTCCGATCACGCCGCGCTGGCCGCCACGTTCGAGACCGGAATCCGGCGGCGATGAACCGGTTCCTGCCGGGCAACCTGATCACACTGTTGAGAAGCGGCGGCGAATACGTTCCCGCGCTGGTTTTCGCGATCGATCGCGCCGAGCGCGAGGTCTGGCTGGAAACCTACATCTATGCCGATGACGACGTCGGCCGGATCGTCACCGCAGCGCTCATCCGTGCGGCGCGGCGCGGCCTGCTGGTGCGCGTGCTCGTGGACGGGTGGGGCGCCCGGCACTACCTCACCGCGGCGATCGAGCGCGAACTGACGGAGGGCGGCGTCAAGCTGCTGAAATATCGCCCCGAGGTGGCGCCCTGGCAGTTCCGCTCGAACCGGCTGCGCCGCCTGCACCGCAAGCTCTGCCACATCGACGGGCACGTCGCGTTCGTGGGCGGCATCAACATCATCGACGACGTGAACACGCCCGGGCAGAAGCCGCCGCGGGTCGATTTCGCGTTGCGCGTCGAAGGCCCGCTGCTGGTTTCGATCGTGCGCACGATGCAGCGCGTCTGGGCGATCAACGAGCTGGTCCAGTTCCAGCGGAGCGAGGTGCCCCTGTTCCCGACCCCGCGGCGGGTGGCGCGGGCCGGGGCGCAGACGGCGAAATTCCTGATCCGGGACAATCTGCGGCATCGCCGCGACATCGAGCATGCCTATCTCGCCGCGATCCGCACGGCCAAGCGCGAGATTCTGATCGCCAACTCGTACTTCTTCCCCGGCATCCGTTTCCGGCGCGCGCTCATCGCCGCGGCCGGCCGCGGCGTCGCGGTCACGTTGCTGCTGCAGGGGCGCGTCGAGTACGTCCTGCTGCACTACGCGTCGCGGGCGCTGTACGGGCAGCTCCTGTCGTCCGGCATCGCGATTCAGGAGTACCACCGGTCGTTCCTGCACGCGAAGGTGGCGGTGATCGACGACCATTGGGCGACCGTCGGATCGTCCAACATCGATCCGTACAGCCTGCTGATGGCGCGCGAGGCGAACGTCGTGGTTCGCGACCCGTACTTCTCGGAGCAGTTGCGCGACGAACTCAGGAAAATGATCGACGACGGTGCCCGGCGCGTGCGGCCGCAGCACTGGGCGCTGCGTCCCAGGCTCTACAAGGCGCTGGTCTGGATGGCCTACGGCGTCGTCCGCCTGGGCATGGGCCTGCTGGGTTACGGCGGCAACGAGTGGTTCCGTGGCCGCCGCCGACGGCACCAGGACTGGCACCCGCACTCCGCGGACGAGGGATCGGCCCCGGGCGAGAAGACGTGATTTGCTAGACTGGCGCTGCCGCGCCGCGCGGGAAACGCAGGCGCGCGCCCCGCAACCCGCATTCACTTCCGCGCCATCCATGCGCCATCACGCGTCATCGTCCCTGCCGCTCCCGGGTCCGGCCCGCGGCGGCGACTGGCGCGTGATCCGCACGCTGATCCCCTATCTCTGGGCCTACCGGAGCCGCGTCGTCGCCGCGCTGCTGGCGCTCGTCGCGGCCAAGGTCGCCAACGTCGGCGTGCCGCTGCTGCTGAAGGAGATCGTCGACAGCCTGGACGCGAAAACCGCGGCGCTGGCCGTTCCGCTGGCGTTGCTCGCTGCCTACGGCCTGCTGCGCCTCTCGACGACGGTGTTCACCGAGTTGCGCGAATTCCTGTTCGCCAAGGTGACGCAGCGCGCGGTGCGCACGATCGCGCTCGAGGTGTTCCGGCACCTGCATGCGCTGTCGCTGCGCTTTCATCTGGCCCGGCAAACGGGCGGCCTGACGCGCGACGTCGAGCGCGGCCAGCGAGGCATCTCGACCCTGATCAGCTTCACGCTGTTCTCGATCCTGCCGACATTGGTGGAGATCAGCCTGGTGGCGGCGATTCTCGTCGTCCGCTACGACTGGACGTTCATCGCCATCACGCTGACCGCGCTCGCGCTCTACGTCGCCGCCACGATTCTGATCACCGACTGGCGGACCGGTTTCCGGCGGCAGATGAACGAGCTCGATTCGAAAGCGAACACGCGCGCGATCGACAGCCTGCTCAATTACGAGACGGTCAAGTATTTCGGCAACGAGGCCTTCGAGGCGCGGCGCTACGACGAGAGCATGCAGCGCTGGGAGAAGGCCGCGGTGCGCAGCCAGACGTCGCTGTCGCTGCCTCAACGTCACGCAGAGCGCGATCATCGCCGTGGCCGTGACGCTGATCATGTGGCGGGCGACCGTCGGCGTGGTCGCCGGCACGATGACGATCGGCGATCTGGTGCTCGTCAACGCGTTCATGATCCAGATCTACATCCCGCTCAATTTCCTGGGCGTGCTCTATCGCGAGGTCAAGCAGGCGCTGGCCGACATGGAGCGGATGTTCGCGCTGACCGCCGAGCATACCGAGGTGGCCGACGCGCCGGGCGCGCCGGCGCTCGTCGTCGACGCGGGGGAGGTCCGTTTCGAGCACGTCGACTTCGGCTACGAGGCGAACCGGCAGATCCTGTTCGACGTGAGCTTCACGATCCCGGCCGGCAAAACCGTGGCCGTCGTGGGCCCGTCCGGCGCCGGCAAGAGCACGCTCTCGCGGCTGCTGTTCCGCTTCTACGACGTGACGGGCGGGCGCATCACGGTGAACGGACAGGATCTGCGGGACGTGCGCCAGGACAGCCTGCGCGCGGCGATCGGCATCGTGCCGCAGGACACGGTGCTGTTCAACGACAGCGATCGAGTACAACATCGCCTACGGCCGCCCCGGCGCGACGCACGACGAGATCGTCGCGGCGGCGCAGCTCGCGCAGATCCACGCCTTCATCGTCAGCACCCCCGAGGGCTACGCGACGCCGGTCGGCGAACGCGGCCTGAAGCTCTCCGGCGGCGAGAAGCAGCGCGTCGCGATCGCGCGCGCGGTGCTGAAGGGGCCGCGGATCCTGATCTTCGACGAGGCGACGTCCGCGCTCGACTCGAAGTCGGAAAAGGCGATCCAGGCCGAGCTGAGGCGCATCGCGCAGGACCGCACGACACTCACCATCGCGCACCGGCTTTCGACGATCGTCGACGCCGACGAGATCCTCGTGCTCGACCACGGCCGGATTGTCGAGCGCGGCACGCACGCCGCGCTGCTCGCACTCGCCGGCGTTTACGCGCGGATGTGGCAGCTGCAGCAGACCGAAGCGTCGGACGAAACGGAGAGCCCCGTTCCGGCCGGCGCGCCGGCCCCGCGCACAGCGCTCGGGCCGGCTTCCGGGGCCGCGGAGGAACTGGCGCCGGAAACCGGGTTGCCGGCCGCGCGCTGAGCCCGGGCGAGTCCTGACAAAGCCATCTCCGGGCAAGGGGGTATTGGCGAAGCGCCTCAGCCATGCTATAAGGCAACTGATCCTGAGATCCGACTTGATGAATCGACGCCTCACGATTGTTTTTCTTGCGCTAATTGCGATGGCCTGTTTCGGCCGTGCATCCGCGCAGGGGCCGCTCGTGCTCGACCCGGCCAAACTCCGCCTGGCGTCGCTCAATGCCGTGATCGTCGATGCGTCCGCCCATCGCTCCGTCTATGCCAAAGGGGCGGACGAGGTGACGCCGATCGCGTCGCTGACGAAGCTGATGACGGCCATGGTCACGCTCGACGCCAACCTGCCGCTGGACGAGCCGATCGCGATCGACATGGACGATCTCGACTATCTCAAAGGCACGACGTCGCGGCTGCGCCTGGGAGCGGAGCTCCCGCGGCTCGAAATGCTGCGCCTCGCGCTGATGTCCTCGGAAAATCGGGCAGCCTCCAGCCTGGCGCGAACCTATCCGGGCGGCACGGCGGCGTTCGTCTCGGCGATGAATGCCAAGGCCGCCTTGCTGGGGATGGCGAACACGCGCTACGCCGATCCGACGGGCCTCTCGGCGCAGAACGTGTCGACGGCGAACGATCTCGCCGTGCTCGTGGCCGCGGCGGCGGAGTATCCGCAGATCCGCGATTTCAGCACCACGGGCAGCCACTTCGTCGAAGTGCAGCCGACGGGGAAGGTGCTGGGCTTCAACAACACGAACAAGCTCGTCAAGAGCGCGGAATGGGACATCCAGCTCTCGAAGACCGGGTACATCCGCGAGGCCGGCAAGTGCCTCGTCATGCTGGCGACGATCGCGTCGAAGCCGTTCGTGATCGTGCTTCTCGATTCCGCCGGCAAGTACACGCGGCTGGGCGACGCCCAGCGCGTGCGCCATTGGCTGGAGACAGGGGAGACGCTTCCCGTGACGGCCGAGGCGAAGCCCCCGCCGAAGACGAGGAAGGCGAAGAAAGCCGCCTACACGCCGGCTGCCGGCAAAAGCCGCCAAGCCGCGGCGACGCTGAGTTCGGTCAGTCCGCGCGGCGGTGCCGCAGGAAGAGTTCCTTTGCGTGCGCCCGCGTCTTGGCGGTGATCGCACTGCCGGCCAGCATCCGCGCGAGTTCCTCGATCCTCGCGGCGCCGGAGATCGGCGCGACGTCCGCGCGCACCGCGTCGGCGTCGCCGAGCTTGGTCACCCGGAAGTGCGCGTCGGCGAAAGCCGCCACTTGCGGCAGGTGAGTCACGCAGAGCACCTGCCGGCGTGCGCCCAGCGCCTGCAGCTGGGCGCCGACGGTTGCCGCGACCGCGCCCCCGATGCCGGCGTCGACCTCGTCGAAGATGAGCGTCGGCACCGCGCCGACCTCGCTCGTCACGACCTGGATCGCGAGCGCGATCCGCGAGAGCTCGCCGCCGGAGGCGACCTTCGCCAGCGGACCCAGCGGCTGCTTCGGATGGCCCGCAACGCGGAACTCCACCTGCTCGACGCCGTAGCTCGCGGGCGTCGCCAGCGGCTCCAGCGCGATTTCCAGGCGCCCCCCCGTCATCGCGAGGTGCTGCATCACCTCGCTGACCCGGGCCTCGAGCTCGTGCGCGGCCAGCTCGCGCTTCGCCGACAGCTGCGCGGCAAGCGTCCGGTAGCGATGCCTCGGCCTCGGCCACCCGTTCGCCGAGCGCAGCGGCGTTCGCGGACTCGGCGAGCGCGGCGAGCCGTGTCTCGGTGTCCGCGCGGAGCTGAGGCAAGGCCTCCGGCCGGACCCGGTGCTTGCGCGCCGTGTCGTGGATCGCCGCCAGCCGCTCCTCGATGCGCGCGAGCTCCGCCGGGTCGACGTCCAGTTTCTGCCGGTACCCGCGCAGTGCCCGCGCGGCCTCCTCGATGCCGATGCGCGCCGGCTCGAGCAAGGCGACGATTTCCGCGAGGGCCGGGTCGTGCGCCGAGTGGGCGTCGAGCTTGCCGATCAGCGCCGACAGCCTGGACGACAGCGCATCGTCGCCATAAGCGAGGGCCTCTTCGCCCGCCGCCGCGGCCTCGATCAGCGCCGCGGCATGCGCGAGCCGCGATTGCGCCTGCGTCAAGCGCGGACCATTCGTCGGTCGAGACGTCGAGCGTGGCGAGCTCGCGCCGGCGGGCTTCGAGCGTTTCGCGCTCGGCGGCCGAGGCCAGCGCCGCCTGCGCTGCCGCCTCATGGCGCAGCACGGCCTTGTTCCAGTCGTGCCACGCGCCGGCCACGGCCCGGCCCAGGGCCGTGAAACCGCCGAAACCGTCAACGAGCGCGCGCTGCACCTCGGCCGCCGTGAGCGACTGATGCGCGTGCTGGCCATGCAGGTCGACGAGGCGCTCGCCGGCTTCCTTCAGCTGGGCGAGCGTCGCGGGTCGGCCGTTGATCCAGGCGCGACTCCGGCCCTGGCCGTCCAGCGTTCGCCGCAGGAGGAGCGAACGGTCGGGCGCGGCGAGATCGTGAGCGTCCAGCCACTCGGCGATCTCTGGACGGTCGTCCACGTCGAAGGCGGCGGCCAGCTCGGCCCGGTCGGCGCCCGGCCGCAACTGGCGCAGCTCGAAACGATCGCCCAGCAGCAGCGCCAGAGCGTCGAGCAGGATCGACTTGCCTGCACCCGTCTCTCCGGTCAGCACCGTGAAACCGGCATCGAGCTCGAGGTCGAGTGTCTCGACAACGACGAAATTGCGGATGGACAGGAGTCGGAGCATGCGAAATCAAGGTCGGAAACCGGGGTCGGATGCGCAACACTCGAAGTCGCGACAAGAACTGCGGAAACGGGTGCAGCGAAGGTTGCGCATCTGGCGCCGGTTTCCGGCCCTCTGATGCGCTACCTGCCGCGCAGGCGTTCGGGCGTTTCGCTCCAGTGCAGCTTCTCGCGCAGCATCGCGAAGTAGTCGTGCCCCTCGGGGTGCAGAAAGCGCGCCGAGTGCGGTGCCCGGCGCACCGTGACGCGCTCGCCTTCGGCCAGCGCGAAATGCGCCTGGCCGTCGCAGTGCAGCGCGGCATCGCGTCCGCGCTCGAGGGTCAGGGCGATGATCGCGGTGTCGGCAACCGCGATCGGCCGGTGCGTGAGCGCGTGCGGCGCCACCGGCACCAGCGCGAACGCGGCCACCTGCGGATCGAGGATCGGCCCGCCCGACGAAAGCGCGTACGCGGTCGACCCGGTGGGCGTGGTGACGATGATGCCGTCCGCTCGCATCGCGTAGACGAAGCGGCCGTCGATTTCGACGGCGCAGTCGATCATCGTGCCGCCGCCGCCGCGGTTCAGCACGACGTCGTTCAGCGCGAAGGCGGCCTCGCGGGAGCCGTCGGCCCGGACGACCTCGGCCGCGAGCAGCGTCCGCCGCTCCTCGACGTAGCGGCCGGCCAGCATCGCGGCGAGCGTTTCCTCCATGCGCGTGATCGGGATGTCGGTCAGGAAACCGAGGCGGCCCTGGTTGATTCCGATGAGCGGCACGTCGAGCGGCGCCAGCCGCCGCGCGATCGAGAGCATCGTGCCATCGCCGCCGACGACGATCGCGACGTCGGCGTGCGCTCCCAGTGCCTCGGGCGGCGCGGTGGGAAAATCCGCAAGCCCCGTCAGCCGTGCCGTTTCAGCCTCGATCACGACGTCGTGCCCAAGGGCCGCAAGGAAGGAGGCGAGGCGCAGGAGCGGCCCGGCGATGCCGGGACTGCCCTGACGCCCGATCAACGCCACCCGCGGGAAAGGGGTGGCGGGCACCGGAAGGGAGGCGGGTGGCGACATCGGAGCGATTAAAGCACAGGCGCCGTCGGCGCCAAAGCCGGTCCGATGGTCGATGGCCCGGGCGGCATGGCGACAGACCGCGTTTTCGGGTGCCCGGGCAATCGGGTCGCGACGCCGGAAAACGTGGTCTGTCCCCGCGGGGGCGGCCGCGTTCCCGGCGCATGCGCTGTAAAATGACCGGATGCTGGATCCGCGCGCCCAATATCTGCTGAAGACCCTGGTCGAGCGCTACATCGTCGAGGGGCAGCCGGTGGGCTCGCGCGTGCTGTCGAAGCAACCCGGCCTGGAGCTGTCGCCGGCGACCATACGCAACGTGATGGCCGACCTCGAGGAGCTGGGGTACATCGCCAGTCCCCATACGTCGGCCGGCCGCATTCCCACGCGCCAAGGGCTACCGTTTCTTCGTGGACAGCCTGATGGTGATGAAGCCGCTGGAGCAGGGCGAGATCCATCGGCTGGAAGGGGAGCTCACCGCGGACCGGCCCCAGCAGCTCATGAGCGCGGCCGCCACGCTCCTGTCGCAGCTGACGCACTTCGCGGGCGTCGTGATGACGCCCAGGCGGCGTGAAGCAAGCTTCCGGCACATCGAGTTCCTGCGCCTGTCCGAGCGGCGCGTGCTGCTGATCGTCGTGACGTCCGAAGGCGACGTGCAGAACCGCATCCTGCACACCGAACCGTTCCTATACGCAGTCGCAGCTGATCGAGGCGACCAATTTCTTCAACGAGCACTACTCGGGCCAGCCGTACGACGCCGTGCGCTCGCTGCTCGCCGAAGAGCTGAAATCGCTGCGCGAGGACATCGTCGGCCTGATGACCGCGGCCGTCGAGGTCGGGGGCGCCGCGCTCGAACGAGAACGAGGCACTGGTCGTCACGGGCGAGAAGAACCTGCTGGCGGCCGTCCGATCTCGCGTCGAACATGGACCGGTTGCGCCGATTGTTCGAGCTCTTCGAGCAGAAGACCTCCCTCCTGCACCTGCTCGACGTCTCGCAGCGGGCGCAGGGCGTGCAGATCTACATCGGCGGCGAGTCCGGGCTCGTGCCGCTCGACGAGTGCAGCGTCGTGACCGCGCCGTACGAGCTCGATGGGCGCGTGATCGGCACGCTGGGCGTCATCGGGCCGACCCGCATGGCCTACGAGCGCGTGATCCCGATCGTCGACATCACCGCCAAGCTGCTGTCCAATGCGCTGACCCATCAGATGAACGACTGATGGGCGGCTTTCTCGCCGAGCCGCCATGGAAGCACGGGGAGCCGCGCCGGGTCGGCGTGCTGCTCATGAATCTGGGCACGCCGGATGCGCCGACCGCCCCCGCGGTGCGCCGCTATCTCGCCGAGTTCCTGTCGGACCCGCGCGTCGTCGAGATTCCAGGCTTCCTGTGGCAGCTGATCCTGCACGGCGTGATCCTGCGCACGCGGCCGGCGCGCTCGGCGAAGAAGTACGCGATGATCTGGGCCGCCGACGGCTCGCCGCTGCTGGCGCACAGCCAGAAGCAGAGGACGCTGCTGATGGGCTATCTCGGCCAGAAGCTGAAGGACCTGGGACTGCCGTCCGACCTCGCGCCGGTCGAGCTCGCGATGCGCTACGGCAACCCGGGGATCCCCGACGCCTTCGGCAAGCTCAAGGCGGCGGGTTGCGATCGCATTCTCGTCGTGCCGCTCTTTCCGCAATACTCGGCGAGCGCCACCGCGGCCGCGCTGGACGCGGTCTTCGCCCACGCGCAGCGGATGCGCCGGATGCCGGGCCTGCGGACGGTCGACTGCTTCCACGACGATCCGGGCTATGTGCGGGCCCTCGCGCGCAACGTCAACGACTACTGGATGCGCCACGGCCGCCCGGACACGCTGGTGATGAGCTTCCACGGCCTGCCGCGGCGCGTCCTGGATCTCGGCGATCCCTATCATTGCCAGTGCCACAAGACCGCGCGCCTGCTCGCCGCCGAGCTCGGCCTCGAAGGCAAGCAGTTCGCCGTGACCTTCCAGTCGCGCTTCGGGCGCGCCGAGTGGCTGAAGCCCTATACGCAGGACACGCTGGAGCGCTTGGCCAGGGAGGGTGTCGGTCGCGTGGACGTCGTCTGCCCGGGCTTCGTGTCCGATTGCCTGGAGACACTGGAGGAGATCGGCATCGAGGTGAAGCAGGCCTTTCTCGGCGCTGGCGGACGCGAATTCCACGCCATTCCCTGCCTCAACGAGCAACCGCAGTGGATCGCCGCGCTCGTCGAGCTGGTTCTGGCGAATCTGCAGGGCTGGCTCGCCCCGCCACCGGACGCGTCCGAGCGCGAGATGACGCTGACGCGCGCCAAGAGCGATGGGGGCGCGGCAGTAGCCCGGATTCGGTCTCTCCCGTATTGCCGGCGGGCTGCGGGATTGCAACCGGTTGATTTTGCGGGCATGAGGACGGTGAGCGGCAGAGTCCCCGTCCACGCCTCGCCGACGGTTGAAATGTCTTTGCGCGCCCCCATAGTGTCTGCAGGTCCCGGGCACGCCGGGAGCAGTTCACACCGATGGAGTTTCGATGTCCGCCCAGCACAGACCGGAGCGTTCCGCCCACGAGGCTGCCCCCGCGGGTGCCGCGCAGCCCCCGATCGTCGACCCCTCCGCGCCCGATGTCGTAGCCGGCGCAGCGCCGGCTGATCCGGCGCCGGACATTGCCACCTTGCTGCAGAAGGTCGAAGCCGAGGCGGCCGAGTTGCGGGATGCCTGGCTGCGCTCGCGCGCCGAGATCGAGAACGTGCGCAAGCAGGGGATCGCCGACGTTGCACGGGCGCACAAATACGGCATCGAGCGTTTCGCCGGCGAGCTCCTCGCCGTGAAGGACTCGCTCGAGTTGTCTCTCGCTGCGGACAACGCATCCCTGGAGACGCTCCGGGCGGGTGTCGAGCTCACGTTGAAGCAGCTCGTTGCGGCGTTCGAGAAGGCCCAGATCACCGAGATCGAGGCCGCCGGCCTGAAGTTCGATCCGCACCGCCACCAGGCGATGGCCATGGTCGACAGCCCGGAGCCGGCGCACACGGTCGTGCAGGTCTTCCAGAAGGGCTATCTTCTCGCCGACCGGGTGCTGCGGCCGGCCATGGTTGCCGTGGCCAAACCCAGGGACGGCGACACGTCATGAGCTTCGCCGGGCCGCGCCAGGGCGCGCATGGCTCCCGGGCGGAGCGAAGGCGCGCAGCGCCGAGGGTGCACCCGTGAGCGGGGCCGCGCTTCCGCGCGCGGCTTGATTCAGGCGTCGATACCCCCATCTGCGACACAGACAACTCATCCAGCACCGGAGGCAAAGGAAATCATGGGCAAGATCATCGGCATCGACCTCGGTACGACGAACAGCTGCGTGGCCATCATGGAAGGCGGGCAGCCGAAAGTGATCGAGAATTCGGAAGGCGCGCGCACGACGCCCTCCGTCGTCGCCTACCAGGAAGACGGCGAAATCCTCTGCGGCGCGTCCGCGAAGCGCCAGGCGGTCACCAACGCCAAGAACACGCTGTACGCGGTGAAGCGGCTGATCGGCCGGCGCTTCGAGGAAAAGGAAGTGCAGAAGGACATCGACCTGATGCCCTACCGGATCGTCAAGCACGACAACGGCGACGCGTGGGTCGACGTGCGCGGCAAGAAGATCGCGCCGTCGCAGGTTTCGGCCGAAGTGCTGCGCAAGATGAAGAAGACCGCCGAGGACTACCTCGGCGAGGAAGTGACCGAGGCCGTCATCACGGTGCCGGCGTACTTCAACGACTCGCAGCGGCAGGCGACCAAGGACGCCGGCAGGATCGCGGGCCTCGAGGTCAAGCGCATCATCAACGAGCCGACGGCCGCCGCGCTCGCCTTCGGCATGGACAAGAAGGAAGGCGACCGCAAGATCGCCGTGTACGACCTGGGCGGCGGCACGTTCGACATCTCGATCATCGAGATCGCCGAGATCGACAAGGAGCACCAGTTCGAGGTGCTGTCGACCAACGGCGACACGTTCCTGGGCGGCGAGGACTTCGACCAGCGCGTGATCGACTACATCGTCACCGAGTTCAAGAAGGAGTCCGGCGTCGACCTCAAGAACGACGTGCTGGCGCTGCAGCGGCTGAAGGAGGCCGCCGAGAAGGCGAAGATCGAGCTTTCCTCGTCGCAGCAGACCGACGTCAACCTGCCCTACATCACCGCCGATCAGTCGGGCCCGAAGCACCTGTCGATGAAGCTCACGCGGGCCAAGTTCGAGTCGCTGGTCGAGGATCTGGTCGAGCGGACGATCGAGCCCTGCCGCATCGCGATCAAGGATGCCGGCGTCAAGCTGTCCGAGATCGGCGACGTGATCCTGGTCGGCGGCATGACGCGCATGCCGAAGGTCCAGGAGAAGGTCAAGGAGTTCTTCGGCCGCGAGCCGCGCAAGGACGTCAATCCGGACGAGGCGGTGGCTGTCGGCGCCGCGATCCAGGGCGGCGTGCTGAAGGGCGAGGTCAAGGACGTGCTGCTGCTCGACGTGACGCCGCTGTCGCTCGGCATCGAGACGCTCGGCGGCGTGATGACCAAGCTCATCCAGAAGAACACGACGATTCCGACCAAGGCGCAGCAGGTGTTCTCGACGGCGGACGACAACCAGAGCGCCGTGACCATCCACGTGCTGCAGGGCGAGCGCGACGTCGCGTCGGGCAACAAGAGCCTCGGCCAGTTCAACCTCGAGGGCATCCCGCCCGCGCCGCGCGGCATGCCGCAGATCGAGGTGGCGTTCGACATCGACGCCAACGGCATCCTGCACGTGTCGGCGAAGGACAAGGCGACCGGCAAGGAGAACACGATCAAGATCAAGGCGAGTTCCGGCCTCACCGACGACGAGATCCAGCGGATGGTGAAGGATGCCGAATCGCACGCCGAGGACGACCGCAAGCAGGTCGAGGTCGTGCAGGCGAGGAACGCCCTCGACGCGCTCGTGCACAGCGTGAAGAAGTCGATTGCCGAGTACGGCGAGAAGATCGATGCCGGGGAAAAGACGAAGATCGAGGCCGCGGTGAAGGAGGCCGAGGACCTGCTGAAGCAGAAGGACGCGGCCAAGGAGGCGCTGGAGGCGAAAGCCGAGGCGCTCGGCAAGGCGGCGCAGAAGCTGGGCGAGATCATGTACGCCGAGGCACAGGCGAAAGCCCAGCCGGCTCCGGAGGGCGGTGGCGGCGGCGGCGCCAGGAAGGAAGAGAAGGTCGTCGATGCCGAGTACACGGAGGTCGACGACAAGAAGTGATGTTCCGTCGCGGGTGCCGTTCGCGGCCCGCGCGATGGAATATCCGGCCGGACCGGACGTGCGCCTCGCGGCGACGCCCGGTCCGGCCGCTTGCGTTGATGCGACAGTGACGCGGCGACGCGAAAGAGAATAATGGCAAAGCGCGACTACTACACGGTGCTCGGAGTCAATCGCGACGCTTCGGAGGAAGCGATCAAGAAAGCCTATCGCAAGCTGGCGATGAAGCACCATCCGGATCGCAACCCGGACGAAAAGGGCTCCGAGGAGAAGTTCAAGGAGGCCAAGGAGGCCTACGAGATCCTCACTGACGCCAGGAAGCGCGCGGCCTACGACCAGTTCGGCCATGCCGGGGTCGATCCGTCGACCGGGTTTGGCGGGCGCGGCGCGGGACCGGAGGGTTTCGGCGGGTTCTCCGACGCGTTCGGCGACATCTTCGGCGAGATCTTCGGCGCGCAGCGCGGCGGGCGCGGCGGCAACGGCGTCTATCGCGGCGCGGACCTTCGCTACAACCTCGAGATCGGCCTGGAGGATGCGGCGCGGGGCACCGAGGCGAAGATCCGCATTCCGACGCACGAGGCATGCGAGACCTGCCACGGCAGCGGCGCGAAGCCCGGAACGCAACCCAAGCAATGCCCGACGTGCCACGGGCGCGGCGAAGTGCGGGTGTCGCAGGGCTTCTTCTCGATCCAGCAGACGTGTCCGACCTGTCACGGGACCGGCAAGGTCGTCGCGGACCCGTGCGCCGCGTGCCACGGCGTCGGACGCGTCAAGAAGCACAAGACGCTTTCGGTGAAGATCCCTGCGGGCGTCGACCAGGACGACCGGATCCGGCTCACCGGCGAAGGCGAGGCCGGAATGAACGGCGGCCCGCCCGGCGACCTCTACGTCGTCGTCAACCTGAAGCCGCACGCGGTCTTCCAGCGCGAGGGCGCGGATCTGCACTGCGAAATGCCGATCAGCTTCGCCGTGGCGGCGCTGGGCGGCGAGATCGAGATTCCGACGCTCGAAGGGCACGCGAAGATCAAGGTCCCGGCGGAAACGCAGAGCGGGCAGGTGTTCAGGCTGCGCAACAAGGGCATCCGGCCGGTCCGGGGCTCGGTCACCGGCGACCTCTACTGCCATGTCGTCCTGGAAACGCCGGTCAAGCTGACGGCCCGCCAGAAGGAACTCCTGCGCGAATTCGAGGCCATCAACGACAACGATCCCGGCGCGCACAATCCGCGCGCCAAGTCGTTCATGGACAAGGTGCGCGATTTCTTCGGACCGTAGCGGGCCGCTCCACGGCGCCGCGCCCTACGATGCGGTCGTGATCGGCGCCGGCGCCGCGGGGATGATGTGCGCGGCAGAAGCCGGTCGGCGCGGCCGCCGTGTCCTCCTGGTCGAGCACTATCACAGGCTCGGCGAGAAGATCCGCATCTCCGGCGGCGGGCGGTGCAATTTCACGAATGTCGGCGCGAGCCCGGCAGGTTATCTTTCGCAGAACCCCGATTTCTGCCGGTCGGCGCTGGCGCGCTACACGCCGCGCGATTTCGTGGCGCTGGTCGAGCGCCACGGGATCGCCTACCACGAGAAGAAGCTCGGGCAGCTCTTCTGCGACGGCAGTGCGGTCGCGATCGTCGCGATGCTCAAGTCGGAATGCGACCGCGGCCGCGTCGACTGGCGCATGCCGTGCGCGGTGGAGGGCATCGAGCGCTCGGGCGACGCATTCGTCGTCGCGACGAGCGATGGACCGGTGCGCGCCGCCGCGGTGGTGATCGCCACCGGCGGCCTCACCGTCCCGAAGATAGGCGCGACGCCTTTCGGCTACAAGGTGGCGGCGCAGTTCGGACTGAACGTCGTGCCGCCGCGCCCTGCTCTCGTGCCGCTCGCCCTGGCCCCCGATGCGCTGGCGCGCTACGTCGATCTCGCCGGCGTCGCGCTCGACGTCCAGGTGTCCTGCAACGGCGGCAGCTTTCGCGAGCAGCTGCTGTTCACCCATCGCGGGTTGTCGGGCCCGGCGATCCTGCAGATTTCATCCTACTGGGACGGCAAGGCGCCGCTCGCCATCGATCTGCTGCCCGGAGCCGACGGGGCCGCGTGGTTGCGGCGCCAGCGTTCGTCGTCGGCGCAGGTCGAGAACGTGCTGGCGCAACGATTGCCACGGCGGTTTGTCCGGCAATGGTGCGCGGCGCAGGGTGCGACGGATCCGATGCATCGACTCGACGACCGCCGTTTCGCCGAGCTCGAGGCGGCGCTGCACCACTGGACGGTGCAGCCGGCGGGAACGCTCGGTTACAACAAGGCCGAGGTGACGTGGGGCGGGGTCGACACGCGCGAACTGTCGTCGAAGACGATGGGGGCGACGCGCGTGCCCGGACTGCACTTCGTCGGCGAGGTGGTCGACGTCACGGGTTGGCTCGGTGGCTACAATTTCCAGTGGGCATGGTCGTCGGGCCATGCGGCGGGGCAATTCGTGTAGCTCCGCTCAGACGGCGCGGCTTGTGGGTCCGGACGGCTTCGGCATAGCATGCGACATGGAACCTGCTCGCCATGCGCGCGGTGGCTGAGCGCGTCGAACCTGGAGTCGGCCGCGCAGTTGCCGACGGTATCGCCGGAATCCTGCTCGCGGCGGGACGCGGCGAGCGGTATGGCGGAGCCAAGCTGCTGGCGACGCCATCGGCCGGATCCATGTCGGCGCGTGCCGAGCCCGGCGGCGCAGGCGAATGCATCGGCGCGATGGCCTGTCGGAATCTCCTCACGGTGCTGCCGCGGGTCGTCGCGGTGGTGCGGCCGGACGACGCCGCGCTCGCGGCGGCGCTGGGCGCGGCAGGCGCGCGCATCGTTCGCTGCGCCAGCGCCGACGACGGCATGGGCGCCAGCCTCGCATGCGGCGTCCTGGCGACGCCGCATGCCGCCGGCTGGATCGTTGCCCTTGGCGACATGCCCTGGATCGAGCCGTCGACGATAGCCCGCGTGGCCGCTGCGATCGGGCAAGGGGCTGCGGTCGCGGCGCCGTTCTGTCGCGGGCAGCGCGGGCATCCGGTGGGTTTTGGCGCTTCCTGTTTCGCCGCGCTTGCCGCTCTCACGGGCGACGAAGGCGCGCGATCGATCGTGGCCTCACACCGCGACAGCGTCGTGCGGATCGACGTCGATGATGCGGGCACCCTGCGCGATGTCGACCGGACTGCCGACCTCGACTAGAAGATCGGGGTCAGATACGTGAAAGGTCGCGCCGCGGCGGTTTGGGCGAACGGGCAATCGTCGTTGCCTGGCTGACCCCGATCTTCCCGCTCGTCAGCCGGTGCCCTCCGGCTGCCACATGTCGGGCTGCAGCAGGACCGCTCGCGCCTGCTCCTCCTGCGCCTTCCACCAGGCCAGGAACTCCGACTCCTCCAGCGGGCGCGCGATCAGGAAGCCCTGCGCGGCCTCGCAGCCGTGACTCTTCAGGAAGTCGAACTGGGCGCCGGTCTCGACGCCCTCCGCGATCACGCGCAGTCCGAGCGAGTGCGACAGCGCGATGATGGCCTGCGTGATCGCCACGTCATTGCTGTTGTGCTCGAGGCCGTGGACGAAGCGCTGGTCGATCTTGACCGCCTCGATCGGCAGCCGCGCGAGATAGGACAGGCTCGAGTAACCGGTGCCGAAGTCGTCCACGGTGATGGAAATGCCCCGCTCCTTCAGTTTGGCGAGCGTGGCGACGGCCTTTTCCGGATGCGTGATGATCACGCTTTCGGTGATCTCCAGATCGAGGTACTGCGGGGCGAGGCCGCTCGAGCGCAGCGCGTCCTCGACCACGGAGAGGCAGCTTTCGTGCTGGAGCTGCTGCACCGACAGGTTGACCGATAGGCGCAGCATCATGCCCAGCCGGTGCCATTGCACGACCTGCCGGCACGCATCGCGGAGCACGCGGGCGCCCAGTGCCTGGATCATTCCGGATTCCTCGGCGATCGGGATGAACTCGGTCGGCGGAATCACGCCGCGTACCGGGTCGCGCCAGCGCAGCAGCGCCTCGACCGCGGCGGCCCGGCCGGTCTGCATGTCGATCTGCGGCTGATAGGCGAGGAAGAACTCGTTGTGCAGGAGGCCGCGCCGCATGTCGGTCTCGAGCTGCAGCCGCGCCTGTACGCGCGCGTTCATGTCGGCGGTGTAGAACCGGTAGGCGTTGCGCCCGACTTCCTTGGCGGCGTACATCGCCGTGTCCGCCTGCTTGATCAGTGTCACGTTGTCGCTGGCGTCGAGCGGATACATCGACACGCCGATCGAGCAGGTCAGCGTCGGCGTCTGGTCGGAGAGGCGGAAAGGCGTGAGGAACGACTCGCGGATGCGCGCCAGCACGGTCATCGTTTCGAAGGTCGCATGCGCCGGATCGAGCCCCGGCAGGATCACGATGAATTCGTCGCCCCCCAGCCGCGCGACGGTGTCGGACTCGCGCACGGCGGTGGTGAGGCGCTGTGCCACCGACTGGAGCAGCTGGTCGCCCGAGTCATGGCCAAGGGTGTCGTTGATGCGCTTGAAGTGGTCGAAGTCCAGGAAGAGGCACGCGACGTGGGTGCCATTGCGCTGCGACTGCGCGAGGATCTGCTTCAGCCGCTGGTTGAGCAATGCCCGATTGGGGAGGCCGGTCAGGATGTCATGCTGCGCCAGCTTGTACGCGTGCGCGGTCGCGATTTCCAGCTCCTGCGTGCGCTGGGCGACCTTGTCCTCCAGCGTGCGCTGGTAGTTGGCGACCTCCGCCTGCGATTCCGAGAGCCGCTGCGTCATGTGGTTGAACGTATGCGTGAGCAGGCCGAGCTCGTCCGTCGAGCTCGCGGGGACGAACACGTCGAGCTTGCCGGCGCCGACCGCGCGCGCCGCCCGCATGAGCCGGTGCATCGGCGCGACGAGACCCCGCGTGAGCAGGAACGTCGCGCCGATCGTGAGCGCGATGAGGAGCGCGATGACGGAAAGGACGCCCACCAGATGCTTGCGGAACCGCGCCTGCTCGCGGTCGAACGTCATCCCGAGCCGGACGAATCCGATCGGCGCCGCAGTGGCCTGACGGACTCCGGCGCCCTCGGCGGCCGGCTCCGGCGGCCCCTGCCAGAGCCCCATCGCGCTCGCGATCTTCGCGCCGCCGACGGGCGCTATCAGTTCGACGTATCGCCGTCCCCGGAGCGTCAACTCGATCGCCGTCGTGGTTCCCGCCACCGGCAAGGGTGTGTCCGCCGGAGCGCCTGGGAGCTCGGCGGTGCCGAGCGCGCCGGAGATCCGCCGCGCCACGACGGTTTCGCCCTTGGTGTCGGCGATGACCGCGTACGCGACGTCCCCTTCGGTGGCGAGCCCTTCGAGGATCGCCTCGAGGTAGGTCCGGTTGTTCGTGCGCAACCCGAATTCGGACATCTCGGCGAGCATTGCCAGCGAAGTCGCGGTGCGTTGGCGCAGATCGCTTTTCTCGTCGCGCCACTGATCCCAGACGTAGAAGCCGGTGATCGCGGCGGCCGTGAGAAAGATGAGCCCGATGGTGAGCAGGTTGAGTTTCGTCAACAAGCCCATTCGCACCGGCGGCAGGCTCAGTGCCGACGCGGTGTCGGGCGCCGCGGCAGTCCGCTGCTTGCGGAAGAGATTCATGCCGGCATGTTCACGGATGCGCGTTCGCGTTGCGCGCTCCGGCATTCGCCCGCGGGACGGCCCTGCGGGCGTTGACCGGAGTGCCTTCGCGCTTCGCGCTCCGGTGTTCGCCCTTGGGACGGCCCTGCGGGTTGACCGGAGCGCCTTCGCGCTTCGCGCTCCGGTGTTCGCCCTTGGGACGGCCCTGCGGGCTCACGCGACCGCCAGCGGAATCTTGCCGATGCGCTGCTGCCACTCGCGCGGGCCGGTCTGGTGGACCGACGTGCCGCTGGCGTCGACGGCGACGGTCACCGGCATGTCCTTGACGTCGAATTCGTAGATCGCCTCCATGCCGAGATCGTCGAAGGCGACGACGCGCGCGCCCTTGATCGCCTTCGAGACGAGGTACGCCGCGCCGCCCACTGCCATCAGGTACGCGGCACGGTGCTTCCGGATCGCCTCGATGGCCGCCTGGCCGCGCTCGGCCTTGCCGATCATCGCAATGAGCCCCGTCTGCGCGAGCATCATTTCGGTGAACTTGTCCATCCGGGTCGACGTGGTCGGTCCGGCGGGGCCGACGACCTCGTCGCGCACCGGGTCGACCGGTCCCACGTAGTAGATCACGCGATTGGTGAAATCGACGCCGGCAGGCAGCCCTTTGCCCTGGGCGAGCAGGTCGGCGATGCGCTTGTGCGCGGCATCGCGCCCGGTGAGCATCCTGCCGGAAAGAAGCAGCGTTTCGCCCGGCTTCCACGTCGCGACTTCCGCCGGCGTGAGCGGTCCAGATCGACGCGGCGCGCGGCAGGCGCCGGGGCCCACTGCACGTCGGCCAGCGGGCCAGATCCGGCGGCGCGAGCTTCGCCGCGCCGGAGCCGTCCAGCGTGAAGTGCGCATGGCGCGTCGCCGCGCAGTTCGGGATCATGGCGACCGGCTTCGACGCCGCGTGCGTCGGGTAGTCGAGGATCTTGACGTCGAGCACGGTCGACAGGCCGCCCAGGCCCTGCGCGCCGATGCCGAGCGCATTCACCTTCTCGTACAGCTCGAGCCGCAGCGCCTCGGTGCCGTTCGCCGCGCCGCGGCGGCGCAGCTCGTGCATGTCGATGGGCTCCATCAGCGCCTCCTTCGCCATCAGCAGCGCCTTCTCGGCGGTGCCGCCGATGCCGATGCCGAGCATCCCCGGCGGGCACCAGCCGGCGCCCATCGTCGGCACCGTCTTCAGCACCCAGTCGACGATCGAATCGGACGGATTGAGCATCGCGAACTTGGACTTGTTCTCGGAGCCGCCGCCCTTGGCGGCGATCCTGACCTCCACGGTGTCGCCGGGAACGAGGTCGAAGTGGACCACCGCCGGCGTGTTGTCCTTCGTGTTCTTTCGCGCGCCCGCGGGATCCGCGACGATCGAGGCCCGCAGCGTGTTGTCGGGATCGAGATAGGCGCGGCGCACGCCCTCGTCGACCATCTCGGCGATCGACATCGTGGCGCCGTCCCACTGGACGCCCATGCCCACTTTCACGAACGCCACGACGATGCCGGTGTCCTGGCAGATCGGGCGATGACCCTCGGCGCACATCCGCGAATTCGTGAGGATCTGCGCGATCGCGTCCTTGGCGGCCGGCGACTCCTCGGCCCGGTAGGCCTCGCCCAGCGCCTCGATGTAGTCCTGCGGATGGTAATACGAGATGAACTGCAGCGCGTCGGCGACGCTGGCGATGAAGTCGTCCTGCCTGATCCTGGTCATGCGGTCCTCCGGAGTTCAGTGGTCCCTGCGGTCGATGTCCGCGGTCGCGGCTTTCGCGGCATGGGGTCGGCTCTGCGGCATCATGCGGTCCACCGCGGCGATCGCCAGCGCTGAGATCAGGAACGTGATGTGGATCACCGTCTGCGCGATCAGCACCTTCTCGTCATAGGCCTGCGCGTTGATGAACGTCTTCAGCAGGTGGATCGACGAGATGCCGATGATCGCGGTGGCGAGCTTCACCTTCAGCACCGATGCGTTCACGTGCGACAGCCATTCCGGCTGGTCCGGATGGCCCTCGAGGCGCATGCGCGAGATGAAGGTCTCGTAGCCGCCGATGATCACCATGATGAGCAGGTTCGAGATCATCACGACGTCGATCAGGCCCAGCACTACGAGCATCACGATCGTCTCCGGCGCGGCCTCGATGGTTTGGGCGCCGACGGGCGTGATGTTCCTGAGGATCGAGGCGAGGGCTTCCTTGTCGCCGAAAGCGGATTCGACCAGGTGGAAGAGCTCGACCAGGAAATACCAGACGTAGACGCCCTGGGCGACGATCAGTCCCAGGTAGAGCGGCAGCTGCAGCCACCGGCTCAGGAACAGGATGCGGGGTATCGGACGGAGGGTCGATTTGGACATGGCGGAAGGATGTCGGGCCGGAATGACGTGGGGCCTCGAAACGCCTCTGCGCGAGGTCCGGTTTGCGGTCTCGCGAGGCATTGCGCAACCGATCAAGTTTATCATCGCCCGCTGCGCAGACGTTAATCGGGGTCGCGCCGATGCCGGCGCGGCTGCCGTGCCCTGCGCCGGCACCTTGCACCGTCGCCTCGCCAGGAGATTGCGCTGCATCAAAGCCGCGCGCTGCGCGCGTTGCGCCTTGGCTGGGCATTTGGTTAGACTCCGCCTGTTTGCGGGTGCAGCGGCCGGGCCGTCACCGGGCAAATCCCTTTGGAGGAGATGACAGCATGTCCACGATCGAGTCGGTATCGCACGAACGCCGCATTTTCGAGCCGCCGCGCGAATTCGTCGCCCAGGCCAACGTGAAGAAAGCCGACTTCGATGCGCTCAACGCCAGCGCCGCCAAGGATTTCAACGGCTTCTGGGCGAAGCTCGCCCGCGAGGAGCTGCTGTGGCACAAGCCGTTCACGCGGACGCTCGACGAGTCCGACGCCCCGTTCTACAAGTGGTTCGACGACGGGGAGCTCAACGTGTCGTACAACTGCCTCGACCGCAATCTCGAGAACGGCAATGCGGAACGGGTTGCGATCATCTTCGAGGCCGATGACGGCACCGTCACGAAAGTGACCTACCGTGAGCTCTACCATCGGGTCTGCCGCCTCGCCAACGGCTTGCGGGCGCTCGGCATTCGCAAGGGCGATCGGGTGCTGGTCTACATGCCGATGTCGATCGAGGGCGTGGCCGCCATGCAGGCCTGCGCCCGGATCGGCGCGACGCACTCCGTCGTGTTCGGCGGCTTCTCCGCGAAGTCGCTGCAGGAGCGCATCATCGACGCCGGCGCGGTCGCGGTGATCACCGCGGACGAGCAGGCGCGCGGCGGCAAGAACCTGCCGCTGAAGACGATCGTCGACGAGGCGCTGGGCATGGGCGGATGCGAGGGCATCCGCAACGTCGTCGTCTACAGGAGGACCGGCGGCAACGTCCCGTTCTCGGCGCCGCGCGACCGGTGGCTGCATGAGCTCGTCGCGCAACAGGCCGACACCTGCGAGCCGGAGTGGGTGGGCGCCGAGCATCCGCTGTTCATCCTCTACACGTCGGGATCGACCGGCAAGCCCAAGGGCGTGCAGCACAGCTCCGCGGGCTACCTGCTGTGGGCGATGCTCACCATGCGGTGGACGTTCGACATCAAGCCGACCGACATCTTCTGGTGCACCGCCGACATCGGCTGGGTGACCGGGCACACGTACATCGCGTACGGTCCGCTCGCCGTCGGCGCCACCGAGGTCGTGTTCGAGGGCATCCCGACCTATCCGGACGCCGGGCGTTTCTGGCAGACGATCGCGAAGCACAAAGTCTCGATCTTCTACACGGCGCCCACGGCGATCCGCGCGCTGGTCAAGGCGTCCGGCGTGACCCCGTCGACGGCGCCGACGAACTACGATCTGTCGAGCCTGCGCCTGCTCGGCACCGTCGGCGAGCCGATCAATCCGGAGGCGTGGATGTGGTACCACGAGAAGGTCGGCGGCGGCCGCTGCCCGATCGTCGACACCTGGTGGCAGACCGAGACGGGCGGCCACATGATCACGCCGCTGCCGGGCGTGACGCCGACGGTTCCCGGCTCGTGCACGCTGCCGCTGCCCGGCATCATGGCGGCGATCGTCGACGAGACGGGACATGACGTCGAGAACGGCCAGGGCGGCATCCTGGTCGTCAAGCGGCCCTGGCCCGCGATGATCCGCACGATCTGGGGCGATCCCGAGCGGTACAGGAAGTCCTACTACCCCCAGGAGCTCGGCGGCAAGCTCTATCTCGCCGGCGACGGCTCGGTGCGGGACAAGACGACGACGTACTTCATGATCATGGGCCGGATCGACGACGTGCTCAACGTGTCCGGGCATCGCCTGGGCACGATGGAGATCGAATCCGCGCTGGTCGCCCACCCGATGGTGGCGGAGGCGGCGGTCGTCGGCCGCCCCGACGACATGACGGGCGAGGCCGTCAGCGCCTTCGTCGTGCTGAAGCAGGCGCGGCCCACGGGCGCCGAGAGCGAGCGGATCGCCAAGGAGCTGCGCGACTGGGTCGGCAAGGAGATCGGCCCGATCGCGAAGCCCAAGGACATCCGTTTCGGCGACAACCTGCCGAAGACCCGTTCCGGCAAGATCATGCGGCGCCTGCTGCGCTCGATCGCGAAGGACGAGGAGATCACGCAGGACGTGTCGACGCTGGAGAATCCCGCGATCCTCGATCAGCTGAAGAAGGCGCTGTAGCCTCTCGCTGGTAGCTTCAGGCCCGCGTTTCGGTAGACTACGGGGCCGCGTATCCCGCGCGGCGCCCTTCCGCCCATCCGACCCCGACCCCGGTGAACGACCTGCAATCGACGCTGTTCTGGCTTCGGCTCGTCCAGCTACTTCTCGCGATACCGCTGCTGGCGCTTGCAGGGCAGGGGGTCGTGTTCGTGCTGACCCGCCTGTTCGGGCAGGATCCGCAGAGCAATTTCTTCTATCGGTTGCTCGAAACCGTCGCCTCGCCCGTCACCCGGGCGTGCCGCTTCATCACGCCGAAGTTCGTCGCCGACCGGCACCTGCCGTTGGTGGCGCTTTCGCTGCTGCTGGTCGGTTACGTCGCGACGATGTTCGCGATCGCGAACGCATGCATAGGCGCCGGGCTCCCCGTGAGCCAGTGCCTGCAGAGCAGGTGACGGGCCCGATGCCGAATCGGATCAAGCGCTGGTTCTTCGATCAGATGGCCGCATGGTGCGTGTTGTTCCGACGGCGCGACGTGGCGCTCGAGTACTACGGGAAGATGCTGGAACTCGACCCGGGCGACGCCCTGGCGCTGGCCTCGATCGCGTTCCAGACGGCGCAACAGGGACGCAAGCGGGAAGCGCTGGCGGCGTTCGACCGCCTGCTGGCGATTCAGCCCCGGGATGCCGAGGCCCACTTCAACCGGGGCTTCCTGCTGCAGGACCTGAACGACCGCGACGGTGCCGTTGCCGCGTTCGAGCGCGCGATCGCCATCAATCCGGACCACGACCGGGCCCACTACGGGCTCGCGCTGTCGCTCATTTCCGCGCGGCGCCTGGAGGAGGCGCTGATTCCGCTGAGGAGGAACACGAAGCTGCAGCCGATGAGCCCGTACGGGTGGTATCAGCTGGCTCGGGTCCAGCACGAGCTTGGCCGGACCGAAGAAACGCAACAGGTGCTCGATCATCTGGCGCGGTTCGAGCCCAAGATCGCGCGGCAGCTGGAAAGGGAAACCGGGCTGCGCGCCAGTACATTGTCATGACCGACCGGCAGGTCGGCCGTTGCGGGGATCAGGGTTGGCTGGAGGGGGCCGCGCGCGGGCTCCAATACCATACTGTTGCTGGAAGGAAAAGCTGGCTATACTCCCCGCAGTTCCGGGCCCTCCGGTTGCCGGGGTGGCCACAAGAAAAACAGAGGACGTTGCACGCCGTTCGCACTACGGGGATCCACGGTTATCCAAGGATTGTCTACAGGAGGAGCCTGCCATGCAGTTGACCGAGCAACACAAGGAGTACTGGAGCAAGAACATAAGAGTCACCAGCATCTTGCTCTTCGTCTGGTTCGTCGTGACCTTCGTGATGGCTTTCTACGCCCGTGAACTGAACTTCAATTTCTTCGGGTGGCCCTTCGCGTTCTGGATGGCCGCGCAGGGCTCGCTGGCGATCTACGTGATCATCATCTGGTACTACGCGCGGTACATGAACAATCTCGATCGCGAATACGACGTGCATGAAGGGGAGGACGAATAATGGCCGGCATCCAGGGATCAACCGGTACGGGGGGCGTCTTCTCGTCCGGCACGAACAAGGGGTTCAAGGCGCAGCTCAAGAAGGTCTACACGTTCTACACGGGCGGGTTCATCACCTTCGTGATTCTGCTCGCCATCGCCGAGCAGATGGGCCTTCCGCGGCAGTGGATCGGCTACGTGTTCCTGCTGGCGACGGTCGGCCTGTACGCCGGCATCGGCATCATGAGCCGCACGTCGGATGCCGCCGAGTACTACGTTGCCGGCCGGCGCGTGCCCGCCATCTTCAACGGCATGGCGACCGGCGCTGACTGGATGAGCGCCGCGTCGTTCATCGGCATGGCCGGCACGCTGTACCTGACCGGCTTCGGCGGTCTCGCGTTCGTCATGGGCTGGACCGGCGGTTACTGCCTGGTCGCGCTGTTCCTGGCGCCGTACCTGCGCAAGTTCGGCCAGTTCACGATTCCGGACTTTCTCGGCGCGCGCTACGGCGGCCACATCCCGCGCACGATCGGCATCTTCGCCGCGATCCTGTGCTCGTTCACCTATGTGGTGGCGCAGATCTACGGCGTGGGTCTCATCACGACGCGCCTGACCGGCGTGCCGTTCGAGATCGGAATTTTCCTCGGCCTCGGCGGGATCCTGGTCTGCTCGTTCCTGGGCGGGATGCGCGCGGTGACGTGGACGCAGGTCGCGCAGTACATCATCCTGATCATCGCCTACATGATTCCGGTGGTCTGGCTGTCGGTGAAGCAGACCGGCGTGCCGATTCCGCAGGCTGTCTACGGCCAGCAGCTCCAGAAGGTCACCGCCCGTGAAAACGAGCTGAACAAGGACCCGAAGGAAGCCGAGGTCCGCGCGATCTTCAAGGCGCGCGGCGACGCGGCGATTGCCGGGCTCAAGGATCCGGCCAAGGCCTATGCCGACGGCAAGGCGGCGCTCGCCAAGTCGGTGGACGACCTGAAGGCTGCCGGCAACGAGCCGGAAAAGCTCGCCGCTGCGGAAAAGGCGCTGGCGGCATATCCGCCGGATCAGGCGGCGGCCACCGCACAATGGACGAAGGAGAAGGGCTGGGTCGCCCGGTCGGCGCCACTCCTGCACCATGCCGAGGCCTTCCCCGGCAAGGACGACGCCGCGCGCGACGTCTCGCGGCGGAACTTCCTGGCGCTGGTGTTCTGCCTGATGGTCGGCACGGCGGCGCTCCCGCACATCCTGATGCGCTACTACACCACGCCGTCGGTGCGGCAGGCGCGCGAATCGGTGTTCTGGTCGCTGTTCTTCATCTTCCTGCTGTATTTCACGGCGCCGGCGCTCGCGGTGCTGGTGAAATTCGACGTCTACACGATGCTGGTCGGCAGCGAGTTCGCCAAGCTGCCGCAGTGGGTGGCCGCGTGGCAGGCGGTGGACCCCGGGCTGCTGTCGGTCGTCGACATCAACGGCGACGGCGTTCTGCAGCGGGCGGAGCTGGCCATCGGCGGCGATATCGTGGTGCTGGCGACACCCGAGATCGCAGGCTTGCCGTACGTCGTCTCGGGACTGGTGGCCGCCGGCGGTCTGGCTGCGGCGCTGTCCACCGCGGACGGCCTGCTGCTGACGATTGCCAACGCCCTGTCTCACGACTTCTACTACAAGATGCTGGATCCGAACGCGTCCACGGCGCGTCGCGTGACGATCTCGAAGATACTGCTGCTGGTGGTGGCGCTGATCGCGGCGTCGGTGGCGGCGCAGAAGCCGGCGGACATCCTGTTCCTGGTATCGGCGGCGTTCTCGCTGGCGGCGGCGGCGTTCTTCCCGGCGCTGACGCTGGGCATCTTCTGGAAACGCGCCAACCGATGGGGCGCCTCGCTGGGAATGGCGGCCGGCCTTGCGATCACGTTCTATTACATGGCGACCACCCAGCCGTGGCTGCGCGGCCTGTTCGGCGTGTCCGGCTCGATCGCCGACAACACCTGGTGGGGCATCGGCGCGATATCGGCGGGACTGTGGGGTGTGCCCCTCGGTTTCATCGTCATCATCGTCGTCAGCCTGTTGACGCCGGCGCCGGGCAAGGAGGTGCAGGAGCTGGTCGAGCACGTCCGATATCCGAATCTCACCGGCGACACGATGGTGACGGTCGGGACGTAACCGCCGACGTTGCCACGGCATCCTCGAAGGCCCGCAGCGATGCGGGCCTTTTTTCGTCGTATCGCCCTGGGCTGCGGGGAGGCCGTTGGCGCGCGTCGCGGCGCATCGTCCGCCACGATCCGCGGCGAGCCGGATTTCGGTCAGGGTACGTTCAGAGCAGCCCGATGGCGCTGGCCGCGGCGCCGATGACGGTGGACGCGAACATCAGCAGCACGATCGATATGCCGACGAACTCTGCCTCCGCGCCTGCCGGCACGTCCAGCACCCGTCGCACGCCGAGCCACAGGAGATAGAGCGTGTGGCACACCCCGACCATCGCGACGATCGACATCGCGGGCAGGAGCAGGGTTCCGCCCGCAAGCATCACCGGGATCGCGCCGAAGGTCGCGACCTTGAGTCCGGCGAGATAATCGCGCTTGGCGCCGAACATCGGCGTTATGACGGCGAAGATCACGGCGAGAATGAAGATCGAGACGACGGTGCCGAAGAAGGTGACGGTGCCGGCGGCGAGGATCTGGTCGGCCGGAACGAGGTACCCATGCGTCGGGTCCCAGTCGCGGTCGAATGTCTTCATCCCGATGACCGTGGCGATGGGCGCCGGCAGCGCCAGCGGCAGGATGTAGCAGCGAAGCAGGACGTCGACCGACGTCTTCTCGCGGGCGATCCGGTCCCACTCCGCCGCAGGGCGGAAGATCAGGTAGACGATGCGGCGCAGCGTTTCCATGTGGCCTTCGGCGCACGCGACCCGGCGGTTGCCGGCCGCGCCGGCGATCGCGGGCCGGCGCCATTCGCGGTTCAGTCGGCGTTGCCCAGCCACTTCTGGGCGCGGGCAGCCTTGACGAGTGCGGCGAAACCGCGGGTTCCCTGCTTCGCCGCGATGGCCCGCAGGCGGAGCAGCAGTTCGGCCGTGGCGAGCGCATCCGACGCCGCATTGTGCCGGATCGTGCATTCGATGCCGAACGCCGCGAGCCAGTCGTCGAGGCTGCGCCCCCCGTAACGGTAGGCCTCCGGCACCAGCGCCCCGGCGAGCGGGGCGAGGTCGAGCCACGGCCGGTCGTCTGCCGGCAGTCCTGCGCCGGCGAAGGCGACGCGCAGGACCGCACGGTCGAAATCGGTGTGGAATCCCACGCGCGGAGCATCGGCGGCCCACTTGCAGTATGCTTCGAGCGCACTGCGCGCCGGCACGCCGGCCGCCTGCGCGCCGTGCCCGATCCCGTGGACCACGATGTTGGCGGCGTCCCCCGAGGGGTCGCCTTTGAGCACGATCTCGAAGCTGTCGTCGAGCAGGATGCCTTCGTCGTCCACGGCGACGGCGCCGATCGCGAGCAGCCGGTCGCGCTCGGGGTCGAGACCCGAGGTCTCGGTGTCGACGACGACCCAGCGCCCGGCCGCGGAGGGCGCCGCGTCCCTGCCGAGCCAGCGTCGGAGCGAGGCCAGCGCGGAAATCATCCCGGATAGTCGAGTTCGAGGCGCTGCTGCACTTTGCGTATCTGCCGCATCGCTTCCTTGAGAATTCGCCGGTCGAGGTCCGGCAGCATCGCCAGCGGCACGACATTGGGGTTGCCGGACTCGCCGTCGCGCGCGCCCTGCGCCACGCGGCGATGCTGTTCGCGCAGGCGCAGAAGCTGCACGTACTCGAATGCGTCGCACCAGGCGCGGATCTCCTCGGCCGGAGCGCCGCGCGCGGCCGCGGCCTGCTTCAGCCGGTCGACGGTGTTGGTCGCGGTGACGCCGGCCGCCAGCGCAAAGATGCGCGCCGCGTCGACGAACGGGACGCTGCCGCTCATCTTGAGGTCGATGCCCTCGACGCCGGAATCGCCTTCCGCGGCCTGCAACTCGCCCCGCCAGTTGAGCGGCGGACGGTTCTGCAGCGCGTTGTCGGACATCTGCTTCAGGAACCGCGGGTTCGCCTGCGCATGCGCCGCGATGTCCGCCCGCAGCGCGTCCGCGAGCCGCGACTCGCCCCAGAGCGCGCGGAAATCGAAGAAGATGTTGGCGGCGAGCAGGCTCGTCGGATCGCCCCGGTCGATCCACGCCGCGAACGCCGCCTTCCACTCGTCGAGGCTCGCGCACCACCGGGGGTTCATCGCCATCACGCCGCCCTTGCACAGCGGATAGCCGCAACGGTCCATCGCCTCGTTGACCGCGCGCGCGAACGGCAGCAGGCGCTCGCGGACGGCGTCGGGCGCGATGCGCTCGTCGTTGGTGACGAAGATGAGGCCATTGTCCTGGTCGGTCGCGATCGTCTGCTCGCCGCGGCCCTCGGACCCCATGCCGAGCCAGCACAGCGCGAGGCCCGACAGATCGTGCGACGGCGCCGTCAGCTCCAGGATGCGGACGGCGATCTGGTCGTTGAGGCTCGAAATCATCCGCGTCAGATGTCCGGCGGCGACTCCCTGGGCGACCAGCGAGTGCGACAGGGCGCGCACGTCGGCCGCGCACTGGACCAGCGCCGGTACGTCGGGGGCGCGCCGGATGGTCGAGGCGAGCTCGCGCACGGACAGCCGCTGCAGGCTGAAGAGATCGCGCTCGGAGACGACGCCGGCGACCCTGCCGTCGGTGTCGACCAGGATGATGTGGCGCACGCCGTGCTGGGCCATCACCAGCGCGGCGTCACCGGCGGTCGCGTCGGCGGGCAGCGTGATGGCGGGCGCGCTCATCACGTCGCGCATCGGGACTGTCAGTGACCGTTGCGGAAGCACGACCCGGCCGATCACGTCCTGCCGCGTGAAGATGCCGAGCGGCCTCGACTCGGCGTCGACGATCGGCACCGAGCCGATCCGGTGCTCCTCCATGGTCGCCAGCGCGTCACCGAGATGCGCGTCGGGGCCACGCACCACCGGCACCTGACGCAACAGCGCGCCGAGCCGGGTCGAGAGCCCGCGCTGCTCGGTGGCGGTGGCAGCGTATTCGGATTGCAGCCGAAGGCGCGACAGGTCGAGCAGGTGCGCGAGCCGGCGCGTGCAAAAGTCCTGGAAGACCGGCGAGGCGCCGATCATCGCGTCGAACACGGCGACGGGGAACTTGAGGCAGAACGTGTCCTGCGTCGCGCGATAGATGCTGGTGACGCCGCGCCGTCCGATCAGCGCGCCCAGCGGAAACATCTCGCCGGCGGAGAGTTCCCACAGCGCGATCGCGGTGCCGCCGGTGCCGGGGCGCTCGCCGCGGACGGTGCCCTGACGGATCACGTAGCAGTGCGCCGGCCGATCGGTCGCCGGCGCCAGGACGATCTCACCGGGCGCAAAGTACTTGAGCTGCGACGCGCGGACGATTCGGTCGAGGTCGCCCTCGTTCATCGCGGCGAACGGCGCATGCGGCTTCAATGCCTGCCGCATGCCGGCCAGGACCGACGGTGCAGGGATGGGTGACTGGGTCAAGGCGATATCCCGGGACTGGGTGAACCAGCGGCGATTGTAGAACGGAAGGATGGCGGCGGGTATCCGCGGCGGGTCCTTCGCCGCCGTCGATGGGCGCGACCGTCGCCGTGCTAGACTTCGCTGGCCCGCGTGGCCCCGTCAAATCGCGATGCCCGAAATCTCTCCCGCGCTCACGGCTCTCTCTCCGCTCGACGGCCGGTATGCCGCGAAGGTCGCGCCGCTTGCCCGGCTCTTCAGCGAGTACGGCCTGGTGCGGGCGCGCGTGCGCGTCGAAGTCGCCTGGCTGGTCGCGCTGTCGAAGGAGCCGCTCATCGCCGAGGTCGCTCCGTTCGGCGCCGCGGCGGTGGGCGCGCTGGAGGCGGCATGCGACTCGTTCTCTCCGGCCGACGCCGCGCGGGTCAAGGCGATCGAGCGGACGACCAACCACGACGTGAAGGCCGTCGAGTATTGGTTGAAGGAGCGCTTCGCGGACATCCCCGAAATTGCGCGGGTCGGGGAATTCATCCATTTTGCCTGCACGTCGGAGGACATCAATAATCTGGCCTACGGCCTGATGCTGGCCGAAGCGCGGGTCAGCATCCTGTTGCCCGCCCTGCGCGAGATCGCGGCGGCGCTGAAGTCGCTCGCGCACGCCAACGCCGCGGTGCCGATGCTGTCGCGCACGCACGGCCAGCCGGCGACACCGACCACGCTCGGCAAGGAGATCGCGAACGTCTATGCGCGGCTCGAGCGGCAGATCGCGGCGCTCGAGCGCGTGCCGCTCAAGGGCAAGGCGAACGGCGCCGTCGGCAACTACAACGCGCATGTCGTCGCGTATCCGGAGGTCGACTGGGAGCGCCTCGCCGCCGGCGTGGTAACGGGCCTCGGCCTCGAGTTCAACCCGTACACGACACAGATCGAGCCGCACGATTGCCTGGCGGAGCTCTTCGACGCCGTTGCCCGCGCGAACGCCGTGCTGATCGATCTCGACCGGGATATCTGGGGCTACGTGTCGCTCGGCTACTTCCGGCAGCGGGTGGCGGAGGGCGAGGTGGGGTCGTCGACGATGCCGCACAAGGTCAATCCGATCGACTTCGAGAATTCCGAAGGGAACCTCGGGCTCGCGAATGCGCTTCTGCGGCACCTGGCGGAGAAGCTGCCGGTCTCGCGCTGGCAGCGCGATCTCACGGATTCGACGGTGCTGCGCAACGTCGGCGTGGCGCTCGGCCACGCGCTGCTGGGCTGGGTATCGCTGCGCCAGGGGCTTTCCCGCCTGGCCGTGGACGAGGCGCGCATCGCCGCGGACCTCGATGCCAACTGGGAGGTGCTCGCCGAGCCGATTCAGACGGTGATGCGCCGCTACGGCGTGCCCAACCCGTACGAGCAGCTGAAGGCGCTCACACGCGGGGTGACCGGCATGACCCGCGAGAGCCTGCACGCGTTCATCGACGGACTCGCACTGCCCCCGGACGCCAAGGCGCGGCTCAAGGCGCTCACACCCGCCACCTATGTCGGCAAGGCGGCGGAGCTCGCC
>CAVOXS010000015.1:0-339464 GCA_963700415.1 uncultured beta proteobacterium
TAGGCGTCAGAACGAGCAGCCCATCGTGGTCATCTTGGAGACTCCGCGTCTTGCACTTCGGCACCTCGAGGCACGCGACCTCAACGGCCTGTACCTTCTGTACCGTGATGCCGACATCCGCCGCTACTTTCCCGACGGTACGCGCACATTGGAGGAAACCAGGCGGGAGCTTGAGTGGTTTCAGCATGGTCATCCCGGGTTCCCCCGGCTTGGCCTCTGGGCCACCGTCGATCGCAGCTCTGGCGAGTTTAACTGGGTTGGTGTCACATCTACTCCTGTTTCCTTGGCCAACGCGCTGACGCCTAACCGCGCGGTCAGCACGGACGCCCGCCGGCAGGGCGTCGCCCGCGCCAGGGTGGCCGGTTACCTCATTCGTTGGGCCTCGGAAGACGCGCGTCGTGCAGCTCGCAGCGCCGATCAACAGCCAATTCACGAAAGGTCTGGTGCGCCCCGGGCGCAGGCCACTCACCTCGGGAGACCTCATGTTTGACCACGTCAAATTTGGCGTCAGCGACTATGCGGCGAGCAGAGCATTCTTCCTCAAGGCACTCGAACCGCTCGGCGTAACTACTGTCACGGAGTGGCCGCCGAACGGTGTCGAGCTTGGTCAACCAAACGGCAAGGTCTCATTGTGTCTGTTTCAAACCGAGGAGAAGCCGGCGCGTCTTCACTTGGCGTTCGTAGCCGAGAATCGCCAGCAAGTCGAAGAATTCTATCGAGCAGCTCTGGACGCGGGGGGCAAGGACAATGGTGCGCCGGGCCTGCGCCCGCACTATCACCGGAACTATTTTGCAGCTTTCGTCATTGGCCCTGACGGGCACAACATCGAAGCGGTGTGCCACGAGTCCGAGGCCTAATCACTCATTCAACCGCACCCGCTACGGCAAGCGCGGTAAGCCTGGCCTGAGGCACTTGGTGCATCATCTCAGTCCGGGCTTACGGCGCTTGCCTCCGCAGGCCGGTTAACTCGAACGTCAGGCCTCACGACCCTGCAAGCACAATGCTTAACCGAAGCGCCCTGATTGTCCGTCCGCGGCAGCCCTATCTTGATTGGGCGGCTGGGCTCGACGATTCTGGGCTGGTTCCGGACCCATCCGACGAACAAACCGTCTACCTCATTCCGAGCATTGACGGCGACCAGGACGCGCAGCAAATCCTAACGAAGGTTTACGCTGAAGTTTTTGAACGCGAACTGGACGGGTGGCATACCGACGAGACGGCATGGCCGAAGAACAGGACTCTCCGCATGTTCAAGGAGTGGTTTCAAATCGAGGTCCATTCTGTCGTTGAGGACCTCTGCAGTTACGAGCTCTCCGACGATGAGGCCTAACCTCGCGATCAACCGGACGCCGGCCAGCGGCGCTGGTCGTGGCGAGCGCACGGTCCGCGCCGATTACCTTACTCGTTAGGCGCGCATCGACGGACCATGCCTACGGTTCGACGAGCGGAGCCGACAGACGCAGCCCGGTTGGCGACCTTTGCAGAGCGCACGTTTCGGGACGCCTTCGGCTCACTCAATGCACGAGAGAACATGGACGCTCATTGTGTGAAGGCCTATGGCGAAGCCATTCAAGCCTCCGAAATCGTCAATCCCAAGATCGAGACGTTCGTATGCGACGAGAGAGGCGAACTCGTCGGGTACGCCCAACTACGATGGGGAACCGCACCGCCGTGTGTACTGGCGCTAAAGCCAGCCGAACTCCAGCGCATCTACGTGGATCAGCGGTGGCACGGCGCAGGCATCGCCCAAGAGCTCATGTCCCAAGTGCTCACTGCCGCGGTGCGCGGCAACGCTGATCAGGTCTGGCTCGGCGTCTGGGAGAACAATCCCCGGGCAATGGCCTTTTATGGGAAGTTCGGTTTCAACAAGGTCGGACATCATGTTTTTCAACTTGGCGATGATTCCCAATGTGATTGGATCCTATGCCGCGAGGTTGGAGGTCGGCGATCGGACGCCTAACCACGCGTTCAACCGGACTGTTTCCGGCGGTGTCCTTCGGCACGGCCGGTTACCTTGGACGTTAAGCCGCACACTCCTTCAGCTCGATGATCTCGTCTGATCCGTTCGACCTCGATCGCTTTGTCCAAGCGCAGGAGGAGAACTACTCCGATGCTCTGGCTGAGTTGCGGGCAGGAAGGAAACGTACACACTGGAGCTGGTACGTCCTTCCTCAACTGCGTGGCCTCGGCTCAAGTGCCATGTCCGTGCGCTACGCAATCTCCGGGCTGCAGGAGGCAAAGGCGTACCTGGCACACCCGGTCTTGGGTGCTCGCCTTGTTGAGTGTGTGGCAGCCATCAATCAACACGCTGGTACGAAGCCCGCAGCCATCCTCGGCGCCATCGATGCTCGCAAGTTCCACTCCTGCGTCACCTTGTTTGCACGGGCGTCCGAGACTGGGTCGGTCTTTCACCAGGCTCTGGCCACGCACTTCGCAGGCAAAGAAGACCAAGCCACACTCGCCTTGCTTGCAGCGTTGGGGTAGCACCGAGTGAGGCCTAACCCTTCGCTGGAGCGGGACCTCCACCGGCATGGCAGTTGGCCCGCGAAGCGCTCATGGCCTATGCTGCGCTTCGCGGGCCAACTGCCAATCCGGTTCCGGCCCCTCAGCTCAAACGTTAGGCGTCACGAATCTGGATCCAGCTTTTTTCCGGAGGATCAGAAGATGAAGCGAATGTGTCATCTTCCGGCACATAGGAGCCAAGGAATTTTCGGCGTATAGGAGCCAGCGAATTTCCGGCATATAGGCGCCACGCCGTTTTCGGCATATAGGAGCCAGTCGGGGCAGGACGGACATCTCGAATCGAACCGGCCAATTGCTACGTTGCGGGATTTTGTTCCCGTGGAGGTGGCGGTGGGCCGCAGGAGAATCGAGATGTTCCAGTATCGACAGGTGCTCGTCCGGCTGCGCCGCGGCGACTCCGACCGCGAGATCGCTCGCGGCAAGTACATGGGCCGGCGCAAGCTGGCCGCGCTGCGTGAGGTGGCGGAGCGCGAAGGCTGGCTCGATCCGGCGGCACCGTTGCCCGAGGACGCGGCGATCGCTGCGGCCTTGGGCGCGCCGCGCCGCGCGGCCACCACCGTCTCCTCGCTGGAAGCGCACCGCGCCCTGATCGCCGACTGGGTCGGGCAAGGCGTGAGCGGCGTCGCGATCCACGCCGCGCTCAAGCGCAACCACGATTACACCGGCAGCTACTCGTCGGTGTATCGCATGGTTGTGGCATTGCCGGCAGCGCCTTGCCGGACGCCACCATGCCGCTGCTGTTCGCGCCGGCCGAGGCGGCGCAGGTCGACTTCGGCGCCGGTCCGATGCTGGTGGACCCGGCGACCGGGAATCCGCGGCGCACCTGGGCCTTCGTGATGACGCTGTGCTTCTCGCGCCACCAGTACGTCGAGTTCGTCTGGGATCAGACGGTGGCCACCTGGCTCGGCTGTCACCGCCGCGCCTTCGAGTGGTTCGGCGCGGTACCGGCGCGGCTGATCATCGACAATCCCAAGTGCGCGATCACCCGCGCCTGTCGCACCGACCCGCTGGTGCAGCGCGCCTACGCCGAGTGCGCCGAAGGCTACGGCTTCAAGATCGACCCCTGCCCGCCGCCGACCCGCAGAAGAAGGGGATCGTCGAAGCCGGCGTCAAGTACGTCAAGGGCAACTTCCTGCCGCTGCGCACGTTCCGCGATCTGGCCGATCTCAACGCCCAGGCGCAACGCTGGGTGATGGAGGAAGCCGGGCGGCCGGATTCACGGCACCACCCGCAGCGTCCCACTCGACTTGTTCGCCGTCGAGCGGCCGTTGCTGCGCGCGTTGCCGGCGATGGCGCCGGATCTCGGCAGCTGGCATCGGGTGGTGGTCCATCGCGATTGCCACGTCGCGCACGACCGTTGCCTCTACTCGGTGCCGTTCGCGCTGGTCGGCAAGACGCTGTGGCTGCGCGTGACCGATGGCGCGGTCACCGTCTATCAGGACTACCGCCAGGTCGCCACCCATCCGCGGCAGCGGCGGCCCGGTGCCCGCAGCACCGTCCGCGATCATCTGCCCTGGCAGCGCAAGACTTCCTGCGCCACGACCGCGAGTGGTGTCTGGAACAGGCGGCCCGCGTCGGCACCGCCTGCGCCGAGCTGGTCGACTGGCTGCTGGCGGATCATCTCGCATCCTCGAACGGCTGCGCGCCGCCCAGGGCGTCATCCGCTTGCGCGACACCTACGGCGCGCCGCGGCTCGAGGCGGCCTGCGCCCGCGCGCTGGCTCATGCCAGCCCGTACTACCGCACCGTCAAGACCATCCTGGCCGGCGGCTTCGACCAGCAACCGCTGCCCGATCCCGCCATCACCGTGCACGCCCCAACCGCCCGCTTTGCCCGCAACGCGCAATCGCTGTTCGACCCTGACTCGCCCACCCGTCATTGATCCACACCAAGGAGATCCACTGATGAATCCCGTTCCCGCGCTGACCCCGCATCTCAAACAACTGCGCCTGTCCGGCATCCTCGATTCGCTCGAAGCGCGCAATCGCCAGGCCATCGAGTCGAAGCTCGCCTACACCGAATTCCTCGCCCTGCTGATCGAGGACGAGGTCGCCCGCCGCGAGCAGAAGAAGTTCGCCACCCGTCTGCGCCGCGCCGCCTTCCGCACCAACAAGACGCTCGATCAGTTCGAGTTCGACCGGCTGCCGCAGCTCAATCGCGCGCTGGTCCACGATCTCGCCACCGGCCGCTATCTCACCGAGCGCGCCCCGGTCCTGATCGTCGGGCCCTGCGGCACCGGCAAGAGCCACCTGGCGCAGGCCCTCGGCCACAGCGCCGTGCGCCAGGGCGTCGATGTCGCCTTCGCCACCTGCGCCAATCTCACCGCCAGCCTCAACGCCGCCCGCGCCACCGGCGGCTACGAACGCAAGCTCGCCAACCTGGCCCGCGTCCCGCTGTTGATCATCGACGACTTCGGCCTCAAGCCGCTGCGCCCACCGGCCGACGAGGATCTGCACGAGCTGATCGCCGAACGCTACGAGACCACGTCCACCATCGTCACCAGCAATCTCGATCTGCCGGAGTGGGACCAAGCCTTCCCCGCCAACCGGCTGCTCGCCTCGGCGACCCTGGATCGGTTGCGTCACAACGCCTACTGCCTGGTGCTCGACGGCACTTCCTATCGCGCGCCGAGACCGTTACCGACCACCAAGTCACGGCTTGCCAACACTCACGACCAAATCCTCGCATCCTTAACCCCGCAAAGATGTCCGTTCACCCCGCCGATTGCTGGCGCCTATATGCCGGAAAAACCCGGCTCCTTTACGCCGAAAGGTGACAGAATGCTCGTGTCAAACGGAAATCCGATGGAGAAGGTTGTCGGCTTTAGCCGCGCGGTTCGGGTTGGTCCCTATATTTCGGTGGGTGGAACCGCACCTGTTGGTCCTGACGGAAAGACAGTCGGTGTCGGCGATCCAGCGGCACAAGCGACGCGATGCTTGGAGATCATCGAGGAGGCGCTTGAGAGATCGGGAGCGACGCTTGGTGATGTGGTTCGAACGCGGGTTATGTTGACGAGGATCGAAGACTGGAAGACCGTGATCCAAGTTCGCGCTGAGTTCTTTGCCGAGATCAGACCGGTCGATACAATCATGCAGGTTACCGGGTTTGTTAGTCCAGAGTGGCTTGTCGAGTTTGAGGTTGATGCCGTCGTATCCGACGGAAGCAAGCCCGTTGAGGTCGGCCCCACATCGAGCTAGCCGAATCAGCGACTGCCGACTTTCCAACAGAGCTGCCGGTGACGCCTAACCCTTCGCTCAAGCGGAGTGCCAACGGCAAGGCACTGTGCCCGCGAGCGTCATAAGTCGTTCCCACATTTTTGTGAGGTCGCTATGATTGGTTACATTACAAGGGTTGTCGCCTACTACATTGAAAACCACATTCCGTTCGTCGCGCTGCGTGATGGACAGGCCATCGTAATCAACGGCGACAAGGAAACGGTCGTAGGGTGAGATGGTTGCAGGACTAATCTCGGGTGCTAGCCGTATGACTCTTGTTCAAACGGACGCGCATGAAGCCGCGCGCCACTCAACCAAGCGTTAGGCCGCACGAAAGGCACCCTGCGGAGGTCCGCCGTGAAGATCAGCGCGACAGTCAAGAACGAGGGCACTTTGCATCAAGTGAAAGTTGCCACGGCCGGTGCGATCAAGTCCCTGGAAGTTCCGGGCAAGCGCGGAGCCCCCGGGTCGGAAGTCAACGGTGGGGAGTTTCTCATGTTGGCATTGGCTACTTGCTACTGCAATGACGTGTACCGTGAGGCATCGCGCAAGGGAATCGCTGTGGTCGCAGTCGAGGTCGAAGCGTCTGCGGACTTCGAAGGAGTTGGCCTGGCTGCCACCAACATCACTTACAGGGCCAAAGTCTCTTCACCAGCCAGCACAAGTCAGATCGAAGAGCTTTTGCGCGAGACGGATGCTGTTGCCGAAGTCCATAACTCGCTGCGAACTGGTGTGCCCGTCCGACCGGTGCCTTGGGTGGAAGGCGAGTGAAGGTGGTTCATTCGGCATCGCCGGTGCGGCCTGACCCGTCGCTCAAGCGGGAGACAGCGGCATGCCGGCGCTGGCCTTCATTTCAGTTTGGGCCGGCGCCGGCATGCCGCTGTCTCCCGCTTAGCTCCAACGTTAGGCGCCGCAAAGCAGCCGCTTCAGCAAACCAAACGTCAACACAGGACGAAAGGAGTTAACAATGACAACGGCAATCATATTTCACGACGTTCAGGATGGTGCAGTGTGGGCCAAAGCCTGGAAGAAAGGGCCAGGGAGCCGACATGAGATGTTCGGGAAGCTTGGAATCAAGTGCCGAAACTTCCGTGACCCCAACAACCCCAATGCGACGGGCGTCATGGCGGAGATTCCTGATATGGCGAAATTTCAGGAGTTGCTGCAGTCCGACGAAGGCAAGAAAGCGATGCGGGAGGATGGCTTGAAGGTCGAGACGATGCGGATGTTGGTCGAGTTCACCCCATAGCTGGGGAACAGGTTGAACCGCCTAACTATCGGTTCAGCGGACGGTCCGCTGCGCGGCCCACCGCTGAACCGGAGCGTTGGGCGTCAATTCTCATGTCGAGACGCTTTTGATGGCAGTCGATTGGTCCCGCGTTGAGGTCGAGGCTACAGTATTGGACTATCTCGCGATGCTCGCCTCCGAATTGGCTGGTGTCGCGTACAACAAAGCCGCACACCGTCGGCACCTGATAGAAAACCTCGACAACCGCTCGGAACGGTCAATCGAGTTCAAGCACGCGAACATCAGCGCCGTTCTGATCGATCTTGGATTTCCCTACATTCCCGGCTACAAGCCCCGTTCGAACTATCAGCGCCTGCTGTATGAAGTCGTTGCAAACCGTTTGGCGGCCGACCAGAATCTGCTTACGCTAGCTGCCGCAGACGCTGAACGACCCGCTGTCGTTCCAGAAGTCGACGATATTCTTTCCGTGCTCGCAGAACCACCAAAGCCCGCTGGTGCGCCACAAGTAGCGAGGCAGCCGCAAGCCCCTCGGCGGTCCTCTTCAATCAACTATCTGGAACGTGAGGCGAAAAATCGGTCGCTTGGTGCGGCGGGCGAGGAGTTTGTCGTAAATTTCGAGCGCGCTCGTCTTCTCCACGCCGGACGAGAGAGACTTGCCGCGAAGATTGAGCATACGTCCAAAGTGCGTGGTGATGGCGACGGCTTTGACATTCTGTCGTTCGAGGAATCCGGACAAGAACGACTGATCGAGGTCAAGACTACCAAATACGGTCGCGAGACGCCGTTTTTTGTTTCCCGCAATGAGTTGGTTGTATCAGAGGCGCGAGCGGATCTCTATCACCTCTATCGGCTGTTTGAGTTCCGCGATGCACCACGAATCTTTACGTTGAACGGCGCACTATCTGCCACTTGTCGGCTGGCCGCATCCACATATGTGGCAAGCGTCCTATGACGCCCAACCCAACGGTCAACCGGCCGCGCCGGTTACCTTGATCGTTAGGCATCGGCCGAGGAAACATGGAGGCGAATGACGGAGGCGAACTGGGCTTCTCCTTCCAGACGACGAAGGACGGGGTGGTCACCATCTTTCGCGGCGGTCGCGCAGTAACTGCGCTGAGGGGTGCCTCCGCACAGCGCTTTCTGGCCAGAGCGCATGGCGTCCCCGCTTCTGCACAGCAGCAGCTGATGGCGCGCGTTACCGGAAACTACAAACGCGGCAATGAGCGCATTGCTACACCCCAATCTCGCGGCCATGGTAGGAACGATGCCTAAACTTGCGGTCAACCGGATGCGCCGATTCATGGCTTCTGCTTGGCAAGCCTCCTGGCGGCACGCCGGTTACCTTTTGCGTTAGACATGAACAGCACGCGCATCGGTGTTCTCCTCTTCGCCGCAACCGTCATCGCCGGGCCGTTGTTCACGGTCCCCGAGTACTCTGCAGTCCGCAACCTGGTCAGCGAGCTCGGAGCGCAGAACACCCCTCGCAACTGGCTCATGGCTGCAGCCTTCGTTGCGCTTGGCACGGGCATCGTCATCGACGGCGCTCGCCGCCATGCCATTCACCGTCTACCATTCATCGCCTTTGGCCTCCTCATGGCGCTCGCCGGCCTCTTCGGCCACCAGCCCATCGCCCCTTCGGTCCCGTACATCGCCTGGGTCCACTCGGCGCATTTGATCCTCGCCACCCTCGCGGGAGTCTGCATCACGGTCGCCTTGGCATGGCAGGCGGTTCGGCAGCCTGTTCAAGCCCAGCGCGCCGTCGCCGCAGGGCTGGCCGTAGCCTGCCTCGCGCTGCCACTCGCCATGCTGCAGTTCCCGCCGGTACAGGGGGTAATCCAGCGTGTCATGTACGCTCTCATCCTCGCGTGGCTGTGGGTTTACTACCCAGCGAAGACTCATGCCTAACCTTTCAGGCAAGCGGACCGCCAACGGCCTGGGCCGGCTCTCCCACCAGTAGTCCTTGCGGCTACGTCGGCCCGAGCCGCTGGCGGCCGCTTACCTCGAACGTCAAGGGTCTGAATGCAAACTCTGAGGAGCAAATATGTCGCCAACGCCATTCGTAGTGCAGCCAGAGGACCGAGCGGATCCGCTACATGTCGTCGCCAGCGACAAGATTTGGGTGCTTGCTTCGAACGAAAAAACCCAAGGATACGAGGTCTTCTTGCAGGAGGCACTCCCCGGCTCCGGGCCCCGGCCGCACTCGCATGACTGGGATGAGGCATTTTTTGTCATCGAAGGTGATCTCACGTTCAGTATCAACGGAGAGGAGATGACGGCAAAGGCAGGAACATTCGTTCACCTTCCTGCCGGTACATTACATGAGTTCAAAATCGGAGAAGCCGGAGCCAGAATGATTTCAATAACGGGGGCTGGCAGTAAAGCTTCCTCGCTATTTTCGGAACTGGCAGCAGAGAACTCAAAAGACTCGCCAAGCCAAAAGACTCTAATCGAAATCATTGCGCGGAACGGCATGCATATCACGTTGGGCGAAAATGACGTTGATTAACGCGATTTTCAACAAGCGCCTGCGGACGGACCAAATGCTCGCTGCGCGTGCATCTGGCCGCCGATGCGAGGCGTCCAACTCCAGCTAACCACACGGTCAGCCAGACGCGCCGGTTCATGTCTACTGCTTGGCATGCATCGGCGCGGTGCGCCGGTTACCTTGCTCGTTATGCCGCAAGGTGGGCGTCCAGCGCTCCTGGGCGCATAGGTCCGCGCGGGAAGGTCAGCGAAATCATCCGGTTGCGGTCCGATGATGGCTGAGTAATTGTCGCCACTCGTGGGAGTCATCACCAGTTCAAACATCCGAGCAAATCCGGACGCGCGACCGTCCCCGGGAGACCGAGCGACGAGCTTGCGCCCGGTACTCTCGACAGTATCCGGAAGCAGGCCGGTTTCAGGAAGTGAGGAATCCATGCGCTACGCCATCGTAATCGAGAAAGCGGGTCCCAATTTTTCTGCCTACGTACCCGATCTTCCGGGTTGTGTCGCTACCGGTGCGACGCTGGAAAAGGTCGAGCGCGAGATTCGTGACGCTATCGAGTTTCACCTTGACGGTTTGCGCGAGGACGGCTTGCCGATTCCGCCGCCCTCGAGCGCCGTCCGCTACGTTGACATCGGGGCCTAAACCGGCGGTCAACCGGACCGTGTCCGACGGGCGTCCTGTGGCGCCCGCCGGCACCGCCGGTTATCCTTGTACGTTGGGCATCGCATGATGCGCAGGAAGGTCTGACTATGGACGACAAGCAGGTCTCCGATACCTGGGAGCGCGGGAGTCCATACGAGCAGTATGTAGGCCGTTGGAGCCGCCAGGTCGCGCCGCTCTTTCTCTCCTGGTTGAGCGTTCCCCCGGCAGGAGATGGCTCGACGTGGGATGTGGCACAGGGGCGCTATGCGCGGCGATCGCGGACCGCTGTTCGCCCTTGTCGGTTGCCGGCGTCGAGCCTTCGGAGGGATTTCTCAAGACGGCAATGGAGAATCTCGCGGGCCAGGCAACGCTTCACCAGGGCAGCGCAACGGCGATCCCGCTCGGTGAAGGGTCAGTCGATGTGGTGGTTTCCGGACTGGTCCTGAACTTCGTGCCGGATCAGCCCGCCGCGCTCCTCGAGATGGCGCGGGTGACAGGTAGGGGCGGCCTGATCGCCGCATACGTGTGGGATTACGCGGGGAAGATGGAACTCATGCGGTTCTTCTGGGATGCGGCGGTCGAGTTCGACCCGAACGCCGCAAAGCTGGACGAAGGCGCCCGCTTCCCGCTGTGCCGGCCGGAGGCGCTCAAGAATGCTCTTTGCCGGTGCCGGGTTGAAAGATGTCGAGGTGAAGCCCATAGACATACGAACGTCGTTTGTGGATTTCGATGACTACTGGCAGCCGTTCCTCGGCGGCCAAGGGCCGGCCCCCGCCTACGCCATGTCGCTCGACGAGACGGCGAGAGCGCGCCTGCGGGACCGTATCCGAGTACGCGTGCCAATCGAATCAAATGGGTCGATCCCGCTGACCGCCCGGGCTTGGGCGGCTCGCGCCAGAGTCGCGGCGTAGGCGAAGCCTAGCCCAGCGCGCCGCCGGCGCGCCGCTTGCGGCGCGCCCACTGAGCTGGAGCGTTGGGCCTCACGCTGCCGCGCCATTGCGTTGGTGTACGTTTGTGCACATAACGGTGCAGTCCTACGAATGGGACCCTGCCAAGCGTCGGGCGAAAGGCGCCAAGCATGGCGTCGACGGATTCGGCCGCCATCTCATTGTTGTGTTCACCGAACGCGGGGCGCATGTTCGTATAATCTCCGCTCGCCTTGCCACCAAATCGGAGCGAAAAGCCTATGAAGCCTGAGTACGACTTCTCAAAGGCCCGCCGCGGGGCGGTGATGCCGGCTGCCCCTGGCAAGACGCGCATAACCATTCGGCTTGATACTGACGTAATTGATTGGTTCAAGGCGCAAGTGAATGAGGCCGGCGGGGGCAACTATCAAAGCCTCATCAACGAGACCCTGAAGGGCCACATCAAGCAGCAGGGGCTCGAGCGTACGCTGCGGCGGCTCATTCGTGAAGAACTGCGGCGCGTTGCCTGAGTCGTGTGGCCCAACCCAACGGTCAACCGGACGCCGGCCGGCGCACCAGCTTCAGGCGATCGACTCGTCGGCGCCGGTTACCTTACTCCATAGGCGTCACATACCCATATGCGCTCACTGCTCCGAATCGCAGTCGTCCTGCTGGCAGTCATCGGTGCGGCAAGCTTGCTCAACCCGTCTGCCGAAAGGCATCGCACGAAGATCAAGGAAGCGGTTGCCGAGCGCAGCCAGTTGGCGGCACTGCTGCGCCTTGGCGACCTGACTGCGTTTGCGTCGAGCTATCACTCACTCATCGTCGCCTCGTACACCACGGCCAACGACAAGGTGCTCTCTGTTGGAGTATTTGGGGTGGTGGTGGTCCTCGAGCCATCCGAGTAAGTGCCATGACGCTCTTGGCTGTATGCACCACCGTTGCGAGCATGGACGACGCTCGCCGCCTTGCGGACGTTGCCCTTGCAGAGCGCTTGGCGGCGTGCGTGCAGCCGTCGGCGACGGAGAGCCACTTCCGCTGGAGTGGCCAAGTCCGACGGGAGGAGGAGATTCGTCTGCTACCCGCTCTTCACTACGCGCGCTTGTTGTGCAGCAGGGGTGGAACAGTGCCGCCTGACCAGGCGCGCCGGTTCTTGTCTTCCGCTTTGCTTGCGTCTAGTCGGCGCGCCGGTTACCTTGCTCGTTAGGCGCCTCAGGAGTACGTCATGAGAGGAAAGTGCCTTTGTGGCGACATCGAGTTCGAGGTGCAGGCTCCGCCTCACAGACTCTATCAGTGCCATTGCTCGCTCTGTCGCAAGCAGAGCGGCGCTGCAGCCAATGCCGCATTCGTGATCAAAGACGAGCAGTTGCGGTGGCTCTCGGGAGAGGCACTGATTCATTCCTACGTCAAGCCTACCGGTTTTCGGTCCGACTTCTGCAGCCGCTGCGGTTCGCCCGTACCGAACCGTATCCAAAGTACATCGTATGTCTGGGTCCCTGCCGGGCTGTTGGAAGATCGAGGCAAACTGGAAATCACCGTGCATTTGTTCGTCGGATCGAGAGCTTCCTGGGGACCCGATCCCAACGGCGGGAGTTATCCATGAGGCAGCGCCCGCCTTCGCGGAATTGTTTGCACATTTCTGCATTCAATGCCGGCACCTAACCGGTCCTTCAAGCGGACGCGCAAGAGGCGGCTCCCCTTCATTGTGCCCGTGGCAAACCGAGGAGAAGCCGGCGACCCTGGACATTTGGCGTCAACTCCTCAACACGTTCCGGGGCAGCTTGCATGGTGATTAAAGTGTGTCTGGCGGGTGCAACCGGTTGGGCCGGCTCCGAGCTTGCGCGTTCGATTGCCACAACCGCCGACCTTAGCCTTGTCGCGGCCGTCTCACGCAAGAACGCCGGCCGTGTCCTGGGCGAGGTGCTGGGGGAGCCGCGCCTGACCTGTGGCGTCTACGCCTCGGCCACGGAAGGACTTGCTGCGCCCTGCGACATCTTCGTCGAATACACCAAACCGGATAGCGCCAAGACGAACATCCTGACCGCACTCGAACGCGGCACACACGTGGTGGTGGGTACTTCGGGTCTTACTGATGGCGATTTCGCGGAGATCGACGTCCTTGCACGCAAGCAGCGTCGCGGCGTCCTCGCCTGTGGCAACTTTGCCTTGACAGCCGTGTTGCTGCAAAAGTTTGCCGAAGCTGCCGCCAGGCTCATCCCCCAATGGGAAATAATCGACTACGCGCACGACGACAAGGTCGATGCGCCGAGCGGCACGGCTCGCGAACTCGCCGTTCGCTTGTCGAAAGTGCGGCATCCCGAGCCTACGGTCCCGGTGGATCGGACGGTGGGCCCTCGAGAAGCCCGAGGCGCTACCGTATCGGCGTCTCAAATTCACTCCGTTCGTCTGCCCGGTTACGTGATCAGTGCCGAGATCATCTTTGGAATGCCGGATCAACGACTGACCATCCGTCACGACGCAGGGAACAGCGCTCGCCCATACGTCGATGGGGCGCTGCTCGCGATTCGGAAGGCATCGACGCTGGTTGGCGTCCACCGCGGTCTGGACTCCGTGCTCGATCTCTGAGCGCCTGCCATGGTTGACTAGCGATGATGGCGCCCGACCACGCGTTCAGCCGGACCCGGCGGCCCGGGCCTTATTTCCCGCGTTCGTCGGTGACGGCGGGCGGGCTAACTCGGACGTCAGGCCGCAGCGATCGATACCCCCTACGATGATGCGATTCGGAATCGGCTTGCTCTACGCCATCGGCGGATATCTGGTCGCGGCGGTGGCAGGATACTTTCTTATCGGACAGTTCTCGCCCAACACTCACGATCGCTCCGTTGAGGCCGCAGTGACCGGTGCGTTCGTGATCGGCCCGCTTGGCGCCGCGGCGGCCTTCGTCGTCGGCTTCATTCGCGGGCGTTAGGCCGCAGAGGGAAGGCCGTGGCAAAGTTCAGCTTCAGCATTCACGACAGCCACCCCGAAGACGAGACGCGCCTCGTCGACTCGGGTCTTGCTGAATTCAATGACCAAGCGGCGCCGCTGCATGAGGTCGAACCGATCTCGTGCTTCGCTCGTGACGAAGGCGGCCGGGTCATCGGAGGGGCGATCGGGCGCTGGTGGGGAAGAGCCTGCGAGCTTCAGCAACTCTGGGTTGATGAGCAGTCTCGACGTCAAGGCCTTGGAGCCGCGCTCGTCCGGGAGTTCGAGGCGCATGCAATGCGGAAGGGGTGTACGTCCTTCCACCTGGAGACGTTCAGCTTCCAGGCGCCTTCGCTTTACCGTTCCCTGGGCTACGAAGTTGCGTTCATGCGCACCGAGTATCCGCATGCCATCACCAAGTTCTACATGGTCAAGCATGTGCAAGGCGGAGAGACTGCGGCCTGATCCCGCGTTCATGCGGAGAGCCAACGGCATGGCGCTGTCGCCCGGTTGACTCGAACGTTCGGTGGCACGAGTCCAGCGTCGGGAACGTCCGCAAGGTCTGCTTTCGACCGTTGCCGACACCGAGAGCGCTCCATTGCGGTCGTAGAAATCGATCGAAGCCGCCGTTCAAGTCGCGGCAACGACGGGCCTCGATCTCGTTGAGCGCCGATAGGAGAGGGCAAGGATTGCGCCCGCCGGCACGCCTTCACTCTGCGAGAAAGCCTTCGCCGAGGACGAGCCCGGCCCGAACGGTCAGCCGGCGCCGGTGTGCGCGTTGGATCAACGCCTCGCGTGGCAACCGCGCCCGTCCACCCCGTCCGCGGGCGACGATTTGGCGTTGACGATTCGGCAAAGTACGGCAAGAATGCCTGCCGGACCGTGGCAACCGCGATGTTGCTTTGCACAACCGAGTGATCGAGGAGAGATCAATGCACTTCACGATGAAGCCCCCACTGATGGCGTTGGTATGCGCGACCGCATTGACCGGCTGCGCGGGCATGCAGTCGATACAGTCGGGCCCGCAGCACATGACGTTTTTCGTGACCAGCGTGAACCCTGGCAAGGGCGCCGACCTGGGCGGCCTCGCGGGCGCGGACAAGCATTGCCAGGCGCTGGCCGCAAGCGCGGGCGCGGGGCAGCGCACATGGCGCGCCTACCTCAGCACGCAGGCGCCGGCCCTCAACGACAAGAACTACGTCAACGCAAGGGACCGCATCGGCACGGGGCCGTGGCAGAACGCGAAGGGGACGATCATCGCGCGCAACGTCGCCGAGTTGCACTCGATGCGCAGCGCGCTCGTCAAGGAGAACGCGCTGGACGAGAAGGGCAACCTGGTGAACGGCCGCACCGAGAAGCCGAACAGGCACGACATTCTCACCGGCTCGCGGCCCGACGGCACGGCGTTCCCCGGCACGCCGTTCGCGGACATGACCTGCGGCAACTGGACCAAAGGCGGCAAGGACGGCTCGGCGATGACCGGCCACCACGACCGCGTGGGTCCGCTCGACGAATCGTGGGCGCGCTCATGGAACTCCGCGCACCCGTCGCGCGGCTGCGACATGGACGGGCTCGCCAGCACCGGCGGGGCCGGGCTGCTCTACTGCTTCGCGGAGAATTAGGACAGAGGCAAAGACCGGCCAACTGTGGTGGCGCGATGCCGGGTGATGCCGTTGGCTCGCCTGGGTGGACGAGGATGCCGTGGATCGGGCGTTGGGCCGGGCACCCGGCAGCGGCGTGGGATCGCCAAGCGCCGCTCGCCACCTGGCAACGGCCGCTTCACGGCTGGTTGAGATGCGAGCGCGATCGGCAGGAACTGGCTGAACCGGGACGACGAGGAAAATAGGATCAGTTCAGCGAAGGCCTTTCGCCACATCCGGTTGCCAGGTCTTGCGTCGGTTCTTGGGGTTCGTGCCGACCGGTTGTTTCCACCTTTGCCCAGCTTCGCGCCCGCCCCTGGCGCATCCGGCAGGCAACTCTATGGGTGAGAAAAAACGACGTTTCGCAGCGCAGCGCGACGGGCAGGCGCAACCCGACAACAAGGTCCTCGCCCGAGCATTCGAAGCGCTCAAAGCCGGGGATCGCGTGCGCGCCGGGGCGGGCTTTGAGACGCTGCTCGCAAACCTGCCGGCGGATGCCGGCACCCTGAACGCGATCGGGATGCTGGGGCTGCAGCTCGCGGACCCCGCGCGCGCGCTCGCGCCGCTCGTTCGCGCGGTCGGCGTGAACCCTCGCGATCCATCGATTCGGTGCCACCTCGCGATCGCCTACCGTGGCCTCGGCCAGCCTGAGCTCGCCATCGCGGAGCTCGAAGCAGCGGTCGCGCTCGATCCGATGCTGGCCGAAGCGCATTCGAACCTCGGCGTCCTGCTCCTGGGGCGCGGCCACGATGCGGCGGCGGAGGCGAGCTTCCTGCGCGCGCTCGCGATCTCGCGCGACTATCCCTTTGCGCTGTTGGGGCTCGGCGAAGCGAAGTGCGCGCAAGGGCGCGAAGCCGAGGGGTGCGCGGACTTCGAACGCGCGCTCTTCCTCGATCCGTCGTTCCACGAGGCCCGGTTTGACTTGTCGCGTGCGCGCTCCGCGCTCGTTGCGAAGCTGGAACGCAACGGAGCCTCTTCCAACTCGCCGGAAGTCGTGGCCAACGCGGACGCCGCGCTCGAAAGCATCGTTGCTGCGCTGCAGGTGTCGCGCGAGAATCCCGCGTATTGGGCGCAGTTCGAACATTGCGTCAAGGACTTCGATCTGCGCTATCCGGTGGATTCGCGCGTGCGCGATCTCCTGTTCCGCGCGCTTGGCCACTCCGCTGTCGACCCGGCGCGCCTCGCGCGTCCGATTGTCAGTCTCTTTGCGACGGGCCCCGATGCCGTCGAATTGCGCGCGCGGCTTCAGAGCGCCAGTGACGCGATCGATCGGGCATCGATCGCGCCATCCGTGCAGAGGATGCTTGGCGACGCCTTGCTGCAGCGCCTGCTCGAGGCGGTCCCCGTGCCGGGTTTCTTCATCGAGCGGCTCCTCGCGTTTGCACGCGCCGCACTGCTGCGCGAGATCTCCGGCATGCTCAGGGCCATGTTCCCGGGACCGGGGACAGCACGGAGGGAACAGGGCTTTGAGCATGCATCTTCGCAAGAACCGGGACTGCCGCTGGCGGCGATTGTCGCAATGGCGCACCAGTGCTTCAGCACCGAATACGTGCACGACGAATCCGCAAGAGAAGCCGCGGAAGTCACCCTCCTGCGCGAGGCGATCGCGGCGGCGAGGACGTCCGGCACCCCGGTGCCGCTCCATTGGTATGCCGTGTACGCATGCTACCGTCCGCTCCACACGCTCGACGATGCGGAAGCGATTGCCGCTTCGCTCGCAAACACCCCGTTATCGTCGCTCGCAACGCGGCAAATCGACGAGCCGCGGGAGGAGTGGCGTCTGCGCGGGACGATCGCTGCGCTGACCGATGTGGTCGGCGAAGTATCGGCGGCGGTTCGGAATCAGTACGAGGAGAATCCCTACCCGAGATGGGTGCGCATGGAACGCGATGTCGCGCCGACTTCGTGCGCGCGATTCCTGCGAAGCCTCTTTCCGGAGGCGGACCTTGCCGGGATTCCCGACGGGCCGGTGCGAATCCTCGTCGCCGGTTGCGGCACCGGGCGCCAGCCGATCGGCACGGCACGGCGATTCCCGGATTCGAGCGTGCTCGCCGTCGACTTGAGCCTCACGAGCCTTGCCTACGCGGCCCGCAGGACCCGCGAGCTCCATGTCCGAAATGTCGAATACCGGCAGGCGGACCTCCTCGCGCTGGGAACGCTTGCAGAGCGCTTCGACGTCGTCGAGTGCACCGGCGTGCTGCATCATCTCGCGGACCCCGTCGCGGGGCTTCGAGTCTTGCGTTCGCTGCTGCGTCCGGGCGGCGTGATGCGCGTCGGGCTCTACAGCGAGATGGCACGACGGTTTGTCGTCCGCGCACGGGAGTTCATCGCGGAGCGCGGCTTCGCTCCGACAGCCGCGGGCATCCGCGCATGCCGCGCCGCGATCCTCGCGCAGACCGATGATCCGCTCCTCGCTCGCGCGGCGCTGCAGCCGGATTTCTACAGCCTGAGCGGATGCCGCGATCTCATATTTCACGTGCAGGAAGAGCGCTTCATACTCCCGCGGATCGCTGCAATCTTGGACGAGCTCGAGCTCGAATTCATCGGCTTCGAATGGCCGGTGGACAGCGATACCCGGGAACGCTACCGGGCGCGGTATCCCGAAGATCGTGCGCTGACCAATCTCGCCAACTGGCACGAATTCGAACAGAGCCGACCCGACACGTTCATGCTGATGTATCAGTTCTGGGTGCGCGTGCCACTGAGCACCTTGCAGGACGACACGCCGCTTGCGGCGCGTGCCTGAAGCCGGACGTCAGGGCGCGCAACAGCAGGCATCGTGGTTATCACCGTCCGTCGAGATGACCTCTCTTCGGCAGAGGTTCATTCGCTCATCGCCGAACATCTGTTCGAAATGCACAGCAACTCCCCGCCTGGCCACGTGCATGCGCTCGCGATCGAGAGCCTTCGAGCGCCGAGCGTCACCTTCTGGTCCGCATGGATGGACGGCATCCTGTGCGGGTGCGGAGCGCTGAAGGAACTCGACCGACTCACAGGGGAGGTCAAGTCAATGCGCACGCGCTCGGCCTTTCTTCGTCGCGGTGTTGCGCAAGCGATTCTCGACGAGATTGTTCGCACCGGCCGCCAGCGCGGGTACTCGCGTCTTCTCCTCGAGACCGGCACGGGCCCGCTCTTCGAATCCGCGCAAGCGCTCTATCGGCGCAATGGGTTCGAGTGGAGTGGTACATTCGGCGAGTACGCCGCCACCGACTTCAATGTATTCATGTCCAAGGTTCTTGTCTGAGCATGCCGCTGCCTGACCCTCCGCTCCTCCTGACGCGCGTCAGGCTGCGCCTGACGCGGGCCGTTGAACTCATGTTTCCACTCAAGAGCCGCGCGGCGTGCCGGTTGCCTTGCACGTTAGCCGTCATGCCCCCTGTCGCTCCACCGTCCGAACCAGTTGGCAAACGCCGCACCATGCTGGCAGCTGTTGCGTGTTTCCCATTCCTGGTTCGACCGACCTTGGCGTGGCCAGGCAACTCGTCGGTCAACCCGGATCCGAGGTGGTACGAAGCGGCGGTATCCATGCTGCGGAAAGCCGAGTCGTGGGGGGACCAGCCCTATGGAGCGGTGCTGGTGCTGGAAGGGGCGCTCGTCGGCGAGGGGCCAAGTCGAGTCGTCAAGAACAACGACATCGATGCGCACGCTGAGCGGGAGGCAATTCGGGATGCTCAGCGCCGGCTCGGTCGAAAGGAATTGCCAGGGGCAATTCTGTATTCGACGTCGAGGCCATGCCGCTTGTGCGAGGCGGCGGCAGCCGAGGCCAAGGTGGGCCGCATGTACTTCGGGCCGACGTTAATCGATGCGGGGGTACCGCGTGCTCGCGGAACTGGCGGCTAACCGGGCGGTCGACCGGACGCGCCGGGTACCTCATTCGTCAGACCGCGCATGCTGAATGGCGCGCCCTCCGGGAAACGAGCGCCCACGCTAAAGCGCCGGGTCGCGCTGCTGATCGGTTGCGTCCTCGCCGGCGGTCTGGTCGGCGCCCTCGGCCAGCACGTCTTCGGCGGTTCCGTCTGGTACCTGGCGGTGCCAGGTTTCGTCATCGTCGCCTGGCTGTTCGTCGCCAACCCAACCGAGTGCTTGCCGGATGAGAAGCGCTCATCCCACAATGGCTCGGCGTCGCTCTAGCTGTGCCGCGGTCCGACCCCTGGTTGCGCCCGACCTGCCGCAGCGGGCTTCGCCCGCCTTCGCGCGCGGGGGAATTCGAACGTCAGGCGACGAGCGGTGGCGGGGTGCCTCGGGGCATTGAGGGCCCAACACAGGTTTCTCAAGGTGTTGGCACCCGTGTTCCGTCTTGCGTGAAAGGGGTACGACGATGAAAGATCTACCGACGATCGATCCTTCCTTGCGTGCTCGCGAGGGCGCGATCGACTTCCGCGGCTACCGGGTCTGGTACGCATGCATCGGCGAAGGCGAGGAACTTCCGGGAAAACTTCCACTTCTCTGCCTGCATGGCGGCCCGGGCGCCGGCCACGACTACCTCGAATCGCTCGGGGCGATGGCCAAGCGCGGGCGCCGGGTGATCTTCTACGATCAGCTTGGATGCGGGAATTCGGACCAGCCGGACAACCCGTCGCTGTGGAAGGTGCCGCTTTTTGTCGAGGAGGTTGGCGTCGTCCGCCGGGCCCTCGGGCTGGACCGACTGCACTTGCTCGGCCAGTCCTGGGGCGGGATGCTCGCGATGGAGTACGCTCTGACGCAGCCGGTCGGCGTTGCCTCGCTCACGGTCGCCTCTTCACCGGCCAGCATGATCCAATGGGTGGCCGAAGCAAACCGTCTGCGGGAAAGCCTGCCCATGGACGTGCAGACAGTGCTGCAGCGCCACGAAGCGGCCGGGACAACCAGTTCGGATGAGTACCAGTCGGCGATGATGGATTTCTACCGCCTCCACGTCATCCGCGTGGACCCGATGCCTGACGCGGTGGCCCGTACGTTCGCCAAGCTGGAGCGCAACCCGCAGGTGTACCAGACGATGAATGGTCCGAGCGAGTTCCATGTCGTCGGCAATCTGAAGAACTGGGACATCACCGCCAGGCTGCCGGAGATCAAGGCTCCGACGCTGGTGACCTCCGGTCGACACGACGAGGCCACGCCGCTGATCGCCGAGACTGTCCACCGGGGTATCCGCGGCTCGGAGTGGGTGATGTTCGAGAACAGTTCACATATGGCCCACGTCGAGGAGGCCGATCGTTACATGATGGTTCTCGACGAGTTCCTAAGCCGCCACGACCCGAACTGACAACGTTCGCAGCGCCGCCCGACCCAGCGTGCATGAAGCGTTCTTTGCGAAGCCTACTCCCTGAGCGGACGATGCCGCGTATGCCAACCAACGGGGCGCCCGGCCCGGCGGCCAACCGGACGCGCCGGCATGCGGCTCGTCTCTTGGGGGCGTCGGCGCGGCTTTCCGTCCGATCGATGTTCGTCAGGCCGCAAGCACCGACCTCCTGCCTGCCCCGGAACGCACTCCCGTTTCCGGGACGCCCCCAACCAACGTAAGCGAGAATCGAAGATGCTCCAGGGTTCATGTCACTGCGGATCGGTTCGATGGCAGTTCCGGGGAATGCCGGAGTCGGCGACGGCATGCAACTGCACGGCATGTCGGCGATATGGCGTGCTCTGGGCGTATGGCCACGAAGGCGAAGGGGTCGACGTCTCGGGCGTCACCAAGGCCTACGTCCGCGGAGGGTCTCTGGGGTTTCACTTCTGTCCGAACTGCGGTTGCGTCGCCTACTGGCGCTCACTCGAGCCAAATGAGGAAGGGCGCCGACGAATTGCAGTTAATCTGCGCCTGACGGAGCCCGAATCCGTAGCGCACCTTCCGATCGACCATTTCGACGGACTGGACAAGTGGGAAGATCTGCCGCGGGATGGAAGGTGCGTGCGAGACCTGTGGTTCTAGTGATAACTGCCCCAAAGGAGCCAATCCATGTCCGACCGCACAGTTCGCCTCCATCGGGTGCTTCGCACCAAACCGGAGAAGGTTTATCGCGCTTTCGTTGAAGCCGGCGCAATGGCCAAATGGATCCCGCCTTACGGCTTCACCTGCGAAGTGCATCACATGGAGGCGCGTGTCGGAGGCACATTCCGGATGTCGTTCCATAACTTCACCAGCGGCAATGGGCACTCGTTTGGTGGCGAGTACATTGAGCTGATTCCAAACGAGCGGATCCGGTACACCGACAGGTTCGAAGATCCGAGCTTGCCCGGCGTTCTCGAGGTGACGGTGACCCTGAAACCGGTTCTGTGCGGAACCGAGTTGAGCATCACGCAAAGCGGCATCCCCGACGCCATCCCTCTCGAGATGTGCTATCTCGGTTGGCAGGAGTCGTTGGCGCAGCTCGCGACGCTGGTCGAGCCTGAGATACCGGGCTAGACGCAGCGGTGCCCAGGCCTTCGGCCAGCCCGACGGGTCGGTGCGGGGCTTCAACCTGGGACGCGTCGACGCCACCGCCGGTCAGCCGGCATGTCAGCCGCCAATGAGGACCACCGCCGATCCGCTGCCGCATTTTTGCGCCGGCGTAGCTCTCCGGCGCCTGAGCGCGCTGGATCTGGTTGCGTTTCAGGCCTACCGGACTGACGCTGAGTTGCGTCGCTATCAAGGCTGGTCAGCCATGACCGATGCGGAAGCCCGGGAGTTCCTGGACGAGATGAGCAAGGTTCCGCTCTTCCGACCCGGCGAGTGGGCCCAGATTGGAATCGCGGAGCCGGAAGGATTGGCCCTGGTCGGCGATATCGGCCTGTATCTCGCCGACGACTTACGCCGCGCCGAAATCGGCTTTACGCTCGCCCGTCCGGCCCAGGGTCGCGGGCTCGCCACGACGGCGGTCCGCGCGGCGGTGCAACTCGTTTTTCGGTTCACTCCCGTCGACCAGGTGCTCGGAATCGCGGACGCCCGCAATCATGCATCGGTCAGGCTCCTCGAACGCGCCGGCATGCGCAAACAGGAGGACCGCAACTCGGTGTTCCGGGGTGAATCATGCGTCGAATCCGTGTACGCGGTGTCGCGCAGTGCCGGCTGACCCGTCGCTGCAGCGAACCGCAACTGGCATGGCCCCGCGAATCGCCGTGTTTCATTCTCCGCCTCGCGGCGCCTGCAGGCACGCGCTGGGCGTCGGGTGTGACGCTCCTGTTTCGGCGGCCGCCGACACGGCTCGTCGGCTGCCGCGGTACGTTAGACTGCGCACGCGCCGGGCTGCGGACGGACAGACCCGGACGTGTTCGGCGAGTGTCGTGTCGGCACCGGTTGTGCTGTCTCTTCAGTCGGAATGAGGGTTGCCCATGATCGATGCATCGTGGCCCGTGTTCGTCGTTGCCTCGCTGGTGCTCATCGCGACGCCGGGCCAGGACATGATTCTTGTCATGTCGCGGTCCGTTGCCCAGGGCGCGTGGGCCGGCGTGGTCACTGCGGGCGGCGTCAGTGTCGGCCTCGTCGGCCATACTGTCCTGGCCACGCTCGGACTGGGTGCGATTCTGCGAACGTCCGAGTGGCTGTTCGTGGTGCTGAAGCTCGTCGGCGCGGCGTACCTGATCTATCTTGGAATCGGCTTGCTGCGCACCCACCAGAGCAGCTTGCCGCTCGGAGCGCGGGCGGCACGCACGCTGGGCAAGCTGTTTGTCGACGGCGCCGTTTCGAATCTTTCCAATCCCAAGATCGCCATCTTCTATTTCGCCTTCCTGCCGCAATTCGTCTCGCCGTCGGCACAATATCCGACGCTCACGGTGTTCGCCCTCGGGCTCGCGTTCGCGGCGCTGACGTTTCTCGTGAAGGCGCCCGTCGGAATTTTCTCCGGGCGACTCTCGGCCTGGCTGCGTGCCCGGCCCGGCGTGCTGACCTGGGTGTTTCGTTCCTCCGGCGCAGTCCTGGTCGCCTTGGGCGTAAGGCTCGCGTTCGAGCGACGCTGATGTCACTCCATCCAGACAGGACGGTTACGTTTCTGCGCATGCCCAACCCATCACTCCACCGGCCCGCCGCAGGGTGCCGCGCAGACCGGTGAGCTCAGACGTCAGGAGTCCCGCATGGCATTCGACGAAGGGCTGGCCGAACGCATCAGGGATGTCCTTCGCGACCGCAGGGAGATATCCGAGCGGAAGATGTTCGGCGGTCTCGCCTTCATGTACCGAGGACATATGTTTGTCGGAGTCCTCGGCGACACGCTCATGGCGCGCGTGGGCCCGGTCCGTTATGCCGAAGCGCTGCGCGAGCCCGCAGCGCGAGAGATGGACTTCACGGGACGGCCGATGAAAGGTTATGTCTACGTGTCGCCTGACGGCATCGAGACGGATGCCGCGCTCGAGCGCTGGGTCACGCAATGTCTGGTCTTCGCAGGGTCACTGCCTCCGAAATGAGCGCAGCCCCGACCCCGCGGCGTGACGGACCGTTTCCGGCGCGCGCGTCGGCGCCCACCGGCAGGGCCGGTTACACTGGACGTCCAGGCCACCCACGAACCCTCGAGACTGGAAGATGTCGATCAAGTTGCGGAAGGACACCGAGAAATACCTGCTCGGCTCGATCAAGCGATTCGTCGCCGAGAACCTGGACGCGGAGATCGGTGACCTCAAGGCGTCGCTTTTCCTCGAATTCTGCGTGCGCGAGATCGGTCCGAGCATATACAACCAGGCCATTGCGGACGCGCAGAGCTACATCCAGGAGAAGGCGGCAGATCTCGGTGGCAATCGCTTCGAGCCGGAGTTCGATTACTGGAAGAAATGACTCGCCGCCGGTTGGCTTGATGCGCCGGGCGCCGCCCACGGCATGGTGAACCACCCACCCGCCGAGAAGGAGACTCCATGACCACCAAGGGATTTGTCGCCTCGCACGCCAGCGACGCCACGTTCGAGCGAGGGCTTCGCTCGTTCTTCGAGTACCGCGACCTCGGGATCAAGGAGGCAACGCAAGGGCGGGTCGACGCGCACGTGATCCGCGCGGCGGCGGGGACGGAGTTCTCCAGTCAACCGCACCGGCATCGAACGGATTTTCAGCTCGTCTACGTGCTGAAAGGCTGGATCGAGTTCGAATACGAAGGTCAGGGCGTGGTCCGGCTCGAGGCCGGGTCGTGCGTCCACCAACCGCCCGATATCCGCCACCGGGAGCTTGGTCACAGCGACGACATCGAAATGCTCGAGGTCGTGCTTCCGGCCGGCTTCACCACCGAGGAAGTCCCGTCGGTCAATGACTAGCGCGGTCGAGTGGACTGCGGCCCGCGACCGGAGGGCCGGTATGCGCCTTCCACCTGGCAAGCGCCCGCTATTTGGACCGCGCTCGACGATGAAGTATCTGGCGCTGGCCTTGCTCCTGTGCCTGACGGGGTGTACCGGATTGCCCGACAACGTGACGCCGGTCGACGGCTTCGAGCTGGAGAAATATCTGGGGAGATGGTACGAAATTGCGCGGCTGGACCATTCGTTCGAACGCGGGCTGACCCGCGTGACCGCGGATTACAGCCTGCGTGACGACGGTGGGGTCAGGGTGCTGAACCGCGGTTACTCTGCCAAAGACGATGTGTGGAAGGAAGCCGAAGGCAAGGCTTATTTCGTCGACCGATCCGACCAGGGATACCTGAAGGTTTCCTTCTTCGGCCCGTTCTACGGCTCCTATGTCGTCCTTGCGCTGGATCGCGATGGCTATCAATATTCACTCGTCTGCGGTCCGGACAAGTCCTATCTGTGGATCCTGGCCAGACGCCCGGATCTGGACAAGGTCGTTCTGGAGTCTCTCGTTGCGAAGGCAGCGGCGGCCGGCTTCGATACGAGCAGATTGATATATGTCGGACATGATTGATTCCTCCGTCTTTCCGCTGGAAGGTGGCTGCGACTGCCGGCAGGTCCGCTATCGCATGGAGACTGCACCGTTGTTCGTCCACTGCTGCCATTGCCGGTGGTGCCAGCGGGAGAGCGGGGCATCCTTCGCGCTGAACGCCATGATCGAGGCAGATCGCGTCAGCGTGCTGGGTGCCGAACCGGAATTGGTCGACACTCCGTCCGCGAGCGGCTACGGCCAGCAATTTGCCCGTTGCCCGAACTGCCGCCTTGCGCTGTGGAGCAACTACGCCAGCGCCGGCCCCCTGATCAGGTTTGTCCGGGTCGGCACGCTCGACCTGCCGGATCATCTGCCGCCCGACATCCACATCTTCACCGCCTCGAAGCAGCCCTGGGTGGTCATTCCGCCGAAGGCAACGGCGGTGCCCGAATACTACGAGCGCGAGAGGCACTGGCCGGCGGAAAGCCTCGCCCGGAGGCAGGCCTTGTCGCCGCGGATCGAGCAGTATCGGGCTACCCTGCGCAACGGCCGCGCGTAGGAGCGCTGCAACCATGCTCCGCAGCGAACGACCGAGCAAACGAGCCGCGGGGGCAACCGGGGGAGCAAGCACGAGCCTGCGCACAAGAGCAGCCGGCCTTGCGCTTGTCCTCGCGTCGGGTTGGTTCGCCACAGGCGCACTGGCGGCAACAGCCTGCGACGCTCCTGAGCATCGCGCATTCGACTTCTGGCTCGGCGAGTGGCAGGTCCGCACGCCCGACGGAAAGCTTGCCGGCGAGAGCGCCCACGATGCCCAGGGGTCGATCTGGGCAATCGTCCTTTTCGTCGTGCTGCTGGCCGGCCCGTGCCTGCAGGGCTGCTCGGCGCGACAACTGTACGACACCGGCCAGGCGTGGCAGCGCAACGGGTGCGACAAGATCCCCGACGCGCAGGAACATCGACGCTGCCGCGCCAGCACGGGCATGTCCTACGACGAATACAGGCGCCGAACCGAAGCGGCCGAGAATGCAAGGTAGGTCCGGAGCAGGCGAAACGCCGGTGAGCGAGAGGCTCTCTTAGCATGCCGATCATCGATGTGGAGATCGTCGTTGACTCGAATCGGCCGGTCGATGCGGGCCTTGCCCAGTCGCTCGCCGACGCGGCGGGTCGCGCGCTCGACGCACCGGCCGGCCGGACTTGGGTTCGGCTCCATTTGCTGGCGCGGGAACAGTACGCGGAGAGCGAGTCCTCAACGGCAATCGGCGAACTGCCGGTTTTCGTCGAGGTGCTGAAGCGCGCCCCCCCGGGGCCGCGACGAGCTGCCCGGCGAGATCGCCGCGCTGACCGACGCCATTGCAGGAGTGCTGGGACGCGCCGGTCCTGCGTTCATGTCGAGTACGCACCGGCGGCACGCGGACGGCTTGCCTTTGGCGGGAAGCTCGTCACCTGAGGCATTCGCCTCCGACCACCGGGCCCTGTGCGCGTCCTTGCCGCCGGCCGCACGGCCCGCCGCATATGACGCGATGACGTCGAAACAGAAGGCATTGATCCTGCTGGCGCTCGGAGTGCTGTCCGGGATCGCCATCTGGTGGTTCTCCCCCTGGCTCACGGGGAAGGTCGAGCCCTGGGACGCGGATGCGCCCATCTGGCCGCTGTCGTGGCTGCTGGTGGCAGTCCTCGGCGGCCTGAGCGGTCACGTTCGGGGCATAGGTCTGCCACTGGGCTATGCACTCGGTCAGATGCTGGTCACGATCAAGTCCGTATTCATTGGCGAGTTCGGTGCCTTGGGCTGGCTGTTCATCGGGGGCTATGCGTCTGTCGCCATCGTTGTTACGCTCGCACTCATCGGCGCAACGGCGCTGGTGAAGCGTCTCCGGCATGCAATGCGCACCGGCGATGACGGACAGTGATGCGAAGCGCATCGCTGCGGCACGACGCGCTGGCCGAACTGTTTTCGCCCGCGGCGGAAGTTGCCGCCGGGCCCTGTTCGCGGGGCGGCCCGCGCTGGCCGCGCAGACCGTGGCCGCTGCCCGAGCGCCCCCTTATAATGGCAGCCGGATTCGTTGCGGACGTGTTCGTCGGCAATCGATCAAGGTCATGACCTGGAGCCCGGTCCATGTTCGACATTCAGAACTACGGCAGCTTCATCGCCGCGATCGTCGTTTTTCAGCTGATCCCCGGACCGGGAACGCTGGCGATCCTGAACGCAACCGCCCGCAACGGCGTCGGCGCCGGACTCGGGGCGGTTCTTGGCACGCTCGCCGGCGACTTCCTCTTCATGGTGGCCGCGGTGGCGGGTCTCGCCGCCGTCATGAGCGCGAACCCGGAGCTGTTTCAGGCGCTGCAATGGTTCGGTGCGGCCTACCTGTGCTGGATGGGACTGCAACTGTTGCGCGCACGCATCACCAGTGATGCGGCGACCGCAGAGCCGAGAAGATCCGCGTCGGTCTATTTTCGCCAGGCATTCGCCGTAAGCCTTACCAATCCGAAGGTGGTCCTCTTTTTCGTCGCGTTCTTTCCGCTGTTCCTGCGGCCCGATTCGTCGAGCCTGACCCTCGCGGCGATGATGGCGCACGTCACGTTCGTCAGCTTCCTCTACCAGGCCGGCCTCGTGCTTGCCGGGAACTCCATCGCCCGCAGGCTCGAGTCCCTGCCGTCGACGCGAAGGATCGCCACGCGCCTTGCCGGCGTTGCTCTGATCGGCTTCGGCATCAAGCTGGCATCCGGCAATCGATAGCAATGCTTCCCGAATCGCCGGTCAAGCGCACAATCGCCGAGCAACGGCTACCCGGCAGCGTGAAAGACGTGCGTCGCTTGTTCAGCAGCCCGTCCGCCAACGGCCAAGACCGCGTCTGTCGCGGACGCATCCACCGCAACCAGCGAGATCACCCATGTCGAGAATCGAAGAACGCCTGACCGCCCTCGGCTTCGTCCTGCCGCCGCCGACGCGGCCGCCGGCGGGCGTCGTGTTTCCCTTCCAGTTCGTCCGCATCGTGGGTCGCCGCGCGCTGATCTCCGGCCACGGACCGCAGAATCCCGACGGATCGACGGCGACACCCCTTGGCAAGGTCGGCCGCGAGGTCAGCCTGGAGCAGGGCTACACGGCGGCCCGGCTCACGGGTCTTTCCATCCTCGGCAGCCTCAAGCGCGCGCTGGGCGATCTCGATCGCATCGCGGCCTGGGGCCGCGTGCTCGGGATGGTCAACTCGGCGCCCGGCTTCAACCGGCAGCCTCTCGTCATCAACGGCTTCTCCGATCTCATCATCGAACTCTTCGGCCCCGAAACGGGCGCGCACTCCCGCAGCGCCGTCGGCCTCGCGGAGCTTCCGTTCGACATTCCGGTCGAGATCGAAGGCGAAGTCGAGCTCATTGCCTAGCGCATGCACTCTGCGCCACGATCGACGCCGGATCTCCGGGTCCGCCCGCGCGGGTTGCCGGACTTCGGGATTCGCGGCGACGACGGACCGTGCAGACCATAGACTGGGCAAGGGCGACGCATCGCCGTGCGCGGTCTTCGGGAGAATGTCGTGCTTGAACTGAGACCCACCTGCGAGCACTGCAACGAGTCGCTGCCTCCCGCTTCGCTCGAGGCGCGCATCTGCTCCTACGAGTGCACGTTCTGCGCGACCTGCGTCGACCGCGTGCTGGGCAACGTCTGCCCGAACTGCGGCGGCGGCTTCGTTCCCCGTCCCATCAGGCCTGCCAGGAACTGGAAAGGCGACAACTGTCTCGGCCATGACCCGGCGAGCGCGACGATCCGGCACCGGCCCGTCGACGCCTCCGCCCATGCGCGGCTGCTGCGGGCGATCGGTTCCTTGCCGCCGGAAAAGCGATGATCCCGCGCTCGTTCGGCAACGATGCGCGCGGGGACGCCGAGGCGATTCGATGAGCCTGCGCAACGGCGGCTTCAGCATGATGGAAATCCTGGTGGTGATCGCGATCGTCGCGATCCTGGCCACGCTGGCGGTGCCGAGCTACCTGGACAAGATCGTCCGCGACCAGATCCTCGAGGCACTGCCCCTGGCCGACATCGCAAAGGATCCGGTCGCCGGATCATGGGCCGCGCTGCAGTCCTTCCCCGCCGGCAACGCCGCCGCCGGCTTGCCCGCGCCCGAAAAGATCGTCAACAACTTCGTCAGCTCGGTCCTCGTGCGCAACGGCGCGATCGACCTCACCTTCGGCAACCGCGCGAGCGGCGTCATCAAGGGGAAGGTGCTCACGCTGCGGGCGGCCGTCGTCGAGGACGCGCCGATCGTTCCGGTGACCTGGGTGTGCGGATATGCCAAGGCGCCCGACCAGATGACGGTCAAGAGCACGGACAACACCAGCGTCCCCGCGCGCTACCTGCCGCTCAAGTGCCGGTAGGCTTCGAACCCTGGGCGGAGGGCTTGACCGCAAGATCCGGGACGCGGTTGTCCCGGGCGGGGGCCACGGCATGGACGAGATGCCCCAGGCCAGAACGGCGGCGATGCCGGAGCATTGCTCGTCCCGCATGGTCCCCATCGTCATCCGCCAACGACATGGGTACACTTGCGCGTACCGGAAGCTGCCGCGTGCGCTCGCCGTCGGTCTGCCGATCCGTTGTTTGCCCGAGTCGCCGCCATGAGCCTTGACGCATTCATCGCCGCCGCGTGGAACGACCACGGAGATCATCCCGAGGAAGTCGCGGACCGCCTCGCCGGCGCGCTCGACCTGCTGGAATCCCCGGCTGACGTTCCGGCGTTCGCGCGCATCGTCACCCACGTGTACGGCGAGCACCTCGCCCGATGGGGCGCCGGGATCGCCCTGCTCCAGTCGTCGCGCGAGAGGTGTCCGGTGGACGGGGATGCCGGGGTTGCCGCTGCGATCACCCGCGGCATTGCCGTCCTGCGCTATGCCGGCAATCTCGATACCACCTTGGCGCAGTTGTCGACCGAAGATCGCATCGTCGTGCTCGCCACGGCATCGGCGGCGCTCGGCGCCCAGCGGGAGTGGCTGCGGGCGATCGCGGCGTACGAGGACGCCTTGGAACTCGCCGCGCCCGGCCTTCCCTCCGGCTCGGCCGCGCCGCGCGCGCTTGCCATCGCCGGCAACAACCTGGCTGCGAGTCTCGAGCAGAAATCCGATCGAGACCCCGCCGAAACGCAGGGGATGATCGCCGCGGCCGAGGGCGGATTGCGCTATTGGCGCCTCGCCGGGACCTGGCTCGAGGAAGAGCGCGCCGAATATCGGCTGGCGCGCAGCCTGCTGCAGGCGGGAAAGCCCGCGGCCGCAGTCGAGCATGCGCGCCGCTGCGTCGATATCTGCGCCGCCAACGACGCGCCGCCCTTCGAGAGGTTCTTCGGCCATGCCGTGCTCGCCATCGCGCTGGGGCGCGCCGGCGACGGACCTGCACGCGAGACCGCGCGGCAATTGGCAATGGAGCAGTACGCGCTGGTCGCGGCCGACGAAAGACAGTGGTGCGAGGCCGAGGTCGATGAGCTCGGGACTTGAATCGTCATTGCCCACGAACAAGGAGCAGCCCCCATGCGAACCGGAATCGTGGTCGCCGTCCTGTGCGTGGCGATGCTCCCGGGCTGCGCCGCCGTGACGCCGCGTCCGACAGCCGCAGACCTGCGACAACAGGTGGCCGACACCGAGCGAGCGTTCGCGCAGACGATGGCGGACCGCGATCACGCGGCGTTCGCGTCGTTCCTGGCCGACGAGACCGTGTTCTTTTCCGGCGCAAAGGTGCTGCGCGGCAAGCGACAGGTTGCCGACGCCTGGAGACGCTTCTACGAAGGGCCCGCGGCGCCGTTCTCGTGGCAGCCCGAAGTCGTCGAGGTGCTCGACTCCGGCACGCTCGCGCTATCCAGCGGCCCCGTGCGCAATGCGCAGGGCAAGCTGGTGGCCACCTTTTCGTCCATCTGGAGACTGGAGGCGCCGGGAACCTGGCGCGTTGTCTTCGACAAGGGCAACGACGTCTGCGATTGCGCCAAGCCGTGATGCGACCGGAGCATCGCGCGACGGGCTGGTGCCGCGCCAGCACGAGCGCAACCGGGCCCTTTTCGTCCGCCGCCGCAGCGCTGTGTGTCGAGCGCATTGCCGGGGTCGCGGACGGTCCCGGTCGCGGCGCGGTCGACCACGGCAACGACCTTCGCCGCGCGCCCACGGTCGGATTCGCGGCCAGATTCATCGAGCCACAGGCGCCTGTCGGCAGTACCGTTGCACAGTGACCCGTTCGGAGATTGCAGATGCTGAAGATCTGGGGAAGAGACAATTCGGTCAACGTCCAGAAGGTGCTGTGGTGCTGCGAGGAAATGGCCATCGAGTACGCGCGCATCGATGCCGGCGGCGCTTTCGGCATCGTCAACACGCGCGAGTACCGGCGCCTCAATCCTAACGGCCTGGTGCCGACAATCGACGACGATGGCTTCGTGCTGTGGGAGTCCCATGCGATCGTTCGCTATCTGGCGACCAAGCACGCCGCGGATTTCTGGCCCGGGGAGCACAGGATCCGCGCGGAAGCCGACCAGTGGATGGACTGGAGCCAGATCGACGTTCTGGCCTGCCATCCGCCCGCTGTTCATGGGGCTGATCCGAACGGCCCCGGAGCAGCGTGACGCGCACGCCATCGAGGATTCGCGCAGCAGGACCGCCGACGCGCTGGCCATCGTGAACACGCACCTCGGGGCACGCCAGTTCCTGGCGGGCAGCGCGTTCACCGCCGGCGACATCGCGTTGGGCTGCGGGATCTGGCGGTGGATGGCGCTGCCGATCGAGCGCCCCCCCCTGCCCAACGTGGAGCGGTGGTTCGCGACACTGGGACAGCGACCTTCGTACCGGAAGATCGTGATGCAGCCGCTGAGCTGAACGCGCCCGATGCGGATGACTTAGGCGCCATCACCCATGCCCACTCGAAGCGGAGCGCCGGATTCCGCCAGGCTCGACCGGATCGTGGCCGACGCGCGGCGCGCCCGCGAGGCGCGTGAGAACACCTACCGCGAGCAGGCACTGAAGTTGTTCCCGTGGATCTGCGGGCGATGCGCGCGCGAGTTCGATCGGGTCAACCTCCAGCAATTGACGGTTCACCACAGGGATCACAACCACGACAACAACCCGGTCGACGGCAGCAACTGGGAGCTCTTGTGCCTGTACTGCCACGACAACGAACACTCGCGCGAACTCGAAGCCGCGGCGCGCCGGGGGACCGCGGACGATGACAGGACGCAAAGCGCGACCCACCGGCCGTTCGCCGACCTGGCGAAGCTGCTCAAGCGGGGCGGCGATCCCGATGCATGACGGCCCTCGCCGCAGTCCGGAGTCTCCCAGCGACGCGTCATCGCAGTCGCTGCGCGCAGGCGCCAACGCCCGTCGCCGGTGACCGCCCGTCTGCTCGCCGATGTGCTGGTGGCCGCGCACGTCGCGTTCATCGCGTTCGTGGTTGCGGGAGGTCTGCTCGTGCTGCGCCGGCGCGGCTGGGCCGCGCTTCACCTTCCCGCCGCCGCATGGGGCGCCTACGCCGAACTCAGTGGCACGCAGTGCCCGCTCACGCCGCTGGAGAACACGCTGCGGCGTGCCGCAGGCGACGCCGGTTACGACGGCGGCTTCGTCGAGCACTACGTCATCCCGCTCGTCTACCCGGAAGCGCTGACCCCGCGCCTGCAAGTTGTGCTGGGGCTCACCGTGATCGCGGTCAACATCGTGGTTTACGCGCTCGCCTGGCGGCGCTGGCGGCGCGGACGGCCGCCGGCATGAGCCCGCAGGGCCGCCCCAAGGGCGAATACCGGAGTGCGCAGCACGAAGGTATGCCAATCAGCCCGCCGGGCCGCCCCAAGGGCGAATACCGGAGTGCGCAGCACGAAGGTATGCCAATCAGCCCGCAGGGCCGCCCCAAGGGCGAATACCGGAGTGTGCGCAGCGGCACGCACGCATTGGACGCTCGCCGGAGCCACATGACGGGTGGCGGACAAGAGCGTACTCTTGCCCTCTGGGGATTCGATCCGGCGCGACCGCGGTCGCGGACCGGCGGATGTCCTCCCGGCACCCGGGTTGCCGCAGCCCAATCAAGGAGATACCGCATGACCCTCTGTCCGATTGCCCTCGCCACTGGTTGCAGGAAATGCCCGATCGTTGCCGCTTGCCCGTTGAAGACCGTGATCGGCGACTACAAGAAGGAAGACTCCGCCCCGACGAAGGCCGCACCGAAGCAGCGCAAGTAGCGGCAACCGGCGAAGACGGCCCGGAACAACGCCGGAGAGTTCCAGCACACTGACGATTTCGATTCGCGGCGACGATTCTCATGACCCACGCAGCCATCACCGGCTGGGGCAAGTGCATGCCCCCCGCCGTCCTCACCAACGCCGACCTCGCGTCGCTGATGGAAACCGACGACGCGTGGATCACCTCGCGCACCGGGATCAAGGAACGGCGCGTCTCGCATGTCACGGGAATCGAGCTCGCGCACGTCGCCGCAGTACGGGCGCTCGCCTGCGCGGGGCTTCCCGCCAAGGACGTCGAACTCGTCGTCTACGGCAGCTGCTCCAACGACGAGGCGGTGCCGAACTCGGCCTCCGGGGTCCAGTACAAGCTGGGCGCCATGCACGCAGCATCGATGGACGTGAACACCGCCTGCACCAGTTTTCTGTACGGGCTTTCGACCGCGACCGCGATGATCCGCACCGGCGTGGTGAAGAACGCGGTGGTGATCGGCGTCGAGCTGATCTCGCAATTCATGGACTGGACCAACCGCGGGGTCGCGGTGCTCTTCGGCGACGGCGCGGCCGCCGTGGTCCTGCAGGCGACCGACCGCCAGGAAGGGCTGCTCGGCGAGAAGCTCGGCTGCAGCGCCGACGTGCGCGGCATCCTGCGCGTGCGCGGCATGGGAACCGCGTACGCGCATCATGGCGTCATGCTGGGTGACACCGCGTGGAATTTCGACGGCCAGGAGATCTTCAAGCGCGCGGTGATGGCGATGGCGCATGCCTCGCAGGACGTGCTGGCGAAGACCGGCCACACGGTCGAAGAAATAGACCTTGTCGTCCCGCACCAGGCAAACCTGCGCATCATCGAGGCGGTCGCCAAACGCGTTGGCGCGCCGATGGAGCGCGTCTTCGTCACCGTGCAGCGCTACGGGAACATGTCGTCGGCGACGGTCCCGGTCGCCCTCGTCGACGCGCTGGAGGAGGGCCGCGTCAAGCCCGGCGCGCTGATCCTCATGCCCGCGTTCGGCGCGGGCCTCACCTGGTGCTCCCATCTCGTGCGCTGGGGCGAGCGAGCGACGCCGATCGGTTCGTCGGACATCGAACTGCCGCCCTGCAACACGACCGCCCTGGAGCGCGTGCGCAAGCTGATTGCGATGAAGCAGCCGCCCGACCGTTCCGACGCCGGCCTCAACGCGGCAAGGCTCGCCGAGAATCCCTAGGGCTTCACTGCCTCGCTGCAGCAGCTAGTTGTTCACCAGCTTGCGATGCGCCTGCACGCTCATCAGGATGCCGAGCCCGATAAAGAGGGAAATTAGCGCGGTGCCGCCGTAGGACACGAGCGGAAGCGGCACGCCGACCACGGGCAGCAGCCCGCTGACCATGCCCATGTTGACGAACGCGTAGGTAAAGAACATCAGCGTGACCGCGCCCGCGATGAGACGCGTGAACAGCGTCGATGCATTCGCGGTGATCATCATCCCGCGACCGATCAGCAGCAGATAGAGGATCAGCAGGACGACGTTGCCGATCAGGCCGAATTCCTCGCCGAACACCGCGAAGATGAAGTCGGTGTGCCGCTCCGGCAGGAAATCGAGGTGCGTCTGCGTTCCGTTCAGCCACCCTTTTCCGACCACGCCGCCGGAACCCAGGGCGATCGACGCCTGCGACGAGTGATAGCCGGCTCCGAGCGGGTCGCGCGCGGGGTCCAGGAACGTCAGGATCCGCTCGCGCTGGTAATCGCGCAGCTGCGGCCAGACCAGCGGCGCAGCGGCGGCGGCGGCCACGCCGAGGCCGCCGATGACCTTCCACGACAGGCCGGCGAAATAGAGCACGTAGAAGCCGGACGCGCCGATCAGGAGCGAGGTGCCGAGGTCGGGCTGACGCTTGATCAGAAACACGGGCACGGCAATCAGCACCGCCGCGAGAGCAAAGTCCTTCCAGCCGATGCGGCCTTCGAACTTCTGGAAATACCAGGCGAGCATCAGCGGCACCGCGATCTTCATGAGTTCCGAGGGCTGGAAACGCGCGACGCCGAAGTTCAACCAGCGGCGCGAGCCGTTGACGGTGACGCCCCAGAGCGCCACGGCGACCAGCAACACGACGCCCAGCACATAGAGGGGCACCGCCGCGCGCGCGATGGTCTGCGGCGGAATGTTGGCGATGAGCCACATCAGGGCCAGCGCCAGCGCGAGGCTCGACAGCTGACTCGAAACACGCGCGAAATTCTGGTCGGCGGCCGAAAACAGCGTGATGAGCCCGATGCCCACGATCGTCAGCGCCACCCCGAACAGGAAGCTGTCGACGCGCCGCGACAGGACCTCCCAGATACGCGCCAGCAGTTGCCCCATCAATCGCTCTGATCTTCGGAATCGGAGACCGCGGCGGCCGGCGCCGGTCCCGCCTTGCGTTCGCCCGTCAGGTAGTAGTCGAAGACCTGCCGCGCAATCGGTGCCGCCGCCTGCGCGCCGAAGCCTCCGTTCTCGACCAGCACCGCGAGAGCGATCCGCGGCTTGTCGGCCGGCGCATAGGCGATGTACCAGGCGTGGTCGCGCAACCGCTCGTCGACCCGGCCAGCGACGTACTTCTCCCCCTTCAGCGAAAATAGCTGCGCGGTACCGGTCTTGCCGGCACTCACGTACGCGGCCTTGAGGAACGCGGCGGCACCGGTCCCTTCGCGGGCGACCCCGACCAGCGCGTTCCTGATCACCTCCAGATGCTCGGCCTTCAATGGCACTGTGTACGACGGCTGTGAGTCGACGGCGCGCATTTCCCGCGTGCCGACGTCGTGGATCGAGCGCACGAGCCGCGGCTTGTGCGCAACGCCGTCATTCGCGATGGTCGCGATCGCGTGCGCGAGCTGGACCGGCGTGAACGCGTTGTAGCCTTGTCCGATGCCGGCGGAGATGCTGTCGCCGAGATACCACTTGCGATGCTCGTCGCGGTACTCCTTGCCCGCGAAGCGCTGCCGCTTCCACTCCCGCGACGGCAGCACGCCGGTCAGCTCGCCTTCGATGTCGATGCCCGTCTTGCGGCCGAAACCCAGCTGCGACAGGAAACGGTGGGTGTCGTCGATGTCGGTCTCGCTCGCCAGGACGTAGTAATAGGTGTCGCAGGAAGCGACGATCGACTTGAACATGTCCACGGTGCCGTGACCGCCGGGCTTGTCATCGCGGAATCGGTGCGTGGCGCCCGGCAGCTGGAAATACCCGGGATCGACGATCGTCTGCGCCGGCGTGCGCCGGCCGGACGAGAGCGCCGACAGCGCGAGGAACGGCTTGATCGTCGAGCCGGGCGGATAGGCGCCGCGCAGCGGGCGATTGAGCAGCGGCTTGTCCGGCGATTCGTTCAGCAACTCCCAGTTGGCGACGTCGATGCCGTCGACGAACAGATTGGGATCGTAGCCGGGCTTCGACACCATCGCGAGCACCTCGCCGGAGGCCGGATCCAGCGCCACCAGCGCGCCGCGACGGGAGCCGAACGCGGCTTCGGCCACTTCCTGCAGCTTGATGTCGAGCGAGAGCGTGAGGTCGTTGCCCGACGCCGGCGCCGCGCGCGACAGCGTGCGCACCGCGCGCCCTCCGGCATCGACCTCGACCTCCTCGACGCCGGTCGTGCCGTGCAATTCGCGCTCGTAGGACAGCTCGAGCCCGACCTTGCCGATGTAGTCGGAACCCTTGTAGTTTGCGCTCTCGCCCCATTCGTCGATGCGTGCCAGGTCGCGGTCGTTGATGCGGCCGATATAGCCGATCGCGTGCGACGCCAGTTCGCCATACGGATATTGCCGGAAGAGTCGCGCCTTGATTTCGACGCCGGGAAAGCGATACCGGTTGACCGCGAAGCGCGCGACCTCGTTGTCGGTGAGGCGGGTGCGCAAGGGCAGGCTCTCGAAGTTCCTCGATTCCTCGATGAGCTTCTTGAAGCGCTTCCGGTCGCGCGGCTGGACATCGACGATCTCGGCCAGCGCGTCGATCGTCTGTTCGAGGTTCTGCACCCGTGCCGGCTGGATCTCCAGCGTGTAGGCGGAGTAGCTCTGCGCCAGAACGAGACCGTTGCGGTCGCGGATAACGCCCCGGTTGGGGACGATGGGGACAATCGCTATCCGGTTCGTCTCCGCCAGCGTCTGATAATGGCGGTGCTGGACGACCTGCAGGTAGAAGAAACGCACGAAAAGACCGACCAGCCCCAGCGCCACCAGCGCTGCGGCAATCGTCAGCCGCCGACGGAAAAAAAAGGCTTCCCGTTCCGGATTCTTCAGCTCCGGCGAGTCGAGCGCACCACCGTGCCTGCGTCCGCGCGAGGAGAAGAGAAAGCGTGCCATCGTCGGATCAGCGCCCGCCCGGCCGCCCGAAGGGCGCTGCGCGCCCCCGCGGGGGGCAGCGAACGCAGTGAGCGTGGGGGCTCATCATCTGCCCGCCCGGCCGCCCGAAGGGCGCTGCGCGCCCCCGCGGGGGCAGCGAACGCAGTGAGCGTGGGGGCTGTTCATCAGCATGAGCGTGGCGGTGGAGTCACAGCTCGGCCGATGAGCGTTGCGGCCGCTGCGTCCACTGCAGCGCGACCGTGAGGACGGGCCAAAGGAGCGCGCCGACGAGCGGCGGCACCGCATACGTCCAGCGCGGCAGCGGTGCGCCGCCGACGTAGCGAACGAGCAGCACCAGTCCTGCGCACAGGGTCAGCAGCACGGCAACCTGCGCCGCCTGCTGCCACAGCGGGAAACGCAGCACGCGCCGGCGGAAGTACTCGGCCGCGTAGGCGAGAAATGCGTACGCCAGCGCGTGCTGTCCCAAGACCGTGGCATCACCCACGTCCATCAGGAGACCGACGCCCCAGGCAACCCCGACACTCACGTAGCGCGGCTCCTGGATGCACCAGTACAGCAGCACCAGAGCGACGAAGTCGGGGCGAAGCGAGAGCGCCACGCCCGACAGCGGCAGCAGATTGGCCACCAGCGCGACACCGACCGTGACCGCGATGAACCAGGGGCGCACCGGACGCAGGATCTCCTCGGGTCCGGCGGTCGAAAGCTGCGCGATGTTCGGCCGCGCCATCACGGATTGCCCCTGCGTTTGCCCTGGCCGGCCTTCTTCGCGGTGTCGGAAAGCGCGGGGGCCTCGGGCCGGGGAGGCGTCGCCGCAGCCGGGCCGAGGACGAGCAGATGCCGGGTGTGGTCGACTCCGGCGAGCGGAGTGCAGGCGATGCGCGCGAACATCTGACCGGTTTCGCGTTCGAGCGTGGCGACTCGAGCCACGGCGAGGCCTGGCGGATAGGTGCCGTCGAGCCCCGAAGTCACCAGCACGTCGCCCTCCTGGATGTCCGCGCTGGGCGCCGTGAAGCGAAGCTCGGGCGCGCGCCCCGCGCCGGCGCCATAGAGAACTGCGCGAACGCCGCTGCGCTCGACCTGCACCGGCACCGCGTGGTCCTTGTCCGTGACCAGCGTGACCTCCGCCATGTTGGGATACACGCGCGTGACCTGCCCGACGACGCCGTCCGCATCGATCACCGCCTCTCCGGGCCGGATATCGGCATTCGCGCCCTTGTCGACGAACAGTTTCTGCTCGAACGGGTCGCGGCCGGTGTAGAGAACCTCGACGGCCTTGGCCGCCGACGCGTAGCGCGTCCGGACGTCGAGCAGCGCGCGCAGGTGGCCGTTTTCCTGCTGCATCGACGCAAACGCCTGCGCGGCAACGGCGCGCTCGGCCAACTGCCGCCTCAGCACGGCGTTGTCCTCGGAGAGCGCGCGCAGCGACGTGAAGTAGTCGCCGACCCCGGCCAGCGCCTGACCGGGCAGTTGCGCCGCGCGCTGGAGCGGATAGAGGATCGTCGCCGCCACGATGCGAATGTCCTCCAGATAGCGGTAACGCGTGTCGATGAACAGCAGCGCGACGGAGAGCAGCCCGAAGAAGACGAAGCGGGCGAGCGGCGATGGGCCGCGGCGGAAGAAGGGCGGCGGCTCGACGGGGATGTAGCGCATCGCAAGACCGACGGGCTTCGACGCCGGCGATCGAGTGGCCGGATCAGTCCGAGGTGAAAATCGTCGCGAGCTTGTCCATGTTCTCGAGCGCCCTTCCGCAGCCGCGCACCACGCACGTGAGCGGATCGTCGGCGACGATCACCGGAAGTCCCGTTTCTTCCATCAGCAGGCGGTCGACATCCCGCAGGAGCGCTCCGCCGCCGGTAAGCACCATGCCGCGTTCCGCGATATCCGCGCCGAGCTCCGGCGGGGTGCGCTCGAGCGCGCTCTTCACTGCGGAGACGATGCTGTTCAGGGGATCGGTGAGGGCTTCGAGGATCTCGTTGGAAGACACGGTGAAACTGCGCGGAATGCCCTCCGCGAGATTGCGCCCCTTGACCTCCATCTCCTTCACCTCGGAGCCGGGAAAACCGGAACCGATCGTCTTCTTGATCTGCTCGGCCGTCGGCTCGCCGATCAGCATGCCGTAGTTGCGGCGGATGTAGTTGACGATCGCCTCGTCGAACTTGTCGCCGCCCACGCGCACGCTGCCCGAATACACCATGCCGCCCAACGAGATCACGCCGACTTCCGTGGTGCCGCCCCCGATATCGACGACCATCGATCCCGTTGCGTCGGAGATCGGCAGATCGGCACCGATCGCCGCGGCCATCGGCTCCTCGATCAAGTACACCTTGGAGGCGCCGGCGCCCAATGCCGACTCGCGAATGGCGCGGCGCTCGACCTGCGTCGAGCCGCAGGGCACGCAGATGATGATCCGCGGTGACGGCGAGAAGAGCCGCGATTCGAGCACTCGCTTGATGAACTGCTTCAGCATCTGCTCGGTCACGGTGAAGTCGGCGATCACCCCGTCCTTCATCGGCCGGATCGCCGTGATGTTGCCCGGCGTGCGTCCCAGCATCTGCTTCGCGGCGAGACCGACTTCCTGGATCACCCGTTTGCCGTTGGGTCCGCCTTCCTGGCGGATCGCGACCACCGACGGCTCGTTCAACACGATACCCTTGCCGCGCACGTAGATCAGCGTGTTCGCGGTACCGAGGTCGATCGCGAGATCGCTGGAGAAATAGCCCTTGAAAGACGCGAACATGTAAGCGATGGCCTGCGGCAGTGCGGAACGCGCGGACGAGGCGGCGTCCCGATGGTCAACGAGCAGCGGCCGCTGCTCGAAAATATGACATTATGATAACCTATTGTGCATTGCTCCAGCACTGATTTTGCGCGGTAATTCGGGTGTTTCGGGGCGCGCCGCCAATGCTCGTCGCCACCCGTTCGTCGGCGTTCGGCGCCGCCCCCCGGACGGAAAACGCCCCATTCCGATGCCTGCCGTCCACGATGACCATTTCGCTCACTGACGTCTACCGGATCGCGCACCTCGCGCGCGTCGAGATCGACGCCGCGCATGCCGAAGAGGTGCGCACGAAGCTCACCGCGATCTTCGGCTTGATCGACGAGCTCGCCGCCGTGGACACGACGGGCGTCCTGCCGATGGCGCATGCGCAGGACGTGGCGCTCCCGCTGCGCGCCGACGCCGCCGTCGAGCCCGACCTCAGCGCGCGCTACCAGAGCGTTGCGCCGGCGGTGGAGGACGGGTTGTACCTGGTGCCGAAAGTGCTCGAATGAGCGCCGCTGGGCCGCCCCAAGGCGCTCGCCCCCTGGGGGGAGCGGCGCGCAGCGCCGTTCGGGGGGAACATACAAGCACTTGCACGAGGGCGCCGGCGTGATCGACGCCTCCATTGCGGAGCTTGCGTCCGCGCTCCGCGCGCGGCGCGTGTCCAGCGTCGAGCTGACGCGAGCCTCGCTCGACCGGATCGCCGCCCTCAACCCGGCGCTCAACGCGTTCATCACCGTCGACCCGGACCGGGCACTCGCCGATGCGAACGCGGCCGACGTCGCCATCGCCGCCGGCAGCGCCGGTCCGCTGACCGGGATCCCGATCGCGCACAAGGACATCCTCGTCACCGCGGGCATGCGCACGACCTGCGCGTCGCGGATGCTCGCGAGCTACACGTCGCCCTTCGACGCGCACGTCGTCGCGGCTCTGGCGCGCGCCGGCACCGTGCTCGTCGGCAAGACCAACATGGACGAGTTCGCGATGGGATCGTCGAGCGAGACCTCGCACTTCGGCCCGGTGAAGAATCCGTGGGACCTCGACCGCGTTCCCGGCGGCAGCTCCGGCGGCACGGCGGCCGCGGTCGCCGCGCGACTGGTGCCGGGAGGCACCGGCACCGACACCGGCGGGTCGATCCGCCAGCCGGCTGCCATGTCCGGCGTCTGCGGGCTGAAGCCGACCTACGGCGTGTGCTCGCGCTACGGGCTCGTCGCCTTCGCCTCGAGCCTGGATCAGGCCGGGCCCTTCGCCCGCACGGCGGAGGACCTGGGGCTGCTGCTCAACGCGATGGCGGGCCACGACCCGCGCGATTCGACGTCGATCGACCGCCCGGCCGAGGACTACACGCGCCTGCTCGCGCGCGAGGGTGGCGCCAAGCCGCTGGCCGGCATCAGGATCGGTCTGCCTGCCGAATACTCCGGCGCCGGGATCGACCCCGATGTCTCCCGGGCGATCGACGCCGCGCTCGCCGAGCTGCGCCGGCTCGGCGCCGCGACCGTCGATCTCGCCCTGCCGAACGTGCAGCTCTCCATTCCGGTGTACTACGTGCTCGCGCCGGCGGAAGCGTCGTCGAACCTGTCGCGCTTCGACGGCGTCCGGTACGGCCACCGCGCGACCACGTACGCCGACCTGACCGAGATGTACGAGAAGACGCGCGCCGAGGGCTTCGGCGCCGAGGTCAAGCGCCGGATCCTCGTCGGCACCTACGTGCTGTCGCACGGCTACTACGACGCCTATTACCTCAAGGCGCAGCAGGTGCGCCGGCTGATCGCCGACGACTTCGGTCGCGCCTATGAGCAATGCGACCTGATCGCGGGCCCCACCGCGCCCACGGCCGCGTTCCGGATCGGCGCCAACAGCGACGACCCGGTGAAGATGTATCTGAACGACATCTTCACGATCGCCGCGAACCTGACGGGAGCGCCGGCGCTGTCGATCCCCTGCGGCTTCGACCGCGACGGCCTGCCGATCGGGCTGCAGCTCCAGGGGCCCGCCTTCACCGAGGCGAAGCTGCTCGACGTCGCGCACCGGTTGCAGCAGGCGACGGACTGGCACCGGCGCATTCCGGCGATGGCGGCTCCATGAGCGCGGCCGGGCCACAGCGCGAGGGCGCCTTCGCGAAGGAAAGGCGCGCGGCGCCAGGGGTGCTCCCATGAACTGGGAAATCGTCATCGGGCTCGAGACGCACGCCCAGCTGTCGACCGCGTCCAAGATCTTCTCCGGCGCATCGACCGCCTTCGGCGCGGCGCCCAACACGCAGGCCTGCGCGGTGGACATCGCGCTGCCCGGCGTGCTGCCGGTGCTCAATCGCGGGGCCGTCGAGCGCGCCATCCGGTTCGGCCTCGCCGTCGGCGCGACGATCAACCGGCGGAGCGTGTTCGCGCGCAAGAACTACTTCTACCCGGACCTGCCGAAGGGCTACCAGATTTCGCAGTACGAAATCCCCGTCGTGCAGGGCGGCTCGCTCGCCATCGCGACGCCCGCGGGCGAGAAGGTCATCCGGCTCACTCGCGCGCACCTCGAGGAGGACGCCGGCAAGAGCCTGCACGAGGACTACCACGGCATGACCGGCATCGACTTGAATCGCGCCGGGACGCCGCTGCTCGAGATCGTCACCGAGCCCGACATGCGCAGCGCCGCCGAGGCCGTGGCCTACGCCAAGGCGCTGCACGCGCTGGTCAAGTGGATCGGCATCTGCGACGGCAACATGCAGGAGGGGAGCTTCCGCTGCGATGCCAACGTCTCGGTGCGGCCGCTCGGGGAGACGAAGCTCGGCACGCGCTGCGAGATCAAGAATCTGAACAGCTTCCGCTTCATGCAGCAGGCGATCGATTTCGAAGTGCGCCGCCAGATCGAGGTGATCGGCGACGGCGGCGCGATCGTCCAGGAGACGCGGCTCTTCGACCCCGACCGCGGCGAAACGCGGCCGATGCGCAGCAAGGAAGATGCGCAGGATTACCGCTACTTCCCCGATCCCGACCTGCCGCCGCTCGCGATCGACGACGCGTGGATCGAGCGCGTGCGCGCCGAGCTCCCCGAACTGCCCGCGGCGATGAAGGCGCGCTTTGCCAGGCAGTACGCGCTGCCGGCGCAGGACGCCGCGGCGCTCACCGCGGACCGCGACGCCGCCGGCTATTTCGAGGCGGCGGTGGAGTTGCTCGCGGGCCCCGTGGAACAGAACGGCAAGCTGGTCGCGAACTGGATGCTGGGCGAATTCGCCGCCGCGCTCAACAAGGGCGAACAGAGACATCGGCGAAGCGCCGCGTCAGCGCCGGGCCAGCTCGCCGCGCTGCTGCGGCGCATCGGCGACGGCACGATCTCGGGCAAGATCGCGAAAGAGGTCTTCGACGCGATGTGGGCCGGCGAGCACGGCGGGGACGCCGATGCGATCATCGCCGCCAAGGGGCTGGTGCAGATTTCCGACGCCGGCGCGATCGACAAGATCGTCGACGACGTGCTGGCCGCCAACGCGGGCATCGTCGCCGAGTTCCGCGCCGGCAAGGAAAAGGCCTTCAACTCGCTCGTCGGCAAGGCGATGGCCGCGACGAAGGGCAAGGCCGACCCGGCCAAGGTCAACGCGGCGCTGCGGCGGAAGCTGGGTCCGTAGGCAGCGCCGCGAAGCGCCGGGCCGGGCCCGCCAATGGCCGGCCTGCGCCGGGGATGGCCGGAACCCGCGCGCCAATCAGGGCTTGATGTAGGCGAACTGCTCCCTTGATTGCAGGTTGGCGATGCGCACGACACCCGAAGGCGTGAACGTCGGGCCCAGAATGAACTGCTCCTTCTTCAGGTTGCGGTTCTTGAGCGTGATCTCGCAGATCTCGAAGGTCACGCCGCGCGCCGAAAGGTCGCTGACGAGCGCGGCAAATTCCTGGTTGTTGCCGGTTTTCGCGCCTTCCATGAGGAAGTCCACCCCCTGCGCGTGGGCCACGGCGACGAGCTTCACCTTGGGGTCGACGTCGAGGTGGTTGCGAATGTTGCGCAGTCCCTTGGTCGCCTGTTCGATGCCGCTGTCGAAGTGATAGACGACCTTGTCCTGCGCGGCGGCGCCGAAGGCGACCGCGGCAAGCGCAACTGCGGTGATGATCTTGAACAGGATTTTCATGTGTGGCTCCTTCGCGTTGGTCAGAGTGTTCGGGCCGGGATTGCGCGCCGCCCGCAATCGTACGCCAATCGGATATCCTGCGCCGGGGTTCTAGAATCGGCCTGCCTGGTAATCCTCGATCGCCTGCGCGATCTCGGCCTTCGTGTTCATCACGAACGGTCCGTGCCAGGCGACCGGCTCGCGGAGCGGCCGGCCGGCGATCAGGAGCGCGCGCGCCGGAGCGCCGCCCGCCTCGATGCGCACGGTGTCGCCCGCGCCGAGCTCCGCGATGCCGAGCGCGCTCTGCGTGCGTCCATCGGGAAAGCGCACCGTTCCCTCGTAGACCACGATGCAACCGGCCAGCTCCGCCGGCATCGGCTCCTCGAAAGCGGCGCCGGCGGGAAGGGCGAGGTCGAAATAGCGCGCGTCGGTCGCCTCCGTCGCAATCGGGCCGCGCGCGCCGCGTGCCGTCGTGCCGGCGATGACCTTGACCCGCACCCCGCCTTCGCGCACCTCCACCGGCATCTTCGCGTTCGCGTGTTCCTGGTAGGCGGCGGGCTGCATCTTGAGCCTGGCCGGCAGGTTCACCCACAGCTGGAATCCGCGCATGCGGCCGTGCTGCTGCTCCGGCATCTCGGAATGAACGACGCCGCGGCCAGCGGTCATCCACTGCACGTCACCCGCCTCGATGACACCCTCGTGGCCGTGGTTGTCGCGATGACGCATCCGGCCGTCGAGCATGTAGGTGACCGTCTCGAAGCCGCGATGCGGGTGCGACGGGAATCCGGCGATGTAGTCCTGCGCCTCGGGACTGTCGAAATGGTCGAGCATCAGGAACGGATCGATCGACGGCAGGTCCGTGCCGCCGCCCATCAGCCGCGTGAGGCGCACGCCGGCGCCGTCGGACGTCGGAATTCCGCGCGCGAGGCGGATCGGATTGCGCACGCCGTGTAGGTGCTCCCCCCGAACGGCGCTGCGCGCCGCTCCCCCCGGGGGGCGAGCGCCTTGGGGCGGCCCGGCGGCGCTCATTGCATCAGCGCCTTGTAGCGGATCCGGTGCGGCCGCGCGCCCTCCTCACCCAGGCGCCGCTTCTTGTCCGCCTCGTATTCCTGGTAGTTGCCCTCGAAGAACGACCACTGCGAGTCGCCCTCGGCCGCGAGGATATGCGTCGCGATCCGGTCGAGGAACCAGCGATCGTGCGAGATGACGAGCACGCTGCCGGCGAACTCGGCCAAGGCGTCCTCGAGCGCACGCAGCGTTTCGACGTCGAGGTCGTTCGACGGCTCGTCGAGCAGCAGCACGTTGCCGCCCTTGAGCAGCGTCGCCGCGAGATGCAGCCTGCCGCGCTCGCCGCCGGACAGCGTCCCGACGATCTTCCCCTGGTCCCCGCCCTTGAAGTTGAAGCGGCCGAGATAGGCGCGCGAGGGCATCTCGAACCGGCCGACCGTGAGGATGTCCTGCCCGCCGGAGATCGCCTCCCAGACCGTCTTGTCGTTCGGGAGCGATTCGCGCGTCTGGTCGACGACGGCGAGGCGCACCGTCGGCCCGATCACGATCTCGCCCTGGTCGGGCTTCTCCTGGCCGGTGATCATCCGGAACAGCGTCGACTTGCCCGCGCCGTTCGGCCCGATGATCCCGACGATCGCCCCCGCGGGGATGCTGAATGACAGGTTGTCGATGAGCAGGCGGTCCCCGTAGCCCTTGCTCACGTTCTCGAACGCGATGACCGCATCGCCAAGGCGCTCGGCGACGGGAATGAAGATCTCCTGCGTCTCGTTGCGTTGCTGGTGCTCGTACGACGACAGCTCCTCGAAGCGGGCCATGCGCGCCTTGCCTTTCGCCTGTCGCCCTTTCGCGTTCTGCCGCACCCACTCCAGCTCCTTCTGCATCGCCTTGATGCGCGCGGCCTCCTGCTTCGCCTCCGTCTGCAGGCGGGCTTCCTTCTGCTCCAGCCACGAGCTGTAATTGCCCTTCCACGGGATGCCGTAGCCGCGGTCGAGCTCGAGGATCCACTCCGCCGCGTTGTCGAGAAAATACCGGTCGTGCGTCACCGCGATCACGGTGCCCGGGAAGCGCAGCAGGAATTGCTCGAGCCATTCGACGCTCTCGGCGTCGAGGTGGTTGGTGGGCTCGTCGAGCAGCAGCATGTCGGGCTTCGACAGCAGAAGGCGGCACAGCGCGACGCGGCGCTTTTCTCCGCCCGAGAGGTTGGCGACCTTCGCGTCCCACGGCGGAAGGCGCAACGCGTCGGCCGCGATTTCCATCTGCAGCTCGGTGTCCGCGCCGGAGGTCGCGATGATGGCTTCGTACTTGGCCTGCTCGGCCGCGAGCCGGTCGAAGTCGGCGTCGGGCTCGGCATACGCAGCGTAGATCTCGTCGAGCCGCGCCTTCGCGCCGAAGATCTCGGAGAGCCCCTCCTCGACCGTTTCGCGCACGGTTTTCGCCGGGTCGAGCTGCGGCTCCTGCGGCAGGAAGCCGATGCGCATGTTCGGCATCGGCACCGCTTCGCCTTCGAATTCGCGATCCTCGCCCGCCATGATGCGCAGCAGGGTCGACTTGCCCGAGCCGTTCAGTCCGAGCACGCCGATCTTGGCCCCGGGAAAGAACGAGAGGGAGATGTCCTTGAGGATGACGCGCTTGGGGGGAACGATCTTCCCTACGCGATTCATCGTGTAAACGTATTGAGCCATGGATTGCCGGCGCCGTCTGAGAAGTGGGGGCCGCATTATCGCAGGCCGGGAACCGCGACGGTTCCATTTCACGCCCGGGGCGCACGCCGGGCCCGCGAACGCCGGGTCGCGTTCCCGGGAAACAAGACGGGGTCGGCCCGCGGACCCGCGGCGCAGCTGCCGGTGGCGCCCGACTACTTCTTCTTGGCGCCGCCCGTCGCCGGGACGACCGCGGTACCGGCCGCTTCTGCGGTGGACGCGGTCTTGGTGGAAGCCTTGGCCGCGACGAGCTCCCGCCAACGCTGCTTGTCGGCAGCGTACTTGGCGGTGATCGTGGTCGCTTCCCGTTTCTTCTTGGCGATCACGTCGGCCTGGCGGGCAAGCTCGGCGTCGATGCTCTCGAGCTCCCGGTCAAGCACGGCGACCATCGGCGTGCCTTCGGACTCGGCCTTCTTGGCCTCGACGTCGACCTTGCGCGCGTTGAGTTGTTCACTGAACGCCTGCGCCGACAGGATGACGTTGTTGATGGTCTGCAGCGCGCGGTCGCGCGCGAGATCGATCTCGGCCTCGCTGCTGTACGACGAAACGAGCGCGCGGTCGCGACGGGCAATTTCTTCCTGGGCTCGCGCGGCCTCCCGTTTGCGTTCGGCCCCCTGATCCAACGCCTCGCGCTGCTCCGGCGTGAGCGCCTTTTCGGTCTTCCGGACCGGGACTCCCTGTTTGTTGAGCTCGACGCTGGCCTTGTCGACGGCCTCCGGCGGCATCTTGTCCGTGTAGTGGACCACGCCCCTTTCGTCGACCCACTTGTACATCGCGGCGCGCGCAGCACCGCGCGCTCACCAGGAGCAACGCTGCGGCAAGCAGGGCGCCGCGTCAGCGCGAATCCGGCGCGGCAATCCGCCGCCCGACCGTTCGGCCGCGGCACCGTTTCCGCCTGCACTTCGCGCTTCTCCGACACCGCTCTGTCCTCCTTCCGCTGCTGCTTCGACGCCAACCGCCGCCGCGGGTTCCGTGCAGGCCGCCCGCCGCGCCGGTGCGAATTCAACTCACGCCATATCGCGCACGGTAGTCCGCCACGGCCGGTCCGGCGGCCACCAACTCGGGCCGGTCTGCGATGAACTGCATCAGATCATCGAGCGTCGCGATGGCCACCACCGGGATGCCGTACGTGTCCCGCACTTCCTGCACGCCGGATTTCTCGCCCGTGCCCCGCTCCATCCGGTCCAGCGCAATCAGCACGCCGGCCGGCTGGGCCCCGTGGGCGCGGATCAGGTCCACCGACTCGCGCACCGACGTTCCGGCCGAGATGACGTCATCGACGATCAGCACGCGTCCGCGCAGCGCAGCGCCGACGACATTGCCGCCTTCGCCGTGGTCCTTGGCCTCCTTGCGGTTGAAGCTGAAAGGCAAATTGTGCCCCTTTTCGGCAAGGGCGATGGCCACGGCCGCCGCCAAGGTGATCCCCTTGTACGCCGGACCGAACAGCTGGTCGAAGGCCACACCGGAGGCAAGCGCCGCTTCGGCGTAAAACTCCCCCAGCCGGCGCAGGCTCTCCCCGTCGTTGAACAAGCCCGCGTTGAAGAAGTAGGGGGTCCGGCGCCCGGCTTTGGTAACGAACTCGCCGAACCGCAGCACGTCACGTGCCAGCGCGAAGGCGAGGAATTGCTGGCGAAAGTCGGTCAAGGCTGACTCGAGTGGCGCAATGCGCCCGATTATACGCTGGCCGCACCGTCCTCCCGAGGGCGGACCGCCCCTTTGCCGACGCGGCAGGCCATGCGCGGTCGGGACGCTTGCACCGGCGTGTAAACTCGCCGCTTTCGCAAGAGGCGAGGCCTGTCCTTCGCTCCGGCCAACGTGCGCATCATCACCGTCAACGTCAACGGCATCCGCTCGTCCGAGCGCCGCGGCTTCTCCCGCTGGCTCGCCCGTGCCGAGCCCTGGGACGTCGTGTGCCTGCAGGAGATCAAGGCAACGCAGGACGACATTCCGCGCGCGCTCGAAGGCCCCCCGCGCGTCGCACGCGGCCTTCCTGCCGGCGCAACGCAAGGGTTACAGCGGCGTCGCGATCTACGCCAAGCGCCCGCCGCGGATCGTCGCCGGGTTCGGCTGCCACGAATTCGACGCCGAGGGACGGTATCTCGAGGCCCACTTCGCCGAGCTGACGGTCGTCAGCGTCTACCTGCCGTCGGGATCGAGCGGGCCTCACCGGCAGGCGTCGAAGTTCCGCTTCCTCGACGCGTTCCTGCCGCACCTGGCGCAACTGCGCAAGCGCAAGCGCGAGATCGTCCTCTGTGGCGACTGGAACATCGCGCACCGCGAGATCGACCTCAAGAACTGGCGCGCCAACCGCAAGAATTCCGGCTTCCTGCCCGAGGAACGGGAGTGGCTCACCCGCGTCTTCGACGAGCTGGGCTTCGTCGACGTGTTCCGCCGCATCGATCCGCGGCCCGATCGCTACACATGGTGGTCGAACCGCGGCCAGGCGTGGGCGAAGAACGTCGGCTGGCGGATCGATTACCAGATCGCCACGCCGGGCATCGCGGCGAAGGCGACGGCGGCCGGGATCTACACGAACCGGCGCTTCTCGGACCACGCGCCGCTCGTGATCGATTACGACTGGGAGCTCAGATGAAGCACCCTCACGCTCCCTACGTTCGCTGCCCCCCGAGGGGGCGCATTGACGATCGTCGGGTCGCGCTGGATTTGAGCGCGCCATGCTGCGCCTGACCGACCTCGTTCTCGCCCGTGGCGTGAAGCGCCTGCTCGACGGCGCGAACCTGACCGTCCATCCCGGGCACAAGGTGGGTCTCGTCGGTCCGAACGGCTGCGGCAAGTCGAGCCTCTTCGCGTTGATCCTCGGGGAGGCGCATCAGGATGCCGGAAGCGTCGAGCTGCCGTCGTCCTGGACGATTGCGCACGTAGCGCAGGAAACCCCCGCCGTGGCGACCCAGGCGATCGAGTTCGTGCAGGATGGCGACCGCGAGCTGCGCGAGATCGAGCGGGAGCTCGCCGCAGCCGAGACCGCGGCGGCCGGCGATCCCGAGCGCCAGGGCGAGTTGCTCGCGCTGCTCCATCACCGTTTCGAGGATGTCGGTGGCTATTCGGCCCGCGCCCGCGCCGCGACGCTGCTCTCGGGACTCGGGTTTCCGGCAGCGTCCCATGGGGATCCCGTCGCCGGGTTTTCCGGCGGGTGGCGCATGCGGCTCAACCTCGCGCAGGCGCTGATGTGCCGCTCGGACCTGCTGCTCCTCGATGAGCCGACCAACCACCTCGACCTCGACGCCGTGCTGTGGCTCGAGGACTGGCTCGCCCGCTATCCGGGCACGCTGCTGCTCGTCACCCACGACCGCGACTTCCTCGACGGCGTCGTCACCACGATCGTGCACTTCGACGCACGGAAGCTCAAGTCCTATGCCGGCAACTACTCGCAGTTCGAGCGGGAACGGGCGCAGCAGCTCGCGTTGCAGCAGGCGACCTACGTCAAGCAGCAGCGGCAGATCGCACACCTGCAGGCATTCGTCGACCGGTTCCGCGCGAAGGCGACCAAAGCCAAGCAGGCGCAGAGCCGGATCAAGGCGCTCGAGCGGATGGAGAGGATCGCGGCGGCGCACGCGGACAGCCCGTTCGAATTCACGTTCGCGCCGGTGGCGATCGCCGCCCAGCGGCTCGTGCAGCTCGAGCGCGTGACGCTCGGTTACGATGGACGGCCGCCCGTTCTCGCCGGTCTCGACTGGGGCATTCTCAACGGCGACCGCGTAGGGCTGCTGGGACCCAACGGTGCCGGCAAATCCACGCTGCTGAAGGCGATCGCCGGAACGCTCGCGCCGCTCGCCGGTGAGCGGCACACGGCGCAGGCGCTCGCGATCGGCTATTTCGCGCAACACCAGGTCGAGCAGCTGCGTGCCGACGAGTCGCCGCTCTGGCATCTGGCGAAGGCCGATCCCGCGGCACGCGAGCAGGAGCTCAGGGACTTTCTCGGCGGATTCGACTTTCGCGGCGACATGGTGGCGCATCCGGTCGGACGCTTCTCCGGCGGCGAGAAGGCCCGGCTGACGCTCGCGCTGCTCGTCCGCCAGAAACCCAACCTGCTGCTGCTCGACGAGCCGACCAACCACCTCGACATCGAGATGCGCGAAGCACTGGCCGAAGCGCTGCAGGATTACGGCGGCGCGCTGGTCGTCGTCGCGCACGATCGCCATCTGCTGCGCGCCACGACGGATGCGCTGTGGCTGGTCGCCGACGGCCGCGTCGTTCCGTTCGACGGCGATCTCGACGACTACCGGGACTGGGTGCTCGCCCGGAGCCGGCGGCCCGCAGAGTCCGTTGACGCAGGCTCCCACCGGCAGCCGCAAGGCGCAAAAGCGCGCCGAGGCCGAAGCGCGGCAGCGCGAGTACGCGCAGAAGAAGCCGCTCGCCGACAGGCGGGCAAAGCTGGAACGGGAGATGGCGGCGCTCGAGGCCGAAAAGAAGGCCATCGAGGCTTGGCTCGCCTCGCCCGCCGCCTACGACGACGAGGGAAGGGAGGCGCTGAAGGAGCGGGTCGCGCGGCAGGGCGATCTCGCGTGGCAGCTCGCCCGGCTCGAGACGGAGTGGCTCGAAGTCTCCGAAGCGCTCGAGAACCCGCGCTCGACTGCCTGACGTTCGTCATCCGGTCGTTCGTGATCGCCCTGGGCGACGCCATCGGATCGCCGAGGGTTCATCGCCCGGCCTGGTCCGTATTCGCGTCGCCGGTCGCGGGCACTCTCGACGGCACGGCGGCGCCGCGACCCAGCATCCGCCGCACCCAGGGCAGGAGCAGGTAGGCAGGCGCCGCGAGAAAGAACGTGAGGAGGAACCATTTCTGATACCCCATCGACTGCGCGCCCAGCCCACCCACCCATCCGGCAATCGAGCGCGACAGCGCGAACACCGACGACAGCAGCGCGTATTCGGTCGCCGCGCGCTCCTTCTCCACGATCGCCATCAGGAACGCGAGGAATGCCGCCGTGCCGAGCCCGCCCGTGAACGACTCCGCCGCGCTCGCCGCATAGAGAATCACCTCGTGCTCGAAGGGCACCACCGCGCCCGGGGCGGCCAGGGGGATGACGCCGGCGGCGAGCCAGTAGCCGAGGTTCGATACCGCCTGCGTCAGACCGAGCATCCACAGCGCGCGAAAGATGCCGATCCGGTCGGTGATCCATCCGCCGACGATGCCACCCGCGATCGACAACGCAAGCCCGATATTCACGGAAACCAGCCCGATCTGCGCCGCCGAGAATCCCGCATCGACCCAGAACGGCTTGACCATGAAGCCCATCGCCGCATCCGGCAGCTTGAAGACCAGGATGAACAACAGCACCGGCAGAATCGCCGGCCGGCGCAGGAGTTCCATCAGCGCTCCGAACACCGGCCCCCCGACGAGATCCTCCGCCGTCGCGATCGCACGCGGTGCAGTTTGCGCGGCCAGCATCGGTCGTCGCACCCAACGCCCCAGCGCAACCACGAGCCCCAGCGCCAGCACCACGCCCGCAGCGGCGAAGGCCCAGAACCCGGCGACGCGCGTCGACCACATCGTCGTGCGGTCGACGAGCCACAGCACGCCCAGAGCGAACGCGGCGAGGACGGCGAGGGCGTAGGGGGAGCGTGCGAGCGTCGCGAATTCGGCGCGCACGCTGCCGCGCGGCGTCGTGCGCAGGCGCTCGCGCGGTGCCAGCAGGCAGGCGCTGGCCACCACGAAGAACACGGCGGCGGCCAGCACGAACGCGCCGCGCCACCCGAGCCAGTCGGAGGCCACCAGCACGAACCCGGAGGCCAGCATGCCGACGCGATACAGTCCTATCCGGATGCCGTTGGCAAGCCCCAGCTCCCTCTGCTCGAGATACTCGATGGTGTAGCCGTCGATCGCGACGTCATTCGTCGCCGATAGCGCCGTGAACGCGCCGATCACCACCCACACCATCGGGCCGAAGCCGGCCGTGACCGCGAAGTACAGCATCGCGCAACCCATCGCGACGTCCGCGGCGGCCATCCAGCGGCGGTGATGCCGCCAATAGTCTATCGCCGGCGCCCAGAGGAACTTGAGCGTCCACGCGAGGCCGAGCAGCGAGAGCACGCCGATCTGGCGCAATTCCACGCCCTGCTGGCGGAAGTAGACGGGAAAGATCTCGTAGAAGACGCCGAGCGGATATCCCTCGGCGAAATAGAGCAGCCCGACCCAGAACAGTTTGTTCGAGAGTAGTGGTGTGCTCGGGGAGAATGAATCGCGCGCGCGGCCGGGATCGGTCATCGCGCGATTCTATAGGGTCGGCCGCTAGACCGCGGGTCGGCGCCTCGCGCCGGGCGGGTTCAGGCGCGCCGGAACCGGTAGATCGCGAGCTCGCCGGTCAGGTTGGGCAGGAACGCGACCGGCCGGCCGCCGGCGAGCACGACCCGGTTCATGACGGGCAGCCCCCGCTCGGCGAGAAACGCGTCGAAGTCGGCGACGGTGCACAAATGGATGTTGGGCGTGTCGTACCACTGGTAGGGCAGCGCGGTCGAGACCGGCATGCGGCCTCTCACGATCTGCCAGCGATGCGACCAGTGGCCGAAATTCGGGAAGGTGACGATGGCCTCGCGCCCGACGCGCAGCATCTCGACGACGATGTCCTCGGCGTGCCGCATCGCCTGCAGCGTCTGCGACAGGATCACACAGTCGAAGGAGGCGTCGTCGAAGCCCGCGAGGCCCGATTCCAGGTCGCTCTGCAGCACGTTGACGCCGCCGGCGACGCTGGCGAGGACGCCGGCATCGTCGATCTCGATGCCGTAGCCGGTCGCCCCGCGCTCGCGCGCGAGGTAGGCGAGCAGGCTGCCGTCGCCACAACCCAGGTCGAGCACGTGCGATCCCGGCGCAATCCACGGCGCGATCGTCGCGAAGTCCGCCCGGCCGGCGGCAGCGGCGGCGGAGGGAACGTAGGGCGCCGGCGGGGGTTCGCGCAATCCGGAGCCGGCACCGGCCTCTGCCGGCGCCCGACCGGGCACATCCGCCGTCGCAGCGCCGGACCCGGCCCCATTTTCCGCGGCGATGCGCCCGAAATACGCGCGCACGACCGCCATGTACTGCGGATCGTCGAGCAGGAACGCGTCGTGGCCGTGCGCCGCGACGATCTCCGCGTACGAAACGGCGCGGTCGTCGTCGACCAGCGCCTTGACGATCTCGCGCGAGCGCGCGGGGGCAAAGCGCCAGTCCGTGGTGAATGCGACGACGAGAAACCGGCACTTCGCCGGCGCGAGCGCCTGCGCCAGGTTTCCGCCCGTCGCGAGCGCCGGATCGAAATAGTCGAGCGCCTTCGTGATGCGCAGGTACGTGTTCGCGTCGAAATACTCGGCGAACTTCTGGCCCTGGTGGCGCAGATACGATTCGATCTGGAACTCCGGTGCGAACGAGAACCTCAGCCCATCGCGCAGCGCGCGGCCGAATTTCTCCTCCATCTGCTCGTCGGAGAGGTAAGTGATGTGGCCGATCATCCGCGCGACGACGAGACCGCGCCGCGGCTTCGTGCCGTGCGCCTCGAAATGGCCGTCGTGAAAATCGGGATCGGTGAGGATCGCCTGCCGCGCGACTTCGTTGAACGCGATGTTCTGCGCCGACAGGTTCGGCGCGGCGGCGATCACCAGCGCGTGCCGGATGCGCTCCGGGTAGCGCATGGCCCAGGCGAGGGCCTGCATGCCGCCGAGGCTCCCGCCCATGACGGCGGCCCACCGGCGAATGCCCAGGAGATCGGCGAGGCGCGCCTGCGCGTCCACCCAATCCTCGACCGTGACCAGCGGAAAATCGGCGCCCCAGGGTCTCCCGGTCTCGGGATTCGGCGACAGCGGCCCCGTCGAGCCGAAGCAACTGCCCAGGTTGTTGACCCCGACGACGAAGAAGCGGTCGGTGTCGAGCGGCTTGCCCGGGCCGACCATGTTGTCCCACCAGCCGACGTTGTCCGGCTCGTCGGCATAGTGGCCGGCCACGTGGTGCGAGGCATTGAGCGCGTGACAGACGAGTACCGCGTTCGAGCCACCGGCGTCGAGCGCGCCGTAGGTCTCGTAGGCGAGTTCGAACTGCGCCAGCGTCCGGCCGCAGGCCAGCGGCAGCGGCTGGTCGAAGCTCGCCCGGCGCGCGACGACGGCGCCCACCGACCGGCCCGGCGGCGCTCCCGCGGCACTTCCGCCGGTCGTCGCGGCAAAAGACGGCATCGCGGTCCTACTCGTTGAGCTTGTCGAGCTGGGCCACGAGCTTGGCGGGGTCGTCCAGGCGGCGCATGCGCGCAATGGCCAGGGCCAGCGCGGCGACATCGGTCGCGAGGACCCGCTGCTTGATGGTCAGGAGTTGCGCCGGGTGCATCGACAGGTTGCGCAGGCCGAGACCGAGAAGAAGCCGCGTCAGCTGCGGGTCGCCGGCCATCTCTCCGCACACGGCTATCGGCACGCGAGCCCGGGCGGCGGCGGCGATCGCCATCGCGATCAGCTTCAGCACCGCCGGATGCAGCGGATCGTAGAGGTGCGCCACGGCGTCGTCGGAGCGGTCGACCGCCAGCGTGTACTGGATGAGGTCGTTGGTGCCGATCGAGAGAAAGTCGAGTTTATCGAGAAACGCGGAGATGGCGAGCACCGCGGCCGGAATCTCGATCATGCCGCCGACCTCGATGCCCGGATTGAACGGAACGCCGCGCTCGGCGAGCGAGTCCTTCGCCTGCGCGATCAGCACCAGCGTCTGCTCGATCTCGCTGACCGACGCCAGCATCGGCACCAGGATCTTCACCCGGCCGTAATGCGATGCGCGCAGGATCGCGCGGAGCTGCGTCAGGAAGAGTCTCGGCTCGGCAAGGCAGAAGCGTACCGCGCGCAGCCCGAGGGCCGGATTGGGCGCGACACGCGCGAGGCCGCCGAGGCCCTCCTTGTGCTTGTCGGCGCCCAGGTCGAACGTGCGGATGGTCACGGGCTTGCCGTCCATGCCGGCGGCGACGCTGCGGTAGGCCTCGAACTGCTCGTCCTCCGACGGCAGTCCCTCGCGGTTCAGGAACAGGAACTCCGAGCGGAAGAGCCCGATGCCCGTGGCGCCGTTGTCGAGCGCCTGGGCAAGGTCCTCCGGCAGCTCGATGTTCGCCTGGAGGTCGATCAAGTATCCGTCGCGGGTCGTCGCCGGCCTGGTCTTCAGCCGGCGCAGCTTCGCGCGCTCGACGTCGAGCCGGTCCTGCTTCGCCCGGTACTCGGCGAGCACCGCCCTGTCCGGGTTGACGATGACGACGTGGTTCGTCCCGTCGAGGATCAGGAGCTCGTTCTCGCGGATCAGCGTCCGCGCGTTGTGCGTGGCGGTGACCGCCGGCACGGCGAGGCTCCGCGCGACGATCGTCGTGTGCGACGTCACGCCGCCCAGGTCGGTGATGAATCCGGCGTACCGGTGGGTCTTGAACTGGATCACGTCGGCCGGCGAGAGATCGTGCGCGACGAGAATCGTGTGCTGCTCGTCGCCGGCCGGCACGAGCGCGCCCGGCTTGCCGAGAAGTCGCTTCAGCACCCGCTCGACCACCTGCACGACATCGGCCTTGCGCTCGCGCAGGTAGGCGTCCTCGATCTCCTCGAACTGCTCGACCAGCACGTTCATCTGCTGCGTCAGGGCCCACTCGGCGTTGCAGCGCTGCTCGGCGATGATCCGCTTCGGCACCTCCGCGATGGTCGGGTCGGAAAGGATCATCGTGTGGACGTCGAGAAAGGCGCCGAACTCCGCCGGGGCATCGCCCGCCAGCATGGCCCCGTGCAGGCCCTGGAGCTCGGCCCGGACCTCCGCCAGCGCGTGGTCGAGGCGGGCGATCTCTGCATCGACGCGTCCCGCCGGAATCGAATAGTGGGCGACCTCGAGCGTCGCGTGCGAGACGAGCTGCGCCCGTCCGATGGCGATCCCGCCGGAGACACCGAGCCCCTGGAGCGCGAAACTCGGCACGCCGCTACTGGCCTTCGCCGAAGCTGTCGCTGATCAGGGCCACGATCGCCTCCATCGCCTCGGCCTCGTCCGGGCCGTTGATCTCGAGCGTCACCTTCGCTCCCTTGCCGGCAGCCAGCATCATGACGCCCATGATGCTCTTCGCATTGACCTTCCGGTTGTTGCGCGACAGCGCGACGTCGCTCTGGTACTTCGCCGCGAGCTGCGTGAGCTTCGCCGACGCGCGCGCGTGCAGGCCCAGCTTGTTGACGATCTCAACCTCGCGTAGCGGCATAGACCGGATCCACGTTCATGTGCAGCACGCCTTCGCAGCCGCCGGAAACCGCCCGCTTCACCATCGTGTCGAGATCGCGCGTTCGATAGGTGAACGCGCGCACCAGCATCGGCAGGTTGACCCCGGCGATCCCCTCGACGCGGTTTGCCTTCAGCAGCCGGCCGGCGAGATTGCACGGCGTCGCCCCGTAGATGTCGGAAAAGATCAGCACGCCTTGGCCGGTGTCGAGCCGCTTGACGAGGTCGCGCGCCGCAGGCAGCAGGGCGTGGGGATCATCGGTCGCGGCCACCGACAGCACCTCGAATTGCGGGGGCCGGCTGCCGAGAACATGCGTAACGGCGCCCGCAAGGCCTTCGGCGAGGCTGGCGTGCGCAACGATCAGGATGCCGATCATCGTGGATCCCGTGAGGGCGCCATCGCATGGGCCGACGTTTGCGGCGACGCGCACCTGCCCATCGGAATGGCCGTCGATAATGTTAGCACGCGAAACGCCCGGCACCGGCTCGTCAGACCGACGCCCGCTCGAGCGCGCCGGCGAACATCGCGCCGACGTCGAACCCGGTCTGCTGCGTGATCTCGACGAAGCACGTCGGGCTGGTCACGTTGACTTCGGTGAGGCAGTCGCCGATGACGTCCAGCCCGACGACGAGCAGGCCCTCGGCCCAGAGCCCCGGCCCCAGCGCCGCCGCGATCGCCCGGTCGCGATCGGTGAGCGGCCGCGCGACCCCGCGGCCGCCCGCCGCGAGGTTGCCCCGCGTCTCCCCGGCCTTCGGGATGCGCGCCAGCACGAAGGGAACCGCTTCCCCGGCGATCAGGAGGATGCGCTTGTCGCCGTCGGCGATTTCCGGAATGAAGCGCTGTGCCATCACGGTGCGCGTCCCCTGCGCCCCGACCGTCTCGACGATCACGTTGCGATTCGGATCGTCGGCGCGCACGCGAAAGACGGAGGTCCCGCCCATGCCGTCGAGGGGTTTCACGATCGTGTCGCGATTGGCGTCGATGAAGGCGCCGATCCGGGCCGTATCCCGGGTCACGAGCGTGGGGGCGGCGAATCCGCTGAACCGGGCGATCGCGAATTTCTCGTTGTGGTCGCGGATGGCGCGCGGCCGGTTGAAGACCCGCGCGCCCTCGCGTTCGGCCGCTTCGAGCAGGTAGGTCGAGTACACGTACTCCATGTCGAACGGCGGATCCTTGCGCATCACCACGGCCGCGAAATCCGTGAGCCGGCGGTCCGCGGGCTCGCCCGCCGTGTACCAGTCGTCGTCGCCGGCCTCGAGCGCCAGCGGCACGACGCGCGCCTGCGTGCCGCGCGCGTCCCAGAAGATGTCTGCCTGCTCGAGCGCGAATATCGCGTGGCCGCGCGCCGCGAGCGAGCGCATCATCGCGACGCTCGAGTCCTTGTAGGCCTTGAGACTGGGCAGCGGATCGAGGATGAAGGCATAGTCCATGGGTCGCCTCGCGCGGGATGGCTCGTCATGCTACCGCATCCGCCGGTCGGCCGAGATCCCGCCCGCGCACCCTGTTTTCCGGGCGCCAGCCGCAACGGTTGTACGACGGCGAAGGATGCGATAACGTGTTGAGTCAGCAGCAATGCCGCCAGGCAGGTCCGTCCACCGAACACAGAGAGGCCCCCATGAGCAAGATTCGGTTATCCGCCGTCGCACTGGGCATTGCGCTCAGCGCCGTCCTGGTCGCTCCGTCTGGCGCGCAGCAGCGCGTCAGCGTCTACACCGCGCATACGGCCAACATCGTCGAGCGACTGATCCCGGAGTTCGAGAAGGCGACCGGCATCAAGGTCGACGTCGTGAAAGCGGGCTCGGGGGACATCATCAACCGCGTGCGCGCGGAATCCGCGAATCCGAAGGCCGACGTGATCTGGAGCATCGGCGCGGAATTGCTCGAGGCCAACTCGGACCTGCTGGAGGCGTACCAGCCCAAGGAATACGCGATGATCGCGGACGCGTTCAAGACGACCGGGCCGTGGCTTCCCTACACCGGGATCCTGAACGTCTTCGTGGTCAACACGAAGAAGCTCAAACCCGAGGAGTATCCGAAGACCTGGATGGACCTGGCGCAGCCCCGATTCAAGAACCAGGTTTCGATGGCCAGTGCCGAGAAATCGGGATCGGCCTACATGCAGCTCAACACGTTCCTGACGATCTACGGCGACACGCCGGCCGGCTGGGACAAGTTCAAGGAGGTGTTCAAGAACCTCAACGTGTCGGCGAGCTCGGGCGCCGTGCCGCGGTTCGTCAACGACGGCGAGGCCGCGGTGGGGATCACGCTCGAGGACAACGCCTATCTGTACCTGAAGAACGGCGGGCCCGTGGCGATCGTCTACCCGGAGGACGGGACTTCGGCGATCGCCGACGGCATGGCGCTGGTCAAGCGCGCGCCCAATGCGGCGGCCGGCAAGGCGTTCATCGACTGGGCGCTCTCCGCGCCGACGCAGAAGCTCGCCGTCCAGGAGCTCGGCCGGCGACCGATCCGCAAGGACACGCCGGCGCTCGCCGCGCTGAAGCCGTTCGATCAGATCAAGCTCGTGAAGTACGACATCAAGAACGCGGCCGACAAGCGCAAGGAATACATGGACAAGTGGCAGGTCCTTGTCCAGTCCCGCTGAGGCCCTGCGGCGGCGCCTGAGGCCTGACGCCGGGATCCTGTCGCCGCGGGCGGCCTTCCCCCGGCACCCGATGCGGCCAGCGAGCGCGCGGTGGCCCGCGTAGACCTCAAGCGGATCTGCAAGAGCTATCCGGGGGTCACCGCGCTCGACAACGTCGAGCTGGTGGTCGAGCCCGGCGAGTTCTTCACGCTGCTGGGGCCCTCGGGCTGCGGCAAGACGACGCTCCTGCGCACGATCGCCGGTTTCAACAGGCAGGACAGCGGCGAGATCCTGTTCGACGGCACGCGCATCGACACCATGCCTGCGCATCTGCGCAACATCGGAATGGTGTATCAGGACTACGCGATCTTTCCGCACAAGAGCGTGGCCGACAACGTCGCCTTCGGCCTCGCCATGCGCCGCGTCGCGCGATCCGAGATCGAATCCCGCGTGGCGCGCGCGCTCGACGTCGTGCAGCTCGGCGGGCTGGCGACGCGGATGCCGCACGAGTTGTCGGGCGGACAGCAGCAGCGCGTGGCGCTCGCCCGCGCCATGGTCATCAGTCCGCAGATCCTGCTGATGGACGAGCCGCTGTCGAATCTCGACGCGAAGCTCCGGGTGGAGCTGCGCGACGACATCCGCGACCTGCAGCGCTCCCTCGGCATCACGACGATCTACGTGACGCACGACCAGGAAGAGGCGCTGGTCATTTCGGACCGCATCTGCATCATGCAGGGCGGCCGCGTGCATCAGGTCGCCTCTCCGCTGGACGTCTATGGTCGTCCCGCGACACTGTTCGTCGCCTCGTTCGTGGGCTCGATGAACGTGTTCGACGGCCTTTCCGTCGGGCCCGGCGGCGAAGTGACGATCGGTGCCGCGACACGGGCGCTGCCGGCGCTGGCGGGGCGCGCGGAGATCACGCTCGCGATGCGGCCGGAAGACGTCATCCTGTCCCGGCACGGAGAGGAGGCCGGCGAGGCGATCGAGATCGAGGGCACCGTGGACAAGGTGACGTACGCGGGGCGTGAAGCCTTCTACCGGCTGACGTGCGGGGACGGACCGAGGCTTCTCGCGCACGTTTCCCGGCCCGATCAGGGCCGGCTCGCCTCCGTCGGCGATCGGCTCCCCGTAGCGCTTCCGCTCGCGCGGCTGCACGCGTTCGATCCCGCCGGCGGCCGGCGCGTCGAACTTCGTCCATGATCGAACGGCTGCGCGTCGATTTCTGGACGCTGGTCATGGTGCTGGCGGTCGCCGTGCTCGGCATGCTGCTGATCTGGCCGCTGTCGTCGATCTTCGCCGCGAGCTTCATCGACAACACGACGCGCGAACCCACGCTCGGCAATTACGCGCGCGTCCTCGGTCAGCCCTACTTCCAGGTGGCGCTCGGCAACAGTCTCATCGTCGGGGTGGGCGGCATGCTGGGGGCGATGCTGCTCGGCGTGCCGCTGGCCGCGCTCACGGCGCGCTACGTGATCGTCGGGCGCGATTTCCTGGCGACGCTCGCCGTGCTCGCGCTGGTGTCGCCGCCGTTCATCGGCGCCTACGCCTGGATCATGATGCTCGGACGCAACGGCTTCGTTCGCCTGCTGCTGGAGGACATGGGCATCGACGCGCCGTCGATCTACGGGTTTTTCGGCATCATCCTCGTGTTCAGCCTCAAGTTCTACCCGTTCGTGTTTCTGCTCGCGTCGAGCAGCCTGCGCACCATCAACCCGTCGGTCGAGGAGGCGGCGGAAGGGCTCGGCGCCGGCCCCTGGCGGCGTTTCTTCGGCGTGACGCTGCCACTGGTGTTTCCGGCCGTGAGCGCGGGTGCGCTGCTGACCTTCGTGCTGTCCCTCGCCGATTTCGGCACGCCCGCGATCGTCGGCGGGAACGTGCGGGTGCTGGCCACCACGGCCTACAACCTCTTCACCAGCGAAATGACCGGCAACCCGGGCCTCGCTTCCGCCACCAGCGTCGTGCTGATCGTGCTGTCGCTGGTCGTCGTCGTGCTGCAACGCGCTTCCGTGCGCCGGCGCAATGTTGCCGGCAACCTGATCCGCAAGTCCCTGCCCAAGCAGCTCGGGCCGCTGGCATCGGTCGCCGCGCACGTCGTCTGCTATGCGATCGTGCTGGCGAGCAGCCTGCCGTCGCTCGTCGTCATGTACACGTCGTTCCGCAAGACCAGCGGGCCGGTGTTCAAGCCCGGCTACGGGCTGGACAGCTACGAGCGCATCCTGCGCGAAGTGCCGCACGTCATCGGCAACAGCGCGACGTACTCGCTGCTCTCGGTCGCACTGATCGTCGTCCTCGGCTCGCTGATCGGCTATCTGGTCGCCCGCGGCGAATCGCGGGTGGCGGGCTGGCTCGACAGCGCCCTGTTCATTCCCTACATCGTGCCGGGCGTCGTGCTGGGCCTGGCGTTCGTCGTCACGTTCAACGTGAAGCCGATCGAGATCACCGGCACCGCGACGATCATCGTGCTGATGCTCTTCATCCGGCGGCTGCCGTATTCCGTGCGCTCCAGCGCGGCGATCCTGAAACAGATACGCGGCAGCATCGAGGAGGCCGCCGTGTCCCTGGGCGCCTCTCCCGCGCGCGCCTTCATGAAGATCACGCTGCCGCTGATGCTCCCGGGCATTGTCGCGGGCGCGCTGATGAGCTTCATCACCGCGATCAACGAGCTGTCGAGCTCGCTGATCCTCTACGTCGGCCGCACGATGACGATGCCGGTGCGCATCTATCTGTCCGTGCTCGACGGCGAGTTCGGCACGGCGGCCGCGCTGTCCACGATCCTGCTGGTGGCCTCCGGCGCCGCCGTCTACGCGGTGCACTGGGTCTCGGGGCGCAACGAAAGCGCGTTCGTCTAGGCCGCTCGAGCGTCGGGCCGCCGCGCACCCTCGGGCACGGAACGGCGAAGCCTGTGGGATAGAATGCCGGCCTCGCAGCGCACGGCACCCGCGCGGCAGCGCGCGCGCCGCTTGCCCGACCCCGCGCCCGCACACTCCCAAGGTTGCCACCGATGATGCGTGAAGCCGAACTCGCCGAACTCAAGCAGCGCCTCCGGGAAATCAGCGACCTGCGCGGCGCCGAGTCGGTGCTGGGCTGGGACCAGGCCACGTACATGCCGCCGGGCGGGGCCGAAGCGCGCGGGCGCCAGGCGGCGCTCCTCGGCCGTCTGGCGCACGAGCGTCTCGTGGATCCGGCGATCGGCCGACTCCTCGATTCCCTCGCGCCGTGGGCTGACGCGCAGGGAAGCGATTCGGACGCGGCGGCGCTCGTGCGCGTCACCCGCCGGGACTTCGATCGCGCGACACGCGTGCCGTCCGCCTTCATCCAGCGCCTGAGCGAGCACACGGCGGCCAGCTACCACGCGTGGGAGCGCGCCCGCCCCGCCAACGACTTCGCCGCGATGCGCCCGCTGCTCGAGACGACCGTCGAATTGAGCCGGGAGCTCGCGGCGTATTACACCGGCTACGCGCACCCGTTCGACGCGCTCATCGATCTCGCCGAGGACGGCATGACGGTGGCGGCCGTGCGCGCGCTCTTCAACGAGCTGCGGGCCGGGCTGGTGCCGCTGATCGCGGCCATCAATGCGCGACCGCAAATCGACGACCGCTGCCTGACCGGCGCTTTTCCGGAGCCTGCGCAACAGGCGTTCGGCGAGAAGGCGATCCGGGCCTTCGGTTACGACTACACGCGCGGGCGCCAGGACAAGACGGCGCACCCGTTCATGATCAAGCTCGGCCGCGGCGACGTCCGGATCACCACCCGCTACCGCACGGACAATCTTTCCGACGGCCTGTTCTCCACGCTGCACGAAGCCGGACACGCGATGTACGAGCAGGGGATCGACGACGGGCTCGACGGCACGCCGCTTTACACCGGCACGACGTCCGGGGTGCACGAAAGCCAGTCGCGGCTGTGGGAGAACCTGGTCGGGCGCAGCCTGCCGTTCTGGCGCCACTGGTACGCCGAGCTCCGGGCCGCGTTCCCGGGCGCGCTGGACGACGTGGACGTGGATGCCTTCTATCGCGCGATCAACAGGGTGCGTCCGTCGCTGATCCGCACCGAAGCCGACGAAGTCACCTACAACCTCCACGTGATGCTCCGCTTCGATCTCGAGCTCGCGCTGCTGGAGGGAACGCTCGCAGTCGCCGAACTGCCGGAAGCCTGGCGCGCGCGCGTGCAAAGCGACCTGGGAGTGAGCCCGCCGGACGACCGCGACGGCGCGCTGCAGGACGTGCACTGGTACGGCGGAATCGTCGGCGGAGCGTTCCAGAGCTATACGCTCGGCAACATCATGAGCGCGCAATTCTTTGCCGCGGCGAGGCGCGACCTCGGCGATCTCGACGAGCAGATCGGCGCCGGCCGGTACGCGCCGCTGCGCGCATGGCTGACGGATCGGATCTACCGCCACGGCCGCAAATTCACCGCGCCCGAAATCGTGCGGCGCGCGACCGGACAGCCGCTGTCGATTGCGCCTTACCTCGCCTACCTCAACACGAAATACGGCGCGCTCTACGGACTGTAGGGCGAGCGCAGGAACATCTCACCACAAGGAGCCGCCATGATTCTCGAAGTCGCCGATATCCGCATCGCGCCCGGCCAGCAGGCCGCGTTCGACGAAGCCATCCAGCGCGGCGTCACCACCGTGATCAGCCGCGCCCGGGGCTTCCGGGGCTGGAAGGTCAACAAGAGCGTCGAGAGCCCGGAACGATATCTGCTGATGATCTTCTGGGACACGCTGGAAGACCACACCGTCGCCTTCCGTCAGGGGCCGTCGTTCGCCGAATGGCGCGCGATCGTCGGGCCCTTCTTCACGGCGCCGCCGCACGTGGAGCATTTCACGCTGCTCGGCAAGTCGGCTTGAGCCGGCGGGGGGTTCCCCGGGGCGCCGCTACCGCCCGTTCGACGCCGGGCCGGCTTGCGTGCCCGGCGTCCGGTGGCATCCCGGCCGCCGTTGCCGGTCGTCAGCCGCCCGCGATCGTGAACAGCTCCTGCGGCTCGCGGATGCCGCGCAGCGCGTGTACGCCCAACGAAGTGAGGCGGCCGCCGCAGGTCACCGCCGCCTCGTGGAAGGTCTGTGACACCAGCACCCTGCGCTGCAGCGGCCGGCACATCCCTTCGATGCGGCTCGCCTCGTTCACCGCCGATCCCACGACCGTGAAATCGAGCCGCTCGCTCGCGCCGATGTTTCCGTAGAGCACCTCCCCCAGGTGCAGCGCGACGCCGAATTCCAGGGTCTTCTTCCCGGCCGCGCGGCGCTCCGCATTGAAGCTCGGGAAGAGCTCGAGCAGCTGCGAGGCGGCGGCCAGCGCGTCGACGCACACGGATTGCCGGCTGCGCTGCGCGAGGTCGAAGGTCGCGAGAAATCCATCGCCCAGAAACTTCAGGACCTGCCCGCGATGGTCGAGCACCGGACGAGCCATGGCTTCGAGGTACGCGTCCAGAATCTCGACCAGCTCATCCTGGGGTACCCGGCTCGCCACGCTCGAGAAACCGCGCAAATCGCAGAACCAGATGACCGCCTGGATCCGCTGCACCGAATGACGGTCGATCGCGCCGGTGAGCACACGGCCGCCGGCGTCGGCGCCGAGGTAGGTGTCCAGCAGCGTGCGCGCGACGTCCAGCGTCGAACGCGACTTCACCGCCAGCGCGAGATAGGGCAGCGCGTCCGCCACCTGCCTCAGGTGCCCGTCGTCGAAGCCCCCCGGGACATCGGTCGCGGCGGAGAAGAAGATGCCTTGCAGCGGATTCGGGCGCGCGGGATCGCCCGGGTCGCCGTCGATGTGCAGCGCCGGCGCATCGCCGACGTCGAAGCGCACGAGCCGCGCGACGTAATCGGTCATCCCGGCCTCGCGCAACTCCGCGAGCAAAGGAAACTCCAGCGCGCCTCCCGTGTCGAGACGGCGGCGCAGCCTCGCCTCGCCCGAGGCACGCAGGTGGTAGATGGGGCTGCGCAGGTACGCCTCGCTTTCATCGTCGCTGCGCCGGCGGGGGAATACGCCCGTCGTCAGACCCTCGGGGCGCCACGTGTAGCTGCGCGCGCCATGCCGAGGGTGCAGCGTCCCCATCAGCATGTTGAAGCGGCGTGCCGGAAATCCGGCCTCCATCACGCGCCGGCAGAATCCGTCGACCTGTTCTTCGAGCGGCAAGCCGCGCAGGCCCCGGTCGACGAGCCACTCGGTGAAGCCGGCGAGATCGAGCGGTTGCGAGACCGACGGTGCGCTACCCTTCGCTGTCATGATGGTGAACGTCCCGATTCACTTCGCGGCGCCGGCCTGATCAGCGGGGCCGGGGCTCCTGCGATCGCTCACTCGACCGTGACCGATTTCGCGAGGTTGCGCGGCTTGTCCACGTCGGTGCCGCGCAGGACGGCGGCGTGATAGGCGAGAAGCTGCAGCGGGATCGTGTGAAGAATCGGCGACAGATAGCCCGCGTGCTCGGGCAGTCGGATCACGTGGATGCCTTCGCTCGCCCGCAGGTGGCTGTCGAGATCGGCAACGACGTAGAGCTCGCCGCCGCGCGCGCGGACTTCCTGCAGGTTGGACTTGAGCTTTTCCAGCAGGGCGTCGTTCGGCGCAATCGCGACGACGGGCATCTCGGCGTCGACCAGCGCGAGCGGCCCGTGCTTGAGCTCGCCCGCGGGATAGGCCTCGGCGTGGATGTACGAGATTTCCTTCAGCTTCAGCGCACCTTCGAGCGCGATCGGGTAGTGCGGGCCGCGGCCGAGGAACAGCGCGTGCTGCTTCCTGGCGAAGAGTCCCGCCCAGGCGATCAGCTGCGGCTCGAGCGCCAACGCGGCCTGCAGCGCCGCGGGCAGATGCCGCAGGCCGCGCAGCCAGCGCTCCTCATCCGCGGCGGGGAGTCGACCGCGAAGCTTCGCGAGCGTCAGCGCGAGCAGGAAGTGCGCGACGAGCTGAGTCGTGAACGCCTTGGTGGACGCGACGCCGATCTCGGCGCCGGCACGCGTCAGGTAGATGAGCGCGGTCTGGCGCACCATCGAGCTCGTCGCGACGTTGCAGATCGCGAGCGTGTGCTCGTGGCCGAGCTCCTGCGCATGCTTCAGCGCGGCCAGCGTGTCGGCGGTTTCCCCTGATTGCGAGACGACCACCACCAGCGTGTTCGGGTTGGGAACGCTGTCGCGGTAGCGATACTCGCTGGCGATCTCCACCTGGCAGGGAATCCTCGCCAGCGACTCGATCCACTGCTTCGCGACGAGGCTCGAGTAGTAGCTGGTGCCGCAGGCCAGCACGAGCACGCTGTCCACCGCGGCGAGGATCCGGCCCGCATCGGCGCCGAACAGGCGCGCGTCGATGCTCGCGACGCCTTCGAGGGTATCGGCCACGGCGCGGGGCTGCTCGAAGATCTCCTTCTGCATGAAGTGGCGATACGGGCCCAGCTCCACCGTGTCGCCCGAAGCCTCGACGGTGACGACTGCGCGGTCGACGCGCTCGCCCCGCGCGTCGAAGAGCGCGTAGGCTTCTCGCCTCACATCGGCCACATCGCCTTCCTCGAGATAGACGATCCGGCGTGTGACCGACAGCAGCGCCGCCGCATCCGAGGCGAGAAAGTGATCGTCGTCGCCGATGCCCACGACCAGCGGGCTGCCGGCCCGCGCGCCGACGAGGCGGCCCGGCTCCCGCGTCGACATCACGGCGATCGCGAAAGCCCCGTGGAACTCGGACGTGGCGGCCTGGACCGCGCGCTTGAGATCGCCGCCGCCGGCCGCGTGCCAGTGCGCGTGGATGAGATGTGCGATGACTTCCGTGTCGGTCTGCGTCGCGAACGCGTAGCCCTGCGCCACCAGCTTTTCGCGCAGCGCCTCGAAGTTCTCGATGATGCCGTTGTGCACGACGGCGATTTCGCCGCCGGAAACGTGCGGATGCGCATTGACCGGTGTCGGCGCGCCGTGGGTCGCCCAGCGCGTGTGCGAAATTCCGGTGTGCCCGTCGAGGTGCGTCGCTTCGGCCCGCGCCGCGAGGTCCGCGACGCGCGCGGTACTGACGAGCCGCTCGAGTCGCGGCTCGTCGCCGCCGATGATCGCGAGACCGCTCGAGTCGTAACCGCGATACTCGAGGCGGCGGATGCCGTCGATCAGCACCGGTACGACGTTGCGCGGAGAGACCGCGCCGACTATGCCGCACATGGCGTCAGCCCTTCTGAGGTTTCGGTTGCTTGACCGGCCGCTTCCAGCCGGGCAGGCTCATCTGCTTCGCCCGGCTCACGGTCAGTGTCTCGGCCGGCGCTTTCTTGGCGATCGTGCTGCCGCCGCCGATCGTCGCCCCGCGGCCGATCGTCACCGGCGCGACCAGTACGCAATTCGAGCCGATGCTGGCGTCGTCCTCGATCACGGTGCGGTGCTTGTTCGCGCCGTCGTAGTTCGCCGTGATCGCCCCGGCGCCGAAATTCACGCCGGCGCCCATCGTCGTGTCGCCGACATAGGCGAGGTGGTTGGCCTTCGAGCCGCGTCCGATCGTGCTTGCCTTCACCTCGACGAAATTGCCGATGTGGACGTCGTCGGCGAGCGCAGCACCCGGCCGCAGCCGTGCGTAGGGGCCGACCCGGCAATTCGCGCCGATCGTCGCGCCCTCGAGGTGCGAGAAGGGCAGGATCTGCGAACCTGCCTCGACGGTCACGTTCTTCAGCACGCAATTGGCGCCGATGGCGACGCCGTCGGCCAGATGCACCGTGCCTTCGAACACGCAGCCCACGTCGATCATCACGTCGCTGCCGCAGGCAAGCGCGCCGCGGATGTCGATGCGGTCGGGGTCGGCGAGCGTCACGCCGGCGTCGAGCAGCGCGTCCGCCTGCGCCCGTTGGTAGAGCCGCTCGAGCTCTGCCAGCTCGCGCATCGTGTTCACGCCGAGCGTTTCGATGAGGCTGGCGGCGTGCGATGCCTGGATCGGAACACCCTCTTGCCTGGCCAGCGCGATGACGGCGGTCAGGTAATACTCGCCGCTCGCGTTGCGGTTGTCGACGGCCTTCAGCCACCGCGCGAAATACGCGGTGGGCGCGGCCATCACGCCCGTGTTGATCTCGCGGATCGCGCGCTGTTCCGGCGTCGCGTCCTTTTCCTCGACGATGGACTCAACGGCGCCATCCGGGCCGCGCACGATCCGGCCGTAGCCGGTCGGGTCGTCGAGTTCGATCGTCAGCAGCGAAAGCGCACCCTGACGCGCATGCCCGATGACCGATTCCAGCGTCGACGCACGGGCCAGCGGATCGGCGCCGAACAGCACGAGGGTCACGCCGTCGGCGGCGAGTTGCGGCAATGCCTGCGCCAGCGCATGTCCGGTGCCCTGCGGTGGATCCTGCAGCGCCCAGGCGAGGTCCGGTTCCGGAAAGCGGCCGCGCACCGCTTCGCCGCCGTGGCCGTAGACGACACAGATGCGATCGGCCGCAAGCTTGCGGGCAGTGTCGAGCACATGGGCGAGCAGCGGCCGGCCGCCGAGGGGATGCAGCACCTTCGGCAGGCCGGAGCGCATCCGTTTGCCCTGGCCGGCGGCGAGGATCGCGATATTCAGAGGGGCGGGCGGGGCGGTGACCATGAGTTGCCCGGATTCTACGTGAGTCCTTCGTCCTGCCTCAGTGAGCGCCCGCGGGTGTTCCGACGATGGCGCTGCGTTCGAGCAACCCTGCCCGCACGCGTTTCGGCGTCACCCAGAGGAAAGCACACTCTGTGCCGATCGAAGCACTCAAAGCGGGCGGCGCGCCAGCCGAAGAGCGGGCGGCGCTGTACACCACAACGGATCAATGCGTGCCGGTCTTGTTCTTGACCGCGGCAAGGCGGACCCGCGCACTGGCGGCCCGGATGTCGGCAGCCGCGATGCGGCCATGAACCGGCTGTTCGCGACTCTCGATGATTTCGCACTTCAGGTACATCTGGCGCAACCTGCGCTCGGCATCGCCCATCGACGCGGCCAGGATCTGGATGTTGTCGACCCGCTGGCCGGTCTTGGTTCGGATGTTGAAACCGAAGCGAGTCATGCTGTACTCCTGCAGGCAGGCAGAACCGGGAATCCCGGTACCCTCGCTGGTGGATCATCGGCTTAACGCCGGAGATTGCTATGATAGATCAAGTCCTGGTCACAAACACCCGTCTCACCCGCCCTTTTGCCGCTGATGGCCATCCCCTTGACCTCGTCCGCCATCTCCGAGAAAGTCGGATCCGAGGCGGAAGTCGTCCAGGCATTGAGGCATATGGCGCTAGTAAGCGCTCACCAATCAGTCGTGTTGACGCCATTGGCCGGCGGCGTGTCGTCCGAAATCTACCGTGTGGATCTACCCACCGGACCGGCCTGCATCAAGCGCGCGCTGGCCCGGTTGAAGGTCGCCGCCGACTGGCGCGCGCCCGTCGAACGCAACCGCTGGGAGGTCGAATGGATGCGCATCGCCGGCGGCATCGCACCGGCAGCCGTGCCCGCGATCCTCGGCGAGGACCGCGGGACCGGCTGTTTCGCGATGGCGTATCTGGCGCCGGACACGCACCCCGTCTGGAAGGATCTGCTGCAGCGCGGCGACATCGACGTGGCGACGGCGGCGGGCATCGGCCACGTGCTCGGCCGGATTCATGCGGCGACCGCGGACCGGGCGGACATTGCCGCGCGGTTTCCAACCGACCACATCTTCCACGCCATCCGCCTCGAGCCTTATCTGGTCGCGACGGCGCGCGCGCACCCCGATCTCGCGGCGCGCCTCGACGCGCTCGTCGAGACGACGCGCACCACCAAACGCGTGCTGGTCCACGGCGACTTCAGTCCGAAGAATCTCCTGATCGGGCCTGCGGGCCCGGTGATCCTCGATGCTGAATGCGCGTGGTACGGCGACCCCGCGTTCGACCTCGCCTTCGTGCTGAACCACCTGCTGCTCAAGGGCGCGTGGCTGCCGCAGTGGCGCGCGCGCTACGTGGATGCGTATGCGGCGCTGGCGGATGCCTACTTCGCGCACGTCACGTGGGAGGCGCCCGCGAGTTGCGGGCAGCGGACGGCGGCGCTGCTGCCGGGTCTCATGCTCGCGCGCATCGACGGCAAATCGCCGGTCGAATATCTGGCGAGCGAGTCGCAGAAGGACGCCGTCCGGAGGTTCGCGCGATCGCTCCTCGGCGACCCGGTCGGCGACCCGCGCGAGATTTCGCGCCGCTGGCTGGACGGGGAAACGACGTGAGGGGTGCCATCGCAACGGTCCGCGCGCGACGCGTCTGGGACTCGCGCGGGCGGCCCACGCTGGAGGCGGAAGTCGCGCTCGAGAGCGGCGCCGTCGGCCGCGCGATCGCGCCCGCGGGCGCCTCGCGTGGCTCGCGCGAGGCGGTCGATCTGCGCGACGGCGGGGCGCGCCTGGGCGGGATGGACGTCACGCAGGCAATCGCGAACGTCGACGGGCTCGTGCAGCGCGCGCTCGTCGGCCGCGATGCGGCGGACCAGGCCGGCGTCGATGCGGCGCTGATCGCGCTGGACGGCACGGCGAACAAGGCGAAGCTGGGCGGCAACGCCACGGTCGCCGTGTCGCTCGCCGTTGCGCATGCGGCGGCGGCGGCGCGCGGATGGCCCTTATGGCGCCACCTGGCCGGCACCGGGCCGGTCTCGCTTCCGCTTCCCGAAATACAGATCTTCGGGGGCGGCGCACATGCCGGCCGGCGAATCGACATCCAGGACCTGATGGCGGTGCCCGTCGCCGCGACGTCGTTCGCGCAGGCGCTCGAGATGACCGCCGATGTCTATCGCGCTGCCGGTGAATTGATGCGGGACGCGGGCAGGCTGGCCGGCGTGGCCGACGAAGGCGGATGGTGGCCGATGTTCGACACCAACGAGGAGGCGCTGGCGATGCTGGTGCGCGCGATCGAGCGCGCGGGCTTCGTTCCCGGGAAGGACATCGCGATCTCGCTCGACATCGCCGCGTCGGAGTTCGGCCACGGTGGCCGCTACCGGTTGGGGCTCGAGCGCCGCGAACTGGATCGCGACGGGATGATCGACCTCATGCTCGGTTGGATCGACCGGTTTCCGATCGTGTCGATCGAGGATCCGCTGGCCGAGGACGACCGCGAAGGGTGGATCGCCTTTGCGCGCGCCGCCGGCGCGCGCATTCAGATCATCGGGGACGATTACCTCACCACGAGCGCCGAGCGCATCGCGCAGGCGGCCGCGGACGGTGCGTGCAACGCCGTGCTGATCAAGCCGAACCAGGCCGGCACGCTCACCGAGACGCTGGCAGCCCTCGCCGCCGGCAAGGCGGCAGGCTTCGCCACGATCGTGTCCGCGCGCTCGGGCGAAACCGAGGACACCTCCATCGTCCATCTTGCCATCGGCTGGAACGCCGGCCAGCTCAAGGTCGGCTCCTTCGCGCGCTCCGAGCGGATGGCGAAATGGAACGAAGCCCTGCGCATCGAGGAAGGTCTGGGCGCTGCGGCGCGGTTTGCCGGCCGGGCGGCGTGCGCGCGGTCCGGCCGCGCGTGACCCGGAGCGCGGGCCACGAAAGAAACGTCCGCCGCGGTCGCGCGCGCCGCGGTTACGCCAGCAGGAACTCCGCGAGCTCGGCGAAGCCCGCCCCCGCCGCGGCCTGCGTGACGTACGCCGGCAACGTCGCGATGCGGTCGGCGAAGTCACGCACGTTCGCGACACCGACCGCGTTCGGAAAGTAGGCGAACATGGGTGCGTCGTTCGGCGAGTCGCCGGCAAAGATGAAATGCTCGCGCTCCGCGTCGAGATCCGTCCCGAAAATCTCCTCCAGCAGCATCCGCGTCATCGCCAGCTTGTCGTAGCTGCCGAACCAGCCATTGACGTGGATCGAGCTCACCTTCGCCGTCATGCCCTCCGCCTGCATCAGCGCGACGATGCGGTCGACGGCAGCGCGCGGAAGCGCGGCCACATCCTCGCGGAAATCGATCGCGAGATCGGTCTCGCGATAGAGCTGATCGGAGGCGAGCGCGCAACCCGGCACCGCGGCGAGGATCTTCTGCGCGATCCCCGCGAGCCTCTCGCGGTGCGCCCGCCGCGTCGCGTCGTCGTCGACGAACCGGCGGACGAGCCGGCGTCGCGCCTCGTCGTAGCGCATGTAGAGCGCGCCGTTCTCGCCAACGACGGCGTCGACCGGCCACATCCGCGCGATGTGGTCGCACCAGCCGGCGGGCCGGCCGGTGATGGGAATCACGAGCCGCCCGGCCGCGCGCAGCCGCTCCATCGCCGCATAGGCTTGCGCGGTCAGCCGGCCGTGCGTCGACAGCGTGTCGTCGATGTCGGTGAGCACGCAGCGGATCGCGCGCCGGACTTCGCCCGGCATCGTCGCCAGCGGGCGCATCGCCGTGCCGGTCACGCGCCCGGCCTAGGTTGCTGGCGCATCTGCCGCCGCCACGGCGTTTGCCACGTATGCCGCGACGCGCTTGCGCTCGCGTTCCGTCATGCCGATGCCGCACTTGGTTCTGCGCCAGAGCACGTCGTCTGCGCTGCGCGCCCACTCCTCGCGCACGAGGTAGTCGACCTCGGCCGCGGTGAGCCCATGGCCGAAGTCCTCGCCCAGATCCGCGGGCGTGTCGGCGGAACCGAGGATCGCGAGCGCGAGCGTGCCGTGCCGGCGCGCGAGGTCGCGCAGCAGATCGGCCGGCAGCGCCGGGAAGCGGCGGACGAGCTCCGAGATCCAGGCCGGGAGGTCTCCGGCCGGCAGGTCGCCGCCAGGGAGCACCGCCTGCTTCGTCCAATGCGGCCGCATCGGCGGCAGGAACGGTTTCAGCTCGTCGAGCGCGTGCTCGGCCAGCTTGCGGTAGGTGGTGATCTTGCCGCCGTAGATCGACAGCGCCGGCGCACCGGCGCCTTGCGCCGTGTCGAGCCTGAACACGTAGTCCCGAGTGATGGAGGACGGGTCCGACGCGCCGTCGTCGTAGAGCGGTCGCACGCCGCTGAAAGTCCACACGACGTCGCTGCGCGAGAGCGGCTGCGCGAGATAGGTGTTGGCGAGCGCCAGCAGGTAGTCGATTTCCTCGCGCGAGATCTCGGGCCGCTCGAACGTCTTCACCGGCACATCCGTCGTCCCGATCAGCGTGTAATGGTCCTGATAGGGAATCACGAAGACGATTCGCTTGTCGGCATTCTGCAGGATGTACGCGTGCTCGCCCTCGTATACGCGCGGGACGACGATGTGGCTGCCCTTGACATGGCGCACGTTCTCTTTCGACGGCGTGCCGTTGATCGCATCGCGCACCCGCTTGACCCACGGACCGGCGACGTTGACCAGCACTTTCGCGGTCACTTCGACGGTCGCCTTCGAGGGCCCGCGGAGCGTCGCCCGCCAATAGGCGCCGCCGGCAGCACGCTCCCGTCGCGCGGTGACGAGCCGCGTCCGGATGCGGACGTCGGCGCCGCGCAGGTGCGCGTCCATCACGTTGAACACGGCGAGCCGCGCGTCGTCGACGCGGGCATCGGCATAGACGAATCCCTTCCTGAACTTGGGTTTGAGCCCCTCGCCCCACGGCGATCGCGACAGGTCGACACCAAAGGAACCCGGCAACGTCTCGCGCCGGCCGAGATGATCGTACAGGAAGAGGCCAGCGCGCAGCATCCATGCCGGCCGCAGGTGCGGCTCGTGCGGCAGCACGAAGGACAATGGCTCGACGATGTGCGGCGCCTGATGCAGCACGACTTCGCGTTCGGCGAGCGATTCGCGGACCAGGCGGAATTCGTATTGCTCGAGATAGCGCAGTCCGCCATGGATCAGCTTCGTGCTCCACTGCGAGGTGGCCGCCGCGATGTCGCCCTGCTCGACCAGCAGCACCTTGAGCCCGCGCCCCGCGGCGTCGCGCGCGATGCCCGCGCCATTGATGCCGGCGCCCACGACGAGGAGATCGAATTGCGGAGAGGGTGTGGACACGCGGCAGTCTTCGTTCGTGCTGGCCCCGATTCTAGCAGTGCCCCGACGGAGCCCCGCGCTTGCGCTACCATCGGGGTTGGTCGATCCGGAATCAAGCGAGGGGCCATGCAGCTCGTTCCCGAAGTCACGGCGCTCGTGCCCGAACTCAAAGCCTGGCGGCATCACCTTCACGCGCATCCCGAGACCGCGTTCGAGGAGACGGCGACCTCGGCGTTCGTCGCCGACAAGCTGCCGTCGTTCGGACTCGAGGTGCACACCGGGCTCGCGGGGACCGGCGTCGTCGGCGTGCTGCGGGCGGCAGCGGCGGACGCTGCGATCGGCCTGCGCGCCGATCTCGACGCGCTGCCGATCGAGGAGGCAACGGTGCGCCCTACCGCTCGCAGCATCGCCGGCAGATGCACGCCTGCGGACACGACGGCCACACGACGATGCTGCTGGGCGCGGCGTCCGTGCTGGCGCGAGTCGCAACTTCGGCGGGACCGTCGTATTTCATCTTCCAGCCCGCCGAGGAGAACGAAGGCGGCGGCCGCGTGATGGTCGAGGAAGGGCTGTTCGAACAATTTCCGGTGCGCGCCGTCTACGGCATGCACAACTGGCCCGGCCTGCCGGTGGGAAAGATGGCGATCTGCGCCGGGCCGCTGATGGCGCGCGTTCGACATCGTTCGAGATCACGCCATCCGGCCAGGGCTCGCACGGGGCAATGCCCACCTGGGCATCGATCCGATCGTCGTCGCGACGCAGATCGTGCGTGCCTGCAGACGATCGCCAGCCGCAACGTCGATCCGCTCGACGCCGCGGTCGTCAGCGTCACCCAGATTCATGCCGGCGACACCTGGAACGTGATTCCGGCCTCAGGCGGTGCTGCGGGGCACCGACGCGAAGCTTTCGCGACGAAACGCAGGCGCTGATCGAGCGGCGCATGCGGGCGATCGTCGACCACTACGCGCGGCGTGTTACGACGTGAGCTGCGACCTCCACTACGAACGCCGCTATCCCGCCACCGTCAATTCCCCCGCGGAGGCAGCACCTGGCGCCGCGAGGCGGCGGCGGCGGTGATCGGCGCCGCCAATATCGATGCGCATCCGACGCCGAGCATGGGCGCGGAGGACTTTGCCTTCATGCTGCGGGAGCGGCCGGGTTGCTACGTCTGGCTCGGCAACGGCGCCGCCGACCCGGCCGCAATCGTCCACAGCCCGCACTACGACTTCAACGACGACGCGCTGCCGATCGGCGTGAGCTACTGGGTATCGCTGGTGCGGCAGCAGCGCGCGCCGGCCTAAAGGCACTTTCGCCTGCCGCGATGAACACGGCCGAAGAGAGCATGTCGTCCTTCGTCACAGCGTTGGGTAAGGTGCCGCTGCACACCAGGTGGCCGAGCCCGGACGCTGTGAGGTAGCCCTTCGCCGCGGGGCTCAGTTCGGTCGTCACGGTTTCGCGCACCCCCTCCTCGGTGACGATCTCCTCGAGACCGGCCCGAAGCATCCGTTCGTCATCGTCGCCCGGTACAGCCCCAGGTTCTCGAGCGGCGCGTCGATCGTCTTCCATGCGTATACGGCGTCGGCGAGCGCCCGCCCGATGCGCGGCGCGTCGATCGGCATCCCGGCGGCCGTGCCGGTGCCCTCCTGGGCGATGAACATCGTGATCCTGCCCGCCGGGTCGAGCTTGATGGCCCGTGACTCGTCGCACGATGGCTCTGCAAGGTTTATCGACTTGAGCGCTTCCGCGTACGACTTGTCGATGACGGTGGCGGGCGCACGGGAAACGCTCTCCCGCCCGAATGTGACTGCCTGCAGCAGGTCGGTGGAATCGGTCTGCACGGCGCATGCGTCTTCCGTTTCGGCTCGAAAGGCGGATTCTCCTTGTCGAAGTTCAGCGGCAGAAAGCTGCAGCCGGCGGCGAGAGGTTGCTGACAGGTGTAAGTCACTCCATCCAGGGTCTTGCTCCGCAACACCGGCTCCCCGTTGCCGTTGCGCTCGATGACGTACAGGTCGCCGTACAGCGCGCCGGCCGCCGTCCCCGCGTTGCCACCGCCGCCACCGTTACCGCCCGGCGCAGCGTAAACGTTGATCGATACCGCGCCGGCAAGGCCGAGCGCGATCGCAATTGCTTTCCAGAGAAGTTTGACTTTCATGATGCCCTCCTGCCGTTCGTTCGACGAACCGCTCGCGGCTGCGGGAATTCGGAAGCCCGCTCTCCGGGTTCCGACGCAAAAGCGAGCTGCGAATCCATTCTCCGTTCGCGAGGCGCTCGTCCGGTATCAGCAGATACTGATTTCGAATCGGAAATTTCCGAGGCCGGGTGAGGCGTGTACAGAACAGGGACCCAATCCCTGTCTCGCGATCAGTTCGCGCAGGTCGGGCCGCCGGCACCCGCCATCCGGCGCAACGCCGCGATGAGAATCTCCGGGTCGCTGTCCTTGGCCACGTAATCATCGGCGCCCGCCGCCAGCGCGGCGCGCACCATCTGCGGCTGGTTGTGCATGCTGACGACGACGATCGACAACTGCGGCCACTGCGCGCGGACCCGCTTGATGAGCTCGAGGCCGCTGGGGGCCGGCATGTCGAGGTCGAGCAGCAGCACGTCGCAGGGCGTGTCTGCCAGGCGCGCGAGCGTGTCGGGACCGTCGTTCGCCTGACCGGTGACGCGCAGACCGGGTTCGCTTTCGACGATGCGCTGCAGGCCGGCGCGCACCAGCGCATGGTCGTCGGCGATGACGATGGCGAGTCCCGTGGTGTCGATGGCATCCATCTCTGGGCAGGCAGGCACTCGACAGGCCCGCAGCGCCTATTGTGCGAATCGGGACTGCCCGGCGGTATCGGAGACCGCTGATTCCGGGCTCGGAAAAATCCGATCCGCGCGCTCAGTCCTCGCCGTCGTTCGGCGATGGCGGGTGTTCGTCGGCGTAGTGCACGAGGTCGGCCAGATTTTCCAGCTGCAGCTTGGCCATGAGATTGGCCTTGTGGGTGCTGACGGTCTTCTCGCTCAGGAACAGCGCACGTGCGATCTCGCCGTTGCTCTGGCCTCGGGCCAACCGCCGCAGGACCTCGCGCTCGCGCGGCGAGAGGCTCGCGTGAGGGGCTGGGGACGGCGCGAACAGCAACGCGTCCGCGAGGCTCGGCTCCACGTAATGACCGCCGCCGGCCACGCGGCGCAGCGCCGCTACCAGAACCTCGGGGTCGCTGTCCTTGACGACATAGCCGTTGACGCCGGCGTCCAGCGCGGCGCGCACCATCTTCGGGTGATTGTGCATGCTGACCACCAGGATCGGCAGTTGCGGCCATTGTGCACGGACCTGCCTGATGAGCTCGAGGCCGCTGGGGGCGGGCATGCCCAGGTCCAGCAGCAGCACGTCGCAGCGCGTGTCCTGCAAGCGCGCGAGGGTGCCGGCGCCGTCCCCCGCCTGCCCGGTGACGCGCATGCCCAGTTCGCCCTCGATGATGCGCTGCAGGCCGGCGCGCACCATCGCGTGATCGTCGGCGATGATGATGGCGATGTCGCCGCTGCGGTCGGGATTCATCAACTTTGCACTTCGTCGGCGGCAAGGTTCTCCGCGCGGGTTCCGCCGGCAGCAGTGGCATTGTCCACGGGAATCCGCGCGTCGACCGTCGTCCCTTCACCCGGCTTGCTCGTGATTTCCACCTTGCCGCCCAGCATCGCGGCTCGCTCGCGCATGCCGGACAGGCCGAACGACGGATTCGGATGCCCCGACTCCAGGTCGAGACCGCGGCCGTCGTCGTGCACCTGCATGTGCAGGCTGCCGTCCTTCATCGCCAACACGACCCGCAGCCGGGTGGCGTCGGCGTGGCGCGCCACGTTGGTGAGCGATTCCTGAATGATGCGGAACGCGGCCGTGGCGAGCTTGTCATCCAGCGCGAGCCCTGACGGCAGCCGGTTGTCGAGCTCGCAGGGAATGCCGAGGCTGGCCCGGAACTCCTCGACCAGCCCTTCGGCGGCCGCTTCCAGGCTCACGTCAAGTGTGGCGGGGCGAAGCCTGCCGGCAATGTCGCGGACGATGGCCACGATGCTGTCGAGACTCGCCTTGAGCTCGGCCACCTGCCCGGGCAGCAGACCGGCGGGATCGGCGCGGACGGCTCGCGGCAGCATCGCGATGTCCATACGCAGCACGGTCAGCCGCTGGCCGAGCTCGTCGTGGATTTCCTGCGCGATGCGCTTGCGCTCTTCCTCCTTCAGGACCATCTGATGCGCCGCCAGCTCGCGCATCTGCTGCCGCGAGGCGCGCAGCTCGGCAGCACCGCGACTCAGCTGTGCGAGATGTTCGCGCTGCGCGATGGCGGCGCGTTCGCGCGCGCGGTGGGTGAGCAGCCGCCAGTAGAGTGCCACCAGCAGCAGCAACGAGCCGAGTCCCCCGACGAAGAGGTAACGCAGGCGAAGTCGCGAAATCTCTTCGTCGATCAGGGACGCCGGCTCGCCGACGATGAGGGTCAACGGGTAGGGGGTAAGCTTTCGCCAGCTGGACAAGCGCTCGATCTGATCAACCGGCGAGCGGATCCGCGAGAATCCGCTCTCGCTCAAGCCGAGCTGTGAAGGCGTTGCGAACAACGGAGGTGACGCCGATACCGCGGCGCGCGCATCGTCGAAGGGTGGGGTTGCGTCGGACGCCGGGACCTCTCGCCCCACCGTGCGCGCCAGGATGACGCCATCGTCGCGAATCACCGTCACAAGGGTGTTCTCCTGGAAGTGCACGGACCGCACCACCTGCATGAAGTCGCCCGGGGTAACCGAGAACACGATGGCTCCGGCGAAGGGGTCCTCCGGAGTCCGCAAGGGCCGGGCGAACTGGATGGTTCTGCGCTCCGAAAGCGGGCCCTCGCGCGGCCTGATGATCGTGAGATCCCCATAGGTGGTGTCGTCGCGGTACGCGCTGACGTAGGGCTGGTCGGTCAGATCCGTTCCGGTGGCTGCGGGATTGGCGGAACTGTAGGCCACGCGTCCATCGGGACCGATTACGCTGATGGCGAAGGGAAGGCCGATACGGGCGTCGGTTTGGCGCAGACGTACTTTGCGGTCGAAATCACCCGGATCCAGCTGCCAGTGCTCGCGCAAGTCGAGCAGCATCAGGTCGATTGCGCGCACCGTGGACAGCAGCGCATGGGCGCCGAGCTGGGTCACGGACTCCACCTCGCGACGGTTGTCCGCGTAGTCGAAGTCGGCGTGCCGCTGAAAGTCCCAGAGCAGAACGCCCCACAGCAGCACCAGCAGCAACCCGCCCGAGGCCGCGAGCCTGAGGATCGGCCACCGAGGCATCCGAACGCCCGAGCGATGGCTCAGCTTTGCCATGGGCCCCGCGCGCGCGCAAACGCTACCAAACCCGGGCACAAAGATCTGTACATCATTTTTCGGGTGTCGCCCCGCCTCGTGCGGCTTCGGCGCGAACCCCCCTACGATACAGCCTGGAACGGTCCCAGGGACTCGCCAGCCAAGCCTACGCGCAGATCAGGGAAGCGCGTTGACGGGCATCAACGAACGGTCATGGATCGGTGGCAAGGAAGACAGCGAGATTTGCCGCACGTGCTGGCCCCGACTGTGCGATCTCGGCAACCTGCCCGCGCGGTCGACGCCGGGCTGTCCCTCCCCGCAAGCGAAAATGGCTCGCTCACCAGCCAACGAGCCGACGCAGGGGCGCGGAGTCCTACCGAAAAAGGGGCGGCCGCCGTCCGCCACCGACGGTCGGCGCGCGATCGCGCGGTCAGGCGCGATGCCGCATCTTGCGGATGGCCTCGAGCTGCGCGACGGCCACCGAGAGCTCGGCCTCGGCGGCGGCGATCTCTTCCTTCGACGTCTTGTTCTGCATCCTCTCCAGCGCCGCCTTTCGCGATTCCATGGCCGTTGCTTCGTCGAGGTCCTTGGCGCGAATCGCGGTGTCGGCGAGCACGGTCACGCGGTGCGGCTGCACCTCGAGGAATCCGCCCTGCACGAACACGAGCTCTTCTTCGGCCTGGCCGGGAATCTTGATGCGCACCGCGCCGGGCTTGATCTGCGTGAGGAGCGGCGTGTGCCGCGGATAGATGCCGAGCTCGCCCACGATGCCGGGCAGCACGACGAATTCCGCCTCGCCGGAGAAGATCTGCTCCTCGGCGCTGACGACGTCGACGTGGATGGTGTTGGCCATGGGTTTCCTTCACGTCCTGCGCGGGGCTGCTCATTGCAGCGTCTTCGCCTTCTCGAACGCCTCCTCGATCGTCCCGACCATGTAGAACGCCTGCTCGGGCAGCTGCGTCGCACTCGCCGTTCGACGATCATCTTGAAGCCCTTGATCGTGTCCTTCAGCGACACGTACTTGCCCGGCGATCCGGTGAACACCTCGGCCACGCTGAACGGCTGCGACAGGAAGCGCTGGATCTTGCGCGCCCGCGCGACGGCAAGCTTGTCCTCGGGCGAGAGCTCGTCCATGCCGAGGATCGCGATGATGTCGCGCAGTTCCTTGTACTTCTGCAGCACCGACTGCACGGCCGCGCGTCGTGTTGTAGTGCTCCTCGCCGATCACGTGCGGGTCGATCTGGCGCGACGTCGAGTCGAGCGGGTCGACCGACGGATAGATGCCGAGCGAGGCGATGTCGCGCGACAGCACGACGGTCGCGTCGAGGTGGCCGAAGGTCGTCGCCGGCGACGGGTCGGTCAGGTCGTCCGCGGGCACGTACACGGCCTGGATCGACGTGATGGAGCCGGTCTTGGTCGACGTGATCCGCTCCTGCAGCCGGCCCATCTCCTCGGCCAGCGTCGGCTGGTAGCCCACCGCGGACGGCATCCGGCCGAGCAGCGCCGAGCACTCGGTGCCGGCGAGCGTGAAGCGGTAGATGTTGTCGATGAACAGCAGCACGTCGCGGCCTTCGTCGCGGAACGATCTCGGCGATCGTGAGGCCGGTCAGCGCGACGCGCAGCCGGTTGCCCGGCGGCTCGTTCATCTGGCCGTACACCATCGCCACCTTGGACTTCGCCGAGGTCGTCCTTGTCGACGACGCCCGCATCGATCATCTCGTGGTAGAAGTCGTTGCCCTCGCGCGTGCGCTCGCCCACGCCGGCGAACACCGACAGGCCCGAGTGCGCCGTCGCGATGTTGTTGATGAGCTCCATCATCGTGACGGTCTTGCCCACACCGGCGCCGCCGAACAGGCCGACCTTGCCGCCCTTGGCGAACGGACAGCAGAGGTCGATGACCTTGATGCCGGTCTCGAGCAGCTCCTGCGACGGCGACAGCTCCTCGAACGTCGGGCGCGTTGCGGTGGATCGACATCGACTTCTCCGCGTCGACCGGGCCCCGCTCGTCGATCGGGCGGCCGAGCACGTCCATGATGCGGCCGAGCGTCTTGCCGCCGACCGGCACCGTGATCGGGTTGCCGGTGTTGACGACGGTCATCCCGCGGCGCAGGCCGTCGGAGCTGCCGAGCGCGATCGTGCGCACGATGCCGTCGCCGAGCTGCTGCTGGACCTCGAGCGTCAGCCCGATCTCGTCCATCTTGAGGGCGTCGTAGATCTTCGGCATGTCGGTGCGCGCGAACTCCACGTCGACGACCGCGCCGATGCACTGGACGATGGTTCCTTGATTCATGTTCGCTTCCTCGGTTTGCGTTGCTTCAAATCGAAATTCGACAGGGGACAGGCCGCGGTTTCGAAAACGCGGCCTGTCCCCTCACACCGCCGCCGCGCCGCCGACGATCTCCGCCAGTTCCTTGGTGATCGCGGCCTGGCGCGTCTTGTTGTAGATGAGCTGCAGCTCGTCGATGATCGTGCCGGCGTTGTCGGACGCCGCCTTCATCGCGACCATCCGCGCCGACTGCTCGGACGCCATGTTCTCGTTCACCATCTGGAAGACGCATCGCCTCGACGTAGCGTCGCAGCACGCCGTCGAGGAGCTCCTTCGCGTCCGGCTCGTAGATGTAGTCCCACGACCCGCGCGGCAGCTTCGGCCTTGCGCACCTCGCCGGTGCCGGCGACCGGAATTCCTCGGGGATCGGCAGCATGTGCCCGTGCCGGGCTTCCTGCTTCATCGTGTTGATGAACGTGGTGAAGAAGACGTGCACCTCGTCGACGGTGCCGTCGACGTACTTGTCGAGCAGCACCTTGACCGGGCCGACCATCCGGTCGAGGTGCGGGCGGTCGCCCAGCTGCACGACGTGCGACACGACGTTGGCGCCGAGGCGGTAGAGGAAGCCGAGCCCCTTGGCCGCCGATCGCGCAATAGTCGACCTCGAGCCCCTTCGCCCGCCACTCCTTGTGCGCGCTCAGCACCAGCCGGAGGATGTTGGTGTTGAGGCCGCCGCACAGGCCCTTGTCGGTGGTGACGACGATCGCGCCGACGCGCCTGCACCGTCGCGCGCCTGGCGAGGAACGGATGCTTGTACTCGGTGTTGGCCTTGGCGACGTGCATCGCGATCTGCAGCGCGCGCTCGACGTACGGGCGCGACGCGCGCATGCGGTCCTGGGCCTTCTTCATCTTCGAGGCCGAGACCATCTCCATCGCCTTGGTGATCTTGCGCGTGCTCTGCACGCTCTTGATCTTGTTGCGGATCTCTTTCGATCCCGCCATCTTGTCGTCCTTATCGCGGTCGACGGCGAAGCTGCCTGCGCGCTCCGTCCGCCTTCGGCCTCGCCCGCCCGGTCAATACGCGCCGTTCTTCTTGAAGTCCTCGACCGCGGCGGTGAGCGCCTTCTCGTCGTCGGCGGAGAGATCCTTGGTCTTCTCGATGTTGGCCATCAGCGCCGCGTACTTGCTCTTCAGGAAGGCGCGCAGCGCCGCCTCGAACGCCAGCGCCTTCTCGACCGGGACGTCGTCGTAGTAGCCCTTGTTCACGGTGAACAGCGTCACCGCCATCTCGTTGACCTGCAGCGGCTCGTACTGCGGCTGCTTCATGAGCTCGGTGACGAGGCGCCCGCGGTCCAGCTGCTTGCGGGTCGCTTCGTCGAGATCCGAGGCGAACTGCGCGAACGCGGCGAGCTCGCGGAACTGCGCGAGCGAGAGGCGCACGCCGCCGCCGAGCTTCTTGATGATCTTGGTCTGCGCATTGCCGCCGACCCGCGACACCGAGATGCCGGCGTTGATCGCCGGACGCACGCCGGCGTTGAACAGGTCCGTCTCGAGGAAGATCTGACCGTCGGTGATCGAGATCACGTTGGTCGGCACGAACGCGGTCACGTCGCCTGCCTGCGTCTCGATGATCGGCAGCGCCGTCAGCGAGCCGGTCTTGCCCTTGACCGCGCCCTTGGTGAAGTGCCTCGACGTACTCCTCGGAGACGCGCGCCGCGCGCTCGAGCAGCCGCGAGTGCAGGTAGAACACGTCGCCGGGATAGGCTTCGCGGCCCGGCGGGCGGCGCAGCAGCAGCGACACCTGCCGGTAGGCCCAGGCCTGCTTGGTCAGGTCGTCGTAGATGATGAGCGCGTCCTGGCCGCGGTCGCGGAAGTACTCGCCCATCGTGCAGCCGGAGTACGGCGCGATGTACTGCATCGCCGCCGACTCGGAGGCGGTGGCCACGAGGACGATGGTGTAGTCCATCGCGCCGTATTCCTCGAGCTTGCGGATCACGTTCTTGACCGACGAGGCCTTCTGCCCGATCGCGACGTAGATGCAGATGAGGTCCTTGCCCTTCTGGTTGATGATCGTGTCGATCGCGACCGCGGTCTTGCCGGTCTGGCGGTCGCCGATGATGAGCTCGCGCTGGCCGCGGCCGATCGGCACCATCGCGTCGATCGACTTCAGGCCCGTCTGCACCGGCTGCGACACGCGACTTGCGCCAGATCACGCCGGGCGCGACCTTCTCGATGACGTCCGACTCCTTGGCGGTGACCGGACCCTTGCCGTCGATCGGCTGGCCGAGCGAATTCACGACGCGGCCGATCAGCTCGGGGCCCACCGGCACCGACAGGATGCGGCCCGTGCACTTGACCGTGTCGCCCTCGGAGATGTGCTCGTACGCGCCGAGAATCACGACGCCGACCGAGTCGCGCTCGAGGTTCAGGGCGAGGCCGAACGTGTTGCCGGGGAACTCGAGCATCTCGCCGGCCATCGCGTCGGACAGCCCGTGGACGCGCGCGATGCCGTCGGAGATCGAGACGACGGTCCCCTGCGTGCGCACGGTGGCGCCGGTGTCCAGGTTCTGGATCTTGCTCTTGATCAGTTCGCTGATTTCAGAAGGATTCAACTGCATGGTGTCCTCGCGTCGCACCGGCCGTCCCGCCGCCGGCACGCGGTAGTTTCGAAATTAGCCCCGTAACTGGGTGGCCATCGCCGCCAGCTGCGCTTCGATGGTGCCGTCGATCACCGTGTCGCCAACGGTGATCCGCGCGCCGCCGACCAACGCCGGATCGACGTTGACGGTCGCCTCGATCTTCTTGCCAAAACGCTTCTCGAGCGCCGCCATGAGCTCGGCGAGCTGGCCGTCCGAAAGCGGGAATGCGCTGTCGATCCGGGCCTCCGCCACGCCGTCGGCCTCGTGCTTCAGCGCTTCGAACAGCTCGCGGATCTGCGGCAGCACCGCGATGCGGCCGGCGTCGACCAGCACCCGGACGAAGCTGCGGCCGGTCGCGTCGAGGCGATCGCCGCCGATGGACAGCAGCAGGGACGTCTTGTCGGCGGCGGTGAGCCTGCGGATTGTCCAGCGCGGCGGCCGCCTGCGGGTCGACCGCGACGTCGCAGAGGAAGCGCAGCATCTGCGACCACACCGGCAGCGCGTTCGCGTCGCTCGCGATCCGGAACGCCGCTTCGGCGTACGGTCGGGCAATGGTGGTCAGCTCGGCCATCGCACGCCTGTCAGAGTTGCTGCCGGATCGCCGCGAGCAGGTCGGCGTGCGCCTTGGCGTCGACTTCGCGCTTCAGGATCTTCGCCGCGCCGGCGACCGCGAGGTCCGCGACCTGGTTGCGCAGCGCCTCTTTCGCCCGCATGATTTCCTGGTCGATCTCCGACTTCGCGCCGGCGAGGATGCGGTCGGCTTCCGCCTTCGCCTGCGCCTTGGCGGCTTCGATCGTCTCGGTCTTGAGCCTGTCGCCCTGCGCGATGATCTCGGAACTGCGCACCTTGGCCTCGGCCATCATGTCGGCGATCCGCTTCTCGGTGCTGGCGAGGCTCTGGCGACCCTGCTCACCGGCAGCGAGCCCGTCCGCGATCTGCTTCTGGCGGGTGTCGATGGCGCGCGTCAGCGGCGGCCACACGAACTTCGCCGTAAACCAGATGAACGCGGCGAAGGCCACCGCCTGCATGATAAGCGTCAGGTTGATGTTCATGGCTGTCCCCTGGTCGTGTCGACGGTTCGGGCGACCTCAGCCGATGACGGCGAGCAGCGGGTTGCCGAACGCGAACAGCATCGCGAGGCCGACGCCGATGATGAACGACGCGTCGATCAGGCCCAGCAGCAGGAACACCTTGGCCTGCAGCTGCGGCATCAGCTCCGGCTGGCGCGCCGCGCCTTCGAGAAAGCGCGAGCACATGATGCCCACGCCGATGCAGGCGCCCAGCGCGCCGAGGCCGATGATGAGACCGATGCCGATGCCGGTGCAGGCCTGGATCATCGCCAGCAATTGCAGCTTGTCCATTTGCTTTCCTTTCTGAACGGGGGTGGACGGTTGAACGAAACGGAATGGGTCAGTGGTGCTCGTGCGCCATCGCGATGTACACGATGGTCAGCATCATGAAGATGTACGCCTGCAGCACGACGATCAGGATGTGGAAGATCGACCAGCCGAGATTCAGCACGGCGCCGAACACGACGCCGGCCAGGCCGGTGGCCGCCCACAGGCCCAGCAGCATGAAGATGATCTCGCCCGCGTACATGTTGCCGTACAGCCGCAGCGAGTGGGACAGCGGCTTGGACACGTATTCGACGAGGTTGAACAGCAGATTGAACGGCCACAGCAGCGGGTTGCCGCCGAACGGCGAGCAGAAGAGCTCGTGGATCCAGCCGCCGAGCCCCTTGACCTTGATGCTGTAGAAGATCATCAGCGCGAACACCGACAGCGACAGCGCGAACGTCGTGTTGACGTCGGCGGTCGGCACGCCCCGCCAGATGTGCTGGTGGAACACGTTCGCGTAGATCCACGACATGATGTCGACGGGGAGAAAATCCATCGCGTTCAGGAACAGCACGAGCACGAACGTGGTGAGCGCGATCGGCGCGATCAGCTTGTTGTCGCCCGGGTAGATGCCCTTGACCTGGTCGTTGACGAAGCCGACGGTCAGCTCGACGAACGCCTGCTTCTTCGACGGGACCCCGGCGGTGGCATTGCGCGTGACGAGCCAGAGAAAGCCGAAGGCGAGGATGCCGAGGATGCCGGTGGTGACGAGCGTGTCCCAGTTCACCGACCAGAAGCCGCCCGCCTCGCTGACGGGTTTCGTCAGGAACGTGAGGTGATGCTGGATATAGGTCGTCGGGTTCAGTTCGGATTCGGCAGCCACAAGCCCCACCCCTGTTTCGAGTCGATCTATTCGCGGACAAATATCGCCATGCTGAACACGATCACGGTAACCACGAACGCCGCGAAAAATGCCGCAAGCACAATGTCCGGGTACGTCGTCAGCGCCAGCCAGAGGCCGCCGATGATCACCACGATCTTGGCCGCTTCCGCCCGCAGCATCGCGACCAGCGAGGCCCCCGCCTCCGGGATCGGCCTGGTGCCGAGCCCGACTCCGAGCAAGAACGCGTAGACCACGCCCGCGGCGAGATTGATGAAACCTCCCAGCAGCGCCGAGACCGCACCGTGCCCGCCGGCCCACACTCCTGCGATCGCCGCCATCGCCAGCGTGGCGGCAGCTGCCACAGGAGGACGGTGCGGATGGGCTTGGTCTTGAGCGGAGAGATCACTCGCGCGTGGTGCTCGGCGCTCGCAGGCGCTTTCGACGGCAGCAAACCGAGCGATTATAACGGCTTAACGCGCCGCGCCGCAACGAGAATGCTGCGCTGCAACGACTCCCTCGGCGCGGGGTCAACCCCCGGACAGCGCTCCGACGATCATCAGTTCCTCGGCCGGCGGCCAGCGGCATGGACAGGCTTCGGGCAAGCACGCCGTCCACGAACAGCTTGATGTGCGGACGAATCGCCGCCTGCTCGTCGACGATCCGGAAGCGCAACCCGGGAAAGCGCGCGTCCAGCGCGTCCAGGGCTTCGCCGAGCGTCCCGGTCGCCGCGACCTCCACGGTTTCGACCCCGTCGGTGTACGACTGCAAGAGGCCTGGAATGCGGACGATCATGCGCGCCGCCGGGGCCGATCAGCGGGCAGGCGGTTCAGCGCAGGCGCGACCGAGGGGCCCGCCCGTCATGCGCATTCGATCGCGTAGATATGCGGCAGGTGCCGCGCCAGGCATTTCCAGCTGCGGCCTTCGTCGCGGCTGCCCCAGACTTCGCCGCTCGTCGTGCCGAAGTAAACGCCCACTGTCGCCGCCTGGTCCACCGTCATTGCCTGTCGCTTGACCGTCCACCAGGCCTGCGCCTTCGGCAGGCCGGTCGCCTGCCGCTGCCAGGTCTTGCCGCCGTTGACCGAGCGATAGGCGGCCGGTTTCCCGGATGGCGAGATGCGAGGCCAGACGTCCGAGCCGTCCATCGGAAATACCCACAGGGTCTCCGGGTCCCGCGGATGCAGAACGATCGGGAAACCGATCGCACCGACGGATTTCGGCATCGCCGCACCGATGTCGACCCAGCGGTCTCCCGGACGATCCAGCCGATAGATCCCGCAATGGTTCTGGTGATAAAGGCGGTCGGGTCGCCGGGGATGGAGGCGCAGGCAATGCGGATCGTGCCCGAACTCCGGGTCGGGGTCCGGCAGGAAAAGCGCCTTGACGCCGCGGTTGAGCGGCCGCCAGTCGGCGCCGCCGTCGGTCGACTCGAAGATGCCGCCACTCGACATCCCGATGTACAGATGACGCGCATCGCGCGGATCCACGTTGATCGAGTGCAGCTTCGGGCCATCCGGCGTGCCGTCCTGGTCGCCGCCGCACCAGGCCTTGCGCTGGGGGTGCTCGTTGAAACCGTCGACGCCGTTCCAGGTGACGCCGCCGTCCGCGGAGCGGAACAACCCCTGTGGCGAGGTGCCGGCGTACCAGACGCCCGGCTCCGCCGCGTGCCCCGGCGTGAGCCAGAACGTGTGATCGACCGTGCGGCCGCTTCCCGGCTTGAACGCCGGGGGCTGCGCGGCTTCCTTCCATGTCCGGCCGCGGTCGGTCGAACGAAAGACGGTGGGGCCGAGGTGGCCGGTGCGCGCCGCGGCGAGCGTCGTCTTTCCGTCGCGCGGGTCGGTCACCGCGTGGTGGACGATGTGCCCCAGGAAATGCGGGCCCGAGAGCTTCCACGTGCGGCGCGTGGCATCGCTGGCGAGCGTCCACAGACCCTTGCGGGTGGCGAGCAGCAGAGTGGTTCGGCGCGGCGCTGCAACCGCGGTCGTCTTTCCGGTCTTGGCCATGGTCCCTCCTTGCGGCGCAACGCTACCGCGAGCGGCGGATTCCGGCAACCGTCGGCGCCGGAGACCCGTGGCGCGGTGGGGTTGTATTTCGGCGCAAGGCCTGCAATGCTTCCTAGTTGCTTTCCGCACGGTTCCGCCCGGAAACGGGTCGCCCCGCGCCCGAGCGGAGACGACGAATCGCAGGCTGCGATCCTCTTCGTGGCCGAACGCCCCCATAGGAGATGGCATGACGATCAAAGTAGGCGACAAGCTGCCCGCGGGCACCCTTTCCGAATTCATCGAAGTCGAGGCCGCCGGCTGCACGGTCGGCCCGAACGAGTTCAAGGTGGACGACCTGACGCGCGGCAGGAAGGTGGCAATCTTCGGGCTGCCGGGCGCCTTCACGCCGACGTGCTCGGCCAAGCACGTGCCGAGCTACGTGCAGAACATCGACAAGCTCAGGGCGAAGGGCGTCTCCGACGTGATCTGCATGTCCGTCAACGACGCGTTCGTGATGGGCGCGTGGGCGCGCGATCAGAAGACCGGGGGCAAGGTGCGCATGATGGGCGACGGCAGCGCCGCCTACACGAAGGCGCTCGGTCTCGAATTCGATCTCACGGCCAAGGGCCTCGGCGTGCGCTGCCAGCGCTTCTCGATGCTGGTCGACGACGGGGTCGTCAAGGCTGCTCAACATCGAAGCGCCGGGCAAGTACGAAATCTCCGACGCGGAGACGCTGCTGAAACAGATGGGTTGAGTTGCGCGGGCGCGTCCATCCGGCCCGCGGACCTGGCATCGGCGCCCCGCAAAGCATTCCGGCCGCGCTTCGCCGCGGTCTCGACCCGCTCCGTCAGCGCCGGCGGCGTTCACCCGCGCAGATGGCAGGCCACCCAGTGCCCTTCGCCGCCTGCTTGAGTTGCGGCCTTTCGGTGCTGCACAGCGGGTGCTGCGCGATCGGGCAGCGGGTGTGGAAGTGGCAGCCCGAGGGCGGGCGGATCGGGCTCGGCACATCGCCCTGCAACGCGATGCGTCGACGCTTGACTCGAGGATCGGGGATGGGTACTGCCGACAGCAGCGCTTCCGTATACGGGTGCCTGGGGTCGGCGTACAGCGCCTTCGCCGGCGCGATCTCGACGATGCGGCCGAGATACATGACCGCCACGCGGTGGCTGATGTGCTCCACCACCGACAGGTCGTGCGCGATGAAGATATAGGTCAGGTTGAACTGGCTGCGCAGGTCCTCCAGCAGGTTGATCACCTGCGCCTGGATCGACACGTCCAGCGCCGACACCGCCTCGTCGCACACCACCAGCTTGGGGCTCACGGCGAGCGCGCGGGCGATGCCGATGCGCTGGCGCTGGCCGCCGGAGAATTCGTGCGGGTAGCGGCGCATGTAGTCGGCCGCGAGGCCCACGGTCTCCAGCAGCCCGACGATGCGCTCCTCGTACTCGCGCGCGTTCTTGGTCAGCTTGTGGATCGTGAGCGCCTCGCCGATGATGGCACCCACCGTCATGCGCGGATTGAGGCTCGCGTACGGATCCTGGAAGATGATCTGCATGTCGCGTGCCAGCGCGCGCAATTCTTCCCGGCCCGCCCGGGTGACGCTCTTGCCCTCGAACCAAACTTCGCCCGAGGTCGGCTCGAGCAGGCGCAGGATGCAGCGGCCCGTGGTGCTCTTGCCGCAGCCCGACTCGCCCACGACGCCGAGCGTCTCCCCGGCGGCAAGATCGAAGCTCACGCCGTCGACAGCGTGGACGCGCTCGCGCTCGCGCTGCAGCACTCCGCCCTTGACGGGGAAGTGCTTGACGAGGTCCCGGACCTTCAGCAAGGGTTCGGTCATGCCGTCGCACTTTCGAGAATGCAGGCGACCTTGTGCCCGGGCGCCACGGCCCGCAGCGGCGGCGTCGCGGTGACGCATTGCGGCAGCGCGAATTTGCAGCGCGCGGCGAAGCGGCAGCCCTCGGGCGGAGCGATGAGCTTGGGTACCGTGCCGGCGATCGCCTCCAGCCGCACCTTGTGCGTGGCCGCGGCGTCGATGCGCGGGATGCTGCGGATGAGCCCCTGCGTGTAAGGATGGCGCGGGCGCGCGAAGAGCTCCTCCACCGGCGCCTCCTCGACCACCTTGCCGGCGTACATCACGACCACGCGCTGCGCTGTCTCGGCCACCACGCCCATCGCATGCGTGATCAGCATCACCGCCATGCCCAGGCGCGCCTTGAGCTCTCCCATCAGGTCCAGGATCTGCGCCTGGATCGTGACATCGAGCGCCGTCGTCGGCTCGTCGGCGATCAGCAGCTTGGGGTTGCAGGCCAGCGCAATGGCGATCATCACGCGCTGGCGCATGCCGCCCGAGAACTGGTGCGGGTAGTCGCGCACGCGCTGCTCCGGCGTGGGAATGTGCACCAGCCTGAGCATCTCCACCGCGCGGTTCATCGCTTCCTTCCTGCTCACGCCGTCGTGCAGGCGCACGCTCTCGGCGATCTGCTCGCCCACCGAGTACACCGGGTTGAGCGATGTCATCGGCTCCTGGAAGATGATGGCGATTTCCTTCGCGCGGATCTTGCGCATCTCGTCGGCCGTCAGCGGCACCAGGTCGCGACCCCGCCACAGCACCTGGCCCGCGACGATCCTGCCCGGCGGCATGGCGACGAGCTTCAACACCGTCATCGCGGTCACGCTCTTGCCGCAGCCCGACTCGCCGACCACCCCCACCGTTTCGCCGGCGTCGATGGCGATGTCCACGCCGTCGACAGCGTGCAACCAGCCGTCGTCGGTCTTGAAATGGGTCTTGAGGCCCTTGATCTCCAGCAGCGGCATGGGATCAGGGCCCCTTGGTCGCTGCGCGACCGTCCCCCGAGGGGAGCGATGCCAGCTTGGGACGGCCCGGCGCTGTCATCAGGACCCCTTGGTCGCTGCGCGACCGTCCCCCGAGGGGAGCGATGCCAGCTTGGGACGGCCCGGCGCTGTCATCAGGACCCCTTGGTCGCTGCGCGACCGTCCCCCGAGGGGAGCGATGCCAGCTTGGGACGGCCCGGCGCTGTCATCACATCACCTTGCGCGGGTCGAGCGCATCACGCAGGCCGTCGCCGACGAAGTTGATCGTCAGCACGGTGAGGAAGATCGCCAGTCCGGGGAACAGCGCCCAGTGCGGCGCGATGTCGAGATAATCCTTGGCGTCGAAGAGGATGCGGCCCCATGTGGGGATGTCCGGCGGAAACCCAAAGCCGAGGAAGGACAAGGTGCTCTCGGCAATGATCGCCGCCGCGACGTCGATGGTGCCGGCCACGATTACCGGCCCCAGCGAGTTCGGCAGGATGTGCCGCACCACCTGCCGCGGCACGCTGGCGCCCAGGGCGCGCGCGGCCTCGACGAATTCCTTCTCGCGCAGGCTGAAGAACTGCGCCCGCACCAGCCGTGCCACCGGCATCCAGCGAAAGCCTCCGATCACGGCGACGATGAGGATGAGCACCCCCAATTCAGTGCCCACGGCGGCCTTGAGCGGCTCGCGGAAAAGGAAGCTGATGAGCAGCAGCAGCGGCAGCTGCGGCAGGCTGAGGAACAGATCGGTCAGCCACATCAAGGCGGTGTCGACCCAGCCGCGGGAGATGCCGGCAACGGCGCCGACGAGCACGCCGACGAAGATGGCCATGCTCATCGCCGCCAGACCGACCGCGATCGAGATGCGCCCGCCGTAGAGGACGCGCGCGAGGATGTCCTGCCCGAGGTCGTCGGTGCCCAGCGGGTGTTTGAACGAAGGCGTGGTCAGGCGCGCCGTGAAGTCGATGTCGTTGATGGCCAGCCGCCAGAACAACGGGCCGAGCAGCACCGCCGTCACCATCAGCCCCAGCACGACGAGGCTCACCACCGCCATCTTGTGGCGGCGAAATCGCCGCCAGGCCTCGCGCCACGGCGACGTGGCCGAGCGCGCCAGGGGCCGGGCCGGCTCAGCGGTAGCTGATGCGAGGGTCGAGCCAGCCATAGAGCAGGTCTGCGATGAAGTTGAAGAGGAGCACGAGGCCACTGAAGACGAAGGTCACGGCCATGATCACCGGCGTGTCGTTTCGCTGCAGCGCGTCGATGAGCAGGCTGCCGATGCCGGGGATGCGGAAGATCTGCTCGGTGACGATGGCCCCGCCGAACACCGCGGGCATCTGCAGGAAGACGAGCGTCACCACCGGGATCAACGCGTTGCGCACCACGTGCTTCACGATCACCACGCGCTCGGACAGGCCCTTGCTGCGCGCGGTGGTCACGTAGTCGAGCCGCACGACGTCGAGCACCGCCGAGCGCACGTAGCGCATCCAGCTCGCGCCCTGGAAGAGACCCAGCACCGTCACCGGCATGATCGCCTGCTTGACGTGCGCCCACAGCCACGGCCAGCCGCTGCCCGGGATGTCCGCGCGGTAGACGAAAGGCAGCCAGTCGAGCGTGATCGAGAACAGCAGGATCAGCAGCAGGCCGGTGAAGAAGGTGGGCAGCGAAAAACCGATGAACGCGAACGTGCTGGCGATGCGGTCGAAGATCGAATAGGGCCGCACCGCCGCGTACACGCCCACCGGCACCGCGATCAACAGCGCCAGCACCTGCGAGGCGCCGATGACGGCCAGGGTCACCGGCACGCGCTGCAGGATGAGCTGATCGACGTCGATGCGGCTGATGAACGAGAAGCCCCAGTCGCCTTGCAGCATCGCCGCAAGCCAGCGGAAGTAGCGCTGCCAGACCGGGTCGTCGAGCCCGAACTTGACGCGCAGCATCTGCTTGACTTCGGCCGGCACGTTGGGATTGGTGGCGAGCTCCTCGAACGGGTCGCCGGGCGCCAGCGCGAGCACCGTGAAGAGCACGACGCTGATGCCCAGCAGGCTGGGCAGCAGGATCAGCAGGCGACGGAGGATGTACGCGCCCACGGCTCATTCCGGCAAGGCGGATGGTCCCTCGACCGGTGCGGGCGCAGCCGCCGCGACAACGTGCCGCGGCGAACCCGCCCGTCCGGAGTCGATCACCGGCGCCTCAGCATGGCGTGGCGCTCGCCCGCCGGTCCCGGCCGCGCCTCAGGCCTCGCGGTACCAGTTCTGCAGCGCGGAGAAGTCGAGGTCCCAGCCCGACGGCATTGCCACCAGCTTCAGGTTGGTGCCGTTCACGCGCGGGCGCGCGATCAGCGGAATGATCACCCCGTCCTTCACCGGCAGGTCGTTGAGACGGATGAACAGGGCCGCGCGCTTGACGGGATCGAGCTCACCTTCGGCGGCGCGATACGTCTTGTCGTACTCGTCGTTGATCCAGCGGGTGATGTTGCGGCCCTGCCACTTGTTGGCCTTGCTGGACACCTCCCACGACAGGTACTGATCCATGAAGCGCTCGGGGTCGGGCTGGGTCATGGTGGTGGTGTACATCTGCATGTCGCACCAGAACTTGCCGTAGGTGTCGGGGTTGGCGACGTCGGAGGAGAAGAACACGCTGGCCGTCACCGACTTCAACTCCAGGTCGATGCCCGCCTTCTGCGCGCCCTGCTTGATGACCGCCTGCTCCTTCTGGCGCAGTGCGTTCACCGAGGTCTGGTAGACGAACTTGAGTTTCTTGCCGCCCTTTTCGCGGATGCCGTCGGCGCCCTTCTTCCAGCCTGCGGCATCGAGGATCGCGTTGGCCTTGTCGGTGTTGAATTCGAACTTGTTGTTGGGCGAGCGGAAGCGCTGCGGGTTGTTCAGGAAATTCGCGGTGGCCACGCCGGTGCGGCCATAGATGAAGTCCTGGATGCCCTGGCGGTCGGCCACCAGCCCCATCGCCTGCCGCACGGCCGGGTCGCTGAACGCGAAATGCTTGGACTTGACGCTCGAACGCTCGCCGTCGACCTCGGTGTAAGGATCGGTCGGGTTCAACTGGACGAACTCGATGTTGCCGCTGGGCACGATGTTGGCCTTGCCCTTGCCGCCGGCTTCCATGCGCTTCAGCACCTCGTCCTCGACCTGCAGGTTCCAGGCGTAGTCGAACTCGCCGGTCTGCAGCACCGCGCGCGCGGCGGAGACCGCGTCGCCGCCACCCTTCATCTCGATGCTGTCGAAGTGCGGCCGGTTGGCCATGTGGTAGCTGGTGTTGATCTCGCCGCGCACCATGTCGCCCGGCTTGAAATCGACGAACTTGTACGGACCGGTGCCCACGGGCTTCAGATTGGTGGGCGCTTCGCGCGACTTGGCGCCGGCGTACGGCGCGAAGAGGTGCTTGGGAATGATCATGCCCTCGGCCGCGACGAAGGCGGTCGCCCAGAACGGCGTCGGCTTGGCGAACGCCACGCGGATCGTGTGCGCGTCGATCTTGGTGACGACGACGTCCTTGTAGACGCCATTGGTGACCGCCGCGGTCGCGGGATCCCTGGCGAATTCCCAGGTGAAGACGGCATCGTCGGCGGTGAACGGCTTCCCGTCGTGCCAGGTGACGCCCTGCTTCAGTTTCCAGACCACCGATTTGCCGTCGGCCGCGAGCCCGCCGTTCTCGCGGCTGGGAATCTCCGCCGCCAGGACAGGGATCAGATTGCCGTCGCTGTCCCAGGCGGCCAGCGGCTCGTAGAAGATGCGCGAGCCCTCCTGGTCCTTGGTGCCGTTGGCGAAGTGCGGTTGCAGCAGCGTAGCACCCTGCCACCACAGCACGCGCAGCGCGCCGCCGCCGCCGCGCTTGGTCGGCTTGTACGCCGGCGCCGGTTGGGAATTCGCCACGCCGGCGTGCATGAGCAGCATCGAGGCCATCGGCGCCGACAAACCGAGGCCGACGAGCCTCTGGATGAAACTGCGGCGCGGCAGGTCCCCGACGCGGACTTCCTCGATCAGCTGGCGCAGTTCACGTTCTTGCATGGAGCCTCCTGGCGGGTTGGGAGAAAGCGGCATCCATGGCGCTATCCACGGGCGCGCGCCGCGGATGCCCTCGGCCGAGACCGCGCGGCTTCCCGGAGCTCTCCCATGGCCGCCTGCGGCGGACATTGTGCACGAACACGCCGCGCCTGAGTTGGCGGAAATCGGCCTTCGTCCTGCCGGGGCTCACGTCCCCGGCGGTCCGGGGCCTCGACCTCCGCCGCCGGTTCACCGCGGGCGGAGCAGATCCTCGCGCACCGGGGTGAACACGTCGATCAGGGTGCCCGCCGAGAGCGCCTTCGCGCCATGCCGGACGTTGCTCGGCACATAGATCGACTCGCCCTCCGACAGCAGATGGGTTCGCCCGTCCAGCGAATACTCGAAGCGTCCCGCGACGCAATAGCTGATCTGCTCGTGCACGTGGCTGTGCTCGTAGCCCTCCGCGTTCGCGGCAAATCGGACCTCCATCAGCATCAGCCGTCCCTGCGCCTGCAGGATTCGCCGCCTGACGCCCGCTTCCGCGTCTTCCCATTCGCCTGTATCGGCCATGTCACCCCCCCAAGGATCAGCGGAAGCGAGGCCAACAGGGTGCGCCCGCTCCGTCCGCCATTATCGCCCCGCGCGGCGCCGCGGAACCCGTCAGCGCAGCTTCGCGAGGATGCCGTCGAACTGCTCGAGGCTCGAGTACCCGATGATCAGCTTGCCGGCGCCATTGGCCCTGGATTCGATCGTGACCTTGGCGCCCAGCGCTTCCGCGAGCTCTTCCTGCAGGCGCGCGAGGTCGGGGTCGGCGGCACGCGCGGCGCGCCTGCCGCCGCGGCGGCCCGGATGCGCGTACTGATGGGCGAGCCGCTCGGTCTCGCGCACCGACAGGCCCTGTGCCACCACCCGCGCGGCCGCAGCCGTCTGCTGGCCATGCGCCAGCGCGAGGAGCGCGCGCGCGTGCCCCATGTCGAGTTGCCCGCCCATCAGGTACGCCTGCACCGGCTTGGCGAGGTCGCGCAGGCGCAGCAGATTGGTGACGGCGCTGCGCGAGCGGCCGACGGCCTTCGCCGCCGCCTCGTGCGTCAGGCCGAACTCGTCGATGAGGCGGTGGATGCCGTTCGCCTGCTCGAGCGCATTGAGATCCTCGCGCTGGATGTTTTCGATCAGGGCGAGCGCCAGCGCCGACTGGTCGGGCACCGCTTTCACCAGCGCGGGCACCACGGCCAGACCGGCGCGTTTCGCGGCGCGCCATCGGCGTTCGCCGGCGACGATCTCGAATCGCCCGCCTTCGATCGGCCGCACCAGCACCGGCTGCATCACGCCGTGCTCGCGTATCGACGCCGCGAGCTCCTCGAGCGCGCCGTCGTCCATCTGCGCGCGCGGCTGGTACTTGCCCGGCTGCATGCGGTCGATCGGCAGCGATTGCAGCGCATCGGCCGCGCCTTCATCACTGGTGGCCGCAAGCAGCGCATCGAGGCCGCGGCCGAGTCCCTTGGGTCGAATCATCGTTGCGCTCTCCTTGGGCAAGCGGGGTCAGGCAGGCGGCGCAACCGGCGCTTCCGCGCGTCTCGCGGCTTGCGCTTCCATTCGGCGGAGCACCTCTCCGGCGAGCGCGAGATACGCCTGCGCGCCCTTCGAGTTCCGGTCGAGATGCAGCGCCGGGACGCCGTGCGACGGCGCCTCGGCAAGCCGGATGTTGCGCGGGATCACGGTGCGATAGAGTTTCTCGCCGAAGTGCTTCTCCAGTTCCGCGCCGACATTGAGCGCGAGCGTGTTGCGCGGGTCGTACATCGTGCGCAGGAGCCCCTCGATCTCGAGCCTCGGGTTCAGATGCGCACGAACCTTCTTCACCGTCTGCACGAGGTCCGAGAGCCCCTCCAGCGCGTAGTACTCGCACTGCATCGGAATCAGCACCGCATCCGCCGCGCATAGCCCGTTCAACGTCAGGAGCGACAGCGACGGCGGGCAATCGAGCAGGATGAAATCGTAACCTGGCGCGATCGTCGAGATCGCCGCGCGCATCTGCTGCAGCGCTTCGGCGAGGGCCGCCTTCAACCGCGTCTCGCGCTCGGGCAGGTCGACCAGCTCGACTTCCGCGCCCGCGAGCTCGCGGTTCGCGGGCACGAGGTCGAAGCCGCCGGTCGGCGAGACGACGCGGACGTCCGCGATGCCCTTCTCCCCCAGCAGCACGTGATAAACGGTGGCCTCCAGCGCGCGCTTGTCGACGCCGGCGCCGGTCGTGGCGTTGCCCTGCGGATCCAGATCGACGAGCAGCACCCGGCGCTTCATCGCGGTCAGGCTCGCGGCGAGATTGACGGCCGTCGTCGTCTTGCCGACGCCGCCCTTCTGGTTGACGACAGCGAGAATCCTGGTCACGTACGCTCCATCACGATGAGGTGGCGTTCGGCGTCGAGCCCCGGCACCGTCAGCGCCGGCGACGCAACGACGCGGAACGCGGGTGGCAGCAGCGCGATTTCCTCGTCCGGGAACACGCCCTTCATCGCGACCAGTCGCCCACCCGGCGCCAGATGCCGGGCGCCTGACTGCGCGAACGTCGCGAGATCCGAAAACGCGCGCGAGATCACGACATCGAACGGTACCGAGGGCGCGTAATCCTCGATGCGCGCGATCACCGCTTCGGCATTCAACAGCGCGAGCTCGATCACCGCCTGCTGCAGGAACGCCCCTTTCTTGTGGCTGCTGTCCAGCGCGACCACGCGCCACGACGGCCGCGCGATCGCCAGCGGAATCGCCGGCACGCCACCGCCGCTGCCGACGTCGAGCAGGCGCAGTCCGGGATGCGCGGCCTCCTCCGGAAGATGCGGCAGCACGGCGAGCGCGTCGAGGACATGATGCGTCACCATCCGCTCCGGTTCGCGAATCGCAGTGAGGTTGTACGTCCGGTTCCACTTCGCGAGCAACTCGATGTACGCGACGAGGCGCTCACGCGCGCCGCCAGGGAGCGCCGACGCCGCTGCGCCCTGTGCGCGCAGCGCATCGAGGCCCGCGTCGAGGTCGAGGGCCGCGGTCACGCCGAATGCCGCTTGTCGGCAGGCGCGGGCAATCCCGGCCGCTCGCTTCAGATGCACGAGCAGGAGCGAGATCGCGGCCGGAGTAATGCCCGAAATGCGCGCGGCCTGGCCAAGCGTTTCCGGCTTGTGCAGATTGAGGTTGTGCTGCACTTCGGCCGAAAGGCCGCGCACGGTGCGGTAATCCAGGCCGACCGGCAGCCGCAGGCTCTCCTGCGCGCGGTGGCGGGCGATCTCTTCCTGCTGGCGGTCGATGTAGCCCGCATACTTGATCGCAACCTCGACCTGCTCGGCGACGACCGGATCGGATGCCGCGGCCCCGGCACCGGGGAGCGTCATCAGCGACGCATAGGTCACCCCGGGTCGCCGCAGCAGTTCCTGCAGCGAATATTCGCGCTCGATCGGCTGCCCCAGCACGCGCTCCGCGTCGAGCGCCGCCACGACCGCCGGATTCACGAATGTGGACTTGAATCGCTCGAGTTCGCGCGCGACGCCGTCGCGCTTGCGGGCGAACGCGTCCCAGCGTGCATCGTCGACGACACCGAGCGCGCGGCCGCGTTCGGTCAGGCGCAGATCCGCGTTGTCCTCGCGCAGCTGCAGGCGATACTCGGCGCGCGAGGTGAACATCCGGTACGGCTCGGTCACGCCGCGCGTGATCAGGTCATCGACGAGCACGCCGAGATACGCCTCGTCCCGACGCGGCGACCAGCCCTCGTCGCCACGCACGAAGAGCGCGGCGTTGATGCCGGCGAGCAAGCCCTGCGCCGCGGCTTCCTCGTATCCGGTCGTGCCGTTGATCTGCCCGGCGAAGAAGAGGCCGCGAATCGCCTTGGTCTCGAGCGTGGCCTTGAGCGCGCGCGGATCGAAATAGTCGTATTCGATCGAGTACCCCGGCCGCACGATGTGCGCCCGCTCGCAGCCCTTGATCGATTTCACCAGCGCCAACTGAACATCGAACGGCAATGACGTCGAGATGCCGTTCGGATAGATCTCGTTCGTTGCGAGCCCCTCGGGCTCGAGGAAGATCTGGTGGCTCTTCCGGTCGGCAAAACGCACGACCTTGTCCTCGATCGACGGACAATAGCGCGGCCCGACGCCCTTGATGACACCCGTGAAGAGCGGCGAACGATCGAGGCCGCCGCGGATGATTTCGTGCGTGCGCTCGTTGGTGTGCGTAATCCAGCATGCAACCTGGGCAGGGTGCATGGCGCGCGTGCCGATGAAGCTCATCACCGGTGCCGGGTCGTCGCCGGGCTGTCTTTCCAGAATGGAGAAGTCCACGCTGCGCCCGTCGAGCCGAGGGGGCGTGCCCGTCTTCAGGCGGCCGGCCGGCAGCGCCAGTTCGCGCAGCCGGGCCCCAAGCGTCCTGGCGGGCGGATCCCCCGCGCGCCCGGCTTCCAGGCGTTCCAACCCAACGTGGATCAACCCCGACAGAAAGGTCCCGGTCGTCAGGACCACCGCGTCGGCCTCGAACGTCACCCCCATTTGCGTGATCACGCCGGTCACGCAAGGACCGGCTCCCCGGTCGGCTACCGCGAGGTCGTCGACCCCCTGCTGGAACAGCGTGAGGTTGGGCTGGTTCTCGAGGCGCGCGCGGATCGCGGCCCGGTAGAGAACCCGATCCGCCTGCGCGCGCGTCGCCCGCACGGCCGGTCCTTTGCTCGAATTGAGGGTGCGAAACTGGATCCCGGCCTCGTCCGTCGCGATCGCCATCGCGCCGCCCAGCGCGTCGACCTCCTTGACGAGATGCCCCTTGCCGACGCCCCCGATCGACGGGTTGCACGACATCTGGCCCAAGGTCTCGATGTTGTGGGTGAGCAGCAGCGTCCGGCGGCCCATACGCGCGGACGCGAGCGCCGCTTCGGTTCCGGCATGGCCGCCGCCGACCACAATGACCTCATACCTTGTTTCGAATATCATGATTTTATTGATATTTTATATATTGTGCTCGCCCGATCGCAACCGTGGCCGGAGCGTGATCATACGGCAAAGCCAAGTCCGGGAAAAGCGCCCAACCGGCCGAGCCGCACGTGCGGCCTGCCCACCGCGACAGGCCCCGACGCCTGATCGGAAACGCACCGGGGTTTCCAGGTCATCCGGGACACCGGGGCGCGGCCGGCGCCGCGCGACCCCTGCTTGTTTCACGTGGAACCATCGCCATGCGAACCCTTTCGCCCGCCGCCGGGGCGTTCCACGTGAAACCTCCGTGACCCGTCGGGCGAGCCCGCCTACAATCGTCGCCAGCAATCCCGATCCGCCGCTCCCGCCCACCCGTCGACCCGATGCCCCGAATTCTCTGCCTCGGCATGTCCGCCCTCGATGCGATTTATCGGGTGCCCGCCATTCCGTCGGCCCCGACCAAGATCCTCGCCACCGGCTTCGCTGAGTGCGGCGGCGGCATGGCTGCCAATGCGAGCGTGGCTGTCGCGCGCCTCGGCGGGCAAGCACGCTATTGGGGGCGCGTCGGCGATGACGATCTTGGAACACGAATTCTCGACCAGTTGACCGCCGAGGGCGTCGATGTCGCCGCAGTGCGCCGGATCCCGGGGTGCGTCTCTCCCTCCGCCGCCATCCTGATCGACGATCACGGCGAGCGTCTGGTTTGCGCCTATAACGACCCCAACCTGGACGCCGACGCTTCCTGGCTGCCGCTGCAACAGATCACCGATTGCCGCGCGTTGCTGACCGACGTGCGTTGGCCGGCCGGGGCGGCCGCCGCATTCGACGCGGCCGCTCGGCACGGCCTGATAAGAGTATTCGATGGCGACGTCGGACCGACCGAAGCGCTGCTCGACCTCGCCGGTCGCGCGACCCATGCCGTCTTTTCGCAGTTGGGGTTGGTGCATCTGTCCGGAAGGTCTGCCCCGGGGGAAGGATTGGCGGCCATCGCGCGCGCCGTCCCGGGCCTCGTCGGCGTCACGCTCGGCCCGGACGGATTCCTTTGGCGCGAAGGCGCGAGCGAGCACCGCATCCCGGCGCCGAAGGTGCGCGCGATCGACACCCTCGCCGCCGGTGACGTCTGGCATGGCGCATTCACGCTCGCGTTGGCGGAAGGACGGGACGTCGCCGGCGCAGGACGATTTGCCAACGCCGCGGCAGCGATCAAGTGTTCCCGCCCCGGAGGTCGGCTTGGCGCGCCGACCCGCCATGAAGTGATGAAGTTGCTGGCCGCAGATTGGTGACCTGCGGTCTATTACAATAAATTTATTAAAATCAATATGTTCTGATACAAATATCCTTTGTGATCCCGATAGCGTCGCCCGCCGCACCGGACGTCAAGTCGCGGTGTGAATGCTTACCCCGCGAGGCGCAGCCCCAGCTTCGCGCGCTCCGCGACCAGCGCCCCGGGTTGCTTCGATCCCACCCTCGCGAAAAGCTCGTCATGCGACCTGAGCTCGTGCACCCACCGCGCAACGTCGACCCGCATGACCTGCGCGAAGCGCTCCGGTGCGAACTCGAGCCCGGCCCAATTGAGGTCGCGATAGTCGGGCTCGTACCCAAGCGCGGTCTCTTGCGCGCCCGCCCGGCCATGCGAGCGTTCCACGATCCATGCCAGCACGCGCATGTTCTGGCCAAACCCCGGCCAGACGAAGTTGCCGCTGCCGTCCGTTCGAAACCAGTTGACGCTGAAGATGCTGGGCGGCTTCGCCACGGTCTTGCCCATCTTCAGCCAGTGACTGAAATAGTCGCCGACGTGATAGCCGCAGAACGGCAGCATCGCGAAGGGGTCGCGCCGCACTTCTCCGACCGCACCGGTGGCCGCGGCAGTGGTCTCGGAACCCATCGTCGCCGCCTTGTACACCCCCTCCTCCCAGGTCCTGGCCTGCACGACGAGGGGAACCGTGTCGCTGCGCCGCGCCCCGAACACGAACGCATCGATGGGCACGCCGTCCGGATTATCCCAATGCGGGTCGAGCGACGGGCATTGGACGGCCGAGACGGTGAACCGGGCGTTCGGGTGCGCCGCCTTGCGGCCGCAACCCGGCGTCCACGACTGCCCCCGCCAGTCGGTCAGGTGGGCCGGCGGCACGTCGGTCATGCCCTCCCACCAGACGTCGCCGTCATCGGTCAGCGCGACGTTGGTGAATATCACGTTGGCGTGCAGCATGCGCATCGCATTGGGGTTCGACTCCTCCGAGGTCCCCGGCGCGACGCCGAAATAGCCGGCTTCGGGATTGATCGCGTAGAACCTCCCGTCGTCGTGCGGCTTGATCCAGGCGATGTCGTCGCCGACCGTCGACACCTGCCACCCTTCGAAGCCCGCGGGCGGGATCAGCATCGCCAGATTCGTCTTCCCGCAGGCGCTGGGAAAAGCCGCCGCGATGTAGGTCTTCTCCCCCGACGGCGCGGTCACGCCCAGGATCAGCATGTGCTCGGCGAGCCAGCCCTGGTCGCGCCCCATCACCGAGGCGATACGCAGCGCAAAGCACTTCTTGCCCAGCAGCGCGTTACCGCCGTAGCCGGAGCCGTAACTCCAGATCTCGCGCGTTTCGGGGAAATGAACGATGTACTTGTCGTCCTTGTTGCAAGGCCACGGCACGTCGGACTGCCCGGCGGCGAGCGGCATCCCCACCGAATGGACGCAGGGCACGAAAGCGCCGTCGCTGCCCAGCACGTCGTATACGGCGCGCCCCATGCGCGTCATCAGGTTCATGTTCACCACGACGTACGGGCTGTCCGAGAGCTCGATGCCGATGTGCGCGATGTGGCTGCCCAGCGGCCCCATCGAGAACGGCACCACGTACATCGTGCGGCCCCGCATGCAGCCATCGAACACGCGGCGCATCGTCTGGCGCATTTCCGCCGGCGCGACCCAGTTGTTGGTCGGCCCGGCGTCCTCCGCCTTCTCGCTGCAGATGAACGTGCGGTCCTCGACCCGCGCGACGTCGGACGGATCCGATGCCGCCCAGTAGCTGTTCGGCCGCTTCGCGGGATTGAGCTTCTTCATCGTCCCGTTCGCGACCATCTCCGCCGCAGAGGTGGTTGTACTCCTCGTCGCTGCCGTCACACCATACGATTCGTTCCGGCTTGGTCAGAGCCGCGATTTCGCGAACCCATGCCAGCAGGCCCGGATGACGGACGTACGACGGCGCGGTGAGGACGGAATGAGGATCGGGGGAGTTCATCGGCAGACCTGCGAAGAGTGACATGTGGTGTGCGCCGCGAGCGGTTCACCATCCCCGCCTCGGGCCGCATCCAAATTTTACACCTTCGCGACCTCGCTTCGCAGGCCGCGCCCGTCGGGCGGGCGGCCTTACCGCATCGCGCGCGACGCAACGACGAAGACTCGCCGGAATGCGAAAAGCACCCGCCCATCGGGAAGCGCCGGATAGGCAATGGCGATGCGTGCGGAATAGTCCGCGACGAAGGCCTGCTGCGCTTCCCCGTCGAGAGCCGCCAGGAATGGCGTCAGCGCGGTGCCCTGCGTCCAGGCGACGACCGGATGGACGCCGTCGCGGGCCGGCGGCAGCACATGGAGATATTCCGTCGTCCACGCGTCCACCGCGGCAGCCTCCGCGGCAAGCAGGCCGAAGTAGGTCGCCGCCGGTGCGACCGGAGAGCGCCGCAGCAACGGCCCCAGCCGATCGCGCCAGCGCTCCGAGGACACGACCGCCGCCAACGCGACATGCGAAGGTGCCGCATACTGGTCGGGCATCTGGACGGCAAGCAGGCCGCCCGGCGCAACCCAGCCGAATATTCGCGGCAAGAGCGCCGCATGGTCGTCGTGCCAGTGCAGAGCGGCGTTGCTGAAGACGACCGCCGCCTGGTCTTTGGGCGCCCATCGGGCGAGATCGGCGTGGATCCACTCGTGCTGCGGCCGGCCGGCGGTCGACGCCTTCGCCACCGCCAGCATCTCGGCCGAATTGTCGACCCCCACGATGCGCGCCCGCGGCCAGCGCTCGGCCAGGATCCGCGCGACATTCCCCGTGCCGCACCCCAGATCGACCACGGTCTGCGGCGCGTCGATCGGCACGCGTGCGATCAGGTCGAGCGCCGGCCGCAGCCGTTCGTTCTCGTATTTGAGGTACTGCGCCGGATCCCAGCTCATCGTCGCGCTCCCTTCCGTCCGTCGCGCCGGGCGCATGGCGAAACCGGATGCCCGCCCGACCGCCAGGCGACGCTGAATGCCCGCTTCATTTTCCGATGCAGAACCGCGAAAAGATGGCGCCCAGCAGATCATCCGCCGTGAACTCGCCGGTGATCGTCGCCAGCGCCGTGTGCGCCGCGCGCAGATCTTCCGCCAGCAGTTCCAGCGGCGGCTTCGCGGCAGCGGCGTGGCGTGCCGCCGCCTCGAGCTGCGCGACCGCGTCGCGCAATGCGCCGAGATGGCGCGCACGCGCGAGGAAGGCCCCCTCCATGTCCTCGTGCGCGCCGGCAAGCCGGAGGAACTCCTCCCGCAGCAGGTCGACACCGGCACCCGTCTTCGCCGAAAGGAAGACATGGCGCTCCGCGGGCGCCGATGCGCCGCCGCGCTCCGGCACGCTGCCGGCCTCCACCTTCGGCACGAGCCCGGCCAGATCGATCTTGTTGTGGACGACGAGCCGCGGCAGCGCGACCGGAAGCTGCGCCAGGATCGCGGCATCCTCCTCGGCGATGCCGCCGCCGGCGTTGGCGTCGACCAGCACGAGCGCGAGATCCGCGCGCGCGACCGCCGCCCAGGTGCGCTCGATGCCGAGCGTTTCGATCGGGTCGTCCGTCGGGCGAAGCCCGGCGGTGTCGACGATCGTCAGCGGAATGCCGTGGATCTCGATCTGCGACTGCACGGCGTCGCGCGTCGTCCCGGCAATCGGCGTGACGATCGCCACCGCGTCCCCCGCCAATTGGTTGAGGAGGCTCGACTTGCCGACGTTGGGCCGGCCAACGAGGACGACGGCGAGCCCTTCGCGCAACAGCGCGCCCTGCCTGGCCCGGACCAGCACCCCGGTCACCTGCGCCAGGATCGCCGCCACCCTGCCGCGAACGTCGGCCGCGCGCAGGAACTCCACATCCTCGTCCGGAAAGTCGAGCGCCGCTTCGGTGTACATCCGCAATTCGATCAAGGCGTCGACCAGCGCGCGTATTTCGCGCGAAAAGACGCCGGACAGGCTCCGCGCGGCGGCGCGCGCTGCGGTGGCGGTCGCCGCCGCGATGAGATCCGCGACGCCTTCAGCCTGCGCGAGGTCGAGCTTGCCGTTGAGAAATGCCCGCTGCGTGAACTCTCCCGGCTGCGCAAGCCGCGCGCCGAGCTCGATGCACCGCTCGAGCAGCAACCCGAGCACCACCGGGCCGCCGTGACCGTGCAGCTCCAGCACGTCCTCGCCGGTGTAGGAGCGCGGCCCCGGGAAATGGAGCGCGATGCCCTGATCGAGCACCTCTCCCTGCGCACCCTTGAACGCGGTGAGCGTCGCGCTGCGCGCCGCGAGCTGCCGTTGCACGATCCCGGCGATGACCGCGCTCACTCCGGGGCCCGACACGCGGACCACGCCGACTCCCCCGCGGCCCGCGGGCGTCGCGATGGCCGCGATCGTGTCGCCCGCAGGAGCGCCGGTGGAGTTGCCCGCGGTGCCGCGCATGCGTCTGCCCCGCGTCTAGACCCGCCGGCCCCGGTGCCGCCATCTAGCGGCGCTTCGCCGCGGCAAGCAGCCGCTTCCTTCTCCAGCACGCGGTTCATGTGCCACTGCTGGAAGATCTGCAGCGAATTGTTGATGAGCCAGTAGAGCACGAGACCGGACGGAAAGAACACGAACATCACCGAGAACGCGATCGGCATGATCTGCATGATCCTCGCCTGCATGGGATCGGTGATCGGGGTCGGCGAGAGCTTCACCTGCAGATAGGCCGTGATGGCGTAGACGACGGGCAGCACGAAGTACGGATCCGGCGCCGAGAGGTCCTTGATCCAGAGGATCCACGGCGCATTGCGCAGCTCGACCGCGGAGAGCAGCACCCAGTAGAGCGCGATGAATACCGGGATCTGCACCAGGATCGGCAGGCAGCCGCCCAGCGGGTTGATCTTCTCCTGCTTGTACATCTCCATCATCTTGATCTGCAGCTGCTGCTTGTCGTTCGCGTACTGCTCCTGCAGCGCCTTCAGCTTCGGCCCGATCACCTTCATCTTCGCCATCGAGCGGGCGCTCGCGTGGTTCAGCGGGTAGAACACGCTCTTGATGATGATCGTGAGCAGGACGATCGCCCAGCCCCAGTTGTGGACGAGGCCGTGGAGCCACTTCAGCAGCCAGAAGAGCGGCGCCGAGATCACCGTGAAAATGCCGTAGTCGACGACGAGGTCGAGGCCCTTGGCGAGCCGCGCGAGCTCGTCCTGCTCCTGCGGCCCGACATAGAGCGGCACACGGATCTCGCCCGTCGCGCCGGGAGCGATCGTGCCGACCGGCACGATCATCCCGGCCGAGTAGAGGCCGTCGTCGAGCTTGCGCGCATAGAACTCGCGCGGCGGTCTTCTTCTCGTCCCCCGGCAACCACGCGGCGACGAAATACTGCTCGACCATCGCCACCCAGCCGTTGTCGGTGTTCTTCGTGTACGGGAGCTTGCGGGACGGGTCGGCGGCCAGCTTGTCGAGTTCGGCGAACTCGATCTTCTTGAATTTGTCCGTCTCGTTGTAGATGACCGGCCCGGTGTAGGAAACCGGCGCCATCGAATAGGCGCTGTGGACCCCTGCGTCTTGGTGTCGCGCGTGAGCTGGAAATACGCGAACGGCGCGATGGGCCGCGGCGCCGTTGTTCGTGATGTCGTAGGCCACGTCGATCAGGTAGCTGCCGCGATGGAACGTGAGCACCTGCACGATCTTGTCGCCATTCGGACGCCACGGCCTGCAACCGCAGCTCGAGCGGTCGGCGCCGGGCGCGAGCTCCCGCGGGCCCGGCAGCGCCGTGTAGACGGTGCGGTGGTTCGGCATGCCCTCGCCCAGCAGTCCCGCTTGCGCGACGGAGGTGCGCTCAGGCGTCTTCAGCAGCGCCAGGTAGGGCTTGGCCTCGTCGACCGAGTCGCGATGCTTCAGCAGGGCGACCTGCGTGATGGCGCCACCGATCGGGTCGATCTCGGCGCGGTAGAGATCCGTCTCGATCGTGATGACGCTCGTCGGCGGTCCCGCTCGCGGCGCCCGCGTCCGCGGGCGGCGCCGGTCGGCCGCGCCGGGAACGGCTGGCCGGCGCGGACGTCGGCGCCGGCGGCAAGTCGTATCGCGGGCGTCGTGCTGCGGGCGTCGCGACTGGCGCGGCGCCGGCGGCGGCGGCCGCGACTCCTTCTGCCACGCCTCCCACAGCATGAGCGCGGAGAACGAAAAGACGACGAACAGGATGAGGCGTTGGGTATCCATGACAGCCCGGGTGACGGCGCGCGGCGGCGAGCCGCGCGGAAAATGAAAACGGAAATCCGTTCAGGGAACCGGGTCGTATCCGCCCGGATGGTAAGGGTGACAGCGCAGGATGCGCCTGACGGCAAGCAGCGTTCCCTTCAGGGCGCCGCGCTTCATCACGGCTTCAGCGGCGTAGTCCGAACAACTGGGCGCGAACCGGCAATTCGCGCCCAGCATCGGCCGCAACAGGTACTGGTAACCGCGGATCAGCGCCAGCAGGATCGCCTTCATGGCGCTGACGGGGTCGAGCTCATGGCGGCGAGCAAACGCGCCGCTTCCGCCGCGATCGCGCGGAATTCCGTGCGCGGTGCGCCTTTCTTCAACCGGACAATGAGGTCGTAGCGATCGATCCCGGGCCGCGCGTTGCGCACGCACACGCGCAGCATCCGGCGCACCCGGTTGCGATCGACCGCGAGGGGAAGGGCCTTCTTCCCGATCACGAAGCCGATGCGGCCGTCTTTCCGCGCCGCAGCCACGCAGATCATCTGCAGGAATTCGCCGTCGCGCCGGCGTCCGGTGCGGAAGATCGTGTCGAACGCGCCGGTTCCGGTGAGCCGATAGCGGCGGCTACCACGGAGCATCGCCGTGGCACGACGCTCAATCAGGGCGCGAGCCGGGCACGGCCCTTGGCGCGCCGAGCCGAAAGAACTTTGCGGCCGCCTACGCTCTTCATGCGGGCGCGGAAACCGTGCGTGCGCTTGCGCTTGACGACGGAAGGTTGGAACGTGCGTTTCATGGTAGTCGGCCTTGGGGTGAAAAAGCCTTACATTAGAGCGCGTTAACAGCAGCCTTGTCAATCATGACGGGTATGGTGGCTCAATTCGTCACGGCTGTGCCGGACCCGGCGGCCAAAGCCGGCCCTGTGGATAACTTTCCACGCATGCGCTACACTTCGAACAACGTCGGGCGAACCAGATCGCTGCGCGCAACGGATGGTGAGCGTCATTGCGCAAGGTCGCTGTCTTCGCCTGCCAAGCGCTCCGTCGCCTGTGGGCACTCCGCTTCCCCGCCTGCAGGCTTTCCGCCACGCGCACTCCCGGGCCCCTCGTTCCTCGCATGTCTGCCGACCCGCCATTCTGGCAACGCTGCCTCGAGGCCTTCCGCGAGGAATTGACGCCTCAGCAGTTCAACACCTGGATCCGGCCCCTGGCCCTCGAAAGCGTCGCCGGCGGGTACCGACTGCTCGCGCAGAATCGCTTCGTTCTGCAATGGGTGAAGGAGCGTTTCCTCACCCGCATCTGCGAAATCGCCGCGGATGCCGAAGGGCGGGTTGTCCCCATCAGCCTTGCGATCACGGACGGCCCCGCCGAGCCCGCGGCTGCCGGCCCGGCGAGCGTCGCGCCCATCCGTGCGCTGGCGGCTCCGGCCGCAGAACCCTCGTCGAGCATGTCCACCCCACCGGCGTTGCCGCGCCGGCACGAGCAGACGAGCCTCAATCCCTCTTTCACCTTCGCCTCGTTCGTCGCGGGCAAGGCGAACCAGCTCGCTCGCGCAGCGGCCATGCAGGTTGCCGAGCACCCGACGTCCTACAACCCGCTGTTCGTCTACGGCGGCGTGGGTCTGGGCAAGACGCACCTGATCCAGGCGCTGGGCAATCACATCCTGCAGCGCGATGCAGCCGCCAAGATCCGCTACATCCACGCCGAAACCTACGTCTCCGACGTGGTGCGCGCGTACCAGCACAAGGCCTTCGACGACTTCAAGCGCCATTACCGCTCGCTCGACCTCCTGCTGATCGACGACATCCAGTTCTTCAGCGGCAAGAACCGCACGCAGGAAGAATTCTTCTACCTCTTCAACACCCTGATCGAGGCGCACAAGCAGGTCGTCATCACCTGCGACACCTTTCCGAAGGAGATCTCCGGGATCGAGCCGCGGCTGATCTCTCGCTTCGGCTGGGGACTCACCGTCGCGCTCGACCCGCCGGAGCTCGAGATGCGGGTCGCGATCCTGCTCGCCAAGGCCGCGGTGACGGGCCTGAAGCTCGACGAGCAGGTGGCGTTCTTCATCGCCAAGCACATCCGTTCGAATGTCCGCGAACTCGAAGGCGCGCTCAAACGCGTCATCGCCTACTCGAGCTTTCACGGCCAGGAGATCACGCTGCCGGTCGCGAAGGAGGCGCTGCGCGACCTGCTCGCCGTCCAGAACCGGCAGGTGTCCGTCGAGAACATCCAGAAGACGGTCGCCGATTACTACAAGCTCCGGATCTCGGACATGCATTCCAAGAAGCGCTCCCGCGCCGTGGCGCGCCCGCGGCAGGTCGCCATGGCGCTGGCGAAGGAACTCACGCAACTCTCGCTGCCCGAGATCGGCAGCAATTTCGGCGGGCGCGACCACACCACCGTCCTGCATGCCTGCCGCCAGATCGCCAAATTGCGCGAAACGATTCCGGAACTCAACCACGACGTCAATTTCCTGCTCCAGGTCCTGCGCAGCTGACGCTCGTCCAGCCCTGATGTCGACCCTCGCACAGCGGTCCATTTCCCAAAGGCGCAACCGAAATTCTCCGCTGGATAAGTGACGATTTCGAGACTATAATTAGTGGATTAGATGCGTCTGACCGATAATCCCAGAAAAGTCCCCAATCGGTCCTCGTCCGCTACACAACTTGTCCACAGCCATTGATTTTCATCAAGCAATTGATAAATAACGATAATAATTGGTTGTCCCGGGATCGCTTCTCCCTCCTATTAGCTGTTTCATGGTTTAAACAATGCAACTAAAACAAATTCCACGCGACGCTCTGCTGAAACCTCTGCAAGCGGTCTCCGGCATCGTCGAACGCCGACATACCTTGCCGATCCTTGCAAATGTTCTGCTCGAGCACAAGGACGGCGGGCTGTACGTCACCGCCACCGATCTCGAGATGCAGATCACCGCTCACAGCGATCTACCCGGGAAGGAGGCCCAGGCGACTACGGTCGCTGCGCGCAAGTTGCAGGACCTGCTGCGCGCGCTGCCGGACGACGCGCAACTGACGGTCGATGGAACCCCGAATCGGATGACGCTTCGCGCGGGGCGCTCGCGTTTCAACCTGCAGGCGCTGCCGGCAGCGGACTACCCGCGCATCAGCGTCGGCCAGGACCAGGTGCAGACGCTCACGCTGCCGCAGCGAGAATTTCGAGGGCTGCTCAAGTCCGCCGAGTTCGCCATGGCGCAGCAGGACATCCGTTACTACCTCAACGGCATGCTGCTCGTCATCGACGGGGGCCAGTTGCAGGCCGTGGCCACCGACGGCCACCGGCTGTCGTGGGCGAGCATTGCCATCGGCGGCGATTACCAGCGGCAGGAAGTGATCCTGCCGCGCAAGACCGTGCTCGAGCTCGGCAAGCTGCTGGCCGAAGCCGATGAACCGATGACGCTCGATGTGCTGGCGAACCAGGTTCGCTTCCGCTTCGCCAACATCGAGTTGGTGAGCAAGGTGGTCGACGGCAAGTTTCCGGATTACAACCGCGTCATTCCCGCCGGCAACACCAAGCGGATCGAGTTCGCGCGGACCGAGTTGCTGGCCGCCCTGCAGCGGGCCGCCATTCTCTCGAACGAGAAGTTTCGCGGCGTGCGGCTTGTGCTCGGCAATGACCAGCTGAAGATCATCTGCACGAACAGCGAGCAGGAAGAGGCCGAAGAGGAGCTCGAAGTCGCGTACAAGGGCGAAGCCCTGGACGTTGGTTTCAACATCACCTATCTCGTCGACGTGCTGCAGAACATGGCAACGGAGCGCGTGCAGCTCGCGTTCGGCGACGCCAATTCCAGCGCCCTCGTCACGCTCCCGGATCGCGACGACTACAAGTACGTCGTCATGCCGATGCGCATTTGACCACCGGTCGCTCGCCCGGACACCACGCAGGCGCCGACCGTTGGTCGGCGCCGCTGCTTTGAGCGATACCTCACCACACCGAAAGCCAAGATGACGCCAGCCATGCCCAAGCCGCGGAACAACGGCGAAGATTACGACTCGACCAGCATCCAGGTGCTCAAGGGGCTCGATGCGGTGCGCAAGCGTCCCGGCATGTACATCGGGGACACGTCGGACGGAACCGGCCTGCACCACATGGTGTTCGAGGTGCTGGACAACGCGATCGACGAAGCGCTGGCCGGCTACTGCGACGACATCAAGGTGGTCATCCACGCCGACAATTCGGTGTCGATCGTCGACAACGGCCGCGGCATCCCGATCGACGTGAAGGACGACGACGAACTCAAGCGTTCCGCCGCCGAAATCGTCATGACGGAGCTCCATGCGGGGGGCAAGTTCGACCAGAACAGCTACAAGGTGTCCGGCGGCCTGCACGGCGTCGGCGTGTCCGTCGTCAATGCGCTGTCGGTCTGGTTGCGCCTGCGCATCTGGCGCAACGGCATGGCGCATCAGATGGAGTTCCGCCATGGAGTCCCCGTGGCGCCGCTGGCGGTCACCGGCGCCACCGATCGACGCGGCACCGAAGTGCATTTCATGGCGTCCGCGGAGACATTCAGCCGGATCGAATATCACTACGACATCCTGGCGAAGAGGATCCGCGAGTTGTCGTTCCTCAACAACGGCACCAAGATCGAGCTGATCGACCAGCGCGACGGCAAGAGCGAGAATTTCGCGTACTCCGGCGGCATCCGCGGCTTCGTCGAGTACATGAACCGCAGCAAGTCGGTGCTGCATCCGAAGATCTTCCATGCCGTCGGCGAGAAGGACGGAACGACGGTCGAGGTCGCGATGCAGTGGAACGACTCGTACGCCGAGAACGTCCAGTGCTTCACCAACAACATCCCCCAGCGCGACGGCGGCTCGCACCTGACCGGCCTGCGGCAGGCGATGACCCGCACGCTCAACAATTACATCGAGAAGGAGGAGATCGCGAAGAAGGCGAAGGTGGAGACCACCGGCGACGACATGCGCGAAGGCCTCTGCTGCGTGCTGTCGGTGAAGGTGCCGGAGCCGAAGTTCTCGTCGCAGACCAAGGACAAGCTCGTTTCCTCCGAGGTGCAGCCGATCGTGCAGGAAATCGTGTCGGCGAAGCTCGCCGAGTTTCTGCTCGAGAACCCGGTCGACGCGAAGACGATCTGCTCGAAGATCGTGGATGCGGCACGTGCGCGCGAGGCCGCGCGCAAGGCGCGGGAGCTCACGCGGCGCAAAGGCGTGCTGGATTCGATGGGCCTGCCGGGCAAGCTCGCCGACTGCCAGGAGCGCGACCCTGCGCTGTGCGAGATCTACCTGGTCGAGGGGGATTCCGCCGGCGGCTCGGCCAAGCAGGGCCGCGACCGCAAATTCCAGGCGATCCTGCCGTTGCGCGGCAAGATTCTCAACGTCGAGCGCGCGCGCTTCGAGAAGCTCGTCAGTTCGCAGGAAATCGTCACGCTGATCACGGCGCTCGGCACCGGGTTCGGCAAGGACGAATACAACCCGGACAAGCTGCGCTACCACCGCATCATCATCATGACCGACGCCGATGTCGACGGCTCGCACATCCGGACGCTGCTGCTGACCTTCTTCTATCGGCAGATGCCGGAACTGGTCGAGCGGGGCCACATCTACATCGCGCAGCCGCCGCTCTACAAGGTCAAGCATGGGCGCGAGGAGAATTACCTGAAGGACGACCACGAGTTGAAGCAGCACCTCCTCAAGGTGGCGCTCAAGGGCGCGGAGCTCACGCCGGGAACCGGCAAGCCGCCGCTCGCGGCGGAGGCTTTCGCGAGCGTTGCCCGCGAGTATCTGCTGGCGGACGCGGTGATCGAGCGTCTGGCGCGGATCATCGATCCGGCGGCGCTGTATGCCGTGCTCTCCGGCGCGCGCATCGATCTTTCGAGCGACGCCGCGGCCGCCACGAGCGCCTCCGCGCTGCAGGCCGCGATCGCCGACCCCGACGTAAGGGTCGAGTCGCGCTATGACACGCTGAGCGAGACGCGGCGGCTTGTCGTCGTGCGCACGCACCACGGCACGCCGCACGTCACGGCCATCGACAGCGACCTCATCGCCTCCGGCGACTTCGCGCAGATCGACGCTGCTGCCACCGTGCTGCTGGGGTTGATCCTGCCCGGCGCAGTGGTGCGGCGCGGCGAAAAGCAGCAGGCGGTGACGTCCTTCAAGGAAGCGCTTGACTGGCTGCTTGCCGAAGCCCGGACCGGCGTCACGCTGCAGCGCTACAAGGGCCTGGGCGAGATGAACCCGGGGCAGCTCTGGGAAACGACGATGGATCCGGCGGTGCGCCGGCTCCTGCGCGTGCAGATCGAGGACGCGATTTCCTCGGAAGAAATCTTCTCGACGCTGATGGGCGAGCAGGTCGAGCCGCGGCGCGCGTTCATCGAATCGAATGCGCTGGGCGTGCGCAATCTGGACGTCTGATGCAGGCTGCGCGGCAAAGGGGCCTTCCGTCGCCCATGCCACGGCGGCGCGCAGCTACTTGGCCGCGATGCGGCGCGCTTTGGCTGGCTGGCTTGGGTTTGGCTTTCGGGGCGGCCTTGGCGGTGACGGTCGAGCCGCGCCTGGCCTTCGGCGTCGGCGCGGGCTTTGCCGCGGCGACTTGCGCGTCTTGACCGCCGCGCCGTAAGCGGCACGGGGCTCAGCCGCGGTCTTCGCCGGCGTCCTGCGTTTGGTCTTGGGTGGTGTGCCCGGCCCCTGCTTCCCGGCCTTTTCGTCGAGCAGCGCCACCGCTTCCGCGAGCGTCAGTGAGTCGACCTTGTCGCGGTCGGGCAGCGTTGCATTGACGCCGCCGTGCTTGACGTACGGCCCGAAGCGTCCCGCATGGAGCTCGACGGGCTTCTTGTCGCGGGGGTGCGGCCCCAGCACGCGCGCCGCCACCGCGCCGCCGCGCCCGCGTCGCGCGCCGGTCTTCGTCGCATCGCGCGCCTCGAATTCGAAGCCGATCTTGCCGTCGGGCTGGCGCACGAGGAACGCGGAGAACCCGCGCTTGGTGCGCGCCGAGACGAATTGCAGGAGATCGGTCTTGCCGGTGGCGAGCAGCTTTTGCATCTGCGCGCGCTCGACCGGTCGCTGCAGGATCACGCGGCCCGAGCGGAAGTCGCAGGACTTCTCCGGGCCGACCGCCTTCTCGCAAACGTAGGCCTGCGCCGTCTCGAAGACGCGCGCCTTGCACTTCGGGCACGGCCCGAGCGACTCCTGGCCGGTGAAGTCGGGCGCCTCGGTGGAGTCGTCGCCGCTGCCATCGCCAAAATCGAACGCGACCTCGTTGGCGTCGTTCAAGCGCAGCGCCGCGCTGAACGGCCTGCCCAGCCGGCTGCGAAAACCGTCGAGCGGCCCGAGCTGCCGCTCGCGCAACAGGGTGTCGGCCTCGGCGACATCGATCTGCCGGCCGCCCATGATCTTCCAGAATCCGAACGCGCAGGACTGGCACTGGAACTTCTTGTAGTTCTCGTGCACCTCGCCGCCGCAGCTCGGGCAACGCGCCGTCAGCGTGCCGAAGTCGCCCGGGATCGTGTCGCTTTCGTAGCCCTTGGCCTGCCCGACGATGTGCTCGGTCATGGCGACGATTTCGCGCATGAACGCGTCGCGCTTGAGCTTGCCGTGCTCCATCTGCGCGAGCTTGAACTCCCACTCCGCGGTGAGCTCGGGAGAAAAGAGCTCCGGCACGCCGAGTCCGTGCAGCAGCGTCAGCAGCGAAAACGCCTTGGCGGTGGGAATCAGCTCGCGTCCTTCGCGGTGCACGTATCTTTCGGCGATGAGCCCTTCGATGATCTGCGCGCGCGTCGCCGGCGTGCCGAGCCCTTTCTCCCGCATCGCCTCGCGCAGGTCCTCGTCGTCGATGAGCTTGCCGGCACCCTCCATCGCCGAGAGCAGCGTCGCTTCGTGAAAGGCGCGCCGGCGGCCGCGTCGTGTTCGCGGCGACCTCGATTCTCTCGGTGGTGACGGACTCGCCCGGCGCAACCGCGGCCAGGGTCGGCTTCTCGCCGGCCTTCGCCGGGCTGTCGTCGGACTGAGCCTCCTTGCCGTACACCGCGAGCCACCCCGGCGCGACCAGCACCTTGCCCTCGGACTTGAACGGCTCGCCCGCCACGCGCGTGATGCGGGTGGTCACGAGGAACTCGGCGGCGGGATAGAAGGCCGCGAGGAAGCGCTTGACGACGAAATCGTAGAGCTTCGCTTCGAGCTCGTTCAAATGCTTGGGCGCAACGAGCGTGGGGATGATCGCGAAGTGATCGGAGACCTTCGCGTTGTCGAAGATCCGCTTGTTGGGCTTCACCCATTTCTTCTTCAGCACTTCGGCCGCGAATGCGCCGTAGGGCTTCGCGTCGGCAAGCGCCTCCATCGTCGCCTTCACGGTGCCGATGTAGTCCTCCGGCAGCGCGCGCGAGTCCGTGCGCGGGTAGGTGAGCGCCTTGTGCTTTTCGTAGAGCGACTGCGCCAGCGACAGCGTCGTCCGGGCGGAGAGGCCGAAGCGACCGTTGGCCTCGCGCTGCAGCGAGGTGAGGTCGTAGAGCAGCGGGGCGCCCTGGGTCGTCGGCTTCGCCTCCTCGGTCACCTCGCCGGGCTTGCCGGCGCACTTCGCGGCGATGGCGTTCGCCTTCGCCTCGTCCCACAGGCGCTCGGCGCGGGCGTCGGGGTCGTCCTCGGTCTTCGTCCACTTCTCGTCGAACCAGCGTCCGGCGTACTCGCCGGCGCGGGCGCGGAAATGTGCCGAGGACTTCCCAATAGCCGCGGGGGCGGAAGGCGCGGATCTTCTGCTCTCGCTCGACCATGATGGCGAGCGTCGGCGTCTGCACGCGGCCGACCGTCGTCAGCTGGAACCCGCCGGACTTCGAGTTGAATGCCGTCATCGCGCGCGTGCCGTTGATGCCGACGAGCCAATCGGCCTCGGATCGACAGACCGCGGCGTCGGCGAGCGGGCGCATCTGCGCGTCGGTGCGCAGCTGGTCGAACCCCTCGCGAATCGCGGCGGTCGTCATCGATTGCAGCCAGAGCCGGCGGATCGGTTTCGCCGTTTTCGCGAACTGCACGATGTAGCGGAAGATGAGCTCGCCTTCCCGGCCGGCGTCGCAGGCGTTGATCAGGTCGCCGACGTCCTTGCGCTTGATGAGGCGCAGCAGTGTTTTCAGCCGGTTTTCGTTCTTTTCGATCGGCTTCAGCGCGAATTTCGACGGGATCGCGGGCAGGTGGCCGAAGGTCCACTTGCCGCGCTTGACCTCCTCCTCCTCGGGCATGCCGATCTCGAGCAGATGCCCGACCGCCGACGACAGCACGTAGTCGGTGCTCTCGAAGTAGTCGTCGTGACGCGTGAAGCCGCCCAATGCGCGCGCGATGTCGGCGGCGACGGAGGGTTTCTCGGCGATGATCAGTGTTTTCGACATGGGAGCGCGGTGCGAAGAGCCGCAGATAGTACCGAAGGTGAAGCGGGCGGAGCAAGGACTGCTTTGCCGCGAACGGCCCAACGCGCGAGCGCGCGCCCTCGCGCGCGTGCCCGCGTGCGAGGCCTTGTGTGGCCACGCGAAGGGCATTGCACCGCCGCGGGGAGGGCGAAGGAAGCGAGCGCCGGGACCGGTCCTGTCAGCCGAGACGCTGCCACAGCCCGCCCGGCAGCGGGGCAACCTGTTGTTCGAGCTCGAGCGCCGTCAATGCCGCAATCGTGGCGGCGATCGAAAGTCTGGTGCGCGCCGCGAGTGTGTCGACATCGGCGGGATCATGCCCGAGCGCGCGCAGGACTGCGCGCGCAGTGGCGTCGGGTCCGGTGCTCGCGCCGGGACCCGCCGCGGCCGGCGCCACGGCTGCGACACCGAGTTCGTCGAGGATGTCCTGCGCGGTCTCGACGAGCTTCGCGCCCTCGCGGATCAGCTTGTGCCCGCCTTTCGAGAACGGAGAATGGATCGAACCCGGCAGTGCGAACACTTCGCGGCCCTGTTCACCGGCGAGTCGTGCGGTGATGAGCGAGCCGGACGAAAGCGTAGCCTCCACCACGAGCACGCCACGGGAAAGGCCGCTCACCAGCCGGTTGCGGCGCGGGAAATTCTGTTTCTGCGGCGGCGTGCCGACCGCGAATTCGGAGATCACGAGGCCGCGTGCCGCGAGGTCGTGCGCGAGGTCGCGATTGCGCGCCGGATAGACGCGGTCGGGACCGGTGCCGATGACGGCGATGCTGCTGCCGGGGCCGGTGAGACCGCCGCGATGTGCGGCAGCATCGATGCCGGTCGCAAGCCCGCTGACGATGGTGAACCCGGCGACGGACAACGCCGCGCCGAACGCTTCGGCATCGGCGCAACCCTGTGGCGTCGCATTGCGACTGCCGACGATCGCGAAGGCCGGCCTGGCGAGAAGCTCGCGACGGCCCATGCAGTAGATGACCGGCGGCGGATCGCCGATCTCGAGCAGCGGCGCAGGATAGTCGGCGTCGCCCCACGCGACGAGATCATGCCGCGGCTCGCGCAGCCAGGAGAGCGTCGCGCCGAGGCGCTCGTCGTCCGGCGGGGCGTCGAGGCGCGCCGCGGCGGCGGCAGGGACGTGTCGGCGGCGCTGGGCCGAGGTGGCGGCCAGCACGGCTTCCGGACCGCCGAAGGCGCGCAGCAGATCCACCAGCGGACCGGGCGCCAGGCCCGACAACTGAAGCCGCGCCCAGGCTTCGGCGCGCGAGTCGACGTTCATGATGGCATTGCCGTCGCCCCCTCCGCCTGGCGGAGGGCGGGCAACAGCCTGCTACGGATTGCGAACGATATTGCCGACGACGACGGGATCCGTCGTGTTGAGCACGAGAGCGTAGGAGACGCGATCGAAAACGCGGAAGACGAAGAGCAGACCGATGCGCTCGTCGGGCACGTTGAGCCAGCGCTCCGGCTCGAATCCATAGGGCTGGTACGGCGGGCGGACCACGGGCCGCGGATCGGGAATCGGCGGCACGACACGATAGATGGCGAGGACCGCGCCGACGTCGAGTCCGTCGCTCGATCCTTTGTCGAGCGTCACGACCCAGCCGCGCCCCGCTTCGATTGCGTCGCGGTCCGTGGCGAGGATCTGGCCCTCGGATCGGCCGGGTCGGCGCGTGCGGGGCATAGCTCATCAGCTGTCCGCGCGGGGCGGGAATCAGGCGATCCCCGACGACGATCTCTTCCTTCGCCGTGGTGATGCGCACCGTCGAGACTTCGGCGAAGCGCTCGACCTTGGCGCTGCCGAGATAGCGTTGCTCGACGCCAAGCAGCTCGCTGCCGTCCGCAGACATGAGATCGCGTCCGCGGCGATACAGGTACCACTGATCGCCGGCCTTGGGGTCGAGACCGACGACGTAGACGAGATTCCCTTCGCCCCAGATGGCGCGGGCATCGCGGCCCGCGATGATCTGCGGCGCGGCGTCGAGGCCCTCGGGTCCGGTGACGAGCGGCCGCGTGAGATAGGGCTCGATCTCGCCGGCAGGGATCGAAGAAATGGCCTCGACGTCCAGCGGCGTCGTGCGCACCGAGGGCGACAAGCGGGTCGCCGGACGCTCGAGCGAAAGGCGCCATTGCCCGTCAACCTTGTCCAGAACGATGACGTCGCCCGGATAGATCAGGTGCGGATTCCTGATCTGCTCGCGATTCATCCGCCAGATATCGGGCCAGCGCCAGGGTTCCTTGAGGAACTTCCCGGAGATGTCCCAAAGGGTGTCCCCCTTCTGCACCGTGTAGCGGCCGGGAACCGGGTCCCTGACCTCGACATCGGCCGCGCGCGCCGTCGGCGCGCCCATTGCCGCGAACGCCACGGCCGCGGCAAGGATGAAATTCGCTATGCTAGACTTCTGACGCATAAAGCCTCTTCCATTTGGGGTGGGGCTTGCTAACGTCCTAAAGCGCCGCAAAATAAGGGCTTACGGAGGATTCTGCATCCCCAGTCTGCATTTTGCAAGCTAAGGCTGCCAAAAGACGCCGGCGGATGACCCGATGTGTCGCCGGCGTGTGACCGAAACCCTCTGTTCGGCACCTGCGATGTCGCCCCGAACCCATGGCCGTGCTCCAAATCCTCACCTATCCTGACCCGCGGCTGCGCAAAGTCGCGGCGCCCGTGTCCGCGGTCACCGCGGACATCCAAAGGCTCGTGCGCGACATGGCCGAGACGATGTACGCGGCGCCAGGCGTCGGGCTCGCGGCCACGCAGGTGGACGTGCACAAGCGCATCGTGGTGATCGACACGTCCGAAACGCGCGACGAGCTTCGTGTCTTCATCAACCCCGAGATCGTGATGGCCGAAGGCGAAGCCGAGTGCGAGGAAGGCTGTCTGTCGGTTCCGGGGTATTACGACAGGGTCAGGCGCGCCGCCCGGGTCCGCGTGCGCTCGCTCGACGCGCGCGGCGAAGCGTTCGAGCTCGATGCCGAGGGCATGCTCGCAGTGTGCATACAGCACGAGATGGAACATCTGCTGGGCAAGGTTTTCGTCGACCACCTTTCGCCGCTGAAACAGGCACGGCTCGCTGCGCGGCTGCGCAAGAAGCAGCGGCTCGCGGGCTGATGAACCGCCGCGCGCGCTGCGTTCGCTGCCCCCCGCGGGGCCGTCAGTGCCCTTCGGGCTGCCGCGCGGGCACTGAGCGAGCGAGCGCGGCGGGCAACCGGGGATGAGGATCGGTTTCGCCGGCACGCCGGCGTTTGCAGCGGCGGTGCTCGGATCGCTGCGGGATGCGGGCTTCGCGCTCGCGCTCGTCCTGACGCAACCCGATCGACCGCGCGGGCGGGGATTGAACGTCGTTCCCTCGCCGGTCAAGCGGGTTGCGCTGGACGAAGGCGTTCCTGTCTACGAACCTGCGAAGCTCGCGCCGGAGGCGGTCCGCGCTCCGCTTCTCGCCAACCCGCTCGACGTTCTCGTGGTGGCCGCGTACGGGCTCATTCTGCCCGCGGCGGTCCTCGCCTGGCCGCGGTACGGCTGTATCAACGTCCACGCGTCACTGCTGCCCCGCTGGCGCGGCGCAGCCCCGATCCAGCGCGCGTTGCTGGCGGGAGACGTCGAGACCGGCGTTACCCTGATGCAGATGGATGCGGGCTTGGACACCGGCCCGATACTCGATGCCGTTCGCGTTCCGATCGGCCCGCGCGACACGGCGGGCACGCTCGAGCACAAGTTGGCGGCGCAGGGCGCGGGCTGCCTGATCGCCCATTTGCGGCGCCTTGCCGCGGGGTCGGCCGCGCCGCCCGTTGCGCAGCCGGCGGAAGGTGTCACCTATGCGGCGAAGATCCGCAAGGCGGAAGCCGACATCGACTGGAGCGCCTCCGCGGCCGACGTCGACCGCCAGGTGCGCGCGTTCGATCCGGTGCCGGGGGCCTCGACGCTGCTTGCAGGGGAAAGGGTCAAGCTCTGGCGCGCGCATCCGGTGCCGTTGGTCGCGCCCGGCATGACGCCCGGCACGTTACTCGCGACGGCGGGCGATGCCATCGTCGTGGCCTGCGGCGACGGTGCACTGGGAATCGCGGAGTTGCAGCCCGCGGGGGGTCGACGGATGAGCGCCGCCGCTTTCGTGGCGGGACACCGCATTGCCCCTGGCGCGCGTTGCGGGACGGTCGCATCGTGACCGGCAGCGCAGGTCGGCGGCAGCGTCGCGGCGCCCGCGGCAATGGCAGCGCGGCCTCGGGCGCCGGCCCGCCGCATTCGCCTTCGCGCCTCGACCGGGATCCGCACATGCGCGAAGCTCAGCGGTTAGCCGCCCTGTCCGTCCGCCGGGTGCTCGAAGGCTCCACGCTGCCGGTCGCGCTTGCCGCGGTTGCGCCGGCGCAGCGGGAAGCCCCGGGCCGCCGCCGCGCCCTCGTGCAGGAACTCGCCTATGGCACGCTGCGCCACTGGGGCACGCTCGATGCGCTGGTGCGCATGCTCGCCACGAAGCCCATCGCCGATCCGGCGCTCCATTGCCTCGTCGCGGTCGCGATCTATCAGCTGGAGCGCACGCGCGCCCCGTCGTTCGCCATCGTCGATCACGCGGTGAACGCGGCGGCGGCATTGACGCGTCCTGCCGCCAAGACGCTCGTCAATGCGCTGCTGCGCCGCTTCCTGCGGGAACGCGACGCCTTGAATGACGCGGTGCTCGCGGATCCGGTCGCGCGCTGGTCGCATCCGCTTTGGTGGATCGATCGCGTGCAACGCGAATACCCGGAAAACTGGCAGGACGTGCTCGCCGCGGGGAATGCGCGGGCGCCGCTTGCGTTGCGCGTGAACCGCCGCGTTGCCACGCAGAAGTCGCTGCTGTCGGCATTCGGCGTCGCCGGCCTCGTCGCGACGCCGGCGGGGGAGCACGGGATCATCGTGGAGCCGGCCGGGTCCATCCGCGCGATGCCCGGATTCGGCGAGGGGGCCTTCTCGGTGCAGGATCTCGGCGCCCAGCTCGCGGCGCCGCTGCTGAGAGTTCTCCCCGGGCAGCGGGTCCTCGATGCGTGCGCCGCGCCGGGTGGCAAGACCACGCATATCCTGGAGCTTGCCGACGTCGAGCTCGTCGCGCTCGACGCCGACGCGGAGCGCCTGACGCGAGTGCACGAGAACCTCGAGCGCCTGCATCTCGGCGGAGGGCACGTGCGCGTGGTCGCCGGCGACGCCGGGATGCCCGCGCAGTGGTGGGATGGGCGGCCGTTCGATCGCATCCTCGCCGACGTGCCCTGCACTGCCAGCGGCGTGGTTCGCCGCCATCCCGACGTCAAATGGTTGCGGCGCGAAGCCGACGTCGACAGCTTCTCGCGCCAGCAGTCGCGGCTGCTCGATGCGCTGTGGCCGTGCCTGGCGCCGGGAGGCCTCCTGTTGTATGCGACCTGCTCGATCTTCGACGCGGAAAACGAGGCGCAGGTGCGCGCATTCGTCGCGCGGCACCCCGAGGCGTTGCGCGAAACCCTCATCTTTCCCCCCGCGGCGGCACATCGTGGCGCGCAACTCTTGCCTTCGCTGCCTGACGCGAGCCACAATCAAGACGCATTTTTCTACGCGTTGCTGCGCAAGCCCTGAGGGCGTGGCGGCAGCGCGGACTCGCCCGCCCCGACGCCGACGGATCTTCGGCCCCGTGTTCGACGCCCCGCCCGCCGGCATGCCCCCAGTGCTTCGCTCCTGCCCAGTCCTGCTCGACTCAGGCGCCTCTCGGACCTGCCTGCGCATGCGTGAAGACAGTTCCGGCGGGCGCCCGGGCCCGGCGCTGACACGATGGCTCGTCGGCCTTTCGGTGCTGCTCGGCATCGCGCTGTGCGCGCTCTCCCCGCTGGCGCATGCCGACACGATCGCCGTCAAGGCCGCGGAATTGCGCGCCGATGGAGACGCCTACGTGCTCAATGCCGAGTTCGAGCTCGCGTTGAACCCGACGCTGGAGGAAGCGCTGCAGAAAGGCCTCCCGCTCTACTTCGAGTTCGAGTTCGAGCTGCTGCGGCCGCGCTGGTACTGGCTGGACGAGAAGGTGCTGACGCTCTCGACGCAGCACCGTGTCTCGTACAACGCGCTGACGCGACAGTACCGCGTCGCGACCGGGCTTCTCGGCCAGACCTTCGACTCTCTGGACGAGGTCGAGCGTTTCCTGTCCCGCGTCACGTCGCGGCCGGTCGCCACGGTCGATCAGCTCGCGAAGGGCGTGCGCCTCGACGCGGCCATCCGGCTGCGGCTCGACGTCAATGCGCTGCCGAAGCCGTTCCAGGTCAGCGCCCTCGCCTCGCGCGAGTGGTCGCTGCAATCCGAATGGCATCGCTGGAGCTTCACGCCATGAGCGGCCTCCTGCCGTCGCGCGGGATGCGATGGCTTCTGCTCGTGCTGGCGTGCCTCGGCGCGATATCGCTGTTCCTGCTGGCAACGGCGTCGGCGAACACCGAGCTCTTCGCGCGGCGCTACGACCTCCTGCTCCTGCTGAACGGCTCGATGGTCGTGCTGCTGATGCTGCTGGTCGGCTATCAGCTCTGGCGGCTGTCGCGCAATCTCAAGGCGGGCGTCTTCGGCTCGCGCCTGGCGGTGCGCCTGGTCCTGTTCTTCGCGGTGGTCGCGGTGCTGCCTGGCGCCGTCGTGTACGCGGTGTCGGTCCAGTTCCTGGGCAAGAGCATCGAGAGCTGGTTCGACGTCCGGGTAGACCGCGCGCTCGACGGCGGGTTGAATCTCGGGCGCAACGCGCTCGATTATCTGTTGAAGGAGACGGGCAACAAGGCGAGCCAGATCGCGGTGACGCTGGGCGATGCCGCGCCGGGGAGCGAGCCGATCCAGCTCAATCGCGCGGCCGAGCACGCCGGGGTGTTCGAGGCGGTCTTGTTTTCGTCGACGGGCCAGGTGCTCGCGGTTGCCGGCATCGGAGGGTCGACCGCGCCTCCCGAAACGCCCCCGGCACAGGCACTGCGGCGCGCACGCCTGCAGCAGACGACGTCGGTGATCGAACAGCGCGCGGATGGCGGACTCATGCTGCGTGTCGTGACGCCGGTCAACAGCGATGACCGGCTGGAGCCGCTCAAGGTGCTGCAGGTCATCGAGCCGGTGCCGAAAGGGCTGGGCCAGGACGTCGAAAAGGTGCAGGCCGGGGCGCGCGACTATCAGGAGATTTCGTTCTCGCGGCAGTCGCTGAAGCGGCTCTACGCGGTGACGCTGACGCTGACGTTGCTGCTCGCGCTCACGTCGGCGCTCGGTCTTGCCGTGGTGTTGTCGGAGCGCTTCTCGGCGCCGCTGGGGCTGCTGGCGGAAGGCACGCGCGCGGTCGCGCAGGGCGATTTCACGCGGCGGCAGCCCGTGACCTCGCGCGACGAACTGGGCGTGCTGACCGAATCGTTCAACACGATGACGGAACAGCTGCTCGAGGCGCAACGAAGGACCGAGGAGTCGCGCCGTGCGACGGAAACCACGCGCGCCTATCTGGAGAGCATTCTCGGCAACCTTTCGGCCGGCGTGCTCGCGTTCGACGACCAGTATCGTCTGCGCACGGCAAATGCCAGCGCGGCGGTGATCCTGCAGCAGCCGCTGGCGGAGCTGACGGACCTGCCGTTGACCGATTGGGGACGCCCGCTTCCGGCCCTGGCCCCGTTTGCCGAGCTCGTCGCAGGCGGCTTTCGCGCGAGCGGAGACGCGCATTGGCAGAAGCAGGCCGAGCTCTCGGTGTCCGGCCTGATGCGCACGCTGCTGATGCGCGGCTCGCGTTTGCCGGTGAGCCCGGTGGCAGGCTACGTCGTGGTCTTCGACGACGTCACCGATCTCGCGCAGGCGCAGCGCGACGCCGCGTGGGGTGAGGTCGCCCGTCGTCTGGCACACGAGATCAAGAATCCGCTGACGCCGATCCAGCTTTCGGCGGAGCGACTGGAGCGCAAGCTCGCGCCCAAGCTCGATGGGCCCGACCAGGAAGTCCTGTCGCGCGGCGCGCAGACGATCATCGCGCAGGTTGCCGCGATGAAGCACATGGTCGACGACTTCGCGGTCTACGCCCGGCAGGCGCGCCCGGGCACGATGCAGTCCGTGGACGTCGGCGCCCTCTTGCTCGACGTGCTCGCGCTGTACGACAATTTGCGCCCGCAGGTCACCGTGTCGCTGCCGCCCGAGCCGATCAACGTGCAGGGCGAACCGACCCGCCTGCGCCAGGTGTTCCACAACCTTCTGCAGAATGCCATCGACGCCCAGACCGATGTGGCCGAGCCCCGTTACGATATCCTGCTGGAGGCGAGGGGCGACGAACTCGCGCTTTCGTTTTCCGACGGCGGTACCGGCTTTCCCGATGCCGTTCTGCATCGCGCGTTCGAGCCGTACGTCACGACGAAGGCAAAGGGCACCGGCCTCGGCCTTGCCATCGTGAAGAAGATCGTGGACGAGCACCACGGCCGCGTCGAGCTCGCCAATACGGTGCCGCGAGGCGCGCGAATCACGCTGATTTTCCCGCGCGGCGCCGTGCCGGCGTAGGATACGCACCTGATGATGCCCACCAAGGAAATATTGGTTGTCGACGACGAAGTCGGCATCCGCGAGTTGCTGTCCGAGATCCTGCAGGACGAGGGCTACCGCGTGAGCCTCGCCGAGAACGCCACGGCGGCGCGCGCGTACCGGGCGCGGGAGCGACCGGCGTTGGTTCTCCTCGATATCTGGATGCCCGACACCGACGGGGTGACGCTGTTGCGGGAGTGGGGGGCATCCGGCCAGCTCACGATGCCCGTCATCATGATGTCCGGCCACGGCACGATCGAGACCGCCGTCGAGGCAACCAAGATCGGCGCCTTCGACTTCCTGGAGAAGCCGATCGGCCTGCAGAAGCTGCTGGGCACGGTGGCGCGCGCGCTGAAGGTCGCGCAGGCGCGCGAGCCGCGACGCGTCTCCCTCGCCGGCATCGGCACGAGCGCGACCATGCGCGACGTCGAGCGCCAGATGGAACAGCTGCTCGCCGCCCGCAAGCCGCTGCTGATCCTCGGCGAGCCGGGCGCGGGGCACGAGGCGGCGGCGCGCGCGCTGCACTCGGTCGACACTCCAAGGGTTGCGCTGCCCGGCGGGGCACGGCTCGCGGCGAACCCGCTCGCCCTGCTGGAAGAGGCCCGCGACGGCACGCTGCATTGTTCCGAGATCGGCCAATACGCGAAGGGCGAGCAGCGCGGGCTCGCTTTCCTGTTGCCGAAGCTGGACAAGACGAACGTGACGCTGGTGTGCACCAGCACGGAGCCGTTGGGGAACATGGCCGCCGAGGGCAAGTTCGATGCTGCCCTGCTCGCGGCGCTTTCCGTCGGTGCCGTGATGCTCCCGCCGCTGCGCGCGCGGCGCGAGGACATTCCGGCGCTGATCGAGCGTTTCTGGCACGAGGTTGTCACGCAGGTGCGCACCGTGCAGAACGGCCCGGCGCGCGCGTTCGGGACGCTGCCTCCGACGGCGATGAACCTGCTCGTCGGAGCGTACTGGCCCGGCAATCTCGACCATCTGCAAAGCGTCGTCGCCAATATCGCCCTCTTCGCCGGAAGCGGGGACATCACCAGCGAGCACGTCAAGCGGCTCCTCGGTGAGGCGGCGGCGGCGAATCAGGCGGTCGCGCCGGAGATCACGGCCCGCTTCTTCGATCTGCCTCTGCGCGAGGCCCGCGAGGCATTCGAGCGGATCTACTTCGAGCAGTTGCTGGGACGCGAGCAGAGCAACATGAGCCGCGTGGCGGAACGAGCGGGACTGGAACGCACGCACCTCTATCGCAAGCTGAAGCAGCTGTCCATCCGCTTCGCCCGCCGCGGTGACGACAGCAATGGCAGCGGTTGACGCGAGCCGCGCCGCGCCGCGTCTGCGCTGCAGCACCGGATGAGCGATTCCGCTGGCTCGTCGAAGCGCATGTCGCCGCTCGTCATCGGCGCGATCGGCGTGGTCTACGGCGACATCGGCACCTCGCCGCTGTACACGCTGCGGCAGTGCTTCGGCGGCGAGCACCTGGTGCCGTTGACGCCGGACAATGTGCTGGGCCTGCTGTCGATCATCTTCTGGGCGCTGCTCATCATCGTCACGGCAAAGTACGTGACGCTGATCATGCGCGCCGACAATCGCGGCGAGGGGGGCATCCTCGCGCTGACGGCGCTGGTGTCGCGCGGCTTGGGCCATCACGGCCGCCGCCGGTGGTGGCTGGTGGGGTTTGGCATCTTCGGCGCCGCGATGTTCTACGGCGACGGGATGATCACGCCGGCGATATCGGTGCTGGGCGCGGTCGAGGGGCTCGAGATCATCGCCCCGGAGCTGCACCCCTTCATCGTCCCCGTGACGATCGCGATCGTGCTCGCGTTGTTCGCGATCCAGAAGCGCGGCACCGCGAGCGTGGGCCTGCTGTTCGGCCCGGTCATGTGCGCGTGGTTCGTCGTGCTGGCGCTCCTCGGGCTGCTGCAGCTGATCGAGCACCCGGAGGTGCTGGGCGCGATCAATCCCGGCCGGGCGCTCACCTTTGTCGCCACCAATCCGCGCCTCGCCTTCCTGGCGCTGGGCGCCGTCGTCCTCGCGGTCACGGGCACCGAGGCGCTCTATGCCGACATGGGCCATTTCGGCGCCGCGCCGATCCGCCGCGCGTGGGTCTGGTTCGTGATGCCCGCGCTCGTGCTCAACTATTTCGGGCAGGGCGCGCTGCTGCTCGCCGACCCGGACGCGATCAGGAATCCGTTCTATCTGCTGGCGCCGCAGTGGGCGCTGATACCGCTGGTCGTGCTCGCGACCTGCGCGGCGGTCATCGCGTCACAGGCCGTGATATCCGGGGCCTTCTCGCTGACGCGCGCGGCGATCCAGATGGGATACTGCCCGCGGCTCAGGATCCAGCACACGTCGGACCGACAGATCGGGCAGATCTATGTCCCGTTCATCAACTGGACGCTGCTGGTCGCGGTGGTGCTGCTGGTGGCGGGCTTCAGGAGCTCCGACAACCTCGGCGGCGCCTACGGCATCGCGGTGACGCTGGCGATGCTGATCGACTCGGTGCTGATCTTCGTGGTCATGCGCCGCATCTGGGGCTGGAGCCGGCTCGTCGCCTTTGCCATCGCGATACCGCTGTTCCTGATCGACCTCTCGTTTCTCGCGTCGAACTCGCTCAAGGTGCCGGCGGGCGGCTGGTTCCCCCTGCTGATCGGCGGCGTCGTGTTCACGCTGCTCACGACGTGGAAGCGCGGCCGCGCGCTGCTGATGGAGCGCCTGGCGGTGGATTCGATGCCGCTGGGCCTCTTCATCGAGAGCATCGAGATCAGTCCGCCGCCACGTGTCCCGGGCACCGCGGTGTTCCTGACGTCGGCCGCCGACCGCGTGCCTCACGCACTGCTCCATAACCTGAAGCACAACAAGGTGCTGCACGAGCGCGTCGTGTTCCTGACGATCCATACGCAGGACTATCCGCGCGTCGCGGAGGCGGAGCGCGTGCGCATCGCCGAACTGGGCTGTGCCTTCCTGCGGATGGATGCCTATTACGGCTTTGCCGAGGACCCCGACGTGCCCGAGCTTCTGGCGTCGCTGGGCAAGCAGGGCCTCGAGTTCGACATGATGGACACGTCGTTCTTCGTTTCCCGCGAGACGCTGATCCCGAGCGTGGCCCCCGGGATGGCGCTCTGGCGCGAGCGGGTGTTCGTGTCCATGTCGAAGATGGCGGTCAAGGCGACCGACTTCTTCCACATTCCGACCAATCGCGTCGTGGAGCTGGGGACGCAGGTCGAGCTGTAGGACCGCCCGCGGCTAGGGCGCGCTCATCTGCGCGCGCATCGACTTCAACGCCTTGCCCTCGATCTGTCGTATGCGCTCGGCCGAAACGCCGTATTCGTCGGCGAGCTTCTGCAGGGTCGCCGGCTCCTTTTCGACGAGCCAGCGCGCTTCGATGATGCGGCGGCTGCGATCGTCGAGCGCGTCGAGCGCCCGCTTCAGGCCGTCGGCCTGGTTGCTCTCGGTCTCCGCGCGCACGAGCAGCTGCACCGGCTCGTTCTCGGCGTCGGTGAGATATGCGACGGGGGCGACGGCGCTGCCCTCCTCGTCCGGCTGCGGGTCGAGCGCGATGTCGCGTCCGGTGAGGCGCGTTTCCATCTCGAAGACCTCTTCGGGTTTGACGCCGAGGTCCTTCGCGATCGCATGCGCTTCCTTGGTCGACAGCGCGGCCGCGTGGGTCTTCAGCCGGCGCAGGTTGAAGAAGAGCTTGCGCTGCGCCTTCGTCGTCGCGACCTTGACGAGCCGCCAGTTGCGCAGGACATACTCGTGGATCTCGGCCCGGATCCAGTGCAGGGCGAATGAAACCAGGCGCACGCCGCGCTCCGGATCGAAACGGCGCACGGCCTTCATGAGTCCGATGTTGCCTTCCTGGATGAGGTCGGCCTGCGGGAGGCCATAGCCGATGTATTTGCGGCTTACGGCGACCACCAGCCTAAGATGCGACAGGACGAGCTGCTGCGCCGCGTCGAGGTCGTTGTCGCGGACCAGGCTGCGGCCGAGCGAGAGCTCCTGCTCGGCGGAAAGCAGCGGGAAGCGGTTCACGGCCTGGATGTAATGGTCCAGGTTGCCCAGCGAGGCAGGGCTCGGGAATACCAGCGCGGTTCCGGTCATCGTCTGTCCCCTCCGTTGCTGCGGGCGTGGCGCCTTTACCACCACCCGCTTTGGCTGCAATTTTAGCACTCCGTGCATGAGAGTGCTAAGGGCGGCAAAGGTTCCCGAGCAATTCGGTCAGGTTAAAGGTGAGGCCGTAGCGGCAATCCCGCGCGCCAGCGACGCCGTTGATCCTCAATGGCCCGCCGTCGGCCACCAAAGGCACCGACAGTGTTCTGAATGGCGAATCCGACCGACAGTGAGCACACGCTTACTTAGGGTGCCGCCGGCCTCGATGCTTCGCGTCGATCGGCATCGGCGCGCCATGTGCCGGAAGGGCGGGTGTCGCGTCGGTAGCTCCCACAGGTCGACATCCGCTTCAGCCGACGAGCGCCTCCACGAATTCTGCGGCAACGAACGGCTTGAGGTCATCCACGCCCTCGCCGACGCCGATGAACCGGAGCGGGATCGGCCGCTCCTTGGCGATCGCCGCAACCACGCCGCCCTTGGCCGTGCCATCGAGCTTGGTCAGCACCAGACCGGTGAGGCCAAGCGCATCGTCGAACGCCATGACCTGCGCCAGCGCGTTCTGCCCGGTGTTCGCGTCCAGCACCAGCAGCGTCTCATGCGGGGCGGCCGGGTCGGCCTTGCGGATGACGCGCTGGACCTTGCGGATTTCGTCCATCAGCCGCAACTGCGTAGGCAGCCGCCCTGCGGTGTCCGCCAGCACGACGTCGATCCCGCGCGCCTTCGCGGCGGCGATGGCGTCGAACATCACCGCGCCGGGATCGCCCCCCACCTGCGAAATCACGGTGACGCCGTTGCGTTCGCCCCACACGGCAAGCTGCTCGCGCGCGGCGGCCCGGAACGTGTCGCCGGCCGCGAGCAGCACGGTGAGTCCCCCGGTCTGAAAGTGCTTGGCGAGCTTGCCGATGGACGTGGTCTTGCCGGCCCCGTTGACCCCGGCCAGCATGATCACGAACGGTCGCTCCGGTCCGACAACGAGAGGGCGCTCCAGCGGGCGGAGCAGTTCGACCAGCGCCGCCTTGAGCAACGCCTTTGCGTCGGCTTCTGCGCCGGCGGCCTTCCACCGCGCGGACAGGTCGCGCAGCAAGTGCTGCGTGGCGGCGATGCCCACGTCCGCGGTGATGAGCGCCGTCTCCAACTCGTCCAGCGTCTCGGCGTCGAGCGTGCGGCGGGCGAACACGCCGCCCAGCGCTCCGGCAAGCTTTTCGCGCGACCGTGCGAGGCCCGCGGCGAGACGATCCGCCCACGGGCGGCTGTCCTCGGCACCGGATTTTCGCTTGAAGATGTCGAACATGGGGATTCAGAACGCAGAACGCCGATGGCGCTGTCGACAATGACCGGAGTTTACCTGCCTCGGGCGCCGCGGCGGATCATAATGTGCGTCCGTGAGCCCCTGCCGACCGGATGTTTTCGTGCCCCGACCCGCCGCAAATCACGTTCGCATCATCGGTGGCGCGTGGCGCCGGCGGGTGATCCGGTTCCCGCCTGCGGAGGGCCTGCGCCCCACGCCGGATCGCGTCCGCGAAACGCTTTTCAACTGGCTTGGACAGACCCTGGCCGGCAGGCGCTGCCTCGATCTCTACGCCGGGTCCGGCGCGCTGACGCTCGAGGCGGCATCGCGCGGGGCGGCCCTTGCGGTCGCCGTGGACCGGAGCCGGCTGCTGATCGACGCGCTGCGCGGGACCGCGACAGCGCTTGGCGCGAACGCCCTCGAGACGCACGTCGGCGATGCGCGAGCCTTCATCGAACGGGAACGGCGGGACTTCGACGTGATCTTTCTCGATCCCCCGTTCGTCGAAGATCCCTGGCTGTGGCTCCTGCCCGCTTGCGCCGGGCGGCTGCTCTCCGGCGGCTTCATCTATGCCGAGGCGGCGCACCCGTTGTCCCCGCCGCCGGGACTCGCCACGTGGCGCCGCGACAAGGCGGGACAGGTGCATTATCATCTTTTCGTCCGCGCGGATGCCGCGCCGGCCTGAGCGCGTTCCGCGTTCGGCTGCCAATCAGGCCGGCCTGCCATGCTCACTGTCGTCTATCCCGGGACCTTCGATCCCTTCACCCGCGGCCACGAGGACCTCGCGCGGCGGGCGGCCCGTCTGTTCGGCAGGGTCATCATCGGCGTGGCGGACAGTGCTGCGAAGAACCCGTTCTTCGCAACCGCCGAACGGGTCGCGATGGCGCGCGAGGTGCTCGCGCCCTATCCGAACGTCGAAGTCGTGGCGTTTTCAGGGCTGTTGATGGATTTCGTCCACGAGCAGAGCGCGCGGGTGATCCTTCGCGGTCTGCGCGCCGTATCTGATTTCGAGTACGAGTTCCAGATGGCGGGCATGAACCGGAACCTCTTTCCGGAGGTCGAAACCCTGTTCCTGACGCCCTCGGAGCAGTACATGTTCGTCTCGGCGACCATCGTGCGCGAGATCGCGAAATTCGGCGGCGACGTATCGTCGTTCGTGCATCCGACGGTCTTCGCGCGCCTGAAGGCGAAAGTGGCGGAAGGCGGAAGGTAGGGGGGCAACGATGGCGTTGATGATCACCGACGAGTGCATCAACTGTGACGTCTGCGAGCCCGAGTGCCCGAACGGCGCGATTTCACCGGGTGCGGAGGTCTACGTCATCGATCCGGCGAAATGCACCGAGTGTGTCGGGCACTTCGACGTGCCGCAGTGCGTCGAGGTCTGCCCGGTGGACTGCATTCCGGTCAATCCCGACTGTGTCGAGACACGCGAGGAGCTCCAGGCGAAATACGAAGGATTGATGGCGGCCGGTCGGGCGACGGAGCGCGCCGGATAGGCGGGGCCCACCGCACCGCGTGCGCCACTGCGCCTACCCGTTCGCGGGCAGGGTCTCGGGCTTTGGGGCGATGTCGGCGAGCGCTTCGACGGCCCGCATCAATTCCGCGATTTGCGCGGCCAGCGCTTCATGCTGCTGGTCGAGCTCGCGAATGTGCGCCTCGAGCTCGGCGCTCGCGGCGTGAATGCGCTCGACGCTCTCGACACGACGCTGCAGCTGAAGATGGTGTTCGCGGACAAGGGTTTCGAGCGGCGACATCACCGCCCGCAGCCAGCCCTCGACGTCGCGGTTCGCTATCTCGTAGACGTGCTTGACGCGCGAGGCCACGGTCTCGAAGAATCGTCGCGTCAGCGTGAATTTCGGCTTGCTGAGCATGTTCCACAGCGTATTGAAGTGCTGGTTGTACGCGCGCTCGATCCGGTCGATCTCCTTCTGATATTTCAGCATCGAGAACGGTGGCGGCGCCAACGGCTCGCTCCCCAGCTCCGTCGCGAACCGGGTGTACATCGCCTGCATCATTTCGTGGATCTCGGCCGACCGGTCCGCAGCCGCGCCGAAATCCCGGCGGATCGAGGTGAAGAAATCCGCCATCGCGGCTCGCACGCCCCTGGTGAAAGGGCTGCGCTCGATGCCGCGGCGCGTGCGCCCGGCGTTCGTGCGCAGCGCCTCCAGGCCGATGATGTCGAACAGTGCGTTGGTCTGCTGGGTGAACACGTTGCGCAGAGCGGTGAACCGGTGCATGCCCTGCTCGAGGAGCTCCTTTTCCGTGGTGCCGCGGTCCATCATGTGCTGGACGACGTCCTGGTTCCTGCCGCGCAGCTCGCGCATCTCGGCCAGCTGCCCGGCGATGCTCGCCTGCTGCGCCTCCAGCCGGGCGCGCACCTCGCTCGCAAGTTCGCGGACTCCGGCCTGCGTCGCCGCGCGGACGATATCGAACTTGGCCGCAATGAGCGTGCGCGACAGCGCATCCTCGAGCGCCGGCAGCCGGCTTCGTTCGAGCAGTGCGTCGTCGCCGTTGACCCTGGCGAGCAGCGCCTCTTGCGCCGACACGGGAAAGACCTCTGCCGGAGAAAGTCCGAGCAGAGCCGCTGACGCGTTGACCTGCCGCTCGAGGTCGGCGGCGACGGCGGCTTCCGGCTTCCGGTCGTCCCGAAGTCTGTCGATCTTGTTGAGGACCGCGATCCGCGCTGACGCGGGCGCCGGGACAGCGCCGGCCAGATCGCGATTCCACAGGGCAAGATCGGGCGGGGTGACACCGATGTCGGCGGCGAGCACGAACAGCACGACGTGCGCGCCGGAGAGCAGGCTCACGGTGAGCTCGGGTTCCGCGCCGATTGCGTTCAGTCCAGGCGTGTCGATGATCACGAGGCCCTGCCGCAGCAGCGGATGCGGAAGATTGAGGATCGCGTGACGCCAGCAGGGGACGGCAACCCGCGCGACGCCGCTCCCGATTTCGTGCGCCAGGCCAGGCTTGTCGTCATCGAGACCGAGCGCTCGCGCGAGCGCGATCGGTACTTCCTTGACCTCCGCAACCCGAGCGAGCGCCTCGCTCAGCTGACCCGCGTCCGCGGGGTCGAGCGGAAACGTCACCCACTCGCCGGCGTGGTGCCGGAGGTCCCCGACGGTCGCGTCCTTCAACCGCGTCTCGATCGGCAACAGCCGGATCGACGGCGGTTGCGCGGCGTCGAAGAGAAACTCGGTAGGGCACGTCGTCGTGCGGCTCGCCGTCGCCGGCAGCAGGCGCGTGCCGTAGTCGGCAAGGAACATCGCATTGACGAGCGCCGATTTGCCGCGGGAGAACTCGGCGACGAACGCGACAACGAGCTTGTCCTCATGCAGTTGCCTGAGCAACTGGCCGATCCTGAGTTCGACGTGCGCGTCGGCGAGATCCCTTTCGCGCAGCCACGCATGGATCGAGCTGACGCTGCGCGCCAGGCAATTGCGCCAATCGCCGTAGGCCTCGACGCGGGCCGCGAGTTCGCGTGGTTGGGCCATGAGGTTGGTTGCAGGCTGAGGCGTCGTGTCTTTGTGCGCGATTCCGGCCGGACAATCTATCACGGGCGCGAGCCTGCCGTGCGGAAGTTCATCGCTGGCAGCGCGGACAATACGAGGTGGCCCGTCCGCCTTGCCGGATCTCGCGGATGGGGGCGCCGCAGCTCCGGCAGGGCAGTCCCTTCCTGCCATAAACGGCGTAGTCGAGCTGGAAATAGCCGGGCTCGCCTCGGCTGTCCACGTAGTCGCGCAACGTCGATCCGCCCTTGGCGATGGCTTCCGTCAGCGTGGCACGGACCGCGTCGAGGAGGCGCCCCAGGCGCGGCCGCGACAGCGTGTTTGCCGGAGCGGTCGGTCGGATCCCCGCCCGGAACAGCGACTCGTTGGCGTAGATGTTTCCGACGCCGACGACAAGATGGTTGTCCATCAGCACAAGCTTGATCGCCGCGGAGCGGCGGCGCGTCGCGCGCCAGAGGTAGTCCGCGTCACACGCCCGGTCGAATGGCTCGGGGCCGAGTCCGGACAGCAGCGGATGCGCCTCCGCAGGCGGGGGCAGCCAGAGCATCGCGCCAAAGCGGCGCGGATCGTGGTAGCGAAGCGTCACACCGGAATCGAGAACGATGTCGACATGGTCATGTGGGCGGCGCGGCGGCGGATTCCGGAAAGCGCGCAGACTGCCGGTCATGCCGAAGTGAACGAGCAGCGTGTCGCCGGAGCATCGGAACAGCAGATACTTGCTGCGCCGGTCGACTGCGTCGATGGTGCGCCCGGCAATCCGTGCGGGGAGCCAGCGGGGAACCGACCACCTCAGCCGACGGTCATAGACGCGCATGACTGCCACGCTTCGGCCGACGACCAGTGGGCTGATCCCGCGAAGCGTCGTCTCGACTTCAGGCAATTCCGGCATTGGACCCGGCGCGGGATTCGGATGACCGGCGGCGCAGCTAGACCGTGCGCCGGTTTGGTGGCCCGTTGAATATACCCTAAGATGATGGGCGGTCCGCACGGTTGCTTCGTGCGCAGTCTCCCGAGGGGGAGCGCCATGCGCTTCGGGCGATCGGGCGGGCACGCAGCCGCCTTCCCTGGGGCCTCAAGCGCCGCACCGCACTGCGGCGCAAACCCGAAACTGCCGGACGCACACGATGGCTCGATTCTTCCTTTCCTCCGGCTTGGCTGCTTCGGCGTTGGCGGCATCGCTCGCGCTCGCGCCGGCATTTCTGGCGGCGCAGCCGAGCGCGGCGCCGGAGGCCGAAAAACCGGCTCCCGTGAACGCGGACAAGCCTGGATCTACGGAGGAAATTTCCGCTGAGCTCATGTATCGGCTGCTCGTCGGCGACATCGCGTTGCAACGCGGCGATCCGGCGCTTGCCGCCCGCGCGTATTTCGAGGCGGCCAGGGACGCCAAGGATGCCCGGCTTGCCCGGCGGGCCACCGAGATCGCGCTTGCCGCCAGACAACGCGGCCTGGCGCTCGACGCGGCCAAATTGTGGGCCGAGCTCGATCCCGCGGCAGAGCGTCCAAGACGGGTGATCGCCGGGCTGGCGGGGGGCGGGTCGGGAAGCGTCGATCCCCGCGCGGACCTCGAAGCGGATCTCGAGCGGGCGCTGGCGGAGGCCGCGACGGCCGGACCACGGCTGGGCGAGGCCTTCCTGCAGCTCAACCGAGCGCTGGCCGCCGAGCCGGACAAGGCGGCGACGTTGAAGCTCGTGCAGAGCCTCGCAAAGCCGTATCCGAACAGTCCCGAGGCGCATTTTGCCGTCGCGCTCGCCGCTTACAACGCGGGGCTCAAGGATTTCGACACGGCCACCGTCGCGCTGCAGGCGATCGACCGCGCGCTGCTCCAGAAGCCCGGTTGGGAGCAGGCGATGCTGCTCAAGGTGGAGATCCTGGCGAAGCAGTCTGCGGACCGGGCCGCCGAGTATCTCGTCGAGGTGCTGCGCACCGAGCCCGATTCCAAGGTCGCGAATTCGGCGCTGGCGCAGGTTCGCATCCAGCAGAAAAGGTATGCGGAAGCGGCTGCCATTCTGCAGCGCCTGTGGGAGAACGATCGGGGCAATCACGAATACCAGTTCGGCATGGCGATGCTGGCGATGCAGATGAAGGACTGGGCGAAGGCGGAGCGTCTGTTCGAGGAGCTCCAGCGCGTCGAGTACGGCGACGACGGCGTGGTCGAAACCTATCTCGCCCAGATCGCCGAGGAGACGGGCCGCTTCGATGTCGCGCTGGAGCGTTTCCGTGCCGTTCCGGAGGGCGAGCGCGGATGGCTCGCGCAACTGCGCGTCGCGGCGATGCTGGGCAAGCTCGGGCGGGTCGACGAGGCCCGGCGATATCTCGCGGACCTGCCGGCGGTCTCGCGGGAGCGGCGCATCCAGGTTCAGCAGGCCGACGCGCAGGTACTGCGGGATGCCGGCAACCATGACACGGCCTATGCGGTGCTCGCCGGCGCGCTCGACCAGTTTCCCGACGACCCCGATCTGCTCTACGACATTGCGATGGTCGCCGAGAAGCTCGACAAGATCGACGTCGTCGAGACGAAGCTCACTCGCCTCATCGAGCTCAAGCCCGACAATGCGCACGCGCTGAACGCTCTGGGCTACACGCTCGTCGACCGCACGCCGCGCCTGGCCGAGGGGCTGGCACTGGTCGAGCGCGCGCTGGCGCTCGCCCCCGACGATCCTTTCATTCTCGACAGCGTTGGCTGGGCGCACTATCGGATGGGTCGATTCGACGAAGCCGAGAAGCACCTGCGGCGGGCGATGGAGCAGCGACCGGACCCCGAGATCGCCGCGCACCTGGGCGAGGTGCTGTGGGCAAAGGGCGAGCGCGACCCAGGCGCAGGATGTCTGGCAGTCGCAATTGAAGCGCGCCCCGGACAATGCGGTGCTGCTCGAAACCGTTCGCCGGCTGACGCGCTGAGCCCTGCCATGTCGCGGGCGGCAACAGCTGCGCTCGTCGCTGTGCTGGCTTTGGTGATCGCCGGATGCGCGAGCACGCCGATCGCCCCGCTGCCGGCATTGCCGCCGATGGCCGACGCGCCATTCGCCATCGACGGCAGATTGTCGGCGCGCCGCGGCAACGAGGCGATCGCGGTTTCGTTCGCGTGGATGCACGCCGCGCCGCGCGACGATTTCGTCGTCACCACGCCGCTCGGCGGGGCGGTCGCGGAACTCTCCGGGAACGCATCGACCCAGCGCGTCGAGGTGCGCATGGCGGACGGCCGGCAGGAGACGGCAAGCGACTGGGCCACGCTGACCGAGCGCATGGTCGGCTTCCCCTTGCCGGTGAGCGCGCTCGTCTTCTGGGCGCGCGGCGCGCCGCGCGCGGACGTGCCGCATCGGGTGGAATTCGACGGCGCCGGCCGCGTGGACGTGTTGCGCCAGGACGGCTGCGAGATCGTCTACGCGTATGCGGACAGCGCGACGCGACTGCCGTCGCGACTCCGGCTCCTCTGTCATGATCTCGAGTTGCGCATCGTCATCGATCGGTGGCGCGCCGCGTGAGCCATCGGTGAATCGAGACTCGAGCGGGCACAGTGATCCGATGCGCAGGCTGACCGTTCCCGCGCCGGCCAAGCTCAACCTGTTTCTGCACGTGACAGGCCGCCGCGACGACGGCTACCACTTGCTCGAGACGCTGCTCGTCGCGATCGACATGGGCGACGCGATCACGCTGACCTGCCGCGACGACGGCGCGATCGTGCGCACGGCCGAATTGCCTGGCGTGGCGCCGCAGGACGACCTGGCGGTTCGCGCGGCGACGGCCCTCAGGCAAGCGACCGGCGGATCGCTCGGCGTCGACATCGCCGTCGCCAAGCGCATTCCGCTGGGCGGCGGTTTGGGCGGAGGAAGTTCCGACGCGGCGTCCGTGCTGCTCGGGCTCAATCGGCTGTGGGGAACGAGCCTCCGGCGCGAGGACCTCATGCGGATCGGTCTCGCGCTGGGTGCCGACGTTCCCTTTTTCCTCGGCGGCGGGCCCGCGCTCGCGCGCGGCATCGGCGAACGGCTGATTCCCGTATCGCTGCCGACGTTGTGGGTTGCGGTGATCGTGCCCGCCGTCCCCGTCCCGACCGCGTCGATCTTCGCGGCACCGGAATTGACACGAAACACGGCGTCGGCGAAAATGGACGTCTTTTCCGAGGGTTATGGCCGGAACGACCTTCAGCAGGCTGCGGTTGCGCGATTTCCCGACGTGGCCGTTGCTCTCGGGAATTTAGGCAAGCGCTCGCGGCTCGCGCGGATGACGGGTTCGGGCGGCTGCGTGTTCGCGCCCTTTGCTTCCGAAGCCGAAGCGCAGGCCGCAGTCGATGCGCGTCCGGCGGCCATGCAGGGTTTTGTCGCAAGGACGCTCGCGCGGCATCCGCTGGCGGCGTTCGCATGATGCTCGAGGGCAAATTCGCATCCGTCGAATGCGCCGCTCGCACGCAAGGTTTTCTCCGCTGGGGAGTCGCCAAGTTGGTTAAGGCACCGGATTTTGATTCCGGCATCCGAAGGTTCGAATCCTTCCTCCCCAGCCACATCAATCAGGCGCTCTGCCACGTGAAGGCAGGCCGTTCGCACCGAAATCAATCGCGAGCATTGCCTCCCCCTGTAGCTGCGTCAGCGCCGGGAACCTTCCCTCCGGCGGTCGTCTTGCGGAACGTGATGCGGCTGCGCCGCTCTTCGTGCGAATACTCGTACTCCATCGAATCGACGAGGCGCCGAATCAGATGCAGCCCCAATCCTCCCGGCCGGCGTTGCTCGAGCGGCAGGTTGATGTTCGCGTCCGGGGCCTGGGTGACATCGAAGCGCTCCACGTCATAGTCGGTCAGCGTCACTTCGACTCCCCCGGGGGCCGGGGCCAGGTCGATCCGCACATGGGCGCCGCCCGAGGGGCTGTACTTGACCATGTTCGTGAACAGTTCCTCGAGCGTGAAGTCGACGGTGGGCAAGCAGCCCGGGTTCGACCCCGTGCCGGGCGAAGAAATCCGCGGTGAACGCGAAGATCTCCGCGAGCGAGCCGAAGCTCCGGCTAAAGCTTCGATGATCCGTCACGCGCCGGCCTCGCAATCGGGGACGTTGATGATCCCGCGATCAGGCGCGCAGGCGCTGACAATCAGCGTGCCGGCAGGCACGCGCACCGGCGCGATGCCGGTTTCGATCTCGATGACCGGCTCATCCGCCGTGCGGTCGTAGAGCCCGGCGGAGCCTCGGTCGGCGTGGAGGACCTGCCTCGCCGCGCTCGCGACCTCCGATGGCATGGTCGTCAGGTCGAACGGTGCGGCCAGCCTGCTGGTGCTGGTGGCGGCTGGGATCGCCTCCATGTCCGGCACCGGAAGGCGGCGCTGGTTTGCTCGGGTGCTCATGCCGCCGGAATGTAACAGAGCCCGGGTGCTCGTGCCGGCGGACGCGGACCTGCGGCGTTCTCCGCTGTGGCCGCCGCAGGAGCGATGCGAGGCGGGGACCCGCGTCGGGGCCGGCGTCGCGGGTTCGCAGCGGGTCCGCGCGCAGGCCGCTCGGGACGGCGGACGAGCCTCTGTCGCGCTCGATTTTCTGTGGGAGAATGCCGGCAAATGGCCTTCGAGCGGATGAGAGTCTTTGCCGGCAACGCGAACCCGAAGCTCGCCGAGGCGGTCTGTCGTCATCTCAACACCAGCCTCGGGCGCTGTGTCGTCGGCCGGTTCTCGGACGGCGAAGTGATGGTCGAGCTGCTCGAGAACGTGCGCGGTCGCGACATCTTCATCCTGCAGTCGACCTGCGTGCCGACCAACGACAACCTGATGGAAATCCTGGTGATGACGGATGCGCTGAAGCGCTCGTCAGCCGGGCGAATCACCGCGGTGATGCCCTACTTCGGCTACGCGAGGCAGGATCGCCGGCCGCGCTCCGCGCGCGTGCCGATCACGGCCAAGGTCGTCGCCGACCTGCTGACGACCGTCGGCGTCAGCCGCGTGATGGTGATGGACCTGCACGCCGACCAGATCCAGGGGTTCTTCAACATCCCGGTCGACAACATCTACGCGACGCCGATCCTGCTGGGCGACCTCTGGAAGCAGAATTACGATGACCTGCTCGTCGTCTCGCCGGACGTGGGCGGCGTGGTCCGCGCCCGTGCGATCGCGAAGCGCCTCGACTCCGAGCTCGCGATCATCGACAAGCGGCGCCCGCGCGCGAACGTCTCCGAGGTGATGCACATCATCGGCGATGTCAACGGCCGCACCTGCGTGATCATGGACGACATGGTCGACACGGCGAATACGCTGTGCAAGGCGGCCACTGCCCTGAAGGAGCACGGCGCGAAGAAGGTCGTCGCGTATTGCACGCACCCCGTCCTGTCCGGCGGCGCGGTCCCGCGCATTGCCGGGTCCGAGCTCGACGAGCTCGTCGTTTCGGACACGATCCCGCTGACCGACGAAGCCAAGGCGTGCCCGCGCATCCGGATGCTCTCCTGCGCGCAGCTCCTCGCCGAGACGATGACGCGCGTTTCGAACGAGGAGTCGGTGAGCTCCCTGTTCACCGAGTAGGGCTGCGGTCGGCAGCCGGTTTGCCGCAAGGCGGACGGCGAGCCGGAGCGGGTTGGCCGCGCGGCCATAAAAAGGTTATACTTCAAAGCTTTCCCCGGCTGGTTCGCGTGTGCGTCGATTCCGGGGATGTCGCCAACCGCGGACGACCGGCCGGGAGCGCCCAGGCGCTTCGCTCGGGCCGGAAGGCCGCAGACATCAGGAGCCGCATCATGCAAATCGAATTCACCGCCTTTGCCCGCGCGACCGAAGGCCGGGGTGCCAGCCGCCGGATGCGCCGCGCCGGCAAGGCGCCCGGCATCGTCTATGGCGGGACCGCTGCGCCGCAGCCGATCGAGCTCGACCACAACGCGCTGTTCCATGCGCTGCGCACCGAAGCCTTCCACGCGTCGATACTGAGCATGAACCTCGGCGGCACGGTGACGAAGGTCCTGCTGCGCGACGTGCAGATGCACCCGTTCAAGAACGAGATCCTGCACGTGGATTTCCAGCGCGTCGACGAGAGCCGCAAGATCCACATGAAGGTGCCGTTGCACTTCACCAACGGCGAAAATTCGCCGGCGGTCAAGGTCTCCGGCGCGATCGTGAGTCACGTCGTCACGCAGCTCGACGTCTCGTGTCTGCCGAAGGATCTGCCGGAGTTCATCGAAGTCGACCTCTCCTCTCTCGATGTCGGCAGTTCGGTTCACGTTTCGGCGCTCAAGCTGCCGCCCGGCGTCATGGTCGTGACGCGCGCCAAGACCGACCCGGTGGTGGCCTCAGCCGTCGTGCCGAAGGCGCACGTCGAGGAAACCGCGGCAGTCACGCCGGAAGCCGAGGCGGCCGCGGCGGCAGCCGCGACCCCGGGCGCCGCGCCTGCAACGGATGCGAAGGCCGCCGAGGCAAAGGGCGGCGAGAAGAAGGAATCGGGGAAGGACGACAAGAAGAAGTAAGCGCCCGCTCTCGCCGCTGCCCCCGGCACGAGGGCCCGCCGCGACAGCGCCGGCGGGCCTTTTTCGTTGCGTCCAGGCGGCGGGTCGATGCACACCAGGCCAAGGTCCATTGAACTCCGTCGCCGAACCGCGGCACTGACCCGATGCCTTCCATTCGTCTTGTTGCGGGTCTCGGCAATCCGGGCCGCGAGCACCTGGCCACGCGCCACAACGCGGGCTTCTGGTTCGCGGACGCGCCTGGCGTCCCGCCTCGGCACGGCGTTCAGGACCGAGGGCAGGTTCCACGGTCAGGTCGCGAAGGCCGACGCGGACCTGCGGTTGCTGAAACCCGCCACCTACATGAATCTTTCGGGACGATCGGTCTCCGGCGTGGCGGGCTTCTTTGGCATCGAGCCTGGCGAGATCCTCGTCGCGCACGACGAGCTCGATCTTCTGCCCGGTGAAGCGAAAATGAAATTCGGCGGCGGCACCGCCGGCCACAACGGCTTGCGCGACATCGCGGCACAGCTCGGCACGCCGGACTTCTGGCGCCTGCGCATCGGCATCGGCCACCCGCGCGACTCGGCGATCCCGCAGCAGGACGTCGCCGACTATGTGCTGGCGCCGCCGTCGAAGGTCGACCTTGCCGCCATCGAAGCGGCGATCGGCCGGGCGCTCGAAGCGTGGCCCACGATCGCCGCCGGCGACTTCGAGCGGGCGATGGTCTTGCTGCACACGAGGACGGAGAAACCATGAGCCTGAAATGCGGCATCGTCGGTCTGCCCAACGTCGGCAAATCGACGCTCTTCAACGCGCTGACGCGCGCGGGCATCTCCGCCGAGAACTACCCGTTCTGCACCATCGAGCCCAACGTCGGCATCGTCGAAGTGCCCGACCCGCGCCTCGCGCAGCTGGCCGCCATCGCGCATCCGGAAAAGGTGCTCCCGGCGACGGTGGAGTTCGTCGACATCGCCGGTCTCGTCGCCGGCGCGTCGAAGGGCGAGGGGCTCGGCAACCAGTTTCTCGCCACGATCCGGGAGACCGACGCCATCGCCCATGTCGTGCGCTGCTTCGAGGACGACAACGTCGTCCATGTCACCGGCAGGGTCGACCCGGTCTCCGACATCGAGACGATCAACACGGAGCTGGCGCTCGCCGATCTGGCGACCGTCGACAAGCAGATCGCGAAGTACGAAAAGCCCGCGCGCGCGGGCGACAAGGAAGCGCAGCGGATCGTCGCCGTGCTGAGAAAGGTCGAGGCGGTTCTCGACCTTGGGCGTCCCGCGCGCACGGCCGAGCTCTACGCGGAAGAGAAGGAGGCGCTGCGCCCCTTCTTCCTGCTCACGATGAAACCGACGATGTACGTCGCCAATGTCGCGGAGCGCGGCTTTCACGACAACCCGCTGCTCGCAACCGTCGAGGCGCACGCGGCGGCCGAAGGCGCGCCGGTCGTGCCGGTCTGCGCCGCACTCGAGGCGGAGATCGCCGATCTCGAAGGCGAGGACAAGCTCGCCTTCCTGGCGGACCTGGGGCTCGACGAGCCCGGCCTCGACCGCGTGATTCACGCCGGATACAAGCTGCTCGGCCTCGAAACCTATTTCACCGCGGGACCGAAGGAAGTGCGCGCCTGGACGATCCATCACGGCGATACGGCCCCGAAGGCCGCAGGCGTGATCCACACGGATTTCGAAAAGGGCTTCATCCGCGCGGAGGTCATCGCGTTTCCGGATTTCGTCGCCTGCAAGGGCGAGCACGGCGCGAAAGAGCACGGCAAGATGCGGCTCGAGGGCAAGGAGTACGTGGTCAAGGACGGCGACGTCATGCATTTCAGGTTCAACGTCTGAACCACCCCGCCGCGACGATGGCCAGACTGCGGTTCACCAAGATGCACGGGCTCGGCAACGATTTCGTCGTGCTCGACGGCATTCGCCAGCAGGTGGACCTGGCGCGCGGAACAGCGCCGGCTGCTCGCCGATCGCCGCCTCGGCGTCGGCTGCGACCAGATCCTGGTCGTCGAGCGCCCGACGCGTGCCGACGCGGATTTTCGCTACCGGATCTACAACGCCGACGGCGGCGAGGTCGAGCAGTGCGGCAACGGCGCGCGCTGCTTCGTGCGGTTCGTGCGCGACCATGGCCACACCGATGCCCGCCGGATCCGCGTCGAGACCGCGGGCGGCATCATCGTGCCGGAGGTCAACGCCGACGGCGAGGTGACGGTGGACATGGGCGTCCCGCGGTTCGCGCCATCCGAGATACCGTTTGTCGCCGATGCGGACGCCGTGGTCCACACGGTCGACGTCGACGGCGAAGCGGTTGCGCTCAGCGTCGTGTCGATGGGCAATCCGCACGCGGTGCAGGTCGTCGCCGATGTCGATGCCGCACCCGTCACGACGCAGGGTCCGCGGCTCGAGCACCACGCGCGCTTTCCGCAGCGGGTAAACGCGGGCTACATGCAGGTGGTGGATCGCGCTACCATTCGCCTGCGCGTCTGGGAGCGCGGCGCCGGCGAGACGCTGGCCTGTGGCACCGGAGCATGCGCAGCGGTGGTGGCCGGCATCCGGCGCGGATTGCTCGATGCTTCGGTGCGGGTTGAAATGCGGGGTGGACGGCTGGCGATCGCCGTGGCCCGGACCGGGCGCTCCGGTCGCGATGACCGGGCCCGCGACGACGGTGTTCGAAGGCGAATGGGAAATCCCGGCGGCGTGACGCGCGCGACGGGCCACTGACGCAACACGACGAAGACAGGACCTCTGGATGGACGCGAACGACGTCGCGCTGTTTCTCAAGGAAAACCCGAAGTTCTTCGAGGATTACGCCGACGTCATCGCCGAGATCTTCGTCCCGCATCCGCACGGCGGCCACGCGATACCGATCGCCGAGCGCCAGATCGTCACCCTGCGCGAGAAGAACAACGAGTTCGAGAACCGCCTGCGGGAGATGTTGCGCTTCGGCAACGAGAACGACCGGATCGGCGAGCGTCTGCATCGCTCGACGCTGGCGCTCATCGCCGCACCCGACCTCGAGACCACGCTCGCCGTGCTCTACCACAGCCTCAAGGAGGATTTCGGGGTGCCGCACGTCGCGTGCCGGCTCTGGGGGAAGGTGCCCGAGCAGTCGTATCTGCCCGAGCTCGCCGCGACGAGCCAGGAGCTGCGCGAGTATGCCGATCAGCTCGGCGCGCCGCATTGCGGTCCGGTCGCGCCGTTCGAGGCGCGGGACTGGTTCGATGCCGGCGCCGACTGCCGGTCGTTCGCGTTCCTTCCGCTGCGCACCGCGTACACCTTCGGCCTCCTCGGCCTGGGCGACGAGAATGCCGAGCGCTTTCATTCCGGAATGGGTACCGTGTACCTGACACGCCTCGCGGAACTCGCGAGCGTGGCAACGTCGCGCTACCTGCCGCCGGCGTAGCGTTCGCGGGATCCGGCGGGCCGATCGCGATGCGAAGAGACGGCGCCACCGGCAACGGCCGCGCCAGACATCGCGCCGGCGAACGTGGCGCACCTCGCCGCGTTCGCCGACCACCTCGCGGCCCGGCCTGCGCACACCCGCGCAGCGTATCTGCGCGATGCCAGCGTGCTCGCGGTGCTCGCCGGCACCCACCGATCTGGCCGGCCTTTCTGCGCGGGAGCTCCGGCGTTTTCTCGCCACGCTGCACGGCCGGGGACTGTCGGGGCGCAGCCTCGCGCGAATGCTTTCGTCCTGGCGGGGCTTCTATCGGCAACTCCAGGACCGCGACGCGGCAATGCAGGAGAATCCCTGCACGGGACTGAAGGCGCCGAAGTCGATCAGGAAACTCCCGTCCGCCCTCTCCCCGGACGAGGCGGTGCGCCTGGTCGAGATCTCTGGCGATGCGCCGCTTGCCGTGCGCGACCGGGCGCTCTTCGAGCTCGCGTATTCGTCCGGCTTGCGGCTCGCCGAACTCGCCGGGCTCGATGCCGATCGCATCGATCTCGCCACCGGGGAGGTTCGTGTCTGGGGCAAAGGCGCGAAGGAGCGGATCGTCCCGGTCGGAACGGCGGCGCTGGCGGCGATTCGCGCGTGGCTTCCGGTGCGCGCGGAGGTGCCGAACGCCGACCCGAAGGCGATGTTCGTGGGCAGGAGCGGCAAGCGGATCACGCCGCGCGCCATCGAACGCCGTCTCGCGGCCTGGGCGGTCCGGCAGGGATTGTCGCGCCACGTCCATCCGCACATGCTGCGGCATTCGTTCGCGTCGCACGTGCTGCAGTCGTCGGGCGACCTGCGCGCGGTGCAGGAGATGCTGGGACACGCGAGCATCGCCAGCACGCAGGTGTACACGCACCTCGATTTCCAGTATCTCGCCAAAGCCTACGACAGCGCGCATCCCCGGGCCAAGCGGAAGAAGGGCTGATCGGGAGCAACCGGCGGGCGGAGGCTGCGCCTGGGCGCGCCGACGGTCGCGCTTCGCAGGCCACGCCGGGGCACGGCGCTACGCGGGAACGGCTTCCTCGGTGAGCGCGAGTTCCTCGACCTCGATCGCCGCCGCGAGCTGCGCGAGGCGCGCGACGACACCGTACGCGTAGAAGCGGTTGGGTGCGCAGTCGGCGGGCCCGGCGAGATCGGGGATGCACGGCGATTCGAAGGCCAGCGGCACGAACTGTGCGCCGGGCGCGTTCAGGTTTTCGTCCCGGCCGCGCGCGGCGTGTACGCGATAGAAGCCGCCGACGACGAAGCGATCGATCATGTAGACAACCGGCTCGGCGATCGCGTCGTTGATCGACTCGAATGTGGGGACGCCCTCCTGCACGATGACCGACGAAACTTCCAGCCCTTCCTTCACCACGGCCATCTTGTTGCGCTGCTTGCGGTTGAGGCCGGTGACTTCGGAGGCATCGCGGACGGTCATGATGCCCATGCCGTAGGTGCCCGCGTCGGCCTTCACGATCACGAACGGCTTCTCGTCGATGCCGTATTCCGCGTACTTGGCGCCGATCTTCTCCAGCAGGAACGACACGTTCGACGACAGGCACTCCTCGCCGGCGCGCTCCTGGAAATTGATCTTGCCGCAGACCCCGAAATATGGGTCGATCAGCCAGGGGTCGATGTCGAGCATGGTCGCGAACTCCTTCGCGACGCGGTGGAAGGCGGAGAAATGATGCGACTTCTTGCGGTTGTGCCAGCCCGCTGCGAGCGGCGGTGCAATCGGCTGGTCGATGTCGACGAGGATGGGCGGCGCGCCAGCCGACAGGTCGTTGTTGAGCAGCAGCATGCACGGATCGAAATCCGCGAGGCCCACGCGCCGGCCGGTGCGCAGCAGCGGCTCGAGCGTGATCGAGCCGCCGTTGGGCAGGTCGATCGCCGTGGCGGCGGCGAGATCCGGGATGAGCGACCCCAGACGGACCCGCATTCCCGCCTGGCGCAGGATGTTCCGCAGTGTCTCGACGTTCTGCAGATAGAACGTGTTGCGCGTATGGTTCTCGGGCACGAGCAGCACGCCGCGCGCATCGGGACAGACGCGTTCGACTGCGGTCTGGATCGCCTGCACGCAAAGCGGCAGCATCGCCGGATTCAGGTTGTTGAAGCCGCCGGGGAAGAGGTTGGTGTCGACGGGCGCGAGCTTGAATCCGGCATTGCGCAGGTCGACCGACGCATAGAAGGGCACCGCATGCTCCTGCCACTGCGTGCGCATCCAGCGCTCGATGTCGGGCATCCGGTCGAGGAAACGCCGCTCGAGCTCGAGCAGCGGGCCGGCAAGCGCGGTGGTGAGATGGGGGACCATGAGCGCGCGGGGAGGGGGCAGGGATCGATTGTAGCCGACCCCGTCCCGGCCCCGGCAAAGAAACGGGGCGCCGTGAGGCGCCCCGAATGGCCGCTAGCGAGACCTGTCCGCCGAGCGCAGTCGTGTCCTGCTGCGATGCGGGCTTTGCGGCATGCGCTTCGTCAGATGCGATAGGCGGACTCGCCGTGCGAGCTGATGTCGAGGCCCTCGCGCTCTTCTTCCTCGGTCACGCGCAGGCCGATCGCGATGTCGACGATCTTGTACGAAACGAAGGCCACCACGCCGGACCAGACGATGGTCGTTCCCACGCCAGTGGCCTGCACGAGCAGCTGGTCGAAGATCGAGTAATCGGCGCCGATCTTGTCGTTGACGTAGTCCCAGACCCCCTGCCCCCCGAGCGCCGGGGAGGCGAAGACGGCGGTGAGCAGCGCACCCAGGATGCCGCCAACGCCGTGCACTCCGAACACGTCGAGCGCGTCGTCGGCGCCCAGCATTCGCTTCAACCCGTTGACGCCCCAAAGGCACACGACGCCGGCGAGCAGTCCCAGGATCAGCGCGCCGTTGATGCCGACGAAGCCGCAGGCCGGTGTGATCGCAACCAGTCCGGCGACGGCACCCGACGCGGCGCCCAGCATCGACGGCTTGCCCTTCAGCATCCACTCGCCGAGCATCCAGGACAGGACGGCGGCGGCCGTCGCGACGAGGGTGTTGATGAAGGCGAGGGCCGCGGCGTCGCCGGCTTCGAGCGCCGATCCGGCGTTGAAGCCGAACCAGCCCACCCACAGCAGCGATGCGCCGATCATCGTGAACGTCAGGTTGTGCGGCGCCATCGAATCGCGGCCGTAGCCGACGCGCTTGCCGATCACATACGCGCCGACGAGTCCCGCGACGCCGGCATTGATGTGGACGACCGTGCCGCCGGCGAAATCGAGCGCGCCCTTCTGCCACAGCCAGCCGGCCTTCGCCGATGCGGAGGCGAGCGTTGCGGCGTCCTTGATGCTGTCCGGGCCGGGCCAGAACCAGACCATGTGTGCGATCGGCAGATAGGCGAACGTGAACCACAGCACGGCGAACAGCAGCACCGCCGCGAACTTCATCCGCTCCGCGAACGCGCCGACGATCAGCGCCACGGTGATCGCCGCGAACGTCGCCTGGAAGACGACGAAGAGATACTCCGGGATCACGACGCCCTTGCTGAACGTGGCCGCGGTCGCGAACGACCCGACGCCGTCCGTGATGGAGAAGATGCCCGACAGGAAAAGCCGATCGAAACCTCCGAAGAAGGCGCCGCCCTCGGTGAACGCGAGGCTGTAGCCGTAGACAACCCACAGGACGACGATGAGCGAGAACACCACGAACACCTGCATCAGCACGGACAGCATGTTCTTCGAGCGGACGAGTCCGCCGTAGAACAGCGCGAGACCCGGGATCGACATCATGATCACGAGCAGCGTGGCGACGATCATCCAGGTGTTGTCGCCCTTGTTGGGCGCAGGCGGCGCCGCGGCGGGCGCTGCGGCGACCGCCGGCATGGCCGCAGCGGCGGCGGCCGCCGCCGCCGGAGCGACGGACGGCATGGCGGCGTCAGGCGCCTGCGCAAGGAGGATCGGAACACCGGATCCGGCGTCGGCCGTGGCGGCGGCGGGTGGGAGCGCCCCGGCGAAGGATGCGCAGAGCGCGAGCAGTGCAAGCATGCGTTTCATGGCAACTCTCCTCAAAGTGCGTCCGCGCCGGTTTCCCCGGTGCGGATGCGCACGACCTGTTCGAGATCGGAGACGAAGATCTTTCCGTCGCCGATCTTGCCGGTTCTGGCCGCTTTCTCGATCGCTTCGATCACGCGGTCGAGCAGCTCACTCTTGATGGCCGCCTCGATCTTCACCTTCGGCAGGAAGTCGACGACGTATTCGGCGCCGCGATAGAGCTCGGTGTGGCCTTTCTGCCGGCCGAAGCCCTTGACCTCGGTGACGGTGACGCCCTGCACGCCGATTCCCGACAGGGCCTCGCGGACCTCGTCGAGCTTGAACGGTTTGATGACTGCGGTGACGAGTTTCATGGTCTCCTCGCGTTGGCGGTGGACGGGTACTTTGTATAGGGAGCGAACATGCTCAGCATTTCATGTGCCAGTGAAGAAAAGTTAATTTATACAATGAGTTATCATGTTTGCCCGGCCTGTCGCGACAATGCGAATCGGTCTGTCGCACCATTTTGGTGCGCAATGGTATTGCACCGCACCATCGAGGGGCGGCGATTGGCGGACCGGCAAAGTCGGCTTTCAAGCTTCGGCCGAGAGACCGAGCGCGGACTTCGTTCGTGCTTTGCTAGACTCGACGTGTCATCCGATCGGAAACCCGCAGGAACACGGAGCGAGCCATGTTGAATCCCCAGAGCTTCGACGAAATTGCCGCGCGCATCAGCAAGGCGATCGAGAATTCGCCGGCGAAGGACATCGAGAAGAATGTGAAAGCCATGCTGGCGTCGGGGCTCGCGCGCCTCGATCTCGTTCCCCGGGCCGAGTTCGAAGTGCAGGCGCAGGTGCTGCTCAAGACACGTGAAAAGCTCGAGGCGCTGGAAAAACGGGTCGCGGAATTCGAGGCACGGTTCCCGCCACCGTCGGCATAGCGGCCGGCTGCGCCGGCGCTGGCTGCTGCTTGACACCGTCACGCCGGCGGCGAGCCGCGGAAGAATTCGGCGATGGCGCTCGCGGTCGTCCTCTCACGCGGGCTCGCCGGACTCGAGGCCCCGCTCGTCACGGTCGAAGTGCACCTCGCGGGCGGATTGCCGGCGTTCAACCTCGTCGGGTTGCCGGACACCGAGGTCAAGGAGTCGCGCGACCGGGTGCGCGCCGCGCTCCAGAATGCGCAATTCGATTTTCCGGCGCGCAAGATCACAGTGCAATGGTTGTATAAGCAGTTCGGCGACGTGATCGACGCCTTGCTGCCGTTGATCTTCGCGCTGCCAACGGCAGCGGCGCAGCGACTCCGGACACCGCGGTGCGCACGACGGACGTCTATGACCGGCCAGGAGCCGACTTGTCGCGCGCGGGGCCGAGCCTGCCAAGAGCTGCCGTTCGTTTTTCTGGCCTGCGCTGACCGCACTGGCGTTGCGTGGCCTGCATGATTTCAGAGCTACTTCTGTCTGTTATCATTTGCGGCATGCGTTTGCAAAGCGGCTCTGGAGAACGGTTCCCGGCCGAACGCAAGATTCGGTTTACGTGACCGGGCGACCCGGTTATCCGTCAAGACTTTCAGATAAATCCATTGGGCGGCCGCGACCAAGCGGACCCCAAAGCCAGGCTATTGCCGCGAGTGACCTAAGGGAAACATTGATGGATATGCAAAGAAGCGCACTTGTGCCGGGCCTTTTGTGCGGGGCGATCGCCTTGGTGGCGCTCGCCGGCTGCGACAAGCCCGCCGACCCCGTCACGCAAGCGGCGAAGAAGGACGCGGTCACTGGCATGCCGGCGCCTGGCATCGCGGAAGTCAAGGCCATCGCTGAGGAAGGCTTTATCTACGGCCTGCCGATCGTGATGAACTATGCCGTCATGTACGAGTATGCGGTGGACAAGAACTCGGGCCAGTTCAAGGCACCCTTCAACCAGATCCACAACGAGGCCCGCGTCTTCACGTACGAGGACACGGCGATCATTACGCCCAACAGCGATACGCCCTATTCGTTGCTGTGGATGGACCTGCGCGCCGAGCCGATGGTGCTGTCGGTGCCGGCGGTGGACAAGAAGCGCTACTTCTCGGTGATGCTGAACGACGGCAACACCTTCAACTACGGCTACATGGGCAGCCGCGCCACCGGCACTGACGCCGGCGACTACCTGGTTGTCGGGCCCAACTGGAAGGGCGAAACACCGGCGGGCATCAAGCAGGTGTTCCGCTCGACCACCGAGTTCTCGCTCGCCGCGTACCGCACGCAGCTCATCGATGCCAAGGACATGCCTAACGTCGAGAAGGTGCAGGCGGGCTACAAGGCGCAGCCGCTGTCGGCGTACATGAAGCAGCCGGCCCCTGCGGCGGCGCCCGCGATCGACTTCCCGAAGATCGACAAGGAGATGGTCAAGACCAACTTCTTCGATTACCTGGACTTCGCCCTGCAGTTCGCACCACCCGGCCCCGAGGAAGAAGCGATCCGCGCCAAGTTGGCAAGCATCGGCATCGGCCCCGGCAGGAAGTTCGACTTCAAGGATCTCTCGGTCGAGCACAAGGCCGCCATCCTGCTGGCGATGAAGGAAGGCGAGACCAAAGTCGAGAAGTACCTCGAGGCCGGGCAGAAGGACATCAACGGCTGGAAGGTCGGCTCGCTCTTCGGCGACCGCGCCTTCTACAACGGCGACTGGCTGAAGCGCGCCGCTGCGGCCAAGGGCGGCATCTACGGCAACGATGCCGCCGAAGCCATGTACCCGCTGACCAAGACGCTGGCCAATGGCGAGGTGCTCGACGGCAGCAAGCACAAGTACACGCTGACGTTCGCCAAGGACCAGTTCCCGCCGGTCAACGCCTTCTGGTCGGTGACCATGTACGACGGCAAGACGCAGTTCCTGATCAAGAACCCGATCGACCGTTACCTGATCAACTCGCCGATGCTGCCGTCGATGAAGAAGAACACGAACGGCTCGCTGACGCTCTACATCCAGAAGGATTCGCCCGGCAAGGACAAGGAGTCGAATTGGCTCCCCGCACCGGACGGGCCGATCTACCTGGTGATGCGCCTCTACTGGCCGAAGACCGAGCCGCCGTCGATTCTGCCGCCCGGTGAAGGCACCTGGAATCCGCCGGGCCTGACGCGAGTGCAATAGGTAAGGGGGCAGGCATGGCGATTTCCCGCCGAGGCACCAGATGGCTGCCGCCAACCCTACAACGCGCCAGATCCGCTACAGCAGGCTTCGCCCGCGCGTGCGGGCCGGTGATCTCTGCCGTTGCCCGTCCGCTTTCGGGGAATGAGGACGGCGGCACTGGGTCGGGTCCGGTCTGCCACCTCATCGCGCTGCAAGGCGGCTAGACGTATCCCGCTGGCCGTTTGCGCTCGGATGGCCGCTGTGTCTCAGGCAGCGGTTGGCCACGTAGGTAAGGCAAGAGTCTCTGACCGGCCAACTACAGCCGTATGGCAAAGCTGCCGATAGCAGCATACGAGGGTAGTAGTGCTCCGAAGCGATCGCCTGAGGGACTAAGCTAACCGGGCCACTGCCGCCGATGGGGCCGACCAAGAACTTGCACATCGGCGGGTCCAGTTGAGGGCATGTCCAACTAGCCCTGGGGACTCTGCTTATGCTGCAGTCCCGTGTTGCGGGCTCTCAGCTTGGCCGTGATGTAGTCGCGGTGGTCGATATATAGCAAATCGGCCAGTTTGCGGATGAGGTGCTCTTCGTATGGATTCGCCACCTGGTCGGCGTAGGCCACTTCCCACAACAACTCGATGACGCGGATCTTCTGCGGCTGCGAGAAGCGCCGGTTGATGATCGACGTGAATTGATAGTAGTCGGTAGCATCTCGCGCTTCCTGCTCCGCCAGGTCGATCAGCGTCCGAGCTTCCAGATCTGTGAGGTGGAATTTGTCGCGCACGGCGCGCAACACGGCTTCGCGTTCCACGGGTTGCACATCGCCGTCCATGCGTACGATCTCGACCAGTAGCGCCGCAGTTGCAACTTCGATCGTGTGCCGATTCGATGCCACAGCATCGGCCGGACCAAAATACTTATCGAGAAATTTCCGGATATCCGCAAGCATCGGCTGCCTGTTTAGGTGAACGCGCTGTGGGTCAGCATGGATCGTAGCGCAGCTAGCCGACAGTTGCGCCCTTGGCATTGCTGGAACGTCTGCTTCTCCGTGTCCGGAAGTCTGCTTCGAGTCGTAAGCACCAGTTCAATCCTCCGCCAGCGAAGGCTGCAAGCCGTCTAAAGCGGTCAGCCACTCAGCGTCGGCCCAACACAACCGAGGCCGTGAAGCGAAGTCCCGTACGGCTGCTTGTTCGGCACCTTCGCCGCCCGCCGACAGTCGATAGCTGCAGTCCGACGCCGGCGACTACCGAATCCGCCCCAACCTCATCGGTCATGTGGTCGAGCGCGTTGCCGGCTTCACGTCGCTAACATCATGGGTGTGCCCGAAATGCTTCGGGCGTTTTCGCGCGTCGCCCACCCATGTCGCTTGCCGTTGTCCTGTCGCGTGGTCTGGCCGGACTCGACGCGCCGCTCGTCACCGTCGAGGTTCACCTCGCGGGCGGATTGCCGGCGTTCAACCTCGTCGGGTTGCCGGACACCGAGGTCAAGGAGTCGCGCGACCGGGTGCGCGCCGCGCTGCAGAATGCGCAATTCGATTTCCCTGCACGCAAGATTACCGTCAACCTTGCGCCGGCCGACCTGCCCAAGGAATCGGGGCGTTACGATCTGCCGATAGCGGTCGGGATCCTCGCGGCGACGGGCCAGATCCCGGGCATTGACCTGCCGCGCTACGAGTTTGCCGGCGAGCTGGCGTTGGGTGGCGCGCTGCGTCCGATCCGTGGCGGGCTGCCGATGGCGCTCTCCGCGCGGCGCGACGGTCGGGCGTTCGTGCTCCCCGCCGAGAGCGCTGCCGAGGCGGCGCTCGTGCGCGGCGCCACGATCCTCCCGGCGACGTCGCTGCTCGCCGTTTGCGCGCACCTGGCCGGGCGCGAGAAGCTTGCCCAGCTTGCGCCGCAGGTCGTCGCCGCCGTCGGCGGCGCAAGCGGCCCGGACCTCGCCGACGTCCGCGGGCAGGAACATGCGAAGCGAGCGCTTACCATCGCTGCGGCCGGCGCGCACAGCCTGCTGATGATCGGGCCTCCGGGCACGGGGAAGTCGATGCTCGCGCAGCGGCTACCCGGTATCCTGCCCCCGCTTGCGGAGGACGAAGCGCTCGCCGTCGCCGCAATCGCGTCGCTTGCCGGTCGCCATTCGGTAGCGGCGTGGGGGTCGCGCCCCTTTCGCGCGCCGCACCATACGGCAAGTGCGGTCGCACTGGTCGGCGGCGGCAGTGACCCCCGACCCGGCGAAATCTCGCTCGCCCACCACGGGGTTCTCTTTCTCGATGAGCTGCCGGAATGGGATCGCCGCGTGCTCGAGGTGCTGCGCCAGCCACTCGAATCCGGGGTGGTCCACATCTCGCGCGCCGCGCGGCAGAGCACGTTTCCCGCCGAATTCCAGCTCATCGCCGCGATGAATCCCTGCCCGTGCGGCTGGCTTGGCCACGCGAGCGGGCGTTGCCGTTGCACGCCGGAGCGCATCGCGCGCTATCGCGGCCGCGTCTCGGGCCCGCTCATCGATCGCATCGACCTTGGCGTCGAGGTGCCGGCGCTCGCCGCGGACACGCTGATCGTGAACGCGACCGGCGCCACGGCGGCCGGGTCGAGCAGCGCGTGCCTTCGTGGAGGCGTCGCAGCGGCACGCGCCAAGCAGATGACACGGCAGGGAAAGCCGAATGCGCGCCTCGCTCCGCGCGAGATCGAGACCCACTGCCGGCCGGACGCCGCAGGGATGACGCTGCTGACCCAGGCCATGGCGCGGCTCTCGCTTTCGGCGCGCGCGTATCACCGGATCCTCAAGGTGGCGCGGACGATCGCCGACCTGGCGGGCAGCTCGGCTATCGCGGCAGCGCACGTCGCCGAGGCCGTCGCGTACCGCCGTTTCGATCGAATGTGAAAAACATGAGTGGCCACGGGCCGGTTTTCGACCTCGCTCCCGGCGTCCCACTGTCAGCGGAGGGCGAATTTGTTCGCTACAGACAGGTTGGCCGGGTCCACCCGGAATTCTAGATTGCTGCGATGCGCCAGTGGGTTAGTACATCATCAGCGGACCCGATCCCATTGATCCAAAACACTGATTTGACGACGGCAGGTGAAGCCCTTATGTTCGGTTTGTGCGACGCACCATGATGATCTGGCGGCGTCTGCAGATGACTCACTGAACCGAGGGATTGCGATGCGAACCTACCCAATGTCGATGCACGGCCCGGCCGGACTCGGCATCTTGCCCTTGATTGCGAAGGCGCTGAAGTTCCCGCCGTCGCAAACGAAAGCTATCGAGGATCGGGATGCCGCTGTCAACCGCGCGCCGGCCAACGCACCCCAATCGCGGCGCGGATTGCTCGAGCGTCTCGATCACTGGTTCTGGGTGCAACAGCAACGCGACCTCGAGGCCTATCTGGGCAAGGCGACCGACGTCTATGACCTCGAGGCCCGCATCCGCGCGATCGACCATAAAGGCTGTTATCCGAGGTACTGAACACGCGTCCCGTCCGCGCCACGCGCACGCCATTTCGCCGCACGGAAAGTCGACGCCAAATTGAGAGGTGAACTCATGCAAGACGGACTCAAGTATGTCTACCCCACGCCCAAGGCGCGCAGGAGAGCCGAGCGCGCGCTCGTCGCGAGCGGCCTGTGGCTGCGCATCGGTTTCATCGGCGCCTGCGGCGTCGCGGTTGGGCTGATTCAGCTGATCAATGGCGGGGCGAAGCCGATCACGGCGTTGGCACTGGCGCTCGCCGGGGGCGTTCTCGCTGTGACGAGCTGGCGGCACGCCAGGGCCGTTCTCAAGCGCGCCGATGCGCCGTTGCCCGCTGCACCATCGACCCGCGGCGATCACGCCCTGGCCGGCGCGTGAAGCATCGCGCCCAATGCGGCGCGACTTCGCGCGGTGAAGCGCGCCGCCCCGAGGTGGTTCAGGTGCCCTCGGCGTGCCAGACCTCACGCAGGACATCGACCAGCGCCATGACCAGCGGATCGCTCTCGCGGTCCGTGGCGTAGACGAGCCACAGCTTCGTCGTGACTTGCGTGCCCGGCCAGATCACGCTGTGGCCGGTGCCGATGGAGTGGCTGACGATTTCGTCGCGGACGAGACTGATGCCGACGCCTGATTCGACCAGATTGTTGATGACGGATTCGTTGTCGGCTTCGATGATCCGCTCCGGCTGGGGCGCGGGTGCGTGGAAGAGCGCCATCACCAGCCGTCGATGCGTGCTCGGTTCGGGCGCGACGATCCACGGGCGCAGGGCGATGGTTTCCCACGGCGCGTCGAGAAGCTCGCGGGCCCAGCCGGCGGGCATCGCCACGCGGTACACGATGTCGCGCAGCGGGATGCAGGCGAGATCGGATTCGGGCGGGTCTCCAAAATAGAAACTCGCGTCCAGCGTGCCGCCGCGAAGCCGCGCCAAGCCTTCGCTCGACATGACGTGATTGAGCTCGATCTCGATCTGCGGATAGCGATCGCGGGCCCGCAGCAACAAGTCGCCCACGCGCAGGACCGACGGCTCGAGGACCGTTCCGAGCTTGAGATTCCCGGTCGGCTTGCCGCGCAGCTCCTGCGCCGAATGCTGGAGGTGCGCGACGGCATCGATGATCTGCGTCGCCTCGCCAAGCAGCCGGCGGCCGGAAGGCGTCAGCGACATCCCGGTCGAGGACCGCTCGAACAGCGTCACGCCGAACTGCTCCTCCAGCGCCTTGATGTGGCCCGAAAGCGCAGGTTGGCTCAAATGGAGTGTCTCGGCCGCGCGCGTCAGGTGGCCGAACTGCGCAATGGTTACGAACGAGCGCAACTGATTGAGATCCAATGGCGTTCCAGGCCCGGCTTATGATCGCCGGAACCGGCATGGTATGCTGCATCGCAGCATCAAGCTATCCGGGAAACCTTGCGCGACATCATACTCGGTCCACGCGAGGAACGCACCCATCGTCCACCCTGCGGGCAGCCTGCAAATTCACTCCATAACTCCATATGGATGAACAGGTTAATATTTTCGCGCGGATGTCGACCCGCAGCCGCGCAGGGCGCGGTTCCTTGCGACGCGGGTGCCCGCACCACGATTGCGCCACCGCTCCGGCCGATACTCTTGCCACAGTCGTCAACTTCGGATGCTGCGATTGCACAAGGCTTCGAGCGCCAATATCGGCGGCGATCTCGGACGCGTCCTCCCGAGCGCGACCCAGCACCGCACCCGCGCCCGTTAAGATGCGGCTGCACGCGCCCGCAAACTCCGTTGGCAGGAACACTCCATGATGCCCGACCGCTACGTCGCGCAACTGCGCGCCATTCTCGAGGGAATCCGCGCCGACGGCTTTCACAAGGGCGAGCGCGTGATCCGCACGCCGCAGTCGCCGGCGATCGAACTCGCGGACGGTGCGGAGGTCCTGAACTTCTGCGCCAACAACTATCTGGGCCTGGCCGATGATCCCCGGCTCGTGGCCGCGGCGCGTGACGGCCTTGCTCGGTACGGATTCGGCATGGCATCCGTGCGCTTCATCTGCGGCACGCAAAGCGTGCACAAGGAACTCGAAGCAGCCCTTGCTGCATTTGTCGAAACCGACGACAGCATCCTGTATTCGAGTTGTTTCGACGCCAATGGCGGCTTGTTCGAGACGCTGCTCACCGAGGAGGACGCGGTCATCAGCGACGAGCTCAATCATGCGAGCATCGTCGACGGCATCCGGCTCTGCAAGGCGAAGCGCTACCGGTATCGCAACAACGACATGGTGGACCTTGCCGCAAAGCTCGAGGAGGCCGACGCGGCGGGGGCGCGGTTCAAGCTGATCGCGACCGACGGCGTGTTCTCGATGGACGGGACCATCGCCGACCTGCCGTCGATCTGCGATCTGGCCGAGCGCCATGGCGCGTTGACGATGGTCGACGACTCGCACGCCGTCGGCTTCGTCGGCGAACGCGGGCGCGGCACCCCCGAGTTCTGCGGTGTCGGAGGCCGGATCGACATTCTCACCGGAACGCTGGGCAAGGCGCTGGGCGGCGCATCCGGCGGCTATACGGCCGGACGCAAGGAGATCGTCGAACTGCTGCGCCAGCGCTCGCGCCCGTACCTGTTCTCGAACTCGCTCGCCCCCGCCATCGCGGCGGCGTCGCTCGAGGTGCTGGAGTTGCTGCGCGGGGACGAGGGAACGGCGCTGCGCCGGCGCGTGCGCGCGAACGGCGATCGTTTCCGGCGCGAGATGACGGCGCTGGGTTTCAACCTCGTGCCCGGCCAGCATCCGATCATTCCGGTGATGCTGGGCGATGCGGCGCTCGCCACCCGCATGGCCGACGCGCTGCTCGCCGAAGGCGTCTACGTGATCGGCTTCTCCTACCCTGTGGTGCCCAAGGGCAAGGCGCGCATCCGTACGCAGATGAGCGCGGCGCACACGGATGCGCAGATCGACCAGGCGGTGGCCGCGTTCGCGAAAGTCGGCCGGGCGCTGGGCGCGATACGGTGAGATGATGGGCAGCCACGCTCACGGCGTCCGCTGGCCCCGAGGGGCGCCCGCACGAAGAGGGCGAAGCCAAGGCCCGAAGGGCGCTGAGATCGAACGGAGGCGGACGACACGATGAAAGCATTGGCCAAACTCGAACGCGGCCCGGGGCTGACGCTGACCCGCGTCAAGAAGCCCGAGGTGGGGCACAACGACGTCATGATCAGGATCCGGAAGACCGCGATCTGCGGCACCGACATCCACATCTGGAAGTGGGACGACTGGGCGCAGAAGACGATCCCCGTGCCGATGCACGTGGGCCACGAGTACGTCGGCGAGATCGTGGAGATGGGGCAGGAAGTGCGTGGCTTCGCGCTCGGCGACCGCGTGTCGGGCGAGGGGCACATCACCTGCGGCTTCTGCCGCAACTGCCGCGCCGGTCGCCGGCATCTGTGCCGCAACACGGTCGGCGTCGGCGTCAACCGCGAAGGCGCTTTCGCGGAGTATCTCGTGATCCCGGCGTTCAACGCCTTCCGGATTCCCGACGACATCCCCGACGACCTGGCGTCGGTCTTCGATCCGTTCGGCAACGCGACCCACACGGCGCTGTCGTTCAACCTCGTGGGCGAGGACGTGCTGATCACGGGGGCCGGGCCGATCGGCATCATGGCCGCGGCGATCGCCCGCCACGTCGGCGCGCGGCACGTCGTCATCACCGACGTCAACGACTACCGGCTCGCCCTGGCGCAGCGCATGGGCGCGACGCGCGCAGTGAACGTCATGCGCGAGAGTCTGCACGATGTGATGGAAGACCTGGGCATGACCGAGGGCTTCGACGTCGGGATGGAGATGTCCGGCGTGCCCGAAGCTTTCCACAGCATGCTCGACGCACATGAATCACGGCGGCAAGATCGCGCTCCTCGGCATCCCGCCGCCCGACATGGCGATCGACTGGAACCAGGTCATCTTCAAGGGGCTCGAGATCAAGGGCATCTACGGGCGCGAGATGTTCGAGACCTGGTACAAGATGGTGGCGATGCTGCAGAGCGGGCTCGACCTCGCGCCGATCATCACGCACCACTACGCGGTCGAGGAGTTCGAGACGGCATTCGCGACGATGCTCTCCGGCGCGAGCGGGAAGGTGGTTCTCGACTGGGCGCCGTGAGCGGCGACGCGGTGCGCGTCGCGCCGGGAGGCCCGCGGCGGGGGGCCGCTGCCGCGACGCGGTTCATCGCCACCGGCAGGTTGATGCTCTATCGGATCGTGGCCGCGGGGCTGTCGCTCTTGCGAGCCTGAGCGCCGCGGCGCCATGTTGCGCTGCGGTAGACTGCGGGAAGCCATGATTTGCGTCGCTGACCGGATTGCCACCGCCGAGGTTTCCGCTCCGGCTGCGCCGCGGCTGCGCGAGATCCCCTACAACTACACGTCGTTCTCCGACCGCGAGATCGTGATTCGCTTGCTCGGCGAGCCGATGTGGCACCTGCTGGATCAGCTGCGCGGCGAACGGCGCACCGGCCGGTCCGCCCGCATGCTGTTCGAGGTGCTGGGCGACATCTGGGTGGTCGAGCGCAATCCGTACCTGCAGGACGACCTGCTCGACAATCCGAAGCGCCGGCGGCTGCTGGTCGCCGCGCTCCGGCACAGGCTGCACGAGATCGAGAAGCGCCGGGCGGAGAACGCGCGCGCCATCGGCGACGCGGAGTCCGACCGGGATCGCAGCGTGGCGCAGCTGGTCGCGGCGGCGCAATCGGCCGTCGAGCGGTTCGAGCGCTCGTTCGGCGAGATGGCGGCGCTCCGGACGAAGGCCATGCGCGTGCTGGCGCGCGCGACGCACCGGGACAACATCGCGTTCGACGCCTTCGCCCGGGTGTCGCACGTGACCGATGCCACCGACTGGCGCGTCGAGTACCCCTTCGTCGTGCTGTGCCCGGACTCCGAGGAAGAGGTGCGCGGGCTCGTCTCGGGCTTAATCGAGCTGGGTCTCACGATCATCCCGCGCGGCGGTGGCACGGGGTACACCGGCGGCGCGGTGCCGCTCACGCCGCGCTCGGCCGTGATCAACACCGAGAAGCTCCTGCGCCTCTCGGCGGTCGAGACCATCGCGATCCGTGCCGACACGGAACCGTTTCCGACCATCGACTGCGGGGCCGGCGTGGTCACCAAGCGCGTGATCGACGCCGCGGAGGCGGCGGGTCTCGTCTTCGCCGTCGATCCGACGTCGGCGGACGCGTCGTGCATCGGCGGCAACGTCGCGATGAATGCCGGCGGCAAGAAGGCGGTGCTGTGGGGCACCGCGCTCGATAATCTCGTCTCGTGGCGGATGGTGACCCCGCAGGCCGAATGGCTCGAGGTCACGAGGCTGGACCACAACCGCGGCAAGATCCACGATGCGCAAGTCGCGACCTTCGAGCTCGTCTGGTACGGCACTGATGGAGCCACCCGCAAGCGCCAGGAGACCCTCGTGATCCCGGGTGCGGCGTTCCGCAGGGCCGGCCTCGGCAAGGACGTCACCGACAAGTTCCTGGCCGGATTGCCGGGCGTGCAGAAGGAGGGTTGCGACGGGTTGATCACGTCGGCGCGGTTCATCCTCCACCGGATGCCGCCGGCCGTCCGCACGGTGTGTCTCGAATTCTTCGGGCAGGTGCGCGTGTCCACGCCGGCGATCGTCGAGATCAAGCGCTATCTCGACACGCGGCCGGAGGGCGCCCTCCTCGCCGGCCTCGAGCATCTCGACGAGCGCTACGTGAAGGCGGTCGGCTACGCGACGAAAGCCAAGCGCCACGGGCGGCCGAAGATGGTGCTGATCGGCGACATCGTCGGCGAGTCCGACGCGGCCGTGGCCAGAGCGGCTTCCGAAGTGATCAGGATTGCGAATGCCCGTGGCGCCGAGGGCTTCGTCGCGGTGTCGGCCGAGGCACGCAAGCGGTTCTGGCTCGATCGCACGCGCACCGCGGCGATCGCCCGGCACACCAATGCCTTCAAGATCAACGAGGACGTCGTCATTCCGCTCGAGCGCCTGGGCGACTATAGCGACGGCATCGAGCGGATCAACATCGAACTCTCGCTTTCGAACAAGTTGCGCCTGTGCGACGAGCTCGCGGCGTTTCTCGGGGAGCCGGAGCTCGCGCACGCCTGGGGCCCGGAGGACGAGATGCGGCCGGCGCCGGAGGAGATCGCCGCCAAGGTGGATGAGGCGCTGGCGCAGGTCGGGACGGTGCGCGCGCGCTGGCAGGATCTCGTCGACCGCCTCGATGCGCTGTTCCCGGCGCTGCAGGACCATTCGGTCGTCGCGTCGTGGAAGGCCGAGTTGAAGGCTCCGCTGGAGGAGATTCTCGCCGGCCTCGCTTTCGCGCCCCTGCTCGCGCGCTGCAAAGCGATCCACCGTTCCGTCCTGCGCAGCCGGGTCTTCGTCGCGCTCCACATGCATGCCGGGGATGGCAACGTGCATACGAACCTCCCGGTCAATTCCGACGATTACGCGATGCTGCGGGAAGCAAACGCCGCGGTCGCCCGGATCATGGCGCTCGCGCGGCGCTTGGGCGGTGTGATCTCGGGCGAACATGGAATCGGCATCACCAAGCTCGAGTACCTGACCCCGGAGGAGCTTGCGCCCTTCGCACGCTACAAGGCGAAGGTCGATCCCGAGGGGCGATTCAACGCGGGCAAGCTTCTGCCGGGCGCCGACCTCGCCCGGGCCTACACGCCGAGTTTTTCGCTGATTGGCCACGAGAGCCTGATCCTCGAGGCATCCGCGATCGGCAAGATCACCGATTCGATCAAGGACTGCCTGCGCTGCGGCAAGTGCAAGCCGGTCTGCGCGACGCACGTGCCGCGCGCAAACCTGCTTTATTCGCCGCGCAACAAGATTCTCGCCGCGTCGCTGCTGACCGAGGCGTTCCTGTACGAGGAGCAGACGCGGCGCGGCGTGTCGCTGCGCCATTTCGACGCGTTCGCCGATGTCGCCGATCACTGCACCGTGTGCCACAAGTGTGCCCCGCCCTGCCCGGTGGACATCGACTTCGGCGACGTCTCGATCGCGATGCGCAACCTGCTGCGGCAGGAGGGCAAGCGGCGTTCGCGCCCGGCGACCGCGGCAGCGATGTTCTTTCTCAACGCAACCGATCCGACGACGATCAAGCTCGCCAGGCGGGCGTTGATCGACTGGGCGTACCGCGCGCAGCGTCTGGCCAATGGCCTCGCGCGGCGTCTCGGGCTCGCGCAGAGGCAGGCGAGGCGCCCGCCGGCAACCGTGGGCGCGCCGGCATTGCGGACACAGGTGATCCACTTCATCAACAAGCCGATGCCGGGTGGATTGCCGAAACGCACGTCGCGCGCGCTGCTCGACGTCGAGGACGATGCGATCATCCCGATCATTCGCGATCCGGCGCGCGGCGCCGAGGATTCCGACGCGGTGTTCTATTTTCCGGGATGCGGCTCGGAGCGGCTGTTCTCGCAGGTCGGGCTCGCGACGCAGGCGATGCTCTGGCACGTCGGCGCGCAGACGGTGCTGCCGCCCGGTTACCTCTGCTGCGGGTACCCGCAGACCGCGGCGGGGGACGAGGGTCGCGGGCGGCGGATCACGACGGCCAATCGCGTGCTGTTTCACCGCGTCGCCAACACGCTCAACTACCTCGACATCAAGACCGTGCTCGTCTCCTGCGGAACCTGCATGGACCAGCTCGAGCTGTACGAATTCGGAGAGATATTTCCGGGCTGCCGCCTGCTCGACATCCACGAATACCTGCTCGAAAAGGGAGTGCGGGTCGACGGCGCAACGGGCATGCGCTACATGTATCACGACCCGTGCCACACGCCGATGAAGACCTACGCCCCGCTCGCGGTCGTCAACGGGTTGATGGGCGTGCCGGTGGCGCTGAATGCGCGCTGCTGCGGCGAGTCCGGGATGCTGGCGACGAGCCGGCCGGACATTTCGACGCAGGTTCGCTTCCGCAAGGAGGAGGAAATGAAGGCAGGTGCTGCCGCATTGCGCGCCGGGGGCCCGGCCGGCGCGGTCAAGGTTCTGACGTCGTGTCCTTCGTGCCTGCAGGGGCTGGCGCGCTTCGACGGCGACGCGGCGACCACCGCCGACTACATCGTGGTCGAGATGGCGAGGCGCCTGCTTGGCCCGGACTGGATGGTCGACTACGTCGCCAACGCCAACCGGGGCGGGATCGAGCGAGTCCTGCTCTAGCGGGCCTTTGCGCGCCGGGGATTGTGCTATAACGCGCCGATGGGGCCGTCCGAGGCTCCGCGTGGAGGCGGGCGCCAGGAAACGATGGCAAACGGGTGCGTTTTCTGCGACGGCGAAGGTGGCCGACGGTTGTGGCGCGATGCGCGCTGTCGCGTCGTTTTGACCGACGAGCCGTTTCCCGGGTTCTGCCGGGTGATCTGGAACGCGCATGTCCGGGAGATGACGGACCTCTCCGCCGCCAATCGCGGGCACCTGATGCACATCGTTTACGCCGTCGAATCGGCGCTGCGGGCGCGTCTCACGCCGACCAAGATGAACCTGGCCTCGCTCGGCAACGCAACGCCGCATCTGCATTGGCACGTGATTCCGCGTTTCGCCGACGACACCCATTTCCCGCAACCGGTGTGGGCGCCGCGCCAACGCGACGCTGAACTGCATCTGCTGCCGGAGGATTTCGTCGGATCGCTCGCTGGCGACCTCGCGGCGATGCTGGGCGCTTCGCTGACGCAATGACGCCGGCCGCGCGATGACGGAACCGATGCAACCCGGCACCCCCGGTGCGCAATCGTCCGCCGTCGGATCCGGCGGGGAGCTGCGGGCGCTGGCCTTTGCCGACGTGGAGAGCGCCAAGGCGGTGGGCGCGCGGGCTGCCGCTCACCAGCGTCGCGCTGGTCTGTGAAACGGTGCAGGGACAACTGCAGGCGCTCGCGGCGGCTGTCTTTTCGCCGCGGGAGCGCGCGACGATTGCCGAGGTGCTGCGCGATCTCGTTGCGCATCTGCACACGGAGCTCGCGCGCCGGTATGCGGGCAAGGGTCAGCCTGCGGTGGATCGCGAGCTCGAAGCCGCCGAGCAGGCGATCGCGCTCTGGCAGGGGCTCTGGGAGCAGTACTCGATGTGCCTGAAGCCGCTGCTCGAGGGCGATCCGGAGCTCCAGGGCGTCAAGCCCAAGATCCTCCAGCGCGGGCTGTACGTCGGCAAGCAGCTCGTGCTGGCGCACGGCCTTGCCCGGCGCACGGTGCCGGCATCGCTGTGGCACGAGCTGCATGCGTATTACCGGCTGGCCGAAATGCTGGACTGTGCGGTCACCGCCGTCTCCGACAACCTGCTCCCGAACGCCGTCGGCATTTCCTGCTATTCGACGTACAGTCACGCGCTGCTGCTCGGGCTCGCCGACCCTTGCGCGATGTCGGTGAAGCAGATCGAGCTTGCGGATCGCTGGCTCGCGATGTGGGCGCGCAAGGTGTTTCCGTATGCGCAGCAGCGCGAGACCGAGGGCCCCGTCATCCTGATCGATCTCGACGGCGGCGCCGGCGCGGCGCTTGCTGTCGCCGCTCCCGCGAGCCCGGCCGGATCCATGCGCTTCGGCTACCCGGGCAAGCTCGCCACCAGCGTGCGCGGGCGGTTGAAGCGCCTCCAGTCCGGGGCCAATCCGGCGGAGCTCCAGCTCGGTCACGACTGCAGCATCGAGCAGTGCACGGCGCTGCTCGGACATCTCGATGCGCGCTGGTACCAGGTTCCCCCGCGCGGGTCGGACGCCCCGGTCAAGGCGTTCGAGCTCTGCGTGGGCGGGGTCCCGGCCGCCTACTTTCGCGTCGCAGGCCGCTCCTTCGAGCCCAAGGTTCCGGCAGGGCCGGATGTCCTTTGCGGAAGCGCAGCAGCTGCAGGCGATCGATGCGGTCCCGGACTATGATCGCGGCCGCGAGGCGGCGGACCATGAATGGGCGTGGGAGCAGTGGCACGGCACGCACCAGTGGCGCGACGCATGCGTCGTGCGGGATTCCGACGCGCGGCACCGCTGGGTCCTGGACCAGCTCGTCATCGCGCGCAGCGATGGGCAGGTGCGCGTCGGTTTCGTCACGCGCGTCGCTCTCGACGCGGACGGACAGCTGGGGTTGTCGCTGCGGCTCTGGTCATGCGTGCCCGGACCGATGGCGCTGCTGCCCCTGTCGACGATGGGCGCCGGGGATTCGCCGTTGCCGGCGTTGCTGCTCGACGAGACGTCCGACGACAAGGCATGTCTCGTGCTCCCGCCGCGAACGTTCAATCCGAGCCGTGTGCTGCGCACGCTCGACCCCGGGCACGAGCGGCGGTTCCGCCTTACGCGGCTCTTGCAGCGTGGCTTCGACTTCGAGCGCGCCGCGTTCGAAGAGACGCGCTGAGCCGCGCGCGGCCGCCGGCGCGCGCCGTTGCGGGGAACTGATCGGTCATCATGCCGAACCGCCTCGAGGGCGAAACGAGTCCGTATCTGCTCCAGCACTCGGGGAATCCGGTCGACTGGCACCCGTGGGGTGACGAGGCGCTCGCGCTCGCGCGGCGCGAAGGACGGCCGATCCTGCTGTCGATCGGATATTCCGCGTGCCACTGGTGCCACGTGATGGCGCACGAGTCGTTCGAGGATCCGCAGGTTGCCGCGGCGATGAACGCCGATTTCGTCAATATCAAGGTCGATCGCGAAGAGAGGCCCGACCTCGATCAGATCTATCAGACGGCGCACGCGCTGCTCACCCGGCGCGCGGGCGGCTGGCCGCTGACGATGTTCCTGACGCCGGACGGTGCGCCGTTCTTCGGCGGCACCTATTTCCCCAGGGAGGGGCGCTACGGACTGCCGGGATTTCTCGATCTGCTGCCGCGCATCGCCGCGGCCTATCGCGAACGCGGGGCTGAAATTGCCGAGCAGGGTTCGCGGCTCAGGGACGCGCTGGCGAGCCTCGAGCCCGCAGCGGCTGAACCCGGCGCGCTGCCCGCTGCGACGGAGGCGGCCGCGCTCGCCGAGCTCAAACGGCGGTTCGATCCGGAGCACGGAGGGTTTGGCGCCGCGCCCAAGTTCCCGCACGCCACCGACCTCGAGCTCTGCCTGCGCGAACACGCGCGAAGCGGCGATGCCGACGCGCTGACGATGGCCCGCGTCACGCTCGGGAGAATGGCCGACGGCGGCATCCACGACCAGCTCGGCGGCGGGTTCTGCCGTTACAGCGTCGACGCCGAATGGTCGATCCCGCATTTCGAGAAGATGCTCTACGACAACGGGCCGCTGCTCGCGCTCTACGCCGATCTCGCGCGGGTGACCGGCGATGCGCGCTTCGCCGATGTCGCGCGCGGCATCGTCGGCTGGATGACGCGGGAGATGCGCGCGGGCGATGGCGCCTTCTTCTCGAGCCTCGACGCCGACAGCGAGGGCGAGGAGGGCAAATTCTACGTCTGGTCGCGCGACGAGGCGCGCTCGCTGCTGGCGCCCGAAGTCTACGCCGTCGCGGCACGCTGCTACGGGCTGGACGAGGAACCGAACTTCGAGGGTCGCGCGTGGAATCTTCGCGTGCGCCTGCCGCTCGCCGACGTCGCATCGCGGCTGTCGATCCCGCTGGGCGAGGCCGCCACCCGGCTCGCGGCGGCGAGAGCCGCGCTGCTGGCTGCGCGCGCGGCCCGGGTTCGGCCCGGGCTCGACGACAAGATTCTGACCTCGTGGAACGCCCTCGCCATTGCCGGGCTCGCGCGCGCGGCGCGCGCTCTGGACGAGCCCCGCTGGACCGACCTCGCGATCGCGGCCACGGACGCGCTGCGGCGCACCGTGTGGCGCGAGGGCCGGCTCCTCGCCACGCGGAAGGGCGAACGGGCGCATCTCAACGGCTATCTCGACGACTACGCGTTCCTGCTCTGCGCGCTGCTGGAGCTCCTGCAGGCGCGGTTTCGCGTCGCGGACTTCGCGTGGGCGCGGGAACTTGCGGAGGTCCTTCTCGGCGAGTTCGAGGACGCCGAGCGCGGGGGCTTCTTTTTCACGAGCCACGACCACGAGCGGCTCTTTCACCGGACCAAGCCGGGGCACGACAATGCGACACCATCGGGCAATGGCGTCGCCGCCGGCGCACTCATCGCGCTGGGACATCTGTGCGGCGAGCCGCGCTACGTCGACGCGGGCGAGCGCGCGGTGCGGCTTTTCGCGCCGGCCCTCGCCCAGTCGCCCGGAGGCTATGCGTCGCTGCTGGCGGCGCTCACCGCCCTGAAGGAGCCGCCGGCGTCGGTGCTGCTGACCGGCGACCGGGAGGTCTGCTCGGCATGGCAGCGCTCGCTGGAGCGCAGACTGCGCCCGACGGTGCGCATTTTCAATGTCGCCGGCGTAGCCGCTGCCGAGCGAGCTCGCCAAAGGCCCGGCCCCCGCCGCCGGAGGCGTCGCGTGGGTCTGCCGCGGCACGCAGTGCCGGCCCGCGATCGACGATCTCGCCCTGCTCGAGGCCGAGATCGCGGAGTGAGGGCAGCGCTCGCCTGCGGGCCGGGTCAACGCTGGGCGACGGCAGGGCGTCGAGGGCACGCAAGTGGCGACCGGGGCGTCGTTCCGGTACCATTCGGCCCGTTTCCCCCTCTACCCAGATGGAGTCCAGATGAAGATCGCCGCTGTAGTCCTCGCCGCCGGATTGCTTGCAACCGGCGCCGCCGCCGCCCAGTCGGGTGCCGACCTGCTGAAGAAATCGGGCTGCACGGCCTGCCATGCCAACGACAAGAAAGTCGTCGGCCCCGCCTACAAGGATGTCGCGGCGAAGTACAAGGGTGACGCGGGGGCCGCGGCCAAGCTGGCCGAAAAGGTGAAAAAGGGCGGACAGGGCGTCTGGGGCCCGGTGCCGATGCCGCCGAATCCCGCGGTCTCGGACGCGGACATGAAGACGATGGTCGCGTACATACTCGCGCTGAAGTAATCCGGCGCATGATCCCGCCGCCGCGCGGGCGGGGCGGGATCGCTTTGACAGGTGCCGGGCTTCGACGGTACCCTACCGGCGTCCGTGCAGGAGAGTGCGGCGCCGGGATGCTCCGGCGCGGCCGCCGAAGGCGCAACTCCCGCAATCGCTCAGGCAACAGGGACTGCGCGGGCGCAATTCGCATCTGGAGAGCGGTCGCGCCGCGTGGCGACGACCCACCGAAGGGGCACCCGGCGTCTGGCAGCGCCGCAATCTCTCAGGTAAAAAGGACAGACGGGGCGAAGCGCGACGACCGCTTCGCCCTTTTGCTTTTTCCATCGGGAGATGCGCATGCTCAAGCAGACACCTCTGAATGCCGCCCATCGCGCCGCGGGCGCGCGCATGGTGGATTTCGGCGGCTGGGACATGCCGGTGAACTACGGCTCGCAGGTCGACGAGCACCACGCGGTGCGCAACGCCGCCGGCATGTTCGACGTTTCGCACATGCAGGTCGTCGATCTCGAAGGCGCCGGTGCCCGCGACTTCCTGCGCTACGCGCTCGCCAACAACGTCGATCGGTTGCAGGCCCCGGGCAAGGCGCTGTACTCCTGCCTGCTCAAGCCGGACGGCACGGTCATCGATGATCTGATCGTCTATTTCTTCCGCGAGGACTTCTTTCGGCTCGTCGTCAATGCGGGCACGGCGGAGAAGGACATTGCGTGGCTTCGGGCGCAGATCGCCGCGCGGGCGCCGGCGCTGAAGCTCACGCCGCGCGCCGACCTCGCGATCATCGCGGTGCAGGGGCCGCGCGCGCGGGAAGCCCTGCCGAAGGCGTTGCCCGGCGCCGCGGTCTCCGTGGCCACGCTGAAGCCGTTCAACGCCGCCATCGTCGCCGGGGATTCCGGGGACGTCATGGTTGCGCGGACCGGCTACACCGGCGAGGACGGCTTCGAGGTCGTCTGCCCGAGCGGCGACGCCGAAGGCCTGTGGGCCCGGCTTCGCGCGGCAGGCGTTGCCCCCTGCGGGCTTGGCGCGCGGGATACCCTGCGGCTCGAGGCCGGCATGAACCTGTACGGGCAGGACATGGACGAAACCGTGTCGCCGCTGGAGTCGGGGCTCGCGTGGACGGTGGATCTCGCCAGCCCGCGCGACTTCATCGGCAAGGCGGCGCTGGCCGCAAAGCCGCCCGCGCGGCAACTCGTCGGGCTCGTGCTGATCGACCAGGGCGGCGTGTTGCGGGCCCATCAGACCGTGCATTCCGACCGGGGCGATGGCGAGATCACGAGCGGCACGTTCGGTCCGACGCTGAACCGGTCGATTGCCTTTGCCCGCCTGCCGGCCGGCATCGTGCCGGGCGATGCGGTGAAGGTGGTCGTCCGCGATCGCCAACTCGCCGCGCGCGTCGTCAAGCCGCCATTCGTGCGCAACGGCAAGGTGCTGGTCGACCTCACGACCTAGCGTGCCCGCCCGGCCCGCCGCTTTCACATTCGCCATTCAACAACGGACAAGCTCGAGGGAGTGACCATGAACATTCCGGCAAACCTGCGGTACACGCCGTCGCACGAGTGGGTGCGCACCGAAACCGATGGCACCGTGTCGATCGGCATCACCGATCATGCGCAGGCCGCGCTCGGCGATCTCGTCTATCTCGACCTGCCGGCCGTCGGCCGCAAGCTGGGAGGCGCCGAGGCCTGCGCGGTCGTCGAATCGGTCAAGGCCGCGTCGGACGTGTACGCACCTCTGGCGGGCGAGGTCGTGGCCGTCAACGCCGCGGTGGTCGGCGCACCCGAGCAGGTGAACCAGGATCCCTATGCCGCCTGGCTTTTCCGGCTGAAGCCGGCGGACGCCGGCGCGGTGGAGAAGCTCCTCGATGCGAGAGCCTACGAAACGATGATCGCCAACGCCTGACGCTCCTGCTTCGGGTCTCCTGCGCGGCGGAATCGCCCCGTCGCGCGCCCATGCGAAAAGACACGACATGAACGATTCCCCTTCCGCTCGCGGTCCCGCTGCGGCAACGCTTGCGACGCTGGAACAGACCGAAGCCTTTGTCGCGCGGCACATCGGCACCGCACCGTCGGACCAGGTGGCGATGCTCGAGGTCCTGGGCTACGCCTCGCGCGCCGCGCTGATGGACGCGATCGTGCCCGCGGCGATCCGGCGCAGGGCGCCGCTCGCGCTGTCCGGGCGGCATGACCGAGGCGCAGGCGCTGGCCCGAATCAGGTCGATCGCGAGCCGGAACAAGGTGCTGAAGTCGTTCATCGGCCAGGGCTACTACGGCACGCACACGCCGGCCGTCATCCTGCGCAACGTCCTCGAGAATCCTGCCTGGTATACCGCCTACACGCCCTACCAGCCGGAGATCTCGCAGGGACGGCTCGAGGCGCTGGTCAACTTCCAGACGATGGTCTGCGACTTGACGGCGATGGCGATCGCCAACGCGTCGATGCTGGACGAAGCGACGGCCGCGGCCGAGGCGATGACGCTTTGCCACCGCGTCGGACGCAGCGAAAGCAACCGTTTCTTCGTGGCCGACGATGTCTTCGCGCAGACGATCGACGTCGTGCGCACGCGCGCCACGCCGCTCGCGATCGAGGTCGTGACCGGCCCCGCGGGCGATGCCGCAAAGGCCGGGGCTTTCGCGGTACTCCTCCAGTATCCGGGGACGAACGGCGACGTGCGCGACTACCGCGCGCTCGCGGACGCCGTGCACGCCGGTGGCGCACACGTCATCGTCGCCGCCGACCTCCTCGCGCTGACGCTGCTGACGCCGCCGGGCGAATGGGGTGCCGATGTCGTGGTCGGCTCGGCGCAGCGGTTCGGCGTCCCGATGGGCTACGGCGGCCCGCATGCCGGCTATCTCGCGACACGCGACGAGCACAAGCGCTCGATGCCCGGGCGCCTCGTCGGAGTCACCGTCGATGCCAACGGCGGTCCCGCCTACCGCCTCGCGCTGCAGACGCGCGAGCAGCACATCCGGCGCGAGAAGGCGACGTCGAACATCTGCACGGCGCAGGTGCTGCTCGCGGTGATCGCGGGCATGTACGCCGTTTACCACGGCCCGGCCGGCCTGACGACGATTGCGCGGCGCGTGCATCGGCTGACCGCGATTCTGAAGGCGGGTCTGGAACGGCTCGGCCACTCGGTGCCGACGGAGCACTTCTTCGACACGATCGTCGTCGCGACAGGCGAGGCGACCGACCGGATCGTCGATCGCGGCGTGGCGCAGCGGATGAATTTCCGCCGGGTCGACGCGCGTGCGCTGGGCCTGTCGCTCGACGAAACGACGACGCGCACCGATGTCGAGGCGATCTGGCAGGCATTCGGCGCCGACAGCGCGGCGAAGGGGCTCGCCGAACTCTTCGCGAGCGCGCCGGACGCGCTGCCGGCCGCGCTGCAACGCGGATCAGCGTTCCTCGCGCATCCGACGTTCAACCGTTACCACTCGGAAACCGAGATGCTGCGCTACCTCCGGCGGCTCGCCGACCGGGACATCGCGCTCGACCGCGCGATGATCCCGCTGGGGTCGTGCACGATGAAGCTCAATGCGACGTCGGAGATGATTCCGGTGACGTGGCCCGAGTTCGGCGACCTGCATCCGTACGTTCCCGCCGATCAGGCCGCGGGCTACGCCGAACTCGTCGCCGACCTCGAGCGGATGCTCTGCGCGGCGACCGGTTACGCGGCGGTGTCGCTGCAGCCCAACGCCGGCTCGCAGGGCGAGTACGCCGGGCTGCTCGTCATCCGGGCCTACCACGCGAGCCGCGGCGAGGGGCACCGCAACGTCTGCCTCATCCCGGCCTCCGCGCACGGCACGAACCCGGCGTCGGCGCAGATGGCCGGCATGCGCGTGGTCGTGGTCGCCTGCGACGGCGAAGGCAACGTCGACATGGCCGACTTCGAAGCGAAGGCGCGCGAGCACCGCGCGAATCTGGCGGCGACGATGGTCACCTATCCGTCCACGCACGGCGTGTTCGAGGAAGGCATCGGCCGCGTCTGCGCGATCGTGCACGCGCACGGCGGCCAGGTCTATGTCGACGGCGCGAATCTCAACGCACTGGTCGGGCTCGCAGCCCCCGGCGAGTTCGGCGCGGACGTCTCGCATCTGAATCTGCACAAGACGTTCTGCATTCCGCACGGGGGCGGCGGCCCCGGTGTGGGGCCCATCGGCGTGGGCGCGCATCTCGCGCGTTTCCTGCCCGGGCATCGATATCTGCCGCAGCGAGCGGACGCCATCGGCGCGGTCTCGGCCGCGCCCTACGGCTCGGCGTCCATCCTGCCCATCTCGTGGATGTACATTGCGATGATGGGCGGCGCGGGACTCACTGCCGCCACGGAGTCCGCGATCCTCGCCGCGAACTACGTCGCGAAGCGGCTCCAGCCGCACTATCCGGTGCTCTACTCCGGGCCGGGCGGCCTCGTCGCGCACGAGTGCATCCTCGATCTGCGCCCGCTGAAGGAGGTTGCCGACGTCGCGGTGGACGACGTCGCGAAGCGGCTGATCGACTACGGCTTCCATGCCCCCACGATGAGCTTCCCCGTGGCGGGCACGCTGATGGTCGAGCCGACGGAAAGCGAATCGAAGGCCGAGCTCGACCGCTTCGTCGACGCGATGATCGCGATCCGCGGCGAGATCCGCGCCATCGAAGAGGGACGCGCCGATCGCACCGACAATGCGTTGAAGCACGCGCCGCACACCGCGGCGGCGCTCACCGCCGACCGGTGGACGCACGCCTATCGCCGGGAGGACGCCGCGTATCCGGTTCCCTCGCTGCGCGAAGCGAAATACTGGCCGCCGGTCGCGCGCATCGACAACGTCTATGGCGACCGTCACCTGTTCTGCAGCTGCATCCCGCTGTCGCAACCCGCCCCTGTCCGACGAGCCGACGAATGACGCTGACCGCACTGAATCGCTGGCAGGCCTCGGCGCTGCACCTCGCGCTCAGCGCGGCCATCGCCGCGCTGGTCGTCACGCTGATGCTCGCGGTCTGGTACCCGCGGCAATATTTCACGGCGATGGGCGGCGACACGCTGATCCTGATCCTCATCGGCGTCGACGTCGTCGTCGGCCCGCTGATCACGCTCATCATCTTCGACCCGAAAAAGAAGGGCCTGCGCTTCGACCTCACGGTGATCGCGGCGCTGCAGCTGGCGGCGCTGGCGTACGGCGGCAGCGTGATGTTCGAGGCGCGGCCGGTCTACAACGTCTTCGTCGTCGACCGGTTCGAGGTCGTCGCGGCGAACGCGGTCGACGCGGAGTCGCGCGCGAAGGCCGGCGCCGAGTTCCGAAGCCTGCCGCTGACCGGCCCGCGGATCATCGCCGCGCGCCAGCCGGACGATGCGAAGCGGCTGGCCGATATCGTGCTGTCGGCCATGAACGGCGGTCCCGACCTCGCGAATCTGCCCGAACTGTACGTGCCGTACGAGCAGTTCCGGCAGGATGCGGCGAAAAGCGCGCGGCCGCTCGCCGAACTTGCCAAACGACAGCCGCAGGATGCAGCCGCGATCCGGGCCTTCGTCGCCGCTTCGGGCCGTGCGGAGGATGCATTGGGGTTCCTGCCCATGAAAGCGCGCGACAAGGACATGGCGGTGATCGTCGATCGCAAGTCGGGCGAGGTCGCGGGCATCCTGCCCATTCACCCATGGTGACGCGGGCACGTTGCGTTCCTGCGCTGCCGGCACGCGGGCGCCGCGCTCGCGCTGCTGCTCGCCGTGCTTGGCGCCGCGAGCGCACAGCCGCTTCCGGCGCCGGCCATTGCCGCGCAGTCCTATCTGCTGCTCGACGTGACCACCGGGCAGGTGCTCGCGTCGGACAATGCCGATGAGCGCAGGGATCCCGCGTCGCTGACCAAGCTGATGACGGCGTATCTCGCGTTCGCGGCCTTGCGCGACAAGGCCATCGCCCCCGCGCAACTGGTCCCCGTGTCGACGGCCGCCTGGCGGGCCGAAGGGTCGCGGATGTTCATCGAGCCCCGGAAGGCGGTCACGGTGGACGAGCTCCTGCGCGGGATGATCGTGCAGTCCGGCAACGACGCGTCCATCGCGCTGGCCGAAGTCGTCGCCGGAAGCGAAGCCGCCTTTGCCGAAAGGATGAATGCCGAGGCGGCCAGGCTCGGGCTGCTCAATACGCGATTCGCCAATGCGACGGGGCTGTCTGCATCCGCAGCACTATTCGACCGCGGCCGACCTCGCGCGGCTCGCCGCGGCGCTGATACGCGATTTTCCGGACAACTATCAGCTCTACTCGCTGCGCGAGTACCGGTACAACAACATCACGCAGCCCAACCGCAACCGGCTGCTGTGGATCGATCCCTACGTCGACGGCGTGAAGACCGGCCACACCGACGCCGCCGGCTGGTGCCTCATCGCGTCGGCGAAGCGGGGCGAGAGGCGACTCCTCGCGGTGGTGCTGGGCGCCGCATCGGACGGGGCGCGGACCACCGAGGCGCAGAAGCTCCTCAACTACGGTTTCCAGGCCTTCGACCTGGTCCAGCTGTACGCGTCGGGCAACGCCGGTGTCGAGCTTGCGCGTCTGGAAAGGCGAATCGAACGAGGTCGCCACCGGCTTCGCCGAGGACAGGCGTGTCACGCTGCCGAAGGGCAAGGCGGACAAGCTCGCGCTGTCGATGACGGCAACGGAGCCGCTCGTCGCGCCGGTGGCGAAGGGCCAGCGCGTCGGCACGGTCACGGTCTCCTTCGACGGCGCGCCGATGGCCGAGTTTCCGCTGGTGGCGCTCGCCGACGTTCCCGCCGCAAGCATGCTGGGCCGCGCCTGGGACACCGTGCGCCTGTGGTTCAAGTGATGTCGCGTCGACAACGGAATTTCCAGCGGAGGTCGCGGTGATCGTCTATCTCAACGGAGCATTTCTTCCCATCGAAGAGGCCACGGTCCCGGTTCTCGACCGCGGTTTCATCTACGGCGATGGCGTCTACGAGTACGTCCCGGTGTACCGCCGGCAGGCGTTCCGGCTCCCGCAGCACCTTGCCCGGCTGCAGCACAGCCTCGACGGCATACGGCTCGCAAACCCGCACACGGACGCCGAATGGACATCGATCATCGGCGATCTCGTCGCTCGCCAGGCGTACGAGGATCAAGGCGTCTATTTTCAGGTGACGCGCGGCGTTGCGAAGCGCGACCACGCGTTCCCGGCAGGGGTCGCGCCGACCGTGTTCATGATGAGCAACCCGCTGGCCACGCCGTCGGCCGAGCAGATCGAGCAGGGTGTCGCCGTGGTGACCGCCGAGGACAATCGCTGGCGGCACTGCGATCTCAAGACGATATCGCTCGTGGGCAACGTGCTGATGCGCCAGCTTGCCGCCGATGCCGGCGCGATCGAGACGGTGATGTTCCGGGACGGAAATCTGACCGAGGCGTCGGCGTCGAACGTCCTCGTCGTGGTCGGATGGCGAAATCGTCGCGCCGCCGAAGGACAACCTGATCCTCCCCGGCATCACGTACGGCGCCGTCTACGAATTCGCGCAGGAAGCCGGAATACCCTTCTCCATTCGCCCTGTGCCAAAGGCCGAGGCGCTCGGCGCGAGCGAAATGTGGCTGACGTCGTCGACCAAGGAGGTGCTCGCGGTCACCACGGTGGATGGCGCGCCGTTCGCCGGCGGGAGACCGGGGCCGGTGTTCCGGAAGATGCACGCGCTCTATCAGGCGCACAAGCCGCGGTAGTGGCAGGGGACAGACCGCGTTTACGCGGCCGGGAAACCGTCAAGCCACCTCGCTGCGCAAACGCGGTCTGTCCGCTGTTTCCTGTCCCTACTCGACCGGGCGCGTGGTTGCGAAACGGCCGTGGTGGAAGACGAGCCCCGCGCCCTTTCGCCGGCCGCAGGTCTCGACGGCCCCGATGAACAGCACGTGATCGCCGGCGCGATGCCGCGCATGGTGGCGGCATTCGAACCAGGCAACGCAGCCCTCGATCAGCGGCGCGCCCGAGGCGCCCAGCCGATAGTCGACGCCGGCGAAGCGATCGGCGTGCGGACGCGAAAAGCGCCGCGCCAGGTCGGCCTGGTCCAGCGCGAGCACGTTGATCGCGTAATGCCCGGCGTCCCTCGAACGCGGCGAGGCTCGTCGCGCGACGGTTCAGGCTCCACACGACAAGCGGCGGGTCGAGCGACACCGAGTTGAACGAGTTCGCCGTGAAGCCCACAAACCGGTCGTCGGGTCCCGGCGCGCAGATGATCGCCACGCCGGTGGCGAACTGCGCCAGGGCATCGCGAAATTCCCGGTCGGTGAAGGCGGGGATGCGGCCCTGGGTGTCCCGGGGGGCGGAGGAAGGAGTCAATGCGTTGGGCAGGACAAAGGGCGGATGGTAGCAGCGCCGGGTTGTGCGGCAAAACGCCGCGGCGTACGGGGTGGCGGACCGGGGCTCTTTCGCCCCGCCTCTGCCCGGACAAAGGCCCTGGGAATGCCAACGGCGCCCCGATCTTGCTACACTGACAGTTGCACAGTCGAGGCGCCCGGCGGACATTGGTTTCTCGCCCGTGGCGCGGGCAATCGTTTGGGCCGCAGCTTACATCGGGGGCCTTGCGCATTGATGGCTCAACCGCTGCAGAAGATCATCGCCAACCGTTACACCGGGCGCAACCTGCCGGTGACGCTGGTGCTGCCCGACGGCGGCCGGGTTCCGCTGTCGTCCGAATCCGAGATCGAGATCGCCGCTCGCACCTGGCGCGGGCTGAAGGCGCTCGCGGCGCCGGCGTTGGGCGCGCTGGCGCGGGCCTATGTGCAGAAGGACATCGACTTCACCGGCAGCGCGCGGCGCGTGGCCGCGATCGCCGAGGGCATGGTCGGCGAGGTCACGCATGGCCGCACCTCGCTCACGACGCGCTGGCGCGTCTGGCGGCACCAACGGCGCAGCAACCGCGCCAACATCGGCTACCACTACGACGTATCGAACGCGTTCTATCGGCTCTGGCTCGATCGGCGGATGGTCTACTCGTGCGCCTATTTTCCGACCGATGGGACCACTCTGGACGATGCGCAGACAGCCAAGCTCGACCACATCTGCCGCAAGCTTCGGCTTCGACCCGGCGAGCGGTTCCTCGACATCGGCTGCGGCTGGGGAGCGCTGCTGTTCCGGGCGGCCGAAGTGCACGGCGTCGACGCGACCGGGATCACGCTGTCGCGCAACCAGTTCGAGTACGTGAAAGGCGAGATCGCCGCACGCGGACTCGGTGGCCGCGTGCGCGTCGAGCTGCGCGACTATCTCGACCTGCCGGAGGACACGCTCTACGACAAGATCGCGAGCGTCGGCATGTTCGAGCATGTAGGGGTTGCGCGGTTTCCCAAGTATTTCGGCAAGATCCGGCGGATCCTGACGCCGGGCGGGCTCGTGCTGAACCACGGCATCACGCACAATGCGCTCGGGGCGCACAGTCTGGGCAGCGGCCTTGGCGACTTCGTCGAAGATTACGTCTTCCCGGGCGGCGAGCTCGTGCACGTGTCGAAGGTCATCGCCGGGATGGCGGAGCAGGGTCTCGAAGTCATCGATGCCGAGGCGCTGCGCGAGCATTACGCGAAGACGCTGTGGCACTGGTGCGAGCGGCTGGAAGCGAATGCGGACGCGGCGCGCGCGGAGGTTGGCGAGGAGAAGTTCCGGGTCTGGCGGATCTATCTCGCCGGATCGGCGCACGCCTTCGACCGCGGGTGGCTGTCGCTTGTGGCAGCTCCTTGCCGGCAAGCCGCTCCCCGACGGCCGGCTGCCGCATCCGCTGACGCGGGACTACATGTACGCGGGCGGCGCCGGCTGAAACGGCCGGCCGGGGCCGCGCTCGCGAGTTGCATTCGCCGAGCCCCGCCACCACATCCCTTCGATGGACGCCCCCTTGCCGCCGCCGGCCGAATCCCTGCTGCAGTTTCCCACGGCGTTCCCGCTCAAGGTGATGGGGCTCACGCGGGACGGCTTCGCGCAGGCGATCGTCGGCGTCGTGCGCCGGCACGCGCCGGATTTCGATCCGGCGACGGTCGAGATGCGCGCGTCGAGCCGAGGCAAGTACCTGTCGCTGACCTGCACGATCACCGCGACGTCCCGGGCGCAGCTCGACGATCTCTACGGCGAGCTCACCGCGCACCCGATGGTCGTGATGGTCCTGTGATGGCGGACGCGGGCAGACGCCGTTGTTCGGGTACTGGGCCGCACCGAATACGAGCCGACCTGGCGCGCGATGCAGGCGTTCACCGCGGCGCGGACGCCCTTGACGCCGGACGAGATCTGGCTGACCGAGCATCCTCCGGTCTACACGCTTGGCCTCGCCGGCCGGCGCGAGCACCTGCTGCGCCGGCAACGGGGTACCGGTGATCAAGGTCGACCGCGGCGGGCAGATCACCTACCACGGACCCGGTCAGCTCGTCGTCTACGTGCTGTGCGACCTGCGGCGCACCAGGCTGGGCGTCCGCGCGATGGTCCGGGCGATCGAGGCCGCGGTGGTAGAATGGCTCGGCACGCTGGGGGTTTCCGCGTACGGCAAGGCCGCCGCGCCGGGGGTCTATGTGCTGCGGCTCGGCGGGCGAGGCGAAGATTGCCGCGCTCGGGTTGCGGGTGAGCAGTGGCTGCACCTACCACGGACTCGCAGTGAACGTCGCGATGGATCTCTCGCCGTTTGCCGACATCGACCCCTGCGGCTACCGGGGGCTCGCAGTCACCCAGCTCGCCGACCTCGGCATCGCGACGACGGTCGAGGCGGCCGGAACTGCGCTTGCTCCGATCCTCGCCGCGCGCCTCTCGCCACCAAACTGACCATGGACAAGCGCGGCCCCGTCTCCACCGTTGCCGGCGTCAAGCAGAAGGGTGACGCCAAGACCGCGCGCGTATTTGCCAGGCACGCGATCAAGATCGTCCCGGCCGAGCGGCTGCGCAAGCCCGACTGGATTCGCGTGCGCGCGGCGTCGTCGCCGCGCTTTGCCGAAATCAAGCAGATCCTGCGCGAGCACCGGCTGCACACGGTGTGCGAGGAGGCGTCCTGCCCGAACATCGGCGAGTGCTTCTCCAAGGGAACTGCGACGTTCATGATCATGGGTGACGTGTGCACTCGCCGCTGTCCGTTCTGCGACGTGGGCCACGGCAGGCCGCTGCCGCTCGATGCGGCCGAGCCGGCGAACCTCGCGCAGACGATCGCCGCGCTGAAGCTCTCCTACGTGGTCATCACGAGCGTGGACCGCGACGATCTGCGCGATGGCGGCGCCGGACATTTCGTCGCGTGCATCCGCGCCGTGCGCGAGCGCTCCCCGGGCACGCAGATCGAGGTGCTGGTGCCGGATTTTCGCGGCCGTCTCGAGCGTGCGCTCGCAATCCTCGGCGAGGCGCCGCCCGACGTCATGAACCACAATCTCGAAACCGTGCCGCGCCTGTACAGGCAGGCGCGGCCGGGATCGGACTATTCCAATTCGCTGACGCTGCTGCGGGAGTGGAAGGAACGCTTCCCGGCGATTCCGACCAAGTCCGGGTTGATGGTGGGACTGGGCGAGACCGACGACGAGATTCTCGCCGTGATGCGCGACATGCGCGCGCACGGCATCGACATGCTGACCCTCGGCCAGTACCTGCAGCCGACGGCAGGGCACCTGCCGGTGCTGCGCTACGTGCATCCGGATACATTCGCGCTGTTCGAGCGCGAGGCGTACGCGATGGGCTTCCGGCACGCCGCCGTCGGCGCGCTGGTGCGCTCGTCCTACCATGCCGACCGCCAGGCCGAGGACGTGCTGGGGTCTTGACCGCCGGCGTCGGGGCAACACCGGCGGAGCAACGGGGTCCGACCCCGCTATCCTCCGGGCCGTCCGCCGTTCACGGGCCAGAGGAGCCACATCCGCCCATCCTGCTTCATCCGCCCGGCCTGCCGCCCGGCATCGTCGCCGAAGCCCCAGAAAAAGTCCGCGCGCACGGCGCCGCGGATCGCGCCGCCCGTATCCTGCGCCAGCATCAGCCGCTGCAACGGCCGCGTCGACAGCGGGTAGCGTCGTCGCGAGGAACACGGGCGCTCCCAACGGAATCGAACGCGGATCGACGGCCAGCGTGCGCTCGCGCAGCAGCGGCACGCCGAGCGTGCCGATCGGGCCGTCGATCTCTGCTTCCAGCGATCCCGGGCGCGCGGCGGGAACTTCGCGAAAGAAGACATAGCTCGGATTCTCGTCGAGCAGCGGGACAAGCTTGTCGGGATTGCGGCGTCCCCAGTCCTTGATGCCCTGCATCGACGCCCTTTCCAGCGGCAATTCGCCGCGCTCGACCAGGAGCCGGCCGATCGAGCGGAACGGATGCCCGTTCTGATCGGCGTAGCCCACGCGCATCATGCTGCCGTCGGCAAGCTGCACGCGGCCCGAACCCTGGATCTGCAGGAAGAAGGCTTCCACCGGATCGTCGACATAGACCAGTTCCCTGCCTTTGACCGGGGCCTTGCCGTTCTCGATGTCCGCGCGCGGCCAGTACGGGATCACACGCCTTCCCTCGACCCGGCCCCGCAACCGCTTGTCCTTGAGCTCGGGATAGAGCTCGGCCAGGTCGATGGTCAGCAGATCGTCGGGCACCGCATACAGCGGAACGCGATGGCGGGTCGTGCGGGCGCGGCTGCCGGTCAGGAGCGGCTCGTAATAGCCGGTGATCGTTCCGGCGTCGCGGCCATCCGCCGCGATGACCTGGTAGGGGCTAAAATGGCTCTCGAAGAAAGCGCGGACCGCACGGGCATCGGTGGCGGCGACGGCATTCGCGTCCGAACAGGGGGCCTGCCAGAGGTCGCGGGTCGCCGCCGACGCGAGAAGCGCCACACAGCCCACGCGGAAGGCCGGCCAGATTTCGGCGACCCGGTCCTCGGACCAGCCCGGCAGCGCGCTCCACGCGGCAGGCACGTACTGCGCGGGCAATGATGGTGCGGCGGGTGGTGGCGGCGCGGCGGCGGTGGCTGACGGCCGGCGCAGGCGGGCCCGGTTCGCGCGGGAGGATGGCACAGCCCGCGACGATCAGCAGGGCCGCGGCGGCCGTGGCGGCGCGAACGGCAAGTGAACGAAGGGGTGCGGACAAGATGGTGTGGTTCTTCCTCGAAGCATTGGTCGCGCTGCTGATCGCCGTCGGCATCGTGGCCTGGACCATGGGCCCGAAGCGCAGGAAGCCGCCGCGCGTCACGGCGGGCGATGCGGACGCCGGCAAGAAGGTCCGCTAATGCAGCACGCGCGGCACGGAAAGCGTGAACGACGGGATTGCGGCGTCGAACGCGTGGCCGTCCTCGGCCACCATCTGGTAAGTGCCGCGCATCGTGCCGACCGCCGTCGCCAGGTGGGTGCCGCTCGTGTACTCGAAACTCTCGCCGGGACGAAGCAGGGGCTGCTGGCCGACCACGCCCGCCCCCTTCACTTCCTGGACTTGATGCTCGGCGTCGGTGATGATCCAGTGGCGGCTGACGAGTTGCGCCGCGATCGTGCCGACATTGGTGATGGTGATCGTGTATGCGAACACGTACTGGTTGCGCGAAGGGTCGGATTGGTCGGCGAGATACGCCGACTTCACCGCGACCATGATGTCGTAGTTGCCGGATTCAGCCATTGGTGTCGAGAAACATTTCCGCGAGCGATTATAAACCCATGCCCGATTATCTGATTGCACCATCGCTGCTGTCCGCGGATTTTGCGCGCCTCGGCGACGAAGTCCGCGCCGTGACCGCTGCCGGCGCCGACCTGCTGCACTTCGACGTGATGGACAACCACTACGTTCCGAACCTGACCGTGGGGCCGCTCGTCTGCGCGGCCATCCGGCCGCATGCGACGATCCCGATCGACGTGCACCTGATGGTGAAACCGGTGGATCGCATCGTCGCGGATTTCGGTGAGGCCGGCGCGGCCATCGTGAGCTTTCATCCTGAAGCCTCGGAGCACGTCGACCGCACGATCGGCCTGATCCGCGATTGCGGCTGCAAGGCCGGCCTCGTCTTCAATCCGGCGACGCCGCTCGACTGGCTCGACCACACGCTCGACCGGCTCGATCTCGTGCTGATCATGTCGGTCAATCCGGGCTTCGGCGGGCAGTCGTTCATACCCGAGGCGCTCGCCAAGCTCCGGCTTGCGCGCGCGCGGATCGAGGCTTCGCAGCAGCGGACGGGCCGCAGGATCCTGCTCGAAGTCGACGGCGGCATAAAAGTCGACAACATCGCCGCGGCGGCAAAGGCCGGCGCCGACACGTTCGTCGCGGGATCGGCCATCTTCGGCGCACCGGACTATCCTGCGACCATCGCGCGGATGCGCGCGGAGCTCGCCGCGGTGCAATGAGCGCCGCTGGGCCGCCCCAAGGCGCTCGCCCCCTGGGGGGAGCGGCGCCCAGCGCCGTTCGGGGGGAACATACAAGCGCCGCGGACACCGCCGGGGCCGCGACGGCTCCCCGCCTCGACGTCAGCGCCATCGCGTTCGATCTCGACGGCACGCTGCTCGACACGGTCCACGACCTCGCCGCCGCGGTCAACGCGCTGCTGGCGGAACTGGGGCATTCGCCGCTGCCGAAGGACGCCGTCGGCGCAATGATCGGCAAGGGGGTCGCCAATCTCGTCCGTCGGGCGCTCGCCCTCGCGCTGGGAGTCTCGCCGGAGGCGGTCGACGAGGCCGAAGTGATGGACGCACTGACCCGCTATCAGGCGCACTATGCCTCGCGCCTCGGCCGCGAAACCCGGTTGTTTCCGGGGATGGTCGAAGGGCTCTCGCGGCTCGCCGCGATGGGGTTTCCCCTGGCGGTCATCACGAACAAGTCGACGCGTTTCGTGCGCCCGCACCTCGCGCACGCACGGATCGAGCCGTATTTCGCCGTGGTGATCGGCGGCGATGATCTGCCGACGAAGAAGCCGGACCCGGGCTCCGCTGCGGCATGCGGCGGCCCTTTTCGGCATTCCGGCGCACCGGCTGCTGATGGTCGGCGACTCGGCCAACGACGTGGAAGCCGCGCGCCGGGCGGGCTGTCCGGTGCTGGTGGTGCCGTATGGCTATCGCGAGGGGCGGGCGGTGCACGACCTCGAGGCCGATGGTATAGTCGCGTCAGTCGATGCGGTCGCCGATCGCGTCCGTTACGTCTCCCCGACCCTGGCATGAGCTTCGACCTCTTCGTCTGCAAGGCCGCCGCGGCAACCGCCCGCTGGCGCCGCGCGCCTGCCGCCCGCCGCTGGCGTTGACCTCCCGCGCCCCCGGCGTCGCGTGCCCTGCGATGCGCCGCGCAGTCCCCGGACTGCACCGTTGCCAGACCTGAAGAGATCGCCCCAGCATCATGACCGAAGCCGAATTCCGCGCACTCGCTGCCCAGGGATACAACCGCATTCCGCTCGTTCTCGAGTCGTTCGCCGACCTCGACACGCCGCTGTCCCTGTACGTCAAGCTGGCGAACGAGCGGTTCACGTTTCTGCTGGAGTCCGTCGTCGGCGGCGAGCGGTTCGGGCGCTACTCCTTCATTGGACTGCCGGCGAAGATCCGCATCCGCGCACGCGGCACCGCGATCGAGGTCGAGGAGGACGGCGCGATCGTCGAGCGGCACGAAGGCGACCCGCTGGCGTTCGTCGGCGATTTCCTGCGCCGCTACCGCGCCGCGCCGCGCCCCGGCCTGCCGCGATTCTGCGGCGGACTCGCCGGCTTGTTCGGCTACGACACGGTGCGCCACATCGAGACGAAGCTCGCCGGCCGCGCGCCGCCGCCGGGCGCCGGCCTCGCCGACGTTCCCGACATCCTGCTGCTCCTCACCGAGGAGCTCGTCGTCGTCGACAACCTCGCCGGCAAGATCTCGCTCATCGTCTACGCCGATCCGGGCGGCCCGGACGCGTACGTGAAGGCGCGGGAAAGGCTGCAGGCGCTGCGCCGCAGGCTGCGCGAACCCGTGTCGATTCCGTTCCAGACGGCCACCTCCGTCACGCAGGCGCAAAGCGAGTTCGGCGCCGAGGGCTTCCAGCGCGCGGTACGGCGCGCCAAGGACTACATCGCCGCAGGCGACGTGATGCAGGTCGTGCTCTCGCAGCGGATGCGACGGCCGTTCGCCTCGTCCCCCCTGTCGCTGTACCGGGCGCTGCGCTCGCTCAATCCGTCGCCGTACATGTTCTATTACGACTTCGGCGATTTCCACGTGGTCGGCGCGTCGCCCGAGATCCTCGTGCGCAAGGAGGGCGCGGCCGTCACGCTGCGGCCCATCGCCGGCACGCGCCCGCGCGGCGCAACGCGCGAGGCCGACGAGAAGCTCGCTGCCGAGCTCCTCGCCGATCCCAAGGAAATTGCCGAGCACGTGATGCTGGTCGACCTGGGACGCAACGACGTGGGGCGGGTGGCGCAGACGGGCACCGTGAAGCTCACCGACCGCATGGTCGTCGAGCGGTATTCGCACGTGATGCACATCGTCTCCAACGTCGAGGGCGTATTGCAGCCGGGGCTCACCAGCATCGACGTGTTGCGCGCGGCCTTTCCCGCCGGCACCGTGAGCGGCGCACCGAAGGTGCGGGCCATGGAGATCATCGACGAGCTCGAGCCGACCGGGCGCGGCGTCTACGCCGGAGCGGTGGGCTACATCAGCTTCCAGGACGACATGGACACCGCGCTCGCGATCCGTACGGCGGTGGTCAAGGACGGCACGCTGTACGTGCAGGCCGGCGCGGGGATCGTCCACGATTCGGTGCCCGAATCGGAGTGGACCGAAACCCAGAACAAGGCGCGCGCGGTCTTCCGTGCGGCCGACCTGGTCCAGCAGGGCCTGGATGCGGAAGCATGAGCCCGGCCCCTTCGTCGAGCCAGGCTCGCGGCGAACCGCGATTCTCGGTGCCGCGTCCGCGCCCGCGGAAAACCGGTTTTCCGCGATGACGGCGCTCCGGATGCTGCAGGAGGGGTTGCGGCTCCATCAAGCCGGCCACCTGTCCGAGGCGCAGGCGCTCTACAGCGAGCTGCTGGTGCGCGAGCCCGAAAATCCCGACGCGCTGCACTACGGGGGCCTGCTCGCCTACCAGACGGGCAACTACGAGGCGGCGGCCCGGATGATCGCGCAGTCCGTCGCGCTGAAGGCCGACAATGCCGTGGCGCAGATGAACCTCGGCAATGCGCTGCTGATGCTCCGGCGGCAGCCCGAGGCACAGGCCGCGCTCGAGGCGGCGGTCGCGCTCGATCCGGCGAACCCGGACGCCTGGTACAACCTCGCCAACGTCCAGCGCGAGCGCCAGCGGCACGCGGCCGCCGCGTCGTACCGACGGGCGCTGGCGTTGAACCCTGCGCACGCCGGCGCCCTCAACAATCTCGCCAATCTCCTCTTCCTCGACGGCCGCGTCGACGAGTCGGCCGAAGCGTTCCACAAGCTCGGCGACCTGCGGCAGACGATGGGCCAGACCGACCAGGCGGCGAGCGCCTACGGGCAAGCCCTCGCGCTCGCGCCGAACCCCGGGATCGAGACGGCGCTCGCCCTGCTCACACCGGCGCTGCCGGCGTCGGTGGCGGAAATCGACGAGACGCGGACCCGGCTGGCCGCGGGCATTGCCGCCCTGCGCGAGCGAGCGATCGCGCTCGCCGATCCGCTGCATTATGCGAGCAGCGCGATCTTCTACACGGGCTACCACGGCCGCAACGACGTCGAGTTGCGCCGAGCCATCGCCGACTTCTACGTGGCCGCGACGCCGACGCTCGCCTGGCGCGCGCCGCACTGCGATGGATACGCGGGTTCCGGCGAGAGAATCCGGATCGGATTCGTCTCCAAGTTCTTTTCGCCCACGCACCCGATGAGCAAGCTCTACGGGGGCATCGTCGACATGCTCGATCGCCGCCGATTCGAGGTCACGATCTTCCGCTTCGGCCCGCCCGGACCGATGGGTTTCGGCGCGGATGCGTCGGTCGTGACGCTCGGCGACGACCTCAACGCAGCGCGCAAGACGATCGCCGCGGCCGGGCTCGACGTCTTGTTCTACACCGACATCGGCATGGCGCCGACAACCTATTTCCTGGCGTTCGCGCGGCTCGCCCCGGTGCAGTGCGTCACGTTCGGGCACCCGGTGACCACTGGCGTCGCCAACATCGATTACTTCGTCTCCGCCGACGAGCTCGAGGTCGAAGGGGCAGAGGACCATTACACCGAGACGCTCGTTCGCCTCGCGACGGTTCCGACCTACTTCCGCCGGCCGTCGCCGGCGGCCTCGCCTCCGACGCGCGCAGAGCTGGGGCTGCCGGTCGATGCGCGGATCTATTTCTGCGCGCAGAACCTGATCAAGCTGCACCCCGATTTCGACGCGGCCGTGGCGGAGATCCTGCGGCGCGACCCCAGGGGCCTGCTGGTCCTGATCGGCAACGCGAGCCCGCCGCTCGTGCAATGCCTGCTGAGCCGCTTCCGGCGGGCGGCGCCCGATGTCGCGCATCGCGTCGCCTTGCTGCCGTTCCTCGAGCTCGATGCGCTCCTCGCCTTCGCCCGGCACGTCGATGCGGTGCTGGACACGCCGGTCTTCAGCGGCGGGACGACCAGTCTCGAGATGTTCGCGGCCGACGTGCCGATCGTGACCTGGCCTGGCTCCCTCGCGCGGAGCCGCATCACGCACGCGCTGTATCGCCAGATGGGGATTGACGGACTGACGGCGCAGGACGCGTCGCAGTATGTCGAGATCGCAGTGCGCCTGGCGAACGATCCGGAATGGAGAAGGCAGAAACAGGACGAGCTGCGGAGCAGGAAGGATGTCCTTTACGAGAACGTCGCGCTGGTGCACGAGCTCGAACGGTTTCTGGAGGCCGCCGTCGCCGCTGCGGCCCGGGGCCGCAAGCTCGCGCCGTGGGGCGCTCACTTCCCTGCCGTGGACGAGGCAAGAGGCGCGCGATGCTCCTGATGATCGACAATTACGACAGCTTCACCTACAACCTGGTCCAGTATTTCGGAGAGCTGGGCGCGGACGTGCACGTTCACCGGAACGACGCGCTGACGCATCGACCAGATCGCCGCCTGGGAGCCAGCGAAGATCGTGATCTCGCCGGGCCCCTGCACGCCGGACGAGGCGGGGATCTCCGTGCCGCTGATCCGGCGCTTCGCGGGCAGAATCCCGATCCTCGGCGTCTGCCTGGGCCACCAGGCGATCGGGCGGGCGTTCGGCGGAACCATCGTCCGCGCGCAACGCGTGATGCACGGCAAGGTGTCGCCGGTCGCGCACGACGGCCGCGGCGTGTTCACCGGGCTGCCGTCGCCCTTGACCGCGACCCGCTACCACTCGCTGGCGATCGAGCGCCGATCGATGCCCGCCTGTCTCGAGATCACGGCGACGGCCGACGACGGGGAAGTGATGGCGGTGCGGCACCGCGAATGGCCGGTCGAGGGCGTCCAGTTTCATCCCGAGGCGATCCTGACCGAGCACGGCCACGCGCTGCTGCGCAATTTTCTCGCGGGCGTCCGGTGAGGCGGCTGCGGCAGGTCGCGGTGTCGGGCGCGGCGGCGCCGCGTCCCGGCCCGGAGGGCGCTGGTGCTCTCGCGCAAGGCCAGAGCGCCACGCGGGAAACCGACGCCGCCGCGCGTTGCCTGACCGTGACCGCGCGCGATCGCGCGCGCCCGTGCATCGATGAACCCGGAAACTGACCCCAAGGAGCCACCATGTCCCTCACCGTACAGGAAGCGTTGCAGCGCGCGATCGAACACCGCGAGATCTTTCCCGACGAGATGCTGTCCATCATGCGGCGGATCATGAGCGGTGAAGTGACGCCGGTGATGATCGCCGCGCTCACCATCGGCTTGCGCGTCAAGAAGGAGACGATCGGCGAAATCGCCGCCGCGGCGCAGGTGATGCGCGAATTCGCGACGAAGGTCGACGTTCCCGACACCGACCGCCTCGTCGACATCGTCGGCACCGGGGGTGACTCGTCGCACACGTTCAACATTTCGACGGCCTCCATGTTCGTCGCCGCGGCGGCGGGCGCCCGTGTCGCGAAGCACGGCGGCCGCTCCGTGTCGTCGAAGTCGGGCAGCGCCGACGTGCTCGAAGCGCTCGGCGCCAACATCATGCTCAAGCCCGCGCAGGTCGCGCAGTCGATCGCGGAGACCGGCATCGGCTTCATGTTCGCGCCGTCGCATCACAGCGCGATGAAGCACGCGGCGCCGGTGCGCAAGGAACTCGGCGTGCGGACGATCTTCAACATCCTGGGGCCGCTCACCAATCCGGCCGGAGCGGCCAATCAGCTGCTCGGCGTCTTCCATCCGGACCTGGTCGGCATCCAGGTGCGCGTGCTGGAGCGGCTGGGGAGCAAGCACGTGCTGGTCGTCTATGGCAAGGACGGGATGGACGAGGTATCGCTCGGCGCGGCGACGATGGTCGGCGAGCTGAAGGACGGCGAGGTGCGCGAATACGAGATCCATCCGGAGGACTTCGGGCTGTCGATGATCTCCAATCGCGGCCTCAAGGTGGCCGACGCGGCCGAGTCGAAGGCGATGGTGCTGGAGGCGCTCGGCAATGTCGAGGGCACGCCGCGCGAGATCGTCGTGCTGAATGCGGGCGTCGCGCTGTATGCGGCCGACGTCGCGACGTCGATCGCCGAGGGCATCGAGCGGGCGCGCGCCGCGGTCGCATCGGGCGCCGCGAAGAGGAAGCTCGAGCAATTCGTCGCGCTGACGCAGAAGCTCGGCGCCGCCAACGGCTGACCCGCGTTCAGGCGATGACCGACATCCTCGCGCGGATCCTCGCGACCAAGGCCGACGAGATCGCCGCGGCGAAACGGGCGCGGCCGCTGGCCGAGGTCCTGACGCAAGCGCGGGCGCAGTCCCCGCCTCGCGATTTCGAGGGCGCGTTGCGCGCCAGGATCGCGGCCGGTCGCCCGGCGGTCATCGCCGAGATCAAGAAGGCGAGTCCGAGCCGCGGCGTGCTGCGCGCCGACTTCGACCCGGCGGCCATCGCCGCGAGCTACGAAAAGGGCGGCGCGGCGTGCCTGTCCGTGCTGACCGATCGGCAATACTTCCAGGGTGCGCCCGAGTTCCTGACCGCGGCCCGCGCCGCCTGCGCGCTCCCGGTGCTGCGCAAGGATTTCATCGTCGACGAGTATCAGGTCGCGGAGGCGCGCGGGATGGGCGCCGACGCCGTCCTGCTGATCGTGGCGGCGCTCGCCGACGCGCGGCTGGCGGCGCTCGAAGCCTGCGCGCGGGATCTCGGGATGGCGGTTCTGGTCGAGGTTCACGACGGCGTCGAGCTCGACCGGGCGCTGCGGCTCGCCACGCCGCTCGTCGGCATCAACAACCGCAACCTGCGCACGTTCGAGGTGTCGCTCGCGACGACGCTCGATCTGCTGCCGCGCATCCCTGCCGGGAAGCTCGTCGTGACCGAAAGCGGCATCCTCGCGCCGGCCGACGTGGCAACGATGCGAACGCACGGCGTGGAGGCCTTCCTGGTCGGCGAGGCGTTCATGCGCGCGCCGGATCCGGGGAAGGCACTCAGGGCGCTGTTTGGCTGACGGCGTTCTGCGGCTCGACCAGAGGTCCGGCGAGCGGGCGGAACCCTGCGGGCTTCATGACTCAGGCGCCCGCAGGCTTCCGCCCGCTCGCCATACGAGCCAATAGAACCCCGCGGGCTTCATGACTCAAGCGCCCGCAGGCTTCCGCCCGCTTGCCACACGAGCGAGCGCCGCGCCCCCGGCGCGGTCCCGGTGCTATCATGCCCCGCGACAACGGGGGGTGTCACAAGTGTCGGCCATCGCCGCCGAAAACGTCAGCAAGCACTGGACGACCGCCGAGGGGGAGGTGCGCGCCGTCGACCGGCTGTCGTTCGCCTTCGACGAGGGGACGCTCAACGTGCTGCTGGGCCCGTCGGGCTGCGGCAAGTCGACCACGCTGCGCCTCATCGCCGGCCTCGAGCCGGCGGACGGGGGTCGCATCCTGATCGCCGGGCGCGATGTCACGAATCTGCCGCCGTCGCAGCGCAACATCGCGATGGTGTTCCAGAGCTACGCGCTGTTTCCGCACCTGTCGGTCGGCGAGAACATCGTGTTCGGGCTCAAGGTGCGCAAGGTTGCGCGGGCGGACGTCGCGCGCCGCCTGAAGCGCGTGGCGGATTTGCTCGGCCTCTCCGAGCTGCTCGATCGCAAGCCGTCGCAGCTCTCCGGCGGCCAGCAGCAGCGCGTCGCGCTGGGCCGCGCGATCATCAACGAGGCGCCGGTTTGCCTGATGGACGAGCCCCTGTCCAATCTCGACGCGCAGCTGCGGCAGGACATGCGCGCCGAGCTCCGTCACCTGCAGCGGCAGCTCGGGATCACGATGGTCTACGTCACGCATGACCAGATCGAGGCGATGTCGATGGCCGATCGGGTCGTGCTGCTCAACCGGGGCAGGATCGAGCAGAATGCCACGCCCGTCGATCTCTACGAGCGTCCGGCCAATACGTTCGTCGCGCGCTTCATCGGCACGCCGCCGATGAACCTGCTGCCGCTCGAGGGAAGCAGCGACGGGGCCGTGATCGCAGGCACCGCAGGTCCCGCCGTCGCTCCCGCCGATTGCGCCGGGCTCACGCTGGGCGTGCGGCCGGAGCACATCGCCCTCGGCTTCCAGCGCGGCGTTCCCGCGGCCGTCGCCGCGATCGAGTACCTCGGCGCGGATTCGCTCGTGACGTGCCGGATGGGCGCGGCGACGCTCGCCGTGCGCGTTCCCGGCAGCGTGGGACTTGCGCGCAGCGACGCGGTGCGGCTGTCGTGGGCGCCCGGCGCACAGCATCTTTTCGATCGCGACGGCGTCCGTCGCGCCGATTCCGTTCTGCCGCAAAGCGCGACGATGTTCGCGTAGGATCTGCATTTCACCCGAGGAGGAAATCATGTTGCAGACAACCATCCGGCGCGTGTTCGCGCTTGCCATGATCGCCGCGCTTGCCGTGATCGTCGCGCTGCCTGCCGCGCGGGCGCAGGCGCCGGTCGAAGTCTCGTTCTACTACCCGGTCGCGGTGGGCGGGCCGATTACCACGGTCATCGACGGCTTCGCGGCGGACTTCGAGAAGGAGAATCCCGGGATCAGGATCAAGCCCATCTACTCGGGCAGCTACCAGGATTCGATCACCAAGGCGCTGACCGCGGTGAAGAGCGGCGAGCCGCCGGTGACCTCGATCCTGCTGTCGACCGACATGTACACGCTGATCGACGAGGATGCGATCGTGCCGTTCGACGATCTCATCAAGACGGCGGAGGACAAGGCCTGGCTCGGCAGCTTCTATCCCGCGTTCATGGAGAACAGCCAGACCGGCGGCAAGACCTGGGGCATTCCGTTCCAGCGCTCGACGATCGTGCTCTACTGGAACAAGGAGATGTTCAAGGAGGCGGGCCTCGATCCGAACCGCGCGCCGGCAAACTGGAAGGAACAGGTCGAATACGCGCAGAAACTGACGAAGCGCGACGCGTCGGGCAAGGTCACGCAATGGGGCATGCAGATTCCGTCGTCGGGCTTCCCGTACTGGCTGTTCCAGGCGCTCGCGATCCAGAACGGCGTCAATCTGATGAACGCCGTCGGCACCGAGACCTACTACGACAAGCCCGAGGTCATCGGCGCGCTCCAGTACTGGGTCGACCTCGCGCGCAAACAGAAGGTCCATCCGGAGGGAATCGTCGAGTGGGGGACGACGCCGAAGGACTTCTTCGAGAAGAAGATGGCGATGATGTGGACGACGACCGGCAATCTGACGAACGTCAGGAAAAACGCCAAGTTCGACTTCGGCGTCGCGATGCTGGCGGCGGGCAAGCAGCGCGGCAGCCCGACCGGCGGCGGCAACTTCTACCTGTTCAAGAAGAACACGCCGGCGCAGCGCGAGGCGGCGTTCAAGTTCATCAAGTGGATCACGACTCCGCAGCGCGCGGCCCAGTGGGGCATCGACACCGGGTACGTCGCGGTGCGCGCGGATGCCTGGGACACGCCGGCGATGAAGGAGTACGTCGCGGGATTCCCGCCGGCGGCCGTCGCGCGCGACCAGCTTCCGTTCGCCAAGGCCGAACTGTCGACGCACGACAACCAGCGCGTGACGAAAGCGTTGAACGACGGGCTGCAGGCGGCGCTCACGGGCACCAAGACGCCGGAGCAGGCGATGAAGGACGCGCAGCGGGAGGCGGAACGATTGCTGCGGCCGTACAAGAAATAGCGGCATGGCGCAACGGAGCTCGGCCGCGTAACCGCTCCCGGCGCCCTCGGCGCCGGGAGCGTTGACACGTCTCCCGCGTATCCGGCTCCGGCGACCGTCGCATGACCCGCGCCACGCAATGGCTCTACGGCTGGCTGCTGCTCTTGCCGGCGATGGCGCTGCTCGCGCTGTTCACGCACTACCCGGCGGTCGCGACGCTCTGGCACAGCCTCCTGTCGACGCCGAAGGCCAACCGCCCCGCGGTCTGGGTCGGGATCGACAACTATCGGCAGCTGACCGAGGACCCGATCTTCTGGCAGGCGCTCGTCAACAATCTCTGGTTCGCGCTCGGGACGATCCCCGCGTCGATCGCGATCGCGCTGCTGATGGCGGTATGGGTCAACGGCCGGCTGCCCGGACGCGGCCTGCTGCGCCTCGCCTACTTCACGCCGACCGTTCTGCCGATGATCGCGGTCGCGAACATCTGGCTTTTCTTCTACACGCCCGAATACGGCCTGCTCGAGGAGACGCTCGCCCTGTTCGGCGCGGGCACGCACAACTGGCTCGGCAGCAAGAGCACGGCGCTCGCCTGCCTGATGGTCGTCACCGTCTGGAAGGAAGCCGGCTTCTTCATGATCTTCTACCTGGCGGCGCTGCAGTCGATCTCGCCGCATCTGGCGGAGGCGGCCGCCATCGAGGGCGCGTCGCGCGGCTATTTCTTTCGCCGCGTCACCTTTCCGCTGCTGATGCCGACGACGCTCTTCGTGCTGGTCAACGCGGTGATCAACGCGTTCCGGCTGGTCGACCACATCGTCGTGATGACGCGCGGCGGCCCCGACAACGCGACGTCGCTGCTGCTCTTCTACATCTACGAGATAGGCTTCCGGTTCTGGGACTCCGCCTATGCCGCGGCGTTGACGATGGTGCTGTTGGCCCTGCTCGCGGCTGCCGCGCTCGCGCAGTTCTGGTTTCTCGAGCGCAAGATCCATTACCAATGACACCGGTTTACGCATCGCGCGGCCTCGCCCGGGTACTGGAGACCACCGGTGCATGGCTGCTCGGCTTCCTCTGGGTGCTGCCGCTCGTGTACGCGATATGGACGGCGTTTCACCCCGCGGAATTCTCGACGCGGTTCGCGCCTGCCGCCCCGCTCACGCTGGAGAATTTCACGCGTGCCTGGCAGGCCGCGCCGTTCGCACGCTATTTCGTGAACACGGTCGCGCTGGTCACGATGATCCTGTGCGCGCAGCTCGTGCTGGTGACGCTCGCCGCGTACGCGTTCGCGCGGTTCGAGTTTCCCGGAAGAAACATGCTCTTCGCGCTGGTCCTGGTTCAGCTGATGGTGATGCCGGACGTTCTTATCGTGGAGAATTACCGGACGATGGCGTCGCTCGGGCTCAAGGACACGATTCTGGCGATCGGGCTGCCCTACATGGCGAGCGCCTTCGGCATATTCCTGCTGCGGCAGACCTTCAAGACGGTTCCGCGTGAGCTCGACGAGGCGGCGCGCATCGAGGGCTGCGGTCCGCTCGCCGTGCTGTGGAAGGTCTACGTTCCGCTGGCGCGGCCCGTCTACCTGGCGTACGCGCTGGTCAGCGTCAGCTATCACTGGAACAATTTCCTCTGGCCGCTCATCATCACCAATTCGGTGGAGTCGCGGCCGCTCACCGTCGGGCTGCAGGTGTTCTCGTCGGGAGACCAGGGCATCGACTGGTCGATCATCACCGCGGCGACGCTGCTGACGACCGCGCCCCTGCTGATCGCCTTTCTTCTCTTCCAGCGACAGTTCGTGCAGAGCTTCATGCGGGCGGGCATACGATGATACTGATCACGTGGAACGTGCAATGGTGCCGGGGCGTGGATGGTCGCGTCGATCCGGCGCGGATCGTCGCGGAGGCGAAGAAGCTCGCCGACTTCGACGTGCTGTGTCTGCAGGAAATCGCCGACAATTTTCCGGATCCGCGGCTTGCGGGCAGCGCCGGCGAGGACCAGTTCGCGACGCTCGCCGCGCTGCTTCCTCGCTTCACGGCCGTGGCCGGCGTCGCGGTGGATCATCCGGCCGAAGGCGGCCGGCGCCGGCGGTTCGGCAACCTGGTGCTGTCGCGGCTGCCGGTGCGCCAGGCGTACCGGCACCTGCTGCCCTCGCCGATCGACCCGGGCCTCAACGGGATGCCGCGGATCGCCGTCGAGGCGTGCGTGACCGCGCCGTTCGGCGACGTGCGCGTGATCACCACGCATCTCGAGTACTACTCGGGCAGGCAGCGCGCGGCACAGGTCGAAGCGCTGCGAGCCATCTATGCGGAAGGCCACGGTCACGCGCGCGCGGGTTCGATCGTCGACACGAGCGGCGGGCCTTTCCACACCTACCTGCGGCCGGCGGCGACCATCGTGACCGGCGACTTCAATCTCGAGCCCGACGACCCGCTGCACGCGCGCATGGCCGCGCCCTTCGGCGACGGAACGCCGCCACTGTGCGATGCCTGGGAAGCGAGGCACCCGGGAGTGGCGCACCCCAGCACGTTCAAGATCTACGAGAAGGAAACGCCAGGCGAGCCCGAGTTGCACTGCGATTTCATCTTCGTCAGTGCCGACCTCGGGTCCCGCATCGCGGACGTGCGCGTGGATCGCGATACGCAGGCGGCCGACCATCAACCGGTCGTGCTGACCCTTGCCTGATCCTCGAGCGCGTCGCTAAGCCCAGGGCGGCTTGCCCGTCAGCGCGAGCCACAGCCGCCGCAACGGCAGCGCAAGCCACCAGCGCAGGCTCGCGCGGCGCGCGATCTCGCGCTGCTGTGCCGCGACCTGCTCGCCGAGGCGAGCCTGCTCCGCCGCCTCTGGCCCGTCGTCCTGCCGGACCGCCTCGCTGCGGTGCCGCTGGAGTTCGGTCACCTGCTCCGCCAGCTGGTGGCTGCGCCGGTGTGCGGCGTCTATGCTCTGCGTGACCTTTTCGTAATCGCGATAGATCCACTCGTCGCGGTCGGCGAGCACCGAAACGACCGGGACGACATCGGCGAGCGTCTCTGCAGCGCTGCTGGCGACGACGATGAAGTACAGCGGTCGCGAATGGCCGGGTGAGGGCGTGTCGGCGGATGCTTCGCCGACCTCCAGGATCTCGCCGCGCGCGGGGCCCTGCTCGGGCCAGACGACGGAGTAGAAACTCGGCCGCTGTCCGTACCACGCGCTGTGCGGGAAGCGGGGCGCGACGAGCGCGGCGAGCTCATCGCGATAGAGCTCGCGCACATGAAATTCATTGGCCACGCCGCGCTTGTCGGTGTACTCGACCTTGTTCGGGCACGACAGAACGACGAGCCCGGCCGGCCGCAGCACGCGCCGCACCTCATCGAAAAAAGCCTCCTGTGCCGCGATGTGCTCGAGCGTTTCGAAGGAGACCACGGCGTCGAAGCTGGCGTCGGGGAACGGCAATGCCGCACAGTCCGCCTGCATGAACTCGAGATTGGGCACCGATGCGTAGCGCGCTCGCGCGTGCTCGATTGCCGGCGGCGAGAGATCGGCGCCGACGACGCGCGCGGCATGCCGCGCCAGGAGAGCGCTGCCGTAGCCCGCGCCGCAGGCGATGTCGAGGACGTCGCGGCCAGCGACGATCGGCGCCGCGAAATGGTAGCGATGCCAGTGTTCGTACCAGATCTCCCCCGGGACGCCGGGGATGAAACGCTCGCCGGTGAATGTGAGTTCGTCGCTCATGCTTCGGTTCGTCGCCTGCGCGACGGATCCAGTGCAGCACAATGCGGGATACCGATTCATCTTGCAAGCCTGTCGCCGACGCGCGCGAACGGGCGGAGCCGCGGGCGTCGGCGGCCGTCGCGCCGATCTTCGACGGCGGGGCGCTCCGGTAGAATGTCGGACCCGCGTCGAACGCGGACGCATCGCCAAGAGCGGCCTCAAATCGATCCTGATGCCTTGATGAACGAGCACGCGGAGCGAGAGCTTCAATTCGGCATCGACCGCTTGGTGACCAGCGGCAGGCGAATCTTCGGTTGGGGCTGGGTGGCGCATCCGGCACGCGCAATCACCGCGATCACGCTGGTGTGCCAGGGTGACGGATGGGAGCGGCGGCTGCCGGCGAATTTCGGTCTCGCCCGGGGCGACGTGGAGAAGGCGTTTCCGGGCCTGCGCAATGCGGGATCCTCGGGTTTCGTGGTGACGGGATACATCCCGGGGCATCCGGTCCGGAAGCTGGCACTGGAAATCCTGTTCGACGACGGCGCCGCGATGGCGCTCGACATCACCAACGTGCTGGAAGTGCGCCGGACCCAACGCGGCAAGCTTCTCCAGTTGCTGTGGCTGACAAGATCCGTCTGGCGCCGGCTGAAGCGGGGCGACATCACCGGCGTGCTGAACCGGGCGAAGGCACAGAACTACTTTGCGCCGGCCCTCGACGAACTGGACGTTGTCGGGCAACTGCTGTCGCGTTTGGGCGCCGGGCGCGCCGTGTCCATGGTGTTCGACCACAACATGGGCGGCGGCGCGAACAAATATCGTCAGGCCCTGATCGACGGGCGCCTCGCGGACGGCTTGGCGGTGCTGCTGTGCACGTACAACCTGCCGACGCTGGATTACCGGCTCACGCTCATGCAACCGGATGGCGACGAGCAGATCTTCCGGGCGACGTCCTTCCTGCGCCTGGAAGAGATGCTGGACAGCCCCCGCGTCGAAGAACTGTTCCTGAACAGCCCGGTTTCGTTCGATGAGCCCCTTCATTTTGCCGCATGGCTTGCCGCGATGCGCGCCAGGCACCCGAAGTTGCGCCTCACCGTTGCGGTCCACGACTATTTTGCGGTTTGCCCGTCGTTCGTGCTGTTGAACGCGGATGGGCGCTATTGCGGCATACCGGACCTTGCCGAATGCGCGACATGCATGAAGCGCCATCGGGCCAGTTATGTGAGCCTGTCTCCGCCGACTGAAATCGGGCCCTGGCGCGCGGTGTGGGGCCGCTGCCTGAAGGCGGCCGACGAGGTGCGCTGCTTTTCCGATTCGACGCGGCAACTGCTGCAGCGCGCCTACCCAGAACTCGATCCGGATCGCATCAGCGTCATACCCCATCGCGTCGATTATCAGCCGGCCCGTCGGCCCAGGCTCGATCACGCTGCGCCGCTCGTGGTCGGCATCATCGGCCAGATCAGCGCGCAGAAGGGAGCGCTGGTGGTCGGGGAGCTGGTCGCGCAGCTGGGCCGCGACCATCCGGAGGCCAGCGTCGTCGTGATCGGGACGCTCGATATCGCGCTCAAGTCCGATCGGCTGCGGGTGACCGGCACCTACCGGCAGGAGGACCTGGTCGACCTGATCGAGGGCAACGGGATCAACATGTGCTTCTTCCCGTCGATCTGCCCGGAGACGTTTTCCTATGTCACCGAGGAAATGATCCGGCTCGGGCTGCCCATCGTTGCCTTCGATCTGGGGGCTCCCGGCGAACGTCTGCGCGGCTACGGCGACGCGAGACTGTGCAGCGAGGTGAGTGCCTCCGCCGCGCTCGCGCGGCTCGTCGCTTTCCATGGGGAGCTGGCAGCGAAGGCACTCCCGGTGGCGTAAGATGGACGCGCTCCGATCGTCGAGAATATCCCGTGGCTGAGGTCCTGCACATTTTCACGAGCGCAGCGGTGAATTATCTGCCGAAGGTGCGGATACTTTGCCGCTCGCTTCGGCAATATCACCCCGAGGCGGTCGTTCATCTCGCGCTGGCGGACGAGCGCCCGCAGTGGCTGCGCACCGAAGACGAGCCCTTCGATTCGATACTCGGCATCGAAGAGCTCGACATCCCCGACTGGAGGGCCTGGAGCTTCACCCACAACATCGTGGAGCTGTCCACCGCTATCAAGCCGTTCGCGCTGAAGCGTCTGTTGCAGCGGCCCGACTGCCGTGCCGCGCTTTATTTCGATCCGGACATGGTGCTGTTCTCGCGGGTCGATGACATCCTGGCGACGCTCGAGTCCAGCAATCTGGCGTTGACGCCGCATCAGACGAAACCCGAGCAGACGCTGGACGCGATCGTCGACAACGAGGTCGCGAGCCTCAAGCACGGCATCTTCAACCTCGGGTTCATCGGCGTCAGGAATACGGCGGAGGGCCGGCGCTTCGCCGACTGGTGGGCGGAGCGAACCTACCATCTGTGCCGGGCGGAAGTGGAGAACGGCCTTTTCACCGACCAGAAATGGGTGAACTTCGCCCCGGTTTTCTTCGATGGCGTGGCGATCATCAAGTCCTCGCGGCACAACGTCGCCACCTGGAATCTGACCACGCGCCGGATGACCGGCAGTTTCGAGCGCGGCTTTCGGGTCGACGACGAGCCTCTGGGCTTCTACCACTTCACCGGCTTCGACAGCGGCGCGCATCGGATCATGGCCATCAAGAACGCCTCCGCCAGTCCGGCGGTGCAGGAACTGATCGCGTGGTACGAGCGGGAGATCGCAGTGGCCGATCGCGATCCGATCAGCGAGTGGCCCTGGGCATTCGGACGCTTCTCGGACGGGACCCCGATCGAAGCTGGCCACCGCTGGTTCTATCGCGAGAATCGTGATTTGCAGCGGACGTTTCCGGACCCGTACGAGGTGCCGAAGGAGCGCATGGGGTATCTCGGCTGGTGTGATTCCGAGGGGAAGCTGAGGTACCCGGACGTGTTCACGGAGCAGGGTGCGCGGCGGCTGCCGTTTGCGGCACGGATGCGCGCGCGCGTTTCGTTTCCGGCGGCGTTACGCCTGCTCCTGCTGCTGCTGTCGCCCCGGAGCGGCAAGGCGCTGCGGGCCAGGGTCGCGCGCGTGTTCCGGAGCGAAGGACTGGGCGGCTTTGCGCGGCGGCTGCACGGGCGACGGGGATAGAGGCGAACTTGATCGACGTCATCATCCCGATCTACAAGGGGCTGCTGCAGACACGGCGCTGCATCGACAGCGTGCTGCGCTCGGTGCAGACGACTGCCTTCGAGGTCGTGGCGGTCGACGATGCCAGCCCCGACCCCGAAATCTCCCGCCATCTGCGCGAGATGGCCGACGGCGGGCGGATAACGCTGCTGCGCAACGAGGCCAACCTCGGTTTCGTCCACTCGGTCAATCGCGGCATGGCGCTGCACCCGGAGCGGGACGTGGTCCTGCTCAACAGCGACACCGAGGTGGCGAACGACTGGCTGGACCGCCTGCGGCGCTGCGCGTGCGCGCAGCCGGACGTCGGCACCGCGACGCCTTTCTCCAACAACGCCACGATCTGCTCCTATCCATTCGAGGGCTGGACAGGCGGCATGCCTGGGACGTTGGGCCTGGCCGCGCTGGATCGTCTCTTTGCGACGACCAACGCCGGAGGCGCGGTGGACCTGCCGACGGCCGTGGGGTTCTGCATGTACATCCGTCGTGTCTGCCTTGACCAGGTGGGGCCGTTCGACGCCGGCCGCTTCGGGCGCGGCTACGGAGAGGAAAACGACTTTTGCATGCGCGCTGCCGACGCGGGATGGCGCAACGTGCTGGCCGGCGACGTGTTCGTCTTTCACGAGGGGGCGGTGAGCTTTTCCGAGGAGCGCTCGGCACTGACCGAAACCGCGGGCAAAGCGCTGGCAGACCTGCACCCCGACTATGTCCGCAAGGTGCGTGAGTTCGTCGCGCGCGATCCCGCGAACGCGCTGCGGGCAGCGATCGACGGCGCCCGAATCGCGCTGGGGACGGACGAAATGCGGGCGCTATTGGTCGAGCGCGTCGAGGAGCGGAATCTGCTGAGGGCGCGCCTTGCGGAAGCCGAGCATTACGCCGAGGCGCGCGAGTCGCTGATCGGGAAGCTGCAGGCAGGGCTGGCGCTGGCGGAGAAACTGCTTGGCGAACGGGACGTCGAGATCTCCCGGCTGCGGACGGGGCTCGGCCACGCCGAGACGCTTGCCTTCGACCGGGCCCGGGAGCTCGAGGAACTGCGCCGATCGTGGATCTGGAAGTGCAAGATCTACCTCATGCGGATGAAATCCCGCAGACGCCCCCAGTCCCCGGCCTGACGCGGCTGCCGCGCTGACGTTTCGCGCCGGCCTGGCCGGCGCTGACCTTGTCCTCGTCGAACCACCGCCGTCGCTTCTGAAGCATGCGCGACCGGCCGCTCCGTTCGGAGCCCGCCGCTGTTTTCGCAAGACCTCGACCTTCGGCGGCACGCCTCCGACCAGGGGTCTGACGCGGATCGTCGACGCCGTGATTCAGTTCTATCAGGGATTCGCGACAGTTGCGGTGTCGCCGCGCCTGCTGAACACCAGGTCCCGGACACCGTGGCCGAGCTTCAGACCCCGCAGCTCGAATTTCGTCAGTGGCCGGTAATCAGGCCGCGGCGCGAAGCCGGAGGCGGTGTTCTCGAGCAGAGGCTCCGCAGCGAGCGTGGCGAGAATCTCCTGCGCATACTCCTCCCAGTCCGTTGCGACATGGAAACGGCCGCCGGCGGCGAGCCGCAGCGCGAGCTCGCGGACGAACCCCGGCGTCAGGAGCCGTCGCTTGTGGTGCCGCTTCTTGGGCCATGGATCGGGGAAGAAGATGTGCACGCCCGCCAGCGATGCCAGGGGAATCATCGTGGCCAGAGCTTCCACGGCATCGTGGTGGACTACCCGGACGTTGGTGAGCCCGAGCTCGGCGACGCGCTTCAGCAGGCTCCCGACGCCCGGGGAATGCACCTCGATGCGCAAGGAAATCATCGGCCGGCCGCGCCTGCGCGATCGCGGCGGTCGTCTCGCCCATGCCGAACCCGATCTCCAGCACGCGCGGCGCGCTGCGGCCGAACTCGCGATCGAAGTCGATCGGAGCGGGCGCGAACGGGATGCCGAACCGCGGCAGCAACTCGTCGAGTGCGCGCTGCTGCGCGGGCGACATCCGTCCCTGCCGCAGCACGAAGCTGCGCACCGGGCGATGCCGCGGTGTCGGCGTCGGCGAAAGCGCTTCAGCCCCCGTCGTGACGGACGGATCGCCGGGACGGCGCGGGGGAATGTCCGGCACGTCAGGGCGCCTGCGCGCGGACCCAATCCGTGTCAGCGAGCCGGCGGGTAATGCGGGAGCGCGCCGGCGTTCCGGCAGCCGAGTATTCGACGATGACGGTTTCGGCATCCTTCCAGGTCGCGACGACGTCGGACCAGCTCTCGCGCGGTCGCCACGTCGACTCCTTGCGCACGCCATCGCGCGTCACGCGCCACAGGGCAATTTCGTTGCTGCATCGACTCGCGCAGAAATCCGCGGTCACCAGGCGCGCCCGGTCCGGCGAGAGTTTCGGATCGGCGGGCAACTCCACCTTGCGGCCCGTCGTGCGCTGCAGCAGCGTGAACGTGACCTCGTCGCCGTCCGTGACATAGAGCACGGCGGCGTTGATTTCGCTGATGAAGTCCCAGAGGCTGTACGAGCGGCCGCCGTCGATCGCTTCGGTGTCCGTGAACGTGGCCGTGCCGGACGGGTAGAGCGAAACCCTGAGCGCCGAACGATCCCGCACCGCGAGATTGGGCAGTCGCTGCAGCTGCAACCCCTCGACCAGGCGACCGCAATGCGCCGCATCGTCGGCTTCGGCACAGAGCTTCGTCAGCTCCTCCACCGTCAGCGGAATTGCGTGCGCAGCCATCGCCAGCAATGCGGCAACGGCGAGCACGCCGCGCGCTGCGCGCCGAACCTGTCTCGGGCACGCCAAGGGAGTCAGCCGATGAGGCCGGCGGCCGGCGAACTCGGGCTCGCCGCGTAGAGCTTGCGCGGCATCCGCCCGGCCAGGAACGCCTCGCGTCCCGCCTCGACGGCGAGCTTCATCGCGCCGGCCATTCGCACCGGATCGCGCGCCGCGGCGATCGCCGTGTTCATCAGCACCCCGGCGCAGCCCAGCTCCATCGCAATCGCCGCGTCCGAAGCCGTGCCCACACCCGCATCGACCAGCACGGGCACCTTCGCCGAATCGATGATGAGCTTGAGGTTCCAGGGATTGAGGATGCCCATTCCCGAGCCGATCAGCGAGGCGAGCGGCATGATCGCGACGCAGCCGATCGCCTCGAGCTCGCGCGCGATGATGGGATCGTCGGACGTATAGACGAGCACCTGGAAACCGTCGCGCACGAGCGTCGCAGCAGCTTCGAGCGTCGCGCGCACGTTGGGAAACAGCGTCTGCGGGTCGCCCAGCACCTCGAGCTTGACGAGCGTGTGGCCGTCGAGCAACTCGCGCGCGAGCCGCAGCGTGCGCACGGCGTCGTCGGCCGTATAGCAACCGGCGGTGTTGGGCAGATAGGTGAACTCCGACGGAGGCAGCGCGTCGAGCAGCGATGGCGCATCGGGATCCTGGCCGATGTTCGTCCGGCGGATCGCCACGGTGACGATCTGCGCCCCCGACGCGACGACCGCCGCGCGGGTCTCGGCGAAATCCCTGTACTTGCCGGTACCTACGAGAAGGCGAGACTGGTATGCGCGTCCGGCGATCACCAAAGGGTCGGCGACGGCCGATTGCGGCTTGTGCGGAGCATTCATCGGAGCGATTTTACTCCGGCTGGGGAGTCGGGCGTCAGCCGCCTCCGACGGCGCCGACGATTTCGAGCCTGTCGCCTTCGGCGAGGGGCGTGTCGGCATAGCGACTCTTCGGCACGATCGCGCCATTTCTCTCGATGGCGATCCGCTTTCCCTCGAGGCCGAGCAAGCGCACAAGATCGGCCACCGCCGTGATCGGTTGGGCGAAAACGCGCGATGCGCCGTTGATGGTCAGTTGCATTGTTTTCGGTCGTGTCGCGGGCATTCCCGCGCGGGCCCTATTGGCGATACGCCTGCAGCGCGCGGCGCAGAAAGCGAATTTGCCGCTCGAAGCGCGCGCAGGCCGCGCAGACCGACAGGTGAAGGCGCAGGAACAGGCGTTGCCACGCCGGCAATGCGCCGTCTTCGCGCCTGGACAGGAGACGGGACGCCTCCCTGCAGGAAATGATGTGGCCGAGCGCTCTGCGGAGCATGGTGTATGGGTTCTGGAGGTTCCCGCGCCCGCGTTCAACCCAGCCTGACGTTGCCGGCAAACCAGTTCTGTTCGAGGCACTGGCGAAGCGCCATTCGGGCCCGGTAGAGGATGACCCAGAGGTTATTCGCGTTGATCGCCAGTTCCTTACAGATTTCGTCGGTTTCGAGCTCCATCACCTCGCGCATCATGAACACGCGCGCGGTATTGGGCGGCAGCTTTTCGAGACAGATCTCCATCACGTCGAGGAACTGCCGCCGGTCGAGCGCCGCTTCCGGATCGCCCCAGTCGGCCGGCTTGGCATCCCAGCCCCCACGTTCGTTGAACATCGCGTCGAGGTCCTCGATATCCATTTCGGACTCGATGTCGCCGAAAGCCGATGCCACCGTCGGCTCGCGCTGCTTCTTGCGGATGGCGTCGACGATCTTGTGCTTGAGGATGCCGGTGAGCCAGGTCCGAAGGCTCGACTTGCCCGAGAAGCCAGTGCCCGACAGCGCCGCCAGCAACGTTTCCTGCACCACATCCTCGGCGAGCGCCTCGTCGCGCAGCTGCAGGCGCGCCACGCGGAGCAGGTAGCCACGATGAGGGTCGAGCTCGCGGGCAAAATCGGCGTTTGGCATCGGGCGAGGCCAGGTGAGCGGCTCGTATCATAGTCCAGCCGCCAACCGGCCGCACCAAGGGAAACGAAATAGAAAAGCCCGCACGATGGCGGGCCTCTCTTGGAATGGTGGCGAACCAGGGACTCGAACCCCGGATCAAAGGATTATGTTTCTGGCGCGGACTGACGGTAAGTCAAGCAGTTAGGCCAGAAATCGTTCCGCAATTGGCACAATTTGGCGGCCACTCAAAGCCTTTGCTGGCGCTGTCCGCTGCGGATCTGCGGAACGAAATCCGATCGAAGGATAAGGATCGGCGATTCAATCACGCGAACCTGGTTGTGGCGGGGTCGGTTGGGTGGGTCAAGCGTCGAGTTTCGGCGGCAACAGGCTGCTCCGCAGCGTTATCGTCGCACTGGCGCGCGAGTGCCGACGCCGGGGTGGCCGCGCGCAGGCACGCGGGCGGGGGCATGCACGAGCGAGCTCGGCGTTGCGCAGAGACGAGCGGCGGCGGGTTGCGGGTTGGGTGCGGGCGACGAGGTCGTTGCGGCCAGTGCGAGGGCGGTGACCGCAGCGCGCAGGCGAGGCCGATTGCTTCTGCCCGGCGGGATGTGTTTTGGAGCACAGGCTCGACACCATCGCGAATGCGATCGGGATAGGCTACATTACATTTCGTTATCGCGCTCCCGCACCCGGAAGCGCCTGGGCTCTGATCGCCGCAGCATGACACGACCGGCCACATTCGTTCCGACGTTTCCCGCAGGCACGCCGTGGCGCTGAAGGCGGCCGCATCGTGACCGGCGAAACCAGGCCTGCCGCGGATGGTCTGCCCGCGAAAGCGGAGCTGCTGGACATCGGCATCGGTGATGCCGAGGCTCCTGCCAACGCGATCCCCAACATCATAGCCCACCTGGTCGAGACCGAGACGTGGCGCAATGCCGCGACGGTGATCATGGGCGGCCTGCTGATCGTCCTCGGGTACTGGGCGTACAACGGCGTCCGCAATTCGATTGTGGACACGCGGATGACGAGTCTCGAGGCGCTGGTCGGCCTGGTCGTCACGGGACTCGACGTCTGGGTCGGCGAACACCGGACCGAGGCGGTGCGCCTGGCCAAGGATCCGGTCGTGGTGGAACGCGCGGCGCGCCTCGCGGCCGACGCGCGTGACCGGGGCGCAACCCCGGGACGATGCACGGCCGAAGCCGAGGACCTCGGGCGCATCCTGCAGTCGTCACTCGTGACACAGGGCGTCGTCACGTTCCGTATCGTCGACCGCGCCGGGATCGTGCTCGCGTCGAAGGATCCGACGCTCTGTGGAGAACGCCTGCGCTCCGGCCCATTCCGGCAGCGGCTCGACCTGGCACTCGACGGCGTCCCGCAATTCGTGCGGCCCTATCCCGATCCCGAGCTCTCATTCCGGGGACCCTCGGTGCGACCGCGTCCGGTCACCTGGTTCCTGGCGCCGATTCGCAGTGGCAACGGATCGCCGGTCGCCGCACTGGCGATGGGCGTCGAAGCCGATCGCGAGCTGGCCGCGATATTCTCGGCAGCCCGCTCCGGCACCACGTCTGAGGTCTTTGCACTTTCCGATGACGGCCTGATGCTGACGCCGTCGCGCTTCGCCGAGGAAATGATCGCCGCCAGGGTCATATCCGATGCCGGTGCCAGGGGTTCCATCTTCCAGGTGCCCGTGCGCGACCCGGGCGGCGATCTCATGGCCGGACACGTGCCGGCTCTCGAAGCCGCGGCACGACCACTGACGCAAGCGGCGGCATTGGCGGTTGCAGCGCGCGTCAAGTCGGTGGAGTCGGACCGTCGTGGCGCCGTCGCGGAACCGTATCGCAGTTATCGCGGCAGCGACGTGTATGGCGCATGGCGCTGGCTGCCCGCGTACGACATGGGCGTCATCGCGGAGAGTTCGACGACCGAGGCGCTGGCGGCGCTGCGCTACTTCTGGATCAGCTTTGCCGTGCTGGGCGGCTTCGTCGTGCTCATGCTCGGGGCCGCGCTGATGTCGGCCACCTCGCTTTCCCGGCTGCAACGCCAGTTCGGCCGGCTGCAGCGCCTGGGCGCCTATACGCTCGAACGCGAGATCAGCGAGGGCGGAATGGCGACGATCTATCTCGCCCGCCACGCGCTGCTGAAGCGCCCGACCGCGATCAAGGTCCTGAAGAAGCACGTGGCGACCGACGAGTTCGTGCACCGGTTCGAGCGCGAAGTTCAGATCGCGAGCCAGCTGCTGCACCCGAATACGGTGCGGGTCTACGATTTCGGGCGCACGCGCGAAGGCCAGCCGTACTACGTGATGGAGTACCTCGACGGCGTGACGCTCGCCGAGCTGGTCGCGCATTCGGGGCCGGTGCCGCCGGGTCGCGTGATCCACGTCCTGCGGCAGGTTGGCGCCGCGCTGCGCGAGGCGCATGAGCACGGGCTCATTCACCGCGACGTGAAGCCCGAGAACGTGATGCTGTGCCGACGCGGCGAGGACGACGTCGTGAAGCTGCTCGACTTCGGACTCGTCAAGAATCTCGAGCGAGCGCAGACCCGGGATATCACGAAACAGCTGAAGATCCTGGGCACGCCGCGCTACATGGCGCCCGAGCGGATACTCAATCCGGCGGACGTCGATGCGCGGTCCGACATCTACGCGCTCGGGGCGGTCGGCTATTTTCTGCTGACCGGAAGGCCGATCTTCGATGGCGACGACAACATGGAGATCATGAACCAGGTGCTGCACACTCCGGCGCCGCGGGCGTCCGCGAGCGCAGGGATCGCGCTTCCGGAGGAACTCGACGCGCTCATCGCCGCCTGTCTGGAGAAGGAGCGCTCCCGCCGGCCGCAATCGGTCGACGCCGTGGTGGAGGCGATCGATCGCCTGTCGAGCCGCCTCGCGTGGACGCAGGGCGATGCTGAAAAGTGGTGGAGCGCGTATCGGGCAAGCCGCGAGGCGGACGCGTCACCGTCGGGGGCCAACGCGGCCTGACGGACCGTCGCGCAATCCTGGGGCTGTCTTCGAGTCCGCAAAAACCTGACGCCGGCGCCTCATCGCGCCCGCGCGTTCTCCAGCACAGAGATCATCGCGCGATAGCCGCGCTCTTTCGCCAGCGCGAGCGGCGTCGTGCCGCCGCGGTCGGGCAGGTTAACGTTGGCGCCCGCATCCACCACGCGCTGAGCGTCGCCGTTTGGCGCGCACCGCCGTCTCCCAGTACGATCGATTCGATCAATGCGGTCCAGCCGAGATTGTTGACGTGGTCGAGTGGCGCCCCGGCGCGGAGGTGACGAACCTGGCACTGATCCGAAACGAAACGGGGCAACAGCTTGGACACAAGAGCGTCAAGACGACCGAGATTTATCTGCGTGCCCGGCGGGCGACAAGGTTACGCCGACCAAGTCATCCACAGAATTGCGGAACGCGGCCGGTTTTGCGGAACGAAATGCAACCGCCAAAACCGCCGCGACCCGCATGTATATTGGTGGCGAACCAGGGACTCGAACCCCGGACCAAAGGATTATGATTCCTCTGCTCTAACCAGCTGAGCTAGTTCGCCAAGGGGCGCAATTATAGGCGATCCGGTGTCCGCGGGTCAAAGCTCAACGCTCGGGCGATGGTTCGCCGATGGGCGCAAGACCGCGCCCCGACTTCCTCTCCACAAATCCTTTCCACGCCTTTTCCGCGCCATGCTTGCACTGTTACCGGACGCAGCATGGTACGTCCTGGCGACCGTGCCGCTCGTCATCGTTGCCGCGTACGCAGTTTTCGGTGCGACGGGGTTCGGCTCATCGCTCATCGCCGTTCCCGCGCTAGCACATTTTTTCCCGCTGACCTTCGTGGTGCCGCTCGTCACCGCGCTCGACGTGGCCGCGGTGGCCAATGCCGGCAGGCGGCAATGGCGGCAGGCGGATTTCGGGGAGTTCTTGCGGATCCTGCCGGCGATGCTGGCCGGGATCGCCGTTGGCGCGACGCTGCTCGTCAACCTGCCGCGCGGGCCGGCGCTGCTGCTGCTGGGCATCTTCGTCGTCGTCTACGGCGCCTATCTTCTCGGCGGTCAGCGTGAATGGAGGGCGCTGCACCCTGGGTGGGCTTGGCCGCTGGGCTTTGCCGGTGGGGTATTCAGCGTGCTCTTCGGCACCGGCGGCCCGATCTTCATGATCTTTCTGGCGGCGCGGATTCACGACAAGTCCAGGCTCCGGGCGACGTCGTCCATCGTCGTGACGGTGAGCGTGTCGATCCGCGCGGCCGTGTTCATCGCGACGGGCCTGCTGGCACACGCGCAGATACTCGTGTTTGCCGGTCTGCTTGTGCCGGCGATGTTCGCCGGATACTTTCTGGGCAACCGCTTGCACCATGCGCTGTCGCGACGCAGGGTGGTCCACCTGATCGCGGCGCTGCTGGTGGCCAACGGCGCGCTGCTGGTGATGCGGGCACTTGCCGTGCTCCGGGAGGACTGAGGCGATCGCCGGAAGCGCCGCCGCACCCGTTCCGGGGCTCGCGTCCTCCAGAAACGGGTGCACCGGTGTGCGCTATTGTCCTGGACAAGCGATAATGGCAAACAACAGGGGCGTGCCTGTCCCCCTGTCAACCAATGGGTTGGCGGAACTGATGAACCTGTCTGCCGAGAACGCCGGTCTGGCCCTCAACATCAGCGCCGTGGAGCGCGAGGCAGGGCTATCGAAGGACGTCCTGCGGATGTGGGAGCGCCGCTATGGCTTCCCGAAACCGTTGCGCGACGACAACGGCGAACGCCGCTATTCGGTCGCCGAGGTCGCCAAGCTGCGCTCGATCAAGCGGCTGATGGATGTCGGGCTGCGCCCGGGCAAGATCATTCACCACACGCAGGAAGAGTTGGACGCCCTGGCTGAAGGGCGGATCGCGACCCGCCGCGAGCAGGCGGCGCCTGCCGACGAGGGTGAGGTCCTGGCGCTGCTGGCGCGACATGACGCGCCGGCGCTGCAGAACGCGTTCGCGAGCCTGCTGATGCGACAGGGGCTGCAGCGGTTTGTGCTCGAGTCGCTGACGTCTCTCAACAACGCGGTCGGCGAAGCGTGGATGCGGGGGAAGCTCGCGGTGTTCGAGGAGCACCTCTACACGGAGCAGATGCAGGTGGCGTTGCGCACCGGAATCAACGCCTTTCCGCGACAGGTGGGCGTGCCCAGGGTGCTGCTGACTACCTTCCCTGGAGAGCAGCACGGGATGGGGCTGCTGATGGTCGAGGCGCTGCTCGTGCCGGAAGGAGCGCAGTGCATTTCGCTGGGCGTACAGACGCCGATCGAGGACATCCGGCGCGCCGCGGTCGCGCACGACGTGCACATCGTGGCCCTGTCCTTTTCCGGCGCATTCCCGGTGCGCCAGGCGGGCGAGGGCCTCGCGGCGTTGCGCCGTCAGTTGCCACCGGGAGTTGCCGTGTGGGCAGGCGGCGAAATGACCCGTCGCGTGCGCAAGACGCTGCCCGGTGTGGTGCTCGTTCCCGACATCGCCGCAACGCCCGCGGCGCTGATGGCATGGCGAGCGCAGTGGCACGCCGCGGCGCCCCTTCCGCCTCTCCCGGCGCGCTGACCGCGCGATGCGCCGCGACCGGCTGCGCGCTCTTTTCGCGCGAGCGCGCCGGTGTCGCAAGACGACAACAGCAAAAAGTGTCGGGCCGCAGCGACGATTTTGCGCAAATCAGGATTTTTTGCTCGAATCCGTCACGAATATGGTCTCGAAATCGAATGTTCGTGGCCATTTGCCGAGGATCGGGCTTGCCGCATGACAGCCCTCCGGTGCATCATTCTCTCCTGTGAAGATTGGAACAAAGGTGCGAAATGGGCCGACATGCCCAGTGCGCGTGGATTAGTCGGGTTTTTGCGATTGTGCTCGCCGCGGCGAGCCCGGCGCTTGCCGTCGCGGCCGTGACCGCCGAAGGCGTTGCGCTCGGCGCCGGCGCGAGTTGCAGCAACGGCAGACTGGAGGTCACGCTGACCAACAGCGGGGCGAGCTGGGAGTCGTGGAGCGCCACCGACCCCCTCGGGAACGCGCTCACGACGGGGAATGGGCCCACGGCGTTTCCCCTGGGCACGTCGACGCGCACGTTTCCACAGAATTTTTCACCGTCGCAGCCGAATGGCACGCTGATCGGGTCCTACGCCAACGTCGGCGAGCCCACGCCCAGCGCCTCGAACACGGCGGAGTTCTTCGTCTTCTACAGGTGCTCGGTGGCCGGCGCGGAGGTTCTCCTCACGTGCTTCGGGCCCTACGGAACGTGTCCACAGACGGCACAGCAGGCGTTGGCACGGCTGGCGGTGCCCGGAGTCCCCGTGCTCGGTCCATTGTTGCTCGCGCTGACGGCAATCCTCGTCGCCGGTGCCGGCGGCCTCGCGCTGGCCCGCCGCAGCTGAAGCGCCGCGGAATCCCGATAGGAAACGGCGAGGCCCGGGAGGCGCGCGTGCCATCGCGCTCGTTCGGGCGGGTCGGGGGCCGCGCGCATCCTCCGCGGCCATGACGACCGCCATCGCGCTCTGGGTCCTCGGTGGCGGAGGAGTCGCCCTCTGTGCGGCGTGGGCGGCAAGGGCTGTTGCCGTCGGAGCAAGCCCTTGGCCGTATCTCGCGGGGCTGCTGCTCCTGTACCTGGCGACGCTTTGCGCGATCACGCTGATCTGGTTCGCGCTGGCCTGGATCTTCCGCGCGACGCGACCGGCGAACAAGCGCATCGGTGTCGCGGCGACGATCCGTCTTTTCCTGGACGAGTTGCGAGCGATCGCGCGCTCGGGTCCGCGCATGGCCCTCTACCGCCTTCTGGTCCCCGAGCCCGCAGCCGCTCCCGCAGGAGCCCCCATCCTGCTGTTGCACGGCGTGCTCTGTAACGCAGGGGCGATGGCGGGGCTGCGGAAGGATCTCGTCGCGCGGAACCTGGGTCCGGTGTACGCGCTGTCCTATGGGCCCCCGCTCGCTTCGATCGACGCGTTCGCCGATCAGGTGGCAGTCAGGATCGACGCGATCCTCGACGCCACCGGCGCAACGCGTGTTGCGATCGTCGGGCACAGCATGGGCGGACTGGTGGCGCGGGCCTATTTGCGGCGATACGGCCCGCAAAAGGTGTCGACCGTGATGTCGCTCGGCACGCCGCACCACGGGAGCGTCCACGCCTGGCTCTTCCCCGGCCTCTCGCTCGCGCAGCTGCGGCCCGGCAACGCATGGCTCGCCGAGCTGAATCGCGCCGAAGGCGCGCCCGCGGGCGTTCGCCTGGTGTCGCTGTGGTCCTGGCACGACTCGATGGTGGCGCCGCAGACGAGCGCGCGCCTCGCGGGAGCCGAGAACATCGAGCTCTCCGGGATCGGCCACAACGCGCTTCTCGGCGACCGCCGCGTGTTTGCGCTGGTCGCCGAGGAGATGACGCGCGCCGCTGCGCAATGCGCGGCCGTCCGCGACGGGCATTCGCGGCGCGACTGTTGAGTTGTCGGCCGCCTGGCCTTGCTCCGGGTCGCATCCCCGCGCGCTACCCGCGCGGGGCCCCTGCTACCCCTGCGCAAGTCCTACCAGTGAATACCCTGGGTGATCTGGGCGAAGGCCATCTGCTCGGGCGTGAGAGGCTTGGGTTCCCCGCCCTTCTTTCCCGCCGCGGCGCTCGAATCCGGGAACATGTTGAACGCCGAGTTGAGCAGCACCTGCGTGAGTTTCGGAGCGATGGCATGCGACACGGCGCCGAAGACGCCGAGGCGCGTCGCGATCCGCACTGGCCGGTGCAGGATCGCTTCAACCACCAGGTCGGCGGCCTCCTCCGGCGAGAGCGTCGGCACGCTTTCGTAGATCTTGGTCGGCGCGATCATCGGCGTGCGCACCAGCGGCATGTTGATCGTCGTGAAATGGATGCCCTTGTCCAGGAACTCCGACGCCGCGCAGGCGGAGAACGAATCCAGCGCCGACTTCGACGCCACGTAGGCCGAGAAGCGCGGGGCGTTGGACAGCACGCCGATCGACGAGATGTTGATGATGTGGCCGCGCCTGCGCTCGAGCATCTTCGGCAGGAAGCCCATGATCAGCCGGAGGGCGCCGAAGTAGTTGAGCTGCATCGTCCGTTCGAAGTCGTGGAAGCGGTCGAATGAGTTGATCACGCCGCGCCGGATCGACCGGCCGGCGTTGTTGACGAGGAAGTCGCAGCCGCCGTGCTCTTTCTGGACGCGCTGCACCAGGGCGTCGCAGGACGCGAGGTCCGCGATGTCCGCCGCGTAGATCCAGGCCCGCCCGCCCGCCCGCTCGATCTCGGCCTTCGTCTCCAGGAGTTTCTCCTCGCCGCGCGCGACGAGGATGACTTTCGCGCCCGCGCCGGCCAGCTTGATCGCCGTCGCCTTGCCGATGCCCGACGACGAGCCGGTGACGACAACGACCTTGTCCTTGACCCGCCCCGACAGCGAGCGGTCCACGAAAAGATCCGGATCGAGATTGCGCTCCCAGTAGTCCCAGAGCTTCGCGGCATAGGTTTCGAGCGGCGGCACCTCGATGCCCGATCCCTTCAGCGCCTTCGCCGCGTCGCGGTTGTCGTAGCGCGTCGGCCAGTTGATGAACTGGAATACGTCGCGCGGGATGCCGAGATCGGTCAGCACGACCTTGATCGCGCGCTTCACCGGCGCGAGCGATCCGAGGCCGTACAGTATCGGCGCCGGAATGAAGCCGAACATCTTCGCGTTGACCCGCATCGTCATCTGCGGGGCATGGCCGGCGTGCGCGAAGATGTTCAGCACTTCGCCGATCCGGTGCGGCTCGGGGTCGGTCAGGTGGAAACACTTTCCGTCCAACCCCTTCTTGTGGGCGAGGTGGTCGAGCGCGTCGGCGACGAAGTCCACGGGCACGATGTTGAGGCGGCCACCCTCGACACCGATCATCGGCATCCAGGGCGGCAGCGTCTCGCGCAGCTTCTGCAGCGTCTTGAAGAAGTAGTACGGGCCGTCGATCTTGTCGATCTCGCCGGTCTTCGAGTGGCCGACGACGAACCCGGGGCGATAGATGCGGAACGCTCGCTTGCAGTCGCGGCGCACGACGCCCTCGGAGTCGTGCTTGGTCTTGAAGTACGGATGGTCGAGGTCTTCGGCCTCCTCGAACATGTCTTCGCGGAACGTGCCGTCGTAGAGTCCCGCGGCGGCGATCGAGCTCACGTGATGAAAACATCCGGCCTGGACCGCCTCGGCAAAGCGCACCGTGTTCTTCGTGCCTTCGACATTGGCGATCTGCTGCTCCTCGGCGCCTGCCTTGAGGTCGTAGATCGCGGCAAGGTGGAACAGGTGGTCGATCTTGCCCTTGAGCTTCCTGAGGTCCGCCGCAGCCACCCCGAGGCCCGGCTTGGCAAGGTCGCCCTCGATGCCGATGACCTGCTTGTCGTCCGCGCCCCAGCGTTTGCGCATGGCCGAGAGCTTCTTCTCCGAGCCTTTGCGCACCAGGACATAGACGGGCCGGCCGCGGCGCAACAGGTTTTCGACGAGGTATCGACCGATGAAGCCGGTCGCGCCGGTGACGAAATAGGCCATCTGGATTCTCCTTGCGGTAGAGGTGTCGACACGCGGCATCGGCGCGCGTCCGGGGCCCGCACGCGGCAGGGTGAACCGGGCTCGCCGGACGGCGATTGTACCCCGCGGCCGACCGCGGTTTGGCGGCGCGTCGCGGCGCGATCCCGCCACGGCGCCCGTTCTTAGTGTGTTCCCTCTAGATCGGCTGGCCTAGAATGTCGCATCGACGGACCGGCGCGTTCGCGCCGGTGGACGCACGAGGAGAGCGAAAAATGCTGAAGAAAGCCAAGGCGAAACTTGATGCGGCGGAACCCGACGCGGCGAAGGACATGGCGCAGGGCGTGCTCAATTCGTCGCACCAGATCTGGCTTGCTGGACTGGGCGCGTTTTCGCGGGCGCAGCAGGAGGGGAGCAAACTGTTCGAGACGCTGGTCAGGCAGGGTTCGCAGTTGCAGGATCGGACCAAACAGGTCGCCACCGAGACTGCGGCGGCCGCTCGAGGGGCCGCAACGGCCAGGGCGAAGGAGATGCAGCAGATGGCGGGCGGAACGTGGGACAAGCTGGAACAGGTTTTCGAAGATCGCGTTGCGCGCGCGTTGTCGAAGCTCGGGGTGTACACGCAGAACGACGTGCAGCGTCTTGCCGCGCGTGTCGACGAACTTGCCGATGCGGTCAACAAGCTGGTCAAGGCCCCCGCAGGCGGTGGCGGCGCCAAAGCGGCGAAGGGCCGGCCCCGGCGGAAGGCCGGCGTGGCCGGCGCCCCGAAGGCCGCCAAGCGCGCGTCGAAGTAGCCGCGCATCGATGCTCCGGCAGGCGCTCCCGCATCCCGGGGCGCCTGCCGCGGCACGGCCATCCGGGCACGGCGGGATGCCAGCCGCCGCCGGGTCAGCGTTGTTGAATGGCGCGCGCGGGCGGGAAGCCGCGGGCGTTACTCGCGGTTCAGCTTCTCGACCTGCTTGATGTAATTCTGCATCGCCTCGTCCTTGCTCGTTCCCTTGAGCTTGGACCACGCATCGTGCTTGGCGCCGCCGACGAAATCGAATCCGCCCGGCCGCGCGCCGGTCACGTCGCCCTCGGTCGCCTGCTTGAAGTTCGCGTAGAGCTTGAGCAGCGTCGCGTTGTCGGGCTTCTTCTTCGTTTTCTTGGCGGCCGCGGCGGCGGCTTCGAACTTCGCCTTGAGGTCGTCTTTCTTCGGGGCAGCCATCGTGCGTCCTCCTCCGGGCCTGGTTTTCCCCGTGCGCGGGGTTTGTGCTACTTTAGCGCGAACGGATTCGCGCACGCAATTCGCGGCGGCGGCGTTGGAATTCGCCCGGCCGCGCCGCTTCGCTTCGAGGCTCCAAACGTCCTGCATGACCAGACCAATGCGCGAGAAGATTTCTCCGGTCGACACCGCGTGGTTGCGGATGGACCGCCCGAGCAACCTGATGATGATCTGCGGCGTGCTGCTCTTTCGCGAGCGTGTCGATTTCGGACGGTTGCAGTCGGTGGTGAACGACCGCTGGCTGCGGTTCGGACGGTTCTGCCAGCGCCCGGTGCAGGAGCTCGGAGTGGCGTACTGGGAAACGAGCGCCGACTTCGACATCAACGACCACGTCGTGCAAGTCGCGCTGCCCGGCAGAGCCGGCAGGCGGGAGTTGCAGGCGCTCGTAAGCCGGCTTGCATGCACGCCGCTCAATCCGGCGCGTCCGCTGTGGCAGTACCACTTCGTGGACAACTACCGCGGCGGGAGCGCCGTGGTTGCGCGCGTCCATCACTGCTATGCCGATGGCATCGCGCTCGTGCAGGTGCTGCTGTCGATGACCGACTCCGCTCCGGACGGCCCGCCCGCGCTGCCCGCCCCGCCGTCGAAAAAGAGACGTCGCGAAAGCGACGATCCGCTCGCCGGGTTGATCGGGCCGGTCTCCGGCGTCATGCAGATGGCGCTCAAGGTCGGCTCGACCCTGATCGAGAAGGGGGCGCAGCTGTGGCTCGAGCCGGCGAAGGCGGTCGCGCTGGCCGAGCAGGGCGGCGCGCTGACCGCGGAGATCGCGAAGCTCGCATTGATGGGCGAGGATTCCCGGACACGCTTCAAGGGAGAGCCCGGCATCGGCAAGCGCGTCGCCTGGGCGGACCCCATCCCCCTCGACGAGGTGAAGGCCGTCGGCAAGGCGTTGGGAGCTTCGGTCAACGACGTGCTCCTGTCCTGTGTCGCGGGCGCCCTCCGTGGCTACCTCGTCCGGAAGGGCGACCCCACGGAGGGCGTGATGATCCGGGCGCTTGTGCCGGTCAACCTGCGCCCGCCCGAAAAGGCCTACAAGCTCGGCAACCGGTTCGGCGTCGTCTTCCTGGATCTGCCGATCGGCATCGGCAATCCGATCGAGCGTCTGTACGCGGTGCGGGCGAGCATGGGGGCACTGAAGGGCAGCCTGCAGCCGGTCCTCACGCTGGGTCTGCTGGCTGCCGCGGGCGCCGGACCGAAGCTTCTGCAGGACCAGCTGGTCACGGTGCTCGCGCGCAACGCGACCGCGGTGATGACGAACGTTCCGGGGCCGCAGCAGCCGCTCTACATGGCTGGCGCCAGGATCGAACGTTTCATGTTCTGGGTCCCCCAGTCCGGGAACGTCGGCATGGGCGTGTCGATCCTGTCGTACAACGGGGAAGTGCAGTTCGGCCTCATCACCGACCGCAAACTGTGTCCCGACCCGGAGCAGGTCATCGCGCAGTTCGGGCCGGAGTTCGAGAAGCTCCTGCTGACGACGCTGCTCGCGCCGTGGCCGCGCCCCGGAGATCTCGATCCTGCGGTTGCCGCGGCGGCGGTGGGTGCCGCGTAGGGCTTATTCGAGCTCGGAGCGCGCCAGTTCGACGTCGAGGCGTTCCATTGCGTCCGCCGGCTTGCAGGCGGCGGCTTCCTGGTACAGCTTTTCCGCTTCCGTCATCCGGGCCTGCCCGAACAGCAGGATGAGCCCGTTCGCATATTCCACCCGGGCGATCGCGGAATCAGGGTTGAGCTTCAGCGCCTTCTGAAAGTGCTCCAGGGCGGAGTCTTTCTTCGCCCCGTAGGTCATGCCACCGACGAGGCTGCCGACCTTCTCGATGATCTCCGCCTGGTACGAGCCGTAGGCGATGTGCGCGTCGGCGTGCTTGGGCTCCAGCTTCAACGCCGTTGTCAGCGCCTCCTTGATCGTGCCGCCGTATCCCTGCGCCAGCGCCTTGGCGATCGAGATGCCCTGGCTGTAACGGCCAAGCGAGTAGGCATGCAGGTAGTGTGCGTTGGCGTCCTTCGGCGCTTCGCGCCGCCGCGCGTCGGCCCAGGCGGCCGCTTCCTCGAGCAGCGCGAGCTTCGCCTTCGCCGCGGGCTCGAGGTAATTCGCATAGATCATCTGCGCCTTCACGGCGGCGTTGATCGCCGTGCCGCCGGCCTTGCGCCCGGCCGCGACCGCGGCGGCGAATTCGCCGGCGTGGTAATGCCGCCACGCCTCGAGCGCGCCCGCGTCTTTCGGCAGCGGCTCGCAGTCGCCCCGGTGCAGCCGCGCCCAGGCCTTCTTGAGTCCCGCGGCATCGTAGGCATACGCCTTGTCCGGATACGGGAACGCAGCCCATTTTTTCGTCATGCGATTTCTCCGTCAGAGATAGTCGGCGGAAAGCCGGTCGAGGTGCGCGCGGGCGTCACCGCTGAAGTAGGGTCCGAACAGCGCAAGCACCTGGTACGCGGCGCGGCCCGCGTCGGCGCCCGGCGCATCCTCTTGCGGGGCACGGCGAATCCGGTCGTACGCCGACCAGTACGTGGCGACCAGCAGAACGTTGTCGGCGAGCGCTTCGATCTCGCGCGCCGAAGCGCGCATCGTTCCCGCCTGCACCATGCCGCCGCACAACTCTATCACGGTGGCGGCGCCCTTTCGGAGCAGCGCGCCCATCCGCGTGCCGAGCTTGCGCTGGCGGGAGGCGAGCTCGTCGAGGTCGCGATAGAGGAACCGGTACTCCCACATCCGCTCGAAGAGAAGGTGCAGCCAGAGCCAGAGGTCGTCGACGTCGAGGCTGCGCCCGCCGGGATCGGCGTAGAGCGGCAGCACGCGCGCCTCGTACGCTTCATAGAGCTCGAAGACGATCTCGTCCTTGTTCCTGAAATGATAGTAGAGGTTGCCCGGGCTGATGTTCATCTCGTCGGCAATGTCCGCGGTGGTGACCCGCGGAGCGCCCGAGTGGTTGAACAGCGCGAGGCTGGTCTCGAGAATCCGTTCGCGGGTGCGGCGGGGACGCTTTTTTTCCGCCATGGCCGGCTGCGGTGAACGGAAAGGCGCGGCGGTGTTCGAGCGGTACTAGCGGGCCGCGGCCAACCAGCGCTCCAGATGGTCGAGCGTGTGCGCGAGGTCGCGTGCCGATTGCCGCAGGCCTTTCCGGCCCCCGTGTCCGACGTTGAGCGGACGCGGGTCCGTCAGCGCGTCGGTGATCCTGCGCGTCGGGTCGGCGATTCGATCCGTCCGCAGAGCGATCCCGTGCTTCGCGAGCTGTGGCAGCAGCGTGGCGGCTGCGTTCGGCCAGATTCTGCCGCGTCTTCCGGTATGCCGCCGCGCACAGGCGCTTGCGCTGCGCATAGCTGAAGATGCTGGCGAAGAACATGTCCGCGTCCTCGCGGTCAGGCTCGAACAGCACGACGTCGGCGTGCGGATATTGCTGGCGGTATTTTTCCATCCCGACCTTCATCCGCGAATGGATGATGGCGCGGAAAGTCTGCGACAGGACGATCGGGAGGCCGCCGTGGCTCAGCTTGTCGACCGTCATCCGGCCGCTGCGCGCCGCCCCGCTCGCATCGAACGGCACCAGCGGATTGACGCACAGGAGGAGGTCCACGCCTTCCTCGAGCGCGACCGATGCGTGCAAGGTCTTGTTAAGCGCGCCGTCGACGAAATACTCGCCGCCGATCTGGACGGGCGGGAACAGGCCGGGCAGGGCCGCCGAGGCCTCGATGGCCTCGGATATCGGCACGCGCTCGCGTCCGGGCGCGCCGAATATCACCGAGGCGCCGGTGTCGAGGTTGGTCGCCACGAGGAAGAGCTTGCACCTCAGCTGCCGGAAATCGTTGGTGCGACCCGGGGCCGCGAAGAGCCGCTGCAGAAACCGGTCGATCGCCCGGTTGTCGAACATCCCCGTGGGCACAGCGTGCGACAGCGCCCCCAGCGACTCCATGACGCCCCGGCGGACGGGGTCATGCAATGCCTGCAACGCCGCGCGCAGCAGGAGTCCCGGCACCTGCGCGGCACGGTGCGCGAACTCGGCGAATGCCGGTCGAAGGAAGACCTCGGGCGTCAGCGCGGCGTCGGCGCCGTCGTCGATGAAAAGACGATACATCTGCGCGGGTGAGATGCCGTTCGCCAGCGCGGCAGCGACAAAGCCTCCCGACGAGACCCCGACGTAGACGTCGAGGTCGCCGAAATCGATGCCTTCGAGCGAGTCGGTGAGCGCGAGCAGCGCGCCCACCTCGTAGATGCCGCCGAGCGGTCCGCCGCCGGCCAGCGCGAGGCCCACGCGGGGACGGCGTCGCTCCTGCTTCCGGGTGCGTTGCGCGCGCCCGGACGCCGTGGCTTCCGGCATGGACCTCCTCCAGGGGTTATTGGCGGCGTCCGAATGCTAGCGCATTACGCGCGCTTCGTCGCGCTTCTCCCGGCACGCTTCGCCTTTCCGGCAACCTTGACCGCGCGCTTCGCCTTTTTGGGCGTCTTCACCGCGACCTTGCGCGCCCTGGGCGCCAAAGGCAATTCGAACGCCGGCAACGAGCGGGGCAGCACCTGCTGCGCGAAGCTGACCGCCGCATCGGCGGCCTGCTTCACCGTCGATTCGACCGTCCTGCGCGTCTCTTTCCACACGGAGTTCGCCGCGGAAAAGGAGGTTTCGAGCCGATTGCCGACGAAGCGCACGGCTTGCGATTCGACGACCGTGCCTTCCTTGACGAGGGATTTGAACATGTCGCCGGCTTCGGTCTGCACCCAGTCGCGGGTGACGACAGCGGCGCCCAGGCTCGCGAGCCATACCTGACGCGACGCATTGATCGCGGCTTCGCCGAGGCGGGTGGGCTGGGGATGGGCGGATGATTTCAGCATGGTGATTCCCTTTCGGTTGGTTGACGGATTCGCGTTGTGCCGCGACAACGGTGAATCTAGTCCATTCGTCTAGAGCAAACACACTAAAGGCCAGGCCCGGATCCGTGCCCGGCCTGCTAGACTTTCCCATGCTGATTCCCCTGCCGTCGGTTGGTCCGTGACGGGGGAACCGAACCTTGTTCCGGGCGACACGTTGAATTCCGGCAGCTCCCCACAGGCCATGCTGCTGCGCGAGCTCGAGCGCACCGCGCGACTGCATGCGCAAAGGAAGGGCGACCCCAACCTCGCCCGCGCGCTCGAACGCCTTGCCGCGTGGCAGGCGAGCCGCATGGGCCGCACCTACGCGGATCTCGCGGCGCAGCCGCGTTACGCCGATGCGATCGCGTTCTTCCAGTCGGATCTCTACGGCCCGTCCGACTTCGCGCAGCGCGACGCGGATCTCGCGCGTGTCGTGCCGATCATGACGCGGATGCTTCCCGGCCGGGTGATCGCGACGGTGGCGCAGGCGATGGAGCTCAACGCGCTTTCGCACGAGCTCGACCGGGCGCTGCTGCAGCGCCTGCCGCGAAGCGACGGCGGTTGCACCGTCGCCGAGTACTGCGCCGCCTACCGGCAACCGGGCGACCGTGTGGCGCGCGACCGGCAGATAGGTCTCATCGGCGAAATCGGCGCCGGGCTCGATGACTACGTCCGCAGGCCGCTGATCCATTCGGCACTGTTGATGATGCGCCATCCGGCGCGGCTGGCCGGGGTTTCCGTGCTGCACGATTTTCTGGAACGGGGCTTCGTGGCCTTCCGGAAAATGCACGGAGCAGGCGATTTCCTGGCGACCATCGACGCGCGCGAGCGCGCGCTCATGGAGGCGATCTTCGCCGGCGCGACGGCGCCTTTCCCCGAGCCAGGGCCGTCGGCGCCCTCCGGCGTGCCAGCGGCGCCGCGCGGTGGCGCCCGCGGGGGCTGAAAGCGCTACGGCGCTACTTCGTCCTGCCGAAGTACTTGTTGAACTGCTTGTGCACTTCCGCCTCGATGGTCGGCTTCAACAGCGACAGCATGAAGCCGAGCTCGCAATCCAGGCGCACGGCGTCCTTGCCGACGTGCAGCGCGCCGGTGAGTCCGGGGCGCTTGAACTCGATGTGATCGCCCTGCCACGCGTACTCGAGGTCGAATCGCTCGTTGAGGTCCTGCGCGACTTTACCGGCCGCCGCCCTGGCCTTCTGGTGTGACAGATGGTGCTTTTTTGCGATCGCGATCAAGGCCATGCCGTTTCTCCCGGGCGACGCGCAAGTATAGCCAATGCGCGTCGAATGGCGGGCCGGCGGCATCGCGCTCAGCGACCGCGTCGGCCCACGGCGATCGATGCGATGACGAGGCCGGCGGCGACGATCGTCGCCGCGTCGATCCGTTCGCCCAGCAGCCCCGCCGATGCGAACAGGGTCAGGAACGGCTGGATGAGCTGCACCTGGCCCACGGTGGCAATCCCGCCTTGCGCGAGACCGCGATACCAGGCGAAGAAGCCGAGGAACATGCTGACGATGCTGACATAGGCAAACCCGGCCCACGCCGAGGCCGGTGCCGTGAGCAACCGGTGATCGATCGCGAGTGCCGCCGGTATCGCGACCACCGGCGCGGCGATGACGAGCGCCCAGCAGATGACCTGCAGGCTCCCCAGCGTGCGCGCCAGCCGCCCTCCTTCCGCGTAGCCGATAGCCGCGGAGGCGACCGCAAGCACCAGCAGGCCGTCCGCGGGCTGAGGCGTGCCGGCACCCTGCCACAGCGCGAAACCGGTGACGACGGCGGCGCCGAAAATGGCGCACCACCAGAACAGGCGCGACGGGCGCTCGTGCGCGATCCATGCGCCGGCCATTGCCGTCGCGAGGGGCAGCAACCCGATCACGACGGCACCGTGGGCGGCGGGCACGGATTGCATCGCCCAGGCTGAGAAGAGCGGGAAGCCGATGACGACTCCGCCGGCGACGAGCGCGAGCCGCGGCAACAGCGCCCACCCCGGCCATGGTGCGCGATTGAGCGCGAGAACCGTCGCGGCGAGGAGCGCGGCAACCACCGCACGGCCCAGGCCGACGAACACCGGATCGAGCGCCGCCACCGCGAGCCGAGTCGCCGGCAAAGTCAGGCTGAAACTCGCCACTCCGAGAAATCCGAACAGATACCCAAGGCGGAGATCTTTCGGCGTTGGCGCGGGCGCCGGGACGGAAGTCGACTGGGCTTGGGCCATGGGCGGATCCTGCCGCTACTTTACCGGTTAGCCTGAACCGCCGCTGCTGCCGGCGTTGCCACCGGTTCGCACGGGGGAATCGAGCCATGGCGCGGGCAGTCCGCTGCAACCTTGCCGCATTTCACGAGGTCGAAAGGAAGAGCGTTACTCCAATGGGATCGACGTGATAGTGTGTGCTTACACATTAATTCTGTTGGGCACCCCGAGCAAGCGTTCCGGCGTCAGCGTCTTCGGCCACGGCGGTGTTGACAGGCGATGGTTCGCACCACTAATATTCAAACGAACGTTTAATCCAAACATCGGTTTGCCGAGGTGATCGACCCTTGGCCGGAAACCCGATGTTTCGTGCGGATAAGGCGAGACGCCTTGATGGCACAGCGAGGGAGTGGCGCCAATGGTCGGCAGTGTGATCCCGCTTGCGCAAACGCGTCGCCCTGCCGTGACCAAGGACAAGATCCTCGACGCGGCGGAATCCCTGTTCATGGAGCACGGGTTCGAGGCGACGAGTCTGCGGGCGATCACCGCTGCTGCCGGCGTGAACCTGGCCGCGGTCAACTACCATTTCGGGAGCAAGGAGGAACTGTTCCAGGCGGTCCTCACCCGGCGGCTCGATCCGATGAACCAGGAGCGCGTCGACCTTCTCACGCGACTCGAGCACGACGCCGGCCCGGCCGCGCTGCCATGCGACCGGATCCTGTCGGCGATGTTCATCCCGGCGTTGCGGCTCGCCCGGGACCCGGAGCGCGGCGGCAAGGATTTTCTTCGTCTGCTTGGCCGTGCCTATGCCGACCCTGCGCCGTTCATCCGCAGATTCCTCGCGGAACAGTACGCGACCATGATCGCGCGGTTCAAGGCGGCATTCGGGCGCGCGCTGCCGGACCTCCCGGCGAAAGAGCTTTCCTGGCGCCTGCATTTCATCATGGGCGCGCTGTCCTACACGCTCGCGGGAACCGACGCTCTGCGCCTCATCGCCGAGCTCACGCCCGCCGAGACCGGGAACGACGAGGTGTTGCTGCAGCGCCTTGCTCCGTTTCTTCTCGCGGGTCTGCAATCGCCGCTTCCCGAGATCGCGGAGGCCGCTCGCCGGCCCGCTCGATGCGGATCCGAGGTCCGCGGAGCTGAAATGAACGGCCCCCACGCTTGCACTGCGTTCGCTGCCCCCCGCGGGGGCGCACAGTACCCTTGGGGCGGCCCGGCGGGCACTGGGCCAACGCGGCCAACGCCATTCCGACTTTACGTTCGCACTGAAGGAGTCCTCGATGCTCACTCTCGTCTGGATCGTTGCCGTCCTTGGCGCCATGCTGGTGCTTGCCTACGTCAATGCCTCGGGCCTGGCCTTCACCGCTGCGATCGCCATCGCGCTCGGCGTGGCCTGGTTCGCGCAGACGATACCCGGCTGGCTCGCCCTCGCGCTGACGCTCGTTTTCGTCCTGCTCGCGATCCCGGGCAACGTGCCGGCGCTGCGGCGCAGGCTCGTGAGCGATGCGGTGCTTGCCGCGTTCCGCAAACTGCTGCCGCCGATGTCGCAGACCGAGCGCGACGCGATCGAAGCCGGCACCGTGTGGTGGGACGGCGAGCTCTTTTCCGGCCGTCCGAACTGGCGCCAGCTGCTGGATACGCGCTACGCGTCGCTCACGGCGGAAGAGCAGCGGTTTCTCGACCACGACGTCGACGAACTCTGCGCGATGGTGACCGACTGGGAAACCACGCACATCCACCGCGACCTGCCGCCGCGCGTGTGGCAGTTCATCAAGGATCGCGGCTTTCTCGGCATGAGCATCGCCAAGGAATACGGCGGCCTCGGGTTTTCCGCATACGCGCACTCGCAGGTGATGACCAAGCTGTCGACGCATTCGGGCGCGGTGTCCGTGACCGTGATGGTCCCCAACTCGCTCGGCCCCGGCGAGCTCCTCGCGCATTACGGAACCGACGAGCAGAAGCAGCATTACCTGCCGCGACTCGCGAAGGGCCTGGAGATACCCTGCTTCGCGCTCACCCATCCGAACGCGGGCTCCGACGCGGCATCGATCCCCGACTATGGCATTGTCCGCTGGGGCGAGCACGAAGGCCGGCGCGTGCTGGGCCTCTCGGTCACCTGGGACAAGCGCTACATCACGCTCGGCCCCGTTGCGACCCTGCTTGGTCTGGCGTTTCGCGCCTACGATCCCGATCGCCTCGTCGGCGATCGCGAAGACATCGGGATCACCTGCGCGTTGATCCCGACTTCGCATCCCGGTGTCGTGTTCGGCCGCCGCCACATGCCTCTCACCGCGGTGTTCCAGAATGGTCCGACCTCGGGCAAGGACGTCTTCATCCCGATGGACTGGGTGATCGGCGGGCAGCCGATGCTCGGGCGGGGCTGGCGGATGCTGATGGAGTGCCTGGCGGCCGGTCGCGGCATTTCGCTGCCGTCGTCGGCCACCGGGATGGCCAAGCTCGCCGTGCGGGCCGTCGGAGGCTATGCGCGCGTGCGACGGCAGTTCAAGACGCCCATCGGCAAGTTCGAGGGCATCGAGGAGGCGCTGACCCGGATGGGCGGCAATCTGTACATGATGGACGCGACGCGCACGCTCACGGCGGCGGCGATCGACCTCGCCGAGAAGCCCGCGGTGATCTCCGGCATCACCAAGCTGCACCTCACCGAACGCGGCCGGCAGGTCGTCAACGACGCGATGGACATCGTCGGTGGCAAAGGCATCTGCATGGGGCCGTCGAACTTCATCGGCGCCGCATACACGCAGATACCCGTCGCGATCACGGTGGAAGGGGCCAACATTCTGACCCGCAGTCTCATCGTCTTCGGACAGGGGGCGATCCGCTGCCACCCGTTCGTGCTGAAGGAAATCGCCGCGACCCGCGAAGCGGACAGCGAGAAAGCGTCGGTCGCGTTCGACGCCGCGCTCTTCGGCCACCTGCGCTTCGTGGTTTCGAATTTCGCCCGCACGCTCGTGATGGGCCTGACCGGCTCGCATTTCGTCGGCGTGCCCGTCGCCGTCGCGCCCGAAACCCGCCGCTACTACCAGCAGCTGACGCGGTTCTCGGCCGCGCTGGCGTTCTTCGCCGACGTGTCGATGGGGACCCTGGGCGGCGCGCTGAAGCGCAAGGAGAAACTCTCCGCTCGCCTCGGCGACATCCTGTCGCTGATGTACCTTTGCTCCGCGACGCTCCGCCGCTACGAGGCCGAAGGCCGGCAGCAGGCCGATGCGCCGCTGATGCACTGGGCGATGTGGGACGCGATGTTCAAGGCGCAGAATGCGTTCGAAGGGCTGATCTCGAACTTCCCGAACCGCTTCGTCGGCGCGCTCATGCGCCGGGTCGTGTTCCCGCTTGGCCGGCCCTATGTCGTGCCGTCGGACAAACTCGGCCACGAGGTGGCGCGCATCCTGATCGAGCCGTCGGCGGCGCGTGATCGCCTGACGGCCGGGGCCTATCTGTCGGATGCGCCGGACAATCCGCTGGCCCAGGTCGAGCGGGCGCTCGCCGCGACCGTCGTCGCGGAGCCGATCGAAGCGAAGCTGCGGGCCGCGGCGAAGGATGGTCGCCTCGAGGCCAAGCTGCCGCCGGGCGCCGGGATCGAGGTTCTCGTCGCGCGTGGCGAGGCGGCCGGCGTGATCACTGCCGCGGAAGGGGCAGCGATCGTGGCCGCGCGCGACGCCACGGCGCTGGTGATCCGCGTCGATGACTTCCCGCAGGACCTGGGTGCGTCGGAAATGAGCCCCGCGCACAGTTTCGTGCAGATGACCGCTGCCCCGGCAGTGGTGCACAAGGCCGCCGCCTGACTCGGGGGGTCGGCCTGCCTCTGATCCCTGGAATCCACACGTCATGAACGAACCGATCTACATCATCGACAGCGCGCGCACGCCATTCCTCAAGTCGCGCAACCGGCCGGGGCCCTTTGCGGCATCCGACCTTGCGTCGGCGTCCGGTCGCGCGCTGCTCGTCCGCCAGCCGTTTGCGCCGACCGAGCTCGACGAAGTGATCCTCGGCTGCGCCGCGCCCTCGGTCGACGAGGTCAACATCGGCCGCGTCGTGGCGCTGCGGATGGGCTGCGGAATGAAGGTGCCCGGCTGGACCGTGATGCGCAACTGCGCGTCGGGGATGCAGGCGATCGACTCGGCCATCAGCAACATCCGCGCCGGCCGGTCGAATCTCGTGCTCGCGGGCGGAGTCGACGCGCTGTCGCGCGCGCCGCTTCTGTTCTCCGACGCGATGGTGCTCTGGCTGTCGAACTGGTATGCGGCGAAGACGCTCGGCCAGCGGGCCGCGCTGGCCGCGAAGTTCCGGCTTGGCTACCTCGCGCCGGTGATCGGCATCATGAAAGGCCTGACCGATCCGATGGTCGGTCTGCTGATGGGCCAGACCGCCGAGAACCTCGCGTTCCGGTTCGGGATCACGCGGCGCGAGATGGACGAATTCTCGGCGCGCAGTCACGCCCGCGTGATCGCGGCGCAGAAGGCGGGGCACTACGACGGCGAGGTCGTGCCTCTGTACGACAAGACGGGCAAGCTCTATGCGCGGGACGATGGCATGCGCGAGGACTCGACCGTCGAGAACCTCGCGAAGCTCAAGCCGTTCTTCGACCGCAAATACGGGAACGTCACCGCCGGCAACAGCTCGCAGATCACCGATGGCGCTGCCTGGCTCGTCATCGCGTCCGAACGCGCCGTTGAAAAGCACAAGCTCACGCCGCTCGGGCGCATCGTCGACTCGGAGTGGGCTGGCCTCGACCCGGCGCAGATGGGGCTCGGTCCGGTGCACGCGGCGACGCCGATACTCGAGCGCAACGGACTCGGCCTTGCCGATGTCGACGCCTGGGAGATCAACGAGGCGTTCGCGGCGCAGGTGATCGGCTGCGAACGCGCCTGGCAGAGCGCCGAATACTGCACGCAGGAGCTGGGCTTGCCGTCTGCGCTGGGCGCGCTCGATGCAACCAGGCTCAATGTCGACGGTGGCGCCGTCGCGCTCGGCCACCCGGTCGGCGCCTCCGGGGCCAGAATCGTCCTGCACGTGCTGAACGTGCTCAAGCGCACGGGCGGGCGACGCGGCATGGCGGCGATCTGCATCGGCGGCGGGCTGGGCGGCGCGATGCTGATCGAGAGGGTATGAGCCCGCCGGGCTGCCCCAGGGGCGAATGCCGGAGCGCGCAGCGCGAAGGCAGTCCAGAGCGCGGGCCGGGCCATCCCAAGAGTGAACTGCTTTTTCTCGGAGGGAAGGCGCGCAACGCCAAGGGTGCGCCAACGATCCCGCCACCGGACTGACGACGGACGGCTGCCGCAATGCCCCGCGAACTTCAGGAAAGCGAACACGCCATGCAGCATTGGACATTGACTCGCGACGCCGATGGCCTCGCGCGACTGACGCTCGACCGCGCCGGCGGCAGCACCAACACGCTCGGCGCGCCGGTGCTCGCCGAACTCAACGCGGCGCTCGACGAGCTCGACCGCAATCCGCCGCGCGGGCTCATCATCGCTTCGGGCAAGGCGAACGGCTTCATCGCCGGCGCCGATGTCGACGAGTTCAGCCAGCTCGCGAATGAAGCCGGGGCGCTCGCGCTCGTCAAGCGCGGCTGGGACGCGTTCGAGCGTCTGGCCGCCGTCAAGTATCCGACCGTTGCGCTCGTTCGCGGCTTCTGCCTGGGCGGCGGCCTGGAACTGGCGCTTGCCTGTCGTTACCGCGTTGTCGTCGACGAGCCGGGCACGCGCCTGGGTCTGCCCGAAGTGATGCTGGGGATCGTGCCCGGCTGGGGCGGCATGAAGCGGCTGCCGCGCGTCGCCGGCGCGCCGGCGGCCCTCGACCTGATGCTGACCGGGCGCACGATCGATGCGCGGCGCGCGAAGCGGCTCGGCATCGCCGACGAATGCGTGCCGGCACGGATCATGGAGAACACGGCGCGCGGCATCCTGAACGCGTTGCCCGCCCCCCGGCGGCTCGGCTTTCCGCAGTCGCTGACGCTCAATCCGCTGGTGCGCCGGGTGATTGCCGCGCAGGCGCGCAAGCAGGTCGCCCGGCGCGCGCGGCGCGAGCACTATCCGGCGCCGTATGCGATCCTCGACATCTGGGTCAAGTACGACGGCAATGTGCTCGCGGCGCCGCCGTCGGATCCGGCGTCGATTCCCGCGCTGCTCAGGACGCCCACGGCCGCCAACCTGATCCGGCTCTTCGGGCTGCAGGAGCGCCTGAAGTCGCTGGGCAAGGAGGGCGACTTCAAGGCAGCCCACGTGCACGTGGTCGGCGCCGGCACGATGGGCGGCGACATCGCGGCGTGGTGCGCGTTGCGCGGCCTTACGGTCACCCTGCAGGACCAGAACGCCGAGCGGCTCGCGCCGGCGATGGGACGGGCGGCGAAGCTCTTCGCGGACCGCCTGCGCGACCCGCGCCGCGTCCGTGACGCCACCGACCGGCTGTTGCCGGATGTCGCCGGTGACGGCGTCGCGCGCGCCGACGTGATCATCGAGGCGATCTTCGAGAACGTCGATGCCAAGCGCAGCCTGTTCGCGGCGCTCGAGGCGAAGGCGAGACCCGGCGCGATCCTGGCCACCAACACGTCGTCCATCCCCCTCGAGGACATCGCCACGACGATGGCCGATCCGACGCGCCTCATCGGACTGCACTTCTTCAATCCGGTGGCGAAGATGATGCTGGTCGAGATCGTGATCGGCCGACAGACACGTGCCGAGCTGACCGCGCCCGCAGCCGCGTTCGTGCGCCAGATCGACCGGCTGCCGCTGCCGGTCAAGAGCGCCCCCGGCTTTCTCGTCAACCGCGTGCTGGCGCCTTACCTGATGGCCGCGATGCGCTGCGTGGACGAAGGCATCGCGCCGGAAACGGTGGACGAGGCGGCACTCGCGTTCGGGATGCCGATGGGACCGATCGAGCTTGCCGACACCGTGGGTCTCGACATCTGCGTGGCCGTCGGCAAGATGCTGACGCCGGACGCGACGCCGCCGAAGAAACTTGCGGAGCTTGTGGCGGCCGGGCATCTCGGGCGCAAGACCAAGCGCGGTTTCTACGATTACGCGGGCGGCAAGCCGGCCAAGCAGGCGGCCGGCGCCGTTCCCGCGGGGCTCGCCGATCGTCTCATCGGGCCCTTCGTGGCCGAAGCCAAAGCCGCGCTCGCGGAAGGCATCGTGGCCGATGCGGATCTCGTCGATGCCGGCGCGATCTTCGGAACCGGATTCGCGCCCTTTCGCGGTGGCCCGCTCCATTACGCGGAGTCCGAAGAACAGGTCGCGCCGGCACCCGCGCCCGCCTGAGCGGCGCCCGCCGGTCGCGCCCGGCATCGGCCGGCGACAATCCGTCGCAGGCCCGCGCGGCTCGCCGGCGCAGCGCCACCGCCTTCTGGTGTAGCATCGACAGAGCAGGGTGGCGTCGGCGAAACCGCCGGCGCCCTGCCGGTGCCTGCGCCAAGAGCCGGGACCGGCGGCGCATTGGCGAATCCTTTTGGCAAGGGGGAGGTCCGTGGACAAAATCTGGCTGAAACACTATCCGAAAGGCGTGCCCGCCGAGATCGACATCAACGCGTACAAGTCGGTCCGCGACGTGTTCGAGGAGAGCGCGACGAAGTTCGCGACCCGCCCCGCCTTCACCTGCATGGGCAAGTCGATCACCTTCGCCGATCTCGACCGGCTTTCCGCCGCGTTCGGCGTCTACCTGCAGGCGAACGGCTGCAAGAAGGGCACGCGCGTCGCGCTGATGATGCCCAATATCCTGCAGTATCCGGTGTGCCTGTTCGGGACCATCCGCGCCGGCTGCACGGTCGTCAACGTCAACCCGCTTTACACGGCGCGCGAGCTCGAGCACCAGCTCACCGACTCCGGGGCGGAAGTGATCGTCGTGGTCGAGAACTTCGCGCGCACGGTGGCGGAGGTGCTCGGCCGGACCAAGGTCCGGCGGGTGATCGTCACCAGCATCGGCGAGCTCCTCGGCTTCAAGGGCATCATCGTCGACCTCGTCCTGCGGCGGGTGAAGAAGATGATCCCGGCCTGGTCGATGCCCGAGGCCGTTCGGCTCGGCGACGCACTGGCGGCAGGCCGCGCCGGCAAGCTGGAGCGGGTGCCGCTCGCGCACGACGACATCGCGTTCCTGCAGTACACGGGCGGCACGACGGGCGTGGCCAAGGGCGCGGTTCTGCTGCACCGGAACATCGTTGCCAACCTGCTGCAGGCCCGTGCGTGGCTGCAACCCTTCCTGAGCAGCGAGCGCGAGATCGTCATCACGCCGCTGCCGCTGTATCACATCTTCTCGCTGACGGCGAACTGCCTGACGTTCATGACGCTGGGTGGGGAGAACATCCTGATCCCGAACCCGCGCGACATTCCGGGTTTCGTCAAGGAGATGGGCAAATACAAGTTCACCGCCTTCACCGGCGTCAACACGCTGTTCAATGCACTGGTCAACAACCCGGACTTCGGCAAGCTCGACTTCTCGTCGCTGCGGATGACGCTGGGCGGCGGGATGGCCGTGCAGGAGGCGGTCGCCGTCAAATGGAAGGAGATCACCGGCTCCCCGCTGATCGAAGCCTACGGCCTCACCGAGACCTCGCCCGCGGCCACGATCAACCCCCTCGACCTGCCCGCCTACAACGGCACGATCGGGCTGCCGATTTCGTCGACGGAGGTCACGCTGCGCGACGACGCGGGCAAGGACGTCGCGCTCGGCCTGCCGGGGGAAATCTGCATTCGCGGCCCGCAGGTGATGGCCGGCTACTGGAATCGTCCGGACGAAACCGCGAAGGTGATGACCGCCGACGGCTTCTTCATGAGCGGCGATATCGGGGTGATGGACGAGCGGGGCTTCGTGAAGATCGTCGACCGCAAGAAGGACATGATCCTGGTGTCAGGCTTCAACGTGTATCCGAACGAGATCGAGGGGGTCGTCGCCATGCATCCGGGCGTGCTCGAATGCGCGGCGGTGGGCGTGCCGGATACCAAGTCGGGCGAAGCGGTGAAGCTTTTCGTCGTCAAGAAGGACGCCAGCCTGACCGCGGACGACGTGCTCAAGCATTGCCGCGAGCACCTCACCGGCTACAAGATGCCCCGCGACGTCGAATTCCGGGCGGACCTGCCGAAATCCAACGTCGGCAAGATCCTGCGGCGCGAGCTGCGCGACAAGGCCGTGAAGGCCGCGGCCTGACCGCGAGGGACAGATTGAACGACCCCCACGCGCACTTGGTTCGCTGCCCACCGCGGAGGTGGTCAGAGCCCTTTGGGCGGCCGGGCGGGCACTGAGATGCCTGCCAAACCGGCCCTGCTGCCGGACAAGGAGCCCACGCTGCGCGTGGTTCCGATGCCGGCGGACGCCAACCAGCACGGCGACATCTTCGGCGGCTGGGTGATGTCGCAGGTCGACATCGCCGGCGGTGTCGCGGCCGCCCGCCGAGCGCGCGGCCGGGTCGCGACGGTCGCCGTGAACTCGTTTGTCTTCAAGGAACCCGTCCTGATCGGCGACGTCGTGAGTTTCTTTGCGCAGATCACGCGGGTCGGCCGGACGTCGATCACCGTGGACGTCGAGGTCTACGCGCAGCGCAACCCCTCCGAGGTGATCTGCGTCAAAGTGACCGAGGCGAGCCTGACCTATGTTGCAGTCGGGCCCGATCGACGGCCTCGCGAGTTGCCTCACGGGTGACGTCCCGAGCGGGGTATTGCCCAAAAAAGCAACACTTGGCGTGGTGTCCCGCGTGACAGTCCATCCGGCGCTCCCGGCGCCCCTTGACCGGGTGTATATTTTCTGGAACCCCGCCTTTGGGCCGGGACCCCCGGACCGGCGACCACAGCTCCGCAGCGAACCCGCATCCCCATTGCCTTTTCCTGAGGCCGCGCCTCGCATCCTTTCCATGAGGAGATTCACCATGACTGCTCGCTTTTCCCGTACCAGGATTGCCACTGCCGTAGCCGGCGTCGTGCTGGCGCTTGCGGGAGGGCAGGCGTTCGGTTCCGCGTTCGCGCTGGCCGAGCAGAATGTCATGGGGCTCGGCAACGCCTTTGCCGGCGCCGCCGCCACCGCCGAGGACGCGAACACCGTGTGGCACAACCCGGCGGGTCTCGCGCGGCTCAATTTCACGCAGGTCGAGCAGGCGATCCATGTGATCGTCCCCTCGGCCAAGTTCCAGAATGCGAACTCGCAGGCGGCACTCGGGCAACCGCTGGGCGGCGGCGGCGGCGACGCCGGCGGCGCCGCGTTCGTGCCGAACCTCTACGGGTCGATGGCCATCAATAACCAGTGGCACGTCGGGATAGGCGTCAACGTTCCGTTCGGGCTCAAGACGGATTGGGACGACGGCTGGCTCGGCCGCTATCAGGCGCTGAAGTCCGAGATCAAGACGATCAACGTCAACCCGTCGGTGTCCTACAAGGTCACCGACACGTTCTGGCTGGGCGCTGGCGCGAACTACCAGCATCTGTCGGCGACCCTCACCAACAACGTCAACTACACGGGTGCCCTGGCGCAGGGGTATGCCCTGGCCGCCGCGGGCGGCCAGATTCCCGCGTCGTCGATCCCGGCATTGATCGGGGCGACGTCCGGTCTGGACACCTTCGCCAAGATCACCGGCGACGACTACGCGTGGGGATGGAACGTCGGCGCGATGCTCAGCTTCAACGGCGATGCCAACAACGACGTCGGGGCGAGCAGAATCGGCCTCTCCTATCGGTCGAAGATGAAATACGACGTTCAGGGCAGCGTGACCTTCACCAATCCGACACCCCCGACGCTGACCGGCGCGCTGGCTCCGTTCAACCCGGTCGTCGTCGGCGTCAGCAACGCGGTCAACCAGACGCGGCTCAACAACGGGGGCGTGAAGCTCGACCTCACGCTGCCGGACATGGCGTCGCTTTCGTACTACCAGAAGCTCAACGACAAGTGGGACATCCTGGGCGACGTCACGTGGACCGGCTGGAGCAGCATCCAGGAGCTGCGGATCAACCGCACCAACGGCACGACGCTGTCCGTGCTGCCGGAAAATTTCGATGACACGTGGCGGTTCGCGGTCGGCGCGAACTACCAGTACAACGAGAAAACCGTGTTGCGGGCGGGGATCGCCTACGACCAGTCGCCGGTCAACGACATCGACCGCTCGGCGCGGCTGCCCGACAGCGACCGCACCTGGCTCACGCTCGGCGCCCGATACAAGTATTCGACGAACCTGAACTTCGACGTCGGCGCTGCCTACATCTTCGTCAAGGACGGCTCGATCAACAACGCGGGCAACCCGGCCAGCATCGCGGCCAACGGCCTGATCGACGGCAATTTCAACAACCATGTCATCATCGTGTCGGGACAGGCGAACTATCGCTGGAAGTAAGCCACGCGTAGGCCGCCGGCCGTTGGCGAAAGGATCGGCACCGGAACCGGGCCGCTCGTTCTGCGGGCGGCCCGTTTTTCGCACCCGGGGCGCTGCGCATTGCAGCCGGCGCCCCGCCGTTTCCCCAAGGAGGACAGAATCATGCGCAAGCTGTTGCTCGTGTGTTTCGCCATGTGTTTCTCGGCGGTGGCGCTCGCCGCGGACGTCGGCGGCGTCAAGCTCCCCGACAAGGCCGCGGTCGGAGGTCAGGAACTCGTCCTGAACGGCGCGGGCATCCGGACGAAGGTGTTCTTCAAGGTCTACGTCGGCAGCCTCTACCTGCCGGCCAAGGCGGCCGATCTCGGCGCGGTGCTGGCCAAAGGTCCGCGCCGGATCCAGATGAACATGCTGCGCGACCTATCGGCGGACCAGCTGGTCGATGCGCTCAACGACGGCCTGAAGGACAACAACACTGCAGCCGAGATGGCGGCGGTCAAGGCGCAGCAGGATCAGCTCACGACCATCATGAAGGCGTTCGGCGAGGCGAAGGAGGGCAACGTCGTTACGCTCGATTTCGTCGACGGCGCCACGGTCGTGGGCTTCAACGGCGCCGCGAAGGGGACGATTCCCGGCGAGCCGTTCAATGCGGCGCTGACGAAGATCTGGCTCGGCGACAAGCCGGTCCAGCCGGACCTCAAGAAGGCGATGCTGGGCGGCTGACCTTGCCGCGGACAGAAACCGTTTTCGGGAAGCCCCGAAAAACGCCCTGTCCCGGGCCTGACGGTGCCACAACGCGGACGACGTGCCCGATTACTGGCCCTCCTGTGGCTACCGGCTGCTGACGGCAAACGCCGACGGCCGGCTGCTGGTCACCGACGGGTTCCTGCGCGCGCTGCTGCTGCGCCCGGAGCTGGCGCCGATTCCCGACTCCTGCGCGGCGGAGCTCGCGCTGCACGAGAAGCTGCTCGCGGCGCCGCGCGCGGCGGTCGCGGACTCCGACCTGGCGCCGATCGCCGACGCCGATGCGCGCGAGAATTTCGCGGTCTGGCTGCGTTTCCGGCAGCGGCTCGTGGACGCGCCCTCGCTCGAGGGGGCCTATGTCGCGCTGTTCCGCGATGGCGTCGACGTGGCGCCCGTGCTCGTGCATCAGCTGACGGCGATCCTGCTGCGGCACATTCTCGGCGCCGGCGCCGATCCGATCGAGGCGCGCGCCGCCGAGATGCTGTTCCGCCCGCAGAAGATCGCGGTGACCGACGACGGCGCGGTGATGGCAGCCGACCTGGCCACGGTCGAGTTGTTCGCCACGACGGGCGGCTTCGGCAGCCTGGGCGAGTTGCTGCAGCAGAACCGCACGCCGCTGCGCACGGTCGATCTCGATACGCTGGACGCCGCCAACGCCGCCGCGTACTGGGAACGCGACGAGCGGCACGATCTGGCGGTGAGCCTGAACCGGGGTCGCCCGGCGCTCGATGCGCTCTGCCGCGTGCTGGAGAAGTGGATCGCGCATTTCCACGGCGTGGTCGTGACGATCCGCCCGCAAAGCGAGATCGACGACCGGCGCTGGGTCTGGCACGTCGGATTGGATGCCGTGGCGAGCGCTCTGCTGAACGACCTGTACAATCGCGTCGACGTCGACGAAACGAGGATGGGACGGCTCCTGTGCCTGTTCGAGCTGACGTTCGCGGATCCCGGCGCCATGCGGCCCGCGATCGCCGGTCGTCCCGTCTATCTGGCGATGGCGATGGACGACGACGGACGGTTGAAACTCAAGCCGCAGAACCTGCTGCTCAACCTGCCGCTTGCCGGGCCGCAATGAAGCCCCGCGACGGGCGGCGACCCATCCTACGGTGAATTCCGCCATGAGACTCTCTTCGTTCCTGGTCGCGGTGCTCTTCGCGACTCCGCTGGCCGCGCAGTACGTTGCTCCCTCCGGACCGGCGGCGCCGGGGTCCAAGGCGTCGCCGAGCGAAGACGTCGCGCTGGAGCCCCTGGCGTGGCTCGAGGGCTGCTGGCGGGGCGAGGTCAACCAGCGCGAGTATCGCGAACAGTGGATGCCGTTGCGCGGGGGAATGCTCATCGGCGTGAGCCAGACGGTGATGCGGGGCAAGATGCAGGACTACGAGTACCTGCGTCTGGAGTCGCGGCCGGACGGTGTCTACTATGTCGCCGCGCCATCGGGAAAGGCCGAGGCTGCGTTTCGGCTGGAGGAGCAGACCGTGGACAAGACGGAAGACCGGAACGACACGATCTTCACCTTCGCCAATCCCCGGCCGGAATTCCCGCAGCGGATCATCTATCGTCGCGCGTCGGAAGGTTGGCTGTACGCGACCGTCGAGGGGAAGGTCGGCGGCGCGGACCGGCAGGTGATCTATCCGCTGCGCCGGGTCGATTGCGAATCGGGGGAATTCATCCGGAAGTGACGCCGCGGTTGGCCAGCGCGTCGGCGCGATCGTTGCCTGGATGGCCGTTGTGGCCCTTGACCCAGTGCCACTCCACGCTGTGCTTGGCCGCGAGCGCATCGAGTTCCCGCCAGAGTTCGGCGTTCTTGACCGGCTTGCGGTCCGCCGTCTTCCAGCCGTTCTTCTTCCATGCGTGGATCCAGCTCTGGATCCCGTTCTTCACGTACTGCGAATCGGTATAGATCGCCACCGCGCACTCGCGCTTGAGTGATTCGAGCGCGCGGATGACCGCGGTGAGCTCCATGCGGTTGTTCGTGGTCGCGGGCTCGCCGCCGAAGAGCTCCTTTTCCCGGTCGCGAAAGACGAGCAGCGCACCCCAGCCGCCGGGGCCGGGGTTCCCCTTGCACGCACCGTCGGTGTAGATCGTGACGAGGCCGGTCATTCGCGGCCTCCGCAATCTTCGCCGGAGCAACCGGCCCGCACGACGCCGGCCGCCCCGATGCGCCGCGGACGCGCGCTTCGCTCCCGGGCTTCGCCCCGCTCCCTCACTCGACGCGCTCGATGCACTGCCGCGCCTGGCGCGGCGCCGTGGCGAGACCGTTCTTGCGGCGCTCCCACGCCGGAGTCAGGATGCGCATGCCCAGGACTTTCTTGGTCGCCCTCAGGTAGTACACCCCGCCGCCGATGGGCCACCAGCGGTCGCCGGCCGCTTCGAAGAATTCGCATCGCGCGCGCCACTTCTCGCTGTCGAACGGCGGGACGTAGCAGTCCAGTCCGCCGCCCGCCACTTCGAATCCCAGCAGCGCGAGCCAATCCTTCAGCCGGTACAACGCGATGAAGCTGCCGTTCCACGGCGCCGTCTGGCCGCGACCGAAATAGCGCTTGGCGCCGAACAGGCTGAACGGATTGAAACCGGAAATCACGATCTGTCCCTCGGGTCGCGTCGCCCGGTAGGCCTCGCGCAGCAGCTGGTGCGGGTCGCTCGCGAACTCGAGCGCGTGCGGCAGCACGATCAGGTCGAGCGCGTTGTCGGGGAATGGCAGCCAGTTCGGATCCGCGAGCAGCTGCGCGGGCGGGCCGAGGTCGACCGTCCAGTGCGAGGTGACCCGGCTCTGTGCGAGGAACGGACAGTCCGGCAAGCCGATCTGAATCGCCTGGAAGCCGAAGATGTCGGTGACGGTCCGATCGAACCAGGCTTGCTCGCGGGCGAGGAGATATTGTCCCAGCGGCGTTCTCAACCAGTCGGCGAGTGTCGTTGACAGGCAACCCGCTGCTCCGGAAGATGCGTCCATGGCGGCGATTATCCCCATCCCTGCGTTCAGCGACAACTACATATGGCTCCTGCGCGAGGGTCGCCAGGCGGCGGTCGTCGATCCCGGGGACGCGGCACCGGTGCTCGCGTATCTCGAACGCGAGGGGCTCGCGCTGTCGGCCATCGTCAACACGCACCATCATGGCGATCACGTCGGGGGCAACATGGCGTTGCTCGCGCGCTTCCCGGTCCCGGTGTTCGGTCCCGCGCGCGAGACGATCCCGGGGCGCACGCACGCGCTGGCGGAAGGCGACGAGATCACCGTGCCGGGGTTGGGCTGGACACTCCGCGTGCTGGACATCCCGGGACACACGGCGGGACACATCGGGTACGTGGGAAGCGTTCCGGAGGCGGGGGTCGCATTCGTCGGTGACACGCTGTTCGCGGGCGGCTGCGGGCGGCTGTTCGAGGGCACGCCGGCGCAGATGGCGGACTCGCTCGGAAAGCTCGCCGCCCTTCCGGGGAGCACGCGCATCTACTGCGCACATGAGTACACGCTGGCGAACCTGCGTTTTGCGCTCGCGGTCGAACCCGGGAATGCGGCGTTGCGGGACCGCCAGAGGCGCGACCAGGAAAAGCGCGACCGCGGGGTGCCGACGGTTCCGTCGACGGTCGCGGAGGAGTGCGCGACGAACCCGTTTCTGCGCGCGCGCGAGCCTGACGTTGTCGCTGCGGCGCAAGCCCGCGCCGGGCGCCGGCTGGCGGACCCCGTCGACGTCTTCGCCGTGATCCGCGAATGGAAGAACGAATTTCGCTGACGCACCGCTACGGTTGACGCTTCAGCGCATGGCGTCTACCATCGCCGCAGCAACCCCGGCCGACGACGGATCGAATTGCGTTCAAGTTTTTTCTGGCTATCTCACGCTGCGCTCGCGGTGCTGCTTGCCGCGTGCGCGACGCCGGCCCCGCCGCCGACTTCCCGCGATAGCAGCGCCGGCCGCGCCACCTGAGCCTGCCGTCGTCGTGGCGCCGCCGCGAGCCGCCGCCGACTATGTCGCGCGTTCGGTCGCCGCCGACCTCGAGCCGCTGCCGCCGCCGGCCGACGACCTCTGGGTGCGCATTCGCCGCGGCTTCGCGATGCCGGACATCGACGATCCCCTCGTCGGCAAGTGGGAGCAGTGGTACGCGTCGCGTCCGGACTACGTCGAGCGCATGCTCGAGCGCAGCCGGCGGTACCTGTACTACATCGTCGTCGAAGTCGAAGAGCGCGCCATGCCGCTGGAGCTCGCGCTTCTGCCCATGGTCGAGAGCGCGTTCAATCCGAATGCGATGTCAGTCGCCCGCGCCTCGGGCATCTGGCAGTTCATGCCGTCGACCGGCAAGCATTACGGCCTCAAGCAGAATTTCTGGTTCGACTCCCGGCGTGACGTCGTCGCCGCGACCGAAGGGGCGCTCACCTATCTCGAGAAGCTGCATGCCGATTTCGACGATTGGCAGCTCGCGCTGGCCGGTTACAACTGGGGCGAAGGCAACGTCGCCCGGGCCATCGCGAAGAACCGGAAGAAGGGACTTCCGGCGGGATACGCGGACCTCAAGATGCCGGACGAGACGCGCAACTACCTGCCGAAGCTGCAGGCGCTGAAGAACATCGTTCGCGACCCCGAGAGGTACGGGCTCGATCTCGGGGACATTCCGGATGCGCCCTATTTCACCGTGGTCAAGACGGACCGGGCGATCGACGTGAAAAAGGCGGCGCAGCTGGCCGAGATGCCCGATCGACGAGTTCCGCTATCTCAATCCGCAGCACAACAGGCCGGTGATCGCCGGCGCGGACGAGTACACGATCCTGCTCCCGATCGACAGGGCGGAGCTGTTCGCCGCCAAGCTGCAGCTCGCGGACCAGCCGCTGGTTTCGTGGCAGGCCTACCGGATGCGCGACGGCGAGACGCTCGCCAAGGTCGCCGCCAAGTACGGCCTGGAGATCGACGCGCTGCGGGCGGTCAACGGCATCGGCGCGAAGGCGAGAGTGCCCGCCGGACACATGCTGCTCGTGCCCACGCCGGTGCCGACCGACGCGGCCGCGGACACGCTGTCGCAGGCCGTATTCACGACGGTCCCGCAGGGCCGCACGTTCTACTACCGCGTCAAGCGCGGCGACACGCTGTCCGGCATCGCCTCCCGCCACGCCGTGACCACCGTCGAGCTGCGGCGATGGAACGGTCTCACGCGGGACGTCATCAAGGCGGGGCAGTCGTTGCGCATCACGAGCGATCGCGCGCCGGCGGCCGGCACGGTCAAGCGTGCCGCAGGAACGAGCGCGTCCGGAGGCGCGACCCGGGCGAAAGGCAAGGCCGCGAAACCTGCGGGCCAGGGCAAGGATCGTTCCGTCGCCAAGACGGGGGCGGCGGCAGGCGGCTGACGCCCTCCGGGCGCGCCGGCGCGGCTTGGGTCGCGTCAGGCTGCGCCGGCACGGGGTCGACGCGACAGCTTCGACGCGGACCCGGAATGAAAACAGGCGACGCATCGCGTCGCCTGTCTTGTGGATCGCCGCCAATCCGGGGCGAACCTGCTGCCGCGGATGTACTACTTCTTCGCGGCCTTCTTCTTGGTCGCTTTCTTCGCGGCCTTCTTCTTCGGGGCGGCCTTCTTCTTGGTCGCTTTCTTCGCGGCCTTCTTCTTGGTCGCCTTCTTCGCGGCCTTCTTCTTCGGGGCCGCCTTCTTTGCTGCCTTCTTCTTCGTGGTCTTCTTCGCTGCCTTCTTCTTCGTGGTCTTCTTTGCTGCCTTCTTCTTCGTGGTCTTCTTGGCCGCCTTCTTCTTGGGGGCGGCCTTCTTCTTCGTCGTCGCCTTCTTCGCCGCCTTCTTCTTCGGCGCCGCCTTCTTCTTCGCTACCTTCTTCTTGGTCGCTTTCTTCTTGGTCGCTTTCTTGGGCGCCGGGGCCGCAGCGGCCGGCGTCATCATCGACATCATGTCAGCCATTTCGTTTCTCCTGTCTGAGTTACTGTAGCTGTTATGGTGCTTCTGCTTCGGCGCAAGCGGCGCTGGGGCTGTCGGCGGAAACTGCAAGCTCTTGACAAACCCACTGCTACCTGCTGCCTGAATTCTAGCCACATTTTGTTGAATTGCAAGATCTCTTCGCCGATTCTTGGTGTCGGAAGCGCGAATGTTGCGATTTCGCACATGCGAAAAATCGACATTCGCGCCCCGTCCGACGCTTTGCGCGAGATGCGATTACGGCAGCAGCGATTCGTGCGCGAAAAGATCTGCGACGCGCTCGCGCGGCCGGCCGAGATGAGCGCGGTCGCCGTCGACGATGACCTCGCAGGCGCGCGGGCGCGAATTGTAGTTGGAGCTCATCACGAATCCATAGGCGCCAGCGGCGCGCACGGCGAGAAGGTCGCCCTCGGCCAGCGCGAGCAGCCGGTCGCGGGCGAGAAAATCACCGCTCTCGCACACCGGTCCGACAATCTGCCAGCGACGCGCCGGCCCCTCGCGCCGGCGCACCGGCTCGACCGCGTGCCATGCATCGTAGAGCGCGGGGCGAAGGAGGTCGTTCATTGCCGCGTCGACGATTGCGAAGTCGTGGCCGGCGCCGGGCTTGAGGTAGATGACGCGCGTCAGCAGCACGCCGGCGGCGCCGACCAGGAACCGGCCAGGCTCGAACAAGAGTTCCTGTCGCCGTGATCCCAGCGCCTGGCGGATGGCCAGCGCATAGGCGTACGGATCGATGGTTTCCTCGTCGCGGTAGCGCACACCGAGGCCTCCGCCGAGGTCGACGTGGGAGAGCGCGATTCCGGCGGCCTCGAGCCGATCGACAAGTCCGAACATCTTCCCGGCCGCCTCGACGCAGGCGGAAAGATCGGTGATCTGGGATCCGATATGGCAGTCGATCCCGCGGACGTCGACGTTTGCCAGGTCGTAGGCGCGGCGGTAGAGGTCGAGCGCATCGTCGAAGGCGACGCCGAACTTGCTCTCCTTGAGCCCGGTTGCGATATAGGGGTGTGTCTTCGGATCGACATCGGGGTTCACCCGCAGCGAAACCGGTGCGACTCGCCCCGCACGGCGGGCGACGGCATTCAGGACTTCGAGCTCGGCTGCCGACTCGACGTTGAAGCAGCGGATGCCCGCCGCCAACGCGGCCTCCATCTCCGGAGCTGTCTTGCCGACGCCGGAGAAAACGATCCGCGCGGGATCGCCGCCGGCGGCAACGACTCGCGCGAGCTCCCCGCCGGAGACGATGTCGAAGCCGCTCCCGAGGCGCGCCAGGACATTCAGCACGGCGAGGCTGGAATTGGCCTTGACGGCGTAGCACACGAGGTGCGGCACGCCCTCGAACGCGGCGTCGAAGGCCCGGTATCCGGCTTCGAGCGCCGCGCGCGAGTAGACGTAAGCAGGGCGTGCCGAAGCGCTCGGCGATATCGGACAGCGGGACCCCTTCCGCGTGGAGCTCGCCGGCGACGACGGAAAACGCATTCACGGCTTGCGTTCCGGCGGCTTCGGCGCGGGCGTCGGTGCTGCGCCCGGCGTTTCGGATGGCGGCGCGCCGGTCGCGGTGGAAGGCGGTGGCGGGAGCGTCAACGGGCCCTTCACGCCGCACGCGGCGAGCGGCGCGACGCCGACCGCGGCCATCACGGCCAGCCCGATGCCGGCACGGCGGATCCTGACGCTGAAATCACGTAACATCGGGGCAGAATCGTAACAGGGAAAATGTTTCCAGTCCGCAATTCGGAGCGACCATGATCACCGAGAGCGAATTCATCGCCGCCGCCGACCGCACGCTCGCGGGCATCGGGGCGGCGCTCGACGCGGCCGTGGCGCGCTCCGCCGTCGACCTCGACTGGGGTCTCAACGACGGCATCCTCCAGATCGAGTGCGAGGACGGCAGCAAGCTCATCGTGAACCGCCATGTGCCGAACCGCGAGATCTGGGTCGCGGCCCGGTCCGGAGGTTTTCATTTCCGGCCCCGCGACGGCCTGTGGCGCGATACGCGGTCGGGCGACGAGCTCGGGGCCGCGCTCTCGGCGCTCGTGCAGGCGCAAGCGGGGTTGACGATTGCGCTGCCGGCGCTCGCCGCGCCCGCCATCTGAAACTTCGGCTCACGCCTCGAGCAGCGCGGTCCAGTCGTCCAGTGCCGACCGGGCCCGGGAAGAGCCCGGGAACAGTCCTTCGACCAGCCCCCAGAACCGGGCCGAGTGATTGAGCTCGACGAGGTGCGCGACTTCGTGCGCGACGATGTAGAGCGCCAGGTCGGGCGGCAGCTGCACCAGTCGCCAGTTGAGCCGGATCACGCCCTTCTGGTTGCAGCTCCCCCATTCGGAACGGGCATTGGACAGCTTGACGACAGGCACCGTCGGCGTGAGCCGCGCCGCGTATTCGGCCACGCGCGGCAGGAGCTGGCGCAGGGCCTCCTCGCGCAGCCAGCGGGCGACGAAGGCGGCGACCTGCCGTTCGTCGTCTCCGGCGGGGTGACGCACGGTGAGATTGAGGAGGTCGGCCGCGATTTCCCGTCTGCGCGCGGTGTGCACGGCAAGCGCCAGTTCGCGGCCGCGGAAGAGGATGGGCGCGCCGGTCTTCCATTCCCGCGGCAGGACGTCACGCCGTCGTGCGCGCCATTCGGCCAGCGAACGCAGGATCCATGCGCCGCGCTCGGTCAGCGTGGCGTCGATCTCGCGCAGCGTCACCCGGCGCGGCGCGCGGACGGTGAGGCCCGACAGGCCGATCTGCATGCCGATCGAGCGCCGGCGCGCGCGCACGAGACGGTAGTCGACGTTCTCGCCGGCAAGAACGATGCGGCGCATGGCGCCGTCGTCACCGCGCGCGTCGGGCGAGCCGCCGAAAATGTCCCGCAGGCGAAGGCGAGCCTTCATGGGCGGCGGGTCGGGTCTCCGAGCCGCGCGACTTCGGCTTCGATCCACGTCTCGACCTCGCGCGTCAGCGTCTGCGCATCCTTGCCCTCCGGCGCGATCGGCGCGCCGAAGGAGATCGTCACGGTTCCGGGCCGCTTTCCGAACACGCCCTTCGGCCACAGGTAGCCGGCGTTGTGCGCGACCGGCAGTATCGGCACGCCGAGCTCGATGGCGAGCCTGGCGCCGCCGGTCTTGTACTTGGACCGGGTGCCCGCGCGGATGCGCGTGCCTTCCGGATAGATGACGATCCAGAATCCCTGCCGGAACCGCTCGCGCCCCTGGGCCGCGATCTGGTGCATGGCGTCGGTGCCGGCGTTGCGGTCGATGGTGATGGGGGAGGCAAGCGCGAAGCCCCAGCCGAAGAACGGGATGGACAGCAACTCCTTCTTCGCGACGTATGCGAGCGGCGGGAAGAACAGGGTGAGTGCAAGCGTTTCCCAGGTGGAGCTGTGCTTGGAGAGCACGATATGCGGCGTCGACGGGATGTTCCCGGCGCCGATCACGCGATGCCGGATGCCGCAGATCCAGCGCGCGCCCCAGAGATTGGTTCGGCACCACGCCGCCGCAATCCGGTACATGGGAACGCGCGGCAGCCAGAACATCATCAGCATCACCGCCGCGTAGACCGGCGTGACAATTGTCTGGAACAGCAGGAAGACCAGCGCGCGCACCCCTGCCATGACGCGCTGCTCAGCTGCCCGCCCGGCCGCCCGAAGGGCACTGCGCGCCCCCGCGGGGGGCAGCGAACGCAGTGAGCGTGGGGGCTCACCATCTGCCCGCCCGGCCGCCCGAAGGGCGCTGCGCGCCCCCGCGGGGGGCAGCGAACGCAGTGAGCGTGGGGGCTCACCCTCTGCCCGCCCGGCCGCCCGAAGGGCGCTGCATGGGAGTGATTCATCTCATTCGCCCGCGAGGAGCGCCGACGCCGCGAACGCGAGATCGGGATAGATGACCGTGTGCTTGGGAAAATCACCGGCGCGCAGCGTCTTCTCGCCCTTGCCGGTCAGGACCAGTATCGGCTGCGCGCCGACGGCATCGGCGGCCATGAGGTCGCGCAGGGAGTCACCGATGCAGGGAACGCCGGTCATGTCGACCCCGTAGCGGACGCCGATTTCGCGCAGCATCCCGGTCTTCGGCTTGCGGCACTCGCACTGCGAATCCCCGGTATGGGGACAGTAGAACACCGCGTCGATGCGCCCCCCGGCATGCGCCAGCGCCTTGTGCATCTTGTCGTGAATCGCGTTCAGCGTCCCCATGTCGAAATGCCCGCGGCCGATCCCGGACTGGTTCGTCGCGACGACGACGCGAAATCCCGCGCGGTTGAGCCGCGCGATGGCCTCGAGGCTGCCCGGAATCGGCCGCCACTCGTCGGGCGACCTGATGAAGCGGTCGCTGTCGTGATTGATCACGCCGTCGCGATCGAGCACGATCAGCTTGAGCGCCCGCGTCGGCGCGACGGCTTCGGAAGCAAGTTGGACCATGGCGGGCTCAGGTTGCCAGTTTCGAGATGTCCGCGGCGCGGTTCATCGTCTGCGCCACGCCGCGCAGCAGCGCGAGCCGGTTCGCGCGGATGGCGGGATCGTCGGCCATGACCAGCACGTCGTCGAAGAACCGGTCGACGGCCGGTTTGGCGCCGGCGAGCGCCAGCAGCGCGCCGGCGAAATCGCCCGCCGCGCAACGGTCGTCGACAATCGGCTGGAGCTTCTGGAAGGCGAGATAAGAGATCGTGCTCCGCGCCGTCGGCAAGACGGGCACGATCGATGGCGACGGCCGCCTCGCTGCCGGACTTGCGCAGGATGTTGACGATTCGCTTGTTGGCTGCGGCAAGCGCCCCTGCTTCGGGCAGGTCGGCGAAGGCCCTGACCGCGGCGCATTGCGCCGGCACGAGATCGAGGCGCGCCGGACGCTGGCACAGCACGGCCTCGACCTGGTTCGCCGAAAAGCCGGCGTCGCGCAGGTAGCCGCGCAGGCGCTCGAAGATGAAGTTCTCGACGATCGATGCGGGCGTCCTTGGCCGCCGGAACGCCGTCGAACGCAGCGAACGCGGCGGCAACGAGTTCCGGGAGCGCCAGCGCCAGCTTCTTCTCGACGAGAATGCGGATCACGCCGATCGCATGGCGGCGCAGGCCGAACGGATCCTTCTCTCCGGTGGGCTGCGCGCCGATGCCGAACATGCCGGCGAGCGTCTCGAGCTTGTCGGCGAGCGCCACGGCCTGCGCGACCGGCCCGTCCGGCAGCGCATCGCCGGCAAAGCGCGGCCAGTAGTGCTGCTCGATCGCCGCCGCGACCGCTTCCGGCTCGCCGTCGTGCAGCGCGTAATAGCGCCCCATGAGCCCCTGCAGCTCCGGGAACTCGCCGACCATGTCGGTCGTGAGATCGGCTTTGGCGAGTTCGGCCGCCCGGATGCGTCCGGCCGCGGTCCGCGCCGAGCCATCCCGCGATCTCGCCCGCCAGTCGCGCGAGCCGCGCCACCCGATCCTGCTGGCTGCCGAGCTTGTTGTGATAGACGACCGCCGCGAGCTTCGGCAGGCGCGCCTCGAGCTTCGTCTTCCGGTCCTGGTCGAAAAAGAAGCGCGCATCGGCGAGCCGCGCGCGCAGCACCCGCTCGTTGCCCTGGATGATCGCGCCGGGTTGCGTGGTCGCCACGTTGCTGACGACGAGAAAGCGCCGCTGGAGCTTGCCGTCCGCGCCCGCCAGCGCGAAGTACTTCTGATTCTGCTGCATCGTCAGGATCAGGCACTCCTGCGGGACCGTCAGGAACTCCCGCTCGAACGCGCCTTCGTACACCGCGGGCCATTCGACCAGCCCGGTCACCTCGTCGAGCAGCGCGTCCGGCATGATGAGCGTCGCGCCCGCGGCGGCATGCGTGAGCCCGGCGACGATCGCGGCACGGCGTTCGGCGAACCCGGCGATCACCTTGCCCTCCGCGCGCAGCGTTTCCTCGTAGGCGTCCGCGGTCGCGACCTCAATGCCATCGCGGCTCAGGAAACGATGCCCTCCCGTGAGGCGATCTGCGGCGAGACCGAGCGCGGTCACCGGGATCACGTCCGCGCCGTGCAAAGCGAGCAAGCGGCGCGCAGGGCGGACGAACCTGACGTCGTTGTAATAGCCGCCGGCCCGGGCATAGCTCATCACCTTGGGGATCGGCAGATTCTCGAGCGTTTCGGCGAGAGCCTCCTGCAAGCCGCGAACGAGCGCCTGGCCCCTGGCGAGGCTGCGCAAATAGACGTACTCGGCCTTGCCGTCGGAGCCGACGTAGATGCGGTCCGGCCCGTCCTGCGCGTCCAGCGTCGCGGTGGCGAGGCCGGGGCGCCCGAGTCCTGCGAGCTTCCTCTTGAGCGCTTCGGATGGCTGGCCCGACGCATCGCGCGCCACCTTGACCGGCATCAGCTTGTCGACGACCTCCGTGTCCGGTGCGACGGCCATGACGTTCGTGATCGCGACGGCCAGCCGCCGCGGCGTCGCGAACGGCGCGATCGAGCTTTCCGGTGCCAGGAACCCTCGCGCGCGCAGACCCGCGACGATGCCGTCGGCGAAGGATTGGCCGAGCCGGCGCAGCGCCTTCGGCGGCAGTTCCTCGGTGAGCAGCTCGACCGCGAGCGTCGCGGGATGACTCATCGCCGCGCCCTGTGTTCGGCGGGCAGCATCGGGAAGCCAAGCGCCTCGCGCGAGTCGACATACGCCTGCCCGACCAGCCGGGACAGCGTCCGTATCCGGCCGATGTACGCGGCGCGCTCGGTCACCGAAATCGCGCCGCGCGCGTCGAGCAGGTTGAACGTGTGCGCGGCCTTGAGGATCATTTCGTAACCGGGCAGCGCCAGCTTCGCCTCCAGCAGGCGCTTGGCCTCGGACTCGAAGAACGCGAACAGCTCGAAGAGCTTCGGCGCATTCGACTGCTCGAAGTTGTAGGTGGATTGCTCGACCTCGTTCTGGTGATAGACGTCGCGGTACGTGAGCTCCCGCCGCGTCCCGCCCTCGCTCGATTCGGCCCAGACCAGGTCGAAGACATTCTCCTTTCCCTGCAGGTACATCGCGAGGCGCTCGAGGCCGTAGGTGATTTCGCCGGTGATCGGATTGCAGTCGATGCCCCCGGCCTGCTGGAAATAGGTGAACTGGGTCACTTCCATGCCGTTCAGCCAGACCTCCCAGCCCAGTCCCCACGCGCCGAGCGTCGGGTTCTCCCAGTCGTCCTCGACGAAACGGACGTCGTTTTGCGCGAGATCGAAGCCGAGCGCGGCGAGCGATCCCAGGTAGCGGTCGAGAATGTCGGCGGGCGAGGGTTTGAGCACCACCTGGTATTGATAATAGTGCTGCATCCGGTTGGGATTCTCGCCGTAGCGGCCGTCCCGCGGGCGCCGCGACGGCTGCACATAGGCGGCGCGCCACGGCTCCGGGCCCAGCGCGCGCAGGAACGTGGCCGTGTGCGACGTGCCGGCGCCGACCTCCATGTCGTAGGGCTGCAGCAGCGCGCAACCCTGCCGGTCCCAGTAGTCCTGGAGCGTGAGGATGATCTGCTGGAAGGTGGGCATCGAGGCGGACGGGGCTGGGTCGAGCATCGCGCATTTTACCGGCATCGCTCCGCGGGCGGGCGGATCGATTCAAGGGACGCGTCTTCCGGCGCGCCGGGAAAGCCCGATCGCGGTGGCGAGGAGCCCGAGGGCAAAGACATTGGCGACGGCATCACCCCACCGCACGTACGGCGTCATCCCCTCGCGGCCGGCAACCTCGACCTCGAGGATGCCGGGCGTGAACCAGGGCAGGCGCGCCATCTCGCGGCCATCGTGGCTGATCGCCGACGTGATCCCCGTGTTCGTCGCGCGCAGCAGCGGGCGGCCGGTCTCGAGCGCGCGCATCGCCGCGATCTGGTTGTGCTGGAACGCGGCCAGCGAGCGGCCGTACCAGGCGTCGTTGGTGACGTTGACGAGCAGCGTCGCGTCGCCCGCCTGCCGCCTGATGTCCGCGCCGAAGGCATCCTCGTAGCAGATGTTGACCGCGACGCGCTGGCCGGCCACCTGGAGCGCCGGCGGGTCGGGATCGCCCGACGCCTGGCTCGCGAGCGGAATCGACAGGACGCGGCGGATGAACCAGCCGACGACGGGCTCCAGCGGAATCGTCTCGCCGAACGGAACAAGGTGGCGCTTGCGATAGAGCTGGGGCGGCGCGGCTCCCGCACTCACGACGCTGTTGTAGTAGCGCAGCGCGCCCCCGGCGGCGAGCGGAGGCTCGACGGTAAACATGCCGACCAGCGCGTCGCCGTCGCGCGCCGCCACGATGTCCCGCACTTGCCGCAGCACCTCCTCGGGCACTTCGTCTGCAAACACCGGGAATGCGCTTTCGGGGAGCACGACCAGACGCCCGCGACTCGCGCCCACGAGGCGGAGGTAGAGGTCGAACGTCGTCCGGCGGAAATCGGGGTTGAACTTGAGATCCTGCGTGACATTGCCCTGGACGAGGGACACGGCGACCGGCGCGCCGGTCGGCGCTGTCCATGCGACGCGCGCCAGCGCGGCGCCTCCGGCGAACACGGCGGCCATCGCGGCGAGCAGGAGGGCGGCGCGCGTCCTTGCGGCGGCGGCGAGGGCGTCGACGAGCAGCGCGAGCGCCGCGGCCGCGGCAGCGATCGCGAGCGTGACCAGGAATACGCCGCCGACGGGCGCGTACCCGGCCAACGGGCTTCGGCCGGCCCCTCCCAGCGCCGCGTAGCCGAGCGAGAGCCACGGGAAGCCCGTGAACACGACGCTGCGCGCCCACTCGGCGAGGGTCCAGGCCGCGGCGGCCGCGACTGCTCGCTGCCACGATCCCGGCATCGTCCATCGCGCGGCCAGCCACCCCGCCGCCGCCGGATAGAGCGAAAGGAACGCGCAGAAGCGCGGCGGTGGCTGCGGCCGCAAGCGGCAGCGGCATGCCGCCGAAGGTGTTGAGGGCGATGAAGACCCAGGACGCACCGGCGCCGAACAGCCCCAGGCCGAACGCGAAGCCCGTCGCCGCGGCGGCGCGCGCCGACGCGGCGCCCTGCCAGAGAACGAGGAGCAGCGACAGCGTGACGATCGGCAGCGCCGCGAGGCCGAACGGCGCGAAACCGAACACGGTTGCCGCACCGGCGGCGAGCGCGACGGACGAACGCAGCGCCCCGGCGGGCGTCATGCGCGCACTGCGGTGGACGCCGACGCGACGGCCACCGTCAGCGCTCGCGCGACGGCGATGCGGCGTCCGGCGGCCGCTTCCGGCGCGCCCGCCATCGGCTCGATCTGCAGCGTGTAGATCCGGCGGCTGTCCGCGCGGATGACCCGGAAGCGGTAGTCGCCGATGTTCGCCGTCTCGCCGCGCTTGGGCAGGCGGCCGAACGCCTGCAGGACGAGCCCGCCGACCGTGTCGAACTCGTCGTCGGCGAAATCGGTGCCGAAGTGCGCGTTGAAATCGCCGATCTCGGTCTGCGCCTTCACGCGGTGGCGACCGTTCGCCTCCGCGATGATGTTGTCCTCGCTCTCGTCGAAGTCGTACTCGTCCTCGATGTCGCCGACGATCTGCTCCAGCACGTCCTCGATCGTGACGAGCCCCGACACGCCGCCGTACTCGTCGACGACGATCGCGATGTGGTTGCGGTTGGCGCGGAAATCGCGCAGGAGGACGTTCAGGCGCTTCGACTCGGGCACGAACACGACGGGGCGCAGCGTCTCCCTGCAGGTCGAAGCTGTCCGGGTTCCGGTAGTAGAGGAGCAGCTCCTTCGCGAGCAGGATGCCGACGATGTCGTCCTTGTTCTCGCCGATCGACCGGAAAGCGGGAGTGCTTGGTCTCGAGCACCAGCGGCAGGAACTCCTCCGGCGTGTCGTCGATCGAGACGACGTCCATCTGGGCGCGCGGGATCATGATGTCGCGCACGGTCATCTCGGACACCTGCAGCACGCCCTCGATCATCGACAGCGCGTCGGCGTCGAGCAGCTTGTGCTCGAATGCGCCGTGCAGGAGCTCGAGCAGCTCGTCGCGGTCCTCGGGCTCGCGCGTGAGGAACGCGGACAGCCGCTCGAGCAACGTGGGCTTGCCGGGCTTGTCGCCGCGCTCGTCGTTCACGGGTCAGCGCCCTTCCGCGGGACGGTCAACGGAGCGAACACGGGGGCCGCTCATCCTGCGCGCAGCCATCGGGGAAGCGTAGGGGTCGGGTACGCCGAGCGCGGCGAGGATCGCGGTCTCGCGCGCCTCCATGGCGCGCGCGGCGCGGCCGGTGTCGTGGTCGTAACCCTGCAGGTGCAGCATGCCGTGAACGACGAGGTGTGCGCAGTGGTCGGCGAGCGACTTTCCCTGCGCGCGGGCTTCCGTGCGCAGCACGGGGGCGCACAGCACGATGTCGCCTTCGACCCTGGACGAAACATCGTACACGAAGGCCAGCACATTGGTCGCGTGCTCCTTGCCGCGGTACACCGCGTTCAGGGTCCGGCCTTCGCGCCGTCCGACGAAGCGCACCGTGACGCTGGCGGCGCGCTCGGCCGCCGCCCTGGCCCAGCGGCGCAGTGCGGCAGGCGCGGGCAGCGTGGCCGACGCGACGCCGTACTGGACCGTGAGCGCGAGCCCCGGCTTTCTGCGCCGGGCGGGGGTTTGCGGTCTCGCCACGATCGGTGCCGCCGTGCTCATGCGCCGCCGCTGCCCTTCCGGCTCTCGATGTCGCGCTCGTACGCGCCGATGATCTTCTGCACCAGCGGGTGGCGGACGACGTCGGCGCTGGTGAAGCGGGTGAACGCGATGCCCCGCACGCCGGCCAGGATGCGGTCGGCCTCGACGAGGCCGCTCTTCTGCCCGCGCGCCAGGTCGATCTGCGTCACGTCGCCGGTGATCACCGACCTGGTGCCGAAGCCGATGCGGGTCAGGAACATCTTCATCTGCTCGGGCGTCGTGTTCTGCGCCTCGTCCAGAATGATGAACGAGTGATTGAGCGTGCGCCCGCGCATGTACGCGAGCGGGGCGATCTCGATCGTGCCGCGCTCGAAGAGCTTGCCGGTCTTGTCGAAGCCCATCAGGTCGTACAGCGCATCGTAGAGCGGACGCAGGTACGGATCGACCTTCTGCGCGAGGTCGCCGGGCAGGAAGCCGAGCCGTTCGCCGGCCTCGACCGCCGGCCGCACGAGCACCAGACGCTTGACCAGATCGCGCTCGAGCGCGTCGACGGCGCTGGCGACGGCGAGATAGGTCTTGCCGGTGCCGGCCGGGCCGATGCCGAACGTGATGTCGTGGTCGTGGATGTGCTTGAGATAAAGGGTCTGGTTCGGCGTGCGGCCGTGCAGGTCGGCACGCCGCGTGCGCAGCCTTGTCCCCTCGTCGTCGCCGGCCGGGGTCGCGGAGCCCGCCGCCCGCTGGGTCGTGAGCTCGATCAGGCCGAGCTGGATGTCGTCGAGCGACAGCGCCTTTCCGGCGTGCGCGTAGAAGCGACGCACGGCCTGCTCGGCGAGCTTCGTCTGCGCCGGCGGGCCGTCCAGCGTGAACGTGGCGCCGCGGTGCGCGATGGACACGTCGAGCGCGGCCTCGATCTGGCGCAGGTTGGCATCGAGCGGCCCGCACAGGTTCGCGAGCGCGTGATTGTCGAGCGGCGCGAGCGTCATCTCCAGCGGCTCGCGTCGAGGCGCCGTCGGATCGCGTCTTGGCCGCATTGGCTCAGACACCTTGTCGCACCATCGGCGCCTTGAGCGCCTCGTCGAGCGTGCCCGCCGCTTCGAGCAGGTGCGCGCGCGTGGCTGCGTCGCGAGCACCGCTGCCGGCAGCCGCCCGGGTCTGCGCCGACAGGAGTCTCGCCTCCTTGCGGAACAGCGCGACCGCGTCGGACGGCGTCGTTGGCGCCGGGCGCGTGAGGACGGCAGCGATGCGACGCAGGTGCTCGCGTTGCAGGTCGCGGCGGGGCCCGGAGATCGAGCCGCCGGACTTCAGTTCGCTCCAGATCGAGGCGCGCAGCGCGGCGAAGAGCTCGTCCAGCGTCAATGCCTGGTCGGCTGCGCTTACCTTGATCCCGGAGTCGAGCAGGCGCGCGAGCACGGCGTCGCTCAACAGCTGGCCCAGCACGCCGGTCTGCAGCGCGAGCACGCGGTTGCGCAGGCTGAAGTCGGGGCTGAAGCCGGTCGCCCGGCGGTCCCCGATCCCGATGTCAAGGTAGTCGACCCCCATGCTGCGCAGGAACTCGGGCCTGAACCGGAAGCTGTCCGCCGCGAAGATGCCGGTTGCGATCAGGTCGAGCGCCGCGCGTTGCTTGTCAATGGCCACGGGCGTCAGCGGCAGGTTCGGCGTTCCGGCGAAGTCGCGGACGTAATGGACGCCGCCGACGTATTTCGCGGTCAGTGCGGCAGCCTGGCGCAGTTGCCGGAGGCCGCTGTCGAAACCGCGCCGCAGGACGTCGTACGACTCCCCCGGCTTGAGATTCTTCGCCTCCAGCCGCTGCCACAGTTCCCGCGAGAGCACGAGCCTCTTCCGGAGATAGAGCAGCGGGTCGGAGCCCAGGTCGAACCGGCTCGCGTCGGGGTCGAGGCCCGCGATGGCTTCCTCGTCGGAGGAGAACGCAAGCCGCGGATCGGTCGCGCCGCGCGCGGCGATCCGGGCGAGCTCGTCGCTCTCGGTTTCCGTCGGCAGCGGCCGGTACGCATACTCGATCGCCCAGTAGTCGTAGGGTCCGATCGTCGGCTCGAAGTAATCGCCCTGCGGCTCGTCCTGCAGCGCGAGGTTGACCGGAGCGTAGTCCATCACCGAGCCGGAGATGCCGTGTGCGCGCGTCCATGCGGGGTCCGCGAGCTTCGCCAGCGGATAGACCGTGGACGCGCGGAAGTTGTGCCGCAGGCCGAGCGCATGGCCCACTTCGTGCATGACGACGGCCTTGAGCGAGGCGTTGACGAAAGCGTCGGCCGCGGGGCTCCCGGGCTCGACTTCGCCGCGCTCGGCGAGCAGTTCGAGACCGAACTGCGTCTCGGCAAGGGCGTCCGCCGCATACGTGCAGCCGCTGCCGTCGAGGCCGGGGGATGCGTCGTGCGCGTCGAACGTCGGCCACGCGGACCGCAGCTGCTCCGTGACGAAGCTGCGCTGACGCCGCGACCAGCTCTCGGGAATGGCGACCTGGGCATTCAGGATCTCGCCGGTTCGCGGGTCGACCTTGGTGGGGCCGATCGCGAAACCCGCGTCGGTGGAGACGAACCAGCGCACCGTCGAGTGGCGGGAGTCGAAGGTGTCGACCGTTCCTTCCGCGTCCTGCTGCCTGACGACGATCGCATCCTTGAAGCCGGCCGCCTCGAACGCCTTGTTCCATTCGAGGATGCCGTCGCGCACCGCGGCCCGGTAGTTCTCGGGAACCGTGCGATCGACCCAGAAGACGATGGGCTCCCTTGGCTCGGAGAGCGTCGCCTCCGGATCCTTCTTTTCGAGCCGCCAGCGATTGACATAGTGCGTCTTGGGCGTGAACTTCAGATCGGCGGAGAAATCCCACACCTGGCTGTCGAAGTGCCCGACGCGGGGATCGGCGCGGCGCGGCGTCATCGGCTCCGGCAGCTTCGCCAGGTTGTACGTGTAGCCGAGGAACAGGCTGCGGCCGTCGGGCAGCGTCGTGAACCGCGGCAGCGGATTCGGCGTCGGGGACGACGTCGGCGCGGGCGTGCGCGGCAGCGTTGCCTTCGGGTTCTGGTAGTGCGCGGAAACGACGAACGACGACTGGTCGGCCGAATTCCTGATGGCGTCGAAGCTCGAGTTCTTCGCATCGAACGTGTAGCTGCGCTGGTGGATGCCGTTGGTGAATTGCTCGCCCGCCGGAACGTCGGTCAGGAGCAGCGCATTCGCGTCGAGCAGCACCGACTTGCGCTCCGGATGCGGCAGGCTGGCCACGGTCGTCGCGCCGAGCAGGCTGTCGGTGAAGCCCTCCTTCACACCCTGCGCGATCGGCGCGTTGGTCCCGCCGGTGAACGCGTGATTCTTTGCGATCAGCTGCACATGGTTGCCGATGCGCTTGAACGCGACGATCTGGTCGCCCAGCACCATTCCGCCATACACGCCCTGCTCGCCGATGCCCCGGCTCAGGTTGGACGTGAACAGGTACGGCACGCCGAACTGCTCGGGGGCGATCTCGATCCAGACTTTTTCGTCTTTCTGCCAGACGGGGAAGAGGCCCGGGTATTCCTTCGCCTCCTTGATCACTTCGAGGAACGCCTTCTGGCCGGTCGCCGCCGCCGCGGCCGGCGCTCTCGCGGTGTCGGTCGTCGCCGGCGTGGAAGCCCCCGGGCCGGATGCGTCCCGTGCTCCCGGCACGCCCGCGCAGCCGCCGAGCAGCACGCCGGCCAAGGCCGGCACGAGGATGGCGCGGATTCGCGAGCATCGCCGTGCGGGTTGAGTGAGGGACATCAAGGCTGCCTCGCCGGTGGAATCACGGAGCTGTCATCATGGCACTGTCCGCGACTTTCGCTTGGACCTTCGCCATCGCGCTGCGGCCGCTGCATCAATGCGCGTCGCCCAGTTCGCCGCGCAACGAGTGCGCCCGTGCCTCGATCACGGTGATCTCGGCATACCTGCCGACGAGCGTTGCGTCGCCGGCGAAATTCACGACGCGATTGTTTTCCGTCCGGGCGGCGAGCTCGTTGGCGTCCCGAGCGGCGCGGCCGGTCACCAGCACCCGCTGCCGCGTGCCGACCATCGCCGCGCCGTGCGCGCCGTACTGGGCGTCGAGCCGCGTCTGCAGCGCTTCGAGGCGCGCCTTCTGCACCGGCGCGGGCACCGGGTCGGCGAGGAAGGCTGCCGGCGTGCCCGGGCGCGGACTGTAGGCGAAGCTGAACGCGCCGTCGAAGTCGACGTCCGCGACCAGCTTCATCGTCTGCGCGAAATCGGCGTCCGTCTCGCCGGGGAAGCCGACGATGAAATCCGAAGTGAGAGAAATCCCGGGCCGCTCGGCCCGAAGCTTCCTGACGATCGATTTGTACTCCAGTGCCGTGTATCCGCGTTTCATGGCTGCCAGCATCCGGTCGGAACCCGACTGCACCGGCAGGTGGAGGTGCGAGACGAGCTTGCCGATCCTGCCGTAGAGGGCGATGAGCCGGGGCGTCATCTCCTTCGGATGCGACGTCGTGTATCGAATGCGCTCGACTCCGGGGATTTCGGCGATGTACTCGATCAACGCCGCCAGATCGGCGAACTCGCCCGTGCTGCCCATCGGCCCGCGATAGGCATTCACATTCTGCCCGAGCAGCGTGATTTCCACGACGCCCTGGTCGGCGAGGTCGGCCACCTCGGTCAGCACGTCGTCGAAGGGCCGCGAAACCTCCTCGCCGCGCGTATACGGCACGACGCAGAACGTGCAGTACTTGCTGCAGCCCTCCATGATCGACACGAACGCGGAGGCGCCCTCGACCCGCGCCGGCGGCAGGTGATCGAACTTCTCGATGGCGGGAAACGCGATGTCGACCTGTGGCGTTCCCGTCGCCCGCCGAGCGCGGATCAACGCCGGCAACCGGTGCAGCGTCTGCGGGCCGAAGACGACGTCGACGTAAGGGGCGCGCCGCACGATGGTGGCGCCTTCCTGGCTGGCGACGCAGCCGCCGACGCCGATGATGAGGTCCGGCCTGTCCGCCTTCAGCGCGCGCACGCGGCCAAGGTCGTGGAACACGCGCTCCTGCGCCTTTTCGCGCACCGAACACGTGTTGAACAGGATGACGTCGGCGTCCTCGGGTCGCTCGGTGAGCGCGAAACCGCTGTCCGCATTGAGCACGTCGGCCATCTTGTCCGAGTCGTACTCGTTCATCTGGCAGCCGAAGGTGCGGATGTAGAGCTTGGGCGTCACAGGCGTGCCCCGGGGCCGGCGATTATCCGGTGGAGACGGAAGTCATTGAAAGGGCGCGAATTATAGCAGGGGACCGCGAAGTCCTGTCGTCGCCGTCGGCAGACCGCCGCCGCGGATCGGGGCGGATGCGCGTGGTAGGATCGACAGCACGCAGGTGCCCGCCGCGAATCCCTCGCGGCGGGTGAAACGGGAATGCGGTGCCGCGCGGATGCAATCCGCGCCAGCCCGCAGCTGCCCCCGCAACGGTAAGCGAGTGCGGGCCGCCCTACGCGCCACTGTCGCGACGCTTCGACCGGAGCGCGGCGACGGGAAGGCGGGCGGCCAAGACTCGCGAGCCCGGAGACCGGCCTGCGCCCGGGTCGCGCGGCGCTGCCATTGGCGCTTCCGATCCGGCGACATGACGGGCGTTGCCGTGCCGCGGTCCCTGATCGCACGGGACGTCCGCCATCGCCGTGCGGGGTCGCGCGGCACTCGCGGAGAGCGCCATGTTGCGTTCCGCCGAACGGTGCGCAGCCCGTGCCAGCGCAGCGCCCGATCCATTCCGTTCTTCGGGATTCGTCGTGCGTCGCATATGCGCGGCGACGCTGCTCCTCGCCGTTGCGGTGCCGGTTGCGCGGGCGCAGTCGAATCCGCCGCCCAAGCCGGTCATGCTCGATTCGTTTTCGGTCACCGCGACGCGAAGTTCGCAGCCCATCGCCGACGTGCTCGCCGACATCACGGTGATCGGGGCGGACGAGATCGCGCGCGCCGGCGCGCAGAGCGTGGCCGAACTCCTGCAGCGCCAACCCGGCGTCGAGATCGTGCAGAACGGCGGGCCCGGCGCGGTGTCGGGGGTCTTCCTGCGCGGCGCGAATCGCGGCCAGACGCTGGTGCTGATCGACGGCGTCAGGATCGCCTCCTCGAGCGCAGGCGCGACGTCGCTCGAGGCGATTGCGCTCGATCAGATCGACCGGATCGAGATCCTGCGCGGGCCGGCGTCGAGCCTCTACGGTGCGGATGCCATCGGCGGCGTCGTGCAGGTGTTCACGCGCCGCGGGTCCGCCGCGTTCTCGGGCAATGCCGGCGCGGGCTTCGGCACGTACGGCACCTGGGATGGCAAGGGCGGCGTGTCGGGCGCCGCCGGTCCCTGGCGGATCGCCGTGCAGGCGGCGGCGAAGGCCAGCCGCGGCTACAACGCGATTGCCGAACCCCGCGAATTTCCAGTTCAACCCCGATCCGGATGGCTACAGCAGCCGGAGCGTTTCGGCGAATGCCGGCTTCACGCTGGCGCCGGATCAGGAACTGACCGGGCAGTTCTTTCGGAGCCGCCTCGACAATCAGTTCGACGGGGGCCCGGATTTCGACGACCGGACGATCACGGTGTCCGAGACGTGGCAGGTGGCAAGCCGCAACCGTCTGGCGCCGTTCTGGGTGTCGGGACTGTCCGCGGGCGCCGGGATCGACGACAGCCGGACACTGACGGGATATGGCGATTTCCCCTTCAAGACGACCCAGCGGCAATACGCCTGGCAGAACGAGCTTGCGCTGCCCGCGGGGGCGCTGACCGCCGGCTTCGAGCGGCGCGAGGAGCAGGTGGCGAACGACGTCGGATTCACGACGACGGAACGCAACACGAATTCGCTGTTCGGCATCTACCAGCTGCGGGTCGACGAGCACGCGCTGCAGGCGAATCTGCGGCGGGACGATTCGAGCCAGTACGGCGGGAAGAACACGGGGGCGTTCACCTACGGCTACCGATTCGCGCCGTCGCTGCGCGTCACCGCGGGATACGCCACCGGCTTCAAGGCGCCGTCGTTCAACGATCTTTACTACCCGGGGTTCGCCAATCCCGGACTGGTCCCTGAAACTTCGAAGAATTTCGAGGCGGGCGTCTACTGGAACAGCGATATCGCGGGTGCGAGCCTCGAAGCGCGGGCCATCGGCTACCGGAATCGCGTGTCGCAACTGATCGTCTTCCAGTGCGACGTGGACTTCAATTGCGCTCCGCGCAACGTCGATCGCGCGACACTCGAAGGCGTGACGCTGGGGCTCGAGGCGCGCACCGACGGCGGCGCAACCGTCACGGCGTCGCTGGACCTGCAATCGCCCGAGGACGATGTGACGGGCAAGCTGCTGCCGCGGCGGGCGCGTCGGCACGGTGCGCTGACAGCGGGATATCCACTTGGGCCGGTGCGCGCGGGCGTGGAGCTGATCGCATCGTCGCTGCGCTACGACGATCCGGCGAACCTGGTGAAGATGGGCGGCTACGCCATCGTCAACCTCACCGTGGAATGGCCGCTGGTGCCGGGCGTCACGCTGTTTGCGCGCGCCGACAATGTGTTCGACAAGAGCTACGAGCTGGCCGCCGGTTACGCGACCGGCGGCGCGACCGTGTTCGCCGGCGTGCGAGCGGTGCTGCGATGAGGGTCGCGAGGACCCGGCGGTTCCTGGCGGCGGCGCTCGCCGCATGGCTGCCGGCGGCGCTGGCCGCGGTGCAGACGGTCGACGATGCCGGCACGACGGTGACGCTGGCGGCGCCGGCGTTGCGCATCGTCAGCCTCGCGCCGCATGCGACCGAGCTTCTGTACGCCGCCGGCGCCGGCGAGCGCGTGGTCGGCGTGCTTGCCACGTCCGATTGGCCGCCGGAAGCGGCGGGGAAGCCCAGAGTCGGCGATTCCCGCGCGCTCGACCTCGAGCGCATCGTGGCGCTCGCGCCCGACCTGGTCGTCACCTGGCCTTTCGCGGCGCCAGCGCAGGTCGGCCCGCTGATCGCGCGCGGCGTGCCGGTCTTCATCGCGAATCCCGCCACGATCGACGGCATAGCCGTCGACGTCGAACGCCTGGGAACGCTGGCCGGCACGCTGCCCGCCGCGACGGCGCGGGCGGCGGAGCTGCGCACCCGGCTCGCCCGCTTGCGGGCCCGATACGCGGGAGCGCGAGCGGTCCGCGTGTTCTACGAGATCTGGAACGCTCCGCTCTACACGATCGGCGGCGACCACCTGATATCGCAGGCGCTTCGCCTGTGCGGGGGCGAGAACGTGTTCGCGGCGCTGACGCTGCCCGCACCCGGCGTGAGCGTCGAGGCGGTGCTGGCCGCGCAGCCGGAGGCGATACTCGCCGGCGCCGACGGCGCCGTGCGCCCGGCGTGGCTCGACGAATGGAAGCGCTGGCCGGAGCTCCCGGCGGTTGCCCGCGGCAACCTTTTCGCCGTGGACGCGAACCTGCTGCACCGTGCGGGACCACGGTTTGTCGACGGCGTCGAGATGCTGTGCGCGACGCTGGCGGAGGCCCGCGCCGGCTTGCGCTGAGCGCAGGCGGCCCGCGCCGGGCTTCCTGCACGCGGCGTCAGACCGGCAGAAAGGTCCGCGTCGCGCCGTCGCCCACGGCAAGGAGCCGATGCCCGAAGAGCTCCGACAGCGTCGCGGCGGTCAGGATGTCGCCGGCGGTTCCGGTGCGCGTGCGCGGGCCGCCGAGCGCGATGGCGTGGTCCGCGTAGCGCAGCGCGAGGTGCAGATCGTGCAGCACCATCACGATCGCCTTGCCATGGTCGTGCGCCAGGGCCGCCACCGTATCGAGCGCGGCGATCTGCGCGCCGAGGTCGAGATGCGACGACGGCTCGTCCAGCAGAAGGAGCCCTGCATCCTGGGCTATCAGCGCCGCCAGCGCGAGGCGCCGCCGTTCGCCGCCGGACAGCGTGCGCGCATCGCGTGCGTCGAGGCCCGCGAGGCCGAACGTCGACAGCGCGGCGCGCGCGCGATCGATGTCGGCGGCCGATTCCCATTGCCAGCGCGAAAGATGCGGATGGCGGCCGACGAGCGCGGTCTCGAGCACGGTCGCGGGGAAATGGTCGACGGTGTCCTGCGGCAGGAATCCCCGCCGCCTGGCGCGCTCGCGCGGACCGAGGGCCGCGAGCGGAGTGCCGTCATACGCGATCTCGCCGGCCTGCACGGGCCTCAGGCCCGCGAGTGCGCTCACGAGCGTGGTCTTGCCGGCGCCGTTCGGGCCGACGACGACCCAGCACTCGCCGGCGCGGACGTCGAGATCGAGATCCGAGACGAGCATGCGACCGGCAACCGACAGCGCGAAGCCCGCGGCACGACAGGCAAGGCGTTGGTGACGTCACACGCGGCCCCGGGTCAGCAGCACGAGGAGCACCGGAACGCCCACGAGCGCGGTGATCACCCCGACCGGCAGCTGAATCGGCGCGACCACTGTCCGCGCCAGCGTGTCGGCCAGCAGCAGCAGCGTGCCGCCGGCCAGGACGCTTGCCGGGAGCAGGAGACGCTGGTCGTTGCCGATCGCCATGCGCAGACCATGCGGCACGACGAGCCCCACGAAGCCGACGCTGCCGGCGGTCGTGACGGCGGCCGCGGTGGCGAACGCGGCGACGGCACAGAGCACGAGCGTCGTGCGCGCCACGGCCACGCCGAGGGCCGCGGCCACGTCCTCGCCCCGCGCCAGGACGTTGAGATCCCGCGCAAATGCGAGCGCGCCGAGAAGCGCGACCGCCAGCGCAACGAGCGCGGGCAGCGCGGTGCTCGCCCCGCCCAGGTCGCCGATCAGCCAGAAGAGCATGCCCTTGACTTGCGCGTCGGGCGCGAGGGTGAGCATCAGCGCGATCAGCGCGCCCCATCCCGCCGCGACGATCACGCCCGTGAGCAACAGGCGCGTCGTGGTCCACGGCGCGCGATCGGCGCCGACGCGCGCGAGCCCGAACACGATGAGCGTCGACGCGAACGCGCCGCCGAGCGCCGCCGGCGTCACCAGCGCCGCGGCGCCGGCGAGCATGGCGCCCAGCGCACCCACGGCCGCCCCGCCGGAAAGGCCCAGGATGTAGGGATCGGCCAGCGGATTGCGCAGCAGCACCTGCATCAGCGCACCCGCGAGCGCCAGCAGGCCGCCGACCGCGAACGCCGCCAGCGCCCGCGGCAGGCGCAGTTCGCGCACGATGGCGGACTCGGTTCCGGACGTTCCCCCCGTGAGCGCGTTGAAGACCGCCGGACCGTCGACGGCGACGCTGCCGACGGACAGAGCCCAGGCCAGCGCGGAGAACGCGGCCGTAGCCAGCAGGGCAAGGATGGCAGCCGTGCGGCCGGGGGTCGCGGATCCGGAATGGAGCGGTGCGGGCATGGTGAACGGGCTGGCGCGCAGAACGATCGGCCGCAGCCGCGCGAGCGCCGATTATAGAGGCGGCGACCCGTGTCACGGGCACGACGCCGGAGGAATGGTCCGTCGCCGACCGCCGGCGCCTATAATCATCCTCCGGCCGCGTGGACATGCCTGACGCGGCGGGACCACCGGAAACATGATGAGCAAGGCGTTCACGCGCGAATCGGAAACCGTCGACGAGGACGACGTCGAGGCCGTCTCGCCGCTGCCGGTCGGCGCGCGCAACTACATGACGCCCGGCGGATTCGCCCGGCTTTCCGGCGAACTCGAGCATCTCGTGCACAAGGAGCGGCCGGAGCTCGTGGTGACGGTGGCCTGGGCGGCCGGCAACGGCGACCGCTCGGAAAACGGCGACTACATCTACGGCAAGAAGCGCCTGCGCGAGATCGACCGCCGCATCCGCTATCTGATCAGGCGACTCGACGTCTCCGAGGTCGTGGATCCGGCGGCGCCGCGCGACGAGGACCAGGCCGGGCAGGTGTTCTTCGGCGCGACCGTCACCATCTGCAATGCGCAGGGCGAGGCACGCACCGTGGCCATCGTCGGCGTCGACGAGATCGATACGGCGCGCGGCTACATCAGCTGGGTGTCGCCGATGGCGCGCGCGCTGCTCAAGGCGCGGGAGGGCGATACGGTGACGTTGCGCACGCCGGGCGGCGTCGAGGACATCGACATTGTCGCGGTCCGCTACGAGCCGCTTGCCACCGGCGCAGGGCAGCCTGGTTGACGCGGCGAGAGACCTGAGGCTAGAGTGTCCCGATGAGCAAGACCACCACGTCTTCCGCGTCCGCGACGGACGCCGACATCGAGGCGGAGTTCGCCGCGCTGGAGCAGCGCCTGGGGCTGCTGGTCTCGCACGTCAAGGTGTTGCGGGCGACCAACGACAACCTGCGCCGCGATCTTGCCGCGGCCGAAGCGCACAACCAGGCGCTCTCCGAGCGCGTGGCCGAAGCCAAGCGCCGGCTCGACGCGCTGCTGGCGCGCCTGCCGGAGGCCGCGGAATGAGCACGCGGCCGGCCGGCACCGGCGAGCGCATGGCGACGCTGGACGTTTCGCTGCTCGGCCGCGAGTACAAGGTCGCCTGCAGGGAAGGGGAGCAGGCCGCGCTCAAGGACGCGGTCGCCTTCCTCGAAACCCGGATGCGCGAGATCCGTGATGGCAGCAAGTCGAGCACGGTCGAGCGCATCGCGGTGATGGCGGCCCTCAACCTCGCGCACGACTTCCAGCGCGAACGCGCTGCGCCGCCTGCCGCGCCGGTGGCGACCGAAGGCATTGACGTTACCGCCCTGCGACGTAGAATCGCCGACATGCAGTCCGCCATCGACCAGGTGCTGCCAGGCACGGAGAAGCTGCTCTGATGCAGACAGGGCGGCAACTGCTCAAACCATGTTCCCTGCGGTGTTCGAGTTGTCCATATACTCTTTGAACCAATGCTAACCAGCGAGGTTGCCGAGCCATTTGCGGGCTGGTGTGCGCTCCCACGCGGAAGCGCCTGAAGGCTCCGGCAGGCGACCCTCTTGAACCTCAGGTTCAGGATGAGGGCAGCACGGCACAGGCGGGGAACACCCTTTTCGGCCGCGCGCGACGGCGCCCGGCCTCGAGCGCGCCGCAAGCGCGTGACGGATGCCGGTGATGGGTCACGCTGGCGCTCCGCCGCGAGCTTGTTCGTGCGCGACCATCCCGCGTCCCCGGCGATGACCGCAACGGGCCGTCATTGGCCTGCTCGCTCGCGTGCGCGGACGATCGCCCCATGGACGACCCGCGCCATTTCGTCCGCGTGCCGGGTGATCAGAGTCCGATGGTCGCCGGGCAAGCCGTGGATTTCCGCGCTCGCAGCCAGCCGCGACCAGCCGAGGTCGCGCCGCCCGTCGTCGAGCGTGCGCGAGCGCACGATCACGATGTGGGTCGCGCAAAGGCCGCCCGTGTAGCGGTCCATGGCCCGCGAATAGCGCAGCTCGGCGTCGGATTGGCGATCGCGCGGCGCCAGGATGCGCATGCTGCCGTTGGGGTCGAGCGTCATGTACGCTTCGCCCGCCTGCGACCCGCCCGCGGCGGCAGTGCCGCTCGGCGCGCGCGCCTCGATCATCACCACCGCCGGGACCTGCTCGCCCTGCCGCAGCAATTGCCGCGCCATCTCGAAGGCGACGAACGCCCCATTGCAGTGCCCGCCCAGCACATAGGGTCCGTGCGGCCGGATCGCGCGCACCGCCTGGATCCGATCGGCCGCCATCGCTTCGATGGTCTCGGGTATCGTCGCATCGACAAGCCCGTGCGGATGCACGATCAGCACCGGCTGATCGGGTCCGAGCGCGTGTGCGAGCGCCCGGCTGTAGAAACCGCCCCCGGTGAAGTCGCCGTGCAGGAACACGAACGGCGGCAGGCTGCCGCCGCCGTGGATGGTCACGACGGGCGCCGTGAGGTCCGGCGCGCCCTCGCGAAGCACGCGAGCGAGGCCGGCGATCGTGTCGTCGATGAACAGTGCCGTGAGGGGCGCGGCGAGGCCGGTCTCGCGCTCGATCTCGTCGACGAGGCGCGCCGCCAGCAGCGAATGACCGCCGATCTCGAAGAAACGGTCGAAGATGCCGACCTCCGGAACGTTCAGCAGCTTCTCCCAGATGCCCACCAGCACCTGCTCGAACATGTCGCGCGGCCCCATGCGCACGCCCGCGCGGGGCGCTCCGGGCTCGCGGACGGCCGGGAGCGCCCGGCGGTCGAGCTTGCCGCTCGCATTGAGCGGCAGGGACGGCAGCCAGACGATCGATGCCGGCAGCATGTACTCGGGCAGGATCGGACGCAGGTCGCGCCAGAGGTTGGCAGGCGGCGGTCCCGAGGCGGCCGCGTTGACGACATAGGCGACGAGCTGCCGTGTTTCGGAGGTGTCGCCGCGGACGGCAACGGCGGCGGCGCTCACCTCCGGCAGGCGCGCAATGACCGCCTCGATTTCCTCGAGCTCGATGCGGTGGCCGCGAATCTTGACCTGCCGGTCGCGGCGACCGAGGAACTCGATCGCGCCGTCGTCGCGCACGCGCCCCTGGTCGCCGGTCCGGTAGAGTCGACGGGACGGGAAGCGCGCGATCGCACGCTCGACGAAGCGCGCCGCCAGCGGCTCGGATGCGTTGAGGTAGCCCAGCGCGAGTCCGGGTCCGCCGATGCAGATCTCGCCGGGCTCGCCGGGCGCCGCCAGCTCGAAATCGGAGCGAAGCACGTACACCTCCGTGTTCGCGAGCGGGCGTCCGATCGGGAATGGTCGACGCATTCGGCGCCACGTCGCGCACCTCGTGCCACGTGGCGAACGTCGTCGCCTCGGTCGGTCCGTAGACATGGAGCAGGTGCCGCGGCGGCCCGGCGCGGACGACAGCGGCGACGGTGACCGGATCGACCGCCTCGCCGCCGAACAGCACATGGCGGCAGGCGCGGAAGGCGTCGGGAACTTCCCGGGCGACGAGGTTGAACAGCGCCGTGGTCAGGAACAGCGCGGTCACGCCCTCGGCGGTGATCGCCGCGGCAAGCGCACGCGGAGCGATCGCCGTCGTCTTTGCGATCGGCACGAGCCGCGCGCCGTTCAGCAGCGCGCCCCAGAATTCGAACGTCGACGCGTCGAAGGCCGGGTTCGCGATCTGGGCGACCGTGTCGTCCGGTCCGAGCTGTGCGCAGTCGGTGCCGCACACGAGGCGCAGCACGGCGCGGTGCGGGATCACCACGCCTTTCGGCGCTCCGGTCGATCCCGATGTGTAGATCACGTAAGCCGCGTCGCCCGGGCGCGCGACGGGTTCCAGCGCGTCAGCGGCGAGGGCGCCGATGCGTTCCGCATCGCGCTCGGGTCGTATGACGCACACGTCGCCCGGGGCGAACATCGCGGCGAGCGCGTCGTCGGCGATCACGTGGGCGACTTTCGCGTCGGCAAGCATGAACGCGAGGCGCTCGCGCGGGACCTCGGCATCGACCGGCAGGTAGGCCGCTCCGACCTTCAGCACCGCGAGCCACGCAACCGCGATGTCCGCACACTTCCGCCGCGCGACCGCGACGACGGCGCCGGTCGCCACACCCTGGGCCAGCAGCTCCCGCGCCAGCCGATTGGCGGCGGCCTCGAGGCCGGCATAGTCGAGCGCTTCGATCGCGCTGGCGCTCCGAGACTGTCTTGCGCGCTCCGCGAAACGCTCGGGAATCGTGGTCGCCGCGGGGTATTCGTTTCGCGCTCCAACCGCCGCCGCCGCGATCCGCTCGCGGGTCGCGTCGTCCATCAGCGGCAGCGTTGCCACCGGCTGTGCCGGATATGCGCCCATCGCCGCCACGAGCGTCGCGTATTGCCGACCCATGCGTTCGATCGTCGCGCGCTCGAAGAGGTCCGCGCAATACGACCAGTGCGCATCGACCCGGTCCGGCCATTCGACCAGCGTGAGGGAGAGGTCGAACTTCGCCTGCTCGATGGGGACCGCGACCGGATGCACTTCGGCGCCCGCGAGCTGCAGCTCGACGGTGTCGCGGTGCCGCATCGAGAAGGCGACCTGGAACAGCGGATTGCGCGACGGATCGCGCGGCACGCCGAGACCGTCGACCAGCGTCGCGAACGGCAGCTGCTGGCGCTCGATCGCCTCGAGCACCCGGTCCCGGGACCGGTGCAGCAGTTCCATCGCCGTCGGCGCGCCGGACAGGTCGGCGCGGAGCACCACCGTGTTGGCGAAGAAGCCGATCACTTCAGCCAGCTCCGGCACCGGACGGCCGGCGACGGGCGTTCCTATCGCCAGATCCTCGTCACCGGACAGGCGCGACAGCAACGCGGAAAACGCGGCGAAGAATGCGATGAACGGTGTCGCGCCCTGCTTGCGTCCGAGCGCCTCGAAGGCCGCCACCGCTGCGCGCGGCAGGCTCGTCGTCACCCGGCCGCCGCGGAAGCTCTGCTTGGCCGGCCGGCGAAAGTCGGTGGGCAGCGCGAGGACCGGAAGGTCGGCGAGGCGCGATTTCCAGAACGCCAGCTGTTGTGCCTGCCGGACGCCGCCATGCTCCCGTTCCTGCCATACCGTGTAATCGGCGTAATCGACCGGCAGTGCGGGGAGCGTGGGATCGGACCCCGCGCGCGCGGTGGCGTAGGCGGCGGACAGGTCCTTGTGCATCGCCTGCGTCGAGATGCCGTCGCAGAGGATGTGGTGCCAGACGCGCAACAGCGCGTGGCGGCCGGGCGCGAGTTCGAACAGCGTCCAGCGCAATGGCGTGGCCGCCGCGAGATCGAAGGTCCGCAGCGCTCGCTCGCGCACGGCCTCCTGCAGCCGCCGCTCCTCGTCCTCCGCTGCCGCGTCGAGAGCGACGATTTCGAGTTCGACGAGCGGGACCGGGTCGATCACCTGCTGCGGCACCGTGGCGACCGTCACAAAGCGCGTGCGCAGCATCGGCTGCCGAACCGCGACCGCCGCGAGTGCCGAGCGCAGTGCCTCCACGTCGAGTGCACCATCGATGCGCCACAATCGCGCCTCATGGTAGGCCGCGCTGGCAGGATCGAGACGCTGCAGAAACCAGACGCGAGCCTGCGTGCCCGAGAGCGGTATGTCGGTTCCGGCGGGGCGGCGCGGGATCGTCGACACGCTTGATCGCGCCGCTTTGCGCCTGCGTTCCGCGGCAATGCGCCGCGCCATCGCCGCAATCGTGCCGGCGTCGTCGAACAGCGCCTCGACCGGAATGGCGACGCCGAAGACGGCGGAAACGGCGTTCAGCAACTGCGCCCCGCGCAACGAATCGCCGCCCAGCATGAAGAAATCGGCGTCGGCCGGCACCGCATGAACGTGCAGGATATCCGCCCACAGTGCGGCAAGCGCGATTTCGGTCGGGGCCGTTCCGGCGGCTGGCTCGACATCAGGCGGAGAGCCCGTGGGTCCCCCGTCGTAGCCGACCCACGCGGGCAGATCGCTGCGCCGGACCTTGCCGCCGTCGGTGCGCGGCAATTCATCGACGAACCAGACGCGTCGAGGCGCGCGATTCGCGCCGAGCGTCTCGCGCGCGTGCTTGAGCACCGCGTAGGCGGCGATGCTGGTTCCCGGCTGGAGCACGACGGCCGCAACGACCTCCTCGCCGAGCCGTGGATGCGGAATGCCGAACGCCGCCGCGTCGGCGACTCCCGGGATTGCGCGCAGAACCGCATCGATTTCGAGCGGCGCGATCTTGTCGCCGCCGCGATTGATGACCTCCTTGACGCGGCCGACGAGGTGCAGCTCGCCGGCGCCGTCGAAGCGCGCGAGATCGCCCATCCGGAACCAACCATCGACGAAATTCGCGGCATCGAGATCCGGGTCGTCGAAATACCCGTCGATGACCTGCGGCCCGCGTACCTGTATCTCGCCGACTTCGCCGCACCCGGCGACGCGGTCGCTGTCGTCCACGAGGCGAATGTCGCAGCCCACAGGCGGCCCGACCGAGCCGCGCGTGCGCGGGGCGGGCGGCAATCCCTGCTGCGCAATGTTTCCCGTTTCGCTCGACGCGAGCCCGGTGACCACGGGCACGCCCAGCAGTCGCTCCAGCCGGTCCATTTCTTCCGCCTCGAGGCGCCCGGACGCCACACGCACAAAGCGCAATCGGCCGGGATCGACGCGCCTGCCGTCGGCCAGGCGCGCGAGCAACTCGCGCAGGATCGTGAACGACGCCGACGTCCAGGTCGCGCTGCCCGCGGTGATCGCGGCGAGAAAGGCCTCCGCATCGCCGACCGGCAGGACGTTTACCGCGCCGCCGTTGAGGACGCACTGAAAGAAGGCGTTGCGCATCCCGCCCGCCAGGTGGAGCGGCATCAGGTGCCCCGAGATATCGCCCGGACCCAATCCGAGCCGCTCGCCGGTCGCGCGCGCCGTCGCCACGATCTGCCGGTGCCCATGGGGGACGATCTTGGGCCGGCCGGTCGAGCCCGACGACGCTCCGATGCACGCCCAGTCCTCGCGAGCGCGGCGCGCACGGTCGAGCGAAGCGGTCGGACGGTCGAGCACAAGATCGAAGGCGCCCGCCACCGTGCGCCCGCCTCGATCGGTCGTGATTTCGGCGAGGTCGAGCTCGCGCGCCGCGCGCACGATCGCCGAATCGCCACCGGCCGGCACGATGACCGCCTTCGGTCGCAAGCGGGCCAGGAGGTCGCGCAACACGTCGAGGGTCGCGGCCGGATTCAATGGAGCGATCGTCGCAGACCCCGGGAGCACGGCGAGCGCGACGGCAGTTTCGGCCCGCTCCCCGTTCGCCCAGACGACGATATCGCCGCGGCCGACGCCCCAGCGCGCGAGCTGCGCGGTCGTCCGGTGAACGTGTTCCGCGAGCGCCGCAAACGACAACGGCTCGCTCCCCGGCGCGAGGATCGCGGGCGATGCGGGTGACCTTGCTGCAAGCGCCAGCAGCTGGGTCGTCACGTCGATGCTGTCAACGGGGATCATGTGCGTTCCGGTAGTACGATGACGCCGACGCACGTCGCGCCGGAGGCGGACGCGGTCGTCGCCGTTGTAGAATCCGCCGGCGGAATGGTTAGCGTCGGGCCGCGTTGGCCGCGGCCGGCGAGCGAACGGAAAGGTCTTTTCGACATGGGTGCGATTGCCATGGACGGTGCCGTCAATGTTCCACGAGGATTGGCAACGGCGATAGATCTCCAGGCGGCGCACGCGCGCGCAGCCTCGCATGCCGCCCTGTCGCCGGAGGACGAGGCGGCGCTCGTCGCCCGGATCAAGCGCCAGCTCGCTGCCCAGGACGCCGTGCTGGTCGCACATTACTACGTCAACGGCGAGATCCAGGACCTGGCCGATCGTACCGGCGGCATCGTGGCGGATTCGCTCGAGATGGCGCGCTTCGGCCTCGAGCACAAGGCGAGCACGGTGATCGTCGCCGGCGTGCGCTTCATGGGCGAGACCGCCAAGATCCTGAGTCCGAAAAAGCGCGTGCTCCTGCTCGAGCGCGAGGCGGAATGCTCGCTCGATATCGGCTGTCCGGCCGACGAGTTCGAGGCGTTCTGCGACCGGCATCACGACCGCACCGTGGTCGTGTACGCGAATACCAGCGCGGCGGTGAAGGCGCGTGCCGATTGGGTGGTCACCTCCTCGATCGCCCTCCGGGTGATCGAGCATCTGAAGCAACGGGGCGAGAAGATCATCTGGGCGCCGGACCGATTTCTCGGCGATTACGTGATGCGCCAGACCGGTGCGGACATGATCCTCTGGCAGGGCTCGTGCATCGTGCACGAGGAATTCAAGGCCGCGGCGCTGACCAAATTGAAGCGACGGCACCCCGGGGCCGGAATCCTGGTGCATCCGGAATCGCCGGCGGAGATGATTGCGCTCGCCGACGCCGTGGGCTCGACGAGCCAGCTCATCCAGGCAGCGAGAAACCTGCCGCACAGGCTTTTCATCGTCGCCACCGAGGACGGCATCTTCCACAAGATGAAGCAGGCCGCGCCGGGCAAGGAGTTCATTGCCGCGCCCGCCATGGGGGAAGGCGCCACCTGTCTGTCCTGCGCCCATTGCCCGTGGATGAAGATGAACGACCTGCCGCGCCTGCTGCGCGCGCTGGATGCCGGTGAGGACGAAATCGTGATCCCCGAAGATATCCGCGCGCGCGCCGAGGTCGCGCTCAAGCGCATGGTGGAATTCACCGGTGCCTGAGCGGTTCGGGCGGGCGGAGCCGCGTTACCCGCGCTAGGCAGCCAGCGCGACCTGGCTGTCGAGGAAGCCCAAATTCGCACTCACATAGGCTTTGCCCGCTTCGACATCGCGGGCCATGGCATCCAGTTCCGCCGGGCTGAAGACATTGCCGAACTGCTCGTTGCGCTCCGTCAGCTTCTGGGCGAAGAGCGTCTGCAACCCGCGGTCCACGGCCGCCCATTGCTGCGAAGACAACCCCAGATCCATCGCTTTCCGGAAACGATGGCGCATATGCTCCGTTTCGTCCCTGACCGTCATGTTGGCGAACTCGCGGATGATCCTGTCCTCTTCGCTGGCGACGCCCACGGCTGCGAACGCCTTGACAATGCCGAAGTACAGTCCGAGCCCGCCGCCTTCCGTCAGGTCGACGATGGTGTCGCCCAGTGGCTCCGTTTCGCGGAACGACTGCCGCATTTCGACCATCTTCCTCGCTTCCGGCAGATTGCCCATGTCGAATATGGAGACGTTCCGGTCGGGAGCGATCAGGCGGTACAGCTTGTGGAGAATCTTGAAATGCTCGAACTCGTCGAGGCCGAACTGGATGAGGTGGCTGACGCCGTCCAGGTCCTTGACCGCGCCGCCGCCCTCGATCCGGCGCAACTCGTCCAGCCCCTTCTGGATCACGCCGGTCACGGTGACCGTACGATCTCCGTAGACGCCGCCTCCCGTCCATTCCTTGAACATCTGCAACTCGAGCCAGCGGATGTCCTTCGCGGGCGTGCGCGCGCCACCGGAAAAATACTTGAACGCGACGGCGCATTCGCCGGCCCAGTAGGGCGCGTTGTGCTCGATCGCCGTGCGCAGACCCGGACACTTCTGCGTGGACATGTCCTCACCCTCCCGATGGTTGTTGGCAACGTCCGGCAATTCAGGTCTTCCAGAGGGGCGATGGCGGGCGGAGGCAGCCGCGCTGCGCGACGGCCAGGCGCCAGGGCAGACTGTCGGCGAGGGTGCCATAGACGAAGGTGCTTGACAAGGGCGGAGCCCCTTTGCCGCGCGCCGGATCCGCTCTCGAGCGCGCGTGGGCTTGTGGCGGAACAGCGTGCCACCATAATGATGGTGCGCCGGCGACCCTCGATGGCGGATGTTGCGGCATGACGACGCGGCACCGTTGCAGCATCAGCCCCGCCATCGGGTGACGGCGGGCCGGACTCGATGGCCTTCGATCGCAAGCCGACGCACTCCCGCCAGACCTGACGCCATGACCGGTGGCCCCATCATTCAGCGCAATGCGCCCTGCCCCTGCGGCAGCGGAAAACGCTACAAGCACTGTTGCGGCGAGTTCGATCGCGCCGGTGCGAATCAGCCCGCCAAGGAGCCGCCTCCAGTGGTTGGCGGCGACCCGTCCTACCGGACCAAGAGGACGTTCGTGGTGCTGGGCAGCCCCAGGGGCGGCACGTCGCTGTTGGCCGGGGCGTTGCATCGCACGGGGGTGCACATGGGCGCGTTCAAGACCACCCAGTACGAGGACCCCGAATTCAAGGTGCCGCCGAACCAGGCTTTCGCCGCGCTGGCAAGGCTCGCGCCGACGATCCGGTCCAGGAACCTCCAGTTCGAGCACTGGGGATGGAAGGTGCCCGACAATATCTATTACATCCGGACCGTTGCCGATCTGCTGATCAACCCGGTCTTCCTGTTCATCTACCGCGATCCGATCGAGATCGCGAAATCCTCGGCCAGGCACGATGGACGGAACTGGGACGAGCAACACCAGCGGCTGCTCGACGCGGCGATAACGCATACGCGGATGGTTCGCGAGTTCGAGGCAACGCTCCGAACGGGGTTCCACGTGTTCCAGCTGGAGAAGATTCACGGCGACCCCGCCGCATTCGTGGATCGATTCATCCGGCTGGTGGAGCCGCTGGCGCGTGGACAGGGAAGGCCTGCTGCGATTCGTGGACCGCAACGGCGGCTACCACTGAAAGATGACGGCCTCCGTTGCGGTGCCCGCCGGTCTCGGATAGATTCAACTGTTCCCACGACCAGGACAGGCGCGGTGCCGGCGACGGAGCCGCAACGCGATCCCATGCGCTACTGGCTGCTCAAGTCCGAGCCCGACGAGTTCTCGATCGACGATCTCGCCGCGGCGAGGGACCAGACCACGCCGTGGTTCGGCGTGCGCAACTACCAGGCGCGCAACTTCATGCGCGATCAGATGCATGTCGGCGATCGCGCATTCTTCTACCACTCGAGCTGTCCGGAGCCGGGGATCGCCGGCATCGTCGAGATCACCGCGGAGGCGTATCCCGATGCCACGCAGTTCGACCGGAAGAGCCCGTACCACGATCCGAAGGCGACGCGCGATGCGCCGCGCTGGTTCAACGTCGACGTGCGACTGATCGAGAAGCGCGATTCGTTCCTCTCGCTCGAGTTGCGCGCGCACGCCGACTCGCGCGGATGCGCATCCTCCAGCGCGGCAACCGGCTGTCGGTGACGCCGGTGGATCCCGCCGAGTGGAAGTTGGTGCTGAAGCTCGCGCAGCGCAAGGCGGGATGAACGGCCACACGCTCACTGTGTGCGGCACAGCCGCATCCCGCTGCGCGGGACCAGCCTTCGGCGTCCTGCGGCCTTCGGCGGTTCGCTGCCCCCGGGGGGCGCTGAGTGGATCTGGCGCTGGTCGGAGCTTCTCGTCCTGGGCGCAGTCGTCGGTTTCCTGGCCGGGTTGCTCGGCATCGGCGGCGGGATGACGATCGTGCCGATGCTCACGCTCGTGTTCACGCGGCAGGGTTTGCCGCCGGAGCACGTCGTGCACATCGCGGTCGCGACGGCCACCGCGACGATCCTGTTCACGTCCGCGCATCGACGCGCGAGCATCAGCGGCATCGCGCGATCCTGTGGCCGGTGGTCGCCGCGCTGGCGCCGGGGATCATCGTCGGCTCGCTTGGTCGGACCACAGATCGTCGGCGTCATGTCGACGGCCGTGCTGTCGACCTTCTTCGGCGTGTTCGTCGCGGCAGCGGCCACGACGATTCTGCTCGATCGAAAGCCCAAGCCCACGCGCGAACTCCCGGGAAAGGGCGGGATGTTCGCGGTCGGCGGCGGCATCGGGCTCGTCTCGAGCATGGTCGGCGCCGGCGGGGCCTTCCTGTCGGTCCCGTTCATGACGGCCTGCAACATCAGCATGCGCAACTGCGTCGCCACTGCGGCGGCGCTGGGGCTGCCGATCGCCGTCGCCGGCACGATCGGCTTCGTCGTCGCCGGGCTCGGTCAGCACGGAGCTGCCGCCGTACACGATCGGGTATGTCTACGTGCCGGCGCTCCTCGCGATCGTCGCCGCGAGCGTGATCTCCGCCCCGATCGGCGCGCGCGCCGCGCATCGCTGGCCAGTGAAGAAACTCAAGCGGGCGTTCGCGATCCTGCTGTACGCGCTCGCCGCATACATGCTGTGGAAGGCCTGGCGTTGAGATGCGCGCCGTCTACGCGGGCCGCGCGTATTGCTCCCGCAGCACGTTCTTCTGAACCTTGCCCATCGCGTTGCGCGGCAGATCGGCGACGAAATGCACGCGCTTGGGCACCTTGAAGTTCGCGATCTCGCCCTTCAGCGCCGCAACCACGCCGCTCTCCGTCAGCGCCTGGCCAGGCTTGGCCACGATCACGGCGACGACCGCTTCGCCGAAATCGGCATCCGGCAGGCCGATCACCGCGGACTCCGCCACGCCCGGCAGCGCATCGATCTTCTCCTCGATTTCCTTGGGGTAGACGTTGAGCCCGCCGGTGATGATCAGGTCCTTCGCGCGGCCCACGATCCGCAGGTAGCCGTTCGGCAGGATCTCGCCGACGTCGCCGGTGCGGAAATGGCCGTCGGCCGTGAATTCCTCGCGGGTCTTGTCCGGCATGCGCCAGTAGCCTGCGAACACATTCGGGCCCTTGACCTCGATGTTCCCGACCTCACCGGCCGGGCAGGGCCGGCCTTCCGCATCGACGACGCGAACCGCGACGCCCGGCAGCGGCGGCCCGACGGTGCCGGCGATGCGCTCGCCCGCGAGCGGATTCGACGTGTTCATGCCGGTCTCGGACATTCCGTAACGCTCGAGGATCGTGCACTCCGTGCGGGCGCCGAATTGCGCGAAGGTCTCCGGCAGCAGCGGGGCCGAGCCCGAGACGAACAGTCGCACCGAGCGGCAATCCGCCGCGCCGAAGTCCGGCAGGGCCAGGAGCCGCGTGTAGAACGTCGGCACGCCCATCATCACGGTCGCGCGCGGCAACAGCGCGCGCACCTCGGCGGCGTCGAACCTTGCGAGCCACAGCATGCGGGATCCGGAAAGCAGCGCGCAGTGGCAGGCGACGAAGAGGCCGTGGACGTGATAGATCGGGAGCGCGTGGAGCAGGACATCGCCGCGCGTGAAGCCCCAGCAATCGACCAGCGCGAGCGCGTTGCTGCCGAGATTGCGATGGGTGAGCATCGCTCCCTTCGGGCGCCCGGTGGTGCCCGACGTGTAGAGGATCGCGGCAAGTCGTCAGGTTGCGAGTCCACGGTCGCGAAGTCATCGGGCTTCCCGTCGGCGCGCTCGAGCAGCGTCCCCTCTCCGGCCGCGAGGGTCAGCACCACGGCCTCCGGCCGCAGAGCCGCGACGCGCTCCGCGGACTCCGGTTGACAGACGATGACGGCGGGTTCCGCATCGCCGAACAGGTAGGCGAGCTCGCCTTTCTGGTATCCGGTGTTGAGCGGCAGGAACACGAGCCCGGCGCGCAGGCATCCGAGATACAGCGCGAGGGCCTCCCAGCACTTGTCGACCTGGGCGGCGACACGATCGCCGGGCCGGCAACCGGCGGCGATCAACGTGTGCGCAATCCGGGCCGCGGCGGCATCGAGTTCGTCGTAGCGGACGACCGTGCCATCCGGCATCAGCAGGCAGGGCTGCTCGGCGCTCTCGGGAAAATGGGCGCGCAGCAGCGCGTAGAGGTTGGCGTTCATGCGGGACCGTGCCGGACGCGGGTTGGCGCAATGCGAAAGGCGACATTACAGCAAACTTCGATGCGCTGCACCCGCCAACCCTGGCGTTTCGCCCGCGCCCCGGGGCGTCACGGCCACCGGGTCGACGCCGGGCCACGCGCTGCCGCCGCCATGCCGGACGGGGCGGGCCGTGTTAGGCTCTCGCCCGCCGGATCGCGGGCTTGAAATGGCGGTTCTTCGAAGCCGGATCCGCCGCCACCGACCGGATTCCGTTCACCCGAAAGGCAGCCCATGCTCAACCGTCGGACCTTCCTGCAGCTGGCAGCGGGCGCTGCCGGCGGCTTGCTGTTTCACCACCTTGCGTCCGCCGCCGAAACCGTTCGGCTGATCGTCGGCTTCGGGCCGGGAAGCCCGGTCGATATCGGGACCCGACTGATCCAGGCGCCGTTCGCGCGAGCCGTGGGAATGACGGTGGTTCAGGACTACGTTGGCGGCGAGGGCGGCGCGCTGGCGGCGCTGGATCTCATCCAATCCGAGGCCGGCAGCCGCGCGCTGCTTGCGGCGGACCCGTTCACTCTTTGCCTGCTCGACGCCGAGGGTGCCGGGCTCCTGCCCAGGCTGAAGCCGATCGCAGGCATCGGCGGCGGCCTTTCCTGCGCGCTGGTGGTGCGCGACGATTCTCCGCTGAAGGACTGGGCGAGCCTCGCCGCCGCGGCCAGAGGGCGTTCCCTGTTGGCGATGGCGAACAACGATCGCATGTCCGCGTATCTCAGTGCGAAGGACCTGATGCAGAAGAGGACGGGCCTGATCTTCCAGCCGTTCGTGGCGGGCAGCGCGCAGGCGATTATCGATCGCGTGCTGACGCGACAGTCCGACCTCGGCACGATCGACACCCGTCTCGCCCTGCTGCACAACGAAGAGGCTGCCGCCGGGGACAAGGTGCGAATTCTGGTGACGTTCGGCGCGCGGCGCGCTCCGGAGTTGCCGGACGTCCCGACCTTCGCGGAAATCGTCGGCGACCCGAAGGCGGCCTACACGACGAGCGTGGCGGTCTTTTGCTCGGGTGGGGCCGACGCGGCCTTCGCCTCGAAGGCCACCGCGGCGATGCTCGCGATCGCCGGCAACGAAGCCATGCACCAGGAGGCGCGGCAGCAGCGCTTTCCGCTGCGCATCGAAGGGCCGGAGTCGGTGCAGGCCACCATCGCGCGGGACAGCCGGGTGATCAGGGACCTGTACAGCTAGACCCGCACCGGGTCGAGCGGTGCCCGACCCGGATCGTGAGCCGTCTTCGGCAGCGGCGCCGCGGTCCCGCGCTCCGGGACCGCGCCGGGGCAAAGCGTCAGATGACCTTCTCGGCGCGCAGCGCCGCGACCTGGTCCTTGCCGAATCCGAGTTCCGCCAGAACCTCGTCCGTGTGCTCGCCCAGCAGCGGCGAACGCGTGACCTCCGTCGCGCTGTCGGACATCTTGATCGGGTTGCCCACCGAAAGATACTTGCCGCGCGTGGGGTGGTCGACTTCGACGACGGTTCCCGTCTTGCGCAGCGACGGTTCCTCGGCGATCTCCTTCATCGACAGGATCGGCCCGCACGGAATGTCGTGCTTGTTCAGGATGTCCATCGCCTCGAACTTGGTCTTGGTCTTGGTCCACTCCTCGATCTTGCCGAAGATCTCCATCAGGTGCGGCAGCCGCGCCTTGGGCGTCGCGTACCGCGGATCCGTCAGCCACTCCGGCCTGCCGATCACCTCGCAGATGTCCTTCCACACCGGCGCCTGCGTGATGAAGTAGATGTACGCGTTGGGGTCGGTCTCCCAGCCCTTGCACTTCAGGATCCACCCCGGCTGGCCGCCGCCCGACGCGTTGCCCGAGCGCGGCACCGCCTCGCCGAACGTGCCGTTCGGGTACTGCGGGTATTCCTCCATGACGCCGGTGCGCGCGAGCCGCTGCTGGTCGCGCAGCTTGACGCGGCACAGATTGAGCACGCCGTCCTGCATCGCCGCCAGCACCCTCTGGCCGCGGCCGGTCGTGTTGCGCTGGTAGAGCGCGGCGACGATGCCGAGCGCGAGATGCAGGCCCGTTCCCGAATCGCCGATCTGCGCGCCGGTGACCAGCGGCGGGCCGTCGTCGAAGCCGGTCGTCGAGGCCGAGCCGCCGGCGCACTGCGCGACGTTCTCGTAGACCTTGCAGTCCTCGTAGGGCCCGGGACCGAAGCCCTTGACCGAGGCGACGATCATCCGCGGGTTGAGCTCCTGGATGTGCTCCCAGGTGAGGCCCATCCGGTCGAGCGCGCCGGGCGCGAAGTTCTCGACCAGCACGTCGCACTTCCTGACCAGCGCCTCGAGGATCGCCTTGCCCTTCGGGTGCTTGGCGTCGACGGTGATCGAGCGCTTGTTGTGGTTCAGCATCGTGAAGTAGAGGCTGTCCACGCCGGGAATGTCGCGCAGCTGCCCGCGCGTGATGTCGCCCTCGCCGGCGCGCTCGACCTTGATCACGTCGGCGCCCAGCCAGGCCAGAAGCTGCGTGCAGGTCGGCCCCGACTGCACGTGCGTGAAATCGAGAATCTCGACGCCGTCCAATGCCTTGCCCATTACGTTCCCCTGTGTAATTCCGTTGTTCCGAAAGCGCAGCGCCGACGCGAGATGACCGTCACGGTTTCTTCTTCGCCGCGGGATTGAGACTCGTGATGCGGCCGCTTTCCGTGCCCGCCTTCTCGTCGATGACCGCGTTGATCAGGGTGGGCTTGCGCGAGCGGATCGCTTCTTCCATCGCCTGGCGAAGCTCGGCCGGCGTCGTGGCGAGCACGCCCACGCCGCCGAAGGCCTCCATCAGCTTCTCGTAGCGCGCGCCCTTGACGAACACCAGGGGCGACGGATCGCGTCCTCCGGTGGGATTCGCTTCGTCGCCGCGGTAGACGCCGTTGTTGTTCAGGATCACGACGCAGACCGGCAGGTCGTAGCGGCAGATCGTCTCGCACTTCCATGCCGGAGAAGCCGAAGGCGCTGTCGCCCTCGACCGCGATCACCTGCTCGCCGCTGACCACGGCCGCCGCGACCGAAAAGCCCATGCCGATGCCCATGACGCCCCAGGTGCCGACGTCCAGCCGCTTGCGCGGCTTGTACATGTCGACGATGCTGCGCGTGAAGTCGAGCGCGTTCGCGCCCTCGTTGACGAGCATGGCATCCGGATTCGCCTTGACGATGTCGCGCACGACGGAAAGCGCGCTGTGGTAGTTCATCGGCATCGGGTTCTTCGCCAGCGATTCCGCCATCTTCGCGACGTTCTTGGTCTTGCGCTCGGCGAATCGCGTCGAGCCACTCGGCGGGCGGCTTCGGCCAGCTTCGACGCCGAGTCGATGGCGGCGAGCATGGCCGCGACGCACGAGCCGATGTCGCCGACGACCGGCGCATCGATGCGCACGTTGCTGTCCGCCTCCTGCGGCGAGATGTCGATCTGGACGAACTTCTGGCCGCCCCATTCCTTGGGACCCTTGCCACCCCACGTCTTGCCTTTGCCGTGCGAGAGCAGCCAGTTCAGGCGCGCGCCGATCACCATCACGACGTCGGCTTCCGGCAGTACGTAGGAGCGCGCCGCCGCCGCGGACTGCTCGTGCGTGTCGGGCAGCAGGCCCTTGGCCATCGCCATGGGCAGGTAGGGGATGCCGGTTCTTTCCACCAGCGCGCGGATGTCGGCGTCGGCCTGCGCGTACGCGGCGCCCTTGCCGAGAAGGATCAGCGGACGCTTGGCGCTCCGGATGCAGATCGAGCGCGCGCTGCACGGCGTCCGGCGCGGGGATCTGGCGCGGCGCCGGATCGACGACCTTGATCAGCGAATTCTTCCCCGCTTCCGCGTCGATGGTCTGCGGGAACAGCCTGGCCGGCAGGTCGAGATAGACGCCGCCCGGACGGCCCGGAGACCGCGGCCCGGATCGCCCGCGCCACACCCACTCCGATGTCCTCGGCGTGCAGGACCCGGAACGCGGCCTTGGCGTGCGGCCGGGCGACGGCGAGCTGGTCCATCTCCTCGTAGTCGCCCTGCTGCAGGTCGACGATCTCGCGCTCGGAGGAGCCGCTGATGAGGATCATCGGAAAGCAGTTGGTGGTGGCGTTGGCGAGCGCCGTCAATCCGTTGAGAAAGCCGGGGGCGGACACCGTGAGGCAGATGCCCGGCTTGCCCGTCATGAAGCCGGCGATGGACGCGGCATACCCGGCGTTCTGCTCATGGCGGAAGGAGATCACGCGCAGTCCCGGCGCGCTGCAGCTTGCGCGTGAGGTCGGTGATCGGGATGCCGGGCAAGCCGAAGATCGTATCGATGCCGTTGAGCTTGAGGGCCTCGATGACGAGCTGAAAGCCGTCGGTTTCCAGCGGCTGGCGGTCGATCTCGCCGCCCTCGGCGGCTCCCGGCGTGTCCTCGGCGGCCGTCATTGCCTTGCCGGCCGGCTTCGTCGCAGCCTCGTTCATGAAGTCCCCCTTCCCGTGGAAGTGATGCTTGGCGTTTTCGCTATTCTGGCATATGGTATACCAGACCATGGAACCACGGATAGAACGTCGGCCGCCGCCGGCGCCGGCCACTCCGGCGCCGCTTGCGCTGCGGCCGATCGCGACCAGCGTGAGCCTGCGCGACAAGGCGTATGCCGCGCTGAAGCAGGCGATCATGGACGCGGACATCTATTCGCACCGCGACGAGATCCGCCTCGACGAACGCCAGCTGAGCGTTGCGCTCGGCGTCAGCCGAACGCCGATTCGCGAAGCGATGACGCTCCTCGAGCAGGAAGGCTTCCTCCGCACGGTGCCGCGCCGCGGCGGGTTCATCGTGCGCAAGACGAAGAAGCAGATCATCGAGATGATCGAGATGTGGGCGGCGCTGGAGAGCATGGCGGCCCGGCTGGCGACGCTGCACGCGTCGGACGCGGACGTCGGCGCGCTGCGCACGATGTTCGACGAGTTCCGCAACGCGACGCCGGCGGAGCACATCGACGAGTACTCGGACGCCAACATCGCGTTTCACCAGGCGATCATCCGGCTCTCGGGCTCGCACCTGATGGGCAAGACGATCGAGGATCTCTTCATCCATGTCCGCGCCATCCGCCGGATGACGATCGGGCAGAGCGACCGCGCGGCGCGCTCGATCATCGATCACATGCAGATCATCGAGGCGCTCGAAGCCCGCGACACCGAACGCGCGGAGCGGCTGGTGCGCCAGCACTCGCTCGACCTCGCGGCGCACGTCGCGAAGCATTGCGATTTTCTCGACTGAGATGAAGGACCCCCACGCTCACTGCGTGCGGCCGAGCGGGCGCTGACGCCTTCCACCACCGCCGGGGACACGACACCCACATGGAGCACAAAGCCGTCATCGATACGTCCGGCATGCGCGAGCGCGGACGCGCCCGCGGCCATCCCAAGGGCCGCCCGGTGGACTCGAAGAGCCTGGAGGAGATACGCGAGCTGTTAGGCGATGCGCCGCGACGCCGCGATCTCCTGATCGAGTTCCTGCACCGGATCCAGGATGCCTTCGGGTCGATCTCGGCGGCGCACATGGTCGCGCTGGCGCAGGAACTCTCGCTCGCGATGACCGAGGTCTACGAAGTCGCGACCTTCTATCATCATTTCGATGTCGTGAAGGAAGGCGAGACGCCGCCGCCCGCGATCACGGTGCGCGTCTGCGAGACGCTTTCCTGCCGGCTCGCCGGAGCGGAGGCGCTGCGCACCGCGCTCGCGGGCGCCTGCGGTTCGCAGGTGCGGGTCATCGGCGCGCCGTGCATCGGACGCTGCGAGCATGCGCCGGCGGCCGTCGTCGGGCGCAACCCGGTCGATCACGCCACCGTCGAAGCCGTTCTCGACGCGGTTGCGCGGCGCCGCACGGAGCCCCGCATCCCGAAGTATCCCGATCTTGCATCCTATCGCCGCGACGGCGGCTACCGCGCGTTCGCCTCCTGCGTGCGCGGCGAGAGTCCGCTCGAGGACGTGCTGACGGCGATGGAGGACTCGGGGCTGCGCGGCCTGGGCGGCGCCGGGTTCCCGGCGGGCCGCAAATGGCGCATCGTCCGCGCGGAGCCGACGCCGCGGCTGATGGCGGTCAACATCGACGAAGGCGAGCCGGGAACGTTCAAGGATCGCCACTATCTGGAACGCGACCCGCACCGCTTCATCGAGGGCATGCTGATCGCGGCGTGGGCCGTCGGCGTCGACGACGTCTACGTTTACCTGCGCGATGAATATGCCGCGTGCCGGGCAATCCTGACGCGCGAGCTCGCCGCGCTCGTGGCCGCGCCGCCCTGCCCGCTGCCGCGCATCCACCTGCGCCGCGGTGCCGGTGCCTACATCTGCGGCGAAGAGTCGGCGATGATCGAGTCCATCGAAGGCAAGCGCGGCATGCCACGGCTGCGTCCGCCCTACGTCGCGCAGGTCGGGCTCTTCGGTCGTCCGACGCTCGAGCACAACATGGAGACGCTCTACTGGGTGCGCGACATCCTCGAAAAGGGCGCCGCGTGGTTCTCCGGGCAGGGACGCCATGGTCGGAAGGGCCTGCGCTCCTTTTCGGTGTCGGGCCGTGTCGCGAAGCCCGGCGTGCATCTCGCGCCGGCCGGCATCACGGCCCGGGAGCTGATCGACGAGTGCTGCGGCGGCATGCTGCCGGGTCACGAGTTCTACGCCTATCTTCCCGGAGGCGCCTCCGGCGGAATCCTGCCCGCGTCGCTCGGCGACGTTCCGCTCGATTTCGACACGCTGCAGCCACACGGCGCCTTCATCGGCTCCGCCGCCGTGATCGTGCTGTCGCAACACGACCGTGCCCGGGACGCCGCACTCAACCTGATGCGCTTCTTCGCCGACGAATCGTGCGGACAGTGCACGCCGTGCCGCGTCGGCACCGAGAAGGCGGTCGGGTTGCTCGAGCAGAAGGCGTGGGATCTGCCCCTGCTCGACGAGCTCTCGCGGGCGATGGCCGACGCGTCGATCTGCGGCCTGGGGCAGGCGGCGCCGAACCCCATTGCCTCGGTGATCCGCTACTTTCCGGAGGAACTGAAATGAGCAGCGGTGACGTGCGGTTCGAATTGAACGGCGCCGCAATCACCGCGCGCGCGGGCGAGACGATCATCGAGGCCGCGCAAGCGCCACGGCGTCGAGATTCCGCACCTGTGCTACACGCCGGGAATGCGTCCGGACGGCAACTGCCGGGCGTGCATGGTGGAGATCAAGGGCGAGCGCGTGCTCGCGCCGTCGTGCTGCCGCGCGCCAGTGCCGGGCATGGACGTGTCGAGCACGTCGGCGCGCGCCGTGCACGCGCAGAAGATCGTCGTCGAGATGCTCGTGGCCGACGTCCCGGAACGCGTCTACAAGCCCGACTCCGAGCTTGCCCATTGGCGTCGGAGGCTGGCGATCGGCAAGCCACGCTTCGTCGCGCGCGCGCAGCCGGCGCCGGACCTCTCGCACCCGGCGATGGCGGTCAACCTGGACGCCTGCATCCAGTGCACGCGTTGCGTGCGCGCCTGCCGCGAGGTGCAGGTCAACGACGTCATCGGCTACGCGTTCCGCGGCGGCGCGTCGCGGATCGTGTTCGATCTCGAGGACCCGATGGGCGCGTCGACCTGCGTGGCCTGCGGCGAATGCGTGCAAGCGTGTCCCACGGGCGCGCTCGCGCCGGCCAGGGAGGCTTATCTCGCCGCGACGGATCGCGAGGTGGCCTCCATCTGCCCGTATTGCGGCGTCGGCTGCCAGCTGACCTACCACGTCAAGGACGACGCGATTGTCCGGGTCGAAGGGCGCGACGGACTCGCCAATCAGGAACGCCTGTGCGTGAAAGGGCGCTTCGGCCTCGACTACGTGCGCCATCCGCAGCGCCTGAAGAAACCGCTGATCAGGAAGACCGGCGTGCCCAAATCGGCCGACTTCGTGATGGATCCCGCCAGACCGCTCTCGGTGTTCCGGGAAGCGAGCTGGGACGAGGCGCTCGAGCTCGCGGGCGGCACGCTCGCCAGGATCCGCGACGCGCACGGCGGCGACGCTCTCGCGGGCTTCGGCTCGGCCAAGGGTTCCAACGAGGAGGCTTATCTCTTCCAGAAGCTCGTGCGCACGGGCTTTCGCACCAACAACGTCGATCACTGCACGCGGCTGTGCCACGCGTCGAGTGTCGCCGCGCTGCTCGAGGGAATCGGGTCGGGAGCGGTGTCGAACCCGGTGCTGGACGTGATGAAGGCGGAGGTGGTGCTGCTGATCGGCGCCAATCCGGTCGTCAACCATCCGGTCGCGGCGACGTGGATCAAGAACGCGGTCAAGCGCGGCACGAAGCTGATCCTCGCAGACCCGCGCCGTTCCGAGCTCGCGCGGCACGCCACGCACTACCTGCAATTCAAGCCGGACACCGATGTCGCGCTGCTCAACGCGATGATCCACACGATCATCGAGGAGGGGCTCACCGCCGGGAGTTTCATCGCGGATCGCACCAGCGGCTTCGATGAACTGCGGAAGAACGCCGCCGGGCACAGCCCCGAGGCGATGGCGCCGGTCTGCGGCATCCCGGCGCAGACCATCCGCGAGGTGGCGCGGATGTACGCCACCTCCGGCGGGTCGATGATCCTCTGGGGGATGGGCATTTCGCAGCACGTCCACGGCACCGACAACGCGCGCTGCCTGATCGCACTGGCGCTGATGACCGGACAGGTGGGGAGGCCGGGCACGGGCCTGCATCCGTTGCGCGGCCAGAACAACGTGCAGGGCGCGAGCGATGCGGGGCTCATCCCGATGATGCTGCCCGACTATCGGCGCGTGGACAACGCCGCTGCGCGCAGTTCCTTCGAGGCGCTGTGGGGCCACGCGCTCGACCCGAAGCCGGGGCTCACGGTCGTCGAGATCATGGACGCCGTGCATGCCGGAAAGATTCGCGGCATGTACATCATGGGCGAGAATCCCGCGATGTCCGACCCCGACGTCGGGCACGCGCGCCAGGCGCTCGCCGCGCTCGAGATGCTGGTCGTGCAGGACATCTTCCTCACCGAGACCGCCTACCTTGCCGACGTGATCCTCCCGGCGTCGGCCTTTCCCGAGAAGACCGGGACGTTCACCAACACCGACCGCCTCGTTCAGCTCGGACGGCAGGCGCTCGCGCCGCCCGGCGAGGCGCGGCAGGACCTGGCGATCATCGTCGCGATGGCGAAGCGGCTGGGCCTCGATTGGCGCTACGACGATGCGAGCGAGGTGTTCGCCGAGATGCGCAAGGCGATGCCGTCGATCGCGGGCATCACCTGGGATCGGCTCGAGCGCGAGCACGCGGTCACCTATCCCTGTGAACGCGAGGGCGACCCGGGTCAGCGTGTCGTGTTCACCGAGCGCTTCCCCACGGCCACGGGCCGCGGCCTGTTCGTTCCGGCACAGGTGATCCCCGCGGCCGAGCAGCCGGACCCCGCATACCCGTTCGTCCTCATCACGGGACGCCAGCTCGAGCACTGGCACACCGGCAGCATGACGCGGCGCACCGACGTGCTGGATGCGATCGAGCCGCATCCGGTGGTGTCGATCCATTCGCAGGATCTGGCGGAGCTCGGCGTTGCGCCGGACGGCATGATCACCGTGGCGTCGCGGCGCGGCAGCATTTCGCTGCAGGCGCGGGCCGATGACGGCACGCCGAAGGGCGCGGTGTTCATCCCGTTCTGCTACTACGAGGCGGCGGCGAACCTGCTCACGAATCCCGCGCTGGATCCGTTCGGCAAGATCCCGGAGTTCAAGTATTGCGCCGTGCGCGTGACGGCGGGTGGCGCGCAGAGCGCGACCACCGGCTACAGTCCGACACGGGATCGCGCGCCGGCGTGAACCGGGCGAGGTGCCCGACGTGGCCGACGATCCTCGCCCTGCTCACTCCTTCAGCCCGGCCTTGCTCATGCCGTTGAAATACGCGTCGACGGCCACGCCGGGTTCGGCCGGCAGCAGCAGCCTGACCCAGCGCATCGAGATCTCCGGCTGCAGCGCATAGGCCTTCTCCATCGCCGCCTTTGCTTCGTCCAGCCGCTCGAGGTTGGCCAGCGCCGAGGCCTCCTGCAAGTGCGCCCAGGCGGTGCAATTGGGCTTGCGCTGCGCTTCGCGGGCTGCGTCGAGCGCCTCGGCAAAGCGACCCACGAGAATGAGCATGCCGCTTTTCATCGTGACGAACGCGTGCATCAGCGGATCGTAGGGAGAAAGCCGGATGGCCCGCTCGACGCTCGCCAGCGCGTCGTCGGGACGGCCGGCGAGCCCCAGCGCGTAGGCCAGCGCGAAATGAGCGGCGGCGAGGTTCGGGTTCAAATCCAGCGCCAATCGGCACTCGGCGAGCGCCGCCCTGACCTCGCCGCTGTTGATGAGCACCCGGCCCAGCACCACGTGGGCGAACGCGTCCCGCGCGTCCAGCGCCAGCGCGCGCTGGGCCGATTGCCGCGCCTTCTGCAGATTGCCGCCGACGTCTGCGACGTAGCCCCAGATCGCTTCGACGTAGAGCGCGTACGCCTGGCCCGCGTATGCGGGCGCGAAGTTCGGGTCGACCGCGATCGCGCACTGGAACTGCTGCTGCGCCTCGGCAACGTCCTTCGGACTGTAGCGGTAGACGTGCCAGAGGCCGCGCTGATAGTTCTCCCACGCCCCCATGCTCGCGCAGGAGCAGCGCGACGCCCGCACCCGCTCCCGTTCCAGATGGCTCACGGCCGGGGCGATCGCCGTCACGATCGCTTCCGTCACCTCGTCCTGCGCGGCGAAGACGTCGGCGAGCTCGCGATCGTAGCGCTCGGCCCAGACGTGGCGTCCGGTGGCCGCCTCGATCAGCTGCGCGGTCACGCGCACCTTGTTTCCGTTCCGGCGCAGGCTGCCCTCGACGACGTAGCGCACGCCCAACCGGCGCCCCACCTCCTGGATGTCCGTTGCCTTGCCCTTGAAAACGAACGTCGAATTGCGCGCGATGACGAACAGGTCCCCGAATCGCGACAACGCGGTGATGATGTCCTCGGCGATCCCGTCCGCGAAGAACTCCTGGTCGGGATCGCTCGTCATGTTGTCGAAGGGCAGCACCGCGATCGACGGCCTGTCGGGCAACGCCAGCTCCGCCGGTGCCCGGTGCGCCCCGGTGGCGACCTCGGGCCAATGCCAGACCCGCACCGGCCGCGCGATGTTCTTCAGCCTGCGCTCGCCGCCGTCGGCGAAGGCGATGGCCAACCGGTCGCGCACCTCGGCGTGGGCGCGGTCCGAAATGCAGATGCCTCCGGGCTCGGCGATGCCCTCCAGTCGTGCCGCGATGTTGACGCCGTCGCCGAAGATATCGTCGCCGTCGACGATGACGTCGCCGGCGTGCACGCCGATGCGGAACGTGAGTCGCCGCTCCGCCGGGACTCCGATGTTCGCTCTTGCCATTTCCTCCTGCAGCCCCACCGCGCAGCGCACGGCTTCCACCACGCTCGGGAACTCGAGCAGCAGGCCATCGCCCATGGTCTTGACAATGCGTCCGCCATGCGCGGCGATCCGCGGGTCGATCAATTCGGCGCGATGGTCCTTGAGCGCGGCGAGCGTGCCGCCCTCGTCCTCGCCCATCAGGCGCGAGTAGCCGGCAACGTCGGCCGCAACGATGGCAGTGAGGCGTCTGCGTTCCGTCACCGCGGCATCCCCCTGCTCGCCCCTAGCGGATGCGCCACCTCGCGCGCAGCAACGAGAGCAGCGGCCAGACCAGCATCAGCAGAGCGAGCCCGGTGATGCCGCCGACCAGCCCGTTCGAGAAGAAGATGCCCATGTCGCCCTGCGCGATCAGCATCGACTGCCGGAACGAGTCCTCGGCGCGGTCGCCCAGCACGAGTGCCAGCACCAGCGGCGCCAGCGGGTAATCGAGCTTCTTGAACAGGTAGCCGATGACGCCGAACAGCAGCATCAACCAGACGTCGAGCATCGCCGTGTGCACCGTGTAGGCGCCGATCGCGCAGATCACCAGGATGATCGGCGCGATGATCGAGAAGGGCACGCGCAGGATCGCCGCGAACAGCGGCACGCAGGTGAGCACGATGATGAGGCCGGCGAGGTTGCCGAGATACATGCTGGCGATCAGGCCCCAGACGAAATCCGCCTGCTCGACGAACAGCAGCGGCCCTGGCTGCAGCCCCCAGATCAGGAGTCCGCCGAGCAGCACTGCGGCGGTCGGCGAACCCGGAATGCCGAGCGCCAGCATCGGCAGCAGCGCGCTCGTGCCGGCGGCGTGCGCCGCGGTTTCCGGCGCGATCACGCCCTCGATCTGCCCGGTTCCGAACTTGTTGCCGTCCTTCGACATGCGCTTCGCCACGCCGTAGCTCATGAACGAGGCCGGCGTCGCGCCGCCGGGCGTGATCCCCATCCAGCAGCCGATCAGGCAGCTGCGCAGCGAGATGAGCCAGTACCGCGGCAGCTTCTTCCAGGTCTCGAGGACCACCTTCGGGTTGATCTTGGCGGTCTTGCCGGTGAACGAGAGCCCCTCCTCCATCGACAGCAGGATCTCGCCGATGCCGAACAGGCCGATCACCGCGATCAGGAAATCGAAGCCGCGCATCATCTCGGTGGATCCGAAGGTGAGCCGCAGGCGGCCGGTGATGTTGTCCATTCCCACGGCGGCGAGCGCGAAGCCGAGCGTCATCGCGGCCAGCGTCTTCCACGGCGATCCCTTGCCCATGCCGATGAAGCTGCAGAAGGTCAGCAGGAAGACCGAGAAGAACTCGGGCGGGCCGAACTGCAACGCGAATTTCGCGACCAGCGGCGCGAGAAACGTGATCATGATCACGGCGAACAGGGCGCCGATGAACGACGACGTGAACGACGCGGTCAACGCTTCGCCGGCGCGACCCTGCTGTGCCATCGGATAGCCGTCGAAGGTGGTCGCCACCGACCAGGGCTCGCCCGGTATGTTGAACAGGATCGACGTGATCGCGCCGCCGAACAGCGCGCCCCAGTAGATGCAGGACAGCATGATGATGGCCGAGGTCGGCGGCATCGCGAACGTCAGCGGCAGCAGGATCGCCACGCCGTTCGCACCGCCCAGCCCGGGCAGCACGCCGATGATCACGCCCAGCACGATGCCGACCATCATCAGCAGAAAATTGAACGGCGACATCACGACCGCGAAACCATGGAACAGTGCGCTGATCTCGGTCACGTGCTTCGCTCCTGGCGGGCTTCCGGGGAAGAGTTGCAGCGCGACACGTTCAGTAGCCGAGCCACGCGAGCGGGTCGAACGCGCCCTTGAACAGCGGCACCTTGAACCAGACCTCGAACATCAGGAACAGCAGGGCGCTGACGATGAACCCGATGCCGGCACTCCTGGCCCAGGAGTACTTGCCCAGCCAGACCATGAACACCGCGATGTAGAGCGCCGACGCGACGTAGATCCCGATCAGCCGGATGCCCGCCACAAAGACCACGGCCGGCAGCAGCACGGACAAGACGAGCTTCAGCTGCCGCCAGGCGACGAACTGGCTCTGCAACTCGGCGATCGCGCCGCGGAAGCGGTCCCGGCGCTTCCATTCGGCGATCGCCACCTGCGCCAGCGTCGCGATGCTCGAGATGCAGAGCAGGAGCCCGATATAGAAGGGGAAATAGCCGGACTGCGGGCCGTCGTCGCTCCAGCCGGCCCCGAGGCGGTAGCTGTCGACCAGCACCAGCGCGCCGATGGCGAAGAGGGCGACCGCCACCGCGATCTCCATCGTGCGCCTCGAGATCCCGGCTTCGCCGCCGGAAGGCTTCTCATCGCTCATGCTTGTCCCGCCGCGGGTTGCGGATCGAACGGCGCGCAGGCCGAAGGCGCGCGGAACGGCGCCGGCCGGTCGATCGCCCGGCGCCGGATGCGTGTTACGGCTTGGCCAGGAACCCGGCCTCGCGCATCAGGTCCACGTGCACCTTCTCGGTGTCTCCGACCCACTTCGCGAACTCCGGACCGGTCATGAACGTCGTATTGAACGCGCCGTCCTCGGTGAACTTCTTCCACTCCGCCGTCTCGCGCACCTTCTTGAACAGGTCGACATAGAAATCGACCTGGTCCTTGGTGACGCCGGCCGGCATGAAGATCCCGCGCAGCATCAGATAGTCGACGCCGACACCCGCCTCCTTGCAGCTCGGGATGTCGTTCCAGGACATCGTGGCGGTCACCTTCGTCTTGTAGGGCATCCGGTCGTTGTCGAAGACGCACAGCGGCCGCAGCGCGCCGGCGCGCCATTGCGCCACCGCCTCGATCGGGTTGTTGACGGACGAGTCGGTGTGCTTGCCGACCAGCTGCACGGCGACGTCGCCGCCGCCCTTGAACGGTATATAGGTGAACTTGGCGCCGGTGGCCTTTTCGATCGCGACCGTGATGATCTGGTCTTCCTGCTTGGAGCCCGTGCCGCCCATCTTGAACTTGTTGGGGCCTCCCGCCTTCACCGCGTCGAGGTAATCCTTGGCGGTCTTGTACGGCGTGTCGGCGTTGACCCACAGCACGAACTGGTCGAGCGCCAGCATCGCGACCGGCGTCAGGTCCTTCCAGTTGAAGGGCACCCCCGTCGCCAGCGGCGTCGTGAACAGGTTGGAAAGCGTGATGATGATCTTGTTCGGATCTCCTTTCGCGTCCTTGACCGCGAGAAATCCTTCGGCGCCGGCGCCACCCGACTTGTTGACGACGATCATCGGCTGCTTCATCAGGTTGTTCTTGGTGATGACGCCTTGCAGCAGGCGCGCCATCTGGTCGGCACCGCCGCCCGTGCCCGCGGGGACCACGAACTCGACCGGCTTCGTCGGCTCCCAGGCCGCGGCGGGAAAGGGAAGCGCGAGCGCGACGGCCGTGGCGGCCAGCGTCACCAACGGTCGCGCGCCGAATCGGGGGCCTGCCGCGGTTGACCGGACCCGCGCGAGCGACATTGCTTCGTTGATCGTGCGGGTTCCTTCAGGGTTCTTGCGAGTCATCTCGTTCCTCCAGGGCTGTAAATTGTGTGCACGAGGCAGTCGCACCGTTGCCGGTCCGGGCTCTTGGTCCCAATGTTGTTTTTTGGATGGATGTTACCCGTTTTGGCCGCCCAGGGGATCAATATGTGCCGGACCTCGCGCACGGCTGTGTTTGAGCCGGCCGCCGGATGTCCGGCGCGGACACCATTCCGGGTGCCGCTTCCGCGACCGTTGTGCAGCGCGGCATCGATGGAGTGTGGTGCCCGTGCTCACCGCATTCGGCGGTTGCGCCGGCGGTGCTATGCTTGCGACCGTCACTGCGCTTTCCGCAGAGCGATCACGCGACCACCGTCGTCTCGGTCAGCGTGTTCCCGATCGCGCCGGGATCCTCGCTGCCACCGATCGCAATCATCCTGATGATCACGCCCATTTTGCTGCCATGCGGGCCTCCGGGGATCGCGACCCGGCCGTCTGACCGCTGCCGGAGGCAATAGTCGTGTGCGCAGCGGCGGCGGCCACGTCTGCGGGCCTCGCGCTGCGAGCGCTCTCGCCGCGGGAGCGCATCGCTGCCGTGGCGGATCCGGGCAGCGTGCAGTCGGTCGACGTGTCGTTCGATGCGCCGCGGCCGTCGCCCCACCTTGCGCGCTGGGGCATCGCGGCGCAGGACGACGACGGCATCGTCGTTGCGCGCGCGACGCTGAATGGAACAAGGATCCTGCTGGCTGCGCAGGACGAGCGGTTCCTGGGTGGAAGCGCGGGCGTGAACCACGGTGATACGCTGCGCCGTCTGTTCGTGCGCGCGACGGCCGAGCATCCGGCGGCCGTCGTCCTTCTCGCCGCATCCGCGGGCGTGCGCCTGCACGAGGCCAATGCGGCCGAATTGGCGCTCGCCCGCGCACTCGCTGCCCTCCTCGACCTGCGTGCGGCCGGCGTGCCGGTGCTCGTGGCCGGCGTCGCCGATGTCTTTGGCGGCGCGTCGGTGCTGGCCTGCGCCGCGGAGCGAACGGCACTCCTGCCCGGAGTGCGGCTGGGTCTTTCCGGCCCGGCGGTCATCGAAACGGCGCGCGGCAAGGGAGAGCTCGACGCGGGCGATGCGCAGGCGGTTGCCGCGGTGTTCGGTGCCGGGGCGCGGGCGGCGGGCGGGCAGGTTGAACTTCTGGCCGACACGGCCGACGCGGTGCGCGGCTGGGTCGCGCTGGCCCTGCGCGAACCGGTGTCGTTCGCGGCGTGGGTGCTCGCGCTGCAGGACCGCCTCGCGGCGCGCCTGGTCGCCAGCCGAAACGAGGGCGCGGCGTCGCCGATCGGGCTCTCGATCGAGTTCGCGACCGCGCCGCTTTTGCCGCTGCCGCGAGAGCTCGTATCCCTGTATGCGGACGCCGAGCCCGTGGATCGCGCCGGCTGGCTCTGGCGGATGCGCGACCGACAGCTGTGGCTTAGCCGTCCGTTCGGATTGGGGACGTTCGGCCCGCGCGAGGCACACGGACTCGATGTGGCGTTGCTCGCTCACCTTGGCACGGCCGCCCCGGCGAGCGTGCGTACGCTGTTCCTGGTCGGCGATTCCTTCGGCCATGAGGTGTCGCGCCACGCGGAAGCGATGTGCGTGGCGCAGTACCTGGCCCAGCATGCGGCCGTGCTGGCGCTGTTGCGCGCACAGGGTGTCCGTCTGCGCGGACTCCTGACCGGCGTCGGTCACAGTGCCGCGTTCTTCGCCAACGCGCTGCAGGCGACCGAGGTCTACGCATTGACCGGCGCGCGCGTGGTGGCCATGGAAACCGCGGCCGTCGCCCGGGTCACCCGGCTTCCGGAGTCGGAGCTGGCGGCGCTGATAGAAGACGATCCGCTGCTCGGCCATCCTGTGCGCCACTTCGCGCGCTGGGGCGGCATCGCCCAGATCCTGCCCGACGTCGATCGGGAACGGTTGCTCGCGCTGGCCGGGCGCGAGATCCCGCCGCTTCTCCCTTCCGGCTAGCGGCGCGCGGCCTCCAGCAATTTCGCGATCTGCTCCGCGCGATCGGCGATGAGCGAGTCGGCGTTGGCGATGCAGTCGGCAAGCGACAGCGGTCCCGAAGGCAGCGCGAAACAGCCGTCGAATACCCGCCCGAGCCCCGGCAACGCGGCGGCATCGACCGCACCCGAAAGCAGCGTGATCGGCACGCCTGCGGCCCGTGCGCGCTCGGCGACGACGAAGGGCGCCTTCCGCAGCAGCGTCTGGGCATCGGTGCGACCTTCGCCGGTGAACGCCCAATCGGCGCCCACGAGAGCGGCATCGAGGCCGACGAGGTCGGCGACCACCTCGGCACCGGAGCGGAAAGAGCCTCCGACGAGCTGCAGCGCAAAGCCCAGCCCCCCGGCGGCGCCTGCCCCCGGCCGGTCAGCCGCGGTTCTGCCCACCGCGCGCTCGGCCAGCACGGCGTAGTGCGCGAGGACCGCATCGATGGTTGCGACCTCGCTGTCGCGAACCCCTTTCTGCGGCCCGAAGATCGCGGTCGCCCCATGTTCGCCGCAAAGCGGGTTGTTGACGTCCGACATGATCGTGATCGCACACTCGCCGAGTCTCGGATCGAGTCCGCCGGCATCGGCCGATGCGAGTGTCGCCAATCCGGCGGGCGTCGGCACGACAGCCTCGCCGGTGCCGGCAGTGAGCCGCAACCCGAGCGCCGCGAGCATGCCTGCGCCGCCATCATTGGTGCTGCTTCCGCCCAGCCCGATCTTGAAGCGCCGCACGCCGGCGTCGAGCAATGCAACGAAGAGTTCGCCAACGCCCCCGGTCGAGCGTGCCGTGACCGCGACCGCAGTGCCGTCGGGGTCGGTGATGCCGACGATCTCGGCGGCCTCGATGATCGCAGTGTCCCCTTCGGGTGCGGCGACGATGCCGAACGCCGCCGAGCGCTGCTTTCCGCCGGCGCCCATGACGCTGCGCACGCGTCTTTCGCCGCCATGCGACAACACCGCGTCGAGCGTTCCCTCGCCACCGTCGGCCATCGGACAGGCGCGAACCTCTGCTTCGGGCCAGACGCGGCGCAGTCCGCGCGCGACGGCCGCGCAAAGCGCGGGTGCATCCAGCGAGCCCTTGAAGGAATCGGGGGCGACGACGATGACCGGCGAACGCGAGGCGGGCATGGCGCAGGTTTTCTCCCTGTCAAAGCGGTGCGTCATCGCAGCAGCCCGGCATCCTTGCCGGGCCGCCGTGGCGCCTGTCGCGCCACAGTCCCCTGCGATGGCCTAGTGTACTGAGTCAGAAGTTCGCTCGGTAGTTCGCGGGGAAATCGGCCGCCATACTGCGTTACTCGGCCTCACCGTACCACGAGGGACGCTTTCGGCCTCGCGCCTTGCCTGCCGTCCGATTTCATCCACTCCTTTACCTTCGGAACTTCTGGCTCGTACACTGTCGCGGTCATCATCCACGCCCCGCGTCGCCCGTTCCATGCGATCGCGCACCGCGAGCCAGCCCTCGTCGTCCGGCGCCCTTTCGATCAGGATGACATCGGCGTTTGCGGCATCCAGCGTGCGCAGATTCGCGTACAGATCGTGCGCAAACGCCGCCGCGTCCGCGGGCGCCCGCAGCCAGACTCCGGCGAAGTCCGCGGGTCGTGCGACCGTGTGCGCGAGCACCGCGACAGATTCGTCGCGCGCACCGAGCTGGAGAATCTCCGCGCGCAGCGTGTCCGCGGCAACCAGATAGGCCGGCGTCCTGGGCGCGTAATGCGAGGCGAGCGTTCCCGATGCGCGCGGAGCGGCGGCAACCGCCGCACGCGGCGCCTGTCCCAGCGCGCGGTGCAGATCGCGGGCGTCGATCCCGCCCGGCCGGAGCAGCACGGGAACATCGTCCACGAAGGCAACGATCGTGGACTCGATCCCGACCGCGCATGCGCCGCCGTCGAGTATCTGCGCGACGGCATCGCCAAGATCATCGGCCACGTGCCGCGCCGTCGTCGGCGAGATGCGGCCGAAGCGATTGGCCGATGGGGCGGCGATGCCGCCGCCGAAAGCGCGAAGCAACGCGCGCGCTACCGGATGCGACGGCACGCGCAGGCCGATGCTGTCCTGACCGCCGGTCACGATGTCACCAACGCCCGGCGCGCGCGGCAGGATCAGCGTCATGGGTCCGGGCCAGAACGCCGCCGCCAGCTTCCTCGCCCCCTCCGGCACCGCACGCGCCCAGCGCGGGAGGTCCGACGTGTCGTACAGGTGCACGATCACCGGATGATCGGCGGGACGGCCCTTGGCGGCGAAGATCCTGCGCACGGCGTCCGGATTGTCCGCGTCGGCGCCGAGGCCGTAGACCGTTTCCGTCGGGAACCCGACGAGCCTGCCGGCACGCAGATGGTCGACGGCGCAGGCGATGGCCGCGGCTGTCGGTGCGTCGATGCGGCCGGTCATCGAATCCTGCCTGGCCGGTGTGCGACATCGCACGCGGCTCCCGACGCGGAAGGGTCGTCGCGGCAGCGGATCAGGCAACGGACTCTGCTAGAATTCAAGCTTTTGCGCGCAGCGCGCGTTGACGGTGGCAAGGAGCGGCAATGAGCGATTTTCTGTTCACGTCGGAATCGGTGTCGGAGGGTCACCCGGACAAGGTCGCCGACCAGATTTCCGATGCGGTGCTGGATGCGATTCTAGAGCAAGATCCGACCGCGCGCGTAGCGGCGGAAACGCTGGTTTCGACCGGCCTTGTCGTCCTCACCGGTGAAATCACCACGACGGTCCACCACGACTATGCGCGCGTTGCGCGCGCCATGGTGCGCCGGATCGGCTACAACGATCCGGAGCTGCGCTTCGATGCCGACGGCTGCGCGGTGATGGTCTGCTACGGGCGGCAGTCCCCCGACATCGCGCGCGGCGTCGATCATGCTTCGGACGAGTACCTGAATCAGGGGGCCGGCGACCAGGGCATGATGTTCGGCTACGCCTGCGACGAGACGCCCTCGCTGATGCCGTTTCCGATCTACTACGCGCATCGGCTCGTGCAGCGGCAGAGCGAAGTCAGGAAGGACGGCCGTCTGCCATGGCTGCGTCCGGACGCCAAGTCCCAGGTGACGGTGCGCTATGTCGACGGCAAGCCGATCGCGATCGACACGGTCGTGCTCTCCACGCAGCATCATCCGAGCATGAACGAGAAGCAGGCGGCGCTGGCGGAGGCCGTGATCGACGAAATCATCAAGCCGGTGCTGCCGGCGAGCATGCTGGTCGGCACCAAGTATCTCGTGAATCCCACGGGCCGGTTCGAAATCGGCGGGCCGCATGGCGACGCGGGCCTCACCGGACGGAAGATCATCGTCGACACCTATGGCGGCGCGGCCCCGCACGGCGGCGGCGCGTTCTCGGGCAAGGATCCGTCGAAAGTGGACCGCTCGGCGGCATACGCCGCGCGTTACGTCGCGAAGAACATCGTCGCGGCCGGCATCGCGACCCAGTGTCAGGTCCAGCTTTCTTATGCGATCGGAGTCGCGCACCCGATCAACGTGACCGTCTACACCGAGGGCACCGGCCGGATTTCGGACGAAAGGATCGCCGCCCTCGTCAACGCCCACTTCGACCTGCGGCCGAAGGGCATCATCCGGATGCTCGACCTGCTGCGTCCGATCTACTCGAAGACTGCAGCATACGGTCATTTCGGCCGCGACGAGCCCGAGTTCACGTGGGAAGCGACCGACAAGGCCGACGCGCTGAAGGCGGCGGCAGGACTGTGATCGTTCGTTCTGCGGGACGCACGCGACGATCGGGTTGCCTGCCGCGGGGAGCGCGCTCATGCATCTGTTCGACGCCATAGCGCTGCGCGGCGTCGCGCTGCGCAATCGCATCGTCGTTTCGCCGATGTGCCAGTACTCGGCCGACGGCGGCTGCGCGACCGACTGGCACCTGATCCACTGGGGGCAGATGCTCCTGTCCGGGGCGGGCATGTTCACCATCGAGGCGACCGCGGTGAGCGCCGAAGGGCGGATCACGCCGGGCTGCCTCGGGCTCTACGACGATGCCGCCGAAGAGGCGCTCGGCAACACGCTCGCCCGCGCGCGCCGGCAGGCGCCGCCGATGCCGGTGGCGGTCCAGCTCGCGCACGCCGGACGCAAGGGCTCGTCGGCGCGACCGTGGGAGGGCGGCATGCTCGTTCCTCCCGCGCGCGGCGGCTGGACGCCCGTGGCGCCATCGGCCGTCCCGCACGCCGAGGGCGAAAGCGCTCCTGCCGCGCTCGACGCCGCAGGACTCGCGACGGTCCGCGAGGCGTTCGTGGGGTCGGCAACGCGCGCCGAGCGTTGCGGAATCGACGCCATCGAGCTGCACATGGCGCACGGCTACCTGTTGCATCAGTTCCTGTCGCCGCTGGCGAACCGGCGCGACGACGCATATGGCGGCACGTTCGACAATCGCGTTCGTTTTCCGCTGGAGGTGTTCGACGCAGTTCGCGCCGTTTGGCCCGGCGGCCGGCCGCTGGGCGTGCGGGTGTCGGCGACCGACTGGGTCGAAGGAGGCTGGGCGCCGGAGGATGCCGTCGAGCTCGCGCGACGGCTGAAGGCACGTGGCTGCGACTGGGTGGACGTGTCGAGCGGCGGCGTGTCGCCGGCGCAACGAATACCGGCGCCGGCCCCGGGCATCCACGTGCCTTTCGCGCGCGAGATCCGCCGCGCGACCGGAATCGTGACGATGGCCGTGGGTCTCATTACCGAGCCCGAGCATGCCGACGCGATCATCGCGGCGGGCGATGCCGACATGGTCGCCCTCGCCCGCGCGTTCCTGCGCGACCCGCGCTGGCCGTGGCGCGCCGCGGCGGCCCTGGGCGCAACAGTGGCGGGCCCACCACCCTACTGGCGCGCGCTGACGAAGGAAACGGCGGGAATCTTCGGCGAGCTGCGCGCCGGGCAGCGCTGATGCCGGGCCTGCTTCGCCCCGGCCTTCGCCAATTCCTCGACCATCGCCGCGCGGTCCCGCCGCCGCGCGCGGGCGAGCGGCGCGCCGGAACCACATCGAGACAGGCCGGCCGCGCTCGCCGCACCGGATTTCCCTCCGGACGCCGCGGAAGCGAGGTAGAATGCGCGGTATCCTTCGTGGGCCGGACAACGGCCGCAGGGACGCGCGAATTTTCATTGGCAGAAGGAGAACCCCATGGCCGAACGAACCCGAACCCGCCGCAATACCCTCGAGCGTCGCTGCCTCGGCAAGGCCTACAAGCGTCTTTTCGCCGGATCGACGAAAGGCGTCTTCAAGATGCTCGAGAAGATCAAGAAGGCCTGAACCCCTTCTTCACGGCGCAGTGCGCGCCGCACGATCCGAAGGGCCGCGACGCGGCCCTTCGCGTTTTGCCGGTCGTGGGACACGGCACGTGACCCGTCCAACCCTGATTTGCGTGGTCCGCCACGGCGAGACGGACTGGAACACCACGGGCGTTCTGCAGGGCTGGCTCGACGTGCCGATCAACGAGCGCGGCCGCGAGCAGGCACGCGAGATGGCGCGGGCGTACGCCCCTGCGGGCTTCGCCTGCGTCTACACGAGCCCCCTGGCCAGGGCGCTGGAAACGGCGGAAATCGTCGCTGCCCTGCTGCGACTGCCGCCACCGGTGCGCCATGACGGCCTCAAGGAGCGCAATTTCGGCGTCATCCAGGGCATTCCGAAGGCCGAGCTGGCGGAGCTCAATCCGTCGCTGCTGGAGCACATCGTCAAGCGGAATCCCGATACCCGGTTCGAGCAGGGCGAGTCGATGGACGAGTGCGCGACCCGCGTGCTCGACGGCGTGATGGACATTGCGCGGCAGAGACCCGGCGAGCGCGTGCTCGCGATCACCCATGGCTGGGCGATGGACGCCATTGCGCGAGAGGTCAAGGGCCTGCCGCGAAACACGATGCTTCACCACAAGCCGAAGAACGGGGAGAGCCTGTGGCTGGAAGCGACCGCCCGGTCCATCCGGCCGCCGCAGGCCGACGGAAAGCGGGCGTGAAGGCCTTCCCCCCGACCGGCACGCAGCGACTCTTTGCGCCGACAAGCGTCCCGGCCACCGCGAGCGCGCCGTCCGGCCAGCGTGCTCAGGGCTGGCGCACGACCGCCAGCAACCTGTTCACATCCAGTGTGCGCGCCTGCTCGGCGATCTGACCGGCGTAACTTCCCTGCAATTGCTTCGCCTCGCCCAGCATCGACGTGAACGCCTGCTGCAGGCCGGCGGCGTCAATCGTCCGGCCGCTGGCGTAGTAGCGCTTCGCGACGTGGCCCAGCGCGTAGGTGGTGGCGAACGAGAAGGCGGCGCCGGTCGTCGCGCTCCCGATGCCGCCCATGAGTCCGCCTCCGATCCTCCCCAGCAACCCGCCGAGCATCTTGCGGCCGACCTGTTCGAGGTACTGTGACGTGAGGCCGACGCCCATCGTCGCGAGCAAGTCCTTGATGTGGCCACGGTCGAGCTCGAAACCGTGGGCCTTGCCGACCCGGTAGACCATCTTCATCTGCAGCGGGATGATCGCCATTGACGCCAACGACTGCGGCAGCAGTTCCAGCGCCCCGTTGAGCACCGAGTAGTTGAGGATCATCCTGTCGAGCTCGGCCGCGGGGGCCGGCACGGCCGCCACGATCTCGCGCTCGAGCGCGGAGCCATCGAGCGGCGCGCCGGTCAAGGCGTCCGCGTGCTGCGTGAAAGCCTGCGCCGCGCCCGCATCGAGACCCAGCGCCTGCGCGAGCCTCTGCAGGAACTCGCGCTCGGCGGGCGACGTTGCACCGTCGGCATCGCAGACGCAAACCGCCATTTCGTACGCGAATTGCCGCTCGTCCGGTTGCCCGATCATCGCGGCGACCGTCGCCAGGTCCGGCTTGTGGAGGAGCACGTCCCGGTAGATCGCGGAGGCATCAGGCGCGCCCTCCGCGCCCAGCGTGTCGGCGATCCGCCTGATTTCCGCGCGCTCGCGCTCGGAATTGGCGCCGTCGGCGAAAGCCGCCATCAGGCAGAGGGTCAGGACAGCGCGTTGCTCGGCCGTGTTCATGGCAGTCCTCCGGAGATCGACGGTCCGAATCATAATATGAGGTGCCGCGGCACCGATTTCCAGCCCGTCCTGCCGCGGCCCGCCGGTGCCGATCGGCGTGACCTGTTCCCGGCAAGAATCGAATCGGGCCCCTCGGACGTTGCCAGCCATGCCCTTCGCCTACTACGCCAGACTCTCCGCCGCGCGCCAGCGGATCTACCGGCAAAGCGACGGCATCGTGACGCTCGATCTCCCGCAAGGCGTGGCGGCCGGGGCGCGGATCGCGCGCATACGCGCCAGCCTTTCCCGGGCGGATCGCGCCGACGTGCAGGCGGCAAGCCAGGAGCTCCTCGACGCGCTGGTGGCAGGCTACCGCGTTCCGCCGATTCGCACCCGGGTCCTGGCCCGGCGCCCGGCCGACGGCGGTGGCGAGCTGCACGGCCTGTACGAGCCCGGCGACGCGGGGGAGCCGGCGCGGATCACCGTCTGGATGCGCACTGCAGCGCGCAAGGATGTTGTAGCGTTCAAGACATTCCTGCGCACGCTGATCCACGAACTTTGCCATCACCTCGACTACGAGCTGTTCGAGATGCCGGAAACCTTCCATACGGAAGGCTTCTACAAGCGCGAGTCGACCCTCGTCAACGCGCTGTTGCGCGAGGAGTCGACGGCCGGCGATCTCCCGGGTTAGAATCCGGCCCTCCCCCGAGGAGCGTTGCAACAGGAAGGCGCGTGAAACGCCGGTGTCCTGCCAGGCTCGGGGTATCCGCCCTTTGCAACCGCGCTCGTTGAACCGTGCCCGCGCACGGGGTGACGAGATTGCGTTTCCCGCCCGTCCCCGCCGCGCGGTCACCAACGATGGAGTGACCGATGAACGCTGCAAACGAAACCAGGAGCTTTGCCGATTTCAGGGTCGCGGACCTCGCGCTCGCCGACTGGGGTCGCAAGGAGATCGCGATCGCCGAGACCGAGATGCCGGGCCTGATGGCGATTCGCGACGAATTCGCCCCGCAGCAACCACTGCGCGGCGCGCGCATCGCCGGCAGCCTGCACATGACGATCCAGACGGCCGTGCTGATCGAGACGCTGCAGGCGCTGGGCGCCGAGGTTCGCTGGGCCTCGTGCAACATCTATTCGACACAGGATCACGCCGCGGCCGCGATCGCCGCGCGCGGCACGCCGGTATTCGCCTACAAGGGCGAGTCGCTCGCCGAATACTGGGACTACACGCACCGGATCTTCGAGTGGCCCTCCGCCGGCGGCTCGGGCGGCGCGCCGAACATGATCCTCGACGACGGCGGCGACGCGACGCTGCTCGTGCACCTCGGGGCGAGAGCCGAAACCGATCCGACCTGCATCGACCATCCGGCGAGCGAGGAGGAGACGGCGCTGTTCGCCGCGATCAAGGCGAAGCTCGCGCAGAATCCGAGGTTCTATTCGCCATTGAAGGCGGCGATCAAGGGCGTGACCGAGGAGACGACCACGGGCGTCAAGCGCCTCTACCAGATGCACGCGGAAGGCCGCCTCGGCTTTCCGGCGATCAACGTCAACGACTCGGTGACCAAGTCGAAATTCGACAATCTCTACGGCTGCCGCGAGTCGCTGGTCGACGGCATCAAGCGCGCGACCGACGTGATGGTCGCCGGCAAGGTGGCGCTCGTCGCCGGCTACGGCGACGTCGGCAAGGGCAGCGCGCAGGCGCTGCGCGCGCTGTCGGCGCAGGTATGGATCACCGAGATCGACCCGATCTGCGCGCTTGCAGGCGGCGATGGAGGGCTATCGCGTCGTCACGATGGACTACGCCTGCGACAAGGCCGACATCTTCGTCACGGCGACGGGCAACCTCGACGTCATCACGCACGAGCACATGCGGCGGATGAAGAACAACGCGATCGTGTGCAACATCGGTCACTTCGACAACGAGATCGACGTCGCCGCGCTGAAAGCCGTACCCGTGGGAGAACATCAAGCCGCAGGTCGACCACGTCATCTTCCCGGACGGCAAGCGGATCATCCTGCTGGCCGAGGGGCGGCTGGTGAATCTGGGCTGCGGGACGGGTCATCCTTCCTACGTGATGAGCTCGTCGTTCGCCAACCAGGTGATGGCGCAGATCGAGCTGTGGGCCGATGCGCAGAGCGGCGCCGGCCGATACCCGGTGGGCGTCTACGTGCTGCCGAAGCACCTCGACGAAAAGGTGGCGCGGCTGCAGCTGTCGAAACTGGGGGCGATGCTGACGCCGCTGACCGACCGGCAGGCACGCTACCTCGGCGTGAACGCGAGCGGCCCGTACAAGTCCGAGACGTATCGGTACTGATCAGCGCGAACGGAGGGCGCGATGCGCATCGCGGTGATGGGCGCCGGCGGCGTCGGCGGATATTTCGGCGCCAGGCTCGCGCAGGCGGGACACGACGTCGCGTTCGTCGCGCGCGGCCGGCATCTCGCGGCGATGCGCGAGCGCGGGCTCGCCGTGCGCAGCGCATTGGGCGATGTTCATTTGCCCCGCCCCGTCGCGACCGACGACCCGGCGGCGCTGCCGCCGGTCGACATCGTGCTTTTCGCCGTCAAGCTCTGGGACTACCGAAGACGCCGCGGAGGCGATCCGCCCGCTGGTCGCGCACGGCGGCGTCGTCGTCCCGTTTCAGAACGGCGTCGACAGCATCGAGCGGATCGGTGCGATCGTCGGCGCCGAGCGCGTGATGGGCGGCGTCGCGCAGATCGCAGCGACGATCGCCGAACCCGGCGTCATCGGCCACACCGGAACGATGGCTCGGCTGCGCTTCGGCCCGGTGCTGGCGGCGCAGCAGCCTGTCGCCGAGGCACTGCTCGCGGCCTGCAGCGGCTCCGGGATCGACGCGGAGCTCGTTGGCGACATCCGCCGCGTGCTGTGGGAGAAGTTTGTCTTCCTGGCGGCGTTCTCCGGTTTGACGAGTGTCGCGCGGCAGCCGATCGGCGTCCTGCGCGCCGACGCCGAAATGCGCAACACGCTCGAGGCGGCGATGCGCGAGGCGTGGGCGGTGGGTCGCGCGCAGGGCGTCGCGCTCGCCGACGATCTCGTCGCGCAGCTGATGCGCTTCGCCGACGGGCTGCCGGCGGAAATGAAATCCTCGATGCTGAACGACCTTGTCGCCGGCAACCGCCTCGAGGCGCCCTGGCTGTGCGGCGCCGTCGCCCGCATGGCGACGGCGGCGGGCGTCGCCTGCGCCGGTCCACTCGACGCTCTACGCGGCGCTCAAGCCCTATTGCGGCGGCGCGTCACGCTGACGCCGTTCCCGGAGACCGACCCATGCGCCTCCTGCTCGTCTGGCTCGTCAATGCGCTGGCGCTGCTGGCACTCCCCTACGTGTTTCCGTGGGTGAAGGTGGACTCCTTCACGGCCGCGCTGATCGCGGCGCTGGCGCTCGGACTCATCAACACGCTGATCCGGCCGCTGCTGATCCTGCTGACGCTGCCCGCGACCGTGCTGACGCTGGGTCTGTTCATCTTCGTGATCAACGGGCTCCTGTTCTGGGCGGTCGGCTCGTTCGTCGAAGGCTTCCACGTGGGCGGGTTCTGGTCGGGAGTGTTCGGCGCAATCGTCTACAGTCTGATTTCGTGGGTCCTCTCGGCGCTGCTGCCGCCGCGCCGCGACTGAGCGGAACCGCGCCCACGAACGAACCGTTTCCCTGACCCATGACCGCCACGGCACAACGGCTGTTCAGCCTCGAGTTCTTTCCTCCGCGCACGCCCGAGGGCATCGAGAAGCTGCGCGCGACGCGACGGCAGCTTGCGCAGTTGAAGCCGGCGTTCTGCTCGGTGACCTTCGGCGCCGGCGGCTCGACGCGCGAGGGTACGCTTGCGACGGTGCTCGAGTTCCGCAGCGAAGGCACCGAGGCGGCGCCGCACATCTCGTGCGTGGGCGGCTCGCGCGCGTCGATCGCCGACGTGCTCGCGCAGTACAAGGACCACGGCATCCGGCATCTCGTCGCGCTGCGCGGCGATCTGCCGTCCGGGTCGGGCGACGCGGGCGACTTCCGCTTCGCGAGCGAGCTTGTGGCCTTCATACGTCGCGAGACGGGCGACTGGTTCCACATCGACGTGGCCGCGTACCCCGAATGCCATCCGCAGGCGCGCAGCCCGCAGGACGACCTCGCCGCGTTCAAGCGCAAGGTGGACGCCGGCGCCGATTCGGCGATCACGCAATACTTCTACAATCCCGACGCCTACTGGCACTTCGTCGACGCCTGCCGGGGCGCGGGTATCGCGGTGCCGATTGTTCCCGGAATCATGCCGATTTCCAGCTTTTCCAAGCTCGCGCGCTTTTCCGACGCCTGCGGCGCCGAGATCCCGCGCTGGATCCGGAAGCAGCTCGAAGGCTACGGCGACGACGTCGCGTCGATCCGCGCGTTCGGACTGGATGTGGTCACGGAGCTCGCCGACGGCCTGCTCGCGCGCGGCGCGCCGGGCCTGCACTTCTACACGCTGAATCAGGCGGCGCTCACCACGACGATCTGGCAGCGGCTCGGGATCTGACCCGGTGCGGCGGCCGCAAGGCAGTCGGGACGCGTCCCCGATCCTGCAGGCGTTCTAGGAGCCCGGTGTGAACGAGAGTAGCTCCACCACGGCGTGCTGCGTGGGGATCCACCCGCTGTGGTCGCGATCGGAGCTCTTCTCCAGGTAACTCGCCCGCTTTTCTTCGCGGACCACGCCGCGCACCGCCGGCGCGTACCACACGGTGTAATTGCATTGTGTCGCGTAGCGCCAGAACTCCTCGTCGTCGAGCCGCATGATGACATGCATGACGATCGCGTCGAAGGTGCCGGCCGGCGTGGTGACCTTTTCCCAGCCGCGGACCCGCACATAGCGGTTCATCTGCCCGCTGGCCTTCGTGGCCTCGTTGTAGTTGTCGACGAACTGGCTCCAGACCGCGCCTCCGGCGAGTGGAAACCGGTAGCGCTCGAGCGGGGTGACGAAGCGCCGCGTCTCGTTGTCGAAGACGGCGCCGATCTTCACCAGGCCGGGGGCGGACCACAGCTCGGAGCGGGCGGTGTCGCGGGACGGACCCTTCTGGGTGATCCGCGCGCTGATCCCGTCCGCGCCGATCGCGCTGATCGCGTGCGTTTCTTCCCAGCGCTCCTGGACCCGGAAGCCGTCCTGCGCACGGTAGGTCCAGCGATCGCCGACGCGATAGGCCGGCGCCTCCGCGGCCGGCCCGGAGCCCGCGCTTTCGAAGCCGGCGCAGCCGATGAGGGCCGCTGTGGCGGCAAGGCAAAAACCAACGACGACGGCGCGCGGGATGTTCAGCATGGCGTTCTCTCGCAAGAAAAAGCTGCAAACAGGACGGGGCGACCGGTCATTCCGCCTGCCGCGCGGGCGAGCGGAGCGGGCGTCCACGCATTGCGCGCTGCTAGACATCCCCGTCAGTGATGGCGCCGATGCTCGCCGTCGAAACGAGACGCCGGTATTTCGCCAGCAGACCCCGCGTGTGGCGCGGCGCCGGCGGCCGCCATGCTTCGCGGCGCCGCGCGAGTTCCGCCTCGTCGACGTTCAACTGGATCAGCAACTTGTTCGCGTCGATCGTGATCGAGTCTCCTTCCTCGACCAGCGCGATCGTGCCGCCGACGTAGGCCTCCGGGGCGACGTGTCCCACGACCATGCCCCAGGTTCCGCCCGAAAAGCGACCGTCGGTGATGAGGCCGACGGACTCGCCAAGCCCCTGCCCGATGAGCGCGGAGGTCGGGGCGAGCATCTCCTGCATGCCGGGTCCGCCCTTCGGACCTTCATAGCGGATCACGACCACGTCGCCGGCATTGATCCTGCCGCCCATGATCGCGTCCATCACTTCCGGCTCGGAGTCGAACACCCGTGCCGGACCCGTGATCGACAGCTTCTTCAACCCGGTGATCTTCGCCACGCATCCTTCGGTCGCGAGATTGCCGCGCAGGATCGCGAGGTGTCCCTGCGCGTACATCGGGTTCGACCACGGCCGGATGACGTCCTGGTCCGCGCGCGGTCCGACGGGAAGCGCCGAGAGCTCGTCGGCGATCGTGCGGCCGGTGATCGTGATGCAGTCGCCATGCAGGATGCCGTGCACCAGCAGCATCTTCAGCACCTGCGGCACGCCGCCCGCGCGGTGGAAATCGACGGCAACGTATTCGCCCGACGGTTTCAGGTTGCACAGCACCGGCACGCGTTTCCTGATCCGCTCGAAGTCGTCGATCGTCCAGGGCACCTCGGCGGCGGAGGCGATCGCAAGGTAGTGCAGCACCGCGTTGGTCGAGCCGCCGGTCGCCATCACCAGCGCGATCGCGTTCTCGATCGACTTCCGGGTGATGATGTCGCGCGGCTTCAAGTCCCGCTTGATCGCCTCGACCAGCACCCGCGCCGAGTCGGCCGCGGAGTCGGCCTTCTCGGCATCCGGGGAGGCCATCTGCGAGCTGCCGAGCAAGCTGATTCCCAGCGCCTCGAAGGACGATGACATGGTGTTGGCGGTGTACATGCCGCCGCAGGCGCCGACGCTGGGACAGGCGTTCCTCTCGATCCCGTCGTAATCCTCCTGCGCCATCTTGCCGGCCGTGAAGGCCCCGACGGCCTCGAACGGCGAGACGATGGTGAGCGTCTGGCCCTTCCAGTGGCCGGGCTTGATCGTGCCCGCGTAGACGAAGATGCCGGGGACGTTCATCCGGGCCATCGCCATCACGCCGGCGGGCATGTTCTTGTCGCAGCCCCCCGCGACGAGCACGCCGTCCATGCATTGGCCGTTGACCGAGGTCTCGATCGCATCGGCGATGACTTCGCGCGAAACCAGCGAGTACTTCATGCCCTCGGTGCCCATGCCGATCCCGTCGGTGACGGTGGGGATGCCGAAGACCTGCGGCATCGCGCCGGCTTCCTTGAGCGCGGCCATTGCGCGGTCGACCAACGGCTGAATGCCGGCGTTGCACGGATTCATCGTGCTGTGGCCGTTGGCGACCCCCACGATCGGCTTGTCGAAATCTCCGTCATTGAATCCGACGGCGCGCAGCATCGCGCGGTTGGGCGAGCGGGCGACGCCCTGCGTGATGAGCCTGGAGCGGCGGTTGTACGGCATGGGGAACTCCGGAGGTGTGGTGGGCGTTCGGGGGCTGCCCCGGCGCGGCGGTCGCGTCGGGGGGCGGCTGCGTATAATCGTAGACCACAATTTTAACAGGCGCGTTCGCGCGAAGCCGCTTCGGCATGCTCGTCCATCCCGAGTTCGATCCGATCGCATTTCATGCCGGACCCATCGCGGTTCGCTGGTACGGACTCATGTACCTGGCCGGATTCGTGCTCTTCGTCCTGCTGGGCAAGCATCGCGCGCGCCAGAACCTGCTCACGGGCTGGCATCCGCGCGACGTCGACGACATGCTGCTCTACGGCGTGTTCGGCGTGATCCTCGGCGGACGGCTCGGGTACGTGCTGTTCTACAAGCCGCTCTACTATCTCGCGCACCCGCTCGAAATCCTTTCCGTCTGGCAGGGCGGAATGAGCTTCCACGGCGGCTTTCTCGGAGTGCTGGTGGCGATGTGGTTCTTCTCGAGGTCGCGGCACAAGCGCTGGCTCGACGTGACCGATTTCGTCGCGCCGCTCGTGCCGCTGGGCCTCGCTGCCGGCAGACTGGGCAATTTCATCAACGGCGAGTTGTGGGGGCGCGTCACCGACCTGCCCTGGGCGATGGTGTTTCCTCCGGCCGGTCCCGAGCCGCGGCATCCGTCGCAGCTCTACCAGTTCGGCCTCGAGGGGCTCGCCCTCTTTGCGCTGCTGTGGATCTATACGCGCCGGCGTCGCCCTCTGGGCGCCGCGTCGGGCCTGTTCCTCGTCGGCTACGGCTGCGCCCGATTCGCTGCCGAGTTCGCCCGCGAGCCGGACAGCTTCCTGGGATATCTGGCGCTTGGCCTCACGATGGGCCAATGGCTTTCGTTGCCGATGATCGTGGCCGGGGCCGTGATGATGCGCTGGGCCTACCGGCGCGCCGACAAGGACGAGCCAACGGTGCTCGACCGGATGAAATGACGAGCCTAATCGAGGCGGTGGAATTCGCCGTCGATCGCTTTGCGGCGGCCACCGGAACTGCCTCCGGTCGCGGCGCCGGTCGCGAAGTCGTGGCCGACATTCAGCCGCAGGGCGAGCAACACGAGCGCCACGACGTCGCTCAGGATCCCGGGGAGCAGGAACAGGATGCCGGCCAGCACCTTGCGGCCGCTGTCGAGAAGACTGCGCAGCAGCGGCTGCTCGCCGTGCATGGCCGCAACCGTGCTGGCGCGGAAGGCGCTGCGCTCACTGCGCAGCAGGTAGAGCCCGGCAATGGCGGCCAGTCCGAGCCACGCGTACGTGGGCACGCCCGTCCACCGCGCGAAACGAACGGTCGCGTACAGGTCGACGAGGGGGAAACCCAGTACAATCAGCAGCAAAGCGACTCGCATCGGGGGCTCCTTGACCGGCTCGGCGATCATCGTGTTCACGCAGATGCCCGACCGCACATCGGCACTGGATCTCGCCCGATCGCTACTGGAGGCGCGTCTGGCCGCCTGCGTCAGTGTCGGGTCACCGGTGGAATCACTCTATCACTGGCGCGGCCAAATCGAAACCGCGCAGGAGATCCCGGTTGCGGTGAAGACGCACTCGGGGCGCTACGCCGAGGTCGAGGACGCGATTCGCTCGCGGCACCCGTACGAACTTCCCGAGATAGTCGCTGTCCCCCTCATCGATGGATTTGCCCCCTATCTTCAATGGCTCGCCGATGAAACCGGGACATCCTTCCAGCAGCCGGGCGGGCGTTGACCGGATGATGACGTCTCCCATCGCCGGCGCCCTGGCGGTCGCCGCGGTGGCATTGGCGCTCAGTGCCAGCGGTGGTGCGGCGGAACCCAAGCTGCTGGAGCCGGAGCGCGCGTTCGCCTTGAGCGTCCAGGCCATGGACGAGAAGACCGTCGAGGTTCGATTCGTGATCGCGAGCGGATATTATCTCTACCGCGAGAAAATGAAATTCGCCGTCGAGCCGGCAGTGCTTGCAGCGGACCCGCAGCTCCCTCCGGGAGCGCTCAAGGACGACCCGTTCTTCGGCGCCGTCGAAACCTACCGCGACCGATTCGCGCTCCGGTTGCCGCTGGCAGGCGTCCCGCCGGGTCGCAAGGTCACCGTCAAGGCTGAATCGCAGGGGTGCGCGGACGCGGGCGTCTGTTATCCGCCCCAGGCCCAGAGTGTCACCGTCGACGTTGCCTGCGCCGGGGGCCCGGCCCGGCGCCCCCGTGGCGGCTACCCCGACGAGGAAATCCTGGTTCAATTAGAAACCGCCGCGCGCTGACCCGGCGTCACCGGGCCCCGGGGCGTTCCCGCGTTGCCGCCTGGCGTCCCGGGGAATGTGGGCGTTCACTAGCCTTTCATGACCAGACCCTTCTCGACTCGACGGATGCTTTCCTGGTCAGCCTTGGCGCTGGCCGGCGCGATAGCGCTGGGGGCGGGCTTGTATTTCGGCGGATTTGCCGACGACGGAAACGTCGCCGACCTGCGCGGGAAGGATGCGGGGGCGCTCTTCGGGGTTTCCTTGCCGGACATGCAGGGCCGCGAGCAGTCGATTGGGCAATGGAAAGGGAAACTGCTGGTCGTCAACTTCTGGGCGACCTGGTGCACGCCGTGCCGGGAAGAGATGCCGGAGTTCGTGAAGGCACAGCGAGGAATTCGGCCAGCGCGGGCTGCAATTCGTGGGTATCGCCATCGACGACGTGGTCAAGGTGAAGGCCTTCGCGGCGGAGCTGGGGCTCAATTACCCGGCGCTGATCGGAGGCAACGGCGCCATCGAGCTGTCGCGCTCGTTCGGAAATCGCCTCGGCGCGCTTCCGTTCACCATCATCGTGGATCGCGCCGGGCGCATCAATCAGGTCCAGCTGGGACCAATCAGCAAGACGCAATTGAACGCTATAATCGGCCAATTGCTTTGATAGTAGCTATAAAAGTCTTCTAAAACACGTCAAAAGTAAGCAAGTAGCGTTTCAATGCCAACATCGGCCGTGTCCCGAGAACCCTCGCTCCTCCCTTGCCGGGCCGACACGGGCTCTTGGGTCAGCGGCCCCGGGGTTCAAACGAGCTGATTGCGTCGATCTTGCGTCATCGCTGGACAATTTGACCCAATCTGGGCCAAACTCGCAGGTCCAAATAACAGGGCAGGCTTCCACCGATGGCACTCAGTCCACGCAAGGCGGTGCCCGCTGCGCAGCGCGCAAAGGACCCCGGCCCCAAGTCGATCGTGCACCTGCGCGGCCTCGACGATCGGACTGCGTGTCCATGGCCACGAAATTGCGGCGGCCTGCGGGCCTTCGCTCTTGACCGGGTGATGCCGTGGACTTGCGCAAGCTCAAGACGCTGATCGAACTGGTCGAGACTTCCGGGATCGCGGAACTCGAGATCCAGGAGGGCGAGGAACGGGTGCGCATCACCCGCGCCGTTGCCTCCGGCCCGGCGCCGACGGTCGTGCCGGTCACGTTGCCCGCCGTGACGGCTCCGGTGACGGGGGCCATGGCGGTCGGCCGCCGCGCCCAGTGAACCGGCCGAACCCGAGGGTCACCAGGTCAAGAGTCCGATGGTCGGAACCTTTTATCGTTCGGCGACGCCGGGCGCGAAACCTTTTGTCGAAGTGGGCGATTCCGTCGAGGTCGGTGACACCTTGTGCATCATCGAAGCCATGAAGCTGATGAACGAGATCGAGTCCGACAAGAGCGGCGTCGTCAAACAGGTGCTCGCCGAGAACGGGCAACCCGTGGAATTCGGACAGCCACTCGTCGTGATTGCCTGATTTGCCGCCTCTGCGTCCCCCGTCGTCGCCCATCGTGGCCAAGAATCCGAACCAGCTGTTCGGAAAGATCCTTATCGCCAATCGCGGCGAGATCGCCCTGCGCATCCAGCGTGCCTGCCGCGAGCTTGGCATCCGGACGGTCATGGTCCACTCGGAGGCCGATCGCGAGGCCAAGTACGTGCGACTCGCCGATGAATCCGTCTGCATCGGCCCGCCCGCATCCGCGGCGAGCTACCTCAACGTGCCGGCGATCATCGCGGCGGCGGAAGTCACCGACGCCCAGGCGATTCACCCGGGGTACGGCTTTCTTTCCGAAAACGCGGATTTCGCCGAGAAGGTCGAACGCTCCGGCTTCGTCTTCATCGGGCCGCGGGCCGACACGATCCGGCTGATGGGCGACAAGATCAGCGCCAAGACGGCCATGATCAAGGCCGGCGTGCCCTGCGTGCCGGGCTCCGAAGGCGTGATTCCGGAGGATCCGAAGGAGATCGTGAGAATTGCGCGGTCGGTCGGCTACCCGGTGATCATCAAGGCCTCGGGCGGCGGCGGCGGCCGCGGAATGCGCGTCGTGCACACGGAAGCGGCGCTCGTGGCCGCCGTGTCGCTGACCCGCACGGAGGCGCAGGCCGCGTTCGGCAATCCGGTGGTCTACATGGAGAAGTTCCTCGGCAACCCGCGGCATATCGAGATCCAGGTGCTGGCCGACGAGCACAAGAACGCGGTTTACCTGTTCGAGCGCGACTGCTCGATGCAGCGCCGTCATCAGAAGATCATCGAGGAGGCGCCGGCGCCCGGGCTTTCCGCGCGAGCGCTGACGCGCATCGGCGAGCGCTGCGCCGATGCCTGCCGCAAGATCGGGTATCGCGGCGCCGGGACGTTCGAGTTCCTGTTCCAGGACGACGAGTTCTTCTTCATCGAGATGAACACGCGCATCCAGGTCGAGCATCCGGTCACCGAGCTCACGACCGGGATCGATCTCGTGGCCGAGCAGATCAGGATCGCCGCGGGCCAGAAGCTGCGCTTTCGCCAGCGCGACATCGTGCGGCGAGGCCATGCGATCGAGTGCCGGATCAACGCCGAGGATCCCTACACGTTCGTCCCGTCGCCGGGGCGCATCACTTCGTACCACGCGCCGGGCGGCCCCGGCATCCGCGTCGATTCGCACGTCTATCACAACTATTTCGTTCCCCCGTACTACGATTCGATGATCGGCAAGGTCATCGCCTTCGGCGACACGCGCGAGCAGGCGATCGCGCGGATGCGCATCGCCCTGTCCGAGATGGTGGTCGAGGGAATCAAGACCAACATCCCGCTGCATCAGGAGCTTCTGCTCGACGAGAAGTTCCTCCGCGGCGGAGCGTCGATCCATTACCTCGAAGAGAAACTCGCGAAACGCAAGCAGGTGGGCTAGGAGCGGTGCCGGACGCGCCTGCTGGCAGAACGCCCGCTCGGCAACGAGGTGCCGACGAGCGCATCCGACCCGCCTGTCGCAGGCGGTCCGCCAGCAGCCCGATCCGACCATGCTTTCCCCGTGAGCTACATCGCCCTGCGCTTCGACATTGACGCCGACGCCGCCGAAGTCTGGGCGGACGCGCTGATGGACTCCGGCGCGCTCTCGGTCGACATCGCCGACGCGCGCGCCGGAACGCCGGCCGAGGCGCCGCTGTACGGCGAGCCGGCAATGGCCGTGACCACCGTTTGGCCGGTGAGCCGGTTGACGGTGCTGTTCCCGGCCGCGACCAATCTCGCGGCCGCGCTGGCCGCCTTGGCTGCGTCCGGCAAGGTGTTGCCGCCGCACGAGACCTTCAGCGTACCCGAGCAGGACTGGGTGCGGGCGACGCAGGCGCAGTTCGGCCCGATCAGGATCACCGAGGCGCTCTGGATCGTGCCGTCGTGGTGCCAGCCCGTGGACGCCGCGGCGATCAATCTCGCGCTCGACCCGGGACTCGCGTTCGGCACGGGTTCGCATCCGACGACCCGCCTGTGCCTCAAGTGGCTCGCGCACGAGTTGCGCGCGGGCGAGACGGTTCTCGATTACGGCTGCGGCTCGGGCATCCTCGCGATCGCCGCCTGCCGGCTGGGCGCCGCGCGCGTCGTCGGCACCGACATCGACCCGCAGGCGCTCATCGCGAGTCGCGCCAACGCCCTGCGCAACGGCGTCAAGCCGGCGTTCCTGCCGGTCGATCGGCTCCGAGGAGAACGGATTCCGTTCGACGTCGTCGTCGCCAACATCCTGGCCAATCCACTGGTGCTGCTGGCGCCCGCGCTCGCGCGGCGTGTTCGTCCGGGCGGGCGCATCGTCCTGTCGGGAATCCTGGACGCGCAGGCCGCCGCGGTCATCACTGCCTACCGGCGGTGGTTTAATATCGGCATTTGCGACGGCGACGATGGCTGGGTCGTATTGGCGGGAGCGCGCCGCGACGAGACCGCCGTTCGCTGACGGCGCCGAGATTTCCCCCGACCGCGACCTGCAGCCCGCTTCGCGCCACCCCTGATGCCCGAAGACAAATATACGCGCTGTCCCGGTTGCGCGACCGTGTTTCGGGTCACCGCCGAGCAACTGGCGATGCGCGCGGGGCAGGTTCGCTGCGGCCAGTGCAAGACGGTGTTCGACGGCGTCGCCCAGCGGGTTTCGCTGTCGCCGTCCACCCGGCCCGACGCGAGCGCGGCGCCGGTCGACGATGCAGCGTCCACCCGGCCCGACGCTGCAGCGTCGCCGCCGGTCGACGGCGCCGACGCCCGTCCCGGCCGCGCGACGCTCGCCGCGGCGTGCCGGTCGACGATGCAGCGCCGGCTCCGCCCACCTCGACGCTGCGCGACACGCAGGCGCGCGAGACTCCGCCGCCGGATACGGCGGAGACGGCCTCGGCGCGCCTGGTCGGCGCGGTCGCGGCCTTGGCGGCGCGGGAAGACCGCTTTGCACCCGTGGCGAGCACGAACCCGGGTCCGGCGCGAATCGTCGCCTATGCGTTCGCGATCGTCCTTCTCGTGCTGCTGATCGCCGGACAGGCGGTATTTCATTATCGGGATGCGATTGCCACGTTCTGGCCGGCTGCCCGTCCCGCGTTTGCCCGGCTCTGCGCCGTGGCCGGATGCGCGGTCGGGCCGTTGCGCGACGTGGCAATGGCCAACCTCTCGATCGAAGCATCCGATCTGCAGGCCGATCCTGCGCACAGAGGTCTGCTGATCCTGACGGCGACCGTGCGCAACAGAGCCGGCTGGCCGCTCGCGTATCCGCATCTCGAGTTGACGCTGACCGACGCGCAGGACCGCATTGTCGTGCGCCGCGCGCTGGCGCCCGCCGAGTACGCTGGCGGGACGGCGGACCTGGCGGGGGGCATTGCCGCGAACGCGGAGATCGCGTTCAAGGTTTTCATCGATGCGAGCGCGACTTCGCAGGCGGGTTACCGGCTTTACATGTTCTATCCATGATCAAGCGTGGTCCCGCTCAGGGAGCCGCTTGCCGGTGCACCATTTCGGTGCATTGATTGGATTGCGTCGTCCGGAATAAAACTGCAATTTAACAATGGGTTACGTAATCTAGCGGCCTGCCGGCGATCGGCTTTGCCGTGCATCGGATCGATGAAGCAGAGCATTTGATGCGATCGCACCATGAAATTCAGGCAGATCGCACGAATCGTTGCACCAGAATGGTAACCGTCCGGGCCAATGTGCCCCGTTATGGTGCAATAATCGGCCCGATCCGTTAACTCGTGGCTTGATTTCTTGCCGGGCAGGGGCTTTCAGGCTGCCCGCGATATGGCATAGTTCTCGCTAATCCCACCACGTTCGTTTTGCATTGCACCGTAGATCACGCTGCGCCCCCAACAAGGAGACTCGCATGACCAGCCCTGCCGACGTCATCAAGATGCTCAAAGAGAAGGACGTCAAGTTCGTTGACCTTCGCTTTACCGACACCCGCGGCAAGGAACAGCACGTTTCGGTGCCGACCAAGCAATTCGTGATGGACAAGTTCGAAAGCGGTCACGCCTTCGACGGCTCGTCCATTGCCGGCTGGAAGGGAATCCAGGCGTCGGACATGCTCCTGATGCCGGACCCCAATGCCGCCTACATCGACCCGTTCATGGACGAGACGACGCTCAACATCACCTGCGACGTCGTCGAGCCCTCGGACGGCAAGGGCTACGAGCGCGATCCGCGCTCGCTGGCGAAGCGAGCCGACGCGTATCTCAAGTCGACCGGACTTGGCGATACGGCCTATTTCGGACCGGAACCGGAATTCTTCGTGTTCGACGCGGTCGAGTGGTCGGTCGACATGTCGGGGAGCTACTGCAAGGTGTTCTCGTCCGAGGCCGCGTGGTCGACGGCCGAGAAGTTCGAGGGCGGCAACATGGGCCATCGGCCGACGGTCAAGGGCGGCTACTTTCCTGTTCCGCCGGTGGATTCGCTGCAGGACATCCGGTCGGCGATGTGCCTGGCGCTCGAGCAGATGGGCGTCGAGGTCGAGGTGCACCACCACGAAGTGGCGAACGCCGGTCAGTGCGAGATCGGAACGAAGTTCGAGACGCTGGTGAAGCGAGCCGACTGGCTGCAGATACTCAAGTATGCCGTCCACAACACGGCGCACGCGTACGGCAAGACCGCCACTTTCATGCCGAAGCCCATCGTCGGCGACAACGGCTCGGGCATGCACTGCCATCAGTCGGTCTGGAAGGACGGCAAGAACCTTTTCGCCGGCGACGGCTACGCGGGGCTGTCGGATTTCGCGCTCTACTACATCGGCGGCGTCATCAAGCACGCGAAGGCCCTGAACGCGATCACCAATCCCGGAACGAATTCCTACAAGCGGCTCGTGCCGGGCTTCGAAGCGCCGATCAACCTCGCGTATTCGGCGCGCAACCGGTCGGCGGCGATCCGCATTCCGTACGTTCCGAATCCGAAGGGCCGCCGGATCGAGGTCCGCTTTCCCGACCCGACGGCGAACCCGTACCTCGCGTTCGCGGCAATGCTGATGGCGGGCCTCGACGGGGTGCAGAACAAGATCCACCCGGGCGATCCGATGGACAAGAACCTCTACGATCTCGAGCCGGAGGAGGCCGCGAAGGTGCCGCATCCCTGCGCGTCGCTCGACGAGGCGCTCGATCACCTCGACCGTGACCGCGCGTTCCTGACCAAAGGCGGCGTGTTCACCGACGACATGGTCGACGCGTACATCGCGCTCAAGATGGAAGAGGTCACCCGCTTCCGGATGACGACGCATCCGGTCGAATTCGACATGTATTTCAGCCTGTAGTCGCACAGTCACGCGATCACCTGTTGCAGGCAATGGCTGCAGAAGGGGCTGGCCGCGAGGCCCGCCCCTTCTTTGCCTCGGCCAGGATAATTCAATACACTGCGGCGCATGCCGGATCGAGAACCCTATTCGGGGCGCCACGGTGAAAGTCGCGCGACGCGCGCTGTCCTGCGCCTGCCTTTGCGTCTGTTGCATGGCCAGCGCCGTGGCCGCGACGCTCGCCGAAAAGGCACGGGAGTCCGGTTGCGTCAACAAGCCGGTGTGGCTCGCCGGCGACACTTACCGCTGCTCGACCGAGTCCGGGGCGTTTTCCTATTTCAACGTACCCGGCGGCACCGGGGAACGCGCGACACCCAAGGCCCCGACACCCGCGGGCTTTCCGCGCGTCGACCCGGAGACGCAGAAGGGCCGCGACGGCGTCCGGCGCAAGGTGCTCACCGAGGAGCTCGCCACCGAGGAGAAATCGCTCGCCGAGGCGCGCACCGCGTACGCCGACGGGGCGCCGGTGCCGCTGCCCGGAAGAGCGTGCCGACGCCGAGAAGTACCGCGCTCGCATCGCGCGGCTGCGCCAGTCCGTCGCCGTGCACGAGAAGAACATCGAAGCGCTCAAGAAGGAGCTGGCCGCGGTCAAGTGACGGCACCGCGTGGCGCCCGGGCGACGGGCGGGCGCGAAAATTGCTGCGTAGCGATGGCGTCCCACGCCGTTGCCGCTTCCGCGGCATCGCCACCGCCCATGACCGTGATCTCGATGCCTGTTGCTCCGTTTGCCGGCGAGGATGCGGCCAGTGCGTGCGCCGGCCTCGAACTGCTGGCGACTGCGGTGCTCATGCTCGACAGCGCGCACCGGGTGACCTACGTCAATCCGGCCGCGGAGAACCTGTTCGAGCTTGCGAAGAAGCATCTCGTGGGCCATCGACCGGATCAGATCTTCGCCGACGCGCAAGGCCTGTGCGCCGCGATCGACAAGGCCGAGCACGGTGGCGCGACCTACACCGAGCAGGAGCTCGAGCTCGCCATCGCCGGCAAGGCGAAGCTCCACCTCACCTGCACGGTGTCGCCGGTGGACACGCGCGCAGCCGCGTTGCTGCTCGAGTTTCGGCACATCGACCAGCAGCTGAAGATCGCCCGCGAGGAGCGATTGAACGAGCAGCAGCAGGCGAACCGCGAGCTGGTGCGGAACCTCGCGCACGAGATCAAGAATCCGCTGGGCGGGATCCGCGGCGCGGCGCAGCTGCTCGAGCGCGAGCTCGACCGGCCGCAGCTGATCGAATACACACAGGTCGTGATCGGCGAGGCCGATCGGCTGCAGGCACTCGTCAACCGGCTGCTGACGCCGCACCGCCTGCCGTCGTTCCGGCGCACGAACATCCACGAGATCGTCTCGCGCGTGCGCAGCGTGGTGCAGGCGGAGTTTCCGGCGGTGACGCATCGCCTGCGATTTCGACATCAGCCTGCCGGATCTCGATGCCGATGCGGAGCAGCTCACGCAGGCGACGCTCAACATCGTCCGCAACGCGGCGCAGGCCCTCGAATCGACCACCGGTCGATCCGCAGATCCGCCTGACCACGCGCGTCGCGCGGTACGTGACGCTGGCGAAGAAGCGGCACCGGGTCGCGCTGGCGCTCTGGATCGAGGACAACGGGCCGGGCGTTCCCGAGGCGATTCGCGACCGCATCTTCTATCCGCTGGTTTCGGGACGCGAGGGGGGCACCGGCCTCGGTCTGACGCTGGCGCAGGCGTTCATCGCGCAGCACGGTGGCGCGATCGATTGCGAGAGCGTGCCCGGGCGCACGGTGTTCACGATTCTCCTGCCGCTCGAGCCGCGCCGGCCGGACCCGCCGCGATGATCAGGAAGACACTTGCCTCTGTCGGCGTCAACCCGTGGGGAAGGTCACGATGAAATCGGTCTGGATCGTCGATGACGATCGCTCGATTCGCTGGGTGCTGGAGAAGGCGCTCGAGCGGGAGGGCATTCCTTACCAGTCGTTCGTATCGGTCTACGAAGTGCTCCAGGCGCTGGACGCCGACGATCCGTGCGTGCTCGTGTCCGACATCAGGATGCCCGGTGATTCGGGGCTTCAGCTGCTCGACAAGGTGAAGGAGCGTTTCCCGCGGCTGCCGGTGATCATCATGACCGCGTACTCGGATCTCGACAGCGCCGTGGCGGCATTTCAGGGCGGCGCTTTCGAGTATCTGCCGAAGCCCTTCGACGTCGACCATGCCGTCGCCCTCATCCGGCGCGCGATGGCGGAGGCGCCGGTCCAGCCGCCCGTCGAGTCGGCGCCGGGCACGGCTCCCGAAATGCTGGGCCAGGCACCGGCGATGCAGGAAGTCTTTCGCGCGATCGGCCGGCTGTCCCAGTCGAACGCGACGGTGCTCATCACGGGCGAGTCGGGCACCGGAAAGGAGCTCGTCGCTCGTGCGTTGCACCGGCACAGTCCGCGCGCCCGGGGGCCGTTCATCGCCATCAACACCGCCGCCATCCCGAAGGATCTGCTGGAATCCGAGCTGTTCGGCCACGAGCGCGGCGCCTTCACCGGAGCGCAGAGCGCGCGCCGCGGCCGCTTCGAGCAGGCCGAAAACGGCACGTTGTTCCTGGACGAGATCGGCGACATGCCGCCCGATCTGCAGGTGCGCCTGTTGCGCGTGCTCGCCGACGGGGAGTATTACCGCGTCGGCGGCCACGCCCCGCAGAGGTCGGATGTCCGCGTGATCGCGGCGACGCACCAGAATCTCGAGGAGCGCGTGCGGCAGGGGCTGTTCCGGGAAGACCTTCTCCATCGCCTCAATGTCGTGCGCCTGCGCCTGCCGCCGCTGCGCGAACGGCAGGATGACATCGCGCCGCTCGCCCGTCACTTCCTGCAGAAGAGCGCGCGCGAGCTTGCCGTCGAGCCGAAGGTGCTGTCCGACGCCGCGTTGAATGCGCTCGCCGCGTTTGCGTTCCCGGGCAATGTTCGGCAGCTGGAGAACATCTGCCATTGGGTCACCGTGATGGCGCCGGGTCAGCGGATCGACGTCGTCGACCTGCCGGCCGAACTGCGCGAGTTGCGGGACGGCACGGGTGAAGCCGGCGCCCGCAGCAACGACTGGCAAATCGCGCTCGATCGCGAACTGACGCGCCGCACTCGCGCGCGGCGAGCTGGGGGTCGGCGATCGGCTGCTGCGCGAATTCAAGCGCACGCTGATCCTGCGTTCGCTGACGCATACCGGCGGGCATCGCATCGAGGCGGCGCAGCGACTGGGCTGGGGCCGCAACACGCTGACGCGCAAGATCCAGGAGCTCGGGCTCGAGCCGGAGCTGAGGAAGGGTGGCAATGCGGGCGGATGACGCACGCCTGCGATCCGCCGCCGGCGCTGCAAGTCAGGGCAGGAGCTCGACGATCACCGGCGCGTGGTCCGACGGCCGCTCGCCCTTGCGGGCGTTGCGGTCGATGCGGCAGCCGGTACATCGGGCCGCGAGTGCCGGCGACAGCAGGATGTGGTCGATGCGAAGGCCGCGATTCTTCGGAAACGCGAGCTGCCGGTAGTCCCACCAGCTGAAGGTCTTCTCCGGCTGCTCGAACAGGCGGAAGCTGTCCGCGAGACCCAGCGCGACCCAGTCGCGGAACACCGCGCGCTCCTCGTCGGTGCACAGCACCTCGCCTCGCCACAGATCGGGATCGTGGACATCCCGGTCCTCCGGCGCGATGTTGAAGTCCCCCGCCACCGCGAGCGCCGGATGGCGCGCCAGCTCGCCGGCGCAGAAAAGCCGAGGCGGCCCGGCACCAGTCGAGCTTGTACCGGTATTTCTCCGAACCGACCGCCTGGCCGTTCGGCACGTAGAAGTCGACGATCCGGATGCCCGCGACGGTCGCCGCGATCACGCGCTTCTGTTCGTCAGGGAAGTCGGGCAGCGCCGTCACGATGTCGTGCACGGGGCCGGTGCCATCGCGCACGATCAGCGCGACGCCGTTGTACGTGCGCTGTCCGGCGAAATGCGGCTCGTATCCGGCCGCGGTGAAGTCCTCGCGCGGAAACTTGCCGTCCTCCGTCTTGGTTTCCTGCAGGCACACGACGTCCGGCCGCGTGGCCGCGAGCCAGTCGAGCAGGCGCGGCAGGCGCACGTTGAGCGAGTTGACGTTCCAGGTGGCGAGCTTCAAGGCGGACTGCTCCGTTGCGCGGTGGAGGAACGAAAACGGCGCCTCGGTCCGGTCATCGCCGCGCTGCGCAGCGCGAGCGCCGCCGGTGCCCGCTCGCGGCGGTGCGAAGCCGTCGCTATTGCTTCGGGTACCCGCCGCCGGGAATCGCGACCGCCTGCGTCGCGGCCCCGGGCGGTGCGGCCGGCGCGGCTTCGGCCGGCGCTCTCAGCGCGATGCGCCGCGGAGCGGTCTTCGGGTAACCGGCTTCGTCGAGCATCGCCGTCCAGCGGGCTTCGTTGAAGCCCGTGGCGATCAGCTTGTCGCCGAGCTGCAGGACCGGAGCCTGTTGCGCGCCGGTCAGCTTCTGCAGCTGCTCCGCGCCCTTGGCGTCCTCCACGTTCACGGTCGTGAACGGAACGCCGCGCCGGTTGAGCAGGGCCTCCGCGTTCTGGCAGACCGCGCCGCAGGCAAACGTGTAGAGCGTCACCGGAAAACGCTCCGTCGCCTGCGTCAGCGCGATCGGGACGTCGTTGCTCTCGATGTAATTGGGTGACAGCCGCTTCGCCTGCACGTCCTTCGAGTCCGGTGGCGGCGAACGGTCCGAGTAGACCACGTTGCCATCCTTGTCGATGTAGCGAAACACCTGCTGGGCCTGCGCTGCGGCGCCGGCCGCGGTCACGGCGGCGGCGATGCCGAAGAGCAGCGCAATTCGTCTGCATTTGCGTGCCATGGCTTCTCCTTCGAAACCTTTCATGGGGGCATAGCCATTCCATTATGCCGCAGAAGCGCGTCAAGTTGGGGCGCCCTTCCACGAAATGCCACGAACGACTCCATTGCGTCACGGCTGCCGCCGCGCGCGAGCACTTCGTCGCGGAATTTCCCTCCGGCGGCAGGTGAAAGCACGCCGGCCTCTTCGAATGCGGAATACGCGTCCGCGGAGAGCACCTCGGCCCATTGATAGCTGTAGTATCCAGCTGCGTAGCCGCCGGCGAAGACGTGCGTGAACGAATGCATCAAGCGGTCGTACGAAGCCCAGGGCGCCACTGCGACTTCGCGCCGCACGGCGTCGAGCACGGCCTGCGGCGGTTCGCTGCCGCAGGGGTCGTGGGCCGAGTGCAGCAGCATGTCGAACAGGCCGAGCTCGAGCCGGCGGGTCGTCGCAAGGCCGCTCTGAAAGTTCTTCGCCGCGAGCATCCGGTCGAACAATGCGCGCGGCAACGGCAGCGCCTGTGTCGACGTGCTCCGTCATCTTCTCGAGCACGCTCCATTCCCAGCAGAAATTCTCCATGAACTGACTGGGCAGCTCGACGGCGTCCCATTCGACGCCCTGGATGCCGGAGACCCCCGCCACGTCCACGCGCGTCAGCAGCTGGTGCAGGCCGTGGCCGAATTCGTGGAAGAGCGTGATCACTTCGTCGTGCGTGAACGTCGCGGGGCGGCCGTCGGTCGATGCCGACAGGTTGCAGGTGAGGAACGCGACCGGATGCTGGAAGTGCGCGCCCGCGCGGCGGCGATTGACGGCGTCGTCCTGCCACGCGCCGCCCTGCTTGCCGGGTCGCGCAAAGCTGTCGAGGTAGAACTGGCCGATCAGCGTGCCCGACGCGTCGCTGACGTCGAAGAAGCGCACGTCGTGCTGCCACGTCGGCGCCCGGCTTTCGCGGATCGAGATGCCGTAGAGCGTTTCGGCCACGCGGAAGAGTCCGGCGAGCACCTTGTGCTCCGGAAAATAGCGGCGGACGTCCTGCTCGGAGAACGCGAAGCGCCTCGCCTTGAGCATCTCCGAGGCATACGCGAGATCCCACGGGGCGAGATCGTCGAGCCCGAGCTCGGTCCGCGCGAACGCCTGGAGGTCCGCATAGTCCCGCGTCGCGAACGGCCTTGCGCGGCGCAGGAGATCACGCAGGAATCCGAGCACCTCGTCGACGCTCTTCGCCATCTTGGGCACGAGCGACAGCTCGGCAAAATGCGCATAGCCGAGCAGCCGCGCTGCCTCTTGGCGCAACTCGAGGAGGCGCTGGATCACCGGGCCGTTGTCCCAGGCTGGCGACGCGCCCAGGTCCGACGCGCGCGTCGCGTAGGCGCGATGCAGCCTGGCGCGCAGCTCGCGGTTGTCGGCGTAGCGCAGCACCGGCAGATAGCAGGGCATGTGCAGCGTGAGCTTCCAGCCGATTCTGCCATCGGCGCGGGCCGCGGCTGCCGCCTCGGCGAGCACGGCCTCCGGCACGCCGGCCAGCTCATCGCGGTCGGCGACGAAAAGTGCCCAGTCGTTGGTCGCATCGAGCACGTTGTCGTCGAACTGCGCCGAGAGCTCCGCCAGCTCGGCGTCCACGGCTTTCAGTCGCGCCTTCTCCGGTGCGGGCAGTTCCGCGCCGCCCAGCCGGAAATCGCGCAACTCGTTTTCGACGGCCCTTCGCTGCGCCGCGTCCAGCGCTGCGAACGCCCGCGACGACGCGAGGTCGCGGTACCGGCCGAAGAGCCGGAGATCCTGCGCCAGATCGGCGTGCAACGCGGTGATCGCCGGCAGGTTGGCGTGATAGGCGCTGCGCAGCTCCGGTGTGCTCACCACCGCATTGAGGTGGCCCACGGCACCCCATGCGCGATCGAGTCGATCGAGCGGCTCCGCCAGCGGCTCGGCGACGTTTTCCCAGGTTGCGGGGCGAGGGTCCAGGGCGACGGCGTCAACCGTGGCACGGGCGTCGCCGATGAGGCGTTCGACCGCGGGCGTTACGTGCCCGACGCGGATCGCGTCGAAGCGGGTCAAACCCGAAAAATCGAGCAGTGGATTGTTGTTGTCGGCGGCGTTCATCGGTTCAAAGGGGGCAGACCACGTGTTTTCGCGGGAGAACGGCAACGACACGGGCAGAGCGACGGGAAGACGTGGTCGGTCCCCTGTCGCAGCCTGTCGCGCTATCGCAATGCGGCATCCAGCTGCGCCAGGTCATCCGGCGTGCCGACGTTCGCCCAGAAACCGTCGAAAGTCTCGCCGGAGACCAGGCCTTCGGCAATCCACCGTTGGAGGTAGGGCAGCAATTTGAGCTTCGTGCCGCGCGGAAGTTCGCGGAAGAGTCGGGTGTCGTAGAGGCCGATGTTGGCGAACGTCTGTCGCTCAGGCGCGTCGAGCGCGAGCCTGCCGTCGATCAACGCGAAATCGCCGCCGGGATGGTAGGGCGGGTTCGGCACCAGCACGAGATGCGCGCGTGCGGGGTCCGGCCGGCGCGCCATCTCGGCGGCCAGCGGAAGGAGCGACGCGTAGTCGAACGTCGTGAACACGTCGCCCGAGACGATCAAAGCGGGTCCGGGCGGCAGCAGCGGCAGCGCCGTGGCGATGCCGCCTGCGGCCTCCAGCGGTTCCGCCTCGAGCGACCAGTGCAGCGTCACGCCGAACGCGGCGCCATTGCCGAGCGCTGCTACCAGACGCTCCGCGAGATGGGCGGCGTTGACGACGATGTCGCGGCATCCGGCCCGGGCCAGCGCCTCGATCTGCCAGACGACCAGCGGCTTGCCGCCCACTTCGAGCAGGGGCTTGGGCGTCGCGTCCGACAGCGGCCGCATCCGCTCGCCGCGGCCCGCGGCGAGGATCATCGCGCCGATGGACGGGGCCGGTAGACGCGTCAAGCGCGTCCGGCGCGCGCGCCGCCTTCGATCTCGTCGATGAGCGCCGCCAGCGGGCCGAGCTCGCGGTAACGCGCGCAGGCGGCGCGCAGATAGCCCATCACACGCGGCATGTCGGCCAGGTAGGCCGCCTTGCCGTCGCGGTGACAAAGACGCGCGAAGATGCCGAGCACCTTGAGCTGCCGTTGCACGCCCATCCACTCGAAATCCTGCCAGAAGGCGCCGAAATCGGCGTCGACCGGCAACCCCGCCGCGCGTGCGCGCTCCCAGTAGCGGACCGACCAGTCGATCTGCTGCTCCTCGTCCCATGCGATGTAGGCATCGCGCAGCAGCGAAACGAGGTCGTACGTCACCGGGCCGGTCACCGCATCCTGGAAGTCGAGAATTCCCGGATTGGGATCGGCCAGCATCAGATTGCGCGAATGGTAGTCGCGGTGGACGAACACCCGCGGCTGAGCGAGGTTGTTGTCGAGGATGAGCCGGAACGCGCGCGCGAGCGTCTGCTCCTGCGCCGGCGCGAGCGCGACGCCGAGGTGCCTTCCGACGTACCAGTCGCGAAACAGCGCGAGCTCGCGCGCCAGCAGCGCCTCGTCGTACGGCGGGAGCGCGCCATCGCGCGAGGCTTTCTGCCAGCGGATCAGCGCGACGGTCGCGTCGGCATAGAGCGCCGGCGCGGACTTCGCGTCGAGCTCCGCGAGGTAGGTCCGGGAGCCGAGATCGGTGAGGAGAAGGAAGCCGCGCCCGGGATCGCCCGCCAGCACTTCGGGTGCGTGCAGGCCGGCGCCGGCGAGCAATCCCGCCACGTGGATGAAAGGGCGGCAGTCCTCCATCGGCGGTGGCGCATCCATGACGATCAGCGTCGAATGGCCCCGCCAGGGGGCCTCCGGAGTAATTCGGAAGTAGCGGCGGAAGCTCGCGTCGGAGGAGGCGGGCGCGATCGCGAACGCACGGGTGCCGAGCGCCGCAGCGGTCCAGGCGCAGGCCTCGTCGCGGCGCAGGTCGGCGGGGTCCGTGGCTGCGCTCATCGGGCGGATTCGCCGCGAACCACGAGACCGGGCGGTGTGGTTTTCAGCGCCCGTCCGGCCGCCGGCCCGGGCGCCCGAACGGCGCTGCGCGCCTCCGCGGGCGGCTGCGGACGCATTGAGCGAGGGGGTCGTTCATGGGGGTGCACTAGAATATGCAATCTTACCATCGGGTCCACGAACGCCGGCACGACCTCACACGGATGATCCCTCGCCTCGTCACCATCGCGTTCGTCCTTGCGCCGCTGCTCGCGTCGCCTGCGGCGGCCGCGCAGGCGGCGACCGCGCCACCGGGGGACGACGACGCGTTGCCCGAGGTGGGCCTGGTGCCGGCCCCGCTGCTCGTCCCGCCGCAGCCGTTCGATCCGCCGGCGAGGCCATCCTCCGCCGGAGCGCCCCGGCCGCCTGCCGCGCCCGCCGCGGCGCTCTCCGACAGCACGATTTTTCTGCGCGCCGATCGCATCGACGGCGCCTCCGATCGCTTTGTCGAAGCTGCCGGCAAGGTCGAATTGCGAACCCGCCGCGACACGGTGCTCGCGGATTGGCTGCATTACGACTTCGTGAACGACGAAATCTGGGGCAAAGGCGACGTGCTGCTCCGCCACGGCATCGACTGGATCACCGGACCCGAGATCCGTTTCAAGCGCGGCACGGAAACGGGATTCTTCTCGTCGCCGCGTTTTTTCCTGGGCACCAACGGCTCGCGCGGCAGCGCGGCGGAAATCCGCTTCTCCGGCCACGACCGTTACGAGGCCACCGACGCGCGCTACACGACGTGCGTCGCGCCGCGGGACGATTGGTATATCCAGATGGGCGAGCTCGAGGTCGACAAGACACGGATGGTCGGCACCGGCCGCGACGCGACGGTGTATTTCTTCGGGGCGCCGGTGATCTATTCGCCGTGGTTCGAAGTTCCGCTGTCGAACGATCGCAAATCGGGTTTTCTCACGCCGACCACGGGCCTGACCGGAATTCGCGGTTTCGAATATTCGCAGCCGTATTACCTGAACCTCGCGCCCAACTACGACGCGACGATCACGCCCCGCGTGATGACCAAGCGCGGCGTGGAGATCGGGGCACAGGGGCGCTATCTCTTCGCCAATGCCCAGGGCGAGGCTGCGGCGGCGTACCTCGCCAACGACCGCGTGACGGGCACGAACCGGTACGCCCTTTCCTCCAGGCACACGCAGAATCTCGATTTCGTGCCGGGCCTGGTCGGTTACTGGAATCTCAACAAGGTATCCGACGACACCTATTTCGCCGATCTCTCGGACCGCGTCGGGCTCACTTCACAGACGACGTTGCCGCGCGAAGGCGGGTTCACGTACACCAGCGGGCCGTGGACGTTTCTCGCGCGGGCGCAGGGTTTCCAGACGCTGCAGGACCCCGCGGCGCCGCAGCCGATTCCCTACAATCGCGTGCCGCAGGCGCTCGCGACGCTGCACGACATCGACTGGAACGGACTCACCTTCGCCGGCGCCGGCGAATACGCATCCTTCCGGCAGCCGACGCTCACCACCGGGCAGCGCGCCTACCTCTGGCCGACCGTGGCGTGGGAACGGCAGGGTGCCGCGTGGTCGATCGTCGCGCGCACCGGCGCCCATCTGCGTCAGTACGACCTCAACGAGAAGAGGCCGGGCGTTGCCTCGTCCTTCGGGTACGCCGTACCGATATCGTCCGTCGACGGCGGCCTCGTTTTCGAGCGGGATTGGGATGTCGCGGGGCAGCGCTTCGTCCATACGCTCGAGCCGCGCGCTTTCTACGTCTACGTCCCCTACCGCGACCAGAGCAAGGCGCCGATTTTCGACACCGCGATCGACGATTTCAATTTTGTCCAGCTGTTCAGCGTCAACCGGTACCTGGGCAACGACCGGATCGGCGACGCCAACCAGCTCACGCTTGCGCTGACGTCCCGGCTGCTGGAACAGGAAACCGGCGCCGAGCGACTGCGGATAGCTGTCGGCCAGCGCTTCTACTTCGAGGACCAGAGGGTCGTGCTGAACGAGTCGGCGCGCTCCGCCGCCACTTCGGACGCGCTGCTCGGCGTCGAAGGGCGCCTGTCCGATGCGTGGGCGGTGATCGGGCTCTTTCAGTACAATCTGGACGCCTCGCAGACCGAACGCCTGAACGCGGGCCTGCGCTATACGCCCGCGCCGGGCCGCGTATTCAATGCCGCGTATACCTACAACCGCCAGTATTTCGATCCGATCGGCAAGCAGACGCGACTCAAGCAGTTCGACCTCTCGTGGCAGTTCCCCGTGAATCGGGACTGGACGCTGCTCGGACGGTGGAACTATTCGCTCATCGACAGCAAGACGCTGGAGGCGGTGGCGGGCGTCGAGTACAATGCCGACTGCTGGGCAGTCCGGCTCGTCGGGCAACGCCTGACGACGACTTCGCAGACGACGTCCAATGCGGTCTATCTGCAGATCGAGCTGACCGGACTGGCGCGCTTCGGCACGAGCCCGCTCGAACTCCTGCGCCGCAGCGTCCCCGGCTACCAGCAGACCAGCGATCCAACCGTGTCACCACGCTTTCGCGACGACGCCTTCCAGGAATATTGAGGTCAGCCATGCGCATCCCCGGTTCTCCGCCGCCGTTTCTTGCGTGGAACGCCATGTTGACCGTCGCCGTCCTTGGCCTCGGCGCCGTGAGCGCCCTTGCCCAGGCGCCGGCGCCCGGTCGTGGCGGCGTATCGCTTGCCGGCGTTGTCCCGCTCGACCGGGTGATCGCGATCGTCAACGACGAGGCGCTCACGCAGCACGACGTCAACGAGCAGAAGCGGATCGTGCTGGGGCAGATGATGGCGCAGAAGGTCACGCCGCCCGCGGTCGATGTCCTCGAGAAGCAGGTGCTGGACCGGTTGATCACCGAGCGCGTGCTCCTGCAGTACGCGAAGGAAACAGGGATTCGCGTCGACGACACGCAGGTGGAGCGCACGCTGGCGCGCATCGCCGAGGACAACAAGCTTTCCGTGGCGGATTTCCGCAAGGCGGTGGAAAACGAAGGCATACCTTTCGCAAAGTACCGCTCCGACATCCGGAACGAAATCACGGTCCAGCGCCTGCGGGACCGCGAGGTCGAGAGCCGCATCAGCGTAAGCGATGCGGAGGTCGACCATCTGCTCGCCACCCTCGAGGCGCAAATGGGTGGCCAGGTCGAGTACCGGCTTGCGCATATCCTCGTGCTGGTGCCGGAACAGGCGTCCGCGGAGCAGATCGACGTGCGGCGGCTCCGCGCGCAAACCGCGCTGCAGCAGCTGCGCACGGGCGCCGATTTCGGGCAGGTCGCCGCAAGCTTTTCGGATGCCCCGGATGCCCTGCAGGGCGGCAACCTCGGCTGGCGCGCGGCGGCGCGCCTGCCGACGGTCTTCGCGGACACGGTGAGCAAGATGAAGCCGAACGAGGTTTCCGGCGTGCTCCGCTCGGCGAGCGGCTTCCATATCGTCAAGCTGCTCGAGACGCGCAGCGGCGATTCCCCGACGGTCATCGAGCAGACGCATCTGCGGCACATCCTGATCAAGGTGAACGAGACCACGTCGAGCGATGAGGCGAAGCTCAAGATCGATCGGATCAGGGAGCGGATCGAGCTGGGTGCGAAGTTCGAGGATCAGGCCAAGGCGAACTCCGAGGACGGCAGCGCAGTGAAAGGCGGGGACCTGGGCTGGGTCTCACCCGGGGACACGGTGCCGGATTTCGAGCAGGCGATGAATCGCCTGCGGCCCGGCGAGATTTCCGCCGCGGTGCGCACGCCGTTCGGCTGGCACCTGATTCAGGTGCAGGAGCGGCGCACGCAGGACGTTACAAAGGAGAAGCGGCGCGAGGAGGCCCGGCGGGCGCTGCGGCAGCGAAAGTCGGAGGAGGCGTTCCAGGAATGGGTGCGGCAAACGCGCGACCGCGCCTACGTCGAGATCAAGACCGACGACCGGTAGGCTAGCGCGAGCCGGCAGGAAGCCCTACGACGCGCCCTTGGGCTGTCCCTGGTAGACGTACCCGGCCTGGGGGACCCGGCCCTCGTCCATTCGTCTGCGCTCTACGAGATCAGCCGGACGCTTGTCCCACCAGATCGCCCGGCTCTTCTGCTGTTCGCCCTCCAGCTGCGGCTTCTTGTCCATCATCTCCCGGATGAACCTCGTGTGGTCGGATTCGTAATGGCGCGCGGGAAGCATCGGCATGGCGGCGGGTCAGGACGTGACGGCGGATCGACGGAAGGCGCATCTTATCATCGGGCGTCCGCCCGGGTCGCCCGCGCCGGGCGCTGCGGACGCCCGGCCACGATCTCGAACCGGAACAGGCGGCACTCGATCGCGCCGTTGAAGAGCGGCGTTCGCTTCGAGGGCTTGAGGCCGATGAGCTTGGGCAGGCGCGCGTCGCCGGTCAGCAGCCACGCGGTCCAGCCGGCGAAGCGCTGCTTCAGCGCATCGCCGAGCTTCGGGTAGAACGCCGCGAGGCCGGCCTCGTCGTGCATCCTGATGCCGTAGGGAGGGTTGGCGACCAGGAGGCCGGAGGGCCCCGGCGCCGGCCGCGCCAGCACGTCGGCCTCGGTGGTCTCGATCCAGGCGGCGACTCCCGCAGCCGTCGCGTTGGCGCGGCACTGCGCCGCGGCGCGCGGGTCGATGTCGCTGGCGAAGATCAAGGGCGTTGCCGGCGCCGCGCGCATCCGGTCGCGCGCGCGCTGGCGGATGCGCTGCCACGTCGGACCATCGTACCAGGCGAGCTTCTGAAAGCCGAACGTGCGCTGCAGCCCGGGCGCGACGTCGGCTGCCTGAAGCGCCGCCTCGATCGGAATCGTCCCCGAGCCGCACATCGGGTCGAGCAGTGGCATGCCGGGAGCCCATCCGCAGAGCGAAAGCACGCCTGCGGCGAGGTTCTCGCGCAACGGAGCGCCATCGGCGTCCCGCCGCCAGCCGCGCTTGAACAGCGCTTCCCCCGACGTGTCGAGATAGAGCGTCGCCGCGCGCTCGGTCAGGTACGCATGGATGCGGACGTCGGGTCGTTCCTTGTCGATGGACGGGCGCCGGCCCGAATCCGCGCGGAAGCGGTCGCAGACGGCGTCCTTCACTTTCAGCGTCGCGAACTCGATGCTCGAAAGCGGCGAGCGCTTCGCCGCCACATCGACGCGCAGCGTGCGCGCGACCGTGAAATGCCGTCCCCAGTCGACTCCTTTGGCCAGCGCGTAGAGCTCGTCTTCGTTACGGTAACCCCCGTGCGCCACCTGCCAGAGGATCCGGCTCGCCAGACGCGACTCCAGGTTCGCGTGGTACGCGAGGCCCATCGGCCCGGCGAACGCGACGCCCCCGTCCGCCGGCGTGACGAACACGCCCCCCAGGGCCGCGAGCTCCGACGCGAGCGCGGGTTCCAGCCCGCGCGGGCAGGGTGCGAAAAAACGCTCGGTCATCGTTGCAGCCGCCGGCGCGTCAGCACCAGCGCGACGTAATAGGCCGCGCAGGCGTAGGCGACGAGCACGGCGAGGTGCAGCGCGATGTCGGCCGGCACGCGGTCCTGCAACAGCGGCCGGGCGAGGTCGATCGCGTGCTTGAGCGGCAGCAGGTTCGCGACCGCCTGCAGCGCAGCCGGCATCTGCGCGACCGGAAAGAACACCCCGGACAGCAGCAGCCCCGGGGTGAGCACCAGCGTGAAGAAATACGTGAAGAACTCGTAGCTCGGCGCGAGGGAGTTCATCACCAGTCCGAATCCGCCGAACGTGAGGCCGACGAGGAATCCCAGCGGAATGATCCACAGCGCGAACCACGTGTGACCGAAACCCAGCGCCATGATGACCGCAAGAATGGCCGTCGTCGACATCACCGCCTTCGACGCGGCCCAGACCCACTCGGCGAACAGCACATCGTCGAGCGAGATCGGCGCGTTGATGATCGCGTCCCAGGTCCGCTGCACGTGCATCCGCGAGAAGGCCGAGTACATGGCCTCGAAGCTCGACGTGAACATCGCGCTCTGGCACACCATCCCGGTACCGAGAAAGGCGATGTACTTCATGCCGTCGACCTCCGGCACGAACGCGCCGATGCCGAAGCCGAGCGCCACCATGTACAGCAGCGGATCCGCGATGTTGCCGAGCACGCTGGCGATGGCGAGCTTGCGCCAGACCAGCTGATTGCGCCGCCAGACTGCGGTCCAGCGCAGTGACAGTTCCGGGGGGCGCAACAGTGCAATGGCAGGAGTCATTTGGCCGGATTCTCCGATCTCGGGTCAGGGTGGGGGTCGGCGCAACCGACCGCGACGGCTCGCGGGCGCAGGAATGCGCTAGTCCCGCAACTCCCGCCCCGTCAGCTTGATGAACAGGTCCTCGAGGTTTGCCGGCCGATGCAGATAGCGCACGGAGGGCGCCTCCGCCAGCGCTGTCAGCAGCGGGTGCGCATCGTTCGCGTAGCAGAACGCGGTCTCGCCGGTCATCTCCAGGCGCACCGACAGGCGGCGGCCGTGCGCGTCGGCCCACGCCCTGGCGTCGTCGCCGTAGACCTCGATCACTTCGGGCTCGACGTGGGCGGCGATCAGCGCGCGTGGCGTGTCGGACGCGATCAGCGTCCCATGATCGATCACCGCGAGACGAGTGGCGAGGCGCTCGGCCTCCTCCATGAAGTGCGTCGTCAGCAGGATCGTCTTGCCCTGCGACAGAAGCTGCCGGAGGCCATCCCAGATCAGGTGCCGCGCCTGCGGATCGAGACCGGTCGTCGGCTCGTCGAGGATGAGGAGCTCGGGGTCGTTGACGAGCGCGCGCGCGAGGGTCAGCCGGCGCTTCATCCCGCCCGAAAGCGTGCGCAGGCTCGCTCGGCCTCTTTTCTCGAGACCCGCGAATTCGAGCAGAGCGGGGATGCGCGTGGCGAGCAGCGCCGGGTCAATTCCGAAATAGCGGCCGTAGACCTGCAGGTTCTCGGTGACGGTGAAATCCGGGTCGAGGTTGTCCTGCTGGGGCACGACGCCGACGCGCAGCCGCGCCTTCCGCGCCGCCTGCGGCACGCGCTCGCCGACCATCTCGATCGTGCCGCCGTCGGGGTCGATGAGCCCGAGGCAGCAGCGCAGCGTCGTCGTCTTGCCGGCGCCATTGGGGCCAAGCAGCCCGAAGCACTCGCCGCGGCGGATCGCGAACGAAAGCCCGCGGACGACCTCGTTCGCGCCATAGAACTTCCGGAGATCTCCGACGCGCAGGACGACGTCCGCATCCGGCACGGTGCGCGGGCGGGCCTCGGGGAGCCGCAACGCTGCGTCAGGCACCGGGAACCACCGGATGCCCGGGCCACATTCCGGCGATCGTGCGCTGCAGTCGCGGCAGCCGGCCGTGGAAGAAGTGGCCGCAACCCGGGAACACGACGACCGGCAGCTCCTGCGGCCGCGCCCAGGCAAACACTTCGGCCAAGGGCACGACGTCGTCTTCCTCGCCGTGGATGACGATCGTGTCGGCGGGCAGGGGCGCGGCGGCGAAGCGCCGCACCGCGGGGCCCACCAGCACCAGGCGCTCGGCGGGAACCGATCGGGCGAGTTCCGTCTGCACGTACGTTCCGAACGAGAATCCGGCAAGCACGACCGGCAGCGCGTTCGCCCGAGGGTCGAAGCGCGCCCGCGCGTGATCGAGCGTCGCGAGCGCGTCGGCGGTCTCCCCGGCGCCGTCGTCGAAGGCGCCTTCGGAGCGGCCGACGCCGCGAAAATTGAAGCGCACGGCGACGTAGCCGAGCGCGAAGAACGTCTTCGCCAGCGTCTGCGCCACCTTGTTGTCGAGCGTGCCGCCCTGCAGCGGATGCGGATGCGCGACGAGTGCGATACCGCGGGGCGCATGCGCGGGAACGTTCAGCGCGATCTCCAGCGCGCCGGCAGGGCCGTCGATCGTGCCGCGCTCGGTCGACCTGGGCGTCAAATGCGGAGCCTTTCGACGATTTCGCCCTTCAGCACATGCCGGTCGATGATCTCGTCGATGTCGGCGCGATCCACGTAGGTGTACCAGACCGCCTCGGGGTAGACGACGAGCACCGGGCCCTCGTCGCAGCGATCGAGGCAACCGGCCTGGTTGATCCGCACCTTGCCCTTGCCGTTCAGGCCGAGCGCCTTGATCCGCTCCTTCGCGTAGGCCCGCAGGTCCGCGGCGCCATGGTTCGCGCAACAGGCCTCGGGAGCCGCGCGCTGGTTGCAGCAGAAGAAGACGTGGCGCTGGTAGTGGCTCATGTCGGAGTGGAGCGTTGGGGGAAGACCCGGCATCGCCGCGGCCGCGCCGAAGGCAGGCGGAAGATTATAGCGGACGACGGGTCCGCGTCCGGGGCGTGCCGCCGCTGCTCCGATATAATCGGCCGGTCCCTTCCCGGGGACGGCACGGCCTCGCGCTCCCTTGAATCACTTTCGCCGGATCCTCCGTTACGTCCGCCCCTACCGGGGGGTGTTCGCGCTCGCGGTCGTCGGCATGCTGATCGTCGCGTCGACCGACGTGATGATGCTGCGCATCGTCCAGCCGCTGCTCAACAACATCGGCGCGGTCAGCCCCGAATCGACCTGGTGGCTGCCGTTCGCGCTCGTCGGCGTGTTCCTGCTGCGCGGCGTCGGCTCCTACACGAGCGACTACGGGCTCGCGTGGATCGGTTCGCGCGTGGTGTTCGACCTGCGCTGCGAGGCCTCCGACCACCTGCTGCGCCTGCCGACGCCCTACTACGACGCGACCTCGGCCGGCTTCCTGCTCTCCAAGATCACGTTCGACGCGCAGCAGATCGCGGCGACGGCGTCCGACGCCATCACGGTGGGCATCCGCAACACGCTGACGATCGCGTTCATGCTGGCGTACCTGCTCTACATCAACTGGCAGCTCACGCTGATCGCGTTCGCCGCGTTTCCGCTGATCGGCTACGCGCTGAAGAAGATCAGCCGGCGCCTGAAGCGGGTGAGCGTGCTCGTCCAGGAACGCACCGGCGCGCTCACGCACGCGCTGGAAGAGGCGATCGGCGCGCACCGCATCGTCAAGGTGTTCGGCGGCGAGCAGTACGAGAGCGGGCGGCTGCGCCACGCGGCGGATCGGCTGCGTCTGGCGATGGCGAAGCAGGCCGCCGCCTCCGCGCTGGGAACGCCGATCAACCAGATCATCGTCTCGGTCGCGGTCGGCGTGATCCTGTGGGTCGCGATCCGCGAGAGCGCCGGCGGGCAGTATGGCGCGGGCGACTTCATCGCCTACATGGCCGCATTGCTGCATCTGCTCAATCAGCTGAAGACGCTGTCCAACGTGAATGCCGTGGTCCAGCGCGGGATCACCGCGGCGGAGAGCATCTTCGCGCTGATCGACGAGAAGCCGGAACCCGACACCGGCACCATCGCGCTCGGGCGCGCTCATGGCGGCATCCGCTTCGACCACGTTACGAAGCGGTATGCTGACGACGGCCGGCCGGCGCTTTCGGACGTCGAGCCTCGAAATCGTCCCCGGCGAGTCCGTCGCGCTGGTCGGACCCTCCGGCGGAGGCAAGACGACGCTCGTCAACCTGATCCCGCGCTTCTACCTGCCGAGCGAAGGGCGGGTGCTGCTCGACGGCCAGGATCTGGCGACGATCAGGCTCGCCGACCTGCGGCGCCAGCTCGCGCTGGTGAGCCAGGAGATCGTGCTGTTCAACGACACGATCGCGGCCAACATCGCGTACGGGACGATGACCGGCGCGCCGATGGCGGCGATCGAGCGTGCGGCCGTGGCGGCGAACGCGCTGGAGTTCATCCGGGCCCAGCCCGACGGCTTCGACACCGTCGTCGGCGAGCGCGGCATCCGGCTGTCGGGCGGCCAGCGGCAGCGCATCGCGATCGCGCGCGCGATCCTGAAGGACGCGCCGATCCTGATCCTCGACGAGGCGACCTCGGCGCTCGACACCGAGTCCGAGCGGCTGATCCAGGCGGCCCTCGAGCAGCTGATGCAGGGGCGCACGACGATCGTCATCGCGCACCGGCTGTCGACGATCGAGCACTGCGACCGCATCGTCGTGCTCGCCGACGGCCGGATCGCCGAGCAGGGCACGCACAGGGATCTGATCGCGCAGAAGGGGATCTATGCGCGGCTGCACTCGCGGCAGTTTCGCGAGGAATGAGCGGACGAGCGTCGCGACCGCTGCGTCCGGGATGACTTATGGGAAGTGATAAGCCCACACCGCGGCAACGTCTGACGTTCCTGCTGCGCGCTTCATCGTTGGCGCTCGCGGCAGCGGTGCAGATCCTGGCACCCGCGGCGACCGCCAGCGATTGGGTGCCGTTCGGCCCGCCGGGTGGCGCGGTCCGCGCGCTCGTGCAGGACCCCGCTGCCGGAGCGCTCTTTGCCGGTACGTACGCCGGCGGCATCCTCAAGTCGGGCGACGCCGGCGCATCGTGGTCGGTCGTCGCACCCGAGTTGCGCGGGCAGACGGTGAACGCGCTCGCGCTCGCTCCGTCGGCGCCGCGCACGGTATTCGCCGGCACGTACAGCAGCGGCGTGTGGCGCAGCGGCAACGGCGGGGCGACATGGAAGCGCGTGCTGTTCGGCGGCAAGGACATGCCCGACCGCCACGCCTCGGTCAACGCACTCGCGGTTGATCCTGTGAATGCGAAGGTTGTCTATGCGGCGACCGACACCGGCTTCAACGCCGGCGTCTGGCGCAGCGCCGATGGCGGCGACACCTGGACGCAGAGCGCGGCCGGATTGCCGAATCACTTCCGCCTGAACGCTCTCGCGCTCGATCCGAAGTCGACGTCCACGCTTTATGTGGGCACCAACGGCAACGGCGTCTACAGGAGCACCGACGCCGGGCGGACATGGGCGCCGACCGGCGACGCGTTGCGCATGGAGATCGTACTGTCGCTCGCGGTGGACCCGGACGCGCCGGCGACGATCTACGCCGGCACGATGGGCGCAGGCGTGTTCAAGTCCACGGACGGCGGCGTCAGCTGGACGCCGCCCACACCGGGTCCGATCAGGAATGCGCGCGTCTTCGCGCTGGCGATCGATCCTTCGAATCCGGCCATCGTCTGGGCAGGCCTTCCCAACGCACTGTTGCGCAGCCAGGACGGTGGCCGGGTTTGGACGGACACGATGCCCGACCTCGACTATGCGAGCGTGCGCGCGCTGGCACTCGACAGCGCGCAACCGGCGGTCGTTCTGGCCGGCACGACGCGCGATGGCGTGCGCCGCTCGACCGACGGCGGCAAGACGTGGACCGGGCCGGGCGCGGGCTTCTTCGCGCTGGATGTCAACGGCATTGCGACCGACGGATCCGCCACGCAGACGGCGTGGGCGGCAACCGGCACGGGCATCTGGCGCACGACCGACGGCGGCGCGAATTGGGCGCTGAAGAGCGCCGGGATCACCAATCGCAGCACGTTGTGCATCGTGCGGGACGCGGCGTCGCGCATGCTGTACGCCTGCACCGGTGATGGCGTGTTCCGCAGCGCCGACGGCGGCGAGAAATGGATCAGGCAACACTCGGGACTCGCAACGCGAGTCATCGCGCTCGCGCTGGATCCAGCCGATCCCGCCACGCTCCATGCGCGCGACGCGCACTGGGTTTACACGAGTCGCGATGGCGGCGTGACATGGAAGAAGTCCGACGCCGATCTCGACTCGAGCGGAACCATCAATGGCGTCTTCGCGCTTGCCACGGCGCCCGGAATGCCGGGCGCGGTGTTCGCGAGCGTGTTCCGCCACTTCTGGAAGAGCTCGGACGGCGCGACGACGTTCGCGAAGAGCGGCACCGGCCTGCCGCTGGCGCGCGTGCAGACGGTGGTGGCCGATGCCAAGGGAACGACGCTGTGGCTCGGCACCGAAGGCGAGGGTGTGTGGCGCAGCACCGACGGCGGCGCCACGTGGACCGAGAGTCGCGCCGGGATGGGCGCCGTCAACGTGCAGGCGCTGCACGCCGATACGGCGAGTCCCGGCACGCTGTACGCGGCCGCCTGGGGCAAAGGCGTCTTTCGCAGTACCGACGCGGGCCGGTCGTGGAGCCTCGTGGGCGGACCTCCGCCGCACCCCGATGTGATTGCGCTCGCGCTCGACGCCTCCGGGCCCGGTCGGGTGCTGGTGGGTACGGGCGGCGGCAGCGTGTGGCGTCTGCAGACAGGCTCTCGCTAGCGGAGGAGCGTCCCGCTGCCTCGCCCCGCCTCGGACCTCGTTCGCGGCTCAAGCCGATCGATCGACCGGCACGCCGGTTGGCTGCCAATCGTCGCCCGCGGTCCGGCGTCGCGGCAACACTCGGAGCAATTCGACCAAGGCCTCGAATCCGATACGGTCGACCGACGCCGCGGGCCGTGACTCGGTTGCTGTAAGCTTGCCTTGCCAACCAACAGCGGCCATCCGGTCCACAGATGCAACGACGATGGAAACAAGTCCCATGAAGCGATTCCTGAGCCCCCGCTCGACGAAATTGCGCAACGTGCTGTGGGCATTGGCGGTCGCCATGTTGGCTGCAGGCGGTGCCGCCGCCGCGACCACAGCGCCTATGGATGAGAGACAGCTGTTGGACGCCGGCTTCAAGGTGCTCGTCGCGACGACAAAGGTCCAGGAGGAGTGGGTGCGCAAGCTCCCACCGGGCAAGATCAGGCCGATGCAGCGCAACGGCAAGAAATATTTCATCTACCCGGATCCGTCCAGGAACCAGGTCTACGTCGGTGGCCCGAAGGAATATGAGACGTATGTGCAGGTCCACCCGGAGAACCGGGTTGCGGACGTACGCGAGGCGGAGATAGCGGCAAGCGCATACCGGATGAAACAGGCTGACGCAATGCAGAAGGCGACCGCTCGTGACTTGTCGGACCCGTTCCTGGGAGTTGGCTGGGCCGATCTCGGCTGGTGACGGCGCGGCGGGCAAGCAAACTGATCGTGATGGGGGCAGAGGCGGCCACGACGGTCTGCTTCTTGGCAAATCCGGCGGCGACGATCAGCATCTGTATCTAACCGTTCGGAGACGACCGCCTTGCCGACCCGAGCGGCCGCTGATTGGCGTGCAGCTGCCATTCATGCGCAAAGGACCGCCATGAATCACAGACCAGACATTCGTTGCCGGTGACCGGGCGGCCGCGCCCGACCCACACCGGCCGATCAACGTATTGAAAAGCGGCCATTCGACGTGGCACTGAGTGCGTGGAGTGCGGGTGCTAATAAGGTCGGCAAGCGCGGCCTTGATGGCGGTGAGGTCGGTGCCCATCGCGCCATTCGCCTTGCGTTGTGGTGAACAACATTTCCCGTTCGCGCTGCCCCGTGCTTGCGTGCAATCGGGGCGGGGCCTTGGGTGTGTGGGATTTCTTGTGCTTAATTGATATAGCGAGCATATTTCTGCGACGCCGCCAACCCGAGAAGAACACGGACAAGGGCCGCGCGCACGCCGCGTGCATTTGCGGTAGCTACGTTGCCAGTAAATGGCGACGAAACGGCAAGGGAGGTCAGATGAAGGTCCGCACGCTTTCGTTGGTAGTTGCCACGCTGGTCAGTTCTGCGATTTCCGTCGCTCAAGCTGCTCCGCCGGATATAAAGCCAAGCCCGTCTACGCCCGTGCAGGTGATGAACGGGCCGAATAATCCCGTTCCCGTCGAAGGACTCATTTCCGGTGAAGTAGAAATCATCAACACTGAACCAGTTAAGGTTACGGTTGTTTCGCCCTCGTATCCGAACCAGACTGTGTGCACGTTGAGCAGTGGCAGCGCGACAATTTCTAATGTTGGTGGTTTCACGGCTAACATCTCTCAAAATGGTGCTATTGGAGCACTCCTTTCTTGCCCAACCGGCGTTAAGGGTGTGCTCGTTCGTCGCGCAGTACTGGCTTTGTATCGAGGCCAAGGGACGGGCCCTGAGAATGTTCAGAACGTGATTGGCGTTTTCGGATTTTCTAAGGAGGAAGGCGCAGGCATTCAAGACTTGGCCGAAATGAACCTAATTACTGGGCTCAGTTTCAGCGCTCCCGAAAAGAGCGTGGACACGCCAATCCCTGTCACACCTTCTCGTTCTTTGACGATTAACTTGACTTGTGCCGGGATTCCGGATTACCCGGTCAGATGCACCTCTGGCCTGCTTCTAATTGGAGACCCGATCCCCAATTAGGAAGCGCAAGGAATGCAGTAAGTGTGAGGTCTAGTTGTCGAGCTTTAAGGTCGCCACTTAACCTGCTTTCCGTACTTGGCCTCGATCCGTCTCGAAGCACATGCTTGACGAAAAGCCTGCCCATGTGGTGGGCTTTTTGTTTGATCTCGCGACAGCTTTATACTCGTGGAGGTTTCAGGCAGCGACCAGTCTAGAGCGAACTGACGGAAGGCGCCATCCGGCTGCTCCTGGCCGGACTGAGACATCTTGGACCGACACGACGCCATTGCGCCAACCACCCTCCGGTATCCTTGCGAGGACAGGGTCGATACGGTTCGCCCCGAAGAAGGGAGGTTCTCGTGCTCAAGCTGTTCTACGCTGCTGGTACATGCGCATTGGCCTCGCATATCGCATTGGAGGAAGCAGGTGCGGAGTATGACGCCGTGCGGCTCGACTTCCGCACCAACGATCAGCGCAAGCCGGAGTACCTCGCAATCAATCCAAAGGGTCGAGTACCGGCGTTGGTCACCGACGACGGCATCCTGACTGAGACGCCCGCCATCCTCGCATTTGTCGCGCAGAGCTTCCCCAGTGCAGCGCTCGCGCCAACCGCCGATCCCTTCGCTTTCGCTCGCGTTCAAGCCTTCAACAGCTACCTATGCTCCACCGTTCATGTCGCGCATGCACACCGCATGCGGGGCTACCGGTGGGCTGACGATCCTGCCGCGATTGAAGAAATGCGGAGAAAGGTGCCCGCCACGGTTGGTGAGTGTTTCGACTTGATCGACCGCGAGATGATCGAAGGACCGTGGGTGATGGGCGGGGCGTATACGGTGTGCGACCTTTACCTCTTTGCCTTGGCCCAATGGTTGGAGGCTGACGGAGTGAATCCAGCTCGGCTCCCAAAAATCCGGGATCATCGGAGACGTATGTCGGAGCGTCCCGCGGTGAAGAAAGCGCTAGCCGAAGAACTGGGCTTGGCGCAGCAATAGCGACCTCATCGCTTTCATCCTGCAATAAGATGCTTGCACGGACGGCGTCGACGATCGAAGGCGAGACTCGATCGAGTGAGCGATTGACCGTTGCGCGCCAACCTCGATGCGAGATCGCCCCGTCAGGCCGCCGTGAACGGCTGTACATGGACGCCCCCGGTTTGCCAAGCTTTCGGTTAATGATGGCTGGTAGGAACAGATTGCACCCGTACATCCGGACTTTGTATGCGGCTTCGTGCCGCTGTCCCTGATGGGATTGGCTGGTTGGCTCCCGATCGCTTACGTGCACTCGCGGTGCTGCAGCCGTTTTGGGTTTGGCCAACCAAGGTCTGACCTGTTTGCCATCATTGCGTGATCGCCTGAGCAATCGGTGGGTCGATTCCCCCTATCGGGTTGATTGTTGACGTTCGGTGATCGCGGCTACCCGTTGGCAGGCCGCGGCATGTAATCGGGCCGGAACTCGCGCTCATGAGCGAGTATCGCCCAGATCGTGCGCGCGTTCTTGTTGGCCAACGCCACGGCGGCAACGTTGGGATGGCGCCGGGAGAGCAGTCCTGCCAGCCAGACGTTCGGCCTGCCCGTGCGCTGGGCCGCCACAATCGCCGAGCGCGCGCCGTGAATCAGCAATGTTCGAAGGTAAGTGTCACCGCGCTTGCTCATGCCCAGCAGCTTGGTCTTGCCGCCGCTCGAGTCCTGCTTGGGCACCAGCCCCAGCCAGGCAGCCACCTGGCGGCCGTTCTTGAAGCTTCTGGCATCTCCTATCGATGCCACCAGCGCGCTGGCCGCCAGAGGACCAATGCCGGGAATCTTCTCGAGCTTGCGGCTCAGCTCGCTGCCTTGATGCCAAGCCTTG
>CAVOXS010000016.1:0-43970 GCA_963700415.1 uncultured beta proteobacterium
CCGCGGCACGTCGCTGCACCTGTTCGAGCACGTGCACGGCGATTCGCGCGACCGCGGCCCGGCGATGATCGATCTCGCGCAGACGTACGAGCGGGCAGGCCTGCTGCTCGCGCCGGGGGAATTGCCCGACTTCCTGCCGGCCGTGCTCGAGTTCGTGTCCACGCAACCGCCGCGGGAGGCCAAGGCATTCCTCGGGGAAATGGTCCACATTCTCAACGCCATCTTCGGCGCCCTCCGGAAGCGCGAAAGCGCGTACGCGAGCGTGCTGGGCGCCCTGCTGGAGCTCGCGGGCGAGGCGGCGCAGCCGGTCGCGCCGGAAATCGACGAGCCGCTCGACGAGACCTGGGCCGAGCCACCGGTGTTCGACGGTTGCTCGTCGAAGGGGCAGGCACGGCCAGGCGCCCCGCAGCCCATTCAGGTGATGCACAGGAAAGTGCAACCGACCGCGACGGTGAACGCCGCCGCGGCGCCAGCCGTAAACGTGGGGGTCCAGCGATGAGTTCCTATCTCAACAATCTCGCCTTCGTCGTCTATCCGTACGTGTGCCTGGCCGTGTTCCTGATGGGCAGCCTTGCCCGATTCGACCGCGACCAGTACACGTGGAAGAGCGATTCGTCGCAGATGCTGCGCACCGGGACGCTGCGGTGGGGCAGCAACCTGTTTCACGCCGGCATCCTGTTCCTGTTCTTCGGGCACCTGTTCGGGCAACTCACGCCGCACTGGATGTACGAACCGTTCGTCAGCGCTCCGCAGAAGCAGCTGCTGGCGATCCTCGCCGGTGGCGTGGCGGGGCTCGTCTGCTTCGTCGGCCTGACGCTGCTCCTGCACCGGCGCATCTTCGACCCGCGCATCCGCTGACCAGTCACCGCACGGACCTCGCGATTCTCGTGATCCTGTGGGTTCAGCTTTCCCTGGGCCTCATCACGCTGCCGCTGTCGTGGGCGCATCGCGAGGACGCGGGCACCATGCTGGTCCTGGCGAGCTACCTGCAGGGCATCGCCACGCTGCGTCCGGACGCCAGCGCGCTGGCGGCGGTGGACTGGCCCTTCAAGGTGCACATGCTGCTCGGCATGACGATCTTCCTGCTGTTCCCGTTCAGCCGGCTGGTGCATGTGTGGAGCGGCTTCGCAACGCTCGGCTACCTGCTGCGGCCGTACCAGCAGGTGCGCAGCCGGCGGCTGAACGTTCCCGCCGGCCGCAACTTGCCGGGCCAGACGGGCGCAGGGCACTGACGGGGCGGTCATCATGCCCGACTTGGGAACGACCATCACCGCCGTCGCCCGCGTCAACGGCGTTGCGCTGCACAGCCCCTCCGAAACGGTGGCCGCGGAGGTCTTGCGCCAGCGCGCATGCACCGAGCTCCTGCGCCAGGCCGCACAGCACGAGGGCCTGCTCGCCGCCACCGACACGCCCGCGACCGACGGCGCCATCGGCGAAGCGGCGAGCGCCGCGATCGACACGCTGCTCGAGCGCGCGCTGCGCGTGCCCGACCCATCCGACGAGGCGTGCCGCCGTTATCACGCGGCGCACGCCGGCCGATTCGCGGCGGGCGAGCGAGCGCATGTCCGGCACATCCTGTTCGCGGTCACGCCGGGTGTCGACGTCGTTGCGCTGCGCAAGCGCGCGGAAAACACGTTGCTCGATGTGCGTTGCCACGACGGTGCGGGCGGCGATGGTTTCGCGGACGCCGCGCGCATGCTGTCGAACTGTCCGAGTGGCGCGGAAGGCGGCGATCTCGGCTGGATCGAAGCGAAGGACTGCGCGCCGGAATTCGCGCGCGAGATCTTCGGCAAGGCCGAAGTGGGAGTCCTGCCACGGCTCGTGCACACCCGCTTCGGCCTGCACGTGGTCGAGGTGCGGGCTCGGGAGCCGGGCGTGGTTCCGGATTTCGCGGCGGTACGCGGCGCGGTGGCGGTGGCCTTGCGCCAGCAGGGTTTCGTGACCGCGCTGCGCCAGTACCTGCAGGTGCTCGCGGGGGCGGCGATCGTCGAGGGCGTGGACCTCGAAGGCACGGACGCGCCGCTCGTCCGTTAGCGGTGCGGCGCGGATCTGCGGGATGCCCGACGAGCTGCTGCAGCGACTGCGCCGGTTTCACGACGACTATTTCCCCGGCGTCGCCGACCAGTTCCATAACCTCGTCAAGGACGGCCAGCACCCTACGATCCTGTTCATCGGCTGCTCGGATTCGCGCATCGTCCCGTATCTGCTGACCGGCACCGGTCCGGGCGAGCTGTTCATCATCCGCAACGTCGGTGCGTTCGTGCCGCCGTACGACGGCTCGGCCGGCTACCACGGCACCGCGGCCGCCATCGAGTTCGCGGTGCTCGCGCTCGAGGTGACGCGGATCGTCGTCTGCGGTCACTCGCACTGCGGTGGCATTCGCGCGCTGTACGAGGGGGCCCCGCCGCAGGCGATCAATCTGATGGCATGGCTGGAGCTCGGGCGTGAGGCCGTGCTGCCGGTGCAGGTGACCGAGGAGGCACTGCGCCGTACCGAGCAGCGGGCGATCGTGCTCCAGCTCGAGCGGCTGATGGGTTACCCGATGGTGCGCGAACGGGTCGAGGCCGGGAGGCTCGCGCTGCACGGCTGGCATTACGTTCTGGAGGACGGCGAAGTGCATGTGTTCGACGTGAAGTCCGGGAAGTTCGTGCCCGCGGCGCACGCGCCGCACAGCGGCACGGGGCCGTACCATCCGTTCAAGGATCAAGGTTCCGGCGGGACCGGCGACGTGCCTGGTTGATGGTCGTCGACGCCGGAGCGGCGCGAGGCCGCGCCTCTTCCGCGCCCGGGGCGTCCCGCTGTCGGCCAGGGCGTGCCGCTCCCGGCCAGCGCGGTTGCCGGTCGATGCGCCGAGGGCGACGCCTGCGGCTGTAAGCTTTGCGCCGGTCTGAACGACCAAGCGCAGGTCCGCCACGGCTTCCCTGCGGTGGAACCGCTCCCGTTCCTTGCGGCATGCGTTCCGGCAAGGCGGAAGCAAACCGGAGCATGGCCATGATCGTCGTTGCCGGACCGCGTTCCCGGGCGTCACGGATGCTGATGGCCGCTGTCATCGCCGGCAGTCTTGTCGCCGGACCGGCCCGTGGCGCGGCCTGCGGTGCGAAGTCCGGTCCCCGGACCGCACCGCTGGTCGAACTCTATACGTCCGAAGGGTGCAGCAGCTGTCCGCCGGCCGACCGCTGGCTGTCTGCCACGTTCGCCGGGAATCGGGCCGCAGCGGCGCCGATTCCGCTCGCGTTTCACGTCGATTACTGGGACCGGCTCGGCTGGAAGGATCGTTTCGGCGCGGCGGCCTATACGGAACGGCAATACGACGCGATGCGCGCGAACCGCGCGCGATTCGTCTATACGCCGCAGGTTCTCCTGCAGGGCAGGGACTTTCCGGAGTGGCGCGAGCGTGGAGGCGCGACCGCGCTGGCTGCAGCGGGCGCAGTGGCTGCGCGCGCCGAATTAGCGCTCGAGGCGGCGCCGCTGCCGGGCGCGATAGCGGTCAAGGCGAGCGCGCGCGTGCCGGCGAGCATCGATCGCGAGGGAGCCGTTCTCTACGTCGCGCTTGCCGACAGCGGACTCGTCTCCGACGTCAAGGCAGGCGAGAATGCAGGCGTCCGCCTCGCGCACGACCACGTCGTGCGGTGGTTTCGCGCCGGTCCGTCGCCGGACGCGAACGGCGACGTGCGCTGGGACATCACGGTGCCGGTGCCCGCCGAGGCGGGAAGCGCTTCGACCGTCGTGGCGTTTGTCCAGAACGCCAAGGCGGGCGACGTGCTGCAGGCGCTGGCATTGCCGCTGACGTCGGCCTGCGCACCGCAGCGCTGAACGCAGAGTTCCCCACGCCCACGCTGTGCGGCAAGGCCGCGTTCGCGGGACCGCCCTCGGGTGTCCCGCGGCCTTCGGCCTGCCGTTCGCGCTCCGACGCGGGCGCGCAGCGGCCCGCCTTCAGGTGACGATCTGCGCGAGCTCGCCGGCCTTGTACTTGGCGGCGATCCTGTCCAGCGGGATGGCTTTGATCTTCGAGGCCATGCCGGCGCAGCCGAACTGCTCGTAGCGCTGCCTGCAGATCGTCTTCGCCGCCTCGCGCGCGGGCTTGAGGTAATCGCGCGGATCGAACGCGCTCTTGTTCTGGTTGAGGAACTTCCGGATGGCCGCCGTCATCGCCAGCCGGATGTCGGTATCGATGTTGATCTTGCGCACGCCGTGCCGGATCCCCTCCCGGATCTCCTCGACCGGCACGCCGTAGGTCTCCTTCATCTCGCCGCCGTTCTCGCGGATGATCTGGAGCAGGTCCTGCGGCACCGACGAGCTGCCGTGCATCACGAGGTGCGTATTGGGGATTCGCGCGTGGATCGCCTTGATCCGGTCGATCGCGAGAATGTCGCCGGTCGGCTTGCGCGTGAACTTGTACGCGCCGTGCGAGGTGCCGATCGCTATTGCCAGCGCGTCCAGCTGGGTCGCCTTGACGAAATCGGCCGCCTGGTCGGGGTCGGTGAGCAGCATCTCGCGCGTCATCTTGCCTTCGGCGCCGTGCCCATCCTCCTTGTCGCCCTGCATCGTCTCGAGCGAGCCCAGGCATCCCAGCTCGCCCTCGACGGTCACGCCGATCGCATGTGCCGTCGCGACGACCTTGTTTCGTGACGTCGATGTTGTACTCGTAGCTCGCGATCGACTTGCCGTCGGCCTGCAGCGACCCGTCCATCATGACGCTCGAGAAGCCCAGCCGCATCGCCTGCAGGCAGACGTCCGGCGACTGTCCGTGGTCCTGGTGCATCACGACCGGGATGTCGGGATAGCTCTCGACCGCGGCTTCGATCAGGTGGCGCAGGAACGTTTCGCCCGCGTATTTCCGCGCGCCGGCGGACGCCTGCATGATCACCGGGCTGTCGGTCTCCGACGCGGCGGCCATGATCGCCTGAACCTGCTCGAGATTGTTGACGTTGAACGCCGGCAGGCCGTAGCCGTTTTCGGCGGCGTGGTCGAGCAGCTGGCGCATCGAGACGAGAGGCATGGAGATCTCCTTGGGTTGCGAAAGGATTGCGGTTGCGCCGGTCGGACGGAAACGGCCTCAGCCGCTTGCCCGGGTTTCCAGCATCGCCACGGCGGGCAGGGTCCTGCCTTCGAGGAATTCGAGGAACGCGCCGCCGGCGGTGGAAATGTACGAGATCCGGTCGGCGACCCCGAACTTGTGGATCGCGGCGACGGTGTCGCCGCCGCCCGCGATCGAGAACGCCGACGCCGCCGCGATGGCTTCCGCCAGCGCTCGGGTGCCGCCCGCGAACGCGTCGAATTCGAATACGCCGATCGGCCCGTTCCAGACGATCGTGCCGGCCCTGGCGACGATCATTTTCAGCACGGCGATCGAGCTCGGTCCGATGTCGAGGATCATGTCGTCCGGCGCAACGTTCTCGATCGCCATCTGCATCGGTGCCGCAGTTGCCGAAAACTCCTTCGCGCAGACTGCGTCGACCGGAATGGGCACCTTGCCCGGGAACGCGTCCAGGATCGCCTGGGCCTCGCCGACGAGGTCGGCCTCGACCAGCGACTTGCCGACGTGGCCGTGCGCCGCCAGTATGAACGTGTTGGCGATGCCGCCGCCGACGATCAGCGTATCCACCTTGGCGGCGAGCGCCTTCAGCACCGTGAGCTTGGTCGAGACTTTCGATCCCCCGACGATCGCAACGACGGGCCGCGCCGGGTGGGCGAGCGCCTTGCCCAGGGCCTCCAGTTCGGCCGCCATCAGCGGCCCCGCGCAGGCGGCCGGTGCGTGCTTCGCGATCCCGTGCGTGGTCGCCTCCGCTCGGTGCGCAGTGCCGAACGCATCGTTGACATAGACGTCGCAAAGCCGAGCCATCTTGCGCGCAAGAGCGTCGTCGTCCTTCTTCTCGCCGGCGTTGAACCGGCAGTTCTCCAGGAGCACCACGCTACCCGGCTTCAGCGCGGCATGCCACGCGCCGCCGTCGACCCAGTCCTTGACGAGCGGCACCGGAGTGCCGAGGAGCTCGGACAGCCGTTTCGCGATCGGCGCCAGCGAATCCGCTTCGCTCCATTTCCCTTCCGTCGGCCGGCCCAGGTGCGAGGTCACCATGACGGCGGCGCCCCGCGCGAGCGCTTCGCGGATTCCCGGGACCGACGCCCGGATGCGCGAGTCGTCGGTGATGTTGCCCGCATCGTCTTGCGGCACGTTGAGATCGGCGCGGATGAAGACGCGCTTGCCGGCGACGTCGAGGTCGTCAAGACGCTTGAAACTCATGGTGACCCTGGCCTCAGTGGTGGTGGAAGCAGAGAATCGACCGGGAGGTCGCGCAGCGGCCTCCCGGTCGAAGGCGATCTACCTGGACATCACGCGGACCATCTCCAGCACCTTGCAGGAGTAGCCCCATTCATTGTCGTACCACGCCACGACCTTGACGAAGGTGCCGTCCAGCGCCATGCCGGCGTCGGCATCGAACACCGAGGTGCGGCTCTCGCCGCGGAAGTCGGTGGCGACGACCTTGTCGTTGGTGTAACCGAGCACCCCCTTCATCGGTCCCTCGGCGGCCGCCTTCATCGCGGCGCAGATGGCATCGTAGGTGGTTTCCTTCGCGAGCTCCACCGTGAGGTCGACCACCGAAACGTCGGAGGTCGGCACGCGGAACGCCATGCCGGTGAGTTTCTTGTTGAGGTCCGGGATGACCCTGCCCACGGCCTTGGCGGCGCCCGTGGACGACGGGATGATGTTCTCGAGGATCCCGCGACCCCCGCGCCAATCCTTGTTCGACGGGCCGTCGACGGTCTTCTGCGTGGCCGTCGCGGCGTGCACCGTGGTCATCAGGCCGCGCTTGATCCCCCAGTTGTCGTGCAGCACCTTGGCGACCGGCGCGAGACAGTTGGTGGTGCAGGAGGCGTTGGAAATGACCGCCTGTCCGGCGTAGGTCCTGTCGTTGACGCCGAACACGAACATCGGCGTGTCGTCCTTGGAGGGGGCCGACATGATCACCTTCTTCGCGCCCGCGGCGATGTGCTTGCCGGCGGTTTCCAGGGTGAGAAAGAGACCCGTCGATTCGACGACGATGTCGGCGCCGACCTCGTTCCACTTGAGCTCGGCCGGATCCTTGACGGCGGTGAGCCGGATCTTCTTGCCGTTGACCACCAGCGTGGTGCCGTCGACCGCGATATCGCCCTTGAAGCGGCCGTGCACGGAGTCGTAGCCCAGCATGTAGGCGAGATAGTCGGGCTCGAGCAGGTCGTTGATGCCGACCACCTCGATATCGGGGAAGTCCCGTATGGCGGCGCGAAGCACCATGCGGCCGATGCGGCCGAAGCCGTTGATGCCAATCCTGATCGTCATGCTCTGCTCCCGATGAATGAAGAAATCGTGCCCCGTGCCCGAGTCAACGCGCCGCTGCCTCAAGCGCGCCGCACGCCGCGACCAGGGTGTTCAGATCGCGCCAGCCATATCCCGCTTCGGCCAGATTCATGCCGTCCCACTGGAACGGCTGTTCGACGATGAGTTCACCGTCCAGACCTTCATAGAATGCGCGCGCACCCTTGTTGCCCGCAATGACCCATGTCAAAAGAGCCGTCGCGGACTGCGCGCGCAGCGCTGCGGCGACAGCGCCGACGAGCCGCCGGCCCAGCCCGGCGCGCTGGAATTCGCGGCGCAGATAGACCGCCGCGAGCTCCGAGTCGAAGCCGAGCTTCGCCGGTTCCAGCAGCGTGCCGCAGGAAAACCCGACGACATTCGCCTCGTGCTCCGCGACGAACACGCACGTCGTGTTCGGCCCAGCCGCCAGCACGCGGTCCCACAGTTCCGTGCTCGCCTCGACCTGCATCGCGTCGAGATAGGCATCCGGTATCAACCCGCGATAGGTCGTGCGCCAGCTGTCGATGCGAACGCGCGCGATCGCGGGAGCGTCGGCGGCGGTCGCGCGGCGGATGACGCTGGCCGTCATCGGCGCACCCCGCGCATCGCGCGCGGCCCGGCGCCATTCATGCCACGACGCGTTTCACCGCGGCAGCGACGTTCTCCACGGTAAAGCCGAAATGCTTGAACAGCACGCCTGCCGGCGCGGACTCGCCGAAAGCATCGAGGCCGACGACCGCGGCGTGCCCGTCGTCGATCGCCCCTACGTACTTGTGCCAGCCCGCGGTCGAGCCGGCTTCCACGGCCACTCGCGGCACGCCCGGCGGCAGCACGCTGGCGCGGTAGGCGGCATCCTGCCGGTCGAAAACGCTGGTGCCCGGCATCGATACCACGCGTGCCGCCACGCCCTCCGCGGCAAGCGCCGCGCGGGCGCCCATCGCCAGCGCGACTTCCGAGCCCGTCGCGATGATCACCGCGCGCCTGGGGCTCGCGCCGTTCCAGTCGGCCAGCACATACCCGCCTCGGCGTATCGCCGCGATCTGCGCGCCGTCGCGCGCCTGGAACGGAACGTTCTGGCGCGTGAACAGCAGGCACGCGGGGCCGTCGACGCGCTCGATCGCCGCAGCCCACGCAACTGCGGTCTCCACGGTGTCGCAGGGCCGCCAGACATCCATGTTCGGAATGAGGCGCAGGCTCGCCGCGTGCTCGACCGACTGGTGCGTCGGCCCGTCCTCGCCCAGCCCGATCGAATCGTGGGTGAACACGAAGATCGACCGCAGCTTCATCAGCGCCGCCATCCGCAGCGCGTTGCGGGCGTAGTCGGAAAACGTGAGGAACGTGCCGACGTACGGGATCAGGCCCCCGTGCAGCGCCATGCCGTTGGCGATCGCGCACATCGCGAATTCGCGCACGCCGAAGTTGACGTAGTTGCCCGGAGCGTCGCGGGAGACCGGCTTGCTGCCGGACCAGTTCGTGAACACGGAGCCCGTCAGGTCGGCCGAGCCGCCGATCATCTCCGGCAGCGCCTTGGCGTAGACCTCGAGCGCGTGCTGCGAAGCCTTGCGGGTGGCCACGACCTCGCCCTTCGCGTTCTGCGCGTGCACGAACGCGCCCGCGGTCTCGCCCCATGTGGCCGGGAGCTCTCCGTGCATCCGTCGCGCGAATTCGGCGGCGAGGCCGGGATGGGCGGCGCGGTAGTTCGCAAAGCGCTTCGCCCACGCATCCTCGGACGAGGCGCCCTGCGCGCGGGCATTCCAGCCGGCGCAGACCGTGTCGGGAATCACGAACGGCGCGTGCGCCCAGCCGAGCTCGGCGCGCGCGAGCGCGACTTCCTTCTCGCCCAGCGGCGAGCCATGCGCGTCTGCGGTTCCGCCCTTGTGCGGCGCGCCTTTGCCGATCACGGTCTTGCAGCAGACGAGCGTGGGGCGGTCGGTGACGCGATGCCCCTCGACGATCGCGCGGTCGACCGCCTCGACGTCATGGCCGTCGACGTTTCCTATCACGTTCCAGCCGTAGGCCTCGAACCGCTTGACGGTGTCGTCGGTGAACCAGCCCCTGGTCTCGCCGTCGATCGAGATGCCGTTGTCGTCGTAGAGCACCATCAGCTTGCCGAGGCCCCAGGTGCCGGCGAGCGAGCACGCTTCGTGCGAAATGCCCTCCATCAGGCAGCCGTCGCCGACGAAGACGTAGGTGCGGTGATCGACGATCGCGTGGCCGGGCCGGTTGAACTCCGCGGCGAGCAGCTTCTCGGCGAGCGCCATGCCGACGGCGTTGCTCAGGCCCTGGCCCAGCGGGCCCGTCGTGGTCTCGACGCCTGGCGTCGGGCCGAACTCCGGGTGGCCGGGGGTCTTGGAATGAAGCTGGCGAAAGCGCTTCAGCTCTTCGATCGGCAGGTCGTACCCCGTGAGGTGCAGCAGCGCGTACAGCAGCATCGAGCCGTGCCCGTTCGAGACGACGAAGCGATCGCGGTTGGCCCACTTCGGATTCGCCGGATTGTGCGCAAGGTGACGGGTCCACAGCGCGACCGCGATCTCCGCCATGCCCATCGGCATGCCGGGATGGCCCGATTTCGCCGTTTCCACGGCGTCCATCGCTAGCGCGCGGATCGCGTTCGCGAGTTGAGGAGTGGCGGTGTTCGGGGTGGAAGTCATGGTGGCGGAGCGGGTCTCGTGGCAGCGGCCGGAGCGGCGTTGGCACGCCTGGCATTTTGGCAAGAAATCGAACGCGCCGCGGCGGTGCCGGAAGATTTTCACCGCACGCAGACCTGCAAATTATCGCGCCGGTGGAGCGATTTGTGCAATAATGACACGTTTACATCGACACGCGGCAGTGATGCCGCGCGTTGGCGGCGCCCTTCTTCCTGCACTGCGGGGAGCGGGGCTTTTTCTTCGGTGCGCCAGCATTCATTCGAGCGCAACGCGGAGGGGCACGGCGACGCGTTCGAGCACCCGTTTGCGTCAGTGCGCCGGGAGCGGCGGAGGGGGCAAATCATGGACGGCATCCATCTTCTGGGCGAATGGTACGGGTGCCCCGCGCACACGCCAGAGTTCACCCGCGCCGATGCGCTGCGCGAGCTGTGCGTCGCGGCCGCACGCGCCACGGGGTTGACCGTCGTAGGCGATTCGTTCCACCAGTTCGAGCCCCAGGGTGTCACGGGAACCGTGCTTCTCGCCGAGTCGCATCTCGCGATCCACACCTGGCCGGAATTCGGCTTCGTGACGGTGGATGTCTACGTCTGCAATCTTGCGACCGACAACAGCGACAAGGCGAGGCAGCTGTTTCGCGCCCTCGAGACCGCGTTGCAGCCGAAGCGCACCAAATTCCAGGCGATCGTTCGCGGCGGCAAGGATGACTGACGGCTCGACCGGGAACGCGGATGCCGCGCCGGCAGACCCCCCGCACGATGCGCTGACGGAGCAACTTACGCCGGAGTGGGGGTTCTACATTCGGTCGGCCCGGCGATTCGAGCAATTCGAGTCGGCGTTCCAGGCAATCGAGGTTCACGACACCGTGCCGTTCGGAAGGCTGTTCCGCCTCGACGGCCACTTCATGACGTCCGAAAAGGACGAATTCTTCTATCACGAGAACCTCGTGCATCTTGCGGCTGTCACCCATCCGCGACCGCAAAGCGCGCTCATCATCGGGGGCGGCGACGGTGGGTCAGCCGAGGAACTGCTGAAACATCCGTCGATCCGGTCGGTGACGCTGGCCGAGATCGACCGCGCAGTCGTCGACATCGCGCGCAAATATCTGGGCGCGGTCCACGGCGGCGCGCTGGACGACCCCCGGCTCACGCTCCGGATCGAGGATGGCTTCGCCTACGTCCGCGCCGGGACCGAAGGCTACGACCTGATCGTCCTGGATCTGACGGACCCGGGCGGTCCGTCCGAGTTGTTATACACAGCGGACTTCTATCGCGCCTGCGCGGCGCGGCTGAACCCGGGGGGCGCGATGACGCTGCACATCGCGAGCCCGATCGCACACCCGGACCGGGTCCGCGCGACGCTGGCCGGACTGCGCGAGGCGTTCCCGCTGGTCACGCCCTATCTGACGTCGGTGCCCCTGTACGGCGGCCTTTGGATGATGGCGTGCGCGTCGACGACGCTCGATCCCCGGAGCCTGTCGGCGGACGACGTCGACCGCCGCATCGCCGAGCGCGGGCTCACCGGGCTCCAGTACTACAACGGCGACATGCACCGGGCGGCGGTCGCGCTCCCCAATTTCGTCCGCGCGCTGGTCGGCAAATGACTGGCCCCGCGTGCACTGTGCGCGGCCAAGCCGCATCCCGCTGAGCGGGACAGGTCTTCGGCCTCGTGTCCTGCCCCCGCGGGGGCGCACAGCGCCCTTCGGTCGGCTGGCTGGGCACTGCGTCAAAGTCAACCTCCATGCTGCCTCCCGCGTTGGAATAAGCAAGGGCGCTGGCAGATGGGGTTTTGCCGTCACGGTTGAAGGCGGGCGGAAGTGGCCGCATATGTCGATTGTCCCGGTCGGCGAAGGATTTCGGGCGAAACGTCGGAGGAACCATGGCAACCGGTGTGAACCTGTCGAATCTGGCTAGCGCAATGGATGGCGCGGATTTCGTGCTGATTGACGGCGTCGTCTTCGCGAAGGAGTACACCCGCGCTCTCGACGAGCGCACGGTTGCGGACGACGTCGTGCTGGAAGCCACGCGCGGGGACACCGAAATCACGTTCACGCGCCAGGAAATGGACGGCGCCGAGCATCTCGGAGAGGGTGTCTATCGACTGAGATCCGGCGCCGAACTGCGCTTCCTGTCAACCGCCACGATTCACTGAATTGTCGGGCGCCCGTCGCCGCGCCGCAGGCCGCAAGAAGACCGCGTCAGGTCAGCGCAGCACCAGATCGAAAGTGCCGCTCAGCGCGCCGGGCTCGCGTCCGGCGAGCGGTGCGAGCGTCATCGTCAGTTGCCGGATCGTTTCGCTCGACGAGCCCGAGAGGACGCTGTCGCCGGCCCGCGCGTCGCCGGCAATGTAGATCTGCGTGGTGAGCATGGATGCGCCTTCGGCGCGCATCCGGATGTGCAGGTGCGGCGGCCGCCCGCCGTAGGGCACGGGCCGGATCGTCTTGAACGCATAACGTCCCCCGGCGTCGGTGGTCGCGATGCCGTAACCCTGGAAATTGTCGTCGCGCGGCACGCCGTCGTCCCCGGCATGGTGATACCGGCCATGCACGTCGCACTGCCAGAGCTCGACGGTGGCGTTGCCGAGCGCCCGGCCGTCACGCGCGAGCGCGCGGCCGGACAGGTAGAGCGGGATACCCTGGGCCCTGGCGGGGCGGCCGGCAACCTGTGTCAGATCGGAGTCGCGGTCGGCAGGGTAGGTCTTCGGATAGAACGGCCCCTCCGGCTGGCTCGGAGTCGGCGCCAGCGCGATCGGCTGGGCGAGGGCAGAATGCAACCGGCAGCAGCGTCGCGGCCGCCAGTGAGCGCATGGCGCGGAGCCGGCAACGGAGCCAGCTGGAGGGTATCGGGGCTAGGCGAAGCATGCGGGTCTCCGAGCCGATGGGCCGCGCGGCGCGGGTTTCGGCAGACGTGACAATATTGACTCCCGGCGGCGCTTCGCGTCATTATGCGCGGCCGCGCCGGGGGGGCCGTCTGCCGCGCCGTGGGGCGGCACCGCGGTGCGCCGGTGGAAGCCACGCTTGCCGGGCGGTGGCCGCAGATCGGGTCCGGTTGTTCATTTCGGGATCGACGGGATACCCCATATTGGGTATAGTAAGGCAGATCCAAACCTTTCAGTATAAGGTTAGAAGCAGCAATTTGGAAGGGCCGGCCACTGGCCGGTGTCGCGGTTTGATGCGGGACATTCCGGGGGGTGCGCCAATGAACGAAACACGCAGAACGGTGCTGAAAGCGGGCGGTGGAGCGTCGTTGCTGACGCTGCTTGCGGCGACAGGCTGGCTTGTTCCCGGGACGGCGGCGGCGCAGGCGTGGAACAAGAGCGCCTTCGAGGCCAAGAACATGGACGAGACGATGAAGGCGTTCGGCGGCGGGCGCGCCGGCGCAGAGCAAGGACATCGCCTTCGTGTCGACGCCGGACATCGCCGAGAACGGCGCCGTGGTGCCGATCGGCGTGTCGAGCTCGATTCCGAAGACCGAGTCGATCGCCATCCTGATCGAGAAGAACCCGAACATGCTGGCGGCCAGCTTCGACATTCCGGCGGGAACCGACCCCTCGATCAGCACGCGCGTCAAGATGGGCCAGAGCTCGAACGTTTACGCGTTGGTGAAGGCGGACGGCAAGTACTACGTCGCCTCCAAGGAGATCAAGGTGACGCTCGGCGGTTGTGGCGGCTAGCGCGCACGGACAACAAAGGAGACCGAAATGGCAGATCCGATGAAAATCCGCGCCAGCGTCGTGGGCGATTCGACCGAGGTCAAGGTGCTGATGAGTCACGAGATGGAGACAGGTCAGCGCAAGGATTCGGCCGGGAAGGCGATCCCCGCGTGGTTCATTCAGGCGGTGACGGTAACGCACAATGGCAAGGCCGTGCTCAACGCGCAGTGGGGGCCGGCGGTGGCGAAGAATCCGTTCCTGTCGTTCAAGTTCAAGGGCGGCGCGAAGGGCGACAAGGTCCAGGTCACCTGGACCGACAACAAGGGCGAGAAGCGGACCGACGAAGCAGTCATCGGTTGAAGTCCGGGTGGCGGGGGCGCAACACCCGCCTGAACTGACGAAGCGCGCGACGACGCGCCGACAACGAGAGTGCCGCGGTCGCGGCGCTCGCTCTTGAGGAGGAAACCCCATGCGCTTCATTAGTCGTGGTGCCCTGCCGGGTGTCGCATTGGTCCTGGCGCTGGTCGCCCCTGCAGTGCTCGGCCAGGGCAGTACCGTGGACGAGATCGCGAAATACCGCGCCGCGCTGCAGGACGGCAACCCGGCCGAGCTGTGGGAGGCGCGCGGCGCGGAGCTCTGGAAGCAGAAGGGCGGCCCGAAGAACGTCTCGCTCGAGCAGTGCAATCTCGGGCTCGGCGCCGGCGTGGTCAAGGGCGCCTACGCGCAACTCCCGCGCTATTTCGCCGATGCCGACCGCGTGATGGACCTCGAGTCGCGGCTCGTCTGGTGCATGATGACGCTGCAGGGTTACTCCGAGGCCGATGCCAAGAAGGGACCCTTCGGCGGCCCGGGCCGGAGAGCCAACAACGAGGCGCTGGTCGCCTACGTGACCTCCGAGTCGCGCGGGGTCAAGATGAACGTCGCGCTGAACCATCCGAAGGAACAGGCGGCCTTTCAGCTCGGCGAGACGATCTTCTACTTCCGCGGCGGCACGCACGACTTCGCGTGCGCGACCTGTCATGGCGAGGACGACAAGCGGATCCGCCTGCAGGACCTGCCGAATCTCACGCAGAAGGAAGGCGCGCAGAAGGCCTATTCGACCTGGCCGGCGTATCGCGTTTCGCAGGGCGAGCTTCGCACGTTCCAGTGGCGGCTGAATGACTGCTTCCGCCAGCAGCGCTTTCCCGAGCTCACCTTTGCGTCGGAAGCTTCCGTCGCGCTGACGTTGTTCCTTGCCCACAATGCGAACGGCGCCACGTACGATGCGCCCGCGATCAAGCGCTGACGGAGGCCTCCCATGCGATTCGGACATCTCACACTCGCGCTGACGGCCGGACTCGCCGTGTCGGCGACCCTTATCGGCTGCGCGACCGCGCCGACCAGTCACGCCGAGGAGGCGAAGGCCGCCGCCGTGCTCAAGGCCTCGTTCAAGGAGCGCGGGCAGGCAAAGCTCGATCGCCTCGTGCAGGACGACACGCAGTTGATCTGCAGCGAATACAAGGGCAAGACGCCGCCGAAGGACCTCGTGCAACGCATCGAGAAGGAAAATATGGCGTCGATCAAGTGGCCGGCCGACGGCAAGCTGCTGGGCGACTGGAAGAGCGGCGAGAAGATCGCCCAGCTCGGCCAGGGCATGCAGTACTCCGATGACCCGAAGAAGCCGGCCGGCGCCAACTGCTATGCGTGCCACCAGCTTTCGCCCCAGGAAGTGTCCTACGGCACGATGGGGCCGAGCCTGTACCAATTCGGCAAGTCGCGCGGCTACACCGACGAAGTGCGCAAGTACGCGTACGGCAAGCTCTACAACGCCGAGGCGTACAACGCCTGCACGAACATGCCGCGCTTCGGACACAAGGGCATCCTGACCGAGGCGCAGATCAAGGATGTGGTCGCGTTGCTGATGGACCCGGATTCCCCCGTCAACAAGTGACTGCGCTTGCCTACCCCGGCGCGAGTCGTCGCGGGCGCCCGTACCCGCGCGCCCGCGGATGACCGGTGGTGGCCGAGCTTGCGCGCAACCTGAGCAAACCCGGGTGAACCGTCGGGACGCGCTGCGGTTGCTGACCGCCGCCTCCGGCGCGGGGATGCTGGGCACGGCGCTTGCGGCCGCAGTCGGCGATCGGGTCGACTGGCGCGAAATCACGCTGCTCGACGGCCGCGTGCTTCCGGCCTCGGCCCTCACCGGGCGCGTCGTCGTCGTCGAGTTCTGGGCGTCGTGGTGCCCGTTCTGCAAGCGGCAGAACCCTCTGCTGCAGGCGCTCCACGAGGCGCAGGGCGGACGCGGGCTCGAGTTGCTCACGTTTTCCATCGACCGCGAGCCCGCCAAGGCGCGCGCCTACCTGGCGGAGAACAAGTACACCTTTCCGGCGGCAATGGCGACGGCTCAGAGCGACAAGTGGTTCGGACCCCGCGAAGGGCTGCCGGAGCTCTACGTTGTCGACCGCGACGGCCGTATCGTGTTCAAGGAGGCGAAGGAGATGTTCCCGGAGGATGTGCAGGCGCTGGCCCGCTTTGCTCGTCGCTGACATGTCACCCGCGCTGCCCGGACCATGAACCGCCGTGAATTCCTGAACGTGCTCGCCGCCGGCGCCGCCGCCGGCTTTCCGCTTTCGTCGCGCGACACGCTCGCGCAGGGCAACGCGGCCGCCGCGGCCTACGACGTCGCACCGTTCGGCAACGTGAGCCTGCTGCATTTCACCGATTGCCACGCGCAGCTCCTGCCGATCTACTTTCGCGAGCCGAACGTCAACCTGGGTCTCGGTGACTTCGAGGGGAAGCCGCCGCATCTGGTCGGTGCCGCGTTGCTCAGGCATTTCGGCATCAAGCCCGGTACGATCGACGCCCACGCGTTCACGTATCTCGATTTCGCGGCCGCGGCGAAGACGTACGGCAAGGTCGGCGGCTTCGCGCACCTGGCCACGCTGGTCCGGCGGCTGAAGGCGTCGCGGCCGCAGGCCCTGCTGCTCGACGGCGGCGATACCTGGCAGGGCTCCGCCACCGCGCTGTGGACGAAGGGCCAGGACATGGTCGATGCGTGCAAGCTGCTTGGCGTCGACGTGATGACCGGGCACTGGGAATTCACGCTCGGCGCCGACCGGGTGAAGGACGTCGTCGACAAGGACTTCAAGGGCAAAGTCGATTTCCTCGCGCAGAACATCAGGACCGCCGACTTCGGCGACCCGGTGTTTCCACCCTATGTGATCCGTCCCGTCAACGGCGTGCCGGTGGCGATCGTCGGGCAGGCGTTCCCGTACACGCCGATCGCCAACCCGCGGTATTTCGTCGCCGACTGGACGTTCGGGATCCAGGAGGAAAACCTGCAGAAGATGGTCGACGAAGCGCGCGGCAAAGGCGCGCAGGCGGTCGTCCTGCTGTCGCACAACGGGATGGACGTCGACCTGAAGCTGGCCTCCCGCGTGCGCGGCATCGACGCGATCCTCGGCGGCCACACCCACGACGGCGTGCCCGCGCCGACCATCGTCGCCAACGGCGGCGGGCGCACGCTCGTCACCAACGCCGGCAGCAACGGCAAGTTCCTCGCGGTGCTCGACCTCGAGGTCAAGGGCGGCAAGGTCGCCGACTTTCGCTACAAGCTGCTGCCGGTCTTTTCCGATCTGCTGCCCGCGGATCCCGCGATGGACGCGTTGATCGACAAGGCGCGCTCGCCGTACAAGGCGAAGCTGGAGGAAAAGCTCGCGGTCACCGAGGGGTTGCTCTATCGGCGCGGCAACTTCAACGGCACGATCGACCAGCTGCTGCTCGACGGCCTGATGGCGGAGAAGAACGCCGAGATCGCGTTCTCGCCGGGATTCCGCTGGGGCACGTCGCTGCTGCCGGGGCAGGCGATCACCTACGAGCACCTGATGGACCAGACGGCGATCACCTACCCCTACGTCACCGTCAACGAGCTGACCGGCGAGATGATCAAGACGATCCTCGAGGACGTCGCCGACAATCTGTTCAATCCGGACCCGTACTATCAGCAGGGCGGCGACATGGTGCGCGTCGGCGGTCTCAACTATGCGATCGACCCGCGCGCGAAGATGGGCGGCAGGATCACGCGGATGACGCTCTCCGGCAAGCCGCTCGACCCGGCGAAGAAATACAAGGTCGCCGGCTGGGCGCCCGTCTCCGAGGAAGCGAAAGCGGCGGGAGGCGAGCCGATATGGGACGTGATCGCCCGCTACCTGCGCGCGCAGAAGACCATCGCGCCGCGCGCGCTCAATCTGCCGCAGATCGCGGGCGCGGCGGGCAATCCGGGGATGGCCTGACCGGGCCGGAACAAGCGGGAGGACGCATGCGCGTGAAGGATTCGATGCTGTTTGGCGTGGCCGCAGCCGTCGTTGCTGCGAGCTTGGCGGCGCCCGCGGGCGCGCAGAAGATGCTGGCGAATTACATGACGCTGACGACGGTCGCCGCGCAGGCGGCGGCGCAGGCGGCGCTGGCGCGCTGCCAGAAGGACGGCTACACCGTCGCCGTGGCCGTCGTCGATCGCGGCGGGCAGCCGCTCGCCGTGCTGCGCGACAACCTGGCCGGCACGCACACGACGCAAACCGCGGTGGGCAAGGCGGCGACCGCCGTCAGCTTTCGCACCGATACGACCGAGCTCGCGGCAGCCACGCAGGCTGGCAAGGTGCAGAGCGGCGTCCGCCAGTTGCCGAACGTGGTCGCCATCGGTGGGGGCCTGATGATTCGCGCCAAGGGCTCGCTGGTCGGGGGCATCGGAGTCTCCGGCGCGCCGGCCGGAGACATCGACGACGTGTGCGCGAAGGCGGGCGTCGCCGCGATCAACGACGCGATCGAGCTGGAGTAGGCACGCGAGCCATGGCGGTGCCGGCGAAGCGCGCGAGCGCTTCCGGTCTCCGCTGACGCGCAACTGCTACGTCACGCTCACCCGGGCGAACTTGCGCTTCCCGGCCTGGACGACGACCGTGCGGCCCGGCGCGATCACCAGCGCCTTGTCGGCAACGACGTCACCGTCCACCTTGAGCCCCCGTTGCGCGATCAGCCGCAGTGCCTCGGACGTCGAGTCGACGATCCCGGCCTGCTTTGCGAGCTGGGCGATCGGGATGCCTGCGCCCGACGTCGACAGCGTGACCTCGGGCATGCTTTCCGGGAGCGCGCCCTGCCGGAACCGCGCCTCGAACTCGGCGAGTGCGTGCTCCGCGGCCGCCTGCGAGTGGAAGCGGGCGACGATCTCCTGCGCGAGGGCGACCTTGGCGTCGCGCGGATTGCGGCCCTCCGCGCACTCGCGCTTCAGCGTCGCCACGGCGTCGGCCGGGCGGAACGACAGCAGCGTGTAGTACCGCCACATCAGCTCGTCGGAGATCGACATCAGCTTGCCGAACATGTCGTTCGGAGCTTCGGTGATGCCGACGTAGTTGTCGAGCGACTTCGACATCTTGTTGACGCCGTCGAGCCCCTCCAGCAGCGGCAGCGTGAGGATGCACTGCGGCTCCTGCCCGTAATGCCGCTGCAGCTCGCGGCCGACGAGAAGATTGAACTTCTGGTCGGTGCCGCCCAGCTCGACGTCGGCCCGGAGCGCCACGGAGTCGTAGCCCTGCGCGAGCGGGTAGAGAAACTCGTGGATCGCGATCGGCTGGCCGCTCTGGTAGCGCTTGCCGAAGTCGTCGCGCTCCAGCATGCGCGCGACGGTGTATCGCGCCGCGAGCTTGATCATCCCGTCGGCGCCCAGCGGCAGGAGCCACGTCGAGTTGAACGCGATCTCGGTCTTCGCGCGATCGAGGATCAGGAACGCCTGATCGGTGTAGGTCTTCGCGTTGGCCTCGATCTCCTCGCGCGAGAGCGCGGGGCGCGTGACGTTGCGGCCGGTCGGATCGCCGATCATCCCGGTGAAATCGCCGATCACGAAGATGATGTGGTGGCCGAGGTCCTGCAACTGCCGCAGCTTGTTGAACTGCACCGTGTGGCCGAGATGCAGATCCGGGCGGGTGGGATCGAAACCCTCCTTGATCCGCAACGGCTTGCCACGGGCGAGTTTCGATGCGAGCTCGGACTCGACCAGAATCTCGTCGGCGCCGTGGCGAAAGACCGCCAGCTGGAGTGAGAGGTCGACGGTCATGGCGGTGGCGCGGCTCGTTTCATGGAGGACCCCGGCGGCACCCCTCGCAGGGTCTCGTTCCCTTCCGGACGGGGCGGAGTGCCCGGCGGGGGGGGGCGTTGCGGAGCGACATTTGCTAGAATCGCAACCTTGCCTGCCCGCTCATCGGCAATGATCACGCACAAGTCGACAATTCTAGCGCAAAGCGTCCAAGCTTCCGCGCGGCGATCCGTAAGGACGCCCACGCTCGGGCATTGGCTGGCCGCCGCCCTGTTCGGCATTTCCGGCGCAGCTGCCTTCGGACTCGTGGCCAATACTGCGCCCGAGTTGACGCCGATCAGCGTGATCCGGCTCGAACTCCCCCGGCCCGCGGTGTCGATCGTCGCGGCCGACGGGGGCGGGTACTGGCGCGAAGACCGGATTCGGCGCGGCGACACGATCGGCAGCGTGCTCGCCCGTCTCGGCGTCGTCGATCCGGCGGCCATGGCCTTCCTGCGCACGAACCCTTCCGCGCGGCCTTTGTACCAGCTGCGTCCGGGCAAGCCGTTGTCCGTCGAGACCGACGACGACGGCCAGCTCATCAACCTGCGCTTCGTGACAGGGAACGGTGAGCGCCTGACGGTTGCCCGCCGCGGGGACGAGCTTGCTGCGCAGACCGCTGCTGCCCCGGTGGAAATCCGGTGGAAGATGGCGGACGGCGAGATTCGCTCGTCGCTGTTCGGCGCCGCCGACGAGGCGGGCCTGCCCGACGCGGTGACACTGCAGATGGCCGACGTCTTCGGTGGCGACATCGACTTCTATCAGGACCTGCGACGCGGCGACCGTTTTGCGGTCGTCTACGAAATGCGGTACATCGACGGCGAACCGGTCGGCGCAGGCCGCATCGTCGCCGCCGAGTTCGAGAACGGGGGCCGGACCTTGCGGGCGCTGCTCTGGCGTGGCGACGACGGCCGGGAGGATTACTACACGAACGACGGCGCGCCGATGCGCAAGGCGTTTCTGCGTTCGCCGATGGAGTTCTCGCGGGTGACGTCGGGCTTCTCGAACGCGCGGTTCCATCCGATCATGCGGGAATGGCGCGCGCACAAGGGCGTCGACTACGGTGCGCCCACGGGAACGCCCGTGCGCGCCACCGGCAACGCGAAGGTGAAGTTCGCCGGCAAACAGAACGGCTATGGCAACGTGATCGAGCTGCGCCACCAGGGCGCGTTCTCGACGCTCTACGCGCACCTGTCGCGAATCGCGCCGCAGGTGCGGACCGGGGCGCGCGTCGCGCAGGGAGAAGTGATCGGCTACGTCGGGCAGACCGGCTGGGCGACGGGTCCGCACCTACATTACGAGTTCCGGGTCAGCGGCGAGCAGCGCAATCCGCTCACGGTCGCGCTGCCGTCCGGCGAGCCGCTCGCGCCCGAGCACCGGCTGGCCTTTGCCGAGCGCACGGCGCCGGCCGTGGCGCAGCTCGCGCTGGCCCGACGGATCGCAGGCGCGCAGCTCGCCTCGCGCGAGTAGCGGGAACGCGCCATCGCCGTCGTGCGGCAGATATACGCCGGCGTCATGTCCGGCACGAGCATGGACGGTGTCGATGCCGTCGTCGCGGATTTCCAGCCGGCCACGCAAGCGCCCTGCGCCTTGCTGGCGGCCGTGCAGCTGCCTTTTGCGCGGGAGCTCGGCGACGAGCTGCGCGCGCTGCAACGATCCGGCGTCGACGAGCTTGCGCGCGCGGCGCGCGCGGCGAATGCGCTGGCCGATACCTATGCCGATGCAATCATCGCAGCCCTGGCCCGGGCGGGACTCGGGGCGCCGGACATCGTCGCCGCGGGTGTCCACGGCCAGACGCTGCGCCACCGGCCCGATCAAGGCTGGACGCTTCAGCTCAACAACCCCGCGCGCGTGGCCGAGCGGGCCGGCGTCGCGGTCGTCGCCGATTTTCGCAGCCGCGACGTCGCGGCGGGCGGCGAAGGCGCGCCGCTGGTGCCCGCCTTCCACGCCGCTCTCTTCGGCGGGAACGTGCATCGGGCCGTCGTCAATCTGGGCGGCATCGCCAACGTCACCGATCTGCCGGTACACGGCGCCGTGCGCGGCTTCGACACGGGACCCGGCAACGTCCTGCTCGACCTCTGGCACCTGCGCCATCGCGGCGGTCCCTGCGATCGCGATGGCGCGTGGTCGCGCACCGGACGGGTCGACGACGCGCTGCTGGCGGCGCTGCGCGCGGAGCCGTTCTTCGAGCGGATCCCGCCCAAGAGCACGGGCCGCGATCTGTTCAATGGCGAATGGCTCGACGCCAGGCTTGCCGGCCGCGCGATCGCGCCGGCCGACGTCCAGGCGACGCTCGTCGCGCTCACGGCGCGTACGGTCGCCGCTGCGGTGCAAGCCCATTGCGCGACTGCCGCCGAGGTGCTCGTCTGCGGCGGCGGCGCCAGGAATGCCGCGCTGATGGACGCGCTGACGGCGGCACTGGCGCCCCGGGCCGTCGCGACCACGGCGGCGCAGGGCGTGGCGGTCGAGCACGTCGAAGCGCTCGCATTCGCCTGGCTCGCGCGAGAGGCGCTGGCCGGCCGCCCCGGCAGCCTGCCCGCGGTCACCGGCGCGCGCGGGGCGCGCGTGCTGGGCGCCGTATATCCGCGTTGATACCGGGCGCCGGGCGGCAAGTGATCGCAGCATCAACCATGGAGGCAGCATGAAACAACTGAAGGGCATTTGCGTCCCGATCTGCACGCCGTTCACCGCCGACGGCGCTCGCGTCGACGAGCGGGCGCTGCGCGCGCACATCGATTCGATGCTCGAGGCAGGGGTTCACATCATCGCCGTGTGCGGCGGCACCGGCGAGTTTCCGTTTCTGTCCGAGCCGGAAAAGCGCCAGATCGCCGAGATCGCGGCGAAGCACATCGATGGCCGTTGCGAGCTCATCGTGCAGACCTCGGCCATCCGCACGGAGGACGCGATCGAGAACTCGAAGCACGCGGAAGCGATCGGGGCCGCGGCCCTGCTGATGCTCCCTCCCTATTTCGAGGGACCGGGCGAGGCCGGCGTCCGCTGGCACTTCGAGCAGATCGGCCGGGCGATCGGAATTCCGATCATGGTCTACAACATTCCGCAGTTCTCGGGCTTCGACATCACGCCGGAGGTGTTTTCGCGTCTGCGCGAGATCGATGCCGTCAGGTACATCAAGGACAGCACGTCGAACATGCTGCGCATCGAGCAGCTGGCGGCATCCGGCGCAAGCGTCTTCAACGGCTGCGATTATCTCAATCTCTATGGCTTGATGGCCGGTGCCGCAGGCTGCTTCTGGGGCGGGGCGAACGCGATGCCGAAGGAGTCCGTGCGACTCTACGAACTGTACGAGGCCGGCAGGCACGCCGAGGCGCTGGCTCTTTGGCGTCGCATGCAGCCCCTGAACAGGTTGCTCTGGACGCTGCCGTTCAATCCCGTCGCCAAGGCGGCTGCCAACATTTCCGGTCGAAGCGTCGGGGAGTGCCGGCGTCCGGTCCTGCCCCTCACCGCGGACCAGATGGCCCTCGTCAGAGCCGCGATGGAAACGCTGCGGGCGGAATGAACGATCAGCGTTGGCAGCCGGGCACTTCCCGCGTTGGCGTTGCGCAGAGGCCAACCCGCGGCAAGTGCGCGCGTCCACGCCGTCGCGCGAGGCGGTTCCGGTGACCGTGATCCTGTGGATCGTGGCGGCGGCGCTGATCGTGATCGGCATGGCGGGCACCGTGCTGCCCGCGTTGCCTGGCCCCATCCTGGTGTTCGGCGGCATCGCGCTCGCGGCGTGGATCGACGACTTCGCGCGCGTCTCCGCCTGGCTGCTGCTGCTTCTCGCCGTGCTTACGGCGATGGCGTGGGCGGTCGACTATCTCGCGGCCGCCGCGGGCGCGAAACGGGCCGGCGCGAGCAGGCTGGCCATTCTGGGCGCGGCGCTGGGAACGCTCGCGGGGATCTTCACCGGCTTGTGGGGGCTGCTGTTCATGCCGCTGGCCGGCGCCGCGATCGGAGAATTCGTGGCGCAACGCGATGCGTTGCGCGCCGGCAGGGTGGGCGTCGCGACCTGGATCGGTCTGCTGCTGGGGACCGCGGTCAAGGTTGCGCTCGTCTTCGCCATGGTCGGAATTTTCGTGTTCGCGCTGGCGGTTTGACGCGACTTCAGCGAAGGAGATCCCGATGCGCATCGAGAACGAGGTCAGGCTGGACTTCAAGGACGTGCTGATCCGCCCCAAGCGCAGCACGCTGTCCACGCGCTCGAATGTCGATATTTCGCGGGAGTTCCACTTCCGCCACACGCAGGTCGAGTACCACGGCGTCCCGATCATCGCCGCCAACATGGACACGACCGGGACCTTCGCGATGGCGCGCGCGCTCGACGCCTTCGAAATGTCGACCGCGCTGCACAAGCACTACACCGTGGACGAGATCGTCGCGTTCTTCCGGGCGCTCGCGCGCAAGACCGCCGCGTTCTACTCGATGGGCATAGGCGCGGCCGACGAAGAGAAGTTCGGCCGCGTGATGGCAGCGGTGGGGGGAGGCGCCGACTCGGCGATCCGCTACGTCTGCATCGACGTGGCCAATGGCTACACCGAAGGCTTCGTGCGCCTCGTTGCGAGGATCCGCGAGCAGCACCCGCACCTCGTCATCATGGCCGGCAACGTCGTCACCGGCGAGATGACCGAGGAGCTGATCCTCTCGGGCGCGGACATCGTCAAGGTCGGCATCGGCCCCGGCTCCGTGTGCACGACGCGCACCATGACCGGCGTGGGCTATCCGCAGCTCTCCGCGATCATCGAGTGCGCGGATGCCGCGCACGGGCTCGAGGGCCACATCTGCGCCGATGGCGGCTGCACGACGCCGGGCGATGTCGCGAAGGCCTTCGGCGGGGGCGCGGACTTCGTCATGCTGGGCGGCATGTTCGCCGGGCACGATGAATGCGCGGGCGACGTCGTCGAGCGCGATGGCCGGAAATACCAGCGTTTCTACGGCATGAGCAGCCGGACCGCGATGGAAAAGTACGCGGGCGGCGTGGCGAAGTACCGCGCCGCCGAAGGCAAGGAGGTGCTGGTGCCGCACCGCGGAGCGGTCACGGGCACCGTGCAGGAGATCCTCGGGGGCGTGCGTTCGGCGTGCACCTACGTCGGGGCGCGGCGGCTGCGCGAACTGTCGAAGCGCACGACGTTCGTGCGTGTTTCGCAACAGGCCAACGAGGTGTTCGGGCGCGCGTAGCGCGCCCGTCGACATCGCAGCGGGAGATCGGTCAGGCCGAGAACGACGAGCCGCAGCCGCAGGTGGACTGGGCGTTCGGGTTCTTGATCACGAACTGCGCGCCCTCGAGGCCTTCCTGGAAATCGATCTCGGCGCCGACGAGGTACTGGTAGCTCATCGGGTCGATCAGCAGCGTCACGCCGTTCTTCACCATTGCGGTGTCGTCGTCGTTGACCGCCTCGTCGAAGGTGAATCCGTACTGGAAGCCCGAACACCCGCCGCCGGTGACGAAGACGCGAAGCTTCAGCTCCGGATTGCCCTCCTCTTCGATGAGGGACTTAACCTTTTCGGCGGCACTGTCGGAAAAGACCAGCGGCGCGGGCATTTCGGTCATGTCGTTCATGCGAACTCCTCGTAGATATTCAAAGCGGATTATCGGCCCGGCGCCGGCTCGCCGCAACCTTGCCGCCGGCAGGGTCGATCCGGGTTGCCGCCGGGGCGCTTGCGCCCCCCGGTCCGAACATCCGCTCAGTCGGCGACCGCCCGTTTCAATTCGTGCACCGAAGCGCTGCCTGGTTCGGCATGGATCAAACGCCCGCGCAGTACCGCCCCCACGTGCATCTCGAGCGTCTTGTAGGTCACATCGCCGGTAAGCTGGGCCTTCGGCTGCAGTTCGAGATAGCCGTCGGCAGTGACCGGGCCGTCGACTTTTCCGTTGATCACGACATGCGAGACCCGGATCTCGCCACCCACCTTCGCCTGCTCGCTGACGACGAGCGTGCTCGGATCGCCGTTGGCGGCGATGACGTTGCCGACGACCGTGCCGTCGATCCGCAGACCTCCGGTGAACGTGACGTCACCATTGACCACCGTGCCGGCGCCGATCAGGCTGTCGATTCGCTTTTGCGGCGCCGAGTGCTTCCTGCGCTCCCACATTGGGCCTCCTCACGGAATCACAAGGTTACGGGTGGCGCGCGGGGCGGACTGTCCGGATTCGAATGCCCGGACGGTGACGGCGCGGACCACGCTATCCTGCGGGACCTCGATGGTCCCTTCAAGTCGCTGATAATACTTGAATTTGAGCTGCAGTGCCGCCATCGTCTCGGGCTGCTCGTCGGGCAGCGAGATGATTCTGGGGCGAGCCGGCGGGACGCCTGCGGCGGTCGGTTGCAGGGTGACCTGAAGCGTGATGTGCCCGACGAACTCTTCCTTCTGCCCGGCGCCGCGCACGAGCAGCAGGCGGTAGCGCCAGGCATCCTCGCGCTCGCGCTCGACGGACAGGCGCTGGATGGAAAGTCCGACCTGCTTGTTGGAGTCCGCGACCAGCTTCTGCAGAAAAACGAGCTCCTCCTTGATCTGCGTATTCTCGGCCGAGAGCTCGAGCGCCTGCTTCGAAAGCGACGCCTGCGCGCCGCTCGTCATCGCGAGCTCGCTCTCCTGCTTCATCGTCTTGGCATGGAGCTGCGCATTTTCCTTGCGCAGATCCGCGTTCTCGCTTTCGAGGGCTGCGATCCGGGCTTCGATCTCATTGCGGTTGAACCCGCCGAGGAGCTGACCGAAATCGAAACCCCACCACCACATTCCGGCGACGACGACGAGCAGGCCGGTCCCCACCACGGCACGCCACGGCCACGGCAACCGCGAGCGTACTGCCATTCGCGGCGCGTCGATGGAAAAGTGCTGGCGCACGCGGCGCCACCAGACGGAAAGGGCCAAGGCGCCTGGCCTCTTATGGCAACACGGGTGGTGCGGCGAGTCCCGTGGCCTCGGGCAGGCCGAACATCAGGTTCATGTTCTGGATCGCCTGCCCGGCGGCGCCCTTGACGAGATTGTCCTCGACGACCAGGACGAGCGCCATGTCGCCGCCCTGCGGACGATGCACGGCGATCCGGCAGATGTTCGCGGCGCGAACCGAGCGCGTATCCGGCATCGAGCCTGGCGGCATCACATCGACGAAGGGCTCACCCTCGTAACGCCGCTCGAACAGCGACTGCAGGTCGACCCCGGTGTCGGTGAGGCGCGCATAGAGCGTCGCGTGAATTCCGCGGATCATCGGGACGAGATGCGGAGTGAAGATAAGGCTCACCGGAGATCCGGCGGCGGCATTCAGGCCCTGAACGATTTCCGGGTGATGCCGATGGCCCCTGACGCCGTAGGCCCGGAAGTTGTCGGCGGCCTCCGCGAAGAGCAGCCCCATCTCCGCTTTGCGGCCGGCGCCCGAGACCCCGGACTTGCAGTCGGCGACGAGATGCCCGGCATCCACGATCCCCGCCTCCAGCAACGGCAGGAAACCCAGTTGCACGGCAGTCGGGTAGCAACCCGGATTGCCGACGATGCGGGCCTGCCTGATCGCCTCACGGTGCACTTCGGGCAGACCGTAGACGGATTCGGCGAGCAGGTCGGGGCAGGTGTGCGGCATCCCGTACCACTGGGCGAAGACCGCGGTGTCCTTGAGCCGAAAGTCTGCGGCGAGATCGATGATCTTGACGCCCGCCGTCACGAGTTCGCGCGCTTGCGCCATCGCGACGCCGTGCGGCGTCGCGAAGAACACGACATCGCACGACTCGAGACGGGCGTCGGCCGGATCCGAGAATGCCAGCGCGTAACGGCCGCGCAGGCTCGGGAACATCTCGGCGACGGCGGTGCCCGCATCCTTGCGCGACGTGATCGCGCGCACGTCCGCTTCCGGGTGCTGCGCCAGCAGCCGCAGCAACTCGACGCCGGTGTATCCCGTTCCGCCGACGATGCCGATCTTGATCATGGCTTCCTCACGCGCGCTTCGATACGAACTTCGATTCTAGCACCGGGGCCGGACCGGCCCGTGGGGCCCGCTGGCGCGTACGCGCCGTGAAAAGACGAAGGCCGCCTCGGGGGCGGCCTTCGCTCGCGAATCGCCGCGGCGATCAGCGCTTCGAGAACTGCTTGCGCTTGCGCGCCTTGTGCAGGCCGACCTTCTTGCGCTCCACTTCGCGGGCGTCTCGCGTCACCAGACCGGCCTTCGACAGAGTGGGCTTCAACTCTGCGTCGTAATCGATCAGCGCGCGGGTGATGCCATGGCGCACGGCGCCCGCCTGGCCGGATTCGCCGCCGCCTTCGACGTTGATCATGATGTCGAACGTCGCTTCGTGATTGGTGAGCTTGAGCGGCTGGCGGATCACCATGCGGCCGGTGTCGCGGGAGAAGAAATCGTCGGCCGGCTTGTCGTTGACGACGATGGCGCCGGTGCCCTTTTTCAGGAAGACGCGCGCGACCGCGCTCTTGCGCCGGCCGGTGCCGTAATAGTAGTTGCCGATCATGGGGTCAGATGTCCAGTGTCTTGGGTTGCTGGGCCGCGTGCGGATGCGCCGCGCCAGCGTAGCATTTGAGTTTTTTCAGCATCTTGTACCCGAGCGGCCCCTTGGGCAGCATGCCCTTGACGGCCTTCTGCAGCGCGCGTCCGGGAAAGCGCGCCTGCATCTTCGAGAAATTGGTGGTCGAAATACCGCCGGGGTAGCCGCTGTGCCGGTGGTAGAGCTTGTCTTCCGCCTTGTTGCCCGTGACGCGGATCTTTTCGACATTGGTGACGACGATGAAGTCGCCGGTATCCATGTGCGGCGTGAACGTAGGCTTGTGCTTGCCGCGCAGGCGCAGGGCAACCTGGCTCGCGAGACGGCCGAGCACCTTGTCCGTGGCATCCACCACGAACCAGTCGTGCACGATGTCCTGCGGCTTGGCAGAGTAGGTTTTCATCGGGAAAAAATGGATCCAGGTCGGTGCAGCAAAGTCTTGAACTATATCCCCTTTGGGCCAATGCGGTCAAGGTGCGGCGGGTTAGCCGACGAAAAAGGGCGCGGCCGTTGGCCGGCCGCGCCCAAGGATTTCCACCCCAGGAGGAGGAGGGGGGAAACTGTCCGCGGTCGCGAAGGGGGAATTCGCAGCCCGCGTACGTTTATGATGTTGGCATAGTTCGTGTGGAAGTGCAACAAGCGTGTGCGGCGATTGGATCGACGGCCCGCGCGCTGTTGGCCACGCGCGACATGCGGGGCGATCCCTGGATCGGGCACCGGGCGCCCGGTCCAGGGATGCGGGACAATGCGGTTTTCGCGGACACGGTCGAGGAGCCAATGAAAGTCAGGACGAAGTGGGTCGACGGCGTCAGTTTCGTCGGTGAATCCGGCAGCGGCCATGCGATGGTGATCGACGGCTCTCCCGACGACGGGGGGCGCAACCTCGGGATGCGCCCGATGGAGCTGGTGCTCATGGGCGCGGCCAGCTGCACGGCCTTCGATGTCGTCCTCATCCTCCGGAAGGCGCGGCAGCCGGTTGCCGACTGCACGGTCGAGGCCGAAGCCGAGCGGGCCAGCACCATTCCCAGGGTGTTCACCCGGATCCACTTCAAGTATTCGGTGGCCGGACACGGGCTCGATCCGGGCCATGTGGAGCGGGCCGTGAAGCTGTCGAAAGACAAGTACTGCTCCGCCACGCAGATGCTCGGCAAGTCCGCCGAGATCACCTACGAGATAGCGATCATCGACGGCGATCGCGTGGCGCTGCCCGTCGAAAGCGGCGCGCCGGCCTGAGCGCGCCGGGACACGCAAGGCCGGGCCTGACGCGGATCAGCCCGCGTCGCGCAACACCCGCAACAGGCTCGACGAGTCCCAGCGGCCGCCGCCCTTGGCCTGCACGCGCGCGTAGAACTGGTCGACGAGTGCCGTCACGGGAAGCGCGGCGCCCCTCGCGCGCGCCTCGGCGAGACAGAGGGCCAGATCCTTGCGCATCCAGTCGACGGCGAAGCCGAAATCGAACTTGTCGGCGAGCATCGTGCGGCCGCGGTTCTCCATCTGCCACGACTGCGCGGCGCCCTTGCTGATGACATCGAGTCCGCGTTCGACGTCGAGGCCGGCCTTCTCCGCGAACGCGATGCCCTCGGCGAGCGCCTGGACGAGTCCCGCGATGCAGATCTGGTTGAACATCTTCGTGAGCTGGCCGCTGCCCGGGCCGCCCATCAGCGTGACCGCGCGTCCGTAGTGGGCGAGCACGGGCTCGGCGCGCGCGAAGGGATCGGGGTCGCCGCCGACCATGATCGTGAGCTTGCCGTTCTCGGCACCCGCCTGACCGCCCGAGACGGGGGCGTCGAGGAAGCCGATGCCCCGCGCCTTCGCCGCCACGTGTATCTCGCGCGCGATCTGCGCGGACGCGGTCGTGTGGTCGACCAGGATCGTGCCGGGTTTCATTGCGGCCAGCGCGCCTTCGGCCCCGAAGACCACGGCGCGCACGTCATCGTCGTTGCCCACGCACATCAGCACCAGGTCGGCGCCGGCCGCCGCCGCCCCGGGCGTTCCCGCGCTCGTCCCGGAGTGCTGTCCCAGCCAGCGCGCGGCCGTCGCCGCCGTGCGGTTGTAGACGGTCAGACGATGCCCTGCCGTCGCGAGGTGTCCGGCCATCGGATAGCCCATCACGCCCAGGCCCAGAAATGCCACGTTTCGGGTGCTCATCGCGTTCGTATCTCCACAGGTTGCGGGTTGTCGGGTCAGCGGGTCGTGGTCCCGAGGGCTCGTCGCGCGGCGGCGGCGGCCGCGCGCACGCGGACCGGCGCGGTGCCGCCCGGATGATCGCGACTCGCGACCGAGCCTTCGAGCGTCAGCACCGCGTAGACATCGGCGTCGATTTCGCGCGCAAACGATTGCAGCTCGGCCAGCGGAACCTCGGCGAGCTGGCAGCCGCGCGCTTCCGCGTGGCGAACGGCACGGGCGACGGCCTCGTGCGCGTCGCGGAACGGCAGGCCTTTGCGGACGAGGTAGTCGGCCAGATCGGTAGCCGTGGCGTAGCCCTCGGCTGCCGCTTCGCGCATTCGCGGCACGTTGACGGCGATGCCGCCGGCAACGAGATCGGTGATGACGGCCAGCGTGTCGGTCAGGGTGTCCACCGTGTCGAACAGCGGCTCCTTGTCCTCCTGATTGTCGCGGTTGTACGCGAGCGGCTGGCCCTTCATCAGGGTGAGCAGCGCGACCAGATGACCGTTCACCCGACCGGTCTTGCCGCGCGCGAGCTCGGCCACGTCCGGATTCTTCTTCTGCGGCATGATCGACGATCCGGTGCAGAACCGGTCCGCCAGCGCGACGAACGCGAAGCGCGGGTTCGTCCACCACGCGAGCTCCTCGGCAAACCGCGACACGTGGACCATCGCCAGTGCGGCGGCCGCCGTGAATTCGATCGCGAAGTCGCGATCGGACACCGCGTCGAGCGAGTTGTCGCACAGCGCTTCGAATCCGAGCTCCGCCGCGACCCGGGAGCGATCGATCGGGAAGCTGGTGCCGGCGAGCGCCGCGCTTCCCAGCGGCAGCCGGTTGACCCGCCGGCGGCAATCGCGAAGGCGCTCGGCATCGCGCGCGAACATGGCTTCGTAGGCGAGCAAATGATGACCGAAGGTGACGGGTTGCGCGACCTGCAGGTGCGTGTAGCCGGGCATGAGGGTGTCGGCGTGGGCTTCGGCCAGATCGATGAACGCGCCGCGCAGCGCGGCCAGTCCGGCAACCAGCGAATCGATGGCCTCGCGCAGCCAGAGCCTGAGATCGGTGGCGACCTGGTCGTTGCGCGAGCGACCGGCATGCAGCCGCTTGCCGGCGTCGCCGACCAGCGCGGTGAGGCGCTTCTCGATGTTGAAATGGACGTCCTCGAGGTCGGATGACCACGGGAACTCTCCGCGCTCGACTTCGCCGCGGATGATTGCCATGCCGCGCTCGATCGCCGCGAGGTCCGCCTGGGTCAGCACCCCGGCGGCGGTCAGCATCCGCGCGTGCGCCAGGGACCCCGCGATGTCCGCGGCAGCGAGGCGGCAATCGAAGCCCACCGATGCGGTATACCGCTTGACCAGCGGCGAGACCGGCTCGCCGAACCGGCCGGACCAGCCGCCCGGGGTCGAGGCATCCTGCGGCGGCTTCGGGTTGGCCATGGCAATCGTATCCATTCGCGGCAGATCGACGGTCGGGCGGTGGCAGAACCGCGGGAAAGGGGCGAGCCGGCCCGGATCGGCGTCGGAAGTCGGCTTTCGCGTCCGGTCAGGCTTGCCTCGCCGTCGGGGGTTGCCGACAATACCCGCTGCCGCCGCCAGTTTCGGTGAACGACCCGGCACCGGTCTCCGGCATGATGCTTGCATGCCGGGTTCGATATGCAGCCGATTATAAGGCAAAACGCCATTACCCTCGAACTGCCGAACTTCCGCAATCTCGGCACGATCCTGCGGATCGTGCTCGCCGTGAACGCGATGACGGCCGTCGCGGCGCTGGTCAACGCCCCGCAGCTCGACCTCTGGACGGTGCAATGGCTCGACCTGACGGCGGTCGTCGAGCCCCATCTCATTGCCGTGCTTGCGGTCCTCTACGCGCTCGCACCGTGGCTGGAGCGCCAGTCGTCGACGACCGGCACCCTCGCGGTTGCGGCGATCATCGTGGCCATCGGACTCGGGGTGCACATGCTCATTGCCCGCGAAGTTCCGGAGCCGCCGCTTGCCGTTCTCCGGCATCTCCTGATCGCGCTCAGCGTGTATGCCACGCTGCTCGCCTATTTCGGGCTTCGCGCGAAGGCGCTCTCGCCGGCGATCGCCGAATCCCGGCTGCAGGCGCTGCAGGCCCGGATCCGCCCGCATTTCCTGTTCAACAGCCTCAATGCCGTGCTCTCCCTCATCCGTTCGGATCCGAGGCAGGCGGAGGGGGCCCTTCTCGACATGGCCGATCTCTTCCGTGTCCTGATGCGCGACAACCGCGAGCTGGTGCCGCTGGCGGATGAAATCGAGCTTTGCCGGCAGTACCTGGGGCTCGAGAAGCTGCGCCTGTCCGACCGGCTCTCGGTCGAATGGCATCTCAAGAACATGCCGGGCGACGCACTGGTGCCGCCGCTCATGCTGCAGCCGCTGCTGGAAAACGCGGTCTACCACGGCATCGAGCCGTCGAGCACCCCGGGCGTCGTGTCGATCAACATCTTCCTCAAGGGCGGTGACGTCCACGCGATTCTGCGCAATCCGTATCAGGCCGAAGGCGGCCGGCACCATGCCGGAAACAAGATGGCACTGGCCAACATCCGCGAGCGCCTCAAGCTGCACTTCGATGCCGAGGGTACGTTGGAGTCGCGCGTCCGGGACGCTGCCTATGAAGTCCATATCCGGATCCCCTACCGGGCGGCGAAGGAGACGTCCGCGCGCCCATTGGCGCCGTCGACCCCGGCGGCGCGCCGCAAGCCTGGCGGTGGCCCGCCGGCCGCGCGTTCGCGCCTGGAAGCCGTCGCGCCGGCGCTGCTGGACGGCCGCCGGGAGGTCCCGCATGGCTGACGAGCCGCTTCGGGTGCTGATCGTCGACGACGAGGCGCCGGCCCGGCGCCGGCTGCGCGAGCTCCTGTCCGATTGCGCCGGCGCCATGCCGCTCGCCTGCGTCGGCGAGGCCGCCACCGGCCGCGAGGCGCTCGAGCTGCTGCACGCGGTGAACGCCGACCTCGTCCTCACCGACATCCAGATGCCGGAGATGGGCGGGATCGAGTTCGCGCGCCACGTGCTGAAGCTGCCCCAGCCGCCCGTCGTCATCTTCACGACGGCGCACGACGAGCACGCGGTGGAGGCGTTCGAGGTGAACGCGGTCGACTTCCTGGTGAAGCCGGTGCGCGTGCAGCGTCTGCTGGCGGCGCTGGAGAAGGTCCCGCGCCTGCGGCCGGTTTCCGCGTCGCAGCTGGAAGCGCTGCCGTCGACCGCGCGGCGGTTCCTGTCCGTGACCGAGCGCTCGCGCGTCGTGCTGGTCCCGGCCGAGGAGATCCTGTATCTCAAGGCCGAGCTCAAGTACATCACGATCCGCACGGCCGAGCGCGAATACCTGCTCGAGGAATCGCTGACGAAACTCGAGGAGGAGTTCGGCTCCCGACTCGTGCGCGTCCATCGCAATTGTCTCGTGGCGCGCGACGCGATCCGCGGTTTCGAGCGCCGCGCGGGCGGCGAGGGTGACGCGCACTGGGAGGTGTTGCTGAAGGGCGTGCCGGAAACGCTGCCGGTGTCGCGCCGGCAGCAGTCCATCGTCCGCGAAATCGGACGGGAAAACCGGCGCCGAGGCGAAGAGGCGGCGCAATGAGCACGCGTGCGTTCGCGCACGGGTACCTCGCGACGCGAACGCCGCCGCCGAGCCGGCTTCCCGCAGCCTTAGACCACCGGCGATTCCCTCGCATGTCCTCGCGCACTCTCATCTGTGGCTCTCTCGCCTACGACACCATCATGGTGTTTCCCGATCGCTTCGCGCGGCACATCCTGCCGGAGCAGACGCACATGCTCTCGGTGTCGTTCCAGATCGGCGAGATGCGCCGCGAATGGGGCGGTTGCGCCGGCAACATCGCCTACAACCTCAAGGCGCTGGGCGGCGAGCCCGTCGTGATGGCGACCCTTGGCGCCGACGGCGCGCCCTATCGCGAGCGGCTGGCCGGGATGGCGATCGCGTGCGACGGCGTGAAGAGCCTGCCAGAGATGTTCACGGCGCAGGCCTTCATCATCACCGATCTCGACGACAACCAGATCACCGCATTCCACCCGGGTGCGATGAACGCGTCGCACGAGAACCGTGTCGGCGACGTCGCGGACATCGCGCTCGGCATCGTCGCCCCCGACGGGCGCGACGGCATGCGCTCGCACGTCGAGCAGTTCGCGCAGGCGGGCATTCCGTTCGTGTTCGACCCGGGGCAGGGATTGCCGCTCTTCTCCGGCCCGGAGCTGATCGCGATGATCGACGCGGCGACGTTCGTCGCCGTCAACGATTACGAGGGCCGACTGCTGGCCGAGCGCACAGGGCTTGCGCTCGAGGAGATCGCGCAGCGGGTCGACGCGCTGATCGTGACGATGGGCGGCGCCGGCGCGCGGATCCACGCGGGCGGGGCCACCATCGGGCTGCCGGTCGTGCCGGCGACGGCGGTCGTCGACCCGACGGGTTGCGGCGATGCCTTTCGCGCGGGCCTGCTGTACGGGATCGTTCATGGCTGGGACTGGGAGCGCACCGGGCGCCTCGCGGCCACGCTCGGCTCGATCAAGATCGCATCGCGCGGCGGCCAGAATCACACGCTCAGCCGCGACCGGGTCGCGGCACTCCATTACGAGGTGTTCAATGCCTACCTCTGGTGAGCGGCTCATGACGCGGCAGCTGGCCGGCGCGGATGGCCGGGAAATGGCGCTCGGCATGGCGGACGGCGAACCTGAGCCCGGGTGGACAACGGAACGGACAGCGCGCACGTCGGCCGTCGATCGTCCCGCGCGTTTGCCGACGCGCGTCCTGCGCAGCGCGCGCGTCACCGTGCACGCCGTCGGGGGCCTGTTGACGACGGTGCTCGTCTTCCCGTGGATCACCGCGCCGCAGCGGCAGGCCCTGATCCAGCGCTGGTGCCGGCAGCTGCTGCGGATGCTCGGGGTCGAGGCACGCGTGCACTGGCGACACGAAGGCGGATTGCCCGGCAACGTGCTGATCGTCGCCAACCACATCTCGTGGCTCGACATCTTCGTGTTGAACGCGCTGCAGCCGGCGCGTTTCATCGCCAAGGCCGATCTGAAGCGTTTGCCCGTCGTCGGGCGACTGATCGCGAATGCAGGCACGCTGTTCATCGAGCGCGAGCGGCGACGCGATACGCAAACGGTGAATCGCCAGACGGTCGAGGCGCTGGCGCGCGGCGACCTCGTCGCCGTGTTTCCGGAGGGCACGACCAGCGACGGCACCGGCCTGCTCAAGTTTCACAGTTCGCTGCTGCAGTCGATCGTCGACGCCGAGGGCCACATGCAGCCGGTCGCGATCCGGTACCGCACGCCGGACGACCGGCACTGCGCGGCGCCGGCGTACGTCGGCGAACTGAGCCTGCTGGATTCGTTCTGGCGCGTGACCGGCGAGCGCGGGATCAGGGCCGAGCTGCACGTGATGCCCCCGGTGCCCGCGCGGGCGCGCCATCGCCGCGATCTGTCGCGCGCGGCCGAGGAGGCTATCCGAACGGCTTTGGAGTCACCGCTGAGCGTCCCGGCACTTGATAGACGCGGCGATCGTCGAGCCTGACTCCGGTCAGCGGGCCGCCCCAGATGCAGCCCGAGTCGAGCATCAGCAGGTTCGGCGCGAGCTTCAATTCGAGCGTCGACCAGTGGCCGCAGACGATCGTCGTGCCAGCGGACGCGCGGTGCGCGTGCTCGAACCACGGGCGAAAGCCGGACGGCGCCGTTGCGGGCCGCGCTTCTCCTTGAACTCCATCGATCCGTCGGCGGTGCAGAAGCGCATTCGGGTGCAGGCGTTGACGATCACGCGCAGCCGGTCGAAGCCCGCGAGCCCGTCGCGCCAGGCGCGCGGCTCGTCGCCGTAGAGCGCGCGCAGGAAATCGTCGGCACGCTCGCTCGCGAGCACTGCCCCGACCTCGTCCGACAGCGCGAGGGCCGTCTCCGGCGTCCAGGTCGGCATCAGGCCTGCGTGCACGAGCAGGAATCCGCCATCGACCACCACCAGCGGCCGGCGCCGCAGCCACTCGAGGAGCAATTCGCGATCGGGCGCCTCCAGTATGGGCGCGATCGTGTCCTTCCGGTGCGCCTTGGCATACCCGGCCGCGACCGTCAGCAGATGAAAGTCGTGGTTGCCCAGAACGGTGATCGCGGCGTCGCCGAGCGCCATCACCTCGCGCAGCACGGCAAGTGATCCGGGACCGCGATTGACGAGATCGCCGACGAGCCACAGCCGGTCGTCGCGCACGGAGAAGCCGATGAGCTCGAGGAGCTGGCAGAATTCGGCGTGGCAGCCCTGAATGTCGCCGATCGCGTAGTGACTCATGGGGTAGGGGCAGCGGGGACTCGCGCGCGGCAATGCCCGAAGGGAGCGGCATGCGCCGATGCTAGAATCGGCCTCGATTCTAACATCCGCCTGTGCCTCTTCCCGTCTCGTTCCGATGTCGTTCCCGCTCAATCCCGCGCAGCGCGAGGCGGTGCGATATCTGACGGCCCGCTGCTCGTGCTGGCGGGCGCCGGCAGCGGCAAGACGCGCGTCATTGCCGCGAAGATCGGGCATCTCGTCGAGCGCGGCCACGACCCGAAGCGGATCGTCGCGATCACGTTCACGAACCGGGCGGCGCGCGAAATGCGCGAGCGGGCAGGGGAGCTGCTGACGCGGCAGGGCCGAGGCGACCTGCCGCCGCCGTCACGATCTGCACGTTCCACGCGCTCGGGCTCAAGATCATCCGCGGTGACGCCGCCGCGCTGGGTCTGAAGCCCGGCTTCTCGATCCTCGATCCCGGCGACATCGAGGGCATCGTCGCCGAGTTGACGCAGACGACCGACCGCGCCCGCGCGCGGGCCGCGCAATGGCGGATCAGTGCCTGGAAGAACGCGCTGGTGTCCCCCGCTGCCGCGGCGAAGGCTGCGCGCGACGACGATGACCGGGTCGCCGCGCAAGCCTACCGGCGCTACGACGACACGCTCCGCGCGTACCAGGCCGTGGATTTCGACGACCTGATCGCGCTGCCGATCGGGCTCCTGGCAAGGACGAGGCGGCGGCGGCGCGATGGCGCGACCGTTGCGGATACCTGCTCGTCGACGAATATCAGGACACCAATCCGGCGCAGTACCGGCTCATCAAGCTGCTCGTCGGGGAACGCCCGGCGTTCACCGTCGTCGGCGACGACGACCAGGCGATCTACGGCTGGCGCGGCGCGCTCGCTCGACAATCTCGGCGAGCTGCCGAAGGACTTCCCGGCGCTCGAAGGTGGTGAAACTGGAGCAGAACTATCGCTCGACCGTGCGCATCCTGCGTTCGGCGAACGCGCTGATCGCCGGCAATCCGAAGCTCTTCGACAAGAGCTCTGGAGCGATCGCGGCCACGGCGATCCGATCCGCGTGTCCCGCGGCCGACGACGAGGCCGAGGCCGAAGGGGTCGTGCGGCGCCTGATCGCGCATCGCTTCGCACACCGCGGTCGCCATGCCGATTACGCGATCCTCTACCGCGGCAACCACCAGGCAAAGCTGTTCGAGCAGCAGCTCCGCGCGCAGAACGTGCCGTACGAGATCTCCGGCGGGCAGTCGTATTTCGAGCGGGCGGAGATCAAGGACATCGTCGCGTACCTGCGCCTCATCGCCAACGACGACGACGATCCGGCCTTTATCCGCGCCGTGACCACGCCGAAGCGCGGCGTCGGCGCGACGACGCTGGAAAGGCTGGGCGCCGTGGCTGGCGCGCGCACGAGAGCCTCTTTGCCGCCGTGTTCGCCGACGAAACGCATGCCGTCATTCCGGCGCGGCAGCGCGAGATCCTCGACGCGTTCTGCACGTATGATCAATCGAGCTCCGCTACCGCGCCGCGGCGAGCCCGCGTCGCGGCTGCTCGACGAGCTCGTGACCGCGATCGGGTACGAGGATTTCCTGGTTCGACGTGCGACGCAAGCAGGCGGAGACGCGCTGGAAGAGCGTCCGCGATTTCGTCGGCTGGCTTTCGGCCAAGGGCGAGGCCGACCGGAAGGGCCTGCTCGAGCTGACGCAGATGATCGCGCTGATCACGATGCTCGAGGGTCAGGACGAGCGCGAGACGGACGCGGTGCGGCTGTCCACGCTGCACGCGGCGAAAGGGCTCGAGTTCCCGCATGTGTTCCTGGTCGGGCTGGAGGAGGGGCTCCTGCCGCACCGCGAGTCGGTCGCCGAGCGGCAACGTCGACGAGGAGCGGCGGCTGTTCTACGTCGGCATCACGCGCGCGCAGAAGAGCCTGCACCTGTCGTTCTGCCGCCGCCGGCGGCGCGCGGGCGAAGCGGTCGCGTGCCAGCCGTCGCGCTTCCTTGGCGAGCTGGCGCAGGAGGATCTGCGCTGGTCCGGCGAACCGCTTCCTGCCGACGAGGCCGCGCGCGAGAAGTCGGCCGGCAGCGAGCGACTGAAGCAGCTGAAGGCGATGCTGGCGGCGAAGTAGCGGTCGGCCGGAGCGCAACGCCTCCGGCATGGGCATTGAGAGCGGATGCGCCGGACGGCGGAAGCCTGGTGGCGCTCGCAGCGGGCGGTCATCCTCGAGGGTCGTCCGTGACCGGCCGATGCACCGACCCCGATTGACGAAGCCGCGGGCCCCGGTGATAATTCTCATTGCGCCGATTTGAGCTTCAGCTTGCGGGCGCGTAACAAATTCCGCTAAAGCGAGGTCGGCTCCAGCCCGGGGATTCCGGGCGGGGCACACGAAACCCGTCCGGCGGACGTCGACGGGTTTTTTGTTTGCGACGCTGTCCATGACCGAACGCAACTCGCGCGGCTTCACCACCGCGATCCTCCATTCCGACCGCGATGCCGCGATCGAGCACGGCGCGCTGCACAAGCCGCTGCACCTCTCGGTGGCGTACGGCTACCGCGACGCGCGCGACCTCGCCGCCGTGTTCCAGGGCCGCCAGCCGGGCTACGCCTACGGGCGGCAGGGCAACCCGACCTCCGCGGCGCTCGAGGCCAAGGTCACGCCATGGAGGAGGGGGTCGCGACCGTGTGCTTCGCCACCGGCATGGCAGCGATTCGGCCGCCATGCTCGCGCTGCTGCGCGCGGGGGATCACGTCGTCGCGAGCCACTACCTCTTCGGCAACACCAACAGCCTGTTCGAGACGCTCGAGGCGCACGGCGCGTCGGTCACCTTCGTCGATGCCACCGATGCCGCGACGGTCGAGCGGGCGCTCCCCCCGGAGACGCGCCTCGTATTCGTCGAGACGATCGCCAACCCGCGCACGCAGGTCGCCGACCTCGCGCGCATCGGTGCGCTGTGCGAGGCGCGGGGCGATGCTCTACGTCGTCGACAACACGATGACCTCGCCGTGGCTGTTCCGCCCGAAGTCGGTCGGCGCCGGGCTCGTCGTCAACGCGCTCACCAAGTACGTCGGCGGCCACGGCAACGCGCTTGCCGGCAGCCTCACGGACACGGGTCGCTTCGACTGGACGCGCTGGCCGAACATCGCCGGCATACACGCAGCCGCCGACGCTGTGGGGCATCACGCAGATCCGCAAGAAGGGCCTGCGCGACTTCGGCGGCACGCTCGCCGCCGAGCAGGCGCACCACATCGCCGTCGGCGCCGAGACGCTCGCGCTGCGCATCGCGCGCCAGTGCGAGAACGCGGCGGCGCTCGCCGCTTCCTCGCGGCTCATCCGCGCGTGCGCGCGCGTCCACTACCCCGGGCTCCCGTCGCATCCGCAGCACGCGCGGCGGAGTTGTTCCGCGACTTCGGCGCGCTCCTGTCCTTCGAGCTCGCCCGGCCTCGACGTATTCGAGTTCCTGAACCGCCTGCGCATCGTCGTGCTGTCGTCGAACCTCGGCGACAACCGCACGCTGGCGATTCCCGTGGCGCACACGATCTTCTGGGAGATGGGTGCGGCGCGCCGCGCGGAGATGGGGATCGAGGACTCGCTCGTGCGGGTCTCGGTCGGCATCGAGGACATCGACGACCTGATCGGGGACTTCGCGCAGGCGCTCGGCTGAGCGACCCTGGCTCGCGGTCCCGGGCGTGCTCCCCGGCCGCTACGGGCGTCGCATCGTGCGCCGGTCATCCGACGCCAGGGACAAACTCGACATCGCGATTGCCGGCGAGCGCTGCGAGCGTCGCCCCTGGTGTTCCTAGCGCGGCGACTGCCACGGGGGCGTGGCGAATGCCTGCGCCTCCGCGTTGCTGCCGGGCGGGAAGAACGAGTGGATGGCGTCGGTACGGTAGTAGCGCCAGAACGCTGCCTCGAGATCCTTGTCGAGGACGGCGAAGTCGCCGCGCGCCTGATGCTCCTCGAGGAAACGCCGGTACGCGTCGAGCGGCTCCGGCCCGCCCTGCTGGAAGATGATTCGTCCGCCGTATTGCCGGTGGAGCGCGCGGTTGATCTTCCACTGCCGGATGAAGGCGGCGGCCACCTGGTCCCTGGCCGCCTGGAGCTCCTGCGGATCGCCCACGGGAGCGGCGAGCGCGTCGAGCATCCGGTTCGTGTCGTCGAGCCTTGCTGCGAGCGACCCGCGCTCGGTTTCCGACAGTCCGGGTGCGGCCAACTGCCGCTTCAGCGCGTCGCGCCGCGCGGCCTGCACTTCCCGGTCCTGCTGCAACGCCCGCTCCACCTGGGAGACGTAGGCGTCCTTCTCGGCCTGCGTCACGGCAATGCCGTTCGCGGCGGCATACTGGTCGGTGAGGCGCTGCAGGACCACGTAGCGCAGTTCCTCGGCATCCCGCGTATGCACGACGGTGCCCAGTACCCTGCCGGCGACCGGGGCCTGCGGATCGCCGTAGGCATCCTGCGCAGGGGAAGGGGCCGGCGCAGCCATCAGGGCGACCGCCAGCAGTCCGACGATCCGATCCTTGACCATTGTGGTTCTTCGCGTGAAGTTCGCCCGAATCGTGCGTACCGTGGTTCGCCGCCGACCCTGGGCCTCAACCGATTTCGCGACGGACGAGGCCCTGCACGCCGGCCTCGACCCAGTGCCCGCGATCGTGCCAGTCCGCGAGCACGATCCGCTCGCATCGACGGCCATCGACCTCCACGTGGTGCGTCGCCGGGCGGTGCGTGTGGCCGTGGATCATGCGCGTGACGCCGTGCGCGCGGAATGCCGCAACGACGGCATCGTCGGCGACGTCGAGGATCGACTCCGGCTTCAGCGCCGTCTCGTCACGGCTTCTCTTGCGCAGACGTCGCGCCATCCAGCGTCGCACGAACGCCGGCAGCGCGAGCAGTCGCCGCGCGGTTTCCGGGGCACGCATGCGCGCGCGGTAGCGCTGGTAGTCGACGTCCGACGTGCAGAGCTCGTCACCGTGCATGAGCAGCGTCGGCGTTCCCCCGATGTCGACCACGATCTGCTCGGGCAGACGCGTCGTGCCTGTCTCCCGCACGAAGCGCGGGCCGTAGAGGAAGTCGCGGTTGCCCTGGGCCACCGACACCGGCACGCCTGCGGCGGTCACGCCACGCAACGCCGCAGCCATGCGCTCGGCGAACGGCTCGTCGAGCTGTTCGTCGCCGATCCACCAGTCGAACAGGTCGCCGAGGAGGTACACGGCTGCGGCGTCGCGTGCCGGGCCGCGGCAGAAGGCTTCGAACGCCTCGGCTGCGGCGGGGCGGTCGGGTGACAGGTGCAGGTCGGACAGGAACAGCGTCGGCTTCATCGGCGCTCGCCCCGACGCCGGTCCGGCGCACCGGTCAGGCGAGGACCGACGCGCTGCGGATGACGACGTCCTCGCTGGGAACGTTCTCGTGGCCTCCGCTCCGGCCCGTTGCGACGCCCCTGATGCGGTCGACGACGTCCGTGCCCTCGACCACCTTGCCGAAGACGCAGTAGCCCCAGCCCTGCGGGCTCGGGCCCTTGTGAGTCGAGGAAGTCGTTGTCGGCGACGTTGATGAAGAACTGCGCCGTGGCCGAGTGCGGGTCGTTGGTGCGCGCCATCGCCACCGTGTACTTGCGGTTCTTGAGGCCGTTGTCCGGCCTCGTTCTCGATCGGCGCGCGCGTCGGCTTCTGCTTCATGCCCGGCGCGAAGCCGCCGCCCTGGATCATGAAGCCGTCGATCACGCGGTGGAAGATCGTGTTGTCGTAGTGGCCGTCTTCGACGTACTGCAGGAAGTTGGCGACCGTCGCCGGGGCCTTCTCGTCGTCGAGTTCGAGGACGATCGCGCCGTGGTTGGTGTCGAGCGTGACCATGCGCATGGCTCCGTGAGTTCCGTTCTCGGCCGGCGACGCGAGCGCGCGCGACTTGATCACGATCGGCGTTGGCGGGACGTTCTGGTGAAGGGCCGGCCGCCACCGGTCGGCGACCTTGGCGATCTTCTGCACGACATCCATGCCATCGCACGACCTTGCCGAACACCGTGTAGCCGATGCCCTGCGGGTCGGGGCCGCGGAAAGTTCGAGGAACTTGTTGTCGGCAACGTTGATGAAGAACTGCGCGGTGGCGGAGTTCGGATCGGCGGTACGCGCCATCGCGATCGTGCCGGGCGCATTGAGGAGGCCCGCCTTGCTGCTCGCCTGGGCCTCGTTCGCCACCGGCGGCTTGGTCGGTTTCTGCCAGTGCTCCGCGGTGAAGCCGCCACCCTGGATCATGAAGCCGTCGATCACGCGATGGAACACCGTGCCGTTGTAGTGACCGGACTTCACGTACTCCAGGAAGTTCGCGACGGTCTTCGGCGCGGCGTCCGGATACAGCTCGAGTCGGATCTTGCCCGCAGTGGTGTCGAGTTCGACCTGCGGGTTCGCGGCAACTGCGGCCATCGGGTTGGCCAGGGCGAGCGCGACACCTGCGATCGCGACGACGTGACGGAACATCGGTAGACCTCCGTTCGGGGATGTGGGGAAAATCAGCGCGCGACGCCGATGAGGTCGCGTGAGAGCTTCAGCTTCTGCGGCAGGGCGCGGTTGCGCGGATCCAGCGCAGCGGCGCGCTCGTAGTGGACGACGGCGAGGCGCGCGTAGACGTCGGCCAGGTTCTCGTGGGCGATCGCGTAGTCGGGCGCGGTGGCGAGCGCGAGCTCGAGCTCGGTGCGGGCGAGCGCATAGTTGCCGCCGGCGGCGTAGAGCACGGCGAGGTTGTTGCGCGGCTCCGGCAGTTCGGGATAGTCGGCGACGATCGCGCGCAGCGAGGCCATCGCGTCCTCGCCGCGTCCCAGGTCGGCGAGCGCGACCGCTCTCAGGAACCGCGCCTGCGGCTCGCGGGGGCGCGCAGCGAGCAACTGGTCGAGCTTTTCCTGAGCGCTCGCGAACTGCTGGTCCTTGATGAGCGCGGCGGCTTCCTGCAGGTCTGCGGCGTACTTCTTGCGCGCCTCCTCGGTGTACTCCTGGTCGTCCTGCGCGAACACGGGCAACCCCGGCAGCGCAAGGGCAAGAATCAGGGCGCGAATCGTGCGGAGCATGAATGGTGAATTGGAGACGGACGTCATTCATTGAACCGGGGACAGGCCGCCCTTATCGGACACCGGGACAAATGACGTTGGCCGCGATAAACACGGCCTGTCCCCAATTCGCGCAATTCTAGCAGGGACGGACCTCGTCCCCTGCCAGCCGCGCGACGGTCGCCTCGATCAGGCGGCGCGAGATCGAGATGGAAGGCGGCAGAGTCGGCACCGCGTCCCACGCGAACCACCGGGCTTCGGCGATTTCGGTTGCGTCCGGT
>CAVOXS010000017.1:0-27002 GCA_963700415.1 uncultured beta proteobacterium
TCGAAAGCCACCAGAACCGTCACCATGCACCGCGGACGTCATCGCCGCGCAGCGCTTTCGTCCATCGACCGTTCGGCCTCGAGGAGACACTCATGACGACCTCCCGCTTCAATCGCCGCGACTTCCTGACCACCGTCGCGGGCTCGTCGCTCCTCTGTGCGCTCGATGCGCCGGCACAGACGGCTCCCCGCACCGGCATCACCGTGCGCATCGCCCGCGATCTCGCCGTGCTCGACCCCGCCCATCGCACCGGTCCCTGGGAGGGCAACGTCATGCGGGTCGTCTTCCAGCGGCTGATGACGCAGAAGCCCAATTCCGCCGAGCTCGAGCTGGACGCCGCCGCCGAGGTGAGGCAGGTCTCGCCGACCGTCATCGAGTTCCGCCTGAAGCCCGGCCAGATGTTCACCGACGGCTATGGCGAAATGACCGCGGAGGACGTCAAGTTCTCGTTCGAGCGCATCGGTCTGCCGCCCAGGGATGGCGCCAAGGAGTCATCCTACAAGAACGACTGGCTGCATCTGCAGGGCGTCGAGGTGAAGAGCAGGTACGAAGGCCGCATCGTGCTCACCCGTCCGCGCGCCAATCTGTTCGACGTGGTGATCGCCGACGGCTCCGGCTGCATCGTGTCGAAGAAGGCGGTCGCCGAGCGCGGCGCAGACTTCGCGACACGGCCTGTGGGCTCCGGATCCTACCGGCTGGTCTCGCTCGAGCGCCAGAAAGGCGCCACGCTGCGCCGCAATCCCGCGTATGCCGGGCGCAAGCCGCACTTCGAGGAGATCGCCATCCGCTTCATCTCCGACGCGCGGACGACCGATCTCGCGTTGCGTTCCGGTGAAATCGACTTCGCCGTGCTGGCGCCGGCCGCCGCCGAGCCGTTGCGCTCGGTCGCCGGACTCACGGTCAGCGACCAGCCCAGCATCGCGTACGTCTGGCTCGGCATGAACGTCGAGAAAGGACCGCTGGCCGACCTGCGCGTCCGGCAGGCGATACGCCTGGCACTCGACGTCGACCAGATGCTGGTGGCCGGTTACAACGGCAAGGCGCCGCGGCTCAACACGCTGCTGCCGCCGCAGATCCTCGGCCACTGGCGCGAGGCGCCCGCGTACAGGCGCAATGTCGCCGAAGCGAAGAGCCTGCTGGCGGCGGCCGGCGCGACGAACCTCAAGTTCCGCCTGCTGATCCTGAACCAGGCCGCCTACCAGAACATGGCGCTGGTGGCGCGCGCGCTGCTGGCGGATGTCGGCATCACGGTCGAAGTCGACGCGCAGGAGGGCGGCACGTTCTGGAGTTCCGGCAAGGGCGACACCGGCAAGAACATCGACCTCTTCATCATTCGCTTCAACGGCAAGCACGACCCGAATTTCATCATGCAATGGTTCGTGGCGGGCCAGATCGGCGACTGGAACTGGCAGCGCTGGAACAGTCCGGAGTACGACGCGCTGTTCACGCAGTCCGCCAGCGAACTCGATCCGGCCAAGCGCCGGCAGCTGGTGATCGACGCGCAGCGCATCATGGACAAGAGCGCCGCTTTCGTCTGGCTCACCAACGAGGCGAATTCGCTCGTCCACCGCAGCTGGCTCAAGCCGGCCGCGGTGCCCGGCTGGATCGACTGGCAGTACGACAACTTCGGCGCCACGACCTGACGACAGCGGCTGCGGCCGGCGGCAGGTGAAGACATTGGCGGGAGGCGCGACGCGCGCCGGCGAAACGCTTCGCTATTTCGCGAGCCGTCTCGTCACGACGGCGCTGATCGTGCTCGGCGCGATGCTGCTGCTGTTCACGTTGTCGGCCGCAGTTCCCGGCGATCCGGCGACCGCGCTGCTCGGCCCCCAGGCAACGCCGGAACTTTCGCGGCGCTTCATCGCGGACATGGGACTCGACCAGCCGATTCACATCCGGCTCGGCCGCTTCTTTGCCAGCGTCGCGACCGGAAACCTGGGCACCGACGTGATTTCCGGTCGTCCGGTCGCGAGCCTCATCCGGCGAGGTGATTCCCTACACGCTGATCCTCACGTTTTCCGCGCTCGGACTCGCCGCGCTGCTCGGCGTGCCGCTCGGCGTGTTCGCGGCGACGCATCGCGGTTCGGTGCTCGACCATGTCCTCGCTGTCGTCTCCGTCGCCTTCATCGCGGTGCCGAGCTTCGTGCTCGCGATCTTCCTGCTGCTGATTTTCTCGATCTGGCTCGACTGGCTGCCGGTGCTGGGGGCGAGCCGCACCGGCGCGCTGGACGATGAGGTGAAGCGGATGATCCTGCCGACGCTGGCCCTGGCACTGGGCTGGATCGGCTTCATCGCGCGACTGGTGCGCACGTCGATGCTCGAGGTGATGGGCGAGCCCTACATCCGCACCTCGCGCGCGTTCGGCCTCTCCGCGCGGCTGGTGACCTACAAGTACGCCTTGAAGAACGCCTGCATTCCCACGATCGCGATCCTCGGCATGGGCATCGGGCGGCTGCTGGGCGGCGCGGTCCTGGTCGAGATCGTCTTTGCGCGGCCGGGACTCGGGCGCCTGATCTATGGCGCCATCGCGGAGCGCAATTACCCGGTCGTGCAGGGCGCCGTGCTGGTGGTCGTCGTCCTGTTCGTCGTCGTCAACCTGATCGTCGACCTGTCGTACACGGCGATCGACCCGCGCATCCGCCACGACACCTCGGGCCCGGAGACGGCTGGATGAAGGCGCTCGCCGGCGCCCTCGGCATCCTGCGCCGGGTCTGCGCCACGTCCACCGGAGCGACGGGATTCGCGATCGTGGCCATCGTGGCCTTCGCAGCGCTCTTCGCCCCCTGGATCGCCACCGCCGATCCGGACCGGCTCGACGTGATGAACCGTTTCGCCGGGCCTTCGCTGGCGCATTGGCTCGGCACCGATCACCTCGGGCGCGATCTCTATTCGCGGCTGGTCCACGGTGCCGCGGTGGCGATGCGCGTCGCGCTATCCGCGATCGCCGTCGCGTTGACGCTCGGAACCCTGCTCGGCATCCTCGCCGCCTATCTGCCGGCGCGGCTCGAGCGTTTCGTGCTGATCGTGTTCGACGTCATCTCCTCGTTCCCCAGCATGGTGCTGGCGCTCGCGATCGTCGCCGTGTTCGGCCCGTCGACGCTGATCGTCGTGGTGATCGTGGCGATAACGCTGACGCCGCACTTCGGGCGCGTGGCGCGCGCGCAGGTGCTGACGCTGAAGAGCGCGCCGTTTCTCGAGGCCGAGCGGATCCTCGGAGCGTCGTTCGGCCGCATCGTGGTCCATCACATCCTGCCCAACATCCTCGGGCCGCTGGTGATTCTCGCCTCGATGGACATTCCGGTCGTCATCACCATCGAGGCCGGACTGTCGTTCCTGGGCCTCGGCGTGCGTCCGCCGCTGGCGAGCTGGGGAACGCTGATTCAGGACGGCTACCAGTATCTCTCGGACAGCTGGGTGCCGGTGGTCGTGTCCAGCCTCGCGCTCGCCATCGCCACGCTCGGCTTCACGCTCTTCGGCGAGGCGCTGCGCGACGCCGTCGACCCGCGCATTCGACGGGGAGCCGCATGACTCTGCCGCCGCTGGCCTCGATCAGGAATCTGACGCTCGAAGCGTCGACGACGCGCGGCACCGCGCGCATCCTGCGCGGCATCGATCTCGACATCGGTCGCGGCCGTATCGTCGGCGTCGTCGGCGAGTCCGGTTCGGGCAAGTCGAGTCTCGCGTCGTGTCTCGTCCGCCTGCTTCCCGCGAACCTTTCGCGCATCGCCGGCGAGATCGTGTTCGACGGCACCGAGCTGCTCGGGCTCTCCGAGACGGCGATGAACGATTATCGCGGCACGCGGATCGCGATGATCTTCCAGGATCCGATGACGGCGCTCAATCCGCTGTTCACCGTCGGCACGCACCTCGTCGACGTGCTGCGCCGACGCCATCCCGACCTGACCCGGAAGGCGGCCACGGCGCGCGCGATCGCGGCGCTTTCGAGCGTCGGCATCGCCGACGCGCCGCTGCGGCTCGCGTCGTATCCGCATCAACTCTCCGGCGGCATGCGTCAGCGCGTCCTGATCGCCATGGCGCTCGCGGTCGAGCCGGACCTGCTGCTTGCCGACGAGCCGACCACGGCCCTCGATGCGACGATAGAGGCGCAGATCGTCGCGTTGCTCGCCGAACTGCGCCGCGGCTTCGCCGGCTCGATCGTCTTGATCTCGCATCACCTCGGCCTCGTCGCCCAGGTCTGCGACGACCTTTGCGTGATGTATGCCGGCACCATCGTGGAGACGGGTCCCGCGGCCGAGGTGCTGGACGCGCCGCGGCATCCCTACACCCGCGCGCTCGTCGCCTGCGAGCTCGACGCCAGCGACGCCGGCGCCCGCCTCGTCTCGATCCCGGGCGAGGTGCCCGATCCCGTCGCCGAGCATGTCGCCTGCGCCTTCGCTCCGCGCTGCCCCCACGCGACCGACGCCTGTCGCGCGTCGATTCCCGCCCTGCTCGATGCCGGGCCCGGCCGTCGCGCGGCGTGTCTGCGCCTGGAAGAACTGCCGTGAACGCCGCTTCCCCGCTCGTCGAGTTCTCCGGCGCGAGCGTCGTCTTCGACGGGCAGGTGCGCGCGCTCGACGACGTCACGCTGGCCATCCGCGAAGGCGAGATCGCCGGCCTGGTCGGTGAATCCGGTTCGGGCAAGAGCACGCTGTGCCGCGCCCTGATGGGGCTCGTTGCCTTGTCTTCCGGAACCGTGAGCGTCGGCGGCAAGCCCGTCTGCCGGCAACTCGCGCAGGATCGGCTCGCCTTCCGCCGCCGCGCGCAGATGCTGCTGCAGGATGCCGTCGCGTCGCTGTCGCCGCGCATGACCATCGGGCGCGCGCTGGAAGAGCCGATCGCCATCCACAGGCTGCCTCGCGCGGAGACGCTGGAGCGGCTCGCCGGGATCCTGCGGCGCCTCGGCCTGCCGCAGGACGTGCTGGCGAAATTCCCGCATCAGATCTCCGGCGGGCAGGCACGGCGCGTCGGCGTCGCCCGGGCGCTGGTGATGCGCCCGGAGATCATCCTCGCCGACGAGCCGACGGCCGGGCTCGACGTATCGGTGCAGGGCGACCTCCTCAACCTGCTGCTCGATCTGCAGCGCGAGTTCGGGCTCACCTATCTGCTGGCCAGCCACAATCTCAATGTGATTCGCCGCGTCACCGAACGCACCGTGGTGATGTATCTGGGGCAGATCGTCGAAGAGGCCGCGACGCGCGACCTCTTCGCGGCGCCCGCCCATCCCTACACGGCGGCGCTGCTGTCGACGAACCCCGCCGTCGACCCGAGCAAGCGCTACCGGCCCATCGTCCTGCAAGGGGAGATTCCGAGCGCCGTGAATCCGCCCTCCGGTTGCCGCTTCCACACGCGATGCCCGGTGGCGCAACCGCGGTGCGCCAGCGAGCCGCCGCCGCTCCTGGAAATCGAACCGGGACGGCGCGTGCGCTGCCATTTTCCGTTTTCGCTCGATCCGCGGCGCCACTGAAATCGCACGATCGAGGTCGGATACGCAACATTCTCGGTTCCGGCTTGCCGGTGCAAGGCGCAGCCGGCGCCAGGGTGCCGAGTCAGACCCTGCCCGAGCGAAGGTCGTACTCGCGTCCACCCCAGCGCGTCGGCGTCTGCGAGCGGACATCGCGCGCCGCCTCGGCGAGCAGGCCGGCGGTCAGCCAGGCGCCGGCGATGTGGAGCGGCGCCGTCCACAGCGGCGCGTGCGCGGTCATGCAGATCCGGACCTGCGCGCCGGCCCAGACCAGCAGCGCGACAATGCAGAGGCCCACCATCGACCAGCCGCGCAGCGCGTCCTGCCCGATCAGCGCGGCGCCAAACGCCAGGGCAGCGAGCGTCCAGAGGGGGAAAAGAGTGCCGAGCATCCGGATCTGCCAGGACCAGAGCGTCAGTCGCCGCGCCTTGCGTTTGGCGGTTTCGGTGAAGATCCGTTTCCAGCCGCGGCGGAACTGCGCCCAATCCGCATACATCCGGCAACGGAGCAGGCCATCGGCCATGAACACGCCCAACCGGCGTCTCGCGGCGTCGACGAGGCGCGCGAGATTGACGTCCTCGAACACCACGTCCTTGACTGCCGCGTGCCCGCCGATGGCATCGTACGCATCGCGCCTGAACAGCAGGAACTGGCCGTTGGCGAATGCGCGCCGGTCCCGCTCCGCGTTCGCGAGCGTCAGCGGGAAGCGACGCATCAGCTCCAGCGCCGTTGTCGACTGCACGACGCGCTCGAACCAGGTGTCGTGCGTCAGCGTGCTGAGCAGGCTGAGCAGGTCCAGCCGGCGATCCCGCATCAGCGCGAGCGCCGCGGCGATGCAGCCGGGCGCAAAGAGCGTGTCGGCGTCGGCGAAGAGCAGGAACTCGGCATCCGCCGTGGCGCGCGAACGCGTCACGCCGGCATGCAGCGCATGGACCTTGCCGACCCAGCCGTCCGGACAGGTGTCGATTGCGACGATCTCGAACCGGTCGTCGCCGTCGATCTCGGCGCGGGCCAAAGCCTCGGTGTCATCCGTGCAGCGGTCGAGCGCGAGCACGAAGCGCGCGTTCGGATAGGTCTCGTTGCGCAGCGAGCGGACGAGTCCGCCGATGACGCGCGACTCGTTCCAGGCGGGAACCACGACGCACACCCGGCCGGTCGGCGGATCGGCCGCGGCGAGGGACTCACCCAGCCGCAGCGTGGGCACGGTCCGCATCGTCTGCTCCAGGCGGATCCAGATCACGCCCCAAAGCGACAGCGTGGCCACGGGACCCACGCCCAGCAACCAGGCGAGCGTCACCCAGAGCCAATGCGGGATCGTCACGGACTCAGTGCCCGCCCGGCTGCCCTAAGGGGGAGTCGTTCATCCGACTCAGCGCCGGTGGCAGCGCGGGGGCTCACCCCGGCGCCAGCATCCACGCGTGCGCCGGATCGTTGTGGAAATGCCAGACGCGATGCGGCCCGGCCATCACGTTGAGGTAATACGACGTGTAGCCGTGCGGGACGATCACCGGATGGTAGCCGCGCGGCACCATGACGACATCGCGGTCCTCGACGGTCATCGCCTCGTCCAGCGAGCGATCGTCGGTGTAGACGCGCTGGAAGGCGAAGCCCTGCGGCGGATCGAGCCGGTGGTAGTAGGTTTCCTCGAGGAAGCTCTCGGCAGGGATCGCGTCGGTGTCGTGCTTGTGCGGAGGATAGCTGGACGAATGCCCCGGCGGCGTGATCACCTCGACGACGAGCAGCGCCTCGGCGGGCGCATCCTGCGGCAGGATGTCGCGCACATACCGTGTGTTCGAGCCCTGCCCGCGCACCGTGCGCCTCATGCCGGCGGGTTCGAGCAGGCGCGGCGCGACACCCGTCGTCGCCGGCGCCGTGCACAGGGCGATCTCCGCGTCGGTGTCCGCGGTGATGCGCACATCGCGTCCCGGCGGCAGGTACACGGCGTGCGGCGCGAGATCCTCGAACGGGCTCGCGCGCTGGCCCAGCTCGCGCCACGAGAGCTCGCCGCTTTGCACGGACACGCGACCGGCGACGACCACGACGCACAGTTCGCGCGCGCCCGTGGCGCCGGCATGGCTTTCGCCGGGGGCCAGCCACAAGGCCTCGAAGCCGACGTAATGCCAGCCCGCGGACTCCGGCGTGACGCGGGCAATGGTGCGTCCGGTCCGTGCTGCCTTGACGAGCAGCGGGCCGCTCATTCGCTTCCCCGGGGCGCTGCGCGTCCTCGCCCCGAGCGGGACCGTCTCGCGCCTTGGGACCATCCGGCCGCGCTCATGCTGCCCCCGCCCTGCCGGCCGCCGCAGCGGCACGCGCCTCGGCATCCGGTCTTCCGGCGACCAGCGAGGAGAGCAAGCGGTACGCCATGTCCGCGTAACGGTACGCGGGCGCGACGGCCGGGTCCTGCTCGCCCTCGACGACGAGCCAGCCGCGATAGCCGGCATCGCGCAGAATCTCCACGACGGCGGCGAAATCGACACAACCTTCGCCCGGCGTGCTGAACGCGCCGTTCAGGACGGCGTCGAGGAAACTCCAGCCGCGATTGCGCGCCATCCGCGCCACGACCGGACGCACGTCCTTGCAGTGCACGTGGCACACGCGCGCGATGTGCTTCTTCAACTCGGTCGGCGCGTCGCCGCCGGCGAACGTGACGTGCCCCGTGTCGTGCAGCAGGCCGACCTCGGGGCCGGTCACGCGCAGCAGATGATCGACATCGTCCGCCGACTCGACATAGGCTCCCATGTGATGATGGTACGCCAGACGCACGCCGCGCGAGAGCAGGTGACGCGCGAACGTGCTCAGCCGCTCGCCGTACGCGGACCATTCGGTGTCGGTCGTGAATCGCGGCCGCCGCGACAGCGGCTCCGCGCGGCCCTGGATCGAATCCGCGACTTCACCGTAAACCATCACCTGCGCGCCGTTCGCCGCGAGCAGATCGAGATGCGCCCCGACCGCCGCGATTTCGTCGGCGACGCCCCCGCGCGCAAGCCGCCCCGAATACCAGCCGGACACGCAGGCGAGACCATGCCGGGCGAGCACCGCCCGCAGCGCCTCGGGTTCGCGCGGAAACTTGTTGCCGAGCTCGAAACCCTCGTAGCCGATCGCCTTGCCTTCGGCCAGCGCCGTGGCGAGCGGCGTCTCGCCGCCCAACGCGGGCAAGATCGTCGTTGGTCCAGGAAATCGGATTGATGCCGATGCGTACGTCCATCAGGGCCTCTGCAGGCGTTTGCCGCGCTCGAGCTCGGCCCGCGCGGCGCGCACCTTGTCCGCGGCGGAGACTTCCGGAACCCCGACCTCCCACCACCAGCCCCCTGCCTCGGTGGTGCGCAGGGGATCGGTGTCGATGACCACGACGTACGTGCGATCGGCCGCGCGCGCCCGCGAAAGCGCGCCTTCGAGCTCGGCGATCGAGTTCGCGTGCTCGGCCAGCGCGCCGAGCGAGCGCGCGTGCGCCGCGAAATCGATCGCCGGCATTCCGGGCGACCCTTGCACGCAGTCGGCGAACAGGTTGTTGAAGCCCTCGCCGCCCACCGCCTGCTGCAGCCGGTGGATGCAGCCGTAGCCGCGGTTGTCCTGCACCACGATGACGAGCTTCATGCCGAGCATCACCGAAGTCGCGATCTCCGAGTTCAGCATCAGGTAGCTGCCGTCGCCGACCATCACGACGACCTCGCGCTCCGGGTGCGCCATCTTGACGCCGATGCCGCCCGCGATCTCGTAGCCCATGCACGAGTAGCCGTATTCCATGTGATAGCCGCCGGGCCGCGCGGCGCGCCAGAGCTTGTGCAGCTCGGCCGGCAGCGTGCCGGCGGCGCACACGACGATGTCGTGCGCGGCCGACTGCGGATGCGAGCGCTGGACCGCGCCGATCACCTCCCCGTCGTACGGAAGCCCGGGCGGCGTGACTTCGCCCACGCCGACGATCGCGGACACCGTCGCGCGCCACGCCTCGCCTTCGCGTTTTGCCTTTTCCTGCCAAGGGGCGCTCGCCGTCCAATCGGCCAGGCGCACCGAGAGCCCGTCGAGGGCCGTCGCCGCATCGCCGTGCACGGTGGCCGCGCGCCACTTGAGCGCGTCGAGGACATTGACGTTGATGGCAACGAGACGGGCCTGCGCAAAGAGCGAGTGCGAGCCGGTCGTGAAGTCGGAGAGCCGGGTGCCCAAGGCGATGACGAGGTCGGCATTGCGCGCGAGCTCGTTGGCGGCCGTGCCGCCGGTCACGCCGATGGCTCCCGCCTGCAGCGGGTGATCCCAGGGCAGCGCGCCCTTGCCCGCCTGCGTCTCGGTGACGGGCACGCGATGCGTTTCGGCAAACCGGCGCAGCGCAGCGGCGCCGCCGTCGCTGTACAGCACGCCGCCACCGGCAATGAGCACCGGCTGCTTCGCAGCCCGCAGCAGCGTCGCCGCCGCTTCGAGCTCGACCGCCTCGGGCAGCGGCGCGCGGATGCGAACGAGCGTCGGCGCGAAGAATTCCTCCGGGTAGTCGTATGCCTCGGCCTGCACGTCCTGCGGCAACGCCAGCGTGACCGGACCGCACTGCGCAGGGTCGGTCAGCACCGCGATCGCGCGCGGCAGAGCGGTGAGAAGCTGCGACGGCGCGACGATGCGGTCGAAATAGCGCGACACCGGCTTGAGGCAGTCGTTGGCCGAGACGCCGCCGTCACCGAAATCCTCGACCTGCTGCAGCACGGGGTCCGGATCGCGCGAGACGAACACGTCGCCGGGCAGCAGCAGCACCGGCAGCCGGTTGACGTGCGCGGTCGCCGCCGCCGTGATCAGGTTGGTCGCGCCCGGGCCGATGGACGTCGTGCATGCCATCATCCGGCGGCGAAAATGCGCCTTGGCGAAAGCGATCGCCGCGTGCGCCATCGCCTGCTCGTTGTGCGCGCGATAGGTGGGCAGCAGGGCGCGATGGCCGTAGAGCGCCTCGCCCAGCCCCGCGACGTTGCCGTGGCCGAAGATCGCCCACACGCCGCCGAACAACGGCACCTCGCGTCCGTCGCAGATCGTCCGCTGCGCAGCGAGAAAGCGGACCAGCGCCTGCGCCATCGTCAGGGCAATCGTCCTCACGGCCGCGCCTCCCCGGTGCGCACCGCGGTCCACGCGTCGATCAGCGCCTCGAAACTGGCCCGCACGCCCCGGACGAGAGCGCCATCGTCGATCGCGCCCGCGAGCCAGGCTCGTGCCGGCTCGTGGAAGATCGTCCTTCCCACGGCGAACCCCCGGCAGGTGCGGCTGCCTGCCGCGTCGGCAAAGCCGCGGGCAAGCGTCTCGATCGGCGCGCTCAGGCCGAGCAGCACGATGCCGCGGCACCAGGGATCGCGTTCGGCGACGAGTGCGTCGATCGCCGGCCACTCGCGCGCTGCCGGCGGCGGCAGCTTCCACCATTCCGGGTAGATCCCGAGGTTGTAGAGCCGCTTCATCGCCCGCAGCAGCACGTCAGGGCCCGCCGGGAGGCGCTTCGGCGGGACGATCTCGAGCAGCAATTCGTGGCCGCTGATCTGCACGGCGTCGTACAGCGCCTTCATCTGGGCCTCGTTCTCCAACCGGTTGTCGACGTCGTCATCCGGATGGAACGGCACCAGGCACTTCACGACCTGCTCGACGGGCCAGCCGATCAGCGTGGTGCCGATCGAGCGCCCGTGCTCGAACACGACCGGATTGGACCCGGGCCATTCGACCGGCCGGCCGACCCACCAGCCGCGGCCGGTCGCCGCGTTCAGCGCGTCCTGGCCGTACCTGTCGTCGCATAGCAGTCCGACGCGTCCGGCGAGGCCCCGCGCCGCTTCCGTCTGCCCGACGGCGTCGACAAAAAGCCTTTTCAGCGCCGGCAGGCGGCTTTCGCCGGCGCCCGTGGCCCGGGCCAGATCGTAGAGCTGATCGCGGTGGTCGAATGCAAAAATGAACAGTTCGGGCCGCGGCGTGCGCGGCGCGGTCTTGCGGTGCAGGCGCTTCAGCTCGTCGTCGCGGTCCGGCCGCGGAATGCGCTCCGCGTTGGCGAGGTAGTGATCGAGCTCGACGCGCGTGGGCATCGCCGGTGCGCACCCATGCCGTGAGACCACCAGCGCCCCGCAGGCATTGGCATAGCGGCAGCACTCGTCGTAATTCTCTCCGCGCACCCATCCGGACAGGAACCCGGCCGAGAACGCATCCCCCGCGCCCAGCACGTTGAGCACCTCGACCGTGACCCCCTGCCCGTTGAAGGCGTCGTCCAGCGAGCGGGGAATCGCACCGTCGATCACCGCGCAACCCATCGGGCCGCGCTTGACGACCAGCGTGGCCGGCGTCACCGTGCGCACCGCGGTCAGCGCCGCGATGATGTCGGTGCTCCCGCCGGCGATCGCGAACTCCTCCACCGTGCCGATCACGAGATCGAACAGCGGCAGGATCGACTGCAGATGCGCCGTCACGGTGTCGCTGGCGATGAAGCGCGTCTCGCCGTCTCCGCGCTTGGTGAGTCCCCACAGCACCGGGCGGTAATCGATGTCGAGCACGGTGCGCACGCCGTTGCGCCGAGCGCGCTCCAGCGCGGTCGTGCACACGCGATGCACGTGCTCGGCCGAAAAGTGCGTGCCGGTGATCAGCAGCGCCTTCGACTGCGCGAGGAAATCTTCGGCGACGTCGTCTTCGGTCACCGCCATGTCGGCGCAGTTCTCGCGATAGAAGATCAGCGGGAAGGTATCGCGGTCCTTGATTCCGAGCACCACGCAGGCGGTGAGCCGCGTGGGGTCGATGCTCACGTGCGAAACGTCGCAGCCTTCGCGCGCGAGCGTTTCGGTGAGGAAGCGGCCCATCGCATCGTCGCCGACGCGCGCCGCCATCGCGGCGGACAGCCCCAGGCGCGCGCAGCCGAACGCGGTGTTCGCCGACGAGCCGCCGAGGTACTTGGCGAAACTGGCGACATCCTCGAGGCGGGCGCCGATCTGCTGGGCGTAGAAGTCGACGGCGAACCGGCCGAGGCAGATGACGTCGAAGCGCCGGTCGGCGGCAAAACGGGTATTGTTCTTCATGGGAGGCAGTAAAGGTCCGGGCAGCCGGCTACGCACATCCGCGCCGGTGCGACTCCGGTAACATAGAATACCTCACCGGATGGCGCAACCCTGCGCCCCACACAAGGCGAACGACCATGATCGACGTCGCACTCTTCGGCGCCGGCCGCATCGGCAAGATCCACGCGGGCAACCTCGCGCGCGAACCGGGCGCGCGGCTCAAGTACGTGATCGACCCCAACACCGAGGCCGCCGCCGCACTGGCGGCGCATCACGGCGCCAAGCTGGCGACGACGGAGCAGGTATTCGCGGATCCGGCGGTCGGCGCGGTCCTGATCTGCTCGTACACCGACACCCACGCCGACCTGATCCTCGCCGCGGCGGCGGCCGGCAAGCCGATCTTCTGCGAAAAGCCGGTCGATCTCGCGATCGCCCGGGCGCGCACCTGCGCCGAGGCGGTCGCGCGCGCGGGGATCACCTGCATGATCGGCTTCCAGCGCCGGTTCGATCCCACGTTCGCCGCGCTGAAGACGAGGCTCGCCGCCGGCGAGATCGGCACGCCGGAGATGCTCGTGGTGACCAGCCGCGACCCCGGCCCGCCGCCGATTCCCTACATCAAGAGCTCCGGCGGGATCTTCAAGGACATGCTGATCCACGATTTCGACGTCTTCCGCTGGATCCTCGGCGACGAAGCCGAAACGGTGCATGCCAACGCATCGTGCCTCGTCGACCCGACGATCGCTGAGGCCGGTGACGTCGACTCCACCGCGGTGACCATCCGCACCAAGCGCGGCCGGCTCTGCCAGATCAACACCAGCCGTCGCGCTGCGTACGGCTACGACCAGCGGTTCGAGGTGCTGGGCAGCGGCGGCATGCTGCAGGCCGGCAACCACGCGCCGACGGAGGTGGTTGCGAGTACCGCGACGGCAGTCGTGCGCGACCTGCCCGAGCATTTCTTCCTCGAGCGTTATCGCGCGGCCTACGCGAACGAGATGGCGCACTTCTTCGCGGTGCTGGCCGGCAAGGAGAAGCTCCGCACGACGATCGACGACGGCTTGAAGGCGCTGGAACTCGCGGAAGCCGCGACGACATCCTGGCGCGAAGGCCGGATCGTCAAGATGGCGTAAATCGGGCGTAAGTCGCGCAAGTCGGGGACAGACCCCGTTTCGGTGAATCGGGCGAATCGGGGACAGACCCCTGAAACGGGGTCTGTCCCCGATTCACACGATTCAAAGCCGCAACGGCGTCCCGTATCCGGTGAGCTCCAGATACCCGCGCCCGACCTCGCGCCCCGACGCAAGCGCCCGCACCGCTCCCTCCCAGTAGATCGTGCCGGTGCTCGCGCGCGCATCGAGCTCCTGGTCGTCGATGAGCGGCTCCAGCGTCAGCGCGAGATCGCCGGCGGCGACCGTCATCCCCACCGGATAGGCGACGCCCGTGCGCGGCGAGCGCCACGAGCGTGTCGCCGCGAAGCGGATTTCGTCCGGGGCGAACGTGCGCTCGCGGCCGTCCGTGCCCCGCAGCGTGCCGCCGGCCCACAGCGCGTGCCCCGCCCGGTCCCGCATCCGGAACGCCATCAGCGCGCCGCCATCGGCAAGATTGATCCCGGCCCAATCCCAGCCCACCGCGCCCGGCGCCATCACCGTGCTCGACCATTCGTGATCGAGCCACGCGGTGCCGGTGACCTTGGACACGCTGCCGGCGAGCGTCACCGTTCCGGTCGCCGCAAGCTGCGGCCGACTGTAGTAATGGCTGGCCTGCGCGGGGTCCGGACCCTTGCGCGAGTACCCGGCTTCTCCCTGCAGCAACGGCGGCTGCGTCGGCGCGAACGTTAGGTCGAGCGCGAAATCGCGCGCGTTGATCCTGGCCGCATAGCGGCCGTCGACCAGAGCCAGCGACCAGTCGTCGATGTAGGCGTGCGTCGACGCTCGATCGGCGCCCGGCAAGGCCGAGCCCCGCGCGCGCGGCCCGCTGGTCGTGCCGGAGGCGCCCGTGCCGCGGATCGGCCAGCGCGGCGTGCGCGAACAGGAGTTCCCGCGGCGCGAAGGCGCTTGGATTCGCCTCCGCTATGCCGGGCCGGTTGCGGAAGAACGTGATCTGCACGCCGTAAGGATTTCCGGCCGCATCCGCGACCCAGCCGGTGACGTACCACCACTCGATGCGGAAGTCAGGATGGGCGCCGTGATCGCGCGGAAATTCGAGCGCGCGCGGCACCACGCGCTCGTACTCGACTTCGGCGAGCGTGCCGCCGGCGGCCATCATGACCGGGAGGGCCAGGAAGACGCGCCGCTTCATGGCCGCCTCTCCGCACTCGCGCCGGCGCGCCTCACCAGTCGTCCTTCACCGCGCGCACGACATCCGCGCCCATCGCCTGCCGACCGCTGACGAGCGCGGTCAGCATCGACAGGCCGACCAGCAGCAGGCCGAATCCCGCGAGCGCCGGCCACGGCAGCGAGAGCTCCATGCCCCAATGGAACGACTGCCGGTTCACCACGTGGATCAGGATCAGGCTGATCACGAAACCCAATGCCAGGCCGATGGCAAGCCCGATGGCGCTGACCGCGAGACCTTCGGTGGCGAGCATCCCGCCGATCTGCCGCCGGGTCATGCCGAGGTGGCGCAGCACGCCGAATTCGTGGCGGCGCGCGAGCACCAGCGCGCCGAACGACGACGACAGGCCGATGAGACCGATCACCACCGCCGCGAGCTCGAGCGCGTAGGTCACCGCGAACGTGCGGTCGAACACGGTGAGCGACGCGGCGCGAATCTCGCCGGGCAGCGCGATCTCGAGCCGCTCGCCGCCGGGGACAACGCGCCGGATCGACGCCTCGACCGCCTGCGGATCCGTGCCCGCGGCCAGCCACATGGCGCCGCTGGTGGCCGTGCGGTCACCGGTCAGCGCGACGTAGCGCGGCCGCTCCATCGCGACCGCGCCCTGCTGGCGACCATAGTCGCGCCAGACGCCCGCGACGGTGAAGCGCTCGACACCGGCGGCGATCGGCAACGCGATGACCCTCCCCGGCGCGAATCCGTAGAGGTCGGCCGCGGCCTCGCTCGCCCACACCGGCGGCGGGGCATCGGCGGGCACCCTGATCGCCGCGCCGATGATCGGCAGATTGCGCGCCGGATCCACGGGATCGATTGTGCGCGCCTGCAAGACGATCCGCGGCCGCGCCGGATCGAGCAGCAACTGCTGCTCGCGCAGGAACTCGGCGCGCCGCACGCCGGGAAGCGCCGCGATCGTCGCCTGGACGTCCGGGGTCAGATACGCGGTATCGCCGCCGCTCGCAGCGCGGAAGTACATGTCAGCCGGCAGGATGCGTTCAAGCCACGCGTCGAGCGAATCGCGGAACGACGCCACCATGATCACCATCGACACGGTGAGGCTGACGCTGGCGACGATCGCCGCGAGGCTGACGGCCGCCTGGCCGGGCGAGCCACGCAGCTGGGCCAGCGCGAGCCGCGGCGCCGGCGCATCGGGAGCGGGCAACAGCGACAGCGCCGCCACGGTCAGGCGCGGCAGCAGCAGCAGCGTGCCGATCAGCAGCAACGCGATCGCTGCATACCCGAACAGCGGCAACCCCGCCACCGGCGGCAGCCGGGTCGCGATCGCGCCAAGCGCCAGCAGCGCCAGCCCCGGCGCGATGGGACGCAGGCGCGCATAGGCGCGTTCCTCGTCGCCTGCCTTCAGCGCCTGCGCGGGCGACGCGCGCGCGGTCTCCAGCGCCGGCGCGAAGCTGCCGGCCACCGCAGCGGCGATGCCAAGGACGAAGAACAGGCCCAGCGCGACCGGCTCCAGCGTGAGCGTCGGCACGACGCCGCGGAAGAACCCGGATCCGAGATCCGCGCCGACCCACCGCACGGCGATCCGTGCCAGCGCGAATCCGAGCGCCAGCCCGAGCGCGCTGCCCGCGACACCGATCAGCGCCCCTTCGGCCACGATCAGCAGCATGAGCCGCCGGCGCGTCACGCCCAGCACCCGCAGCAGTGCGAACTGCGCACGGCGGCGTACGACCGAATGCGCCTGCGTCGAAAACACGAGCAGGCTGCCGGTGAAGAGTGCGACCAGCGCGAGAACGTTGAGATTGATGCGATACGACCGCGAGAGGCTGGCGCCGGCCGCGATGGCGGTCTCCGGTCGAAGGACGGCGAGCCCCGGCGGCAGGTTCTTTCGCAATCGTTCGGCGAATGCAGCCGCGTCGACGCCCGGCTTGAGGCGAAGATCGATCCGGCTGAGCGATCCCAGGCGGTCGAAGGCGGCTTGCGCGCCGGCGATATCCATCACGGCGAAGCGCTGGTTGCCCCCGGCGGCAAGCTCGCCCGCCACGCGCAGCGGCACCTCGGCCAATGCGACCTGCACGCCGACGGTGTCCCCCGGTGCGACGGCGAGCCAGCGCGCCGCCGCGGGACTCGGGAACAGCGCGTCCGGTCGCAGCGTGTCCAGCCGATCAGCAGCAGTGGCGAACAGACCGGGCTGGATGAGTCCCGCGCGAAAGACGTCGACGCCGACGATCTTGAGCGGCGCGTCGCCACCCGCGATCTTCGCGTCGACTTCGACGACCGGACTCGCCACGGCGACGTCCGGCATCCGCGCGATGCCGGGATAGATTGCCTCCGGAAAGCCGGCACGCGGGCCGCGCACCTCGAGGTCGGCGTCGCCCGAGAGCGTCTGGACACCCTGCGCCAGCTCGTTGACCGCCGCGACGTTGATGAGCTGCACCGCGTAGCCGAGCGCCACGCCGAGCCCGATCGCAAGCACCGCGAGCGCCGTTCGCATCCGGTTCTGCGCGAACGCACCGCGCATCGGGGTCAGATACGCAACAAAGGACATCGGCATCGGGTCGCGAAGGCGCCAATGATTACGTATCTCGCCCCGATCCCGACCCCGATCCTGACGTGCGAAGTCCGTCGCGCGTGAGCACCAGGATGCGATCGGCGGTCTCGGCGGCCGTGCGCGAATGGGTGACGAGGATGCCCGCGGCGCGGTTCGCCTTCACCTGGTCGCGCAGCAGGCGCAGCACCTGTGCCGCGCTCTCGGGGTCGAGATTGCCCGTGGGCTCGTCGGCCAGCACGAGCCTCGGCCCGTGGACCAGCGCGCGGGCGATCGCGACCCGCTGCAGCTCCCCGCCGGAAAGCTCGCGCGGCATGCTCGTGCCGCGTTGCGCGAGGCCCACGGCCGCCAGCATCGCCGCCACCGCCGCTTCGGCTTTCGCCACGGGCACGCCGACGAGCGACAAAGGCAGCGCGACGTTCTGCCCCACCGTCAGATAGGGCAGCACGTGGAAGGCCTGGAAGACGAATCCCATCTTCACCCGGCGTACGGCCGTCAGGGCGTCGTCGTCGAGCGCCGCGAACTCGGCGCCGTCGAGCGCGATCGATCCGGCGTCGGGCCGATCGAGGCCGGCGACGAGGTTGAGCAGCGTCGACTTGCCGATCCCGGATTCGCCCATCACCGCGACGTAATCGCCCGGGACGAGCTCGAGGTCGATGCCGGTCAGGACGGTGCGTTGCTGCGGACCGGCGTAAGTCTTGGCGAGCTGACGGATCGAGAGCACGCCGCGGAGGGTAACGGCGCGCGGTCACCGTGGCAAGCGCCGGGCTGGAAAGGGACAGACCTCGTTTCCCGGACAAGCCGGAACGGGACAGACTCCGCTTTCGGGGTCTGTCCCCGATCTCCTAACTCACGCGACGCAGCGAAGTCTTTTCCCGCGCGGGACGCGTCCATGGCGACTCGCGCACCCACGGCGGCACGTCGTCGGCGGTCAGCGGCCGGCTCACCAGGAACCCCTGCACCGCGTCGCAGCCCAGCGCGCGCAGCTCGTTCAACGTCGCCTCGTTCTCGACGCCGCCGGCGACGACCGCCAGCCCCAGCTTGTGCGCGAGCTCGATCGTCGAGCGGACGATGAGCGCATCGCTGGCGTCCGTCGTCATGCCCATCGTGAACGACTTGTCGATCTTGAGCTCGTCGAGCGGCAGGCGCCGAAGGTAGGCGAGCGTCGAATAACCGGTGCCGTAATCGTCGAGCGCGAGCTTGCATCCCAGTTCGTGCAGGCGTTCGAGGTTCTTGAGCGCATGACCCGGCTCGCCGACGATCGCATTCTCGGTGACCTCGAGCGTGATCCACTGCGCGGCGCATCCTTCCTTGTCGAAGAGCTGCGCGAGGCGCGCCGGCAGATCGACGTCGACCAGGTCGCACGCCGAGATGTTGACCGAGACGTTCATCGGGATTCCGCGGCTGCGCCAATCGGCGCATTGCGCAACCGCCTGCCCCAGCACCCACTGCGTGACGGTGCGGATGTAGCCGGTCTGCTCGGCGAGGGGAACGAACTCGGCGGGCGGCACGAGCCCGCGCTGAGGATGCTGCCAGCGAACGAGGGCTTCGACGAAATGCTCTCCGGATTCGCCGAGCGCGATCCGCGGTTGATAGATCAGCGCGAGCTCCTCGTTGTCGACGGCCTTCTTGAGGTCGCTCATCAGCGCCAGCCGCTTTTCGCCGTTTTCCTCGTAGCGGTCGTCCCAGGTGACGATGCGCAGCTTGTCCCGCTTGGCCGCGCGCATGGCGACGTCGGCGCGCTGCAGCAGCTTTCCCGGGTCGTGGCCATGGTCGGGACACACGGCCACGCCGATGCTCGGATGGACGTCGACGGGGTGTCCGTCGAGGGTCATCCTGACTTCCAGTGCACGCGCGACGGCTTCGGCAACCCGCTGCGCGTCGTTCAACCGGCAGCCCGACATCAGGATGGCGAACTCGTCGCCGCCGAGGCGGGCGACCGTATCGGTCGCGCGGCGGATGACCGAGCGCAGCCGGGCCGCGACCTCGCGCAGCAGCATGTCGCCGGTCGAATGGCCGAGCGTTTCGTTGATATCCCCGAAACGGTCGAGATTGAGAACCAGCACGGCGACGGGTGTGCCCGCGCGCGCGCCGGCTGCGATCGCCTGCTCCAGACGGTCGCCGAACAACACCTTCGTCGTCAGACCCGTCAGCGCGTCGCGGTGCGCAAGCTCGGTCATCTTCGACATGTTCGCCGCGACGCCTTCCTGCATCGCGCGGAACGCTGTGCGCAGAACCCCGACCTCGTCCTTGCGCCGATCGATCGGGATCGGCGCACAGTCGCCTGCGGCGACACGACGCGCAGCAGCGGTCATTTCGCCCAGCGGTCCGGCGATGCCCCGGGCCAGCGCCAATCCGAGGAGCGCCGTCGCAGCGATCCCGAGCAGCGTGACGAGCGCAAGCCACTGTTCCAGCGCACGAACCGTCTCCAGCGCCGCCGGCAGCGACCTCTGCAGCACCGCGAGCGCGCCATCGTCGGCGCGTGGCGCCAGATCGATCACCCGCGTGATCGCATCGTCGCCAAACTCCGCGTTGCCATCGCTGCCGGTGGTGGAATACCGGCTGGCGCCCACGTCGCGCGCGAGATCCGACCTGGCCGGCTCCGGCAGCGTGCTGGCGTTGGCCTTCCACTGGCCCCCCGCCGGACGGCTGAGGAGGGTGACTTCGAGTCCCGTCAGATTGCGCATTTCCTGCGCCATCCTGTCGTCGATCCGGATTCCCGCGGCGATCCACACCGCCGGCTGCGGCGGCGAGAGCAACGGCACGACGACGAGATGGTAGAGCTGCCCGCCGACCGAAACCAGCGCGGAAGCCTGTTGCCTCGCCGACGCGCGGTCGAGCAGCTTGGGCTGACTGAAGCGACGTCCGATTTCGCCGGCGAGCGTGCCGGCGGCAACCTGGCGATCCGGGCCGATCAGCAGCATCACCGCCGATCCGATGCGCTTGCCGTGCTTCGCCAGCTCCGGTCCCAGCGTGCTGCGATCGCCGGAGGCAGCCGTTTCCCGGAACGCCGTATCGGCCGACAACAGCCGCGCGCCCTCGATCAATCGCTGCGCATCGAGCTCCAGCAGGCGCTCGAACGCTTTCGAGCCGGACGCGACCTCCGCGCTCGCCGTCTCGCGCACGGATGCCGTGCCCATGAAATGAACCGACGCCAGCACGGCGACCTGCACCGCGACGAACAGCGCCATGAACGAGCCCAGGATGCGGGTCTGGATTCGGCCGAAGGACAGGTTGTGCTCGGGCAATTTCATGGCCATCGCGGCGGTCAGCGGAGAGCGGTCATCGACCGGCCGCTTGCTGCCGCGCAGCGGCAGTCGGACGATGTCCGTCGCGGCTCCGCAGCGCGAGGCGTGCCCGCTCGAAAGAGTGCGCGAACCCGGCCGCAGCCCGCCGCCAAGTCACTTTTTGATCGATGGAACAAGGATTTGCTTTGTCTGGTTGCAGCCTGCCCGGAACGGCCATGCCAATGTCCCCACCCCGATTTCAGGGGTGCCATTGGATTTCGGCTTCAACACAGCAATTTTCCTGCCGCCCGGAACGCCGGCCCGGGGAGACCGACTGGCGGCTGGAAAACGCGCGCGGACGGAGCGACACCCGGATCGCGAGATCGGGACAATCGGCGTCAGACAGGTAACGATTGTGGCGCTGCGACCCCGGCAAATCGGCGATGGTTACGTATCTGAACCCGATTTTCCCTGATTTCCCGATGTTCGCAGGCCGCGACCCACGAGCCGGCCGAGGAAACCATGGCGACGCGGCTTCACCCCGCCCTCGCGAAGCGCGGGGATCGGGGTCACTTCCGCCGGCCGGCGATTGTCGAGAATCGCCTGCGGGCGATCGACCACAAGCCGCTGCGCTTCCTCCGCGCCAATCCTCTTCGCGGCGGCCTCGCGCCCCTCGGCGAGCAGCGGCGCGCGGTGCCGCACGCCGTGCGCGTCGGTGGCGAGCAGATGCACGAGGCCCTCGTCCAGCATCTTCTCGCCGAAGTACCGCGCGTCCTTGCCGAAGCGGCCCGTCAGGCTGCCTGCCGTCACCTGCATCCATACGCCGCTGTTCACCAGCGCGACGAACACCGCGTAGTGCGGCCTGATCCAGGTGAGCCGTTCCGGATGCGTCAGCACCGGCACGTAGCCGGCGCCGACGAAATCGAACATCGCCTCGGAAAACCGCGGCGGCGCGACCGTATGCGGCGGCTCCAGCAGGAAATAGCGGCCGCCGGCGAGCGACGGCGCGGTTCCCGCGCGCAGGCGCCCGAGCAACTCCGGCGTCAGATGCGCGTCGGCGCCCAAGGTGAGGGCGAGGGGAATTCCCTCCTCGAGCAGCCGATGCTGCAGCGCCACGACCCGTGACTTGATCCCCGCCGCGTCGTTCTCGTAGAGCCCCGGGTAGATGTGCGGCGTGCACGCGGTGGTGCGGATGCCGTCGGCGACGGCGATGCGCGCCATCTCGAGCGAGGTCGCCTCGTCGGGCGAGCCGTCGTCGATGCCGGGGAGCAGGTGGCAGTGGAGGTCGATCATTGCCCGATTATCACCGCAAACGCCCGGTGCGCTGTTCCGCGCACGCGTGGCTCATGTCGGTGTGGCATCGGGCGGGATCGACTGTCGCCGCGACAGGTGCGTCTCGAGGTCAGCCTCCCCGTCGCGACCGACGCCGGCATGGAACATCGCGCCGGCCAACGCCGCGAACCACATCGCATTGGCCGGCATGTGCAGCGCGAAATCGAACGCGCTGTGCAGCATCATCGGCACCATGCCGAGCGCCGCGGCAAGCTGCAACAGGGTGAAGCTGCGGCCTGCGCGGTCGCGCAGCAGCTCGATGAATCGCGTCAGCCAGGTTGCGAACAACAGCGCCACGACGACCGGCGCCACGAGCCCCAGCTCCATGAATGCCTGCAGATAGTCGTTGTGCGCGTAGTCGATGAACCCGCCGACGTCGGCGACCTGGAAGCGCGGGAAGACGTCGGCGTACGTGGACAATCCGCTGCCGAAGGGCAGGAACTCGAGCGCCCCGCGCAGTGTCGCCGCGTAGATCGCCCATCGGAAATCGGCATTCGCCTGCAGCTGCGCGGGCTCGAGCCCTCGCAACAGCGGACCGATTCCGATCGCGAGCGCCACGCCGATCGAAATCACGATGAGGCCGCTCACGACGTAGCTCGCAACGAGCGCGCGCGACGTGTGCGTGCGGACGGCGCGCGCGCGAGCGAGCACGAACGCCGCGCACGCAAGCCCCACCAGACCGGACGCGATCCCGGCGCGCGACCGGGTGAACAGCAGGCAGACCAGGATGATCACCGCCGAAGCGAACAGCAGCGTCCGCTGGGCCGCAACCTCCGAGGGCGGGGCATGCACCGGTCGCTTGTGCGTGTGGCGCCCGGGGCGCAGACCGTACACGAAGAGGCCGACGATCACCGGCAGCGTCATGGCCAGCAGCGCCGCGAGGTGATTGCGATTGACGTACGTGCCGATCGCCACGTACTGGCCCGGTTCCTCGTTGCCGAAGTAGAGCATCCCGCCGCCGCTGGGTCCCACCTGCAGCAGCCCCAGCACACTCTGGGCGCCGGCGAGGATCGCCAGCAGCAGCAGCAGCCGCGCGACGTGGGCAGGCGCCAGCCGCAACACGCCCAGCAGGCAGGCGAGCGGCGGCAGCAGCGCGAGCCAGCCGTACTCGGTGGCAGCGGGAACCACCGAGATCGCCCGCCACGCGAGTGCGCCGTCGCCGGCCGCGAACCGGTCGAGCACCGCCGCATACTCGCCGTGCCCGGGCAACGCCCGCCAGAGTCCGTCCGGGAGCGGGATCAGCTGCACGAGCGGATAGAGCAGCATCAGGGCGACCGCCACCTGCAGCGTGCGCGGGAGGGCGATCGGCGCCCGGTGCACGACGACAATCGCGAACAGGAAACCCAGTGCCGCCAGCTCGAGCAGCAACAGCGGCAGCGGCCGGTTGCCGGCCTTGTACAGCGGAGCCAGCAACAGGAAAGCAGCGAGGCAAAAAAAGAACATGGAGCCCGCAGGCTCCACGTGTCGAAAGGTCCTGGTTTCGATGGCGGGTCAGTTCGGGCTTTTCGGCTTCTTGTCGTTCTTCAGGATTGCGTAGGTGATGCCGCCGGCACCGATGGCGCCCACGATGGTCTCGGGCCAGTAGGCGAAGGGCAGGACGCACAGCGGAATTTCGACGGTATTGGTATCCATCGCCACGTTGCCGGTTCGCGCCAGGGCGCGGCCGTCGATCGTGCCATTGGTCCCCACGCCAATGCGCTCCATCGCGATGATGGTGCCGATGAAATTGCTGTCCCTGCCGAGGGCGACCGAGTTGCCGACCTGCCAATACACGTGGCAGAGCGAGTCGCGCCGCCGGTTGCGCGCATCCGCCGACTGCTCGCCGTCGCCGGCATCCCGGCCGCTGTTGAGCACCCGCACTCTCGAATTGGCCGCCGTCGTCAGCGTGGTGCCGACCTGAAACACGAAGACCGCGTTGGGATCGCCCTGGGCGTCCAGCAGGAGCTCGCCGTTCAATGTCGCCGCAGCCGACGGAAAACAGTAGACGCCGGGCGTGAGCGTCTGCCCGCCCAAATCCTGCCCGATCAGCTTGACGTTGCACTGCTGCGCGGCCAGGTCGGCGTAGGCTTTCGCGGCATCCTTCTGCGCCTGGTTCGGCGCATCGCCGGATCTTTGAATCGTGCCGTCGATCACCTTGCCCCCGGGGAAGCCCTCCACGGTGGTTCCCGGGCTGACGCCGAGATCGCCGCGAACGACGCTTCCACCCGCGTTCACGACCTGAGGCCCCGCAAGAACGGCGAAGGGCGTGGCAGCGCCCAGCGGCGGCGCTTTCGCCGCCGTGCATTGCGCCGCCTCGCGCACGGTGTACCGCTGGTTCTCGCCCATGTTGACGAGGCATCCGGCATCGTAGGTGATCGCGACCTTGGCGCCGGCCGTGGTGATCAGCCGCGCGCCGGGCGCCAGTTGCTGCCCGTTTACGACCGCGGCCATGCCGTCGGCCTGGCTGACCAGCACATTGCCCTGCAACCCGGTCACGCGTGCGATCGGGCGCGGCGGCGCGGGCTGCTGCGCCTGCGTCGCCCCTGCGGCGAGCACGAAGACGAGGGCCAGAGTGGTGCAATCGGTGCGCGTGAACATAGCTCGTTTCGCCTCGAGGGCGACCGCTCCCGGGTCTCGACCCTTTGGCACAGCAATCATCATGCCGAGCCTATCAACCCGTCTGATGTTAGTCAACGATTCGGACCCGAATGTCATCGAACCAGACCTTTCCTTTCAACCTGATTGCCACGGTTCCGGGCGCATTGGCCCCTTGCTTCGGGTTGGCGAGCTCGAGGCGCAGCACCTGGACGGGGCAATTCGCCGGCACCCCAAAATTCTCGCCAAACTCGCGCCAGCGCGCCGATCCGGCGAAGGGCTCGCTGTGCGCGAGCTGTTTCGTCTCTCGTCCGGCTCCTCCCGGGCAGTACAGACCCCATTGCAGCCCCAGCCACGCGCTGAGGTCCGAACGCGCCCTGCCCTCCAGCCGGTAACGCCCCGGAGCCAGCAGCAGATACTGGTACACCGGCGGCGCGGCATAACGTTGACTGGCGAACGCGACGCTCAGGGCAAGCGCGCCGGCGCCGCCGTCGACCGGTGCGGCCGACACGACGACGCCGTCCTGCGCGGGCATCCTCCAGTCGAACCCCGCGTTCGACAGCGGCAGCTCGAATCCGCCGTTGAACACGTAGCCCACGCGCTGCCGCTGTTCGAGCGGCAGGCCGTTCAGCCAGACGAAGTACGCGCCCGTCCACTGGCCGTCCCGCTGCAGCCGCTCCATCAGGCACCGTCGCTCGTCTGCCGTCGCCACGGTCGCGGCAACGCGCGCCGCGAAGACCTCCTGCACCGCGCCGGCACTGGGGGCGCGGGTGCAGGCGTAACTGAAGAACACCGGCCACCACGACGGATTGTCGCGGGCCAGGTCGTCGAAGAATTTGCGATGGCGCCCGGTTGCGAGCGCCGTGGAGAATATGGGCCAGACGCGATTGCCGACGACCGCCTGCGACGAATCGACCGCGCGCCGCAGGGCAGTGAGCGCCTGCGCCTCTTCCCCCGTGCGCAGGAAGTATCCCGCAACCAGAAGCAGCGACTGCGGATCGGCCGGGGCGAGGCGCACCGCAGTGCGCATCGCGACGTCGGCCTCGTCGCGCCTGCCCTGCCGTTCGAGCTCGATGGCCAGCAGCAAGATCGCCGTCGCATCGGCCGGATTCCGGGCGAGGCGCTGGCGCATCGACGCCTCGACCGAGACCGTTTCGGCGGACGCGCCCACAGCCTGCCCATCCGCTTCGAGGTTGCGCTCGGCAAGCGCCCCGATCCCGGCAACCAGCACGCGCCAGGCCAGCAGCAGTGCGAGGGGAAGGGCCAATGCCAGCACCGCCACCCGCGGCAGGGCGTTGACTCCGGGCTAGCACGGGCGGAGGACGCTCAATTCTTCGGCTGCTGTGACAGCCGGGCGATCAGCACGCGCCCGTCCCGGCGCACGAACTCCATGTCGACCGCGAGGCGCTGCTCGACCTCGCGGCCGTCGCGCCAGCCGATCCTGACGGTGATCTCGCCCTTGGCCACCGTCCGGTCGCCCACGCGCTTCCAGTTGACGCGGGTCAACTGCATCTTGCGCCACTGGGACAGGCGAAAAAGCTCGTCGTATTCACCGCGTATGGCCGCCCGGCCATGCCGAACGTCGGTGTCCGCATCATCGTCGAACAGGCGGCGAACGCATCGATGCGCCCCCGCTCGTAGGATTCGACGAACGTCGCGAACAGCGTCTCGATCTCCGAACTCGCCGGCGGCGCCGGCGGCGCGGCAGGCGCGGAGATCATCGCGACCTGTTCGGAGCGTGCCGGCGACGGCGACGCGACTGCAGGGCTCGCGACCGAGACCGGAACACCCGGGACCACGAGCGAGGGACTTGCTCCCACGGCGGGGGGATTCGGGATCAACGCCGGGACACTCGGCACTGCGGCCGGGAGACTCGCGACCGCGGCCGGCGAACTCGCAACGACACGAGTACCCGCTGGCGCCGGCGGGGCCGGCACGATTCCGGCCTTGGTGCCGGCAGCCGGCAGAGCGGATCCTCCCGGACCCGATTCGACATTCGCGAGAGGTGCAACAGTGACAGGCGCCACCGCCGACGCCACCCGTGCCGCAGACACGCCGTTTTCTGGGGCGGAAGTGGGTGCGGGCACGCTGCCCGCTGGAGTTCCGGCGCCATCGGACGCGATTGATATGGTGGCGCGGTTCGCCGACGTCGACTCCGGCGATGCGGATCGTTGCGTCTTCGCGCCGTCAGGCGATGTCACCGGCTCCGGCGCGCGCGCAGCGAGCACCGCAGGAGTTGCCGGTGCCGGCGTCGCAGCGAGTTCCCTTGGCGCAGTCTGCGCGGGATCCTCCTGGGTCTCCCGCGTCAGCCAACCTTCCTTGCCTTCCCGCCCCAAGGTGCCGATCATCAATGCAGCGATTCCGATGAGGACCGAGAACGCGACCGTCGCCGGATGCTCGCGCGCATAGCCACCCACGCCTGCGGTCAGCCATTCGGGCATCTGCATCCGCCCCAGCAGCCCGCCCCCCGCCGAACCGGGGTCGCGGTCGCTGCACGACCGGCATCTTCGACGCCGCCGACGCGGCTGCGGCACGATGGATGGCCCTGGCCATCGCGGCACGCGCTTCAGCCTCGCGGTCGAACTTCGCAC
>CAVOXS010000018.1:0-39625 GCA_963700415.1 uncultured beta proteobacterium
TTTGCGCGAGCGATGCGATGACCCCGTTCGCGCCCCCAGCTTCGGGCGCCATTTGCCTCGCCCCAGGCGATGTCTTCACTTGCGGCGCCGGGGATTGGGTGCGCGGCACTCAGCCCAAGGCGGGCTGTCGGTCCGTCCTGGGCGCCAGATAGCCCAGGAAATGGCGCTCCAGCAGCTTGAAAACGCCGATCAGGCAGAACGTGCAGCAAAGGTAGATCGCAGGCGGCAAAAAGGTACGCCTCGAACGGCAGATAGAAATCGGAATAGATCCGGCTCGCCGCGGCCGTGAGGTCGAGCATCGCCGGCACGGCGCTGGCGAGGCTGGTGCTGTGCAGCATCATCACCACTTCGTTGCTGTAGGCCGGCAGCGTGCGCCGCATGGCACTGGGCAGCACGATGCGCAGCATCAGCTGGAAGCGGCTCATGCCGAATGCCTGCGCCGATTCGATTTCGCCGGCATTGGTTTCGCGGATGGCGCCGGCCAGCATTTCGGCGGTGTACCCGGCGGTGTTCAGGCTGAAGGCCAGCAGGGCGCAGAAGAACGCGTCCTTGAAGTAAGTCCATGGCCAGACCGTGTCCCATCGCGCCTGGATCCACTCCAGTTGCGCCAGACCGTAGTAGATCATGTACACCTGTATCAGCAACGGCGTGCCGCGAATGACGAAGGTGTAGGCGCCGACGATGCGTTGCAGCACCTTGTTCCGGCCGGTGAGCGCCAGTGCGAAGACCAGTGCGAGCACGCCGCCAACGGCAAGTGACGAGAGCAGCAGGCCAAGCGTCGTCAGCAGCCCTTCGCCATACAGGGCGAGGCTTTCCTCGCGGAAGATCACCTCCCAGTTCACAGCTCGGTCCGCTTCGCGCCAAGGCTGTAGCGGCCATGGAGCTTGCGCAACACCGTCAGCGAGAACCAGGTGTAGATCAGGAACAGCGCGCCGGTGAACAGGAAGAACGCGAACGGTGAACGTGTCGCCGCGCTGGCCTGCTTGGCCAGGTAGGTCATTTCCTGCAGGCCGATCAGGCTCACCAGCGCGGTTGCCTTGATCAGCACGAGCCAGTTGTTGGTGAAGCCCGGCAACGCATGACGCACCATCTGCGGCGCGGTGATGCGCAGGAAGGTCTGCACCGGGCCCATGCCGAATGCGGCGGCGGCTTCGAGTTGACCGCGCGGAATGGAAAGGATCGCGCCGCGGAAGGTTTCCGTCATGTAGGCGCCGTAGATGAAGCCCAATGTCAGCACGCCGGCGGTGAACGGATTGATGTCCAGCGTCACGTCGGTGCCGGAGAGCTCGAGCAGGTGGTTGATGCCGATGCTGCCGCCGTAGAACACCAGCAGCATCAGCACCAGTTCAGGAATGCCGCGAATGACGGTGGTGTAGCCCGTCGCCAGGACCACCAGCAACCGGTTCCCGGAAAGCTTGGCTCCCGCGCCGAGCAAACCCAGCAGCACCGACACCGCAAGTGCTGCCAGGGAAACCCCTACGGTGAGCAACGCACCGTAGAGAATGGACAGGTAATAGAGGGTCAAACGCGAATGAACTCAGCCGGTCATTTGCCGTAGACGTCGATCTTGAAGTACTTGTCGTTGATCCTCTTGTACGTGCCGTTGGCGCGGATGGTCTTGATGGCGTTGTTGAGTTCGGACTTCAGGGCGGTTTCGCCCTTGCGCAGCGCGAACCCGGCGCCGATGCCGAAATACTTGGGGATGTACAGCTCGGGCCCGACCACCCCGTAGTCCTTGCCTTCGGGCTTGCTCAGGAAGCCGCCCGTCACTTCGATCACGTCGGCCACGGTTCCGTCGAGGCGGCCGGACTTGATGTCCAGATAGACCTGGTCCTGCGCTTCGTAGGGGGTAATGACCACGCCGGCCTTCTTGAGTTCGCCGTTGGCGTATTTCTCCTGCGTGCTGCCCTTGAGGACGCCGAGTTTCTTGCCCTTGAGCGAGGCGGGACCCGTGAACTTGATGTCGTTCCGGACCACGATCTTGCTGGGCGTGTTGTAGTACTTGTCCGTGAAATCCACCACTTTGAGGCGGTCTTCGGTGATCGACATGGAGCTGATGATCACGTCGTACTTCTTGGCCTGCAACCCCGGGATCATGCTGTCCCAGACCTGTTCGACGAACACGCAATTGCGTTTGATCTGCTCGCATACGGCGTTGGCGATGTCCACGTCGAAGCCGGTGGGCTTGCCGTCGGCGGTCTTGTAGGTGAAGGGCTCGTAGGTCGGGTCGATTGCAACCTTGAGGTCCTTGCCCTGGCCCGACGCGGTCGCGGCCACGGCGCCGAGTGCAAGCGCCAATATCAGATTTTTCATCGTAGGTCCTGAAGAATGGCCGGGCCGGCGCCCGACCGTGTTTGAAAAAGAGGCCCGATTCCGAGGTGGCGTCGGGGGCCTGCAGCCTGCGCGTTTCCCCTTGCTGCCGACGAACGATCAATTCAATGTCGGAGAAGCATTTCGATGACGCGAACCCGAGTATTGAGGGTTTGTTCGCGCCCGTCAACGGTTGGTGCTGGAGGGCACCCCGACGGTCCGTGCCGATTGCGGGGGAAATCCGGGCAGGGGCGGGGGAAGGATGCACGCGCATCCAGGCGGCGCGGGGCGAGCACCCGTTCGATCGGAACGCCTCCCGGTCCGCGATCCTGGGCGGCAGCCGGGGCCCTGGCGCCACGGGAATCAAGCGCCAGGGCACGCTCCGGTGACCTCGTGCCTGCCGCCCCGGACGCATTCCGGCGCAACGTCGGGGCAAGTCCCTTCGCGGCCGGTGCGCAGGGTGCACGCCGGGCACTCGGCTCGAGCCGGGACAAGGGCCCCGCAGAACCGGAGGCAAGCATCCTTTTGACGCCGGTCGATTCTTGAGCTTAAGCTTCAGTGTCCAATGGATCTTGTCCCGGCAGCTCTTCGAGTCGACCGTGGACCCGGCCCCTGGTCCGGGTTCCAGGCGGCCGGGCATTGGGCCGCATCGAATCTGCGAACGCTGTGGAGGCATTCATGAATGGACGACTGATATCCGCACTCATTGCCGGCGCCGCGGCGGGCGCCGCCGCCATGCCCGTGCTCGCGATCACCTGTTACGAAGTCATCGATCGGAACGATGTCGTGATTCTGCGCGGCACGCGCGCTCCCGTCGACCTGAGCAGTTCCGGAGCGCCGGCACGCGAGGCGATGCGCAGCCGCGGCGAGCTCCTTGTCATCTTCAGCACCGACAACTGTCTGTCGTTCGGGAGGGCCACGGCGGATGGGAGCAGGACGCTCACCGCCGACGAGATCGTTGCCGGGTGGGGGAGGACGCCGATCGAGACCAAGAGCGGCTGGGGAACGTATTCGGCGCGGTACGGCGGCCTGCTGACGGGGGGGCCGGCTCCGGCCGCGGCGCAGTCTCCGTGAGCAATGCGCCGGGGCGCCCGCGCGCCAGCGGGCACGCGCTGTGCCGAGAGCGTCCCGGCGCGCCGGTGCGAGGGCGGTGACCGCGGCGCACAGAGATGCCGCAGGCGGCGTTTCCTCAGACCGCGATCGGCGCCTTGATCGCCGGATGGCAGCGGTAGTCGGTGATCTCGAAATCCTCGAAGCGGTAATCGAACAGCGTATCCGCGCGACGGTGGATGACGAGACGCGGCAGCGGGTACGGGGCGCGCGCGAGCTGCAGCTCGACCTGCTCGAGGTGGTTGCGGTACAGATGGCAGTCGCCGCCGGTCCAGACCAGCTCGCCGATGCCGAGGTCGCACTGCTGCGCCACCATCTGCGTCAGCAGCGCATAGGACGCGATATTGAACGGCACGCCGAGGAAGATGTCGCAGCTGCGCTGGTAGAGCTGGCAGGACAGCCGTCCTTCGGCGACGTAGAACTGGAAGAACGCATGGCATGGCGGAAGCGCCATCCGCGGGATGTCCGCGACATTCCATGCCGAGACGATCAGCCGGCGCGAGTCCGGGTTGCGCCGGATCTCGGCGACGACATTCGCCAGCTGGTCGACGTGCCCGCCGTCCCCGGTCGGCCAGTTCCTCCACTGATAGCCGTAGATCGGGCCAAGCTCGCCACGGGCGTCGGCCCATTCGTCCCAGATCGTGACCCCGGCCTCCTGCAGTGACCGCACGTTGGTCTCGCCGCGCAGGAACCAGAGAAGCTCGTGGATGACCGACTTCCTGTGCACCTGCTTGGTTGTCACCAGGGGAAAGCCGTCGGCCAGCGCAAAACGCATCTGGTAGCCGAATACCGAGAGCGTGCCGGTGCCCGTGCGGTCCTGCTTGGGGTGGCCGTGGTCGCGGACATGCCGCATGAAATCGAGGTATTGGCGCATCGGCGGTGGGCACAGCTGAAACGGCAGGCGTGGCGGCGACGGGCATGGCGGGGCGCGCCGGCAACCCCGAAAGCGGAATTGTAGCGTTTCACGGGCACAATGCGATTGGTGCGGCGGCGACGCCGGCGGGGCAGGCGCGCCGGTCCCGCCGGGCGTCCGCGCCGGGTGTCGCGGGAGCGGTGCCGGGATGCCGCGGGAGTGGAGGTGGGGCAATGCATCAACCGAGTCAGTTCGACCTCCTGGCCGAACGCCGCTTCGCACCGTTCTTCTGGACGCAGTTCCTGGGGGCGGGCAACGACAATATCTACAAGAACGCGCTGGTGATCTTCGTCGCGTTCCACGCGGCGGCTCTGACCTCGCTCGAACCGAACGCGCTCGTCAATGTCGCCGGCGCGGTGTTCATCGCACCGTTCGTTCTCCTGTCGGCGACCGCGGGACAGCTCGCCGACAAGTTCGAGAAGTCGAGGCTCATCCGCTGGATCAAGCTCTTCGAGATCGCGATCATGGGAGTCGGTCTCGTCGGGTTCTGGCAGCGCGACCTCGCGCTGCTGTTCACCGCGCTCGCGCTCCTCGGCGTGCATTCGACGCTGTTCGGTCCGGTCAAGTACTCGATCCTGCCGCAGCAGCTGTCGCCCGCCGAGCTCATCGGCGGCAACGGCCTCGTCGAGATGGGGACGTTCGTCGCGATCCTGCTCGGCACGATCATCGGCGGCCTCGTCGTCGCCGTGGAGGGCGCCGGACCGATCGCGGCCGGTGCGGTGGCACTCGTCGTCGCCGTCGCCGGGTATCTCGTGAGCCGCGGGATCCCCTCCGTGCCGCCGGTCGATCCCGGACTCGCGCTCAATTGGAACCCGTTCAGCGAAACCTGGAAGAACCTCGCGGTCGCGCGCGGAAATCGCGTTGTCTGGCTGTCCATGCTGGGGATATCCTGGTTCTGGTTCTACGGCGCGACCTTCCTCGCGCAGTTCGCCGGTTTTTCGCGCGACACACTGGGTGGCAACGAGCACGTCGTCACGCTGCTGCTCGCCCTGTTCTCGATCGGCATCGGCATCGGTTCGCTGTTGTGCGAACGGCTGTCCGGCCGCCGGGTCGAGCTCGGACTCGTCCCTTTCGGCTCGATCGGGCTCACGGTATTCGCGGTCGACCTGTGGCTCGCGAGCCGCCACATGCAGGCGAACTCGCTGGCCGGACTCGAAGTCTTCCGCGCGAGTCCCGGGCATTGGCGCGTGGCGGCGGACCTGGTGCTGATCGGCCTGTTCGGCGGGTTCTACATCGTCCCGCTCTACGCGCTGATCCAGGAGCGCTCTCCGCCCTCGCACCGGTCGCGCATCATCGCGGCGAACAATATCCTCAATGCGCTGTTCATGGTGACGTCGGCCGGGCTCGCCATTGCGCTGCTCGCCGTGGGTTACTCGATCCCCGAGCTGTTCCTCGTCACCGCGCTGATGAATGCCGCGGTCGCGTTCTACATCTACGGGCTCGTGCCCGAGTTCCTGATGCGGTTCCTGGCCTGGCTCCTCATCCACACGTTCTACCGGGTCGACAAGGAAGGGTTGGAGAACATTCCCGAGGAGGGGGGCTGCATCATCGTCTGCAATCACGTGAGCTACGTCGACGCGGTGGTCATCGCCGCCTGCGTGCGGCGCCCCGTGCGGTTCGTGATGGATCACCGCATTTTCCGGGTGCCGCTGCTCTCGTTCATCTTCCGCACGATGCGGACGATCCCGATCGCCCCGGCCAGGGAGGACGCACGAATGAAGGACCGGGCGTTCGCCGAGGCCGCACAGGCGCTTGCCGCCGGCGAGATCGTCGGCATCTTTCCGGAGGGCAGACTGACCGAGAACGGGGAGCTCGGCCCTTTCCGGCCGGGCGTGCAGCAGATGATCGCGACGACGCCGGTGCCCGTCGTGCCGATGGCGCTGCGCGGACTCTGGGGCAGCTTTTTCAGCCGCTCATCCAACGGCAGGGCGATGCGCAGGCTGCGTGGAATCCATTCGCGGATCGCGCTGGTCGCGGCCCCGCCGGTGCCCGCCGGACAGGTTTCGCTCGAAGGGCTGCAGGCGACCGTGCTCGCATTGCGCGGCGCGCGCAAGTGAACGCATGAACGGAGAACGGTACCCATGGCGGCATTGATCGGTCTGTTCCTGGGAGCGCTTGCGGGCAATTTCGTCTGGCACGAATGGGGCGCCGCGCTGGGTGGCATCGCGGGCTTCTTCGCCGGTGTCAGGTTTTCCGCTTGGCGGCGCCGGGCGGCGCCAGGAAGATCCGCGCTCGCCGTCAGCGTGTCCTCCGCGCCGCCGCCTTCCGAGCGCGTTGGCACGGTGCAGGACGGCGAAAGCGCGCTGGCGCGGCGCGTCGTCGAGCTCGAGCAGCGCGTGGCGAGCCTCGAGCAGCGCGCGGGGATCGGCCCGGTTCCTGCGGCGGTGCAGGAGCCGCCGACGATCGCCGTTCCCGTGGTGGCGATGCCCGTGCAGGGCTTCGCCGACGCAGCGGCGGCGGCGACCGACGGATCGGTCGAGCGCAAGGCCGGTGAAAGCGAAGTCGGGTCACGCGATTTCGAGACGGCCGCGACGCCACCGCTGCCGCCGGTTCAGGCAACGGCTGCAATGCCTGCGCCTGCAGCCCCATTGCGCGCGAATCGGTGGTGGGCGTGGCTCGCCGGCGGCAACGCGCTGACGCGCATCGGCGTCGTCATACTGTTCTTCGGTGTCGCGTTCCTGCTCAAGTACTTCACCGAGCGTTTCACGATGCCGATCGAGGCGCGGCTCGCCATGGTCGCTGCCGGCGGATTCGCGCTGGCGGCGCTCGGCGTGCGCCTTGCGGCTTCGCGCCCGGGATACGGCCTTTCCCTGCAGGGCGCCGGCGCCGGCGTCCTCTACCTGACGACCTACGCGGCGTTTCGACCCTATGGCGTGCTGCCCGAGGCGCTGGCGGTCACGCTGCTGATCGCGGTGTCGGCGCTCACCGTCTGGCTCGCCGTGCGCAATGATTCGCAGCCGCTCGCGGGCCTGGCCATCGCCGGGGGATTCCTGGCCCCGGTACTGGTGGGCAACGACGGCGGCCCGGTGCTCCTGTTCGGCTATTTCGCGCTGCTGAACGCCGCGATCTTCACGCTCGCGTGGGCAAAGGCCTGGCGGGTGCTCAATGCCGTGGGTTTCGCGTTCACGTTCGTGCTCGGACTCGTCTGGGGCCACGAGTTCTACCGGCCGGAACATTTCGCGGTCGTGCAGCCGTTCCTCGCGCTGTTCTTCGTCTTTTACGTCGCGATCGCGATTCTTTACGCTCGACGCGGGCCACCCGCCGCGCGCGATCCGGTGGACGGTCTCCTCGTGTTCGGCGTTCCGCTGGCCGGGTTCGCAGCGCAAGTCGCGCTCGTGCGCGATTTCGAGTACGGCGCGGCCTGGAGCGCGCTCGCGCTGGCGACTGTCTACGCGCTGCTGTTCGCGGCCTTGCGCCGTCGCCGCGAGCCGGGCTTCCCGCTGCTGTCGCGCGCATTCCTCGTGCTGGCCGTCATCTTCGCGACCGTCGCGGTTCCTTTCGCGCTCGACGATCGCTGGACGGCCGCGTTCTGGGCGGTCGAGGCGGCGGGCGTCTACTGGATCGGCGTGAGGCAGAACGCGTGGCTCGCCCGGGCCTTCGCATTGGTCGTCGAGATCGGAGCCGGGGTCGCGTTCGCCGTTTCCGGCGTTGGCGAAGCCGACGGCCCGTTGTTCGCCAATGCGTTTTTCGCCGGGGCGTGGCTGATCGCGGTGTCGGGGTTCGCGACGGCGTGGATCGCCGACCGCGCCGGCAGTGCCATCACGCCGGGCGAGCGAGGTCTCGTGCCGTTGGTGTTTGGCTGGGGCCTGTTGTGGTGGCTTGCCGCCGGTGGCTTCGAGCTCGTGCGGCAACTGCCGCGCGCAGACGAGGTGCACGCCGTTCTCGCCTGGGTGGTCGCCAGCGTCGCGCTCGCGCTCGTCCTGGCGCGGCCACTGTCCTGGCCGAGGCTCGCGGGCGCGGGAACCGTGCTGCTGCCGACGATGGCCGTCGTCGCCCTCCGCGACTTCGACGCTGCCCGGACGACGCTCACGACCTACGGCTGGATCGTCTGGCCATGCGGCTGGTTCGTGCAATGGCGGGCACTGCGCACCGCCGATGCGCTTTGGTCGGGCGCGGCCGAGAACAGGCACCCGGCAGTCGAAGCTCGAACGCTGCTGCCGTGGGCGCATGCAGTGTCGGCGGTCGCACTGGTCGCGCAGGTCGCCTGGGAAGCGAGCGAATGGGTCGGGCGCTACGCCGCGCACTACACGGCGTGGACTCCCTGCGCGGCCGCGCTGCCCCCGATCGCCTACCTGTGGCTCGTCGTCCGGTTTCGCGACACCGCACGCTGGCCGTTGTCGGTCCAGCCTCGGGCCTACGCGATTCTGGCGGGGGTGCCGATGGCGGGGCTGCTGGCGATATGGTTTTTCGCGGTCAACGTGCTCTCGCCCGGCGACGCGTCGCCGCTCCCGTACCTGCCGCTCGGCAATCCGCTGGACATCACGCTGGCGCTTGCGCTGTGGTCGGTGGCGACGTGGGCGGTGCGGTTTTCCGGGATTGCGGAACGCGTGCTGTATCGTTGGCTGGGTGCCGGCCTGTTCGTCGCGGTGAACGGAATCGTGCTGCGGACGGCGCATCACTGGGGCGACATACCGTGGCGGCTTTCGTCGCTGCTGGCGTCGAAGCCGCTCCAGGCCGCGCTGACCCTGACGTGGACGCTGACCGCGCTCACCGCGATGGTCGCGGCGACGAAGCGGCGTCTGCGGCCGCTGTGGGTGCTCGGCGCCGTGCTGCTGGCAGCGGTCGTGGCGAAGCTCTTCCTGCTCGACCTGGGCGCGCTGTCCGGATTGCCGCGCGTCATCGCGTTCCTCGGCGTCGGCCTGCTGCTGCTGGTGATCGGATTCCTTTCGCCGCTGCCGCCGGCGGCGCAGCCGGAGCCGTCGCGCGACGGCGGACCGTCCGCGACCTGATCGTCGCTGCGGCGGCGAACCCGGCCGCTGCGCACGCTGTGCTAGACTGAAATTCGTCCGACGCCGCTCTTCCTTGATCCGTGGTGCACCATGTCCGGCAACACGCTCGGCACGCTGTTTCGCGTCACATCCTTTGGTGAATCGCACGGTCCGGCGATCGGTTGCGTGGTCGACGGCTGCCCGCCCGGGCTGGCGCTTGCGGCGGCCGACATCCAGAGCGAGCTCGACCGGCGCCGCCCCGGCACGTCGCGGCACGTGACGCAGCGGCGCGAATCCGACACCGTCGAAATCCTGTCCGGCGTGTTCGAGGGACGTACCACGGGCACCCCGATCGCGCTGCTGATCAGGAACGAGGACCCGCGCAGCAAGGACTACGCCGCGATCGCCGACACGTTCCGCCCCGGCCACGCCGATTACGCGTACTGGCAGAAGTACGGCATTCGCGATCACCGCGGCGGAGGCCGCGCCTCGGCGCGCGAAACCGCGGTGCGCGTGGCGGCTGGCGCCATCGCGCGAAAGTGGCTCGCGGAACGCTACGGGGTGACGATCCGCGGGCACCTCGTCCAGCTCGGGCCAAGGGTCATCCCGTTCGAGGACTGGGCGCACGTCGACGCGAATCCGTTTTTCGTCGCGAACGCCGGAATCGTCCCCGAGCTCGAGTCGTTCATGGATGCGCTGCGCAAGTCGGGCGATTCCTGCGGCGCGAAGATCACCGTCGTCGCGCACGGCGTGCCCGTGGGCTGGGGCGAGCCCGTCCACGGCCGGCTCGACGCCGACCTCGCGCAGGCGATGATGGGCATCAACGCCGTGAAGGGCGTGGAGATCGGGGCCGGCTTCGCGAGCGTCCTGCAGAGGGGGAGCGAGCACTCGGACGAGATGACGCCGCGGGGGTTCCTGTCGAACCACGCGGGCGGAATACTCGGCGGCATCTCCACCGGTCAGGAGATTGTCGTCACGCTCGCCGTCAAGCCGACCTCGTCCATCCGGCTCGACCGCCGTTCGATCGACAAGGCCGGGCAGCCGGTCGTCGTCAACACGCATGGCCGGCACGACCCGTGCGTCGGCATCCGTGCCACGCCGATCGCCGAAGCAATGCTTGCGCTCGTGCTGATGGACCACGCGCTCCGGCATCGCGCGCAGAACGCGGACGTGGTCGCGACGACACCGAAGATCCCGGCGCAGGCGGACGGCGGAGCCCTGGAGCGCTCTGCCGGCAATCGGCGACGCCGGATCCCGACGAAGCCGGCAGTCCCGACGAAGCCTAGCCGCGCCACAGGGCACTGACGCCCCCGCGGAGGCAGCGAACGCGTGAGCTGGGGGCCGCTCAACCGAGCCGGGTGACCTTCGCGTCCGCCGCCCCGTGCGCGAACTCCAGCGCAATGTCGTCGCCGACCGCGATCCGTGCGGTCGTGTCGACGATGGTGCCGTCAGCGGTCGTGACGATGGCGTAGCCGCGTCCGAGCACCGCTTGCGGGTTGAGGTGCACGAGGCTCATCTCGAGCGCGGCGATTCGTGCGTGCGCACGCTCCAGCCGCGTCGACACCGCGCGCCGCATGGCGTCGTGGAGGAGGGGCAGGCGCGCGGACTGCGGCAGCGGCTGGCGCAGCCGCCACAGCAGGCGGAGGCCGGGCCCGCGTGTCGCGCTGGCTGCCGCGGCGAGCCGGTGGCGATGGGCCCGATGCAGACGCCCGGCAAGTGCGGCGGCATCGCGACGCTGTTGTGCGAGCCGCGCCGCGGGGTGAACCAATCGGCGCGCCAGCGCGTCGAGGCGCTGCATGCGCGTCTCCAGCGCATGCCGGCTCGCGCGGCGCCAGCGCTCCGCGATTCCGGCGACCGTTGCCTGCACGGCGCGCCGGTCGGGCACCGCGAGCGTCGCCGCGCCCGTGGGCGTCGGCGCACGCGCGTCGGCGACGAAATCGCAGATCGTGAAATCGGTCTCGTGGCCGACACCCGAAACGACGGGAACGCGCGATTCGTGCACCGCGCGGGCGACGATTTCCTCGTTGAACGCCCAGAGGTCCTCGATCGATCCGCCACCGCGCGCGACGATCAGCACGTCGACTTCGGCGTGGGCGTTTGCCGTGGCGATCGCCTGGGCGATTTCCGCGGCCGCACCTTCGCCCTGGACGGCGGTCGGATAGAGGATGAGGGGCGCAGCCGGCCAGCGGCGCCGCAGCGTGGTCAGGATGTCACGGAGCGCCGCGGCTCGGAGCGACGTCACGATGCCGACGGTCCGCGGAAACGGCGGCAGCGGGCGCTTGCGCTCGGCGGCGAACCAGCCGTCCGCCGCGAGTCGCGCTTTCAGCCGCTCGAATTTCTCGTACAGCGCGCCGATCCCGGCGAGGCGCATGGTCTCGACGTTGAGCTGGAACTCGCCGCGCGCCTCGTAGATCGACGCGGTGGCGCGAACCTCGACCGCCAGCCCGTCCTTCAAGGCAAAGCCGGCGAACTGGGCCTTTTGCCGGAAGAACACGCAGCGCACCTGGGCCGTGCTGTCCTTCAGATTGAAATAGCAATGACCCGACGCGGCGCGCGTGAAATTGGAGATTTCGCCGGATACCCACAGGAGACCCAGGTGCCGCTCGAGGATGAGGCGAGCGGAACTGACGAGCAGCCCGACCGGAATGACCGCGGGCGAACTGGCTGGACTCGGGCCAACGCTTTCGGAGGTTGCGGAGCCGTGGCCCCGGGTGGTCGGGCGCGGCGGCGGTTTCACGCTCGCAACCCTCGCATCAGATATGACATGTCACAACAAGACACCTGATTTGTCCAGGGCAAAACTTCCCTCAGGTCCACCCGAAGGGACTCCGCGCAATCGACAGGAAACCGGGCGCCACGGGCTGGGCCTGCTCCGGGAGCTGAAAGGCAAATCAATGAAATTAAAAGAAAAAAACTAGGCAGGAAATTGAGCATGACAGCATTTTCTTCGGCCTGGGTACCACTTAGGACCCAAATTTACAAGATACGCACACTTTTATCCACAGGATTTGTGGACAACCCGCTCCGGCGGCGAAAGACAACTGCCCGGAAAGCGTTGTCTGGCGCGGCTTTCCGGGCAGCGACCCGACGGCAGGGGTATCACGACCCATGACGGGTACCTCACCGACGGTTAGAATATCGGAACGAATATGCTTGTTCATGAACAAAACGCGATGAGTGCTGCACCGCCGCAAAATACTCCGGACGCCCAGAAGGCCGCAGCGGATCGTGGCTCGCCACCGCGAGCGCATGCGTCCGGGGCAGCCGCGCCTGCGTCGAATTTCCTGCGCACCATCATCAATGACGACAACCGATCCGGCAAGTACGGCGGCAAGGTCGTCACGCGCTTCCCGCCCGAGCCCAACGGCTACCTGCATTACGGTCACGCCAAGTCGATCTTCCTGAATTTCGGCCTCGCTGCGGAAAACGGCGGCCGCTGCAATCTGCGCTTCGACGATACCAACCCGACGAAGGAGGACGTCGAGTACGAGACGTCGATTGCGGACTCGGTGCGCTGGCTCGGTTTCGATTGGGGACCGCATCGCTACCACGCGTCGGACTACTACGACCAGCTCTACGCATTCGCCGAGTGGTTCATCGAGCAGGATCTCGCCTACGTCGAGAGCCAGAGCGCCGGCCGAGATGCGCGCGTCGCGCGGCACGCTGACCGAGGCCGGGGCCCAGTCGCGTACCGCGACCGGCCCGTTGCCGAGAACCTCGATCTGTTCCGGCGCATGCGCGCCGGCGAGTTTCCCGACGGCGCACACGTGCTGCGCCTGAAGATCGACATGGCGAGCCCGAACCTCAACCTGCGCGACCCGGCGATCTACCGCATCCGCCACGCGTCGCACCACCGCACCGGCGACAGGTGGTGCATCTATCCGCTCTACGACTACACGCACTGCATTTCGGACGCGCTGGAGCGCATCACCCACTCGATCTGCACGCTCGAATTCCAGGATCATCGGCCGCTGTACGACTGGGTGATCGAGAAGCTCGCCGATGGCGGGCAGCTCCCGCGGCCGCTGCCGCAGCAGTACGAGTTCGCGCGGCTCAATCTGACCTGCGTGGTGCTCTCGAAGCGCCGGCTGATCGAGCTGGTCGCGCGGGGCCACGTCGATGGCTGGGACGATCCGCGGATGCCCACGCTCGTCGGCGCGCGCCGGCGCGGCTTCACGCCGGACGGCTTCCGGCTGTTCGCCGAGCGCATCGGCGTGTCGAAGTCCGATTCGTGGATCGACATGAGCGTGCTCGAGGACTGCATGCGCGAGGACCTGAACGCCGCGCGCCGCGGCCGCATCGCGGTGCTCGACCCGGTGCGGCTGGTCATCGACAACTACCCGGAAGGCGCGGACGAAGACTGCGAGGCGCCGAACCATCCGCAGAAGCCCGAGCTCGGCCGCCGCGCGCTGCCGTTCTCGCGCGAGCTGTGGATCGAGCGCGACGACTTCGAGGAGCACCCGCCGAAGGGTTATTTCCGCCTCTCGCCGGGCGCCGAGGCGCGGTTGCGCTACGCCTACATCGTCCGCTGCGTCGGTGTCGACAAGGACGCCGCCGGCAAGGTCGTCGCCGTCCATTGCACCTACGACCCCGCGACCCGATCCGGCACGCCTGGCGCCGACGCGCGCAAGGTGAAGGGCAACCTCCACTGGCTCTCGGCGGTGCACGCCGCAGCCCGCGGAGGTGCGGCTGTACGAGCGGCTGTTCGCGGTGCCGTTCCCGGGCGCGCGGAACCCGGCGGGGCCGCCGTCGACAGCGCCGCGCCCCGCGGCCGTCGTTGCGCATGCGGCGGCGGTGGCCGGCGAGACTGACGACGAGGCGCCGGAGGCCGTCGAACGCAACTTCTGTCGACGATCTCAATCCCGGTCGAAGCGCGTGATCACGGCCTGGGTGGAACCCGCCTTGGCAGGCCGAGGCCGGGCGCTGCTTCCAGTTCGAGCGCCACGGCTATTTCGTCGCCGATCTCGAGGATCACGCGCCGGGCCGCCCCGTCTTCAACCGGACGGTCACGCTGCGCGATTCCCGGGCGCGTCCGGCAGCCGCCGGAGCGGCGCCTATTCACTCGCCGGCCGGCCCACGCTAGAATCGCGTCGCGGCAAGTCACTCTCGAGGTCATCGTCATGAAACGCATCGTCCTGTTTCTCGCCACCAACGTCGCGGTCCTGCTCGTCCTGGCGTGGTGCTGCGGCTGCTCGGTCTCGATCGCTGGGCATGTTCGCCGACGGGCATCTCAACTCGGCCCGCTGCTCGCCTTCTCGGCGGTGGTCGGTTTCACCGGTTCGATCATCTCGCTGCTGATGTCGAAATCGATGGCCAAGTGGACGACCGGCGCCCACGTGATCGAGCAGCCCGCCAACGAGCACGAAGCCTGGCTCGTCGAAACGGTCCGCCGTCTCGCGACCAAGGCGGGGATCGGCATGCCGGAGGTCGCGATCTACGAGGGGACGCCAATGCCTTCGCCACCGGCGCCTTCCGCAATTCGGCGCTGGTCGCGGTATCGACCGGCCTGCTGCAGTCGATGAACCACGAGGAGGTCGAAGCGGTGCTCGGCCACGAGATCGCGCACGTCGCCAACGGCGACATGGTGACGCTCACGCTGATCCAGGGAGTCGTCAACACCTTCGTCGTGTTCCTGGCGCGCGTCGTCGGCTCGATCGTCGACCGCGCGGTCTTCCGCTCGGAGCGCGGCAACGGTCCCGGTTACTTCATCACCGTCATGGTCGCCAGGTCGTGTTCGGCATCCTCGCGTCGATGATCGTCGCCTGGTTCTCGCGTCACCGCGAGTTCCGCGCCGACGCCGGATCGGCCGATTACCTCGGCTCGCCCCCGCCGATGATGCACGCGCTCGCACGCCTCGGCGGACTGGAGCCGGGCGCGCTGCCCAAGGCGATGGCAGGCTTCGGCATCACCGACCGCGGCGGAATCATGGCGCTGTTCTCGACGCACCCGCCGATCGAGGAGCGCATCGCCGCGCTGAGCCGCCGGGCCTGACGCCGGCAGGGCCAGCGCAGCCACATGCGCTAAAGAACGGCCGGCAACGGCGAGCGGCGTGCCCAAAGAAAACGGCCGGTGCGCACTCGCCACCGGCCGCCAGACCGCGCTGCGCGCGGGGAATTATTTCAGGTGATTCGAAACGAGCTTCGTCATTTCGAACATCGACACTTTGCCTTTGCCGCCGAACACGGCCCGAAGCTTCTCGTCCGCATTGATCAGACGCCGATTGACCGCGTCCTGCAGCTTGTTCTTCTTGATGTAGTCCCAGATCTTCTTGGTCACTTCGGTGCGCGGCATCGGCATTGCGCCGATGACGGCGGCGAGGACCGACGACGGCGTCATCGGCTTCATGAACGCGGCGTTGGGCTTGCGCTTCGCGGCGGGTTTCTTGGCCGTTGCTTTCTTGGCGGCGGGTTTCTTGGCCGTTGCTTTCTTGGCGGCGGGTTTCTTTGCGGCGGGTTTCTTGGCGGCGGGTTTCTTGGCCGTTGCTTTTTTCGCGGCGGGCTTCTTGGTTGCTTTCTTGGCGGTAGCCATGTTTCTCCTTCCTGTGGATAGACGCGGAACACAACGCCGAACGCTCTGAAGCGGACCCTCCTGTCAGGGGCAAATCCGGCTCCATCGGCGGGAACTATAGCGCAATTCCACGGGAAGGGAATCCCTTGCCGGGGCTTTTTTCGTAGCGCGTTCGCGAACGTTGCGCTGGCGCAAGGTGGCCATCGCGTTCCGGGTTCGGCATCCCGGTCGCGAATGCGGCCGCCGGCGCGGCACGTGTTTCGGGACATGGCGCGGATCCCGCTCGACCCACCGCCGCCGTGGCGTCGGCGGCGCCAGCGATGACATGGCCTTGAGTCCCGCGCGCCGCGATGCCACACTTGCGTCCGAGACTCGTGTCCGGTCCTGACATGCACCCCCCGTCGCTTCTCCTCGCCGCCCGGGCCAAGCGGGGGCGCGCGGCGCTGCTGCCGCAGCCTTTGCCGCGATGCCGGCGGCGGCGCTCGTGCTTCTCGCCGAGGAGAACCCGCCGTTCAGCTTCACGGACAATGGCAAGCTCCAGGGCTCCGCGGCCCAGATCGTGCAGGACATGGCCGCTCGCGCAGGCGTCCCGCGATCGCCCGGATCACATCGATCTGTGGATCACCGACCTCCACGCCGGGCGCGACGTCGCGAGGACGGCAAACGTGGCCGGCATCGAGGTCGTCTTCATCGCAACGAGCAGCCGCTCTGTCTGGCCTGCAATCCGCAGACGGACCGGAAGGTCGTGAAGGCGCGCGGCGACGCGCTGGAGGAGATGAAGCTCGATGGCGCGCTCAGTCGGATCAACGCCGAATACGACAAGCGGTTCCCGCGCTGACGTGCCTGCCCTGCGAACGGCCCTGGACGCCCCTCGCGTGGCCGTCGCGCGCTCCGCCTGTCCGGACGGCTGGCGTTGCCGCGGCGGCAAGGCGGCCGTGTGAGCGGCGCCGCGCGCGCCGACTCGCGCACGCTCGCCACCCTGATCCTGCTCGGGATCGCCAACCACTCGGTCCTGACGGGCAGCCGGGTGGTCGTCGCGCTCGACGCGCTGTCGATGGGCGCGTCGCCGTTCACGGTCGGCGTGCTGATATCGCTCTATTCGCTCCTGCCCGTGTTTCTGTCCGTCGCGACGGGCCGGCTCGTCGACCGCATCGGCGCGCGCCGGCCGATGCTGGCCGGGTCGGTCGCGATCGGCGTCGGCGCGACGCTCCCCGTCGCGTTCCCCGGCCTGCCAGTGCTCTTCGCGAGCCCGATCCTGCTCGGATTCGGCTTCATGGCGTTCCAGATCGCGGCCCAGAACACGACCGGCGGACTTGGCGGGCCCGAACTGCGGGCGCGCAATTTCAGCCTGCTCGCGCTCGGCTATTCGGTGTCCGGATTCATCGGGCCCCTGTTCGCCGGGTTCACCATCGATCACTTCGGATTTCGAGCGTCGTTCGGCGCGTTCGCGCTGCTCACGCTCATTCCACTCGCCGTCCTCAGGCGCGGCCGGCTCGCACTCCCGGGGCCGCGTCAGGGCGCCGAGGCCGGCCACCATGGCGGCGTGCTCGCGCTGCTGCGGCACAAGACGCTGCGGCGCGTGTTCGCGATCAATGCATTGTTGTCGCTGGGCTGGGATCTGCACACGATATTCGTGCCAATCTATGGCGCGAAGATCGGGCTTTCGGCTCTGGGGATCGGCAGCGTGCTGTCGTCCTTCGCGGCCGCGACGTTTGTCGTCCGCTTCTTCATGCCGGCCATCTCCCGCAGGTGGCGCGAGCGCCAGGTGCTCGCCATCGCGCTGCTGCTCGCCGGAGCGGTCTATTTCGTGTTTCCGTTTTCGGAAAGCGTCACCACGCTGCTCACGCTGTCCTTCGCGCTCGGACTCGGGCTCGGCAGCGGACAGCCGATGGTGATGTCGCTGCTGCACGCGCACGCGCCGGCCGGGCGCCTGGGCGAGGCTGCGGGCGTCCGGATGTCACTCATCAACTCGATGTCCTTCACGGCGCCGCTCGTGCTCGGCGCCGTCGGTGCGTCGGTCGGAATCGTGCCCGTATTCTGGTCGGTAGGCGCGTGCCTTGCCGCGGGCGGTTTTCTCGCGCGACGGAAAGAACGCTGACCAGTCGAACGCCCCCCCAGCCGCGACGGAACGACGGAGCCCCTGCCTCTGTCGCGGGCAGCTACGCCTTGTGCTTCAGCCGTTGCGTGAATTGCTTGCGGAATTTCGCGACCTTGGGCGCGACAATCGCCGCGCAGTAAGGCTGCCGGGGATTGCTGGCGAAGTATTCCTGGTGGTAGCGCTCGGCTTCGTAGAACGGCGCGGCATCCGCGATCTCGGTGACGAGCGGGTCGTTCCAGAGCTTCGCCGCCGCGAGTTCGGCCATGAGGGCCTGCGCGGTCGCGCGCTGCTCCGGCGACTGGCAGAAGATCACGGAACGGTACTGCGTGCCGACGTCGTTGCCCTGGCGGTCGCGCGTCGTCGGGTCGTGGATCGTGAAGAACACCGTGAGCAGATCGCGGAACGACAGCACCGAAGGGTCGAAGGCAATGCGCACGACTTCGGCATGGCCGGTCCGGCCGCCGCAGACGTCCTCGTAGGCGGGATTCGGATCGCGGCCGCCCGCATAGCCGGACTCGACCGATTGCACGCCGGCAAGCTCGTCGAACACGGCTTCGAGGCACCAGAAGCAGCCGCCGCCAAGAACGGCGGTTTCCAGAGCGGAAGACGGGGGCAGCGAGGCGGTCATGAGGGGCTCCGTGTCGGTGTGGGGCGAAGGGTGCCGGGCGTGGCGTCAGGAGATCGGTCGTCCGCGCGGCAGCGAAGCTTACAACGAGCGCCGGCGGCATCGGTCGCCCGCTCCTGCATGGGATAATGGACAGCAACGCAGGTCGGGGACGCACGATCATGGGCTTGCTGCCGCGGGAAGGGAAGTTCTTCGGACTGTTCAGGTCGGCACTCGCATGGCGGCTCGCGCGGCGAGTGCCGTGACGCGCCGACAGGGATGAGCTTCCGGGGTGTGGTTCGGCGCGCGATCGCGTTCGTGCGGCGAGTGGTGGCGCGAACCCGGAACACCGGACTCGCCCGCACGGCCGGCAGCCTGGCGTTCACCACCGTGCTGGGTCTCGTGCCCATGGCCACCGTCGCCATCGCGTTCGTCGCGCGCTTCCCGGTGTTCCAGCAGTGGCTCGACGCGCTCGAGATCTTCCTGCTGCAGTCCGCGTTGCCCGATGGCGCGAACGAGGTCGTGCACCGCTATGTGCGCGAGTTCACCGAAAGGGCCGCCGAGCTGACCGGGCTGTCGATCGTGTTCCTCGTTGTGACGGCGACGCTGGTGATCGCGACGATCGAGCGCGAGATCAACGCGCTCTGGGGCATCGGGCTCAGGCGGCCGATGGCGCGCCGGTTCGTGGTCTATGTGCTCGGCACGACGTTGGGGCCGGTGCTCGTCGGCGCCAGCATTTCGCTGACGACGTGGCTCTTCACGCAGTCGCTGGCGGTCGTGCCGATGGAGGTGACGCTGGCGGATTTCGCGGTCAAATTGTTGCCGCTCGTGCTCTCCACGCTGGCGTTGGCGTTGCTCTACGCGCTGGTGCCAAATCGCCGCGTGCCGTGGCGCAATGCGTTCGCCAGCGCGTTCGCGGCGGCGCTGGCGTTCGAGGGCGCGAAGCACGGTTTCGCCGTCTACGTCAAGAACGTGCCGACCTACGAGCTCGTCTACGGCACGCTGGCCGCGTTGCCCGTGTTCCTGATCTGGATCTACGTCTGCTGGCTGATCGTGCTGGCGGGCGCCGCGGTGACCGCGACGCTGACGCTGGCCGCGGAAGCGCCGGCGGAAATCGACGCGCAGTCGCGGCGCGACGACGATGCCGGGTGCTCGGCGCCGGCAGAAAAGCGCAGGCGGTAAATGCCCGCGGCGCGCTCGGTGCGCGCAACCCTGATGCGGATTGTTGCTTGCCGAATCCGTGCTACCACGCTACATTGAAGGCAACTTTCGGCATCGGAGTGTTCCCACCGTGTGGTCCATCGTTCAAGCGGCAGGCTGGCCGATCTGGCCACTCATCATGTCGTCCGTGATCGCGCTGGCGCTCATCTTCGAGCGGCTGTGGTCGCTCAGGCAGAGCGTCGTCGCGCCGCCGGGTCTTGTCGACCGCGTGCTGGTCGAGTACCGGCAGGGCGGAGCGACGCCGGAGCTCATCACGCGTGTCGGGCAGCAGGGACCCCTGGGGCGAATCCTTGCCGCCGGGCTCGTCAACGTGAAGAGCCCTCGCGCGGTGATCAAGGAATCGATCGAGGAGGTCGGGCGCGTCGTCACGCATGATCTCGAGCGCTTCCTCACCACGCTCGGGACGATTGCCGCGATGGCGCCGCTGCTCGGGTTGTTCGGCACCGTCGTCGGCATGATCGAGATCTTCGGCTCGCAGACGGCCGCGGGTTCCAACCCCATCCAGCTCGCGCACGGGATATCCGTCGCCCTGTACAACACGGCGTTCGGCCTGATCGTCGCGGTCCCCAGCATGATCTTCTACCGCCATTTCCGCGCGACGGTCGAAAGCCTGGTCGTGGAGATGGAGCAGCAGGCGATCAAGCTCGTGGACTTCGCGCATGGCGAGCGCCAGTAGAGGCGCGATGCGAGACGATCACGCGATGACCGTGCCGAAGACCGACCGCAAGCAGGCTGCGGCATGAACCTGCGCGGCAAGATTCTGCGCGACGAGCCCGAGATCAACTTCATCCCGTTGATCGATGTGCTGCTCGTCATCCTGATCTTCCTGATGGTCACGACGACCTATCAGCGCGTCGCGGAATTGCAGATCACGCTGCCGGAGGCCGATGCCGAGCAGCCGAAGGATCGGCCGCGGGAAGTCAATGTCGGGGTCGATGCCCAGGGACGCTACGTCATCAACAAGACGGTTTTCACCTATACCACGACAGCCGCCCTCGCCGACGCCCTCAAGTCGGCCGCCGGCGACGCGAAGGAACCGGTGGTGGTCATCAGCGCCGACGCCACGGCGACGCACCAGTCCGTCGTCCACGTGCTGGAGGCCGCGCGTACCGCCGGCTTCGTGCATGTCACGTTCGCGACGCAGGCGCCGCCTCCCAAGTGAAGGTCTGAGCGCCTGGCGCGGACGAGATCCGTGACGCTCGCCGATCGCCTCGTCAACGTTTGGTATTCGCAGCGAACCACGTTGTCCGCGGCGCTGCTCCTGCCGCTGTCGCTCTTCTTCCGTGCCGCCGTCGCGCTGCGGCGGGTTGGCTACCGCGCCGGCCTGCTGCGCTCGGTGCGGCTGCCGGTGCCGGTGGTGGTGGTGGGCAACATCACCGTGGGCGGCAGCGGCAAGACGCCGCTCGTCGCAGCGCTGGCGCTGGCGCTGGCGCAACGCGGCTTCCATCCCGGCATCGTCAGCCGCGGCTACGGACGTGACCGCGACGACGGCGAACCGCTGTCGGTCGAGCCGGACGACGACCCGCGGCGGATCGGCGACGAGCCGCTGCTGCTCTCGCGTGCCGGCTACCCGGTCGTCGTCGCCCGTGACCGCGTTGCGGCCGGCCGGGCGCTGCTCGCCCGGCATCCGGCTTGCGATGTGATCCTGTCGGATGACGGCCTGCAGCACTATCGGCTGCGGCGAAGCGTTGAAATTGCCGTGGTGGACGCGGTGCGCGCTCTGGGCAACGGCTGGCTGTTGCCGGCCGGCCCGTTGCGGGAGCCCGCCTCCAGACTCCGTGCCGTCGATGCGGTCGTGGTGCTCTCGGCGGAACGGGCGTACGTCGCGCCGCCGGAACTGCGCGGAGCGTTCACGATGACGCTCGTCGGCGATCGATTCGTGCGCGTCGACGATCCGTTGACCACCCTGCCCGCGTCGGCCTTCGCGCGGGATGGCGTGCACGCGCTGGCCGGCATCGGCCATCCGGCACGTTTTTTCGCGCAGCTCGCGGCGATGGGCATCGCGGCCACGCCGCACCCTTTTGCCGACCATCACCGTTTCGTCGCCGGCGATCTCGCGCTCCCCGATGCGCAGGCGATTCTGATGACAGAGAAGGACGCGCTAAAATGCGAAACGTTCGCCGATGAGCGATGCTGGTACCTGCCCGTGCGTGCGCGCATCGACGAGGCATTGGTCAACCTGATCGAAGGAAAGCTCCGTGGATCCCAAGCTGCTTGAAATCCTGGTCTGCCCCGTCACGAAGGGCCCGCTGGTCTACGACAGGGAGAAGCAGGAGCTGATCTCGAAATCGGCCCGGCTCGCCTACCCGATCCGGGACGGCATCCCCGTGATGCTGGAAGACGAAGCCCGCCGGCTCGAGCCGGCGGAGTACGAGTGAGGGCGACGGGTGAAGCCCGGGCCCGTGATGATGGCGTCAGGCTGGTTTATCCGGGAATGATATTCTCGTCGGCCGGGCCACCCGGGATGAATTAGCCCGACCCCATTAGCGAATGGGCGCGTCGCCCTGCGCTCGAGGCGGGCGACGGCGAGGAGGCGCGATGCTCGTGAGTCGATGCGGAGGTCGCAAGTGACGCAAGGCGTGGGCGCGTTCACCGTCATCATCCCCGCGCGCTACGCTTCGATGCGCCTGCCCGGCAAGCCGCTGGCGGATATCGCCGGCAAGCCGATGGTGGTGCGTGTGGCCGAGCGTGCGGTGGCGGCCGGCGCGGAACGGGTCGTCGTCGCGACCGACGACGTCCGCATCAAGGATGCCGTCGAGGCGCACGGCATTGCCGTCTGTCTCACCGCTGCCGATCACCCGACCGGCACGGACCGTCTGGCGGAGGCGGCACAGCAGCTCGGCATGCCCGGTGACGCGATCGTCGTCAATGTCCAGGGCGACGAACCGCTGATGTCTCCCGCGCTGATACGCGCGGTGGCCGGCCTGCTCGCGGCCAATCCGGATGCGGCGATTGCGACCGCGTGCCACCCGATTACGGATCCTGCGGAGGCGTTCAACCCGAACGTGGTCAAGGTGGTGCTCGACGCGCAGGGCCATGCGCTCTATTTCAGCCGGGCGACCATTCCGTGGGCCCGCGACGCCTTCGCCGGCAGCCGCAGCGCCGTGCCGCACGGGTTGCCGCTCTACCGTCACTACGGGCTCTACGCGTACCGTGTCGGGTTCCTGCGTGCGTTTCCGGCGCTGGCGCAGGCGCCGATCGAGCGCTACGAGGCGCTGGAGCAACTGCGTGCGCTCTGGCACGGCTTCCGCATCGTCGTCGAAATCTCGGCAGGCGCGCCGGCGCCCGGAGTGGACACCCCCGCGGACCTCGATCGCGTGCGCGCACGGTTCTCCGCCGGAGGCGCCTGATCCCGAACAATTGACCGACCGGCCAATTGCGGACAGAATCGCCAGCGCACTCCGATGTTGCGGAGTCGTCGTCGGCAGGGGGGCCGGCGCCGGTTGCACCCGCGGATCGTTACCCGCCGTTGGCTGATCTGCAAGACGATACGCATTCATGCGACTGATACTTCTCGGCCCGCCAGGTGCCGGCAAAGGCACCCAGGCCGGCTTCATCACGCAGGCCTACGCGATTCCGCAGATTTCGACCGGCGACATGCTGCGAGGCGCGATCGCGGCGGGCACGCCGCTGGGCGTCGCCGCGAAGAAGGTGATGGATGCCGGCAGCCTCATCTCCGACGACATCATCGTGGCGCTGGTGACCGAACGCCTGAAGGCGCCGGATTGCGCGAACGGCTTTCTGTTCGACGGCTTTCCGCGCACGATCCCGCAGGCCAACGCGGTGCGGGACGCCGGCGTCGCGGTCGACTACGTGCTCGAGATCGCCGTCCCCGATGCCGCGATCGTCGAGCGCATGAGCGGGCGCCGCGTGCACCTGCCTTCGGGACGCACGTACCACCTCCGATACAATCCGCCGCGCGTGCCCGGGAAGGACGACGTCACGGGAGAGGCTCTGATCCAGCGCGCCGACGACAGCGAGGAAACCGTGCGCAAGCGCCTGCAGGTCTACCACCAGCAGACGCAGCCGCTGATCGAGTATTACGCCCGCTGGGAAGCGACCGGCGATCCGCGCGCGCCGAAATACCGCAAGGTCGACGGGCAGGGCAGCGTCGAGTCGATTCGCGATGCCTGCCTTGCCGCACTCGTTAGCTAGGCCGATACCATGACCAGACGCAACGCCTTCTACGCCCAGTCCGGCGGCGTGACCGCCGTCATCAATGCGAGCGCCGCGGGCGTCATCGAAGCGGCGAGAATGCACCCGGACCGCATCGGGAAGGTCTACGCCGGCCGCAACGGCATCATCGGCGCGCTGACCGAGGACCTGATCGACACCAGCCGCGAGACCGCGCGCGCGATCGCGGCGCTGAAGCACACGCCGGCGGGCGCGTTCGGCTCGTGCCGGTACAAGCTCAAGGGCCTCGAGGAGAATCGAGCCCAGTACGAGCGACTGCTCGAGGTGTTCCGCGCGCACGACATCGGCTATTTCTTCTACAACGGCGGCAACGACTCGGCGGACACCTGCCTCAAGGTGTCGCAGATCTCCGAGCGCCTGGGCTACCCGCTGGTTGCCGTGCACGTGCCGAAGACGGTCGACAACGACCTGGCGGTGACCGACAACTGCCCCGGGTTCGGGTCCGTCGCGAAGTACGTCGCCACGTCGATGCGCGAAGCGGCTTTCGACGTGGCTTCGATGGCGAAGACGTCGACCAAGGTCTTCGTGCTCGAGGTGATGGGCCGGCATGCCGGGTGGATCACCGCGGCGGTCGGGATGGCCGAGGACCCGGCAACGCCCATCCCGTTGCTGCTGCTGTTTCCGGAAATCGCGTTCGACGAGGCAAAGTTCCTCGCGGCGGTCGATGCCAGAGTCAAGCGCTCCGGCTACTGTTGCGTCGGCGTGTCGGAGGGATTGCAGAACGCCGCCGGCAAGCTGATGGCCGAAGCCGGCACGAAGGACGCGTTCGGCCACGCGCAGCTCGGCGGCGTCGGACCGCTGGTCGCGAGCATCGTGAAGGATCGGCTGGGATACAAGTTCCACTGGGCGGTGGCCGATTACCTGCAGCGCGCGGCGCGGCATATCGCGTCGAAGACCGATCTCGACCAGAGTTACGCAGTGGGCAAGGCGGCCGTCCTGCTCGCCCTCGCCGGGAACAACGCCGTCATGCCGGCCATCGTGCGCACCTCGAACAAGCCTTACCGGTGGAAGATCGCGCCGGTGCCGCTCACCGCGGGTCGCGAATGTCGAGAAGATGCTGCCCCGCGACTACATCACGGCCGACGGCTACGGGATTACGGCCAAGGCGCGCGCCTATCTCGCCCCGCTGATCCGCGGCGAGGACTTTCCGCCGTTCAGGGACGGACTGCCGCAATACGTGCGCCTGAAGAACGTCGCCGTGCCGAAAAAGCTCGGGACGGAGTTCAAGATCTAGCCTGTAACGGGGTCAGGGCAGGTCGTCCGCGGTGCGCCATCCGTCGATCGCTGCCTTCTCGCGGATAGCCTGGCCCTGCCAGCATTGCCCGCCCCCGGGGATGCCGCCAGCGCTCCCCCGTTTTCAGGCTCGACTTGGGGGGCGGCAAGCTGGCACAATAGCGTGTTTTTGAGGCGGCGCCGGGTTTTCCCGGGGGCCGCCACCGCGTGCGAGCGCACGGGCGCCGCCCGATCGGCGGGCGCTCCGGTCGACGGGCCGGCTACAGGCCCCGCACCGAGCGTTCGAGCGCGGTTTGCTTGCCATTCAATGGGTCAGGGAGAATCCTAATGTCGACAGAACTCATCTTCGCGCTCGTCTGCGCCGCTCGCGGCGATCGTCTACGGCGGCGTGTCCATCGGCTGGATCATGGCGAAGCCTTCCGGCAACGACCGGATGCGCGAAATCGCCGCCGCGATCCAGGCGGGCGCCCAGGCGTACCTCAACCGCCAGTACATGACGATCGGCATCGTCGGCCTGCTGCTGTTCGTCGTCATCTGGGCGGCGCTGGGCGGCGCCACCGCGGGCGGATTCGCCGTCGGCGCCATTCTCTCCGGCCTCGCCGGTTACATCGGGATGAACGTGTCGGTGCGCTCGAACGTGCGCACGGCCGAGGCGGCGCGCACCGGGTTGAACGAGGCGCTCGCGGTCGCGTTCCGCGGCGGCGCGATCACCGGCATGCTCGTGGTCGGTCTCGGCCTCCTCGGCGTCGCCGGTTTCTACTGGTTCCTCCTGGGTTCGGCGCACGGCGCGCCGAACCTGATGCAGGAAGGCCTGCACCACGCGATCCAGCCGCTCGTCGGCCTCGCCTTCGGCGGTTCGCTGATCTCGATCTTCGCGCGGCTTGGCGGCGGGATCTTCACCAAGGGTGCCGACGTCGGCGCCGACCTCGTCGGCAAGGTCGAAGCCGGCATTCCCGAAGACGACCCGCGCAACCCGGCGGTGATCGCGGACAACGTGGGGGACAACGTCGGCGACTGCGCCGGCATGGCCGCCGACCTGTTCGAGACCTATGCGGTGACGATCATCGCGACGATGCTGCTGGGCGCGCTGCTGATGCCGGTGATGGCTTCCGCCGCGGTCATGTATCCGCTGGTGCTGGGCGGATTCTCGATCCTGGCGTCGATCGTCGGCTGCTATTTCGTCAAGGCGCGCGATGGCGGCAAGATCATGAACGCGCTCTATCGCGGCCTGATGGTCGCCGGCGGCATTTCCGCGGTCGGGTTCTGGTTCATCACCAACCGGATGATGGGCGATGTCGCGACCGCCTATCCGGAATTGACGACGCTGCGCCTGTTCGGTGCTTCGCTGATCGGCCTCGCGCTGACGGCGGCGATGGTCGTGATCACCGAGTACTACACCGCGACCGAATACAAGCCGGTGCGGCACATCGCGGAGGCATCGACGACGGGTCACGCGACCAACATCATCGCCGGCATCGGCGTGTCGATGAAGGCGACCGCGTGGCCGGTGCTCGCCGTGTGCGTCGCGATCTGGGTGTCCTATTGGCTCGCCGGCCTCTACGGCATTGCGATTGCGGCGACGTCGATGCTGTCGATGGCGGGGATCATCGTCGCGCTCGACGCGTACGGCCCGATCACCGACAACGCAGGCGGCATCGCCGAGATGGCGAAGCTGCCGGATTCGGTGCGCGCGATCACCGATCCGCTCGACGCGGTCGGCAACACGACCAAGGCGGTCACGAAGGGCTATGCGATCGGCTCGGCGGGACTCGCGGCGCTGGTGCTCTTCGCCGACTACACGCATGCGCTCAGCTCCGAGGGCATCGGCGTCTCCTTCGACCTGTCGAACCACAAGGTGATCGTCGGCCTGTTCATCGGCGGCCTCATTCCCTATCTCTTCGGCGCGATGGCGATGGAGGCGGTCGGCCGCGCCGCGGGCGCCGTGGTGGTCGAAGTGCGGCGGCAGTTCCGGGACATCAAGGGCATCATGGAAGGCACCGCGAAGCCCGAGTACGGCGTCGCCGTCGACATGCTGACCAAGGCGGCGATCAAGGAAATGATCGTGCCGTCGCTGCTGCCGGTGCTGGTCCCGGTGGTCGTGGGCCTGGCACTCGGGCCGCAGGCGCTGGGCGGCCTGCTGATGGGCACGATCGTCACCGGTCTCTTCGTCGCGATTTCGATGACGACCGGCGGCGGCGCGTGGGACAACGCGAAGAAGTACATCGAGGACGGTCACCACGGCGGCAAGGGCTCCGACGCGCACAAGGCGGCGGTGACCGGCGACACGGTCGGCGATCCCTACAAGGACACCGCCGGTCCCGCGGTGAATCCGCTGATCAAGATCATCAACATCGTCGCGCTGATGATCGTGCCGCTCCTCGCCAATCTGTACGCCGACAAGCCGGTGCCGGCGACTCCGGCAAAGGCCGCGGCCCTGTCCGCGCCTGCCGCCCCGGCGCTCGCTGTCGCGAGCCTCGCGGTCGCGGCTCCCGCGATGGCGGCTGCGGCCGTTCCGGCGAAGGGCGCGACTCCGACGAAGTAAGTCGGTTTGGCACGACGCAACAAAAAGCCGGCCTGCGGGCCGGCTTTTTGTTGCGTCGCCGATTTGCAGGGGCAGGCCGCTATGCTGCGGCAGGGCAGCCGTCAGGTTCGCGCCCCGGCGTCTTTCGCCTTATGGCAGGAAGCCCTTCACGCCGGACTGCCACAGCAGGAACGCGAGGGTGTCGGCGAGCTCCTCGTTGCGTTGCTGCCTGGTCGAGCCGACACCGTGGCCCGCGTCGAATTCGACGCGCAGCAGCACGGGCCTGCCACTGGCCGTGGCGGCCTGCAGGCGTGCGGCCATCTTCGCGGCTTGCCACGCTTCCACACGCGGATCGTTGATGCCGGTGGTGACCAGCACCGCCGGGTATTTCACGCCGTCCCGGATGTGGTGGTAGGGGCTCATCGCGAGGAGCGCCCGGAATCCCGGCTCCGTCGCGGTGGTGCCCATCTCGGTCTTGTCGGGCTCGCCGCTGGCTTCGAGCGACGACCGGAGCGCATCGGACACCGGAACCTGGGCGATCGCGGCGCCGAAGAGTTCGGGCCGCTCGGTGATCGACCGGCCGACGAAGATGCCGCCCTGGCTGCCGCCCTGGATCGCCAGCCGCGCGGGTGACGTGTACCGGTTCGTGACGAGCCATTCGGCGCACGCGATCCCGTCGCGCCATGTATTCGGCTTCGTCTGCTGGTAGCCGCCCCTGTACCACGCCTCGCCGTTCTCGCCGCCGCCGCGCACGTGCGCGACGGCGAACACGCCACCGCGCTCGAACCATGCGAGATACTGCGGGCGGAAGAACGGCATCTGCGAAATGCCATAGGCGCCATACCCGTACAGAATCGTCGGATTCGTGCCGTCCAGCTTCAAGCCCTTCCGGTGCACGATCGACAACGGCACCAGCGCGCCATCGTGCGCTTTCACCTTCACCTCGGTTGCAACGAGGTCGTCCGGGTTGTCGTAGCGACCCTGCGGCTGCAGCTTGGTGTCGACGACGACGCCCGCGGCAGGGTCATAGGCATAGTAGCCGCCGAAGCGCGTCCAGGTTCCGGTGTTGAATACGACGCCGGGCTGCCGCGGATCGGCCGCCAGCGCGTCGATGTCGCCGGCGAACGGCAGCTTCACCGCAACGGGCTTCGCTCCCGGCGCATGCCCGACGCGAATCAGCTCGCTCACGCCGGCGAGCATGCGGCGCACGTAGAGCGCATCCTTGCCGGCGGCGATGCCCGTGATCACCGCATCGCTCGCCGGCACGACCACGGATGCGGTCGCGAGGTCCGGGTTCGCGAGATCGAGTCGCACGACCTTGAAGTGCGGCGCGGACCCTTGCGTCAGCAGATAGAGCGTGCTGCCGATGAGCGCGGCATCCGTCACCTTGTCCTCGAGGCCGGCCACCCGCCGCCATGCGGGGACGCCCTGTGCCAGCGAGGTCGCCGGCGCCGCATACAGGCTGAACTCCCGCTGGTTGCCGTTGCCGACGACCCCGATCACGTAGGGTGCTCCGGGCGCCGTGAACACGACCGGCGTGGCCAGCGGGTCGAGCGCCATGTCGGGGACGACACCCAGGCCCAGGATAGGGCGATCACGATCGGGGTCGCTGCCGATCGCATGAATGTAGGCGCGGCTCCTGAGGTATTTGTCCGATCTGGGCGCGTCCGGCGCGCAGTTTCGGCAGGCGGTTGTAGAGCAGCCGGTTGTCGTCGGTCCAGGATGGCGGCCCGAATTGCGCGCGGTCGATCGCCTCACCGGTTTCCTTGCCGGTGGCGACCTCGATCACGTGCAGCACGCTTTCTTCGGAGCCGCCGGACGAGACGCCGTAGGCGACGTACCGGTTGTCGAACGAAGGCGCGAAGTAGTCGATCGCGAAATGCGCGCCGCGGACGCCCTTCACCGCATTCGGATCGACCAGCAGACGCTCCTTGCCCCCGAATCCCGTGCGCACGTAGAGCTTCGGAATGTTCTCGGCCGCGAGCCGCTTCAGATAGTAGTAGTGGCCGTTGTTGACCTGGACGCCGGCGACACGCGCGGGGACTGCATCGCCCAGTTCGCCGATGCGCCGGAGCAGTGCCGCGCGACCGGGAATGCGGTCCAGCGTCGCGCGCGTGAAATCGGCCTGTGCCTTCATCCACGCGACGACGTCCGGGCTCGTCATGTCCTCGAGGTAGCGATACGGATCCGGCACCGACGTGCCGAAGTAGGTGTCGGTCACGGTCCGCACGGGCGCCGCGGGAGGCGGTGTCTGCGCGTGCCCGATCGCGCCCGCCGCCACCAGGAGGAGCGCCCATCGCGCGCAGCGCGACGCGCGGAGTCGATGGCGGCGGGGCGGGCTCACCGGAGCACCTTCGCGCTGCGCGCTCCGGCATTCGCCCTTGGGACAGTCCGGGCTCATGGGTCCATTTCGGGGAATCGCATGACCGCGATTATCCCATCGCGGCGGGTCGCGCACGCGGCTGACAAGCTGCGCTTCCGCCGGCCGCCCCGTATCATGCACGAATGAACGCCGAACTCTTCTCCGCGACGGTCCTGCTGATCCTGGTCATCGACCCGTTCGGCAACGTGCCGCTCGTCGTCTCCGCGCTGAAGAACGTTCCGCCCGAGCGCCACGTGCGCCTGGTGCTGCGCGAGTGCGCCGCGGCGTACGTGATCCTCGTCGGGTTCATGCTGGGCGGCCGCACCTTCCTGCAATGGCTGCATCTGTCCGAGGAGTCGCTCAACATCGCCGGCGGCATCATCCTGTTCCTGATCGCGATCCGCATGGTGTTTCCGCGGCCCGAAGGGATCTTCGGCGATCCGCCGGGCGCGGAGCCGTTCCTGGTGCCGCTTGCGATTCCGGCGATCGCCGGACCGTCGGCGCTTGCCACCGTGATGCTGATGGCGTCGCGCGACCCGGCCAGGATCGGCAGCTGGCTCGTCGCGCTGACGGTGGCGATGGGCGCGACGACGCGTCCTGCTCGCTCTCGCCGATCGGCTCCAGCGCTGGCTCGGCGAGCGCGCGGTCCTGGCGTTCGAGCGGCTGATGGGGCTCGTGCTCACGGCGCTCGCGGTGGAGATGCTTCTGTCCGGCGTGCGGAGCTTCGTCGGCGAGCTCGCAAGTAGCGCCCGCCGGCACCGAACCCAGGCCCGGACCGGGGTTCGGGCCGGCATCCGCCCTGCCGCGGCGAGCGCTAGTCCTTCAGCCCTTCGAACGAGATTATCAATGCGATGTCGTCGCCGATGCTTGGAATGCCCGCCTTCATCCCGAAATCGGAGCGCTTGATCCTGCCCGTCGCATTCCCGCCGCAGCGTTCCTTGCCGGCGCCCTGCGCCGGATTGCACTTGAACCGCTCGACCGTGAGCTGGAGGGGCTTGGTCACGCCCAGCAGCGTCAGGCTGCCCTCGACTTGCGACGGGTTGTCGCCGGTGAAGATCACCTTCGTGGACTTGTAGGTGATCCTGGGAAATTCGGCGGCGTTGAAGAAGTCGGCCGCGCGCAGGTGCTCGTCGCGCGAACGCGCCCGTGAACCCCTGTCGTTGTCGCCGGTGTCGACCGAAGCCGTTTCGACCGTCAGATCGAGCGCCCCGGATCTTGCCGTGCGATCGAGCGAGAACTTCCCGGAGGTCTTGTTGAAGCGTCCGTACATGGTCGAGACGCCGAGATGTTCGATCGTGAAATTCGGGTACGTGTGGTACGGATCGAGCGTGTAGCTCTCGGGGGCTGCCGCGGCGGCCAGCGGAAACGCGACGAGGACAAGGGCGGCGAGACGTTTCGGCATGCGATTCTCCTGTCGGGGTTGATCAACTCACGGAACCGCGCGTGGCGTGCCACGCGGCGAGGATGGGGGCCGACGCGGCGACGAGCGCATAGGCTGCAAGCACCGTGGCGCGCACGATCGGGTGGCCGCGCCCGGGTGCCGGCAGCAGGGTGGCGGCCGGCACGAGCAGCAGGAGCGGCAGCGCATGCCAGGGGAGCTGCGCGAGCAGGAGCGTCCCCGCCGCGATCAAGGCGCACAGGAGCCCGATCGGCAGCGCGCCGCTGAATCCCGCCGCGAGCGGGCGCGCCAGCAGCACCTGGACCAGCAGCACGCCGCCGCATCCGGCGGCAATCGCCACGCCGGAGAACAGCGCGCCGATCGACGCCGACAGGAATCCTGCCACGCCCACCGCAAGGCCCATTCCCAGGCCTGCGGCGCCGCTGCGCAGTCCATCCTGCCGCTGCTGCAGAACGAGGAGGGCAAGCAGCGTCACGAACACCGCAACGCCTGCCCCGGCCACGAGGCGACTCGCCTCCTCGCGCTGGGACAGGACGGTCGAGAACACCCACAGCGAAACCAGGCCGGCGCCGACGGCGAGGATTGGCGCAACGGTCCGCGATCGCAAAGGCAGCGCATCGACGGCCACACCGACCAGCGGGGTGGCGAGTCCGAGCAGCGCGATCTTGCGGGCGACGGTGAGCGGAGTCACGGCGTAGCCGGTGGAGAGCAGGATCATCGTCGCATACGCGGCTGCGACGGCGAGCCACGCGTACCGGGTGCGCGCGAGCATCGCCGCGATGGCCACGGCCACGAGGAGCGGTGCGATCCCTGCATAAAAGGGTTCGCTGCCGAGGAAATTCGACACGTCAACGCATCTCCGGCAGGCGGACGCGGTTTCCGGCTGCGCAGCGACGGGGCGCGAACCGGAAGCAATCGACGGCGCATATGCGACTTCGCGGGCACGCAGCGCAGGTACGAAAGAACTCCGCGCCGAAGCATGTTACCCGGCATGGTCCGCCGCGGGAACGATGTCGCCGTCGACGATCCTGACGGCACGCGACCTTTCGAGCTCGCCGACCAGCAGCTCGGCCAGGCGGGCCGGCGTCAGATGGAAGCAAAGCGCGTTGAGCTCGCGATAGATGCCTACGCGATCGACGTAGGCCGGCATGTCGGCCAGCGACATCCGTTGCCGGTCGAGCAGCACGAACATCAGGTTCACCTTGAGCGCGTGCCGTGCGATCCGCAGGCTGTCGGCTTCGAATGCGACGATGCGCCTGCGCGCGCGGTCGAGCGCGCCGGCGACATCGGTGAAGGGCTCGCCATGACCGGGAATGACGATCCGAATGTCCAGAGTGCCCAGCATCTCGATCGTCGCGCGCGTCGCCGGCAGCGCGGCCGGATCGATCTCGGGCGGCATCACGAAGCCGAAGCCGTGCTCCCACAGCGCGTCGCCGGAGATCAGGATTCGGTGCTCCGCGTTGTAGAAGACGAGGGCGCCCATGTCGTGGCCGGGCGCGGCGAGCGCCCGCCACTCGAGGTCGCCCCACACGTGGGTCGTGTCCGCGGGCAGCACGCGGTCGACGGCGAAGCGTTCGATCTGCTGATCGCAGTAGTCGTACAGCAGCGCCTTGCCGTCCCAGCGCTCGACCAGCGGCGCCTCCGCCGCGGGCACCGCGACGGGACACCCGTACCGGCGCACGATCGCCGCGTTGCCGCCGACGTGGTCCGAGTGGCAATGCGTGTTGACGAGGAAGGCGAGCGGCTCGTGGCCGATCCCGCGCGCGCTGGCAAGCAGCGCCAGGGTCAGCGGCGCGTGCCGCACGTAGCCGGAGTCGATCAGCACGTGGCCGTCGCGGCTCTTCAGGAGGATGTTGTTCGCCGACAGCCAGTCGCGGACGAACACGTGCAGCTGCGGCGGGAGGGCGCTGGCAATGACGGGCGTACTCATGCGGGCCGCCCGAGCGCCTCCGCCGGATCGGCGGTCACGGGTCGGGCGCTCGCGCCCGCCGCGCTCACGCCAGCCTCGCGATGAAGTCCTTCACCAGCGCATACCGGTCGGCAAGCGTCGGCGCGGCCCGCTCGATGCGGATGCGGTCCGGACCCGCAAAGCGGATGCGCCCGTCCTTCTGCACCATCTGGATCAGCGCGCCGGCATCGAACGGCGGGTCCTTGACGAATTGGATCGTGCTGCGCTCGGGGCCGGCATCGACCTTGGCGACGCCCATGGGCCTGGCGACGAGGCGCAACCGGTGGCACGCGATCAGCGCCTGCGCCGGCTCCGGCGGGCTGCCGAAGCGATCGACAAGCTCCTCCTGCATCGTCTGCAGCTCGTCGGCCGTCTCGCAGTTCGCGAGGCGCTTGTAGAGAACGAGCCGCTCGTGGACGTCGCTGCAGTAGGACGCCGGCAGCAGCGAAGGCACGTGCAGGTTGATCTCGGTGGCCACGCCCAGCGGCGCCGACAGGTCGGGCTCGCGCCCCGCCTTCAGCGCCGACACGGCGGACTTCAGCATGTCGGCGTAGAGCTGGAAGCCCACTTCCTGCATTTCCCCCGACTGCGATTCGCCGAGCACCTCGCCCGCGCCGCGGATCTCGAGGTCGTGCATCGCGAGGTAGAAGCCCGCGCCGAGATCCTCCATCATCTGGATCGCCTCGAGCCGCTTCGCCGCCTGCGCCGACAACGCTTCCGCCGGCGGCGTCAGCAGATAGGCGTACGCCTGGTGGTGCGACCGGCCGACGCGGCCGCGCAGCTGATGCAGCTGCGCGAGGCCGAAGCGGTCGGCGCGCTCGATGATGATCGTGTTCGCCGTCGGCACGTCGATCCCGCTCTCGATGATCGTCGAGCACAGCAGCAGGTTGACCCGCTGCGCGTAGAACTCGCGCATCACGTGCTCGAGTTCGCGCTCGCCCATCTGCCCGTGCGCCACTGCGAGGCGCGCCTCGGGCAGCAATTGCGCCAGCCGTTCCGCGGTCGTGGCGATCGTGTCGATGTCGTTGTGCAGGAAATAGATCTGGCCGCCGCGGTTGAGCTCGCGCAGGACGGCTTCGCGGATGATGCCGCGCGAGTACGTCGAGACGAAGGTCTTGATCGCGAGGCGCCGTTGCGGCGCGGTGGCGATCACCGAGAAGTCGCGGATTCCCTCGAGCGACATCGCGAGCGTGCGCGGGATCGGCGTCGCGGTCAGCGTCAGCACGTCGACCTCGGCGCGCAGCTTCTTCAGCTGCTCCTTCTGGCGCACGCCGAACCGGTGCTCCTCGTCGATGATGATGAGCCCCAGGTTCCTGAACACGACATCGGGCTGAATCAGCTTGTGGGTGCCGATGACGAGGTCGATCGTGCCGGCCTTGATCCCCTCGAGCGCGGCCTTCACTTCCTTGCCGGAACGGAAGCGCGACAGCTCGGCGAGCTTGACCGGCAGCTCGGCGAAGCGGTCCGCGAACACCTGCATGTGCTGCTCGGCCAGCAGCGTCGTGGGCACGAGCACCGCGACCTGCTTGCCGTCGGCGAGCGCGACGAACGCCGCGCGCAGCGCCACCTCCGTCTTGCCGAAGCCCACGTCACCGCAGACGAGACGGTCCATCGGCTTGCCGGTCGTCAGGTCCTTGATGACGGCCTCGATCGCCGCCTGCTGGTCGGGCGTCTCGTCGAAGCCGAAGCCTTCGGCGAAGGCCTCGTAGTCGTGCAGCTTGAACTTGAACGCGTGGCCCGTGCGTGCCGCGCGCTGCGCGTACAGGTTGAGCAGCTCGGCGGCCGTGTCGTGCGCCTGCCGCGCCGCGCGCTTTTTCGCCCTGTCCCACTGGTTGCTGCCGAGCTCGTGCAGTGGCGCCGCTTCGGGCGCCGCGCCGCTGTAGCGACCGATCAGGTGCAGGTTGGCGACCGGGACGTAGAGCTTCGCCTCGTTGGCGTAGAGAAGCTGCAGGAATTCCGCGGGACCCTCGCCCAGGTCCATCGTGACGAGGCCGAGGTAGCGGCCGATGCCGTGCTGCTCGTGGACGACCGGATCGCCGATGCGCACCTCGGAGAGGTCGCGCAACATCGCGTCGACGTTGGTGCGGCGCGCCGCGTCGCGCCTGCCGCGGCGCACGACGCCGGCATAGAGCTCGGCCTCGGTGACGAAGGCGAGCCTGGCCTCGGGCCACGCGAAGCCCGCGTGGAGCGGCGCGATGACCAGCGCGCAGCCGCCGTTGCCGGCGACGAGCGAGCGCCAGTCGTCGGCGAGCGGCACGTCCAGCCCGTATTCGGCGAAGTACTGCTGCATCGTCTCGCGGCGCCCCGCGCTCTCGGCGCAGATCAGCACGCGGCTGTCGCCGGCAGCGAGGTAGCGCTTCAGCGCGGCGAGCGGATCCTGCGCCCGCCGGTCGACCTGGACCGACGGGAGTGCGGCCGCTCCGGTTGACCGGGCAGCGTCCGTCGATCCGGTTCCGGGCGCAGGGAACTCGATGCGCGCGTGCGCCTTCAGCGCGCCGTTGAACGCGTCCGGCGGAAGAAACACCGAAGTGGGCGGCAGCAGCGGCCGCGACTTGTCGCCGCGCAGGAGCCGGTACCGCGAATCGGTGTCCTGCCAGAACCGCTCGACGGCCGCGCCGACGTCGCCGACGAAGGCGACGGCGGCGTCCTGCGGCAGATAGTCGGCCAGCGTGGCCGTCGTTTCGAAGAACAGCGGCAGGTAGTACTCGATGCCGCCGGGCACGACGCCGTTGCTGACGTCCTTGTACAGCGGCGAGCGCGACGGATCGCCCTCGAAGACCTCGCGATAGCGCGTGCGGAAGCGCGTGCGCCCCGCCTCGTCCTGCGGAAATTCGCGCGCGGGCAGCAGGCGCACGTCGGGCACCGGGTAGAGCGTGCGCTGGGTGTCGACATCGAACGTCTTGATGCTCTCGATGTCGGCATCGAAGAGGTCGAGCCGGAACGGCAGGGCGCTGCCCATCGGAAAGAGGTCGATCAGCCCGCCGCGCACGCTGAACTCGCCGGGCGAGACGACCTGCGTGACATGCCGGTAGCCGGCCAGCGCCATCTGGGCGCGCAGCGCATCGACGTCGAGCCGCGTGCCCTGCTTCAGGAAGAACGTGAACGCCGCCAGGTAGTCCGGCGGCGCGAGCCGGTGGAGCGCGGTCGTCGCGGCGACGACGAGCACGTCGCATTCGCCGTGCGCGACATGATGGAGGGTCGCGAGCCGCTGCGAGACGAGATCCTGGTGCGGCGAGAAGTGGTCGTAGGGCAGCGTTTCCCAGTCGGGCAGCAGCGCGACGGCAAGGCCCGGCGCGAACCACGGCAGCTCGTCGGCCAGCCGCTGCGCGGCGAGCGCGTCGGCGGCGACGATGGCGAGCAGGCGGCGGTCACGCGCGCAGGCAGCGGCGAGTTGCGCGAGGGCGAGGGCATCGGCGGAGCCCGCGGACGGTGCCGCGCGCGACTTCTGGCCGGCGGGAGGCAGACGCGGGGCGAGCTGGGGCAACGCCGCGAGCATCGGAATGGTCGCGGCGAGAGCGGAGGTCGCGGGCGCGGCGGCGTTGACGCCCGGTGCGGAAGCCGGGGCGGTGGTTGGCGCCACGGCTGCCGCAGCCGCCGGCCCGACGGCTGGGTTGGCCGGCGGCACGAGCAACTGCAATTCGAGGGCGGATTATACGCGGTGGGACGCTGTCGCCTGGCGACTGCGCCGGGACCTTTCGTCCGTGTCCATATTGCGCTTGTGCGGAGTTTGGGGTCAGATGCGAAGACAGGGTTCTTTCGCCGGTGCGCCGGAGGCGCGAATCGTCGTGTATCCGACCCCGATCTCCAATCGTCAGAGGAACCGATGGCGCCGGACATAGGCAACGCGGAGCGCGTCGCGCTCATGCAGCGGCTCGTCGCGCTCCAGGTCGAGCACCGCGATCTCGACATGGTGATCGACCGGCTCGCGCACGATCCGGCGCACGATCAGCTGCAGCTCACGCGATTCAAGCGCCGCAAGCTCCTGCTCAAGGATCAGATGGCCTGGCTCGAGCGGCAGATCGATCCGGACGTATCCGCCTAACCCGGCGCCCGCCCGTACATGTCGTCGAAGCGGACGATGTCGTCCTCGCCGAGATAGTCGCCGCACTGGACCTCGATCATCACCAGCGGCTCGCCCGCCGGGTTCTCGAGCCGATGCTTCGTTTCCACCGGGATGTACGTCGAGCCGTTGGCGTTGACGACGAACGTGTCCTCGCCGCACGTCACCTTGGCGACTCCGGCGACGACGACCCAGTGCTCGCTGCGGCGATGGTGCAGCTGCAGCGAGAGCGCGGCGCCGGGCTTCACCTCGATGCGCTTGATCTTGAAACCGGGCGCTTCCTCCAGGACCGTGTAGGCGCCCCAGGGCCGCGCGACGGTCTTGTGCTGCCGGTAGGCTTCGTGACCGCGGGCCTTCAGCTCGCCGACGACGTCCTTGACGCGCTGCAGGTGATCGCGATGCGCGACGAGGACGGCATCCGCCGTGTCGACGATGACGAGGTTCTCGACGCCGACGGTGGCAACCACGCGGTCGCCTGCGTGGACATAGGTTCCGGTCGTGGCGATCGCGACGCGCTCGCCCTGGCCGCGGTTGCCGTCGGCATCGGCCGCGGACAATTCCGCCATCGCCTGCCACGAGCCGACGTCGCTCCAGTCGAACGTGCCGCGCACGACGGCGACGCTGCCGGCCGTCGCTGCCTTTTCCATGACGGCGTAGTCGAGCGAGATGTTCGGCGCGGCGGCGAACAGCGCGGCGTCGATATCCAGCATCGCAAGGTCACCCTCGCCGGCAAGCGCCTCTGCGATCGGACGCACCGCGGCGAGGACATCCGGCGCATGCCGCGCGAACGCGGCCAGAATCGCCGCCGCGGTGAAGCAGAACATCCCCGAGTTCCAGACGTAGTTGCCGGCGGCGACATATTCGAGCGCCTTCTCCGGCGGCGGCTTCTCGACGAAGCGCACGGCCGCGTACGCGAGCGGTCCTTCGCCCGGAACCGCCGCGCCGCATTCGATGTAGCCGAACCCCGTCTCGGGATGCGTGGGGCCGATGCCGAACGTAACGAGCGCGCCGTCCTGCGCGAGCTGCGCCGCCCGCGCGACCGCCGCGGCGAAAGCCGCGTGATCGCGGACCAGGTGATCGGCAGGCAGCACCAGCAGCACCGCGTCGCCGCCGTCGCGCAGGGCGATCCACTGCGCGGCGAGCGCGACCGCCGGCGCCGTGTTGCGCCCGAACGGCTCGAGCAGGAACGAGGCGCGCTGCGGAAGCGGGCCGCGCAGCCCGGCATACGCGTCCTTCGTGTGGAAGTAGTAGTCGCGATTGGTGACGGTGACGAGTTCCGCGACGCCGGGCAGCGCCAGCGCCCGCGCCGCGGTCTTGGCGAGCAGCGTTTCGCCATCGGGCAGCGGCATCGACGGCTTGGGCGCGGTTTCGCGCGACAGCGGCCACAGTCGCGTGCCGGCCCCGCCGGAAAGTATCACCGGAATGATGCGGGCGAGCGGGGCAGCGGCGGGCATTGCACGTCGGGAAGGTGTCTAAAGGGCTTGAAACCGGCCGAGTTTACCCCATGTCCTAGCTTCGAAGGCCGGGATGAAGCCGGTCCCGGGTGGTATCATTCGAAATCTCAGAGAGCATTGCGCGGCGCGGGGTCAATCGCGGCGCACCGCGACGATTACCGGGGGTGAACTGGTTTCGACGGGGGTTGCAAAGCAGCTCGGGGCATGCCGAGGCGCAGGTCCTCGTAAATCCTACTGCAATCGCAAATTTAACTGCGAACGACGAAACGTACGCTCTGGCGGCTTAATCCCGCCGGACCTCGCACCTGGCAGCGCTCGGCTGGGGTGATGAAGCTGTCACAGCGAGGACATTAAGAGCGATCGCGCCCGCTCGGGTCACTTGGGCAAGGCGCTAAATCTAGGTGACTGGTCCTGCCGTCGTCTGTCAGTCAACGGCGTCGGGGCGAGAGCACAATGACTCGACTAAGCATGTAGTCCTGACTGTCGAGTGCTTCCGGACGCGAGTTCGATTCTCGCCACCTCCACCACTAGCAGGAATGACGGCCCCGACCCGGGGCCGTTGTTTTTCGCATTTCTGGCTATGCAAACCGTGCCTGGAACGTCCCTTGCAGGCCGGCTGAACGCCGGATGCAAACGGGGGTAACGGTGGTGGTAACCGCAAGAAAGTGGTAAAGCGCTCCTCTCAAGAGAATCGAACTTAGAGCGAGGGTGATGGCAAGGCATTGGCTGACCGATGGCCAGGTCCAGAACGCCAAGCCGAAGG
>CAVOXS010000019.1:0-171124 GCA_963700415.1 uncultured beta proteobacterium
GGCGTTGAGGACATCCTTCGGCAGCAGGTAATTGAGCAGGACGACGCGCGCGCCGGCATGGAACGCCGTCGTCAGCTGGCTGAATCCGGCATCGAACGACAGCGGCAGCGCCGCGAGCAGCGTGTCGTCGGCGTTGTTTTCGAGATAGGACGCGACGCTCTTGGCGCCCGCGACCATGTTGCGGTGGGAGAGCACGACGCCCTTGGGCTTGCCCGTGCTCCCCGACGTGTAGAGGATCGCCGCCATGTCGGTGTCGATCACGCGGTGACCCGGGTGGCGCGCGGCATCCAGGAGATCGCTCCAGCCAACGATGCCGATTCCCGGGAGGGACATCTGCACGGCGGGATCGCCGACGACGACCACGTGCCGCAGATCGGGGCAACCGGCCAGTACCTCGCGCAGCGACGCCAGGCGCTCGGGCGAGGTGACCAGCGCGCGCACATTGCAGTCGCGCAGGATGTATCCGACCTGTTCCGGCTTGAGCAGGGGATTGAGCGGAACGAAGACGCCGCCGGCCGCCGCGGCGCCGAAGTACGCAGTCACGGTCGCCAGCCGCTTGTCGAGGTAGATGCCGACGCGCTCCGAGCGACGAAGCCCGAGCTCCAGCAAGCCCGCCGCGAAAGCATGGATCTGCCCGGCCAGTTCGGCGTAGTCCGACGTTTCCCCGCCGAGGGTGAGCGCACGCGCGTGCGGCGCGCGTGACGCAGCGACGTCGACAAGTTCGTGCAGCAGAGCGGCTTCGGTCATGAGAGGTGCGGCAAGATTGGGCGAAATCGGGTCGTGGTTCGGCACGGCAGCGGCCGGCTGCGGCGACGAATCGGCGGGCTGCCCGTGCGGGGACCCGTTCGCGCCGGCCAACGTGACGATAGTAAAGCAAGGATCGGGCCAAGAAGCGGCCGCCGTGGATTGCCGTTGCCGGAGTCTAGCGGTCTTTGCGGGACTGCGGCCGCCTTGAACGGTGCGCAACCTCGCCAGCACCGCGGATCGAGCGCATTCGGGATGGCGCCTGGATGCGATAATGCGGCGGCTGCCCGGGTTATCCCCTTGCCTGTCCGCAACCGGACCGACGCCGAAATTCACTCACGAGCCTGCACCCACGTTCCCGATGCCCTGGCGGTCATATCCGATTCGCGAGTTCGATCGCCTGACCTCCGACTGGAACACGCTCAACGCGGCCGCGGGCGATCTGCCGTTCCTGCGGGCGGAATTCCTGGCTCCCGGCATTGCGCGAGTTCGGGTCCGGAACCGAACGGCTCCTGACCTTCGACTCCGATGGCGTGTTACAGCGCCATGGCCATCATGAAACGGCGGGGTCCGGGATGTGGGAGACCTTCCAGCCGTCGCAATTGCCGCTCGGCGCTTTCCTGCTGCGCAAGGGTGCGCCGGTGGAAGGTGCTCTCGACGGCATCATGCACGCCCTGCCGGGCGTCGCCGTGGCCGTGGCGCTGACCCAGATGGACCCGGACATCGTCGGCCGGCCGGGCGAGTCGGAACGGGTCGAAACGCTCGACTACATCGACACGGCCGCGCTGACGGTGGCCGGCACGTTCGACGATTACTGGGCGGCACGGGGAAAGAATCTGCGGCACAACGTGAAGCGGCAGCGGGCGAAGCTTCTCGAGCAGTCCGTTTCGCTGCGGCTCGACATCATCGACACGCCGGAACGCGTTGCGGCGACCATCGCCGATTATGGGCGTATCGAAGGGGCCGGCTGGAAGGCGCAGGAAGGGACGGCGGTGGCGCTGGACAACGCGCAGGGACGCTTCTATCGCAGCGTGTTCGATTCGTTCTGCGCGATGGGATCCGGCCGGATCTACCGCTACCTGTTCGACGACCGGGTCGTGGCGATGGATCTGTGTCTCGAAACCATGGGGACGCTCGTCGTGCTGAAAACCACGTACGACGAGGCGGTGAAGACGGTTTCGCCCGCGACGCTGATGCGCCACGAGATCGTCAAGATGCTCTTCGACGAAGGCCGCGTGCAGCGCGTCGAGTTCTACGGCAAGGCGATGGAGTGGCACCTGCGCTGGACGGACGACCTGCGCACGCTGTACCACGTGAATCGCTACCGCTGGAGCGGCATGAAGCGGCTGCGCCACGCGCTCGGAAAGGCGAAGAAACCCGATGCGGCCGATGTTGCCGAAGCGGGCGCAACCGAAACAGGAACCTGATCGGATCCGGTCCGCCCCGTGCGGGGCGCCGCACGGCGGCGCTCTGCGCTCAGCGCTTGCCTTCTGCCACCGCGCGGATCGACTGCTTCATGCGCCGCGACAGCGAGTGCAGGGCCGCCACCACCGGACCCCGGTAGGCGTTCACATGGTACATCTCGCGCATTCCGGTGAGCCAGGGCCGTTGCGACTCATTGCGCGACCCATAGATCTCGATGTGGCGCACGTCCGGCTCGCGGTCATAGAGCGACGCGACGAAATGGCGGCGGAGGATCACTCCCGGCCCGACGCTGCGCAACTGCTCGTTGTGCGTCGTCTTAAGCAGATAGACGGTGCTCCCCGCAATGACGGCCAGGCATGCGGCCGCCACGGTGTCACCGAAACGGAGAACGTAGACGCGTCCCTGGTTGTTCCGGCAGAACGACGCCATCGCTTCGGCATAGAAGCGCCATTGCAGATTGCCCCGCGCGAGCGCGGTGCCGTGTTTCGCCTTCCAGCCGGCGCTCTCCAGGTCGGAATAACGCCCGACGCCCTCCGCGACGTCATCCTCCCGGTCCAGCACTTCCAGGGAGATCGGGCCGTGCTCGCGCTCGATCTTGTGTTGCCGACGGCGCAGGTTCGCGAGGAGATTCTCGCTCCTCCCGGCGAGGTATTCGTCCAGCGACGGCGGCAGGTCGATGGAACCCGTCACGATGTACGGGACCGTTCGAATCGGCCCGTCGTCATCGGGCCTCGGCACAAGCAGCGGGTCGAGCTGCGTGAGCGACGCCATGACGAAATGTCCGGCCCCGCTTTGGAGCAGGGAAGCGGCGAGATCGGCGAGGCCGAGGTCGGATCGCTGCAGCCAGGGCCCGATCGGCAATTGGGACGGCTGGAAGGTTTCCAGGACCGTGGCGCCGCGCTTGCGCAGAAGGCAGGCTGCCGCCGTCCCGCGTTCGTCCGCGGCCACGGCCACTTGCTCGGTTCCGTCGCCGAAATGCTTGAGTGCCAGGCCGACAAACGTCGACGACAGCAGCGGCGAACGAGACGTCCGGTCGTTGCATTCGTCCCAGACGGCGCCGAACTCGGCAAAGGTGTCGGCAGGGCAGAACGTCCACCGAAATCCGGTCATGGCAACCGAAAGCCTGTGGACCTGCAGTCGTGGCGCGGCATCATCGCTCCGCCGGCCGGGGTGCCCTTGGCCGACATGCCAGCGCCACCGTCATTCCATGACGAAGGAGACCCTGAAGGGCGACATCCCGGGTGGATCCGGGGCGAGCCTCGGCAATGGCGAGCGCAAGAATCATGTTTCTACCGTGGCGAGAATCTCGCGCAGAGTATCCGCCATGGCCGCGAGATCGTCCAGATCGAGGTCCTGATGGCACCCGAGTTGAAACACGTGGACAGCCCAGTCCGTGCCGCTGTCCCCCGGCATTCTCGGCACGTCCGGCCACACATCGTCCCAGCGGAAGACTGGCACGCCTGCGCTGCGCACTTTCTGGTAGATCCGTGCCGGCGCCGCGACCCATAGCGGAAAGACATAGGGCGCCGCCGCGCTCCGGAAGATCCGGTTGCAGCACCCGCGCTCCGGGCAGATCGGCCAGGAGCGCGGCAAGATGAAGGTAGTTGCGCCGGCGGCGCGCGACGATGCGGCCGCGATGGGCAGCGCGCGCGATCCACCGGGACCACAGTGGAGGGACTGCTCCACGCTGACGGAGCCCGGAGCGAACTCGCCGGTCCGGGATCGGACCGAATACGGCTTGTCCGGTGACGTCCTGCGTGCGAGGGGAGCGACCAGCGACTGCGCAGCGCATTCGCCGCGGCAAATCCAGCCCGTGACGAGCCGGTTGATTCCCGGCAAGCGCCCATGATCCGCACCCATTTCGATCGTGTTCGCGACGCTCCGAAGGTGATCGGCCACGGGTCGGCGCCGGAGTATGGGCACCTGCTTCGGAGAGCTCTCGCGAACACCAGGCAACCGCCGTCGGTGGTGGGCAGGAACTTCGTCAGACTCGCGATCGCATAATGTCCCCAGGCGCCGATCGGCCGTCCGTCGGCTTCGCCGAACATGGCGTGAGCGCAGTCCTCGATCAAGGCGAGGCCGTGTTCGTCGCAGAACCGCCGTATCCGTGCCATGGGCTGCGGCAGGCCGAAATAGTGCGCGGCGATCATGGCGCGCGTGCGGGAGAGATCGCGACCCGCCAGCGCGTCGAGGCGTGGCGTTCCCGCTGCATCGATCGGAAAGAAGAGGGGCTGCGCGCCGGCAGCAACGACCGGGGCGATCATGGTGGGGCAGTGGTAGGTCGGGACCAGCACGCGTTCACCGGGGCCGATTCCGATCTCCCGCAGCGCCAGCGCGATGGCGGCGCGCCCGCTGCTCGTGAATACCACGTTTGGCTGGTCGAGGATGCAGGGCAGGTTCGCCCGTTTCTCGCCCGCAAAGTTCACCCACCCGAACAGCGGCAAACGCGGAAGGTGGAGCACGGGGGGATCGGGGCGGTGCATGGAACTGGCCGACGGAATGGGCAGGATCGAGGATCGCATGGGGCAAATGATCTAGCAAGGAACGTTCCTGGCGGTGCCCGCAAGCGTCGGATCGTGACCATCGTCGCGGCACGGTCTTGTCGCCTTGCGACGGTCCGCACGACGATGCCGAGCGCACGGCGGTTGTTGGAGGGCGGTTTGCGCCGAAGAGCGGCGTTCGCGCTTGCCGGACGACTCGCTATACTTGCGGGTGGACTCGACGCGCCGCCGCGTGCCGGGAACCTGCCCAGGCGGGGCGCATTGTGACCGACAGGAAGGGAATCGGATTGGACGTTCCTCTGGAAGTGGTGAAGGTGCTGGAAGAAACCCTGAACCTCAAGCGTGCCGGGGTACGAATGACGTTGGATTCGCCGCTGCTGGGCGCCATTCCGGAGCTCGATTCGATGGCGGTGGTCGCCGTCATCACGACACTCGAGGAACGCTTCGGCTTCGCTGTCGCCGATGACGAAATCGACGGTTCGACGTTTGCCACCGTTGGATCGCTCGTCGCGTTCGTCAAGTTGAAGCTTGGCGCCTGAACGCGCCCCGATCGGGCAAGGCGCGGAAGCCTTCCTGCTGCCGCTCGCGGGGGGTGGACGATTCTGCATGTTCTACCCCGCGGCCGGCTCGTCGAGTGGCGTTGGCGCAATGGTCTATGTTTCGCCGTTCGGCGAGGAGATGAACAAATCGCGCCGGATGGCCGCGTTGCAGGCACGCACGCTGTCGGAGGCCGGCATTGCGGTACTGCAGATCGACCTTTTCGGGTGCGGTGACAGCTGTGGTGATTTCGGCGATGCGACATGGCAACTCTGGGCGAGCGATGTCGTCGGCGCGGCTCGACTGGCTTCGAGCCCGGACCGGCCTTGCGCCTTCCCTGTGGGGATTGCGCGCCGGTTGTCTGCTCGCGGCGGAGGCTGCGGCCAGGCTCGATCCGGTCCCTGATCTCGTCTTCTGGCAACCGGTCATTTCCGGCCGGCAGCACCTGCAGCAATTCCTGCGCTTGCGCGTGGCGAGCCAGATCATCGGCGGCGCGGGCGAGGACCGCATCGGCACGGCGCAACTGCGCGCTCAACTGGAGGGTGGAGTGGCCGTCGATGTGGCGGGCTACACGCTGGCCCCCGCAGTCGCTCTGGGCCTGGATGCGGCCGATCTCGCGCCATTGCCAACTTCGACGCGGGTCCTGTGGCTCGAGGTCTCGCCATCGGAGCCGCCGGAGCTGTCGCCCGCCGGTCACCTTCGGAGCGAGGCATGGCGCGCTGCGGGACACGGCGTCACAGCAGAGGCAGTCGCGGGATTGCCGTTCTGGCAAACGCAGGAGATCGCCGAGTGCTCCGCGCTGATCGACGCGACCCGGTCGGCCGTCCTGGGCTTTCGCCCATGAAGTTCGTCGAGCGGCCCCTGATCTTCGATTGCCTGGGCGAGCGGCTCGTCGGCGTCGTCGCCGAACCGGAAGTTCCCGCGTGCGTCGCCGTGCTCGTGGTCGTTGGCGGGCCGCAATACCGTGCCGGCAGTCATCGCCAGTTCGTGCTCCTCGCGCGCCGGCTCGCCGCAGCCGGTTTCCCGGTGCTGCGCTTCGACTATCGCGGCATGGGCGACAGCACGGGCGCGCCACGGACCTTTGAGGGGTGCGGACCGGATATCGCAGCAGCCATCGACGCGGTGCGCGCCTGCTGCCCCGGCGTCGAGCGCATCGTGCTCTGGGGCCTGTGCGACGCGGCCTCGGCCGCCCTCGACTACTGGCATTCGACCCGGGACGCGCGCATTGCCGGAATGGTCCTGCTCAATCCGTGGGTGCGTTCCGAGGCCACGCTGGCGAGGACGCACGTCAAGCACTATTACGCGCAGCGCCTGCTCGCGAAGGACTTCTGGTCGAAGTTGCTGTCCGGCAACGTGCGCCCTGCCTCGGCATTGCGCGAGCTCGCGCGCAGCCTTCGGCTCGCGGTCGCGCGCAGGGCCCGAGCGCAGGGAGGGACGGCGATGGCGTTTCAGGACCGAATGGCCGCCGCGCTGCGCGCCTTCCCCGGTTCCGTGCTCCTGATTCTGAGCGGCGACGACCTGACGGCCAAGGAATTCCTCGAATACGCGCAATCAGATGCCGGGTGGCAGGGCGTCCTGCAGTCCGGGCACATCGAGCGGCACGATATTCCGGACGCCGATCACACGTTTTCTGCGGCGCGCGCCGCGAGCGAGGTCGAGATGCGGACGCTGCAGTGGCTTGGCGATGCGGTCGCAATCGGGGCGCGATGAAGAAGGTGCTGATGGTCGCCTACCACTTCCCGCCGCTGGCGGGGAGCAGCGGGATCCAGCGCACGCTGCGCTTCGCGCAGCAGTTGCCGGAATTCGGCTGGGAGCCGATTGTCTTGACGGCGCACCCTCGTGCCTACGAACGGACTTCCGATGATCTGCTCGCCGAAGTTCCCGATCGCTTGCTCGTGAAGCGTGCGTTTGCGCTCGATACGGCACGCCATCTCTCAATCGGAGGGCGCTACCCCGGTTGGCTGGCGCGCCCCGATCGGTGGATGACGTGGCGCCTGGGCGCCGTTGGCGCCGGCCTCTCGCTCATTCGGCAGCACGCGCCGGATGCCATCTGGTCGACTTACCCCATCGCCACCGCTCACGCGATAGGGCACGCGCTTTGCGTCCGGTCGCGCTGCCATGGGTCGCGGACTTCCGCGACCCGATGGCGCAGGAAGGCTATCCGGCGGATCCGGTCACCTGGAAAAGCTTCAAGACGATCGAGGAGCGAACGGTGGCGCGCGCCCGCCTCAGTGTTTTCACGACCCCCGGGGCGGCGCGCGAATACCGGCGGCGATATCCTGCCGCGGCCGATCGGATCGCCGTGATCGAGAACGGCTTCGACGAGGAGAGCTTTGCCGGGTTCGCCGCCGATCCGGCGGCACGCCGGCCGCTCAATGCCGGTGCAATCACGCTCCTGCACAGCGGCATCGTCTATCCCTCCGAGCGCGACCCGACGCCAGTTTTTCATCGCCTTGGCACGGATGGTCGGCCAGGGGAGGCTCCGTCCCGGCGGGCTCGTCGTCCGTTTCCGCGCCGCGGGCCACGACGAGATGCTGCGCGCGCTTGCGCGGCGGCACGGCGTCGAAGCGCTCGTCGAGCTGCTGCCGCCGATTCCATACCGCGCCGCGCTGGACGAGATGCTCCGCGCCGACGGGCTGCTCGTGCTGCAGGCGTCGAACTGCAATGAGCAGATCCCGGCGAAGCTCTACGAGTACCTGCGGGCGGGACGGCCGATCGTCGCGCTCACGGATCCGGCGGGTGACACGGCGGGGGTGGTGCGCGATGCGGGGCTCGACACGATCGCGCGGCTGGATTCGGCCGACGATATCGCGGCGCTCCTCGAACGATTCGTCGCGTCCTTACCTCTCGGGCAGGCACCTCTGCCCGATGCTGGCTACGTTGCCCAGGGCCTCCCGCCGTGGGCGGGCCAAGGCATTGGGGGCGCTGCTGGACGAGGTGTCGGCGCCGCACTGACCCACGATGGCCGCGAGCATCTGTCGGCCATGCGATCGCCGGTGCAGCATCGACACCGTTCTGCGATTGGGCCGATCGCGATGCCGAAGGGACGGTTGGATGCTGGCGGCCAGACCTGCGGCGCCTGGCCGTCGCGCGTTCGACAGGCAATCGAATAGGCCGACAGGACGACCCGGCGTGCTCGGTCTACGCCGATGAGCTAACTGCGTCCGGCCAGGGCACGTATCCCGCGCTTTGCAGGCAACTCGAACCATCGGTACGTTGCGAGGGCACAGGCGAACGTCAATAGCAGGAACGCCACAAGGACACCACCATTCGTCATAGGGCAGCGCGATTCCGGTGCCTTTGCTGAAAATGTGAAGACCGAGCTGCAGGGGGAAAATGGATCAAATAGATGGAATAGGATGCGTGACCCAGCAAGAGCAGGGGTGTCCAGCGCAAAGCGGCGCGAGCGGTTCGACTGAGCGTAGCGGAAACTACAAGTAGCGGGAACAGCAGCAAGACAAGAACGAAGTCCCAATGCGGGATCGCATGGCGGATGCGATAGGAACCGAACAGCGCGGCGATGCACAAGCCGGTGAACAGGAAGATCACGTCGAACCAGCGTGCACCACGGAGATTTCCGGAACCGGCTTTGGGCGCGACAGCCATCCAGAGCAAGGCGCCCACAAAGAACCCGAGACTCGTTCGGACCAGCGCCGCCTCTATCGTTCCGATGTGCGGAACCTCAGCCAATGGCACCCGATTGTTGACGAGTATCTCGCCGGCGCCAAGCAGCAGGGCGAAGGCGGTCGCGGCCAGGGCGACGACGAGCGGCACCACGAGTCGCCGAGGCAGCGCAATCAGCAGGAGGAACAAGGCGTTGACAATGAACTCCGTCGAAACCGACCACGAAGGCGCGTTGAAGGAAAACCCCTTCTCCAGGCCCGACGCGTTCAGGAGCGCCAGATTGAGCGAGAAATGATAACTGTCGTTCAGTTCGTATCGGAAGGGCTGCGTCGCCAGGCGGGAAACCAGAAACCACTGGCCCCATGCGACGAGCAGTAGCGTCAGAACCTGCAGCGGATACAGCCGTGCCACCCGTTCCCACAAGTTTGCGAACACGCGAAGTCGCCGGCCCTCGCTCCAATACTTGCGGCATAGCACAAATCCGGAAAGCACGAAGAAGAAATCCACGGCAAAATCGCCGCCGTCTGCGAGGAAATTGACAGGACCCGGCAGCGGGTGAACGTCGAAGTGGATCCGGTAGTGCACCAGCACGACGGCGATCGCGGCGATCGCGCGCAGGCTGTCCAATTCGTCGAAGCGCGTGAGCGTCCGGAGAGGACCGGTAGCGAGTGGTCGCGACCCTGCGATCGCGCCTTTGAGGAGAGGGCCGGTGTCTGGCGCGTTGACGCTCTCGCGCTTGCCGAGCGCCAATCCGCACAGGAGCAGGAACAGGAGCAGGAGGCGCGGATCGTCATTGGGGCTGTTCAGCGTCCCGACGACGAGAAAGCCCGCCATCGAGGCCGTCAGCGCGCCGGCGAACAGATCGCCGCGCCACGTGCGCCGGAATGCCGCCCACAAGGCGCCGGCGGCAAGCGCGGCCATGCCCAGCAGCCCGAGCCAGCCCTGCTCGAAGTAGATGTGCAGCCAGAAATTCTCGACGTGCCAGGGCCAATTGTCGTCGACCGTAGGCCACCATCGGTCGCCGCCGTCGTCGAAGCCGCCGTTGACCAGGTGGTCGCGTCCGTCTTCGCCAAGCAGGCGAACATTGTCGATGTCCAGGGTTTCGTGGGCAGCGGGGTTGCGCAAATTCAACCGCGTCGGTCCGCGTGCAAACCATGGATGAGCACCCAATTCGTTCGAATTGAACGCGATCTCGTAGTGCTGCCACTCGCCGATGGCATCGCGCAGTGGGAACTGCACGCGTTCGCAGGAGCGCGCGCCGCGCACCCATGCCTCACAGACCGGGGCCTCGAATTCTCCGCCTTGCACGCCGCCGCGCCTTCGAACGTCGACGGAGAGGGTGTACTGGCTGTGTGGCTGCAGCGCCACGATCTGGTCGACGAAGATTGGGCTGCCCGAGCCGAGTCGCAGGAAGGTGTTCCCGTTCTCGCTCTCGAACCGGTACGTTCCCGGCCGGGTGCCCACGGTGCTGCGCCAGAAGAAAGTCTCCGGAAACCGGCCAAGGCCCATGCCGAACAGACTCGTGCGCCAACCGTCGTCCATCATCGCCAGGGCATTGCGCCAGTACGAGAGGCGGGTCTGAAGATCTCGTTCGGACTGTGCCAGGCGCCCCTGCGCGAACGAGCCTTTGAGCACGGGAACGGCCACCACGCTGGCGCCGATCACGAACAGGCTGACCAGCACGTAAACCTTTCGGTCCAGCTTGTGGCGCAGGCCGTGCCGCACGAACGCCACGAACATCAATGCCGCGACCGCCACCAGGGCGGCGAAACCGGCACGGGAGTACGCGACCATGACACCGTAGACTCCCCCGCCGAACAGGAGCAGACCGCCGAGTCGCAAAGCCGCATTGCGTGTCGCCACGACGGCGAACAGCGCGAACGGCAGCGCGGCGACCAGATAGGTTTCGAGCGTCGAACCGCCGATATGCAACGCGGAAAACGGGCCGCTCACGCGATAGTCGTGACTGAAATTGAACAGGCCGGTGAAGGCAACCCGTTCCCAGAAGATCACCGCCACCGTGCCGGCCAGACCCGCGACCATGCCGAGCGTGAAGAGCTTGCGCATGTCGGCGCCGGGCCGCATTGAAATCGCGGCCAGCCAGAGCAGCGAGAACGCCCAGAGCGCCCCTTTGGCCACGCGCAGCGCGTTGTAGTGACTGTGGTAGTTCGAGAATGCGTTGGCATCCCACGGTTGCAGCGGCAACAGGCCGATGCCGGCGCTGACCAGATACGACAACGCGACCAGGCTGGCCACGGCGGCGAAAGGAAGAGGCAATCCGATTCGCCCGGGGTTGGCGGCCGGGCGGCACAGACCAACCCCCAGCGTCACCAGCACCACCAGATCGAACTCGTCGAGGAAGAATCGCCCTGTCCACCGCGTCACATCCAGGAGCGGCAACAACGCCGGAAGCGCAACGATCCAGGCGAGCGGATATCGCCAGATCAGCACGGTATAGGCCAGCAGGCCCAGTGCCAGCCAAGGCCTGCCCAGGGGGTGGCCAAGGACGGCAAGGCCGATCGCCGCGAAGATCGGCAGCGAATACCACCACCTGTCGGCAACCGCGACGGAAAACGGCCGCGTCAAGGGATGTCCTCGCGGGATGGGGCGCCGAATGGATCGCGAGAATGCCCCGGCATCACTCAAGTCCTCACTTCCGACTTCGGAGCGGCGATCATTTTCGACCAGGCCGCGAAGCCGCACAGGAACAGGAAAAGGAACGCGAGCTGCGGATTGTCGTTGGGGCTGTTCAGCGTCCCGACGACGAGAAAGCCCCCCATCGAGGCCGTCAGCGTGCCGGCGAACAGATCGCCTCGCCACATGGCTGGAACCGCGGCCGCCAAAGCGCCGACGGTGAGCGCGGCCATGCCCAGCAGCCCGAGCCAGCCCTGCTCGAAGTAGATGTGCAGCCAGAAATTCTCGACGTGCCAGGGCCAATTGTCATCGACCGTGAACAACCAGCGCTCACTTCCATGGTCGAACGCGCCGTTCGTCAGCAAATCGCGCCCGTCTTCGCCAATCAATCGAACGTTGTCGACATCCAGGATGCCTGCCGGGTTGTTCAATGCGAGAGTCACCGGCCGCCGCGCATACCACGGGCCGGCGCCAATCGCCTTCGAATCGAAAGCGACCTCGTGGTGCTGCCATGCGCCATCGGCATCGTCGAGGCGGATGCGCAGCTTTTCGCATTGAAACGACTGTAGCAGCCGCTTCTGGCAGATTGGAACGCTGAGATTGCCGCCGCGCCCATCGTGCCCGCGGCGAACGTCGACGGAGAGGGTGTACTGGCTGTGTGGCTGCAGCGCCACGATCTGGTCGACGAAGATTGGGCTGCCCGAGCCGAGTCGCAGGAAGGTGTTCCCGTTCTCGCTCTCGAACCGGTACGTTCCCGGCCGGGTGCCCACGGTGCTGCGCCAGAAGAAAGTCTCCGGAAACCGGCCAAGGCCCATGCCGAACAGACTCGTGCGCCAACCGTCGTCCATCATCGCCAGGGCATTGCGCCAGTACGAGAGGCGGGTCTGAAGATCTCGTTCGGACTGTGCCAGGCGCCCCTGCGCGAACGAGCCTTTGAGCACGGGAACGGCCACCACGCTGGCGCCGATCACGAACAGGCTGACCAGCACGTAAACCTTTCGGTCCAGCTTGTGGCGCAGGCCGTGCCGCACGAACGCCACGAACATCAATGCCGCGACCGCCACCAGGGCGGCGAAACCGGCACGGGAGTACGCGACCATGACACCGTAGACTCCCCCGCCGAACAGGAGCAGACCGCCGAGTCGCAAAGCCGCATTGCGTGTCGCCACGACGGCGAACAGCGCGAACGGCAGCGCGGCGACCAGATAGGTTTCGAGCGTCGAACCGCCGATATGCAACGCGGAAAACGGGCCGCTCACGCGATAGTCGTGACTGAAATTGAACAGGCCGGTGAAGGCAACCCGTTCCCAGAAGATCACCGCCACCGTGCCGGCCAGACCCGCGACCATGCCGAGCGTGAAGAGCTTGCGCATGTCGGCGCCGGGCCGCATTGAAATCGCGGCCAGCCAGAGCAGCGAGAACGCCCAGAGCGCCCCTTTGGCCACGCGCAGCGCGTTGTAGTGACTGTGGTAGTTCGAGAATGCGTTGGCATCCCACGGTTGCAGCGGCAACAGGCCGATGCCGGCGCTGACCAGATACGACAACGCGACCAGGCTGGCCACGGCGGCGAAAGGAAGAGGCAATCCGATTCGCCCGGGGTTGGCGGCCGGGCGGCACAGACCAACCCCCAGCGTCACCAGCACCACCAGATCGAACTCGTCGAGCATGAGGCGGCCGGTCCGCGGCGCGAAGTTCGCCAGGGGCAAAGAGGCAAACACGACAGGCAACGCCACCCATGGAAATCGCCACAGGACGAGGCCGTAGACGACAAGCGCGATCGGCAGCCACGAACCGGGCAGCGGATCATCCGCCGCCAGGCCCACCGCCAGCAGCAGCGCCGTCGCTCCCAGAACTTTCGCGCCGAACCCGGCTGCCGACGGCGAATCCGGATTCGCCGTCGATGCTGCGGCGACGTGTGGCACTGTCTCCCCGGCCATCGACATCCACTCGCATAACTGCTGCGTCAGGCGGTGACCGGCGGCGGCGGCAACAGCGCCGATAAGAACATTCGTTGGGTCGGGATGCTGGCCGGGGACGAACAACTTGCCGGTCTCGATGATGCCGGCAAGTACCGCGGCGATGATCGACGCCGTCATCGCGGATCCGCCACCATCGCGCCGACCGCACTCGCGTCCGAGCAACCCAAAGCCGATGCCGACCGGTGAATACATGGCGATGCACGCCATCAGACTGACCAGGGCACGGGTCTCCGTCGTGAAATAGTGATAGTAGAACGGTAGCCAGTGCACCTGATCCAGGCCAGCCGCAGCCTGCGTCAGCCCCACCCACGTTGCCCGGAACCAGCCGTTTACCCACATCAGCGCGACGAGATATGGCAGACACGCCAGGAGCAACAGTGGCATCATGTACGGCTGGACGGCGAGCAGCCATTGCCTGCGCGCACTTCTGTACAAGCCGACACCGATCATCGCGCCGGCGGCTCGCGTGAGCAGCGATGCGCCTTGGCTCACGCCCGATGCGATGAAGACCTGCGCCACCTCGACGACAAGCCCGACCGCCAAGCCGGTCCACATGGCCGTTGCGTACGCGCGCCGCGTGGTTCTGCCGATAGAAACGCCGACCAGCAAGCCGAAAGGGATGGCCGCGATGATCTCGACGGCAAGCTTGCCAAGGCAGACCGGCAGCCGCCCGCAAGCCAGGGGCGCCACGATCCATCCGTAGCTGCGGGAGCCGAATTTCTTCGAGAGCTCCTCGATCGAGACGAAGAAATCGTACGGGAAGAGACTCAGTGTCAAATAGGCGAGCACGTAGAGGACGAGCATCGCGCGAATGGCTGTCATGCCGCCTCGCTTCACTTCCGTCGCGAGCCGCGCCAGCGAACCGCCCCAAATGCCGAAGAGCGCAATGCCGAGAGCGGCGCCTATGATTTCGGCGATGAGGTCATTGAGCGACACCGTGCGGGGAGGGAAGTACAGCTGTGTGAATTCGATCCCGACCGCGAGCGTTGCACAAGCCAGGAAGACGGCAATCGCCGGCAACCCTCGAATCGAGTGCGATTTGCCCGGCATCGCGAGCCCCGCGGCAAGCAGATACGCAAGGGGGATGTAAAGCAGGATGTTCGCGATCCAGTCCGCACGCGATCCGACGCCCAGCGCGAGATAAGGGGTGGCCAGGAAATCACGCCACGCGGTCTCCCACGGAAGCGGCGTGAAATTCAGCGGCACCAGACTGCCATAGACGACGAACAGCAGATATCCGCCGGCGGCGAGGAGCGACGTCCCGCGCAGATCGGGCCGGTTTGCCGAGTAAGTGGTATTCAAGCTCGTCTCGGAATCTCGCGCTCTCGATCGTCGAGAGCAGGCCAACATCACGTCGCTCGGATTCTAGACCAGGCGGGCGGCGTACGGCGTGCGACTCGCGCGGCTGCGCACAGGGCGGTCGAAGTTCTTCGATTTCCAAATGCAGCGGCCCAATGGCAGCCTGCAGTGCACAAGCTGTACTATTGCACGCTGGGTTGGCGTCATTGTGTTCACCCTCGGTAGGCATGATGCGAAACTTGCGACCGATTGCCGCGGCGGCCAAGCGACTGCTACTGTGCGCGGTGGTTGATCGCCTCCTCGTCCCAAGCGGGACGTGAGGCGTCGGTCCACTCACCGTATGTTGGAGCGATCGCACCCATGCCCACCGTTCTGCTCACCGGCGCCACCGGCTACATCGGCTCGCACACCTGCGTCGAGGTGATGGCGGCCGGATGGACGCCGGTCATCGTCGACAATCTCTGCAACAGCTCGCCGCTGGTGCTCGACCGCATCGAGCGGATCACCGGCCGCCGGCCGGCCTTCGTCGAAGCCGACGTTCGCGATCGCGATGCGCTCGACCGCATCTTCGGCGACGCATGCGATCGACGCGGTCGTGCATTTCGCCGGCCTCAAGGCCGTCGGCGAATCGGTGGCCGAGCCGCTGCGCTATTACGAGAACAACGTCGTCGGCACGATCGTGCTGCTCGAGGCGATGCGCCGGCACGACGTGAAGCGGATCGTGTTCAGCTCGTCGGCGACGGTGTACGGGGTTGCGCGAGACAGATGCCGCTTGACCGAGGATTCGCCGCTCGGGCGCGGTCAATCCGTACGGCCGCACGCAAGCTCATGGTCGAGCAGATCCTGCGCGACGTGGCCGCCGCCGATCCCGCGTGGCGGGTGATGCTGCTGCGGTATTTCAACCCGGTGGGCGCGCACGAGAGCGGCCTGATCGGCGAGGATCCCGCGGGAATTCCGAACAACCTCATGCCCTTCGTCGCGCAGGTGGCCGTCGGGCGGCGGCCGCGGCTCTGCGTCTACGGCAACGACTACCCGACCGCGGATGGCACGGGAGTTCGCGATTACATCCATGTCGTCGACCTGGCGCTGGGGCACGTGGCCGCGCTTGGCGAAGCTCATGGACGCGCGCGCCGCCGCGCGAGATCGATCGTCAATCTCGGCACCGGGCGCGGACATTCGGTGCTGGAGGTCGTGCAGAGCTTCGAGGCCGCGAGCGGCCGGCTGTCCCCTACGATATCGTCGCGCGCCGGCCCGGCGACGTGGCGACCTGCTATGCGGATCGACGCGGGCGCGCACGCTGCTGGGCTGGGAGGCGCGGCGCGGGCTCGACGCGATGTGCGCCGACGCCTGGCGCTGGCAGTCGGCCAATCCCGACGGGTTTCGAGGGTAGGCTCGTCGCGATCGTCGGGATGCGATGCTGCGCGTCGCGCGCCGGCTGTCCGCTCGGGTGCGTTGGCGTTCGGCAGCGCAGCGTCCGGCTGCCAGCGATGCCCGGGGGCCGGCGTTCGGCCTCCGCGATCGCGGGCGCACAGTTTGCCGTTGATCGGCGCGCGGCATGCCGCCACTGCTCGCCGGCGCCATGAGCAAACATGCTCCAAAAACATCGCGTTAATGCCGGCGCGTTCGGGTGCGGCGTCATTGGGCACGCTTTGTGCAGTACCGATCGAGGCCGGTTGGGACGGCGCTGCCGCCGACAGGCGCCGACACAGTTGCCGGAATCGTGTCGAGCGCGCTGGGATATCGGCCGGCAGATCCGGCAGTACTCGCCCGTTCGTGCGTGCGCAAGGCAAGCCGTCCTGCGGCCTATCGTGGACCCGGCGGCCGGCGCAATCGAAAACTGAACAATTGATGCAACACAGCATGGTTCGCCTCTTCAATCACTGGTTCGCCTCGAACACGCTGCTGCAGATCGTGTTCGACGCGCTCCTGCTGTTTCTTTCGGTCGTGCTCGCCGTGGCGTTCCTGGATCGCGGCGAGCTGCTGACCCTCGAGGTCGTCGTGCCGGACGCCTTGCTCTTCGCGCTGACCATGGTCGCGCTCAACACCGTCGTCGGGCTCTACCAGCGGAATCCGGGGCGAACGATGGCGCAGACCACGGCGCGCATCGCGCTTTCGCTGCTGCTGGCGCGTGCCCGTGGCCTGGGCCATCTTCACGTTCCTGCCGCGTGCCGAAGCATGGAACGACACGCTGCGCATGGCCGTGCCGCTGGCCTTCGTGACGTTTCGTCGCGATTCGCGGAATTGCCGCGCACAGCGGCATGTCGCCGGTGTTTGCGCGCCGGACGCTGGTGCTGGGCACGGGCGCCGAGGCGGTCGGCGTGTCGAGCATTCGATCGGACAGCTGGGCCAGGCGGTCCGGTTTCTCGGCTTCTTTCCGGCGAAGAAGACCGAGACGGCGCATCAGGTCGCCGGCAATCGCGTTCTCGCCGGCGGCATGGATCTCGTCGATGCGGCGCGACGCTACCAGGTCGACGAGATCATCGTGGCCGTGCGGGAGCGGCGTGGCGGCGTGCTGCCGCTGCGCGAGCTGCTGGACTGCAAGCTGCATGGGGGTGCGCGTGCTGGACCTGTCGAGTTACTACGAACGCGCCGTGGGCCAGTTGCGGCTCGATTCGCTGCACGCGAGCTGGCTGATCTTCGGCGACGGATTCCGGCAGGGCTTCACGCGCACGTTCGTCAAGCGGGTGTTCGACATTGGCGCGTCGCTCGCGCTGCTGCTGCTCGCCGCGCCGGTGATGCTCGGCGACGGCCGTGGTGATCGCGGTGGAGAGCGGCTTCCCGATCCTCTACCGGCAGGAACGCGTCGGGCAGGGTGGCCGCCTGTTCAACGTGATCAAGTTCCGCAGCATGCGCCGCGATGCCGAAATCGACGGCAAGCCGCGCTGGGCCGACGACGCAACGACGATCGGGTCACCCGCACCGGTCGCGATCATCCGCAAGCTGCGCATCGACGAGCTGCCGCAGCTCATCAACGTGCTGCGCGGCGACATGAGCCTCGTCGGCCCGCGGCCCGAGCGTCCGTACTTCGTCGACCAGCTGGCGCGCGAGATTCCCTTCTACGCGGTGCGCCACAGCGTGAAGCCCGGCGTCACGGGATGGGCGCAGGTCCGCTACCACTACAGCGCGTCGCTCGACGACGCGGTGCAGAAGCTGCAGTACGACCTCTATTACGTCAAGAACCACACGCTCTTCCTCGACATCGTCATACTGTTCGAGACGGTCGGCGTGGTCGTGACCGGCGCAGGTGCGCATTGACGCCGCGGCGGTGCGGCCGCGCCCAGTTCGCGCGGCAGTGGGCGCGGCGGGCCCGCTCGTCCGCCGCGGGAGCGGCAGGATCGCCGACGGCGCATTTCGCGGGACAATACGCTCTTTTCCGAATGAACCGGCTCCGCCCGCCCCATGAACCCGAACTTCACGACGGTCGCCGCCTGGAGCTATGGGCTCGCGGGCTTCGGCTACGCCGCCTTCGCGCTCTATCTGAGGTTCGGCCTGCGCGGCGGGCTGCGCGGCCTGGCGCTGCTCTGCGCCGTCGGCCTGACGGCGGCGTGGGCGCTGCTGAATCTGGCGTTCGCGCTGACGCAGGCGCCGGTACTGCTCGGCGCTCGGCGCGATCGCTCGACGTGCTGCGCATCGGCGCCTGGTACGCGTTCCTGCTGCTGCTGATCGAGCGCCCGTCGCCGGCATGCGGCGCCGCGGCGCCGCGGCCCGCGCGCACGACCTGGCTCGTGCCGGTGGCCGCCGCGCTGGTGGTTCTGGGCGTTGGCGCGCAGCTCGCGACGGCGCTGGCGCTGTGCCGCGCTTCGGCGACCCCGCGCGGCTGGCGCTCTTCGACAGCCTCGCGCTGACGGTCTTCGGCCTCGTGCTGGTCGAGCAGCTGTTCCGCAACGCTGCCGGAGGACGCGCGCTGGAGCATCAAGCCGCTGTGCCTCGGGCTCGCCGGCGCGTTCGTCTTCGATCTCTATCTGTTCGCCGATGCGCTGCTGTTCAGCCGCGTCGACGCCGACGCGTGGAGCGTGCGCGGCTTCGTCCACGCGCTCGTCATGCCGCTGGTGGCCGTGTCGGCGGTGCGCAATCGCGACTGGACCTTCGCGATCGCGCTGTCGCGCCGCGTGGTGTTTCACTCGACCGCGCTGATGGCGTCCGGCATCTACCTGCTGTTCATGGCGGGCGCCGGCTACTACGTCCGCTACTTCGGCGGCGAGCTGGGGGCCGGCGCTGCAGGTCGCGCTGCTGTTCGCCGGCATTGCTGGGACTGGCGTCGATGGCGTTCTCCGGGTCGCTGCGGGCGAAGCTGCGGGTGATCGTCAGCAAGCATTTCTTCAGCTATCGTTACGATTACCGCGACGAGTGGCTGCGCTTCACGCATGCGCTGTCGGCGCGAGGCGGGCAGCGCGAGCTCGGGCAGGATGTCATCAAGGGGCTCGCCGACATGCTGGAGAGCCCCGCCGGAAGCCTCTGGCTGCGCGATGCGTCCGGGCCGGCATTTCGCGCAGGCTGCGCGCTGGAACATGCCGGCCGACGCGGCGGCGGAGGCCGCCGACAGCGAGTTCATCCGGTTCCTGAGCGACACGGGCTGGGTCGTGAACCTCGAGGAGTTTCGCTCGTCGCCCGAGCGCTACCGCGAGCTGCGGCTTCCGCACTGGCTGTCGGAGCTGCCGAATGCCTGGCTCATCATTCCGCTCGCGAACGCGGACGAACTGATCGGCTTCGTGGTTCTCGCCACCGCGCGCACGCGCATCGACGTCAACTGGGAGGTGAACGATCTGCTGAAGACGGCGGCGCGGCAGGCGGCGACCTTTCTCGGCCAGATGCAGGCGACCGAGGCGCTGCTCGAGGCGCGCAAGTTCGACGCCTTCAACCGCATGTCGGCGTTCGTCGTGCACGATCTCAAGAACATCGTCGCGCAGCTGTCGCTGATGCTCAGGAATGCCGAGCGCCACCGCGACAATCCCGAGTTCCAGAAGGACATGCTGATGACCGTCGAGCATTCCGTCGAGCGCATGAAGCAGCTGATGCTGCAGCTGCGCGAAGGAACGACGCCGGTGGAGGCGCCGCACGGCGTCGACCTTGCCGCCGTCATCGAGCGCATCCGGCGCAGCCAAGGCGAGCCAGCAGCCGGCGCCCGAGGTCCGGCTGGAGACGAAGGTCTCGGCGAAAGGGACACGAGGACCGGCTCGAGCGGGTGATCGGTCATCTCGTGCAGAACGCGATCGACGCCACCGAAAGCGACGGGCGCGTGTGGATAGGACTTGCGAAGCAGGATGGGCATGGCGCTGGTCGAGGTCGGCGACACCGGCCACGGCATGACGCCGGAGTTCGTGCGCGAGCGCCTGTTCAAGCCGTTCCAGACCACCAAGGCGACCGGCATGGGCATCGGCGCCTACGAGAGCCTGCAGTACGTCCAGGAACTGGGCGGACGCGTCCAGGTCGACAGCACGCCCGGCGTCGGGCACGCAGGTGCGGCTGCTGCTGCCGCTCTTCGAATCTGCGGCCGGCGGAGCGACCGCCGGGCCGTCCCAAGGCGCGAACGGCGCCCCGGGGGGCAGCGCCGCGGCGCAGCCGCAAGCGTGGGGGACACCATGAGCCCGAAGACGCGACCGTTGCTGATCGTCGAGGACGATCCGTCGCTGCAGAAGCAGATCTGCTGGGCGTTCGACCAGTACGAGACGCTGCCGGCGATCGATCGCGAAAGCGCGCTCGCGCAGTTGCGCCGGCACGCGCCGCCGGTGGTCACGATGGATCTCGGCCTGCCGCCGGATCCCGATTCGGTCGTCGGAAGGTTTCAAGCTGCTCGAGGAGATCCTGCGAGCTCGCGCCCGACACCAAGGTGATCGTGCTGACCGGGCAGAACGACCGCGCCAATGCCGTGCGCGCGATCGGCTCCGGCGCCTACGATTTCTTCGCCAAGCCGTTCGAGCCCGAGCTGCTGGCGCTGACCATCGACCGCGCGTTCCGCCTGTACGACCTGCAGCGGGAGAATCGGCGCCTGCAGGCGATGCGCCAGCCGGATGCGTTTGCCGGGCTCATCACGCGCGACCCCGAATTGCTGCGGATCTGTCGCCTCGTCGAAAAGGTCGCGGGCACGGGGGCCACGGTGCTGCTGCTCGGCGAAAGCGGCACCGGCAAGGAGCTGCTTGCGCGCGCGGTGCACGACCTTTCGCCGCGGCGCGGCGAGCGCTTCGTCGCGATCAACTGCGCCGCCATTCCCGAAAACCTGCTGGAGAGCGAGTTGTTCGGCTACGAGAAAGGGGCCTTCACCGGCGCGGCCCGGCAGACGATCGGCAAGATCGAGACGGCCAACCGCGGCACGCTGATGCTGGACGAGATCGGCGATCTGCCGCTCGCGCTGCAGGCGAAGCTGCTGCGCTTTCTGCAGGAGCGCGTGATCGAGCGCGTCGGCGGGCGCGAGGAGATCGACGATCGACGTGCGCATCGTCTGCGCGACGCACCAGGACCTGAAGACACTGATCAAGGACGGCCGCTTTCGCGAGGATCTCTACTATCGCCTGGCGGAAATCGTGGTCGATATTCCGCCGCTGCGCGCGCGCCAGGGCGACGCCGCGCTGCTGGCGCACGCGTTCGTCCAGCGCTTTGCCGCCGAGCAGCGCCGCCGGTCGATGACGCTGCGCAGCGATGCGATGGCCGCGATCGAGGCGCACGCGTGGCCCGGCAATGTGCGCGAGCTCGAGAACTGCATCAAGCGCGCGGTGATCATGGCCGACGGCAACCAGATCACCGCCGCCGACGTCGGCCTGGGCGACGGCGCCGAGGACGATCTCGCGGCGCTCAATCTGCGCGAGGTGCGGGACGATGCGGAAAAGCGCGCCGTCATCACGCGTGCTCTCCCGCGTGAACGGCAACATCGTCAAGGCGGCGGAGATTCTCGGCGTGAGCCGGCCGACGCTGTACGACCTCATGCACAAGTTCGGCCTCAAATGAGGCCCGCGCGGCGGGACAACGCGATGCAAAGGATCGAAATGAACAAGGTGACAGAACGATACGCGCAGCCGCCGGCCGGGGTAGCGATCGCGGTGGCGCTGCTGGCTGGATGCGCCGACAAGCCGGAGGCGCTGGTGGCGTCGGCGAAGGAATATCTGGCCAAGAACGACCGCAACGCGGCGATGATCCAGCTCAGGAACGCGCTGCAGAAGAACCCCGATCTGGCGGAGGCGCGGTTTCTGCTGGGCAGGGCGCTGCTCGAGACGGGTGATCCTGCCGACGGCGGAAAAGGAGCTGCGCAAGGCGCGCGAGCTCAAGCTATCCGGATGACCAGGTCGTCCCGTCGCTTGCGCGCGCGCTGGTGGCGCAGGGCGAGTTCAAGAAGGCCATCGACGAATTCGGCAAGGACCGAGGTCGCCGTCGCCGGAAGGCACGGGCCGAGCTGCAGACGACGCTCGGCGCAGGCGCAGATGGCGACCGGCAACCTCGAGGCTGCGCGAGCCGGCTTCGCGGCGGCGCTGGCGGCGGTCCCGGACTATCCGCCGGCGATGCTGGGCGAGGCCCGCCTCAAGGCGGTCGCGGCGACCTGCCCGGTGCGCTGGCGCTGGTCGAAACGGTGCTGGGCAAGTCGCCGGCGCTACGCGAGGGCTGGCAGCTGAAGGGCGACCTCCTGGGCGCGCAGCAGCAGTTCGACAACGCGCTGGCCGCCTATCGCAAGGCGCTGGAGCTGCGCCCGGACTACTTGCCGGCGCATTGCGCGGATCGTGTCGATACTGATGCAGCAGGGCAAGACCGACGAAGCGGGCAAGCAGCTCGCGGCCATGCAGAAAGGTCGCGCCCAAGCATCCGCAGACGCTCTATCTGCAGGCGCTGCTCGCCTTCCAGGAAAAGAACTACGTCGCCGCGCGCGAGGCCATCCAGCTGCACCTGCGAGATGGCGCCGGACAATCTGCCCGGCCTGGTGCTCGGACGGAAGCATCGATTACCAGCTGGGATCCTACGCCCAGGCGGAAACGAGCGCTCGCCAAGGCGCTGCAGCGCGCGCCGAAGCCAGCGCCTGGCGCGCTGACTGCTGGTCAACACCTACCTGCGCAACCGCGCAGGGCGGGAAGGCGCTCGAGGCGCTGAAGCCGCTGCTGGCGCAGGCGCGAGGACGACTCGGACGTGCTGGCGCTCGCCGGCGAGGTGTACGTGCAGAACGGCGACATGCGGCGAGGCCGCGCGCTATTTCGAGAAGGCAGCCGCGCTCGATCCCAAGAACGTCGAACAAGCGCACCGCGCTGGCGCTGTCCCATCGTGGCGATGGGCGACAGCGATCGCGGATTTCAGCGAGCTGGAGGCCGTCGCGGCCGCCGACACGGGAATCCGGGCGGACCTGGCGCTGATCGCGGCCAACGTCCGGCAGCGCAAGTTCGACGCGGCGCTGGCGGCGATCGCGGCCCTCGAAAAGAAGCAGCCGGACAAGCCGCTGCCGCACAATCTGCGCGGTGCCGTGTTCTGCTCGCCAAGCGCGACATCGCCGGCGCGCGACGAAGCTTCGAGCGCGCGCTCGCGCTCGACCCGGCCGATTTCCCGGCGGCCGCGAGCCTCGCGCGACTGGATCTCGCCGAAAAGAAGCCGGAGGACGCCAGGAAGCGATTCGAGGCCGTCGTTGGCAAAGGATCCGAAGAACGTGCAGGCCCTGCTCGCGATCGCCGAGCTGCGCGCCCAGGCCGGAGGGACGCCCGACGAGGTCGCCGCGCTGATCGGCAAGGCGGTCGCGGCGAACCCGACCAGCACATCGCCGCGGGTCGACGCTCATCAACTATTACCTGTCGCGTCAAGGAGCCGAAGAAGGCGGTCGCGGCGGCACAGGACGCGCTGGCGGCGTTGCCGGACCGAGCCGAGCTCCTGGAGGCGGCCGGCCAGGCGCAATTGGCCGCCGGCGACACCGATCAGGCGCTGGCGACGTACAGCAAGCTGGCGCAGTTGCGTGCCGGATTCGCCCGTGCCGCTCATGCGAATGGCCGACGTGCAGATCGATCGCCAAGGACACCGACGCCGCGCGGCAGAGCCTGCACAAGGCGCTCGCGATCAAGCCCGGACTTCGTCGACGCGCAGCGCGCGATGATCGCGCTGGAGCTGCGATGCGGGCCGCGTGACCGATGCGCTGGCGGTGGCGCGCGAGGTGCAGAAGCAGCGCCCGAAGGAATCGATGGGCTACATTCTCGAGGGCGACATCCACGCGTCGAAAAAGGCGTGGGGCGAGGCCGTCGCCGCCTATCGCAACGGTCTGAAGCAGGCGGGCACGACGGATCTGGCGATTCGGCTCGACGCGACGCTCCGCGCGGGCGGCAGTGTCGCCGGACGCCGACAAATTCGCCGCGACTTGGCTGAAGGATCATCCCAAGGATCGCGGCCTTCCGCCACTATCTTGCGGAAAGCGGCGATGGCGCAAGAAGGACTACGCGACTGCGCGCGACGCAGTACCGGGCCGCGCTCGACGATCGAACCGAACGATGCGCTAGCGCTGAACAACCTGGCCTGGGTCGCCGGCCAGATCGAAGGATCCCGAAGGCGCTCGAGTATGCGGAACAGGCCGACAAGCTCGCGCCCGAACAACGCCGCGATCCTCGACACCTTCGGCATGTTGCTGGTGGAAAAGGGCGAGACCAAGCGTGGCGTCGAAATGCTGCAGAAGGCGGTCAGTCTCGCCCCGTCCGTCGCCGGATTCGCCTCAATCTCGCTCGCGCGTTGATCAAGGCCGGACAGAAGGATGCGGCCAAGAAGGAACTGGACGCTCTGGCGAAGCTCGGCGACAAGTTCCCCGCCCAGGCGGAGGTCGCGAAGCTGAGGCAAGGACTGTGACGGAAGGGTGCGCGCGCATCCGGTCGACGCGCACGCGGAGATCAGCGGCAGTGGCCGCGCCGAAGGAGCTCGAGATCCTGCAAAGCCGCCGATGGAAGTTCGGAACGGAGAGAAGAATATGACTACTGTTGCTGTCGTGGGCCTTGGCTACGTCGGCTTGCCGCTGGCCGTGGAGTTCGGCAAGAAGCACCGGACGATCGGCTTCGACCTGTCGCCGGAGAAGGTCGCGAGCTACCGCCGCCACGTCGACCCGACGGGCGAGGTGACGACCGAGGACCTGCGGGCGGCGACGCTGCTTTCCGTGGGCACCGACGCCGCCGCGCTGGCGGAAGCCGATTTCATCATCGTCGCCGTGCCGACGCCCGGTCGACGACGCGCACCAGCCGGATTTCGGTCCGCTGCTCGGCGCGTCGCAGACGGTCGGCGCGCACATGAAGCGCGGCGCGACGGTCGTCTACGAATCGACCGTCTACCCCGGCGCCACCGAGGAGATCTGCATTCCGGTGCTCGAGAAGCACTCCGGGATGAAGTGGCTGCACCGATTTCCACGTCGGCTACTCGCCGGAGCGCATCAATCCCGGCGACAAGGAGCGCACGCTGACGAAGATCATGAAGGTCGTGTCGGGCGACACGCCGGAGACGCTCGAGCGGGTCGCGCAGATGTACGGCAGCGTCGTCACGGCGGGCGTGCACCGTGCCTCCAGCATCAAGGTCGCCGAGGCCGCCAAGGTCATCGAGAACACGCAGCGCGATCTCAACATCGCGCTGATGAACGAGCTGGCGATCATCTTCGACCGGCTCGGCATCGACACGATGGAAGTGCTGCGCGCGGCCGGGACCAAGTGGAACTTCCTGCCCTTCCGTCCGGGCCTCGTCGGCGGGCACTGCATCGGCGTCGATCCGTACTACCTGACGCACAAGGCGGAGATGGTCGGCTACCACCCGGAGGTGATCCTCGCCGGACGGCGCATCAACGACGGGATGGGCAAGTTCGTCGCGGAGCAGACCGTCAAGCATCTGGTGCGCAATGGCTGGCAGGTGAAGGACGCGCCGGTGATCGTGCTCGGCCTCACGTTCAAGGAGGACTGCCCCGATCTGCGCAATTCCCGGGTCATCGACGTGATCCGCGAGCTGCAAGTCGTACGGCGCCGACGTGCTCGTGCACGACCCGGTCGCGGCGCCCGAGGAGGCGTTGCACGAGTACGGCGTGGAGCTCGTGCCCTGGGAGCGGCTGCCCAAGGCGGCGGCGATCGTCGCCGCCGTCGCGCACCGCGCGTTCAAGGCCCGGCCGGCGTCCGACTATCTCGAGCGGCTCGCTGCCGAAGGCGGTCGTCGCCGACGTCAAGAGCCAGTTCGACGCGCAGGCGATTCAGCGGCAGCGGCGTCACGGTATGGCGGCTCTGAGGCGCATAGTCCGCGATGAGCGCGATCGACGACGTGCGCCGGCCGATTGACGGAGCAACCGCGGCGCTGGCTCGTGACCGGCAGCGCGGGTTTCATCGGCTCGCACCTGGTGCAGGCGCTGCTCGATCTCGACCAGACGGTCGTCGGACTGGACAACTTCGCCACGGGCCACCGGCGCAACGTCGACGAGGTTCGCGCGACGGTGACCGGCGAGCAATGGCAGCCGCCACCGCTTCGTCGAGGCGGACATCCGCGATCCCGGCGCCTGCCGCGAGCGCGTGCCGGGGCATCGACGTCGTGCTGCACCAGGCGGCGCTCGGATCCGTTCCCGCGCTCGCTCGACGATCCGTCGGCGACCAACGCGATCGAACGTCGACGGCTTCCTCAACGTGCTGGTCGCCGCGCGCGACGCCGGCGTGCGGCGGTTCGTCTACGCGGCGTCGAGCTCGACCTACGGCGATCACCCGGGGCTGCCCAAGGTGGAGGATGCGATCGGCCGGCCGCTCTCGCCGTACGCGGTCACCAAGCTCGTCAACGAGCTCTATGCCGACGTGTTCGCGCGCTGCTACGGCATGCAGTCGATCGGACTGCGCTACTTCAACATCTTCGGCGCGCGGCAGGATCCCGATGGCGCGTACGCGGCGGTGATTCCGCGCTGGATCCGCGCGATGCTGGTCGGCGAGGAGGTCGTGATCAACGGCGACGGCGAGACGAGCCGCGATTTCTGCTACGTCGACAACGCCGTGCAGGCGAATCTGCTGGCCGCGCTCACCGACGATCCGGCGGCGATCAACCAGGTCTACAACGTCGCGGTCGACGATCGCACGTCGCTCAATCGCCTCTTCGCGCTGCTGCGCGACGCGATCGCGACGCAGATTCCCGAGGTCGCCGCGGTCGCAGCCGTCCACCGCGACTTCCGGCCGGGCGATGTCCGGCATTCGCAGGCCGACATCGGCAAGGCGCGCCGGCTTCTCGGCTATGCGCCGACGCATCGCCTGGCGCGACGGCATCCGCGCGGCCATGCCATGGTATCTGGCGCACTTCGGCGTCGATGTCGGCGCGCGAGCAGCCGGTGGCCGCCGGCACGACATGACGGTCCGCGCTCCCTGGTGGCGGAGCGGATCGCGGCGTCCGCCGGCGCGTCGGCCGGCGCGATGCGCGCTCGCCCTGTCGCTGCTTTGCGTAGCGGCGCAGCCCGGCCGCGCGCGACTACGACGGCGACACGAGCCGGCTGCGTCGCCACGCTGCGCGCCGAGGCGCGCGCCTATCGAGCACGGCGAGGGCGTGCGCCCGCGATCCGGCGCGCGCCGTCGCCGCTCTACTGCGAGGCGGCCCGACTGGGCGATGCGGAGGCGCAGTTCGGCCTCGGCTGGATGTACGCCAACGGCCGCGGCGTGCCGCGCGACAATCGGATGGCGTCGCTCTTCTTCGGCATCGCGGCGGCCCAGGGCCACGAGTATGCGCAGAGGATGCTCGCCTTCGTCGGGACCGTCGGCCGCGGACCTGCCCGATTGCATGCGCGAACCCGTCGCTGCGCGGAACCGTCGAGCGCGGACGTCACCGACGCCGTCGAAGGCGACGACGATTTCGTCGCCGTCGACGCCCGAGCAGAAGAAGGCGGCCGAGATCGTGCGCAAGCTCGCGCCCGAATACCGGTCAGCCCGCAGTTCGCGCTGGCCATCATCCGCGCCGAGTCGAACTTCGATCCCGAACGCGCGCTCGACCAAGAACGCGCAGGGCCTGATGCAGCTCGTCCCCGAGACATCGGCGCGGTTCAACGTCAGGAAGCCGTTCGATCCGGTCGCAGAACGTTCGCGGCGGGCTCGCCTATCTGCGCTGGCTGCTCGCGTATTTCCGGGGCGACGTCGCGCTGGTCGCCGCCGCGTACAATGCCGGCGAAGGCACGGTGGAGCGCTATCGGCGGCATTCCGCCCTATGCGGAAACGCGGGCCTACGTGCAGCGCATCAAGCGCTATTTCCGGAGGGACAGCCATCCGTACGATGCCACGGTCACCGATCCGTCGCCCGAGTTGTCGCGCATCGCGCGTCGTGACGACGCACTAGAGCTGCGGCATGCCGCCGCCGTCGGACCCTCTGCGCGTCGTCGGTTGCGCAGGCGGTGGCGGCACTGCTCGTGTTCCTCGCGCGGGCGTTCCCGCGGCGCAGGCGGGCCTGCCCGACGCGGTCGAGCGCGTGAAGCCGTCCGTCGTCGCCGTCGGAACGTTTCAGAAGACCTGCGCAGTCCGCCGTTCATTTTTCGCGGCACCGGTTTCGCGGTCGGCGACGGCACGCTGGTCGCGACCAACGCGCACGTCGTCGCCGGAGGCGCTGAATGACCGAGAACCGCGAAACGATGATGGTTCTGGTGCAGGTGCCGGGGATCGACGGGAGCCGCAGGCGCGGGAGGCCAAGGCGATCGCAGTGGACAAGCGGCACGATCTCGCGCTGCTGCGCATCTCCGGGCCGCCGCTGCCGGTCTTGACACTCGGGCGATTCGGAAGCGCGTGCGCGACGGGCAGAGCGTCGCGCTTCACGGGCTTCCCGTTGGGCGACGCGTTCGGTTTCCATCCGGTCACGCATCGCGGCATCATCGCGTCGTTGACGCCGATCGCGCTTCCTGGCGCCAACGGCGCGCCAGACTCGACGCGCGCATCGTCCAGAGCCTGAAGGCCGGATCCGTTCGCTGCTGTTTCAGCTCGACGCCACCGCATTACCCCGGGCACAGCGGCAGCCCGCTCTACGACGCGGAGTCCGGCGAGGTCATCGGGATCGTCAACATGGGCTTGCTCAAGGGCATCAAGGACGCGGCGGTCGGCCAGCCCTCCGGCATCAGCTTTGCCGTGCCGTCCGCCACCTGCAGGCTCTCATCCGCGGCGTGCGCGCTGAGCCGCGTGCCTTCCGCGTCAGCGCCGCGGAACAGCCGCCCCACGGTCGGATCCTTGAGCAGTTCGATGCCCGTGCCGACCATCGCACGATCTCGCCGTCGACGATGACGCAGCCGATGTCGGCGAGCTCGAGCCCCTTCTTCGCGTTCTGCTCGACCATCACGATCGACAGGCCGCTCGCGGTCCCGGAGGTCGCGCAGCATGCGCGAAGATCCTGCTCGATGGACGCGGCTCGAGCCCGATCGACGGCTCGTCCACCAGCAGCAGGCGCGGCCGCATCACGAGCGCGCGCGAGATCTCGAGCAGGCGGCGCTCGCCGCCGGACAGCATGCGCGCCGGATCGTCTCGACGCGCGGCCAGCGACGGGTAGCGGTCGAATACCCGCTCGGCCGCCTGCCGGGCGTCGGCGCGGTGGCCCATCAGGTGAGCCGCCGAGCCAGAGGTTCTGCTCGACCGTCATGTCCGGAAATACCGAGCTGTCCTGCAGCACGTAGGCGATGCCGGCGTCGCGCAGCTTGGCGTTGGGGCCGAGGCGCGTCACATTGCGACCGCCGACTTCGATGCGCCCGTCGCGGATGTCGGTGAGGCCGAAGATCGAGTGCAGGAGCGTGGACTTGCCCGCGCCGTCGGGTCCGATCGAGGCAGAGCGACTGTCCCGTGCCCAGGCGCAGGTCGATGCCGTGCAGGATTTCCGCCGCCCCGTAGCCGGCGCGCAGCCCTTCCACCCGGACCGCCGGTTCGCGACCCGCCAGCGCATCGAGGCGCGCGCGGATGCCCGCGCGATGGGGCGATTGTTCGGCCGATTCGACTGGCCGCAGTCGGCGCTCACGGCACCGGCGCCGCATCTCCTGCGCCGAAACGAAGCACGAGGCTTCGGCCATGGCCTGCAACGATTGGCGGCGCACTGGATTCGACATCTGGACTCCGTGCGAAGCAAGACCTGCGCCAGACGTCAGACATTCGCCCGCAGTGCGTCCACCACTGGAGTGCGCGACACCCTGAACGCCGGCAGGATCGCCGCCAGCACGGTGGCCACGAGACCGACCGCGAACCCGATCGCGAGCACGGAGGGCACGATCCGGATGATCGCCGTGTAGCCGAGATTTCCGTTTGGCGGTGGCGGCATCGGGATTCCGACCGCGGATATGGCCATCGCCAAGGCGACGCCGAGGGCCACGCCGAGCGTGGCGCCCGTCAGGCCGAGCAGCACGCTTTCGGTGAGTACGAGCCGGAAGACGCGGCTGGCGCGATCGCCCAGCGCCCGCATCGTGCCGAATTCCCCGATCCGCTCGAAGACGCTCATGTTGACGCTGTTCGCGACGCTCAACACGACCATGACGAGAATGATGAGCTGCAGCACTCCGAACTGCCGCGTGTACAGGGCGACGGCCTTCTCGTAGAAATCGTTGAGCTCGACCCAGGTCCTGACTTCGTGCCCGGCGTCCCCGAAGGAACCACGCAGTGCTGCCGCAACGCGATCGGTGTCCTCGGTCCGATCCAGCAGGATGACGATCGTGCTCGCGCCCGGCGTGTCGAGCAACTCGCGCGCTGCGGCGATGGATATCCGCACGCTGCGGTCGTCGAAGTCCTTGGAAAACGTCTCGAACACTCCGACCAGTACGAAATCCCCCGTATTGAGCGCACCTTGCGTCGAGTTGACGAGCAGCGTGACGGGGTCGCCGACCGCGAGGTTCAGCGCCTGCGCGACACCCGCGCCGACCACGATCCCCCGGGGGTCCCCGGCGCCCAGCGCGCGACCCGCGATCATCCGCATCGACGTGCCGAGGCGCGCTTCCTTCTCCGGCTCGGCGCCGTCGCCGATCACGGCGAGGTCGCTGCGGCCGTTGTTGATCAGGCCGGAGAAGCCCAGCCGCGTCAGCGCGTCGGCGACACCGGGCGTCGCCGCGATCTGGTCGCGCAGCGTTTCCGGCTCGAGGATCTGGAACCGTTCCGGCGTGCGCGTTCCGCCGTCGAAGTACCCGCGCTCGGCGACCTGGAGATGTCCGGATTGCGAGTGGATCAGGGCTTCGCCGAGCTGAATGAAGATGTCCTCGACGAAACCACCGGTGAGGGTCAGCGCGGCGACGCCAAAGGCGATCGCCGCGAGGGTGACGCTCGTGCGCACGCGCTGGCGCGCAAGGCTGCGGAGGGCGAGCCGCATCACCTGCACGATGGCACCGTGCGGGATTTCGTTGCGTGTTTCATCGGTTGTGCCGCAAGGCGTCGACGATCGGCATCCGCGACGCCTTGAACGCCGGATAGATGCTTGCGATGGTGCTTGTGACCACGGCGAGGGCAAACGACTCGAGGACGAGGCGGGGCGTCAGCAAGACGCCTCCGATGTAGCCGTGCGCGCTGCCGGGAGGGGCCGGCATGGGAATGCCCACCGCGTTGATCGCGTGCGCGAAGGCCATGCCCAGAGCGATGCCCGCGAGGCCGCCGAACGTGCCGAGCATCGCGCCCTGAATCATGAACCGGCGCAGCACGCGCGAGCGCGGCACGCCGAGCGCCAAAGACGTGCCGATTTCACCGGTGCGTTCCATGATCGTCATCATCATGCTGTTCGCAATGGTCAGCACGATGATGATGGCAATGACCCAGCGCACGAACGAAACCTGGCGGGAAAAGAGAGCGACCGTCTTGTTGTAGAAGTCGGCGAGATCGGTCCAGGGGACGACTTCGTACGCGTTCGAAGGAATCCGGTCGCGCAGGGCCTGGACCGCCGTCGCGGTTGCGTCCGTCCGATCGAGCAGCACGGTCCACGTGTTCGCGCCGGAGACGCGCAACAACTGCTGCGCGAGCGCAAGCGGCACCCGCACCGCCCAGTCGTCGACCACCTTGGTGGCACTGGTCGAGATCCCGACCACGCTGGCCTCGACCATGTTGGTGCCGCCGCTGGCGGTGGTCGCGAGCAGGACGATCGTGTCGCCGACCGCGAGTCCGGCGAGCGCGGCGAGACCTTCGCCCACCACGACTTCCCTGGGATCCTCACCGGTGAGGCCCTGCCCCTGCGCAATGGCGATCGAGCGGCCGAGGTCCGTTTCCTTGTCCGGCATCACGCCTTCCCCGATCACGGACACCGTGGTCTCGCCCCGGCTCAGCAGTGCATTGAACGCAAGCCGTGGCGCGACGACGCGATAGTGCGGCACCGACCTGATGGCGCCGAACTCGGGTGCATCCGCGCCCGGCAGCAGGAAGGCAAAGGGGTCCGCCTGGCCGGCGCGGAAATAGCCGGGACGCACGACTTTCATGTGTCCAAGCTGCGAGTGGATGGTCGCGTCGCGCATCGCGAGAAATATGAAGTCGATGAAGCCCGCGGCCAGGATCAGTGCCACAACCCCAAACGCCGCCGCCGACGCGGCCGACGCCGTCCGGCGCCGCGATCGGGCCAGATCGCGCACGGAGATTCGCAGGTCGGCCAGTAGCTGATCCAGCATCCGGGCGATGTTACCGCAAGCGAATGCCGATCCGTTCACAGCGGCTTCCTGCCGTTTGTCGGCAAACCCGTGTTCCTGGCGTATTTCTTGCACTCATCAATCCGATTCCCACGCAAACCCAGAGAGAAAACGGGCATGGCACACGTCGGTCTTGTTCCGGTCATTTACCGCGAGTTGGTGGAAGCGCGCCAGTTTCCCCGGGAACCCGAGCCGGCCCTCGTCATGGACGATCCGGGGCAGGTCAAGGCATATGCCGATGCGGGCCGGATCGACGGCCTCATGGCCGCCGCGTATCTCTTTCACACGGCCCGTATCAGCCAGGTCATCCAGGGCTGCCGCGACGTCGTCGATCTCGGATGCGGGCCGGCCACCCAGCTTTGCCAGGTCGCGGGTCTCGATCCCGGAATCCAATTCACCGGAGTCGATCTTTCGCCGTCGATGCTCGCGAGTGCCCGCGCGCACGTGGCCGAGACCAGCCTCGACAACGTCGTTCTCGCCGAGGGCGACATCACGCGCCTTGACGCGTTCCCTCCAGCATCGGTGGACGGCGTCGTGTCGACGCTGGCCCTGCACCATCTGCCGTCCCTGGACCACCTCGAAGCCTGCTTTCGCGAAATCGCGCGGATCCTCCGTCCGGGGGGAGCGGTGTACCTCGCCGATTTCGGGCGCCTCAAGTCGCTGAAGTCGGTGCTCTTCTTCGCCTACATGAACGCCAAGCATCAGCCGCACATCTTTTCGCTGGACTACGAGCGGTCGCTGCGTGCCGCCTTCCTGGCGGACGAGTTGCGCGCGGTGGCGGAGCGGTTGTTGCCGGACACCGTTCGTGTCTACAGCACGTTCCTCGCGCCGCTTCTCGTCGTCGCGCAAACACCGGTGAGACCGCTTCCGTCCCACTTGGGGTCGCGCTTCGTCGACATGCGCAAGCGGCTGCCGCGACGCTACCGCACCGACCTCGACGAACTGCGCCAGTTCTTTCGCCTGGGCGGGCTGCCCAGCGACGCGTTCCGCTAGGATCCTGTCGGACCTGCTTTCGCCGGTTGATCTTTGGCGCCGGACCTGCGATAAGTCCGGCGTCGGGTCGCCGACGCACGCGAAAGGCGCTCGGGCCGACCGCGCCGTCCGGAGGCAGCGAAAGGACGACCGATGGGATTTGCGCAAGCACAGGCGGCATTTGGCGATCTGCTGGGCCCGGACGACGTGCTCGGCCCCGACGAGGCGCAGACGCGATGGGGGGCCTGCACGACGGGTGCTGTGCGCAGGCTCGCGGGCGGGGTGTGCCCGGCCAGTGCCGAGTCGATCCCGGAGATCGTGCGCGTCGCGCGGGAGCATGGGGTCGCCCTCTATCCGATCAGCACCGGCCGCAACTGGGGCTACGGCACGGCCCTTCCGGTGCGCGACGACGGCGTAGGCCTTGACCTGTCGCGGCTGACGCGAATTACCGATTTCGACGCGGACACGGGCGTGGTCACCGTCGAGCCGGGCGTGACGCAGGCCATGCTCGCGGAGTTTCTCGCCGGCGGGCGACACCCGTTCCTGGTTCCGGTCCACGGCGGCGGCCCGGACTGCAGCATTCTCGGCAACGCCGTCGAACGGGGATACGGAATCACGCCCCATACCGATCATTTCGGGGCGGTCATGGCGCTGGAAGCGATCCTTGCCGACGGCTCGGTCTACCGCTCTCCGCTCGCGGAACTGTCGGGGGCGGGAGCGCCGGCCTTCAAATGGGGTATCGGACCCTATCTGGACGGGCTGTTCACCCAGAGCGGGTTCGGCATCGTCACGCGGATCACGATCGCGCTGGCGCGTGCGCCCGAGCGCATCAAGGCGATACTGTTCGGACTGTCGGATGACCAGTTGGCCGACGGCCTGGTCGCGATTCGGGAGGTGCTGCGCCGCCTGCCGGGCATCGTCGGCGGCGTGAACCTCATGAACGCGCACCGGGTTCTGGCCATGGCAATTCCCTATCCGGGCGACACGATCGGAACCGATGGCCTGATTCCGGCCGGCGTCATCGCCAGGCTCGCGGCCAGGCATCATGTCCACGCGTGGACCGGGTTCGGCACCCTGTACGGGACCAGGCGCGTCGTGCGGGCCGCGCAGCGGGATATCGCGCGGTTGCTGCGCCCCCACGTCCGCCAGCTGGCGTTCGTGGCGCCGGCCACGCTTTCCAGCATCAACCGCGTTCGTCGCCGGCTGGGGCTCAAGTCTGGCGGCTTCGGCCGCAAGCTCGAGTTGCTGCAATCCGGCCTGGAGCTCGTGCAGGGCCGTCCTAATCAGACGGCGTTGCCGCTGGCGTATTGGCGTTCCGGCGGGCCGCCCCGGAGCGGGGCCCCATTGGATCCCGCCCGCGACGGCTGCGGGCTGATCTGGTACGCGCCGCTCGTTCCGATGATCCCCGAGCGCGTGCGCCGATATGTCGAGTTCGTGACGGCCGTCACCCACGCCCACCAGTTCGAGCCGCTGATCACGTTGACCAGCGTTTCGGATCGCTGTTTCGACAGCACGGTGCCGCTGCTCTTCGACCGTGACGACCCGGCAGGCGTGGAGCGGGCCCGGACCTGCGCCGGCGAGCTGCTCGAGCTGGGGTGCCGCGAAGGCTTCGTCCCCTATCGGATCGGCATCGATGCCATGCCCTGGCTCGCCTCTCGGCAGTTGGCACACGGCCGGCTGGCAGCGCGGCTACTGGAGGCGCTCGACCCGAAGCGGACCCTGGCGCCGGGGAGGTATGCTTGAGTCCCTCCGCCTCTCCCCAGACGGCCGGTCGTGCCCGACGACAGGGGCCCTTCGCGCGAGCCTCCGAGCGCGAGCCCCGGCGCGGATGTCGGTCACATTTACAGTTGACGATCATCTTGTACCGGACTTCCGGTGAACCTTGCTGGCGGACAGAACGCGTCCATCCAGCGGCAGCCAGTCGGCGTCCACGGCTCGTCGCGCGCCGCGACCGCTGCTTCGGTGCCTGCGCCGCTTCTGCGGCCGGGGCTTCCGCCAGGGGCGGGCGGCGCGAACCGAGGATGGCCCCCGCGCGGGCCCGGCTGCATTGCGCCCCCGACCGCCAATCGGACGCATCTTGGGGGCCTCCAGGGCGGGGGACGCGTGTCGATCAACTTTACAGACGCTGCGGCGCGGGCCGGCGCGACAAGCGATTGGCTCTTGTAACATTATGAAAGTTAAAGAGTTATTGCCGCTGGCACCCGCCTTGCTTTATGGTCGGCGCGGAAGTCCTTTTTTCGGGAGATACATGATGCGAGCACTTCGGACATTGGCAATTCTCGGCGTGGCGGCAGTGGCGCCGGCCATCAACGCTTCACCGATCGTGACACAGTGGAACTACGCGGTTTCCTCGGTGTTCGACACCACTTCGACGGTGTTTACGACGATTCCTCCGAATCTCGTAGGCCAGGGAGCGACGACAAACACGCCGACCGTGCTGGCGTGGGGGAACGTGCCCAACCCAGCCCTGCAGAGCCAGTTGCGCATCGAGGGTGGAGACGCGACTTCGCCTCCGGCGGCCCCGCTGAACACGACGATCGGCCCGCCGGCCACCCTTCCGTCGTTCGCGGCCGGGGAAATTGCGACCACGCAGACGTTCGTCCACCAGAACTTTACGATCCCGCTGAATAGCTTTGTTCTCGACGAGGTGGATGTCATCACGACGCTCACGCTCGACCCGTTCAGTCCCGATAATTCGTCGTTTGGGCATTCCCGCCGCTCACGTTCAACGTGAATTTCCTGGAAACCCCGAACGGGGGTCCTTGCCCGCAGGGCGGAACTCCGTGTGCGGACATCTTCGTGATCGGCGGCGCGCTCGACAACTTCAGCTTCTGGTACAACACGGACACTGAAGTGCTGAGCCCGGTCGACCCCGGCGATGCGGAATTCAACCGGTACTTCGTTTCCATCTTCCCGTTCCTGCCGGGAAGCACGACGCCGCTGTCGCCGCTGTCGGCTGCTGCTTGCACGGCCGCCGGTGCGGCGCCCGGTTGCCAAGGGTTCCTGACCGCCGAGGGCGCCCAAAACGAAGTGCAATTCGCCTTCGCGATCACGACGAATCCGATCCAGGAAATGCCCGAGCCTGGCACGCTGGCGCTGTTCGCCCTCGGCTTGGTCGGACTCGGCTACACGTTCCGCCGCCGTCAAAGCTGAACGAAGGTACTCTCCCGAAGAGAAGAGGCCGGCATACGCCGGCCTTTTCTTTGGTGCGCCCGGCATGGGCGCGGCCCTGGAGGTGGACGTCCTCCCGTAGTTTGGCCACAACGAACGCTTCGAAGCGCAACCGCGTGAGGTTGACCGAATGTGGGGGGAAGCGTGGCGCGAAACCGCGAGTCGATGGACAAGATCGGGATACGAGGCAGCGCCAAGCAGGGCGAGCGGGCAAAGTACCGCGAAGTCCTTGTCGTCAAGGCTCAGGCTGTCAGCGGCGGACGTAAATTGCACAGATGTGGCGGACGATATCTGTACACGCCTTCAGGCTGGCGGTTCCGCGAGTGGTCCGGGGTCGTGTCCCGGGAATTGACTCGAGGCTGATGTAGCGCTTCTGGATCGCATCCTCGTCGTTCCGCTCCATCAGCAAGGCTCTCGCCTGGCCGCGGATCGCGGTCTCGTTCGGGCAGGTGTCGACCACGTCGGCGCGGCGCTCGATATCGCCGCTTAGCCGCGCAACAACGTTGTTCATGCTGTGGATCCTGACCCGATGCCGCGTGGGAAAGTCCACGGTTGTCGGCACCTCGTGCCAGAGACCGAGTGGCTCCGGATCAGGGAAGTCCTGCAACCGAGTCGTTGCCGGCGACAGCAGCGGCACAGTGTCAACGGTCACTGACATCACATCGGGCAGCGTCGCCCTCGACGGCAATCACCCGTGGGCCGGCAAGCGCCTGCGCTTCGACTGCCAGATTCTCGAATTGCGACCGGCGACCGTCGAGGAGCCCGCGCACGGGCGCGGCACCGGCAGTCATCACCGCTCAGGGGTCGGCGACGCTCGCGCGGAGCGCTTGCCGGTGCCCGCCCGCAAGAAAAAAGGCAGGGGCGTCTGCCGCCCCTGCCTTCCAGCTTCCGCTGGCCCGGACCCTGCGGTCAGGCAAACCTCAATTGGGGACGGGACCACACACGAGTTGAGTTATCGTGCCCCAGCCCCGGTGGCCGGGATTGCCCGCGTAATTGTCGCCAACGTCCGGGACTTTTCGATTGACCTTGACGATCTGCTTGATGTTGCCGCTGATGTTCGGCCCGTCCTTGATGACGTTGTCAGTGACGATGATGAGGATCTCGTCAGCGATCGTCGCCGGCGGATGCCCGCTGTTTCCAGGCCGGGCCTGCCACTGGCCGCAATTCCCCTGGCTTTCGGTCAGGTCAACCAAGGCATTGGTTGCGAAGCCCTTGAACGCCGGATAGCCGTTGCTGATGAAGTCGCTCATGCAGTTGTTCTTCCACCACTGCGCACCCCAGAAGTTGACGGTATCGCCCACTTCGCGGAGGTCATTTTGATCGTCATCCATGACCCACTTTTTCGTCGGTTTCGACTGATCCCACTCGCAGTCCCCGACCACGAACAGCGGCAGCGGTTCCTCCACCGAGATCGGGAAAAGCTGCGCCTGGATCGAAAAATGGTTGTCGTTGTTCTCCGCCGTGTAGATCAGAATGCCGCTGCTCCCGTCATAAGGTTCGCACGCCGTGGGCTGCCCGGCCGCCGTCCCCGGGCAAACCAGCGCGCCCGAATCTGCCTCGGCGAAGAGCCGGAATTTCACGCCGAGGGTTGGGGTAAGTTGAACCGGCGACAAATCCAGCCCCGACACGAAAGCGTAGTCGTCGCAAGTTCGAACCGAGCGGATTGACCGGCGCCGTCGCTGCAGGCTGATCGGTGCAGGTCACGACGTTGGGCGTCTCGACGAACTTGACCGTCGTCAGGCTCGGCCCTCCGCCCGCGTCGACGATGTTGCCGAGGATCCGCAGAAACGACCGGACTTGCGCGGTGTCGAGCCCGTTGCCGCGAATGACACGGTTGAAATGGTCGATGTTGGTGACGTCGGTCCACACCGGAGCGACGTCCAGTGTACGCCCGAGTTCCCGGTGACGCGAAGCGCGCTCCGGCTCGGGCTGAGCTGCCCGAACGGATCACTCAACGTTACGGCCAACACGGCCGTGAGTGGATCCTGAAACCAGGTGCCGGCAAACGCGCTGTAGGCGGCGCAGGTGGTTGGATCATCACTTCCAGTCTGACAGCCCCAGCCGATCGTGCTGAAGGTGTCTGGGGGCGGCACCGGATTCGCAGGCAGCGGGCCGTAGAAATCCACGCCGCCGCGCGGCTGCGTTCCAGTGCCCGTCCATAGAACCGTGGTGGTGGCGGGGTTGGTGTCGCCTTTGAACCATCCCGGCGTCTGTGAGAATGGCAGAGCCGCAACTGCGGGCAGCGCATACGCCCCCGCAACCGCCATCACTGCCAAACCTGTGTAGATACGATTCGTCAATTTTAAGACACGCGAAGCATTTTTCATATCCGACTTCTCCTTCTTGCATGTCGTGGGTGAACAAGACAGGTGTGTCCCAGAACCACCCCGTCCATACGCGTCGCCGTGACGAGGTATTGTCGACTGCAACTTGTGCGTAATTCACGCGGCACTGCGACGATTTATTGTCTGCTTCAAAATGTACACCTGTCAAGGCGCTTTCGCTGCGCATGTAGGGTACAGACGGCGGACCCCCGCTTCGGGAGCATGCGAAGCTCGTCAGGGCGGCGACATCGACCAGGTGTCCGCCAGGCAGCGGTTCCTCTTCGAACGACTTCGGCAGGCTAAAGACCTGGCGTTCGAGATGGGGAATGCGGTCGATTCGGGCGCCGCAAAGTGGTCCGCGACAGAGCGTTGGGCCGCATTGCGTATCCGACCCAAATTGCCCTTCAGGTCGCGGCGACCAGCCCGCGCAGCCGGTTCAGAACTCCGGCTTCCTCGTCCGGCGGAAACCCGTAGAGAAAGAGCGAGCGCCCGGCGCCGGGGGCATCGGGCTTGCCGGCGAATCGTGCGCAACCCGTCGGCGATGGTCGCAAACGGCGCGCAGAGCAGGACCGCGGGGGCATCGACCCGCCGGTTCATCCGCTCTTCGCCGATCGGGTCGAAGCGCAGCGCCCGGCCGTAGAAGGCGACGTGCCGCGGATTGACCTCGATCACCGCATGCGTGCATCCGCGGATCACCGACGCGTAGAGGTACGCGGTGTGGAACAGGCCGGCCAGCACCGGCTTGCTCGCGGCGGTCTTGTCGACGGCGAGCCGGGTGAATTCGCAGATGCGGGCGCCCGGCGCTGCGCAGCGCGTCGATCTCGTTACGGTAGAGTTCGTCGGCGGACAGCCCCTTCTCCGAATCGAGCCGGACGCTCACCGTGCCGACGAGCTGCGCCTTCGTCGTAGGCGATGAACGTCGAGAGCTGCGGATCCTGCGGCAGGCTCGGAATCGTGTAGCCGCGTCCGGAATAGCGCCGCTCCACCAGCTTGCCGGCCTCGCGGCGGCGGCCCGCCGAGCTTCGCGACCCGGATCTTGAAGCCGCCGTGGAAGCCATCCGGGGCCTCCAGGACGGAAAGGTCCGCTTCGGCGACGCGTGAGGCTGCGAAATCGCAGCGGGCGGTCGGCGAAGACCGTTTCGCCCGGTGTTCTCGGCCGGTGTCGTCCACGGGGGCTCGAGCGGGTCGCCCGCGGCTGTCGGCTGATCGTCCGCGCGCCGCAGGTGACGCCTGCGCCGCCTTCTGCCGAAGCTTCGCAAGAACGTTCTGAGCGGGTTCTTGCACGGTCAAATTGACTCCCGGCGCCAAAGCCGTGTGCCGTCGAGCATGGTCGCGTCGACCAAATCCTTGTCAAGGCAGCTTGCCGCCGCCGCCGCGCCATCGTCAAGGTGCATCGGCCGTCGCGCCGCGAATGGCGGAGCGAGACCGGTACATGCAGCGACCCATCACTCGAGCCGCTTGAGATAGTCCTTGGTGAAGATCTTGTCCGGCAGGTCGCGCAGCTTCATGTCGGCGTAGTCCAGCACCGATTCCTCGCCTGCTGCGCAGCGCGTCCTGCATGACGAGCCGGGTCGGGCGCATGCGTCCGGCCAGGCCGCTCGAACTTCTGGTACAGGCAGGTCTTGAGCAGGCGCTCGGACAGCGAGTAGAACTCGGCCTTGTGCGGCCAGAAGTTGGACTGGCGAACCCAGTAGAGGACCCGATGGTAGGTCACGCTGCGATCGACGGCGATGAGCTCGAGCACGTACATGGCTTCGCCGTCGATCTTTTCGGTCCGCAGCAGCTGGGGCTTGTAGTCGCCGGCAAAGTTGGCCCGCGCGAGATCGCCGTTCGCCACGACGCCGGTCAGGCGTTGCGCCAACGGGAGCCGCACGGGCTGCGAAACCGCCGGCAGAAAGATCCAGAGGTCGCTGGCCCTTCATCAGCATGATCTGACCGCGCTCCGAGGCGGGCTCGGTCGTCATGACGACGGTGTTCTCGTTGCCCTTCGACAGGACTCGGTACTTCCGCGTGTCGCCGGGCCCGGCCGCGCGTGGTCGTGCTGATGGTGACGCCGACCTCGAAGCCTTCCGCGGGAAAGCGGACCTGGTCGGCCTTCTGCACGATCGACGCCGCCAGCGCGTCGTCGCGGGCAGCGTGGCGGTCCTGCGTTCCCGGCGACCGGCCAGACCAGCGCCAGCAGCGCGAGCGGCAACCACCGGGCGAGCTGCGCCGCAGAGCGAGCTTTTTGCGCAGGAAGTCAAAAGCCTATAACCTAGTATTCACATTCCACCTGCAATAGTATAGCCACAGCCGACGCGCCGCGTCTCCTCTCGATGTCCCTGATCCGCGTCGACAACGTTTCGAAGCACTACCGCCTCGGCAGACCAGATGGTTCCGGCGCTGCATACGGTGACGCTTGAGCATCGAGGAAGGGGTCTTCCTCGCGATCGCCGGTCCCTCGGGCAGCGGCAAGTCGACGCTGCTCAACCTCATCGGCTGCATCGACACGCCGACGACCGGCAGGATCTTCATCGACGGGCGGGACACGTCCGGGCCATACGCCGGACGAGCTCGCCGACCTGCGGGCGCGCACGATCGGCTTCATCTTCCAGACGTTCAATCTGCTGCCGGTGCTGTCCGCCGAGGAGAATGTCGAGTACCCGCTGCTCCAGTTCAAGGAGCTCGACCCGCGACGAGCGCCGCGAGCGCGTCGCCCGGTTCCTCGACGTCGTCAAGCTCGGGCAAGTTCGCGCATCACCGGCCGTCGGAACTGAGCGGCGGCCAGCGCCAGCGCGTCGCGATCGCGCGCGCGCTGGCGACGCAGCCGAAGATCATCCTGGCCGACGAGCCGACGGCGAACCTGGACAGCCGGACCGGCGCCGGGATTCTCGAATTGATGAAGGAAATCAACCGGTCGTTTCAGACGACGTTCGTGTTCTCGACGCACGACAAGAAGGTGATCGCGAAGGCCGACCGGCTCGTGCGCATCGAAGACGGCAGGGTGCGCCGGCTGGGCATGCGGACCGACGACGGCTGGGTCCTCGTGAAGGAACGGCGGCGTTCGCGCAATGCAGCGGCAGATCTCGCGGAGGAGGTGGCAAAGTGAATCGAATCCCGAATGCCTGACCGCTGCGATGAGCGTGTTGATCGTGGCCACCGGACCGCTGCTCGCGCAGGAAGCCTCCCGGTCGCCATCGGCGGCGCCGCGCATCCAGTTTGCTGCGGCGCAATCCGACCCCCTGTCGAAGGACGCGTTGTTCGGAACCACGTCGGCGCCCGCCGGCAAGAAGGACGCCGACCCGCTGTCGAAGGACGCGTTGTTCGGAACCGGTTCGGCGCCGGCGGACAGGACGGGAGCGAAATTCAGCGGCTCCTTCGAAGGCACTGGGCGCGTACACGTACGCCGGCCCGGCCCACTGGTCGCGCGCGGTCGGCCGGCTTTCGCTCGCCGCGCAGGGCGCATTCAGCCGCGGACGTCAAATGGAAGGTCGGCGGGCGCGTCGACGGCGATCTCGTCTACGCGACGTCCGATTTCTATCTCGACGCCGGTCAAGCGCAATCAGCGGCTGAGCGCGTTCTGGGGCGAGAACTACGTCGACGTCTCCGCCGGATCCTGGGATTTCCGCGTGGGCGCGCAGCAGATCATCTGGGGCGAAGTCGTCGGGCTGTTCTTTGCCGACGTCGTCTCGGCCCGCGACACGCGCGAGTTCCTGCTGCCGCGCTTCGACGTGATTCGCATTCCGCAATGGGCGGCGCGCGCCGAATATTTCGCCGGCGACTCGCACGTGGAATTCGTCTGGATCCCGGTGCCCGGCGTTCGACCGGATCGGCAAGCCGGGCGCCGACTTCTACCCGGCGCCGCTGCCGTCGCCGACGCCAGCGAACGTCGCGGCGCTGTTCCAGGATCCCGATCGCCCCGACCGCAATCTCTCGCAACTCGAATTACGGTGTGCGCGCCAATACGCTCGTTGGCGGCTGGGATCTCGCCGCCTTCTATTACCGCAGCATCAGCACGCAGCCGACGTTCTATCGTCTTCCGTCCGCCAACCCGGGTCAGCCGTTCGTGTCGTTCAACCCCGGCTACGACCGGATCTGGCAGGCGGGAGGCACGGTGACCAAGGACCTGGGAGAGGCCGTCTTCCGCGGCGAGGCCGTCTACGCGAACGGCCAGGGGTACAGCGTGACGGATCCGTCGGTTCCGCAGGGCGTGGTCCAGCGCAACACGCTGGATTACATCCTGAGCGTCGAGTTTCCGCTGCCGGGCGACACGCGCCTCAACGTGCAGGGCTTCCAGCGCGCCTATTTCGGCGGAAGCGCGAGCGATCTCGCGATCAAGAGCGACGGTTTCGGGGCCAGCGTCTTCCTTTCGACCAAATGGACCGACGCGTTCGAGCCGCAGATCCTGTGGATACAGAGTCTCAAGGACGCCGGCGGCATGATACGGCCGCGCCTCAACTGGTACCCGGCGAAGAACACGGCGCTCGGGTTCGGCGTGGATATCTTCACCGGGCCGAGCGACGGCTATTTCGGGCGCTACAACAATCGCGACCGCGCCTATGCGGAGTTGCGTTACGATTTCTAGCGCTGTCGCGCGTCCCGCGCCCGGGCGGTCCGCGTTGCCACGCGATGCCTTTGGGCGTGGTCGGACCCTGCGTTACGCCGCTTGGGCAAGCGCTGGCTGTGCAAAAGCGCTGTTGACAAGCGCCTCCAGGCGATCCGCGAGTTCCGCCACCTCGGCGTGCAGCAGGACCGACGGCGCACGGACCCGTTCGCAGAGCCGTTCACCCGCGGCGACCACGAATCCAAGTACACGGGAATAGAAGCCCACATGCCGCGGGTTGACCTCGATGAACACATCGGTCACGCCGTGGATCGTCCGGCCGGCTCCGTACGCCAGGCTGAACAGTGATGCCAGCACCGCCTGCGAATCGACGCTCGCCGCGACGGCGAGACGGGTGAGTTCGCAAACACGACGGCCGCCCGACCGGACCGACTTGATTATCTCGCCGTGTGTTTCTTCGGCGCGCAATCCGGAGGGACCATCGAGCCGGAGCGTGACCGTGCCGAGCGTCATTTCGTCGCGCGCCGCGACAAAGGTGATCTCCTGGCTCAATCGTTCGCGCGTGCCGCCGGCGCCATGATCGTCGGCCGGCTCCACCTCGTAGCCCCGCCACGCATAACGCTTGCGCACGAGGCAGCGCGCGGCCTCGATTTGTTGTGGCGATTTCGCTACGTCGACGCGCATCGGAGCGGACTGCACGACGCGGGCGCGGCGCGCCGGGTGGCAAACGCCGGACTGTATGGCTTGTCGCATGAGGTCAGCAGGTGGACCGAGGGGAACGCGGTTTGCCGCACTGCAACGCAATCGGCTCGATCATCGCGATCCTGTCCAAGCAACGCTGGAAGATGGAGGCCAAGTTTAGATAATAACATTAAAAACAATGAGTTGCGGCAAACGATGCCATTAGCATAACACAGTAGCGGCGGTGGCGCCAATCCGGCCTTGGGCACGCCGCGGCGTCAGATGCCGTAGCGCATCATCGGTTCCTCGGCAGCAAACAAAGTGATGCTGTTGCGCGCTCCGACACGGGGATCAGTTTGGCCTTGGCGATCGAGAGGGCGATGTCGTCCACGGCAGAGTGCCGATTCAGCATCTCCGCCGGGATTGCGTGCGCGACCGGGAAGAATCGGAAGACACCGACGACGGCTGGCCGCAAATGCGCGCGCTACAATAAAAGCGCATCACCCGGAGATGAGCGATGAACGACGCGCTTTGGCTGAAGGCAGTGCTGAAGGCGCTCGTGCTGCCACCGGCGGGGCCGCTCCTGATTGCCGTGCTCGGACTCGCACTTCACCGGCGAGCTTCAGGCATCGGACGCTCGCTCACGGCGTTCGGCGTTGCCCTGCTGCTCGCGCTGTCGATGCCGGTGGTTGCCGATCTTCTCGGCCGGATGGTCGACACGTCCGTCCCGCTCGACCCCGACGCAGCTCGCAGGGCGCAGGCCGTCGTGATTCTGGGCGGCGGGATTCGCCGCAATGCGACCGAGTACGGCGGCGACACGCTGGCGACGCTCACGCTGGAGCGCGTGCGCTACGGTGCCCGCGTCGCGCGTCTGACCGGACTGCCCGGTCCTCGTTTCCGGCGGATCGGTGCTGGGAGGCGAGCCGGAGGCGAAGCTGATGGCGGCGGCGCTCGAGCGGCGAATTCGGCGTGCCCGTGCGCTGGATCGAGGCGAACTCGCGCACGACCCACGACAACGCCGTGCTTTCGGCGCGCATGCTGAGGCAGGACGGCATCGAGCGCATCGTCCTGGTCACTCACGGCTTCGACACGCGGCGCGCGACCGCCGAATTCGAGGCGCAGGGGTTTGCCGTTGTCAACGCGGCGACGGGCCTGAGCGCCGGCTCCGGACGCACGCTGCTCGATTATCTGCCGAGCATGGCCGGCCTGCAGCGCAGCTATCACGCGACCTACGAGATGCTCGCCAACCTCGTCCGGATCATGCACCTGAATCGCTGAGGATGCGGGGGCCGGCGCGTCTTGCCAATCTAGCCAACGCCGTCGATCTGTGGAAAAATAGGCCCAACTAATTTTTCGGGGTGACCGCGATGCTCGATCGCGACGGTTATCGCCCGAACGTTGCCATCGTCGTCGTCAACGCGAAAAACCAGGTCTTTTGGGGTAAACGGGTCCGTGAACATTCGTGGCAATTTCCGCAAGGCGGCATCAATCCCGGTGAAACGCCCGAAAGGGCGATGTACCGGGAGCTGCACGAGGAAACCGGGCTCGAGCCGAAGCACATCAGGATCCTGGGACGCACGCGCGACTGGCTGCGTTACGAGGTGCCGCAACACTGGGTGAAGCGCGAGTGGCGGGGAAGTTACCGCGGGCAGAAGCAGATCTGGTATCTGCTCCGGCTCGTCGGCCGTGACACCGATGTCTCGCTGCGCGCCAGCGAGCGCCCTGAATTCGACGCGTGGCGCTGGCACGACTACTGGGTGCCGCTCGACTCGGTCATCGAATTCAAGCGCGAGGTCTACCGGCGCGCGCTCACCGAGCTCGAGCGCTTCATCCACGCCCATCCGCAGACCCGCCGCGAGCGCCTCTACGGTTATGCGCATCCGGCGATGCCCTCGTCCTACGCCGATCCGCCGGGGTAGAAGGCGCGGGGGCCGTTGCCTGCGACCCAAGCTCCGAGACGGCGCGGCCGACGATGTCGTCTCCGCCTGCTCAGCCGAGCAGGACCAGATTGTTCCGGTGGATGAGCTCCGGTTCGTCGATGTAGCCCAGGATCGCCGCGATCTCGGACGACGGCTTGCGCAGGATGCGCGCGGTTTCGGGCGCGCTGTAGTTGACGAGGCCGCGCGCGACTTCGCGGCCTGTCGGGGTCGAAGCAGGCGACGATCTCGCCGCGCTCGAAGTTGCCCTGCGACGTGGACCACGCCGATGGGCAGCAGGCTCTTGCCGTCGCGGACGAGCGCGCGCACGGCGCCGGCATCGAGCGTGAGCCGTCCCGCGAGCCGGACGTGGTCGGCCAGCCACTGCTTGCGCGCGCCGAGCGACGCATCGGGGGCGACGAGCGACGTGCCGATCGCGTCGCCCGCCGCGAGCCGCGTCAGCACGTTTTCCTCGCGCCCGTCGGCGATGACGGTGGAGGCGCCCGAACGCGCCGCGCGCTTGGCGGCCAGCACCTTGGACAGCATGCCGCCGCGACCGACCGCGCTGCCGGCGCCGCCGGCCATCGCCTCGAGTCGCGGTTCCCCCGCCTGGGCCGTGCGCACCAGCGTGGCTGTCGGAATCGCGGCGCGGGTCGGCCGTGAAGAGGCCCGGCTGATCGGTGAGCAGCACCAGCACGTCCGCCTCGATCAGGTTCGTCACCAGCGCGCCCAGCGTGTCGTTGTCGCCGAAGCGGATCTCGTCGGTGGTGACGGTGTCGTTTTCGTTGATGATCGGGATGACGTCGAGCGCGAGCAGCGTGAACAGCGTCGAGCGTGCGTTGAGATAGCGGCGGCGATCCGCCAGGTCGTCGTGGGTGAGCAGGATCTGCGCCGTGTGCAGGCCGAAGCGGGCGAAGGCCGATTCGTACGCCTGGACCAGGCCCATCTGGCCGACGGCGGCCGCCGCCTGCTGCTCGTGGATCGTCGACGGTCGCGCGGTCCAGCCGAGCCGCTTGACGCCCTCGGCGATCGCGCCCGACGACACCAGCACGATCTCGCGGCCGGCGCGCCTCAACTCGGCGATCTGGGTCGCCCAGCGCTCGACCGCGCCGTGATCGAGTCCGCGCCCGTCGTTGGTGACGAGGCTCGAGCCGACCTTTACGACAAGCCGGCGAGCGCTAGCAACGGGCGTGGTCATGCGTGCACCTTACCTGCTTTGCGCGGTCCCATCGAGCGCGGGCAAGCCCGTGCCCATACACTCCCACTCCCGCGCGCGCCATCCCATTGTCGCAGGCGCGGCCTTGGCCGCGCTCATGACCCCGGCAGCCCGGCGGGCGCGGGCTCGGCTGCGGCGGGCGCCGGGTGCGCGTCGAGCCAGTCCTGGATCCTGAAGACGAGCGCGCGGCAGCCCTCGCCGTTGACCGCGGCGACGGCGAACACGGGGCCTTTCCAGCGCGTACGCCTTGACGAACGCCTTCACGCGCGCGTCGCGCTCGTCGTCCGGGACGAGGTCGATCTTGTTCAGCACGAGCCAGCGCGGCTTCTCGAACAACGCCACGTCGTAGCGCTTCAATTCGGCGACGATGGCCTGTGCGTCGCGGACCGGATCGGCGTCCGGATCGAACGGGGCGATATCGACGATGTGCAGCAGCATGCGGGTGCGCTGCAGGTGGCGGAGGAACTGATGGCCGAGCCCGGCGCCGTCGGCCGCGCCCTCGATGAGGCCGGGGATGTCGGCGACGACGAAGCTGCGGTTCTCGTCGGTGCGCACGACGCCCAGGTTCGGCGCCAGCGTCGTGAACGGGTAATCGGCGACCTTGGGCCGCGCCGCCGACACGGCGCGGATGAACGTGCTCTTGCCCGCGTTCGGCAGGCCGAGCAGGCCCACATCGGCCAGCACCTTGAGCTCGAGGTGCAATCGGCGCTGCTCACCTTCCTCGCCGGGCGTGCAATGACGCGGCGCGCGGTTCGTGCTCGACTTGAAGTGGATGTTGCCGAGCCCGCCCTTGCCGCCTCGCGCGACGAGCGCCTGCTGGCCGTGCACGGCGAGGTCGGCGACGAAGGCGCCGGTGTCGGCGTCGGTGATCGTGGTGCCGACCGGCACGCGCAGGAAGATGTCGTCGGCGCCCCGGCCGTACTTGTCGGCGCCATGGCCGTTCTCGCCGTGCTTGGCCCGGTGGATTCGCGCATAGCGGTACTCGATCAGCGTATTGATGTTGCGGTCGGCCACGGCGATGATGCTGCCGCCGCGCCCGCCGTCGCCGCCGTCCGGCCCGCCGCGCGGCACGTACTTCTCGCGCCGGAACGAGGCCGAGCCGTTGCCGCCGTCGCCGGCGATGACTTCGATGTTGGCTTCGTCGATGAATTTCACGGGGCCGTCCGCAGGTAGAGGACGTAGCGCTCGGTGTCGTCGCCGCGGCGCTGGCCGGTCCAGGCCATCTGCCACCCGTTCGGCGTCGTCGGATCGCGGTCATCGCGACCGTACTGGACGAGCAGCGCGTTGCAGTCCGTCGATCGGCGCGGTTTCGGCGCGCACGGTGACCAGATTCGCGAAATACTGGAAGAGCGCCCGCTGCGCATCGCCCAGGTTGCGGCTGGCCACGCAGCCTTCGCGCGGCAGCACGGCGCGCACCGATTCCGCGACTCCGCGGTAGCTGCGGCGCGAATCGAGGTACGGCAGCCAGATCGTCGAGTAGAGCGCCCACAGCAGCGTCATCCCGGCGGCCCAGTTGAGGATGGCGCGGCGGTTCGAGCGCCGTGCGGGGCGCACCAGAGCGAGCCAGAGCAGGGTCAGCAGCAGCGACAGGCCGAACGAGAGCCAATGGAAGGAGCGGCCGGTAGCCGGTTTCGGTGTCGCGGAACAACCGCGCGACGGCCGGCGACATCCCGTAGCGCCGAGGCATCGAACCACAGCCACCACATGAGCAGCGACAGGAGGCCGAACGTGAGGATGCCGAACCAGTCGAGCGCGCCGGAAAAGCCGCGCTTCAGCGTGTCGATTTCCAGCGCGCGCGAGCAGCGACAGCGGCAGGAGCAGCGACATGAGGTGGTTCAGCCGCGGGTCGGCCATCGCCAAGCAGGCAGGCGCAGATCACGAGCGCGAGCCATTGCCGGCAGCTGCACGCCGGGGGTGGCGAGGCCGCCGTTGAAGCCGCGCCCGCGGATCACGATCGTCCAGACCACGAGAGGAAGCGCGGGCCAGGCGAACCAGGGCAGGTTCTTCGGCAAGGAACGTGGCGTCGCCCGACGCTGCCGGGTCCAGCGGCGCCAGGAATTCGCCGGGCGATTGCGCAGCCCACCACGCGTGCAGATGGGCGGGCGCGTCGAGCCACAGCGCGAATGGCCAGGAGCCGCCGAGCGCAAGGGCCAGGACAAGCGCGATTCCCGCCGTCCCGGCATAGCGGCGGGTACGCCACGCGGAGAAGGCGATGGGCAAGGCCACGGCCGTCAGCGCCAATCCAGACGATCGCGACGAATCCTGCCGACAGGAAGCCGACGCCGGCGCCAAGGCCCAGCATCGCGCCGCCGGCGATCGGCCGTCGCAGCGCGAGGGCAAACCCGTAGAGCGCGGTCGCCATTCCGAGCATGAGCCCCAGTTCCGGCGACAGCTGGTGCGAGCGTTCCCACAATCCGACCGAGCCCACGAACAGCAGCACCGGCGGCCAGAGGTAGGTGCGGCCGTAGAGTTCGCGTCGCGGTCGCGGCGAGGAGGAGCAGCGTCAGGCCGACGAACAACGCCGCGGCGACGCGTGCCGCGTCGTGCAACGGAAGCGGGGGCGACAGCGCCATGCCGGTGCCGGTCGCCGCCAGATAGACGAGCGGCGGGTTGTCGACGACGGGTTCGCCGGCAAGATACGGGACGAGCGCGTCGCCGCGTCCCATCATCTCGAGGACCACGCCGAACGTGGTCGCATCCTGTGTCTTCCACGGATCGTGGCCGACCATCCCCAGCAGTATCCAGGCCGCGCAGAGCACGACGAGGCCGAGCTGCTTCAGTGCGCCGAAGCGCCCCATCGGGCCGGAGGCGGCTGGCCTCGTCGGCGTCCGGCGTCGGCGGGCACGTGCTTGGGCATGATCGTGTGGGGCGGAGGCGTGCGCGAAGGGGGGCGGGAATGAAAAAGGCAGCCGAAGCTGCCTATCCCGTCGAAAGCGCCAGACAGCGCCCGCCTGCGCCGACCGCCAGGCGCGTTACGGCGATGTGGTTTTCGCAGGCTCGGCAGCAGGCGGCGCCGCCGCGGTCTTCGACCCGTAGCGCTGACGGAACTTGTCGATCCGGCCGGCGGTGTCCATCACTTTCTGCTTGCCGGTGTAGAACGGGTGGCAGGCCGAGCACACTTCGACGTGCAGCGGCTTGCCAACGGTGGACGACGGTCACGAACGTGTTGCCGCAGCTGCAGGTGACCTGGATTTCGCTGTATTTCGGGTGAATGCCGGTTTTCATGATGTCCTCTTTCTCGGCCGCGCACACGGGTCTCGTGACCCGCAGGGCGCGTCTCAGGCCGCGACGACACTACATGCGGGCAAAGGCGGAGTATCCAAAGGCCGCCCGCTTGGCCAAACGAAAATTATCCGCCGTTTTGCGCTGCAACGCAACAAAACCCCACGTGAGGCGCGGATTGCGGTCTGCAACATGATGCAACATTAAAATCAAAGACTTAAGCAAAAAGATGCGTCCAGGCGCGTCGTCCTCGGCTGGCGACTCCGGCATCACCCGCGGCGCATCGAGTCGAAAAACTCCGCAGTTGGTCTTGGTCTGCTTGACCTTGTCGACCAGGAATTCGATCGCCTCGAGCTCGTCCATCGGATAGAGCAGTTTGCGCAGCACCCAGACCTTCTGCAGGATGTCCGGCTTCAGCAGCAGCTCTTCCTTGCGGGTGCCCGAGCGGTTGACGTTGATCGCCGGGTAGATGCGCTTCTCGGCCATCCGGCGGTCGAGATGGATTTCCATGTTGCCGGTGCCCTTGAACTCCTCGTAGATCACGTCGTCCATCCGCGAGCCGGTGTCGATCAGCGCGGTGGCGATGATCGTCAGCGAGCCGCCTTCCTCGATGTTGCGCGCCGCGCCGAAAAAGCGCTTGGGCCGCTGCAGCGCATTGGCGTCCACGCCGCCCGTCAGCACCTTGCCCGACGCGGGCACGACGGTGTTGTAGGCGCGGGCGAGGCGCGTGATCGAGTCGAGCAGGATCACGACGTCCTTCTTGTGCTCGACCAGGCGCTTCGCCTTCTCGATCACCATCTCGGCGACCTGCACGTGGCGCGTCGCCGGCTCGTCGAACGTCGACGACACGACCTCGCCGCGCACGGAGCGCTGCATTTCGGTGACTTCCTCGGGCCGCTCGTCGATCAGCAGCACGATCAGCACGACGTCCGGGTAATTCGCGGCGATGGAGTGCGCCACGTGCTGCAGCATCACGGTCTTGCCGGACTTGGGCGAGGACACCAGCAGGCCGCGCTGGCCCTTGCCGATCGGCGCGACGATGTCGATGATGCGCCCGGTGATGTTCTCCTCGGCCTTGATGTCGCGTTCGAGCGTGAGCGGCTCGTCCGGGAAGAGCGGCGTCAGGTTCTCGAACAGGATCTTGTTCTTGGCGTTCTCCGGCGGCTCGCCGTTGACCTTGTCGACCTTCACCAGCGCGAAATAGCGCTCGCCGTCCTTCGGCGTGCGGATCTCGCCTTCGATCGTGTCGCCGGTGTGCAGGTTGAAACGGCGGATCTGCGACGGCGAGATGTAGATGTCGTCGGTGCCCGCGAGGTAGCTCGTGTCGGGCGAGCGCAGGAAGCCGAAGCCGTCGGGCAGCACTTCCAGCGTGCCGTCGCCGAAGATGCTTTCGCCCTTCTTCGCGTGGCTCTTCAGCATCGCGAAGATGAGATCGTGCTTGCGCATGCGGTTCGCGCCCTCGATCTCCATCGTGCTGGCGATGTCGAGCAGTTCGCTCACGTGCTTGGACTTGAGTTCGGACAGTTGCATGGGCTTGGAAACGCGCGGAAAGGGCGGGAGGCGGCGGGTCGCCGCGGCATCGACTCTGGGATCGTGGCGCCCGGGAGAAAGGCGGGGCGTCGTGTGCGGTGCTGCGGGGCCGCCCCTCTAGACCGAGGGGGGCGGCGCAAGCACGAGGATCAGACTAACGGGTTCAGAGGTTGCTGTCAACAAAGGCGGCGAGCTGGGACTTCGACAGCGCGCCCACCTTCTGGGCGTGCGGCTTTCCGTCCTTGAACAGGATGAGGGTCGGGATGCCGCGGATGCCGAACTGGCTGGTGATGCCGGGATTGGCGTCGATGTCGAGCTTGGCGACCGTCAGCCGGCCGGCATACTCCTTCGCCATGTCCTCCAGCACCGGCGCGATCATCTTGCACGGGCCGCACCACTCGGCCCAGTAGTCGACCAGCACCGGCGTCGGGGACTGCAGGACTTCCTTGTCGAACGTGGCGTCGGAAACGTGTTTGATGTGGTCGCTCATGGATTCCTCGTGAGATGCGCGGATGACGGGGGATCGCCGGTCGGGGCAGGCGGCCGGGCGGGCGCGGCCGGAGCCTCGGGTTCGCCCTTGCCGGCGCGGGTAATGGATCCGGACTACGTTATCCGAAGGGCTGCGCCCGCGCAAGCGCCCCCTGGGACCGCGGTGACGACGGGGTGCGGAGAATGCGGCCCGATTTGCTAAAATCAACCTTTTTGCAAGCGGGACACCCAAGCATGACCTATGTCGTCACCGAATCCTGTATCCGCTGCAAGTATACCGACTGCGTCGACGTCTGCCCGGTGGACTGCTTCCGCGAGGGCCCCAATTTCCTCGTCATCGACCCGGACGAATGCATCGACTGCACGCTGTGCGTGGCCGAATGTCCGGTCGAGGCGATCTTTGCGGAGGACGACGTCCCGCCCGATCAGCAGTCCTTCACGGCGCTCAACGCCGAGCTCGCGAAGCTCTGGAAGCCCATCATCGAGCGCAAGCCCGCGCCCCCCGACGCCGACGAGTGGAAAGGGGTGAAGGACAAGCTCAAGCATCTCGAGCGATAGCCGCGGGGCCGCGGAAAAGCGGGTCCGACGGGACTTTTCGCGCCGTCGGTGCCGAACGGAGGGTTTGCCACGGGTCGTATCGGACCCCGCTCCTGCGAATCGCCGCGTTTGACCGCGCCGGGCCGAAACCCTAGAATCACGAACCTTTTCCGTGCCGGCCCGCGGCGATCGCTGCGGACGTCGCACACCCCAAGCCACGATTCGCGAACCCTTCGACCGGACGATGACCAAGACGATCCTCTACGCCGCTCTCGTGGCCGCTGCGCTCACTTCCCCCTGGGCGGCGGCCCAGGGGACCACCGCCGGTGACGCCGCCAAGGGCCGCCAGAAGACCCAGATGTGCGCGGGCTGCCACGGCATCGAGGGTTGGCGGACGGCATTCCCGGAGGTGTATCACGTTCCCCGGATCGGGGGCCAGCACGAGGCCTATCTGCTGAAGGCTCTCCTCGGGTACAAGAGCGGAGAGCGCAGTCATCCGTCGATGCGCGCGATCGCCGCATCGCTTTCCGAACAGGACATGGCCGACCTCGCGGCGTACTACGCGCAGGGCGGCGTCAAGACAGCGAGCAAATGACGATGCAACGACCATTCTTCACGGCCGCCGTTGCGATCATCGCGTTCGGTGCCGCCGCCGGCGTCTCGGCCGCCGATCTCGCCGCAGGCAAGGCCAAGGCGGCCGAAGTCTGCGCTGCCTGCCATGGCGCCGATGGCAACAGCGCATCCCCCGACTTTCCGCGGATCGGCGGCCAGTACGCCGATTATCTGGCGAAAGCGCTGCGCGACTACAAGTCCGGCCAGCGCAAGAACGCCATCATGGCGGGCTTTGCCCAGGCGCTGTCGAAGCAGGACGTCGAGAATCTGGCCGCGTATTACGCCGCGCAGCCGGCGACGGTCATGGCGAAGCACTGAAGATCGAAGACCCCGGTCTCTAGCGCTGCCGCGCGAGGCAGGCGAGATAGAGCGCGGCATCCGGCGGCGTGCCGTGCCGCTGTGCGTTCCAGATAACCTCCGCCAGACATTCGAGCACCGCGTGCAGCGCCGCGTGCTCGTCGCCCTTTGCCATGCGGATGCGGTCGAACTCGCCGCGGATGCCGGGCGGCTGGTCTATCGACAGCTGCTCCGCGACCGCGAGGTGCAGCGACAGGTGGAGGAAGGGATTGACGTCGCCGCGCTCGGGCTGCCAGTCCCGATCGAGATGGCGCTCGGGGTCTTCGAGGATCGCGTGATACTCGGGGTGCTGCGCGACGAGGCCGGCGGCGATCCGCTCGAGGCCGGACGAGAGGCTCCCGCGCGCGGTGCTTTCTCCACGCCTCGATCAGGAAGCGGCGCGCCTCGTCGCGTGACGGATTGAACATCGCGCCGCCTACGCCGTCTTGTCGCGGTACTCGCAGAGATCGCGCAGCGTGCACGCGCCGCAGCCGGGCTTGCGCGCGACGCAGACGTAGCGCCCGTGCAGGATCAGCCAGTGGTGCGCGTGCTGCCTGAATTCGTCCGGCACGAACTTGACGAGCTTGCGCTCGACTTCGTCGGGAGTTCTTGCCGGGGGCGAGCCCCATGCGGTTGGCGACCCGGAAGATGTGCGTGTCCACGGCGATCGTCGGCTGTCCGAAGGCGACGTTGAGCACGACGTTGGCGGTCTTGCGGCCCACGCCCGGCAGCTTCTCCAGCGCCTCGCGGTTCGCCGGCACCTCGCCCCCGTGCTCCTGCAGCAGGATCTGCGAAAGCGCGACGATGTTCTTCGCCTTGTTGCGGAACAGTCCGATGGACTGCACGTACGGGATCAGCCCGTCGACGCCCAGCGCCACGATCGCGGCCGGCGTATTGGCGACCGGGAACAGCCTTGCGGTCGCCTTGTTCACGCCCTTGTCGGTCGCCTGCGCGGAGAGCACGACGGCGACCAGCAACTCGAACGGCGTCCGGTGGGCGAGCTCCGAGCGCGGATGCGGATTGGCTGCGCGCAGGCGCTCGAAGATGGCGCGGCGTTTCTGCGGGTTCACGGCTTCGCCGCCACCGGCGTGTCGCCCGCGGCGATCGCGGCGAGTCGCGCGAGCCGCGGCGCCTCGCCGGCCGCGAGGTCGTCCTTGAGCGCCGCATGCGCCTTCGCGGCCCACGGCCGCGCCGCGTTCGCATCGCCGCGCGCCAGGGCAATCTCCGCCAGCTCCTCGTACACGTAGCCGTCGGTCTCGCCGGCCCGGTCGAACTCGGCGAGCAGGATCTTCTGCGCTGCCTCGGCGTCGTCCAGGCGGCCGACCGCACGGTAGCCACGGGCGACCGTCCACTGCGCCACGCGGGTCGTGGCCGCATTGCCCATCGTCCGCGCGCTGCAAGCGCGTCCTCCCAATAGCCCAGCGCGGTTTTCGCGTCGCCCGTTTCGAAGTAGGACCAGCCGATGTTGTTGTACAGCGACGCGCGCCAGCCGCGGGCGCGCGGATCGCTCGCTCCCTCCGCGAGCGCGAGCGCCTTCTTGTTCCAGCCGAGGCGCTCCGGGGCGCCGCCGCGATGCCGAGCATGTGCGCCGCGTCGACGGCGTAATACTCGTCCGTGTCGCGCTCCGCGAGTGTCAGCGCTTCCGCAAACAGGGGCACGGCGCGCTGCGGCGCGCCGGACGAATTGAGCGCGCGTCCCCGCTCGAGCAGATAGCGCACGCGCACGTGGTTCGGCAGCGACGCGAGCCTCGCCTCGACCGCATCGAGCAGGGCGTGCGCATCGTCGAACCGGCGCTGCAGGCCGAGCGCGCGCGCCAACTGCGTGCGCACTTCCTGCGCCTCGGGCGAATCGGCCGGCCACTTGGCGAGCTCGGCCCGAAACCGCTGCTCGGAGACGGCAGGCTTGCCGAAATCCCATTGCGCGTCGAGCGCCGCAGCAAACGCGTTCGCCGACTGCGCCGCGGCGGGCATCGTCATGGTGAACGCGGCGAGGAGGACGAGGTACGACGAAGCATTGCGCTCATTTGCGGCCGGCGTTCCAGGCGCTGCGCCGCGCCTGCGCACGGGCGAGCGCGGCGGCGACCGCGGCCTGGCGCTCGACGCGTTCGCTGTCGGCCGTCGACGAAGCCGCGCGCGGCGCGGATGGTGCGCGCGCGCGCGCCCGGCGCCGGTTGCGCGCATCGTATCGGTCGCGGGCGGCGCGCGCATCCTCCGGGCTCCACGCGCGACCCGCGGGAACCATGGCGATGCAGTCGACGGGGCAGGGCGGCAGGCAAAGTTCGCACCCGGTGCACAACGCGGGCAGCACCGTGTGCATCCGCTTGGCCGCGCCGACGATGGCGTCGACCGGGCACGCCTCGATGCACAGCGTGCAGCCGATGCACAGCGTCTCGTCGATGCGGGCGACGGTCAGCCGGCCGGGCTCGCCGCAGGTCCGGTCGAGCGCGCCGGGCTGGCGTCCGGTGAGTGCCGCAAGCGTCGCGAGCAGATGCGTCCCCGCCGGGCGGGCAGCGATTGATCGGTCCGCCTCGGGCCATCGCCTCGGCGTAAGGCCGGCAGCCGTCGTGCCGCAGCGCCGGCACTGCGTCTGCGGGAGCGCTTCGTCGAGACGGTCGGCGAGAGACGGAAGAGGATGCAATCTCACGCCGGACATTCTAGAGCACTGGATCGGCGGCGGTCGATCGGTCGCGGCGGCGCCGGTCGGTTGGCGAAGCCATCGATTTGCTAGACTGCGCACGCGCAGTCGATCGCAGTTGATTCCCGCCGGAATGCCTGGGAAGCAACGCCCGCGCACAGGAAATTCCGAACGACTTCCTCTCCCCACATGACGGCCCCCGTCCCGCTCTGCGCCGCGCCGGTGGTCGCCCGACCGCTTGCACCGGGGTTTCTCCCCTGGCTGGGCAGCGCCCTGTTGCGGCTCGCGGGCTGGAACGTGGTGCTGGCGCAGCCGGTGCCTCCGCGCTGCGTCGTCATCTTCTACCCGCACACGTCGAACTGGGATACCGTGATCGGCCTCTGTGCCAAATTCATGATGGGCATTCGCGTTCGCTATGTCGGCAAGGACACGTTGTTCCGCATGCCGCTGATCGGGCCGCTGCTGGAGCGCTGGGGCGGGATTCCGGTCAACCGTCGGGAACCCGCCGGCTTCATCCGGCAGATGCGCGGCGAATTCGCGTGCGACGCCGAGTTCCGGCTGGCCATTGCACCGGAAGGGACGCGCAGCCGGATGCCGCACTGGAAGTCGGGGTTCTACCGGCTTGCGCGGGCGGCGGGCGTGCCGCTGGCGCTGGCCTATGCCGACTATTCCCGTCGCGAGATCGGCATCGGCGCCTACCTCGAGCTCACCGGCGACGTCGCCGCCGACATGGCCCGCATCCGTGCGTTCTATGTCGACAAGCGCGGGCGGCATCCGCAGAACCAGGGGCCGGTCCGCCTGCGCGACGAGTCGCCGCCGCCTTGACACGATCATGCCGGCACCGCACGCCCCTCCGCATCCGCATCCGCATCCGCATCACCGTCGCGTCGAAGCGCGCGCGACGCGGCGCGCGCTGTGGGCCGCGCTGCTGCTGACGGGATGCTTTGCCGCGATCGAGGCCAGCGCCGGTTTTCTCGCCGGCTCGCTCGCGTTGATTTCCGACGCCGGCCACATGGTGACCGACTCGGCGTCCTTCGTCGTCGCGCTGATCGCCGCCGCCGTGGCCTTGCGGCCGCCGTCGCAGCGCGCGACTTACGGCTACGCGCGGGCCGAGGTGCTGGCCGCGTTCGTCAATGCGCTCGCCATGCTGGCGCTGATCGTGTGGATCGCGGTGGAGGCCGTGCAGCGGTTGCTGGCCCCGATGCCGGTGGCCGGGCCGACGGTGATGATCGTCGCCGCCGTGGGGCTCGTCGTCAATCTGGTCGTGGCCTGGATGCTGTCCCGTGGCGCGAGCGGCATCAACGCGCGTGGCGCGCTGCTGCATGTCGTCGGCGATCTCATGGGCTCGGTGGCGGCGCTTGTCGCCGGTGCCGTCATCTACCGCACCGGCTGGATGCCGATCGACCCGATCCTGTCGCTCGTGGTTGCGCTGCTGATCCTGCGCTCGACGCTCGCCCTGCTCAGGGAATCGACCGGCGTGCTGCTGGAGGGCGTGCCCGGGCACGTCTCGTACGAGGCGGTGGGCCGTGCGCTGGCGGCTATCCCCGGCGTGACCGGCGTGCACGACCTGCACGTCTGGCAGATGAGCGCCGCGCGCGTCGCATTGTCCGCGCACCTGACGCTGACCGATGGTCCGGCCTGGCCGCGCGTCCTCGCGTCGGCGCAGCGGATGCTGGCGCAGGATTTCGGAATCGACCACGTCACGCTGCAGCCGGCATGGCAGGTGCCGCCGCCGTCCGGGCGGGTCATTCCGCTCGCGCCCGCGGCCGTCGCCGACGGCGACGCCCACGATTAGGGGACCGACCCCGTTTCCCCGAAACGGGCCTGTCCCTGTGCGGGGCCTGTCCCTTGACGCCTACAGCCAGCGTGTCTTCTTGAATCGGACGTACAGGTAGATGTCGAAAGCGACCATCGTCGCGATCGCCAGCGGATAGCCGAACGTCCAGTCGAGCTCGGGCATGTGCGTGAAGTTCATGCCGTAGATGCCGGCCAGCATCGTCGGCACCGCGATGATGGCCGCCCAGGCGGCGAGCTTCTTGGTCACCTCGCTCTCGGACAGCGAGATCATGCCGAGATTGACCTGGATGGCGGTGGTCAGCATTTCACGTATGGCCTCGATCGTCCCGTGGATCCGGTGCAGGTGATCGTAGACGTCGCGGAAGTACTCGCCCATGCCGGCGCAGACCTGGGGCACCCGGCCCCCGTAGAGCCTGCCGGTGGCCTCCATCAGCGGATCGATCGCGTGCTTCAGCAGCATCAGCTTCTGCTTCAGCGCGTAGAGCGACTCGATGCTCGAGCGCGCCGCGTTGCGCACGAAGATGTTCTCCTCGATCTGCTCCAGCTCCGATTCCATGGCGTCGAGGATCGGAAGATACCGGTCGACGATGGCGTCCATCAGCGCGTAGAGGACGAAGCCCGACCCGTGGCGCAGAAGCTCGGGTTCGCGCTCGCAGCGCGCCCGGACGTCGTTGAAACCCTTCTGCGTCCGGTGGCGAACCGACAGGATGTAGTTGCGGCCGACGAAGATGGCGACCTCGCCGTCCGCCAGCACCGCGTCCGCGGCGCCGGACACGAACTCGAGGGTTCGCACGACGACGAACAGCGAGTCGTCGTATTCCTCGATCTTCGGCCGCTGGTGGCCCTTGTGCGCGTCTTCGACGGCCAGGGGATGGAGGTCGAACTCCTTCGCCATCTCGTCCATCTCGTCCGCCGTCGGCTCGAACAGCGCGACCCAGACGAAGCATTCGGGGCGCGTCACGTACTCGCTGATCTCGGCCACCGGAATGTCGCCCAGCTTGCTGCCGTTCTGGTAGGCGACGCAGTTGATCAGCATGGTCGGTTCCCGAATCCCTGGTGCGTTGGCGATCGTGGCTGGCGGCGTGTTTCAGCGCTTCCGGCGTGGCGCGCGGTCCGGGAAGCGCATGCTATATTAATCAATCACGTATCCGTTGTCGTTGCCGGTTCGACGCGGCGCGGCGCGGTTCCGTGCGGAAACGCCGCCCGATCGGCCCGACCCCTTGCCCGCACCCTTCGCCGCGCGCCGCGCCGCCGCAGAGCCTTCCCGGGCGGCGCCCGCCGCGCCGCGCGAACTTCCGCTGCTGCTCACGCTCGCCGCCGTGCAGTTCACGCACGTCGTCGATTTCATGATCATGATGCCGCTCGGGCCGCAGTTCATGCGGCTGTTCGCGATCGGCCCGCAGCAGTTCGGGTTCATGGTGTCGGCCTATACGTTCGCGGCGGCGGCGAGCGGCTTCGTCGCCGCGTTCTGGATCGACCGCTTCGACCGCCGGCGCGCGCTGCTCGGGCTCTACGCGGGGTTCATCGTCGCGACGGCGCTCTGCGGGTTCGCGCCCGACTACCCGATGCTGCTCGCCGCCCGCATCGTCGCCGGCGCCTTCGGCGGCGTGCTCGGCGGGCTCACGTTCGCGATCGTCGCGGATCTCGTTCCGTACGCGCGTCGCGCGGCGGCGACGGCGATCGTCGCGGCGGCCTTCTCGCTGGCGGCAGTCGCGGGCGTGCCGCTGTCGCTGTGGATCGCCGCGCACTTCTCGTGGCGCGCGCCGTTCCTGGCGCTCGCCGCGCTCTCCGTCGCCGTCGGCGCCATGGCGATGCGGCTGATCCCGCCGCTGGCGGCGCACCTCTCCGCCGGCGGGCGCCGCCGTCCGGTGGAACATCTGCGCGCAGTCTTCGGCGAGCCCAACCACCGGCGCGCGTTCGCCTTCACGACCGTGCTGATGTGCTCGGTGTTCGCGATCGTTCCGTTCATCGCCGCCTACAACGTCGCCAACGTCGGTGTCGCCGAGGCGGATCTGGCGGTGATCTATTTCGCCGGCGGCGCGACGTCGCTGGTCACCGCACAGGTGATCGGCCGGCTCGCGGATCGCTACGGCAAGCGGCGCCTGTTCACGATCATCGCGCTGATCTCGATCGGTCCGATTCTCGTCGCCACGCACCTGCCGCCGCTGCCGCTGGCCTGGGTGGTCGGGCTGTCGGTGCTGTTCTTCGTGTTCGTGCCGGGCCGGTTCGGCCCGGCCACCGCGCTCGTGACCGGCAGCGTGGAGCCGCGGCTGCGGGGCAGCTTCATGAGCTTCAACGCGTCGCTGCAGCAGCTCGCGTCGGGCATCGCGTCGCTGACGGCAGGACTGATCATCGGCCGGTCGCCGGACGGCACGCTCACGCATTTCGGCGTCGTCGGCTGGCTGTCCGTCGGCTGCACGCTCGTGCTGCCTGTGGCTCGTGCGGCGGATCCGCGTCGTCGAATACGGGGGGCCGACCACCGTTCCCATCGAGGAGACGCGGTCTGCCCCCTGCGTCCCGAGGAGAAAGCGGTCGGTCCCGGATTGCGGGCCGGTGTCGCCGGGCGGGGCCGCAGCGGTTGGCCGAAGCCGCGGCAAGCGCGTAACATTGCCCGACTCTCACTCGACGCGCGGCGCAGGCTTGCGCGCCAGCCCGCGGCTTCCCGCATGATCATTCCGTCGCTGCTCGACTACCGACCTCTACAAGTTCACGATGATGCAGGTCGTCCTGCATCACTTTCCGGGGGCGCAGGTCGAGTACCGGTTCAAGTGCCGCAACCCGGACGTCGACCTGACGCCGCACGTCGCCGAGATCCGCGACGAGATCCGCGCGCTCTGCAGCCTGAAGTTCGCGCCCGACGAGCTCGCCTACCTGCGCGGGTGGCGCTTCTTCAAGAGCGACTTCGTCGACCTGCTCGGCCTCTTCCAGCTGGACGAGCGGTTCATCCACGTCGACCGGATCGCGGGATCGGACCGCGAGATCGACATCACGATCCGGGGCCCCTGGCTGCACACGATCCTGTTCGAGGTGCCGGTGCTGTCCATCGTGTCGGAGGTCTACGGCCGCAATGCGCATCCGGGCGCGGACCTCGCCGAGGGACGGCGGCGGCTCGCGGCGAAGGTGGACCGGATCAACGCCGTGGAGGACCCCGAGTTCCGCATCGCCGACTACGGCACGCGGCGCCGATTCTCGCGTGCCTGGCACGAAGAGGTGCTGCGCACGCTGGCCGCCGGCATCGGCCCGAAGTTCGTGGGCACGAGCAACGTCAAGTTCGCGCAGCAGCTGGGCCTGACCCCGCTGGGCACGATGGCGCACGAGTACCTGCAGGCCTGCCAGGCGGTCGGGCCGCGCCTGCGCGATTCCCAGGTGTTCGCGTTCAACACCTGGGCGCGCGAGTACCGCGGCGACCTCGGGATCGCGCTGTCGGACGTCTGCGGCATGGATGCCTTCCTGCGCGACTTCGATCTCTTCTTCTGCAAGCTGTTCGACGGCGTGCGGCACGATTCGGGCGATCCGTTCGAGTGGGGCGAGAAGCTGATCGCGCACTACCAGAAGATGCGCATCGATCCGCACGGCAAGACCATGGTGTTCTCCGACAGCCTCAACGTGCCGCTCGCGATCCGGTTGTTCGAGTACTTTCGCGGCCGGATGCACACGGCGTTCGGCATCGGCACCAATCTCACCAACGATCTCGGTTTCGAGCCGCTTTCGATCGTGATCAAGATGACGCGCTGCAACGGGCAGCCGGTCGCCAAGATCAGCGACGAGCCGTCGAAGACGATGGATTACGATCCGTCGTACATCGCCTACCTGCGCGAGGTGTTCGAGGTGCCCGAGGCGGCGGCGCCGGCCGCCGGGACATAGCTTGCCCTCGGCGCCGGAGGGGCGTCCGCGGCGGCGGCATCGGGCCGGCGGGCCGGCGCTCGGTCAGTGTCGTTGCACGATTCTTGCGTGTAGAGTCTTGTCATGGCCACCCCCGCGACCAGCATACCCGCGTTCACCCGCAACGAAACCGCCAGGAGAGGTCGGGGACGCAGTCTGCGTCTCGACGAGATTCTGACGCTGCTGGTCGCCGATGGACTGGTCGCGGCCGCGGACGCCGAGACGCTGACCCGCGCGCCGCCTCGCCGCACCGACCATCCGCTGGAGATCGTCGCCGAGAAGGGCTGGCACGCGGCCAGCGCGCCGCGCCAGGCGCTGACGCTCGACTGGCTCGTGGAATGGCTCGCCGGAAAGCTCGGCGTGCCCTATCTGCACATCGATCCGCTGAAGATCGATCTGACGGCCGTCACGCAGTCGATGACCAACGCCTACGCCGAGCGCTACCGGATCCTGCCGGTCGAGGTGACGAAGACGACGCTGACGGTCGCCACCGCGGAGCCGTTCGTGCGCGACTGGGCGGACGAGCTCGAGAAGATCCTGAACGTCGAGGTCGAAGCTCGCCTTCGCCAACCCGCAGGACATCCGGCGCTACCTGGGCGAGTTCTACAACCTCGCGCGCTCGATGAAGAAGGCGCAGGAGGCGTCGAAGGGCGCGGTGTCGCTGGCGCGCGACTTCGAGCAGCTGGTGGCGCTCGGGCAGGAAGGCAAGCTCGACGCCAACGACAGCCACGTCGTCCACATCGTCGACTGGCTCTGGCAGTACGCGTTCGAGCAGCGGGCCTCCGACATCCACATCGAGCCGCGCCGCGACGCCGGCCTCGTGCGCTTCCGCATCGACGGCGTGCTGCACCAGGTCTACGCCATTCCGACGCCGGTGCTGGTGGCGATGACGTCGCGGATCAAGCTCCTCGCGCGGATGGAGATCGTCGAGAAGCGCCGCCCGCAGGACGGCCGGATCAAGACCGTCACGCCGGCCGGCGAGGAAGTCGAGCTGCGGATCTCGACGATGCCGACCGCATTCGGCGAGAAGGTCGTGATGCGGATCTTCACGCCCGAGGTGCTCGTCCGCAATTTCATCGAGCTCGGCTTCACCAACGAGGACCGCGACCGCTGGGAGCGGATGATCAAGGAGCCGAACGGGATCATCCTCGTCACCGGCCCGACCGGATCGGGCAAGACGACCACGCTCTACTCGTCGCTGAAGCAGCTCGCCACGCCCGAGGTCAACGTCTGCACGGTCGAGGATCCGATCGAGATGATCGAGCCGCTGTTCAACCAGATGCAGGTGCAGCCGGCGATCGGCGTGGATTTCGCGCACGGCGTGCGCACGCTGATGCGGCAGGATCCCGACATCATCATGGTCGGCGAGATCCGCGACCGGGACACCGCCGACATGGCGATCCAGGCGGCGCTCACCGGCCACCTCGTCCTGTCGTCGCTGCACACCAACGACGCGCCGACGGCCGTGACGCGGATGCTCGACCTCGGGATGCCGGCCTATCTGATCAATTCGACGCTGCTGGGCGTCATGGCGCAGCGGCTGGTGCGCACGCTGTGCCCGCACTGCAAGCAGCCCGGCGAGCCGCCGGACGACGAGACCTGGCGCGCGATCACCTCGCCCTGGCGCGCGGACAAGCCGGCGCAGGTCATGGCGCCCGTCGGCTGCGTCGAGTGCCGGATGACCGGCTACCGCGGGCGCATCGGCCTCTACGAAGTCATGCTGATGACGCCGGCGATCCGCAAGCTCGTCACCGCCGAGGCGGACGACGCGGCGATCCGCGAGCAGGCGTTCAAGGACGGGATGAAGCCGCTGCGCGTCTCCGGCGCGATGAAGGTCGCCGCCGGATGGACCACCGCCGAGCGAGGTCGTGAAGGTCGTGCCGCTGGGCTAGCCGGGGCACCGCACGCCCCCTTCGTCATCATTGCCATTGCGGTGGCCGCGAAGCGTCGGGCACTAACTGGCGAATCGCGTCACTTCCGCGGCTGAACACGGGCCGACACGTTTTGTAGTCGACACGGCTGTGGAACACCGCCCGCAAGAGGCGGGCGGCGATTTCCGCCGAGTCTCCACGGGCAACCGTCTGTCGGTCGTCGCCTGGCCGCGATTTTGCGACTCGGCACAGGTCTTGCAATGTCTGCACCGCGAACCCTACTCGCGGACCCACCATGCAGACGCAACGACCCTTCCTGTTCAGTACAGCGCCGCCGCTGAGCGTGGCCACGCCGTCGCGGCCGGCCGCCAGTGCGCGGCACCGAAATCTCGTCGCCGGCATCGATCGCCGCGATGACGTCCGGTCATCGCGACACGCGGCTTCACGATGCTGGAACTGATGATCGTCGTGGCCATCGCCGGAGTTCTGGCCGCCATCGCCGCGCCGGGCATGATGGACTTCATCCGCAGCCAATCGCCTGAGCACGACCGCGCGCCAGCTCGATGCCGATCTGCTCCTCGCGCGGCGCGAGGCGATCAAGCGCAACACGCGCGTGCTGGTCTGCCCGGTCGGCACGCGTCGCCGGAAAGTGCGGATCCGGGACCGACGGCGTGGGCGCAGGGATGGCTGGTCTGCTACGACGCGGATGCGAGCGGCGACTGCGACGACACGGCCGCGACCAACCCCAATCCGATCCGGCGCCACGGCGCGATCGAGCCGTCGCTGACGCTGACCGGGCCGGCCGGAGTCGCGCGCTTCAACGCCAACGGCACGCAGGGCGCCTCCGGCGCCGGCGCCCTGACTTTCACGACCAAGGGAACGTGGACCGGCTCGAAGTCGTACGTCGAGACGGTCAGCGCCACCGGCAATGTCTCGATGACGGCGGGGAGCTGAGGATGAACGCATGCGCAGGCAAGATCGTCGGGGCGCACGCAGCGGCAGCGCGGCTTCTCGATGTTCGAGATCCTCGTGACGCTGTTCCTGCTGCACGCTGTGGCTGCTGGCCTCGGCCGGCGTCCAGTCGTCGTCGCTGCAAGTTCAGCAAGGCGGCGCAGTTCCGCACGCAGGCGGTCTACCTCGCGACCGACCTCGCCGAACGGATGCAGGCGAACAAGTCGCAGGCGGTCGCCGGCGGCTACGTGTCTCCGAAACCGCGCTCAGCGCGGAAGACATCGACGTCGACGACGCCTGCGTGACCGAGATCTGCACCGCCGGCGACGCTGGCGGCGTTCGACCTGGCCGAATGGAGTGCGCGCGTCGCCGCGATCCTGCCGAACGCCTCGGTCACGGTGTCGACCGCCGGCGCCGCGAATCCGATCACCTACACGATCGTGATCAGCTGGAGCGATCGGCGCGGCGATCGCACGTACTCGACCACGGGAACGGCCGAGACGTTCTCGTACACGGCGACCAAGACGATCTTCAACCCGCCGAGCTGATGGCGCCTGCCAGGGCATCCAGGAACCCGCAGATGAAATCACCTATTTTGCGCCACCGCGGCTTCTCGATCATCGAGCTGATGGTCGCGCTCACGATCGGTCTCATCATCGTTGCCGCGATGCTGCAGAACCTGACGGTGGCGTCCGGCAGCAACCGGACCAACGCGCGCGTCGCCGAGTTCCAGGGCAACGGGCGCTTCGCGACCGATTTTCTGCGGCGCGAGATCCAGCATTCGGGCTTCGCCGGCGTGAGCTGGACGCAACTCACGCAGACTCGGCGCGACGGCGACGACCGACTACGGCTGCGGCGTCGGCTTCGCCGCCAACATCGCGCAGCCGATCTGGGGCGCCAACGACACCAATCCGCTCGATGCCGGCAACTGCATCCCTGCGCGCGAACTACGCGCGCGGCGACATCCTCGTGCTGCGCCGCGCCGATCTCGACACCATCCCGCCGACGACGACGCTGGCCGCCAACCTGCTGTACTTCCGCTCCGAATACCTGCAGGGATCGGTCTTCCTGGGCCCCACGCGGCCGGTGGGCCTGCGAGCCGCCGGTCGCCGACTACCTGCTGCACACCGACGTCTACTACATCAGTCCCTGGACCAATTCGGCCAGCCGAGAACCCGAAGATCCCCGCGCTGTACCGGATGACGCTCGGGCCGGGGCCGCTCGATGACCCCGCAGCTGGTCGCGAGCAACATCGAGAACATGCAGGTCCAGTACGGCGTCAGCACGACGGCGCGGCATCCGCTACTACGATGCGTCGGCCGTGCCCGCTGTCGCTGTGGACGAGCGTGGTCGCGGTGCGCCTGTGGCTGCTGGCGCGCAGCACCGACGTCGAGCCGGGATACGGCAACACGTCGACCTACACCATGGGCGACCAGACCATCACCGCGAGCGACGGCTATCAGCGCCAGGTCTTTCCGCTCGTCGTGCAGATCCGCAAATGACCTTCCCGGGAAGATACAACCGATGAATCCGCGCGCAAGAGGAACCGCGGCGGGCCGCCAGCGAGGCGCGTCGTCGCTCTTCATCACCGTGATCCTCGTGCTGGTGGTCATGCTGCTCGCCGTCACGGCCGCCGTGCTGTCGAGCACGCAGTTCAAGCTCGCCGGCAACCTGCAGTACGAGAACATCGCCTTCAACCTGGCCGAAGGGGCGCTCGCGTCGGCGGAGAACTGGCTGTCGACCGGGCACGAATTCCAGGAACGCCGGATTCACGACGCGCTCGAACGACACCCCGCAGCTCTACCCGATCGGCTACCTCGCCACGAACAACATCGATCCGCTGACGATGACGTGGAGCGACACGAACTCGCTGGCGGTCGGCGGCGACGACACCAAGCGCTACCTGGTCGAGAAGTACGGCGCCGACAACCAGCCGCTGGGAACCGGGCTGGACTCGGGCGGCCGCGCCGCTCACCGGCTGCCAGAAGGTGGACGTGTTCCGGATCAGCACCCGCGGCACGAGCGCGAAGGGCACGACCAAGCTCGTGCAGACGACGTACAGCGTGCCGAGCTGCTGATCGGCTCACCGCACGGCACTCGGAAACGGAAATGCAGAAAGGCCCGACCATGAAAACACCTTCCATCACTCGCCCGCGCCTGATTCTGGCGTGCTTGCTCGGCCTGTCCGCCATCGCGCACGGCGGCGCCGATCTTCGTGCCGAACAGCCAGCCGACCGGGTGGGTGGCCGAGGTCGACGTCTCCGGCTACAACTTCGCCGACGGAAAGCAGGTCATCTACAAGCCGGACTTCATCAAGGCAAACTGGACCGGCAACCTCTTCGCGTTCCCGGTCACTGCGGACGGCACCGTTCTCTTCGACGCGGACGAATGGAGCGGCGGCGCCGCCGTCGCGTGGACGCGCAGGACTACAACACCGGGCCGGAAGCATCGTGACGATGAAGAAGGACGGCACGAAGATACCCTTCCGCTAGGCGTCGCTCGACGACCACCCAGTAGAACGACGCTGACGGCGACCACGCGAAGGCGGCCGAAGATCGTCAACTTCCTCCGCGGCGATCGCGCGCAACGAAACGCCGAACGGGCAGAAATATCGCGCCCGCGCGAGCGTGCTGGGCGACATCATCCATTCGCGGCCGCTCTTCGTCGCCCACGCGACCGATCCGCGCGTCTACGTCGGCGCCAACGACGGCATGCTGCACGCGTTCGACGCCAAGACGGGCGACGAGGTCTTCGCCTACGTCCCGTCGTTCTTCATCTACCCGGTCGTCGACGACGAACTTCTCGCACGTCAAGGCGCTCACGGTCGATCCGTACGTCGCACAAGTACTTCGTCGACGCCTCGCCCAACGCGCGCACGGTCACGATCTCGGGCGCGACAAGACGATCCTGGTCGGCGGCGTCGGCGCCGGCGGCAAGGGCCTGTACGCGCTGGACATCACCGATCCGACCGCGAGCTCGGAAGCGGCGGCGGCGAGCAAGATCCTCTGGGAAATCACGCCGACGACGATCAACAACGTCGCCAGCACCGCGTATTCCGAGCTCGGGCACACCTACGGCATCCCGGTGATCGCGAAGCTCAGCGACGGCACCTGGGCGGCGATCGTCGGCAACGGCTACAACAACCAGGGTAGCGAACCAGGCGGTGCTCTACGTCATCAACCTCATGACGGGAGCCAAGATCGCCGGGATCTCGACCAGCGTCCGCAGGCGGTGTCCGACAGCAACCCCAACGGCCTGTCCAGCCCGACCGCCATCGACATCGGACGACGACGGCGAGGTCGACTACGTCTACGCCGGGGACATCAACGGCAACCTGTGGAAGTTCGACATCCGCAACATCGGCGTCGCCGGCGGTCACCAAGCTCTACACGACGAGCCCGGCGCAGCCGATCACCGGCCGGCCCGTCGGTGTCGCTGCACCCGAGCGGCGGCTACATGATCAATTTCGCCACCGGCCGGATGTTCACCAGCGCCGACGCCGACCGACGCCACGACGGTCTACTACGCGTACGGCATCCGCGACAACGGCACGACGATCGTCGACGCCAACATCGTCGAGCCAGACGCTGACCGCGAAGACCTGGACCGCGGCCGGCGGGTTCAACTACGACGTGCGCGTCAGCTCGTCGAACACCGTGGATTACGGCGCGACGACCCCGAAGCAGGGCTGGAAGCTCGCGCTGCCGGCCGGCGAACGCGTCGTCGGCGACGGCGGCCTCGTCACGAACCGGCGCTACCATCTTCACGTCGACGAATCCGACCGTCGCGCACGCGGCGGTCGGCGGCGTCGCGCAGCCGCAGGGCGACAACTGGCTCAACGAAATCGATTTCACGACCGGCGGCGGCGGCAGCGACGCCGGTGTTCGACCTCGACGCCAACCTCAGTCCTCGGCGACTCCGATCGCGTGCGCGACGCGGGCGGCACCGGTCCGCAGGCCGGACCGACCGGGATTCCCGTCTCGCGCTTCATCGTCGACCGGCGTGATGTCGCAGCCGATCGTCGCCCGGCTGGCACGCGTTGAGCCAGACCTACTTCAACACCAACCCCGATCTGGTGATCGCGACCGGGTCGGCGGCGACCGGCGACCCCGGCGTGTCGGGCGGGCACTTCGACTTCGACATCTACTACAACGCCTGCACCGTCAAGTCGGACGGCATACAGCTGCCCCAAGAACACGCACATCCACGAGTACGACGACAAGTTCGACGTGACCGGCGTCAACCTGCTGGCGCCGAGCATCGCCGCGCACAACATCGTGCAACGCGATTCCCGGCGACGACGACGCCGTTCAAGATCCTGATGTCGAACCAGAAGCTGTCGCCCGGCGGCGAAGTTCCTGCGCGGCGGCAATGCGGGCGTCCCGGTGACGACTACCTGACGACCGGCGGCGCTGACGCATGGCCTCGCTGCCGACCTACACGCGCGCCGACGCTCGACATCGCTGATCTTCGCGCTGCCGCTCGACGCGTTCCGTCGAAGGACTGGGCAGGCACCGGCGACCTGCGCGCCGGGCTCGTGCCGACGCAGACGGGCTGCGTGCCGCGGCAACAAGGACGGCGGACCAGCGCGCAGACGGGCCCGTGGATGAACGGCGCGCTGACCTTCCAGCTCGTCAAGGCGACGACGCCGGATTCGGCGGTCGAGCTCAACATGCCGGGCGACCCGTCGATGGGCTACCGGCTCAAGAAGGACGCGACCTCGCAGTCCAACCAGCTCGCGCAGTGGACGACTCTTCTGGCACCACCCGAACAGGCAAGTGCTACGGCGACGCGGGCTGGGTCAAGAACCCGCCGCAGGACTTCTCCGGCTCCCTCGGCGGCGTCGGCCGCCGCGCCCGGTGCGGACGACCCGAAGGACGGCATGTTCGGCAGCGGCGGCGGCGCCACGTCCGGCGGCGGCACCGGCACGGGCACGCGTGGCCGGACCGAGCGTCGACCGTCACCTACACGTTCGCGGACGGCAGCACGCGTGACGCAGACGACCACCGTGCGGAACCCCGACGGCTCGGTCACCGTCACCCGCGTCTATTCGTACGGCGGAACGGAATCGTTCACGATCCCGCCGCAGCTCCGGCGGGCCGCAGAGCCGACACGCGCGCCAAGACCGGGCGGGTGTCGTGGCGCGAGATGATCCGGCCATGACGTCCGCATGCGCCGAGGCCAACGCGAACCGCGTCTCGACAGGGGAACGAGAAGATGATCACGCGAACCAGGATGGCCGGATCGAGGAGCCGCGGCTTCACGCTGATCGAGCTCCTGATCGCGATGGCGATCGTCGCCATCCTGGTGCGGATCGCGTTTCCGAGCTACCAGGCCTACATCGTGCGCAGCAGCCGCCAGGCGGCGCAGTCGGAGCTCGTCGCGACTCGCCAACGCGCAGGAGAAGATCTTCCTCAACTCCAGCGCGTACACGTCGAGCGTGACGGGCGCCTATACCGGGCAATCGACGGGCGGGCTCGGCGTGACGACCGGCAAGTCGCAGGACAACCGCTACACGTACACCGTCGCGGCGACGGCCACGACGTTCACGCTCACCGCGACACCGGCCTCCGGGACGCCGCAGGCCGGCGACGGCACGCTGACGATCACCGAAACGGGCAGCGAACCTGGGGCGGCAAGACCTGGTAGGCGGTCGGACCACCGGTGCGTCCGCCGATGCGGCGGCGCGCGGCCGCATTCGATGCATCTGCCGCTGCACCCCGCGTCAGGATGGGACGCTCGGCACGCAGGGGCCCGATGCGCGTGGTCGCGGAAGTGCGTTTCGCGCACGCCGAGGCCCGGCGATGCACGCGTTCGGGCGTGTGATGCGTTCCAGCGCTGAAGGCATCCGCATGTCCAGCGATCAGCGGGTTTCTTTCGACGCGCGAAAGAAAAAAGGGCTTGCCTCTGCCAGCCCTTTGCGTGCCGGCGCCGATGGCGACGCGTGCGCCGGATCAGATCGACGTCAGCTTGCCGTTGCTGAGGTAGAACACCCGCTTTTCCCCGGTCGGCGATTCGCAGTTCATCTGGGTGGGCGTCTCGTTGCCGGTCCCGAAACCGTCGGTGGCGAAATACTTCGCGGTCGGATCGGTCTTGCGCGCCTGGTCGGCGGTCAGCGGAGCGACTGCGCTTTCCGCGGTGGTCCGGGCTTCCTTCTTGCGTGCACCGTCGGTCAGCGTTCGGCGCGCCATCGTCGGATTTCCGGTCCACCGGCTTGCGTCGCGGAAACCGGGTCGCCGGCGTTGGTGCGGCCGGGCTTGGGCCCGCCGAACCGGCCTTCGACCCGGGGGGCGTTCGCCTGCCCGTCGTCCGTCGTCACCGAGGGTGTCGGCGCGACTTCCCCGGTCGGAACGGTGATGCGGACGTCGGTTTCGGTGCCTTCGCGGCACGGCCGGTCCTGATAGACGACTCCCTTGGCGGTCGTGCACTTGAAGATGGCGTGGGCCGGGCCCGCAAACGCGGCGACCGCGGCCATCGCGCAGATGAGCGATACGTTCTTCATTCTTGTGCTCCTTGGCATGGCATATCCCCTGGGATCAGTGGCGAAACCAATCTGGCAGGGGTAAGGCAGCAAGAAGCAGGCCACGGGCCGCGATTGTTCGCTCGGCGGAGATGCCTCGACGCCGCGAGGATGCGGGTGATGCCGGAAACGGGCGCGAGTTGTGCCCGACAAGACGCCGGAAGCTGCTATCACGTCGGGTTTGACGCGACGCAGCAAATGTCGGTGTACCTTACAACTCTTCGAGACTGTGCTAAGAGAGAATTCATTAACATGCTGTTTTTAATGAGAATTATTTTAATGGGAACGATCGTTGCTTTAGAGGCCATCAAACCGATGAAGGCTGCAATTGGCCCAAGTGGGGTAACGAGCCCTGTTCGGGCGACCTCTTCGATCGAAGTCTTGCTGGATCGACGTTTCATCGCAATGTCATGGAGCGCACGCCGTCAGGAATTGCCGCCTTGGCATGGGCAGCCGTGGAGTTGCACGTTCTCGTGCACTTGACCGGAGTGCAGATCGCGGATCGTGCGGTCGATGCTCCTGGTGTGTTGCACAACACGTACTATACTGAGTTGAATCCGGCGGCGCGCGGCCGCCAGAGAGGGGTTGAACCACTTATGAATCTCGGCTGGATTCTGTTGGGCCTCGTGGGCTGGGCATTGGGGCTCGTCGTCGTGCTTGCCCTCTTCCGGATGTCCGGCGACCAGGACCGCGCGGCACGCCACGAACAGAAGCGGCTCGATCCCTATTCGGATGTGACGATCACGCGGTCGGGCGAAGCCTGAGCACGCTCTTGCGGCGGGATTGCGCGTCCTGGCGGAAGGTGTGAGATTCGAACTCACGGTGCCGTTGCCGACACGCCGGATTTCAAGTCCGGTGCATTAGACCACTCTGCCAACCTTCCTGATTTCGCGGCGGGTCTTGAATCCGCGGCAGATTGGCCCGATATTAGCAGGGTTATTCGCCGGCATCCCCTGGCGCACCGGGCCATTGAACCTCGGCGCCAATCTGTTAGTCTAAGCGCTCGATCGGTCCGCTTCGGACCGCGAGTTTCTGTTTGAGGAGATACAGCACATGGATCGCAAATTCGAGCCCGTATTCGGCCGCGGCACCACGGCGCCCCTGCCCTCGGCGACCGCCGGCACGGCAGTCGACAGCCACCGCGTGCTCCGCAATACCTACTGGCTGCTCGCGCTGTCGATGCTGCCCACGGTGGCCGGTGCGCTGGCCGGCATGCAGCTCAATTTCATCGCCCTGTTCAAGGCGGCGCCGATCATGACGCCGCTGCTGATGTTCGGCGTGATGATCGGCTCGCTGTTCGTCGTCACGCGACTGCGCGACAGTGCCTGGGGCGTCTTCGCGCTGTTCGGCTTCACGTTCATCGCGGGGCTGATGCTCACGCCCATCCTCACCGTCGCCGCGGGATTCCGCAACGGCGGGGAGATGGTCGCATTGTCCGGCGGCCTCACGGCGGCGGTGTTCTTCGCGCTCGCCAGCTACGCATCGGTGACCAAGCGCGACTTCGCCTTCCTGGGCAAGTTCCTGTTCATCGGCCTCGTGCTGCTGATCGTCGCGTCGCTCGCCAACATCTTCCTGCAGATCCCGGCGCTGGCGGTGACGATCTCGGCGGTCGCGGTCCTGATCTTCTCGATGTATCTGCTGCACGACCTCACCCGCATCGTCCGCGGCGGCGAAACGAACTACGTGATGGCCACGCTGAACCTGTTCCTCAGCGTGTACAACATCTTCATCAGCCTGCTGCACCTCCTGATGGTGTTCTCCGGGCAGCGCGACTGACGTCGCAGCGGCGAATCCCGAAGGCAAAGACGGGGCGGCGCGAGTCGCCCCGTTTGCATTGGGAATCGCCGCTCGCCGGGACGGCGTCCGTGCCCGGCGGCGGTCGGGATCGCGCCAGCGCCGGCACACGCGGCCGCAGAGGCTTCAGCGCATGAACAGCGCGACCGATTCGACGTGCGCCGTGTGCGGAAACATGTTGACCACGCCGGCCGCGGCGAGCGTGTAGCCGTGATCGTGGACCAGCACCGACGCGTCGCGCGCGAGGGTCGCCGGGCTGCACGACACGTAGACGATGCGCTGCGGCGAGCCGTCGCCGGGCAGCGCCTTGACCAGGGCGATCGCGCCTTCGCGCGGCGGATCGACGAGGATCTTGTCGAGCGGTCCCAGCGCCTCCAGGCTCTCCGGCGTCGCCGCGAACAGGTCTGTCGACGCGAAACGAAGCCCGTGCCGCCAGCCCGTTCGCCGCCGCATTGTCGGCGGCGCGCTGCACGAGCGCGGCGCTGCCCTCGATGCCGACGACAGCGGCGCCCCGGCGCGCGATCGGCAGCGTGAAGTTGCCGATCCCGCAGAAGAAATCGGCGATGCGCTCGCCCGGACGCGGATCCAGCAGCGCGAGCGCGCGCCGCACCAGCACGCGGTTGATCGCCGGGTTGACCTGCGTGAATTCGGTGGGCGAGTACGGGAAGCGCAGATCGAATTCCGGCAGCACGTACGCGAGCGGTGGCTGCAACGCGCGCAACGGCGTTACGGTGCCGGGGCCGCCGGGCTGCAGGCAGAACTGCACGCCGTGGGCATCGGCAAACGCGACCAGCGCCGCCTCGTCCGCCGGGGCGAGCGGCTCGAGTATCCGCAGCACCAGCACGTGCGCCGCGTCCGCGCCGTCGCCCACCGCGAGCTCGATCTGCGGCAGCCGGTCGCGCACCGTCAGCCCGCCGATGAGCACGCGCAGTTTCGGCAGCAGATCGGAGATCCGGCGCGGCAGCACGGCGCAGGAGGTCATGTCCGCGACGTAGCTCGATTTGCGCTCGTGAAAGCCGACGAGCATGCCGCCTTTCTTGGCGACGTGGCGGACCGAGAGCCGGGCGCGATGCCGGTATTCCCACGCCGGCCCGTGGATGGGCGGCAGCATCTGCGCCCGGCCGGACGCGGCCGATGTGCCACAAGGCGTCCTCGAGCGCGCGCTGCTTGGCCGCGACCTGCGCGGCGGCGTCGAAGTGCTGCAGCGAGCAGCCGCCGCAGACGCCGAAATGCGGACACCGCGGTTGCACGCGCGCCGCGTTGGGCCTGGCGATCGCATCGGCGCGCGCGATTTCGTAGGTCGGCTTGCGCTTCAGCGTGGTGATCGCCACGACTTCGCCGGGCAGCGCGCCCTCGACGAAGACGGCCTTGCCGTCGACGCGCGCGACGCCGCGCCCTTCCTGGTCGAGCGACCCGATCGTCACGACCACGGGCGATGGCGTGGCGTGCGGTCGGGCAGTCGGGGCGGGAGTGGACACGGCGGGCACGGCGGAGGGCTCATCGCGATTGTAACTGCGGGAAGCGTCCGCCCCGGCCGGTCCAGCGCCCGCCCGGCCGTCCGAAGGGCGCTGTGCGCCCCCCTGTGGGGGCAGCGAACGAAGTGAGCGTGTGGGCCGTTCATCCGCCCGCCCGGCCGTCCGAACGGCGCTGTGCGTCCCCTCGCGGCTCAGCGAACACAATGAGCGCGGAGGCCGTTCATCCGGCGCCGGTCGCGTAGAATTTGGCGGATGCGGATCCTGGCGCTCGACACGTCGACCGAATGGTGCAGCGTCGCCGTCGGCGATGGGGCCAACTGGCATTCGCGCGACGAGCATGCGGGACAGGCGCACTCGGAACGCGTGCTGCCGATGGCGCACGCGGCGCTCGCCGCGGCGGGCTGGACGCTCGCCAGCCTCGACGGTCTCGCGTTCGGCGCGGGCCCCGGGTCATTCACCGGCATCCGCATCGGCTGCGGCGTGGCTCAGGGGCTCGCCCTGGGCGCTGACCTGCCGGTCGTTCCGATTCCCACGCTCGCCGCGATCGCGCAGGAGGTTTTCCGCACGCGCGGCTGGGACCGCGTGCTGGCCTGCCTCGACGCGCGGATGCGCGAGGTCTACACGGCGGCCTATGTCCGGGACGAGGGCGAATGGCGCGAAGTGGCGCCGCCGGCAGTGCTCGCGCCGGCCGAGGTGCTGCGCGTGCCGGCGGTCGGGGATCGCGCCTGGTACGGAGCGGGCAACGGGTTTGGCGCCTATCCCGCGCTCGGCCCGCAACTCGCGCTCTCGCTCGTGGCAGCCGACGCGCGACCGACGGCGCAGTCGATCGGCGAACTCGCGCTGCCGCGGCTCGTTGCCGGCGAGGGTATGGCCGCCGGCGACGCGCTGCCGCTGTACGTGCGCCACCGCGTGGCCCTGACGTCAGCCGAGCAGGGCGCCGGCGTCCGTCTCTGACGCGCAAGCCATGGCGACGCTGCCGCAGCAGGTTCCTCGACCGCAGCCCGTGTGGCGCCCGCTGCGCGAGGAAGATCTCGGCTGCGTGACGGCACTGGAGGCGCAGATCCATCTGGTGCCGTGGACGATCGGCAATTTCCGCGACGCGCTCGCGGCCGGTTATTTGGCGCGCGTCGGCGAGCGTGAATTCCGGATCGTCGCGTACGGCGTCCTGATGCTGGCGCCGGGCGAGGCGCAGATCCTCAACCTGTCGGTCGTGCCGGACGCGCGGCGGGAGGGGCTCGGCCGCGCGCTGCTGCGTTGCTTCGTCGACGACGCGAGGCGGTGCCATGCCGACCAGATCTTTCTCGAGGTCCGCACGTCCAACGTCGCGGCGATAGGCTTGTACGAGACCGAGGGATTCGCGCCGGTCGCTCGCCGCGCCGACTATTACCCGGGCATCGCGGCGGAAGCGCCGCGCGAGGATGCCATCGTCATGCGACGCTCGCTGTGACGGGGACCGACCCCAGGGCACTGTTCGCTCGCCGCCGGAGGGTGACGGCGCAGCGACGTTTGCGCCGATGCCGACCCGCGACGAGATCCTGACCGAGCTCGGCCTCGTGCCGACGTGGCGGCCGCGCGCACGCGCCGGGGCCGGCGGCACGCCGGAGACGCCCGGCGCACCTGCTTCCGCCCGCGCGGCCGATGCTCCGGAAGCGGCTGTCCTGCCCGAGCGTCGGGCCGGGGTACCGGAGGATGTCCAGGCGCGGGCCGCCCGCATTGCCAGGCTCGAATGGCGCGATTTCGCGGCGGATGTCGACGCCTGCGTTGCCTGCAGCCTGGCGAGCACCCGAAAAAAGTCGGTGCCGGGTGTCGGGGATGTCCGTGCCGAGTGGCTTCTCGTCGGCGAGGCGCCCGGCAGCGAAGAGGACGCGAAGGGCGAACCCTTCGTCGGGCAGGCCGGCAGGCTTCTCGACAACATGCTGGCGGCGCTGGGCATGAAGCGCGGGGAGAACGTCTACATCGCCAACGTGCTCAAGTGCCGGCCGCCGAACAACCGCACGCCGGAGCCGCGCGAGGTCGATGCCTGCCGCCCCTACCTCGACCGCCAGATCGCGCTGATCGGGCCGAAGCTGATCCTGGCACTGGGCAAGAGCGCGGCGACGACGCTGCTCGGCGTCGACGCGACCATCGCCAGCCTGCGCGGGCGCGTCCACCGGTACCAGGGTGTCCCGCTCGTCGTGACCTACCACCCGGCCTACCTGCTGCGCAACTTGCCCGACAAGGCGAAGGCATGGGAGGATCTGCTGCTGGCCCGGCGCACGCTGCGCGGCGCGGATGCCGCGGACCCCGTGCCGGCGGGGAAGTGAGACCCGCGCCAGACCCGCGGCCCGACCCCTTGCCGCTTGCAATGCGACGGCCCTGACCCCATTCTGAAACCACGCGGCGCACCGGCCGCGGCCATGCCCTTGTCCGGAGGATCCATGTTGCGCAAGCTTGCCGGCTTTCTCGCCGTCCTCGCCACCGTCGCGCTCGCCGGGTGCGGCTACAACGATCTGCAGCGGCAGGACGAAGGCATCAAGGCCTCCTGGTCCGAGGTGCTGAACCAGTATCAGCGCCGTGCCGACCTCGTGCCGAACCTCGTCAACACGGTGAAGGGGTACGCCGCGCAGGAGGAAAAGGTGCTCATCGAAGTGACGAACGCGCGCGCCGGCGTGGGCGCGATCAAGGCGACACCGGAACTCGTCAACGACCCCGCCGCCTTCCAGAAATTCATCAAGGCGCAGGGCGAGCTCACGGGCGCGCTGTCGCGCCTGCTCGTGGTGGCGGAAAACTACCCGCAGTTGAAATCGGACGCGCTTTTCCGCGACCTGACCGCGCAGCTCGAGGGCACCGAGAACCGGATCACCGTGTCGCGCAACCGCTACATCAAGAGCGTTCAGGAGTACAACACCACGGTGCGGCAATTCCCCACCAATCTCACGGCCATGGTGTTCAAGATGGAAGTGAAGCCCAACTTCACCGTCGAGAACGAGGCCGCGGTCAGCGCGCCGCCGAAGGTCGATTTCGGCAAAGCCGCCCCTGCGCCCGCCGCGCCGGCCGCACCGCGTCACGCCGAAGGCCGACGCGAGCGCCGCGCCTTCCGGTGACGCCGCGGCGGACCTGATGAAGAAGGGCTACTGACATCGCGCGCATGTCGGCGCTGCTGGTCGCGGGTGCGCTGGCGCTCGCGGCGGCCGGCGTTTCGGCGCAGGCGTGGGAAGCCGGCACCGACGGCCTGCTGCCGATACCGCCGCTCACCGCTCGCGTCACCGATCTGACGGCCACGCTGGCGCCGGCCGAGGCGGCGGCGCTCGAAGCGAAGCTCGCCGACTGGGAGGCGCGCACGTCGAATCAGCTCGTGGTGCTGATCGTGCCCTCGACGCAGCAGGGAGCCGATCGAGTTCTATTCGCTGCGGGTCGCCGAGAAGTGGAAGATCGGCCGCAAGGGGCAGGACAACGGCGCGTTGTTCCTGATCGCGAAGAACGACCGCAAGATGCGCATCGAAGTCGGTTACGGCCTGGAAGGCACGCTGACCGACGTCACGGCCCGCCGGATCATCGCCGAGAACGTGGCGCCGGCGTTTCGCGAAGACCGGTTCGCGGCGGGGATCGACGCCGGCGTCGACCGGATCATCGCCGTCGTCGACGAAGGGAAGGCCGTTGCCGCCACCGCCGAAGCCGGAAAATGCGTGGTGGCGCGGCATCGGAGCCAGTCTCGACACGTGGCTGGTGATCCTGTTCATCGTCGTGCCGGTCGTCGGTGGCGTCCTGCGCAGCGATCTTCGGCCGGTTGCTCGGTTCCACGGTCGGCGCCGGGGTCGTGGGCACCGCCGCGTGGCTCTTCGTCGGCTCGATCGCCGTCGCGATCCTGGCGGCGATCGTCGCCTTCTTGGTGATGATCTTCTTCAGCCTGAGCGGCGGCACGGGACGCCGCGGCGGCGGTTGGACATCGACCGGGGGCGGCTGGGGAGGAGGCAGCGGTGGCGGCTTTTCCGGCGGAGGTGGCTTTTCCGGTGGTGGCGGCAGCTTCGGTGGCGGTGGCGCGTCGGGAAACTGGTGAGCGAGCACGCAACGATGACCACTCTTCGGCGCTTCCGCTTCCTGCACCATCTCGCCACCGATCGGGGCAGCGTGCGGCGTGCCTTCCCGAAAGCTTCGCTGGCCCGGATCGAGGCGGCGATTGCCGACGGCGAAAGACTGCACCGCGGACAGGTGCGCTTCGCCGTCGAGCCCGCGCTTCCGCTCGTCCGCGTGCTGCGCGGCGTTTCGCCGCGGGACCGGGCGCTGGAAGTGTTCGGTGATCTGCGGATCTGGGACACCGAAGAGAATTGCGGCGTCCTCGTCTACCTGCTGCTCGCCGATCGCGACGTCGAGATCGTCGCGGACCGCGGCATCCACGGCCACGTCGGCAGCGCCGAGTGGGCAGCCGTCTGCCAGAAGATGGAGGAGGCGTTCCGCGCCGCGCGCTTCGGCGAAGGCGTCGAGACCGGGATCGCGGAGATCAACGCGCTCCTCGGGCGGCACTACCCACGCGCGGGTCGTGCGGGGGACAACGAGCTTTCCGACCGGCCGGTGATCGTGTAGCGGAAGGGCGGCACCGAACCGAGCGCGGGCGCAGTCGGGTCAGCCGATGTGGCCGCCGCTGCCGGGTTTCGCTTCCTGCGCCGCGGCGTGCGCATCGGCCGCGATCAGGTGCAGCTGGTCGCCCTGCGCCTGGTTGCGCCTGTGGCGCAGCATCACCAGCGCCATGGTCCCGGAGACGAAGAGGCCGAACAGCACGATGGCCGTGCGACACGGAAAGGCCCGCGCGCACCATCAGCGAGTAGAGGCCGACCATGACGAGGATGCCGATGTTCTCGTTGAAGTTCTGCACCGCGATCGAGTGGCCGGCCCCCATCAGCACGTGGCCGCGGTGCTGCAGCAGCGCGTTCATCGGCACGACGAAGAAGCCCGCGCAGGCGCCGATGCAGATCATCAGGACCATCGCCACCGACACCTGGGTGACGAAGATCATCGCGATGACGATCACGCCCATCGTGACGCCGATCGGCAGCACCCTGGGCGCCCCGCGCAGCGAAACGTAGCGCGCCGCGATCACCGCGCCGGCCGCGATGCCCGCGGCGACGACGCCCTGCAGCATCGATGCCTGCGAGAGGTCGAAGCCGAGCGCCTTCGCCGCCCAGTCGATCAGGATGAACTGCAGCGTCGCGCCCGCGCCCCAGAACAGCGTGGTCGTCGCGAGCGAGATCTGACCCAGCTTGTCGCGCCACAGCAGCGAGACGCAGTGCGCGAACTCGCGGATCAGGAACAGCGGGTTGCGGTTCACCATCCGGTGGTCGACGCCGGTGTTCGGGATGTACCAGTTGAATACCGCGGCGATCGCGTAGAGGACGATGATCACGCCGATCGCCGCTTCGGGCGGCGTGTCGATCCCGGTGTCGATGAGCGGCAGATCGAAGCCGAGGAGGGCGGTCGAGATCCGGGGGCCGATCAGCGCGCCGCCGGTCAGCACGCCGAGGATGATCGACGCGACCGTCGTGCCCTCGATCCAGCCGTTGGCGATGACGAGCTGCCGCGGCGGCAGAAGCTCGGTCAGGATTCCGTACTTGGCCGGCGAATAGGCGGCGGCACCGAAGCCGACCACGGCGTAGGCGGCGAGCGGATGCAGCGTGAACAGCATCATCAGGCAGCCGATCACCTTGATGCCGTTGGTGATCAGCATCACGCGACCCTTCGGCATCGAGTCGGCGAATGCGCCGACCAGCGGCGCCAGCAGCACGTAGGACAGGACGAAGCTCTGCTTCAGGCCCGGCGTCATCCATCCGGGCTCCTGGAGCTCGCGAAGCAGGGCGATGGCGGCGATCAGCAACGCGTTGTCGGCGAGCGAGCTGAAGAACTGCGCCGCCATGATCGTGTAGAAGCCGGACTTCATCGTTCTCCGCGGCGTGACCGGCGCCCCGCGAGGGCCGCGAAACGCGACGCGGGCATGCGCACGATATAATCGCCGGGTGCCGCCCGCGGCCCGCGCTTTATACCATGATTGCCGGAGCCGGAGAAACCGCGCGCGCCCACCCGGGGTGCCCGATGCCCCGGCCGGTTCCTGACCCGACTCCGAGAGAAGCGTCCGATGGCCCGCCCGCTGTACGCCCAGTTGAGCCTGCCGGCGCTGCGCGCGAATCTCGCGCGCGCGAAGGAGCTCGCGCCGGGCACGGAGCTCCTCGCCGTGGTGAAGGCGAATGCCTACGGGCACGGGCTGATGCGACTGCTGCCGGCGCTGGCCGACGCCGACGGACTGGCGCTGGTCGAGCTCGACGCGGCCATCGCGTTGCGCGCCGCTCATTACATGCGGCGGATCCTGTTGCTCGAAGGATTCTTCACGCCGGATGAGCTGCCCGAAGTCGCGGCGCGGCGCCTCGCCGTCGTGGTGCACAGCGAAGACCAGGTGCGGATGCTGGAGGTGGCGCGCCTCGCGCGCCCGCTGGAGGTGTTCGTCAAGATCAACACCGGGATGAACCGCCTGGGGATCGCGCCGGCCGCCGTCGTGCGCACGGTCGAGCGTCTCAACCAATGCGAGTCGGTCGCCGTCGCTGCGGTTGATGACGCACCTCGCGCGCGCCGACGAGGACGACGGACTGAAGGAGCCGGTCGCCATGTTCACCGCGGCGTGCCGCGGCATGCCCTACCCGCGCTCGCTCGCCAATTCCGCCGGCGTCGTGCGGTACGCCGAGACGGGCGGCGACATCGTCCGCCCCGGCATCATGCTCTACGGGGCGACGCCGTTCCCGGACCAATCGGCGGAGGACATCGGCGTGCGACCGGTGATGACGCTGCGCTCCGAGATCATCGCGGTGCAGCGGCTGCGGCCGAACGACTGCGTCGGCTACGGCGCGACCTACGTCGCGTCCGGCGAGCGCAGGATCGGCGTCGTCGCCTGTGGCTACGCCGACGGTTATCCGCGTTGCGCTCCGAACGGAACGCCGGTGCTCGTGTGCGGCAAGAAAGCGCGGATCGCCGGCCGCGTGTCGATGGACATGATCACCGTCGACATCACCGAGATTCGCGGAGGCAGACGTCGGCAGCCCCGTGGTTCTCTGGGGCGAGGGATTGCCGGTGGACGAGGTCGCGACATCCTCCTCCACCGTCGGCTACGAGCTGCTCTGCGCCGTCGCCCCGCGCGTGCCGTTCGTCGTCAGCAACGTCGACCGGCTCGATTTCGAAGTCTAGACCCTCCGGGAGCCGGCCTTGTACACGATCGTCACGGGAGCCGCCGGGTTCATCGGCTCCAACCTCGTCAAGGCGCTCAACCGCCGCGGCGGGCTGCGGGTCATCGCGGTCGACAACATGGCGCGGGCGGACAAGTGCGCCAATCTCGTCGACTGCGAGATCGAAGACTACCTCGACAAGGAGGAGTTTCTGGCGCGCCTCGCCGATGGCGACTTCGACGACGACGTCGGGGCGATTCTGCACCAGGGCGCATGCTCCGACACGATGGAAACCGATGGCCGGTACATGATGCGCAACAACTACCGCTATTCGGTGACGCTGCTGGACTGGTGCCAGAGCAACGACGTCCCGTTCCTGTACGCGTCGAGCGCTTCGGTCTACGGCGCCGGCACGGTGTTCCGCGAGGAGCGCGCGTTCGAGTCGCCGCTCAACGTCTACGGCTACTCGAAGTTCCTCTTCGACCAGTACGTGCGCCGGGCGCTGCCGGAGCGCACGGCGCAGATCGCCGGCTTCCGCTATTTCAACGTCTACGGTCCGCGCGAGCAGCACAAGGAGCGGATGGCCTCCGTGGTCTGGCACTTCTACCGCCAGTTCGGGAGCGAAGGCCGGGTCCGGCTGTTCGAGGGATCGGGGGGCTTCGGGGCGGGCGAGCAGCGCCGCGATTTCGTCTCGGTCGAGGACGTCGTCAGGGTGAACCTCGATTTTCTCGATCACCCGGAGCGCAGCGGCATCTTCAACGTCGGCACCGGGAAGGCAACGACCTACAACGAGGTTGCCGCCGCGACCATCAATGCGTGCCGCGCCGCAGCCGGCGAGCCGCGCCGCACGGTCGCGGAGCTGGTGGCGGCCGGCGCCATCTCCTACGTTCCGTTTCCGCCCGCGCTCGCCGGCAAGTATCAGAGTCGCACCGAGGCGGATCTCGCGCGGCTTCGTGCCGCCGGTTACGGCGCGCCGATGCTCGGGATCGACGAAGGCGTTGCGCGCTACGTCGAACGGCTGATTTCCGGGGCGGCTTCCTCCGCGTAGCTTGTGGGACACGGCGGTGGGTCGCGCATGCCGCGCGATGCCGGGACCGCCGCGCATCTTCCCACTCTCGACGGAGGCAGGCATGAAACGACTGTTATCGGCGCTCGTATTGGCATTGTGCTCGGGCGCAGCACTCGCCGCGATCAACCTCAACACCGCCACGAAGGACGAGTTGGTCGCGCTGTCGGGGATCGGCCCCGCGAAGGCGCAGGCGATCCTCGACTACCGGAGCACGCACGGGCCGTTCAAGTCGGTGGAGGAATTGAAGGACGTCAAGGGCATCGGCGCCAAGCGCTTCGAGAAGATCAAGGGCGAGTTGACGGTGGGCGGCGCATCCGCCAAGCCGGCGGCGCGGCCGGCCGACAAGGCGAATGCGCCGCCGCAGCGCGCGGCCAAAGGCGACGTGACCACGGTCGCGAAGCGGGATGCCGCCGCGAGCGGGAAGCCCTGACCACCGGGAGGCCGGCGCCCGTTCGGATCCGCGGACCCGGATGAAGGACGGCGTCGGCTGCGCGGCGTCCGACACGAAGCCGCCGCGGTCCTGGCCGGCCCGAACCGACCCCGCCTGCGTGGCGGGGTCTTTCGTTCCGGATGTCCGGTTCCTGCATTGCACACGGGCTGCGCCGGCCCCATTGTCCAGCCCGCATGGGTGCGACGGCACGTCCGATTTCAACGGACCACCCACCTTCGCCCTCGGCTACAATGGATCGCCCCTGAAGAATCGCCGCGCATGTATCCCACGCTCGAATCCACCGTCGGCAACACACCGCTCGTCCGCCTGCTGCGGATCCCGGGCGATCAGACGAACATCATCCTCGGCAAGCTCGAAGGCAACAACCCGGCGGGGTCGGTGAAGGATCGACCCGCGCTGTCGATGATCGTCGAGGCTGAGAGGCGCGGCGACATCCGGCCCGGCGACACGCTGATCGAACCGACGTCCGGGCAATACCGGAATCGCGCTCGCGATGGTCGCGGCGATGAAGGGCTACCGGATGATCCTCGTGATGCCGGACAACCTTTCGATCGAGCGCCGGCAGGCGATGCGCGCCTACGGCGCCGAGCTCGTGCTGACGCCCAAGGCCGGCGGCATGGAGCACGCGCGCGATCTCGCGGCGCGCATGCGCGACGACGGCAAGGGCGTCATCCTCGACCAGTTCGCGAATCCGGACAATCCGCTCGCGCACTTCCGCGGCACGGGCCCGGAAATCTGGCGCGATACGCAGGGGACGATCACCCACTTCGTGTCGGCGATGGGAACGACCGGCACGATCATGGGCGTCTCGCGCTTCCTCAAGGAGAAGAATCCGGCGATCCGGATCATCGGCGCGCAGCCGGAGGAAGGTTCCCAGATTCCCGGCATTCGCAAATGGCAGGACGCCTACCTGCCGAAGATCTACGACGCCGCGCGCGTCGACCGGATCGAGCAGGTGTCGCAGACCGAGGCGGAGGTCATGACGCGCCGCCTCGCGGCGGAGGAGGGCATTTTCTGCGGCGTTTCGGCCGGCGGGGCCTGCGTCGTGGCGCTGCGCATCGCGCGCGAAGTCGCGACTGCGACGATCGTGTTCGTCGTCTGCGACCGCGGCGATCGCTACCTCTCCACCGGCGTGTTCCCGGGCTGAGCGTGGCGCCCGTTCTCGTCTTCGACATCGAGACCGTGCCGGACGTGGCGGGCCTGCGCCGCGCGCATGCCGTCGCGCGCGACCTGCCGGACGCCGCGGTGCTGGACTGGTTCACCCAGAAGCGGCGCCTGCAGACCGGCGGCGATTTCCTGCCGCTCCAGTTCCAGCAGGTGGTGGCGATCGCCTGCGCGCTGCGCGATGGCGGCGGCTTCAAGATCGCCTCCGTCGGCACGGCGGAGGATGCCGAGCCCGAGCTCATCCGGCGCTTCTTCGACCTGATCGACAAGCACACGCCGCAGCTCGTCTCGTGGAACGGCGGCGGCTTCGACCTGCCGGTGCTGAATTACCGCGCGCTGATCCACGGCGTGACGGCTGCCAAGTACTGGGACTGGGGCGACGACGACCGCGAGTTCAAGTACAACAGCTACCTCGGCCGCTACCACACGCGGCACCTCGACCTGATGGACGTGCTCGCGATGTACCAGCCGCGCGCGACCGCCGGTCTGGACGCGATGGCGCGGCTCTGCGGCTTTCCCGGCAAGCTCGGCATGGACGGCAGCGAGGTGCACGCGGCGATCGTCGCCGGCAGGCTCGACGACGTTCGCCGCTATTGCGAGACCGATGTGATGAACACCTACCTCGTGTACCTGCGCTTCCGGCTGATGCGCGGCGAGCTGACGGCGGGCGAATACGCGAAGGAAGTCTCGCTCGCGCGGGAAAAGGTCGCGGCGACCAACGCGCCGCATTGGGTGGAATTCATCGCCGCGTGGGACGCCAACGCCGTCGGGTGAGCGCGCCATCCGCCGGGTCGCGACGGTTCCGGCACCAACTGGACGGTTCCGGCACCAACTGCGCTACAGCGTCACGACGCCGCGCGCGAGTTCGATCACGCGCCCGGACACGCGGATCCGGCGCTCGGCATCGACCTCGAGTCCCAGGCGGCACGGCCGGCCGACCGCATCGCCCTGCGCGATCGTGATGCGCTGCGGCAGCGATGCGCCGGTCGCGATCAGCCATCCCCCGAGGTTGGCGCAGGCGGAACCGGTGCCCGGATCCTCGATCACGGCGCCGTGCTTCGGGAAAGAAGAACCGCGCGACCATCGCCTGCTCGCCTGAGCCCGACGCGCGCCCGGGGCGTGACGGGCGCGAACACGTACGCCATCGCGCGCTGGCCGGTGTTGCCGTGGACCAGCAGGAGATCGGCGCGCGGCGCGGCGCGTCGCACCGCTTCCGCGGACGCGAGCGGGATCACGAGCTGCTCCGATCCGGTGTCGACCCAGAGCGGCGGCGCCGCGGGGTCGGGCGCGACGTCGGACTCGGCGAGCCCGAGCATCGCGGCGAGCTCGGCGCGGGTGGCCGCCACGGCGCGGATCCGCGGCGCGTTGGCCTGCAGCGTCCAGGTGTCGCCCCGCGCTTCGACCGGGATGATGCCCGCGCGCATCTCCAGCGTCACCGCGTCGCCCGCTTGCGTCAGCGCCCGGACGACGTGCGCCGTGCCGAGCGTCGGGTGACCGGCGAACGGCATCTCGAAGGTCGGCGTGAAGATGCGCACGCGCGCCGTCGCCCGATCCGACGGCAGGACGAACGTGGTCTCCGACAGGTTGAACTGCAGCGCGAGCGCCTGCATCGTCGCATCGTCGATGCCGCGCGCATCCTCGAACACGGCCAGCGGATTGCCGCCGAGCGTTGTCTCGGCAAACACGTTCAGAATGCGGAAGGGATGAGTCGGCATGTCGATTCCTCAGGCGGTAGCCGGGGTTCGCGTCCGGGCGTCGAGCTCCCGCGCGAGCGTCCCGAACGCGGCGTCGGTCAAGGCCGCAGGCGTGACATCGAGGCCTTCTTCGACGCGCGGGAAATTCCTGCCGATCGACCGTGTGTACGCCGGATCGTAGTGCAGGGCGAGGAGCTCGCCGACGAGCGTATCCCAGTCGCCGGCCCTCGCCGCGTCGGTCCAGCGCTCGATCGTCTTCTTCCCGTGCAGGGGGATCAGGTGCGCGAGCCGCGCGGTCAGCGTTTCGTGATCGGCGAGAAAGTGCGCGTACTCGCTCTTGAGCAGCTCCACGCGCAGCGGTTGCGGCAACACGAGGCGGATGCACTCGGCCGCGCGCATGGCGGCGAGCAGCGTGTCCGGCAGCTGCACCGTGCCGATCTTCTTGCTCTCGGATTCGACGTAGACCGGACGCGCCGGATCGTACGCTGCGAGCATCGCGACCAGCTGGCTGTCGAAGGATTTCTGCGTCGGCTGCGGGTGATCGGGCACGTCGCCCAGCAGCGAGCCGCGATGCCGCGCCATCGCTTCGAGGTCGAGCACCTGCGCCCCCTCGCGGTCGAGCGCGGCGATGAGGCGGCTCTTGCCGGAGCCGGTGAGTCCGCAGATGACCCGATAGCGAAAACGGCCCGGGAGCGTCGCGAGCCGGGCGACGACGTGCCGCCGGTACGCGCGGTAGCCGCCCTCGAGCTGCGCCGCGCGCCAGCCGATTTCGTTCAGCATGTGCGCGAGCGAGCGGCTGCGCTGGCCGCCCCGCCAGCAGTAGACGAGCGGCGCCCAGTCGCGCGGCTTGGCGGCAAACGACGTCTCGAGCATCGCTCGCGATGTTGCGCGCGACGAGCGCCGCGCCGGCGCGCCGGGCGGCAAACGCCGATTCCTGCGCGTGCAGGGTCCCGATGCGCGAGCGCTCGGCATCGTCGAGCACCGGGTGGCTCGACGCGCCGGGCAAATGGTCTTCGGCGTACTCGGATGGGCTGCGCACGTCGACCCGGTCGGCAAAGTCGCCGAGCGCATCGACGGTCACCTTGCGGTCGCGCCCTCCCGCCGCGCTTTCGATCATCGCCGCGATCCAAGGAGCGGCAGCAATGCCGGCCAGACGTTGTCGAGGAGCAGCGGCTGCGCCGCGGCCGTCGGGTGAATGCGGTCGGGCTGGAACAGGTCGTTGCGCTCGCCGAAGCCTTCGAAGAAGAAGGGGACGAGCGGCACGCGGCGCGCCTTCGCGATCCCGGCGTACAGGGCCTCGAATTCACGCACGTACGAGGCACCGTAATTCGGCGGCAGCCTCATTCCGACGAGCAGAGGCTTCGCGCCGGCCCCCTGGATGGCCGAGACCATCGCGGCGAGGTTCTCGCGCGTGGACGCGAGGTTGCCGCCGCGCAGCCCGTCGTTGCCGCCCAGTTCCACGACGACGATCGAAGGCTTGTGGGTGGCGAGCAGCGCGGGCAGGCGCGCGCGTCCGCCGGCCGTCGTGTCGCCGCTGATGCTCGCGTTGACGACGCGGTGCGGATACCGTTGCGCGTTGAGGCGCGCCGCCAGCAGATCGACCCAGCCGGTGCCCGGCGGAAGGCCGTAGGCGGCGGAGATCGAGTCGCCGACGACGAGCAGGACCGGCGCGCCCGGATCGGCGCGCGCGCCCGGCGCCGCGGCGAGCACGAGCGTGAGCGCCGACGCGGCGAGGCGGCCGATGAAAAGGCGGCGGGCAGGTGGCGAGGACGGGCTGGCCATGGCGCGATCGAGCTGCGATTGTAGAGGCTCGCAGGGTCCGCCGCGAGCGGCACGGTAGAATCGACCGTTCGACCCGTCGTCGCGATGGACGTTCCTTCGCGCCAGCACGACGATTTCGCGCGTACCGCTTGCAAACTGCACCGGCGCCTCCACCATCCGTCATTCCATGGCCCAACCCCTTCTTCGCGCCGCCGAATCTCACCAAGATCGTGACGAGCGGCGAGGCGCCGCTGACCATCCTCGATGACGTGGGTTTCGCGATCGATGCGGGCGATGCCGTCGCGATCGTCGGCGCGTCGGGATCGGGCAAGACCACGCTGCTCGGCCTTCTCGCGGGGCTCGACCGACCCACCAGCGGCGAGGTCTGGCTCGACGGCAATGCGCTCTCCGGCCTCGACGAGGACGCGCGTGCCGCGCAGAGGCAGCGCCTGCTCGGTTTCGTCTTCCAGTCGTTCCAGCTGCTGCCGGCGCTGACCGCGCTGGAAAACGTGATGCTGCCGCTGGAGCTCGCCGGCACCGCGGACGCCGCGGCAAAGGCCGGCGAATGGCTCGCGCGGGTGGGGCTCGCGCGGCGCACCACACACTACCCGAAGCAACTCTCGGGAGGCGAGCAGCAGCGGGTCGCCATTGCGCGCGCCTTCGCCGGCGAGCCCAAGCTGCTGATGGCCGACGAGCCGACCGGCAATCTGGACAATGCCACCGGGGTGGAAGTCGTCGACCTGATGTTCCGGTTGAATCGCGAGCACGGCACGACGCTGCTGCTCGTCACCCACGACGTCGGGCCTCGCCCTGCGCTGCGCGCGGCGGCTGTCGCTCTCCGGCGGCCGGCTCGTCGGCGACGAGCGCGTCGGGGCACGGTGAGGCGCCGGTGAACACGCTTCGACTCGCCTTGCGCATGCTCGCGCGCGATTGGCGCGCGGGTGAGCTCACCGTGCTGGTCGTGGCGATGGTGCTCGCCGTCGCGAGCATCGGCACCGTCGGATTCTTCGCGGACCGGGTGAAGGGGGCGTTGTCCCGGCAGGCGAATCTGCTGCTTGGCGCCGACGTGCTGATTTCGGGCGACCGACCGCTGCCGGATAGCTACGCCGCCGAAGCCGGCCGGCGCGGTCTCGTCGTCACCCCGGCGCTCAAGTTCAACAGCATGGTGCAACGTGCGCGAACCGATGGGCTGAGCGGTGGCGCAATGCTCGCCGACGTGAAGGCCGTGGCGCCGGGGTACCCTCTGCGCGGGGCGATCACGCTCGTCGATCCGGCCGACGTGAACGGGGTGGCGGCGCGCGGCCCTCCGCCGCGCGGTGAAGCGTGGCCCGATGCCCGACTCGCGGCGCGGCTCGGCGTCAAAGTCGGCGATGCGCTCGCGGTGGGCGAGGCGACGCTCGCGATCGGCGCGATCATCCAGCGGGAGCCCGAGGTGGCGAGCGGGCTGCTCGCGCTCGGGCCGCGGCTGCTCATCAACATCGACGACGTTCCGGCCACGAATCTGATGCAGCCGGGCAATCGCGCCGTTTATCGCCTCCTGGTCGCCGATGCATCGGCGCGCGGTGCGCTCGATCCCTTCCTGTCCTGGCTGCAGACCGAGTTGAAGCCGGGCCAGCGGATGGAAAACGTGCGGGACCTGCGGCCCGAGGTGCGGCAGACGCTGGAGCGCGCGGAGCAGTTCCTGGGGCTCTCGGCGCTGGTGGCGGTGATCCTGGCCGCGGTCGCGATCGCGCTCGCCGCGTCGCGTTACCTGCGCCGCCATCTCGACACCGCAGCGATGCTCCGCTGCCTGGGCGCGCCACGGCGCCAGGCGCTGGCGCTGTTCGTGCTGCAGTTCGCCGCGCTCGGCGTGCTCGCGAGCGCCGCCGGCATCGTGATCGCGCTCGCCGGCCAGGAACTGCTGGTCAAATTCCTGGCGTCCGTAGCGCCCACCGAATTGCCGGCCCCCGGAATCGCTGCCGGCGATCGCGGCATTCGGCACGGGCATTCTGCTGCTCTTCGGCTTTGCCCTGCCGCCGCTGATCGCGCTCGCCAGCGTGCCGCCGCTGCGCGTGCTGCGCCGCGACTTGCCGCGACCGCGGCCCGGCGGGGTCGTCGCCTACCTGCTGGGCGCGGGGGTCATCGCGCTCCTGGTCGCCTGGCAGGCGCAGGATGCGAAGGCCGGCGCGATCATGGTCGGCGGCATCGGCGGGCTGCTCGCCGCCGCGGCGCTCACGGCCTGGCTCCTGATCCTTCTGCTGAAGCGCCTGCCCCAGCGTGGCGCGACCTGGCGTTTCGGACTGGCGAACCTGCGCCGCCGCCCGCTTGCCTCGAGCCTGCAGATCGGCGCGCTGGCGCTCGGATTCATGGCGCTGCTGCTGCTCACCGTCGTGCGCGGCGACCTGATGCAGAACTGGCGCGCGAGCCTGCCGCCCGATGCGCCGAACCATTTCGTCGTCAACGTGCTGTCCGACCAGGTCGACGGCGTGCGCGCCGCGTTGAAGTCGGTGACGAGCGTGGACACCGCCTTCTATCCGATGGTCCGCGGCCGGCTGGTCGAGGTCAACGGCACGCGACTCGACACGACAAAGTACACCGACGCGCGGGCGCGACGCCTCGCCGAGCGCGAATTCAACCTGTCCTGGGCGTCCGAACTGCCGACGACCAATCGCATCGTCGCCGGCAAATGGTTTGCCGGAGCCACGGGAACGGCGGCCGGCATCTCGATGGAGCAGGGCATCGCGGAATCGTTGCGCCTGAAGCTCGGCGACACGCTGACCTTCGACATCGCCGGCACGCCGGTGAGCGCGGCGATCGGCAGCCTGCGCAAGGTGGACTGGGACAGCTTCCGCCCGAACTTCTTCACGCTGTTCGCGCCGGGCGTGCTGGAAGCGATGCCGCAGACGCATCTCGGCGCGGTCCGCTTGCCCGAAGGCCCGCGCTCGGCGGCGTGGCTGTCGGACCTGGTGCAGCAATACCCGAACGTGCTGGCGATCGACGTCGGCGAGATCATGCGGCAGGTGCAGACGATCATCGAGCAGGTGGCCAAGGCGGTCGAGTTCGTGTTCCTGTTCACGCTCCTGGGCGGGCTTCTGGTGCTGCAGGCGGCGATAGCCGCGACGCAGGACGAGCGCCGGTTCGATGCCGCGATCCTGCGCACGCTGGGCGCGTCGCGGGCGCAGCTTGCCGCCGCGCAGAACGCCGAGTTCCTGGTGCTGGGGGCGCTGGCCGGAATGCTGGCGGCGGGCGGCGCGACGGCGCTGGGCTATGTGCTGTCGGACCGGGTGTTCCAGATCCCGTTCTCGGCCAACCCGATGGTGTGGCTGTACGGCATCGGCGGCGGCGCGCTGATTGTGACCCTCGCCGGCTGGCTCGGCACGCGCGGCACGATGCGGCATCCGCCGCTCGCGGTGATCCGGCAACTGGGTTAGATCCACCGGTCGTTCAGCGGACAGGCGGCGCAGTCCCGCCGCCCCGGCCGGACTTGATTTTTCCGCAGTTTTGTATACATAATGCAAAAAATGGCTGCAGGCCTTCCTGTCGAGGAACATTGCGTGACGCCGTCGCTCCAGGCATCGGGTAATCCCGTCGCAAGCGCCCGGCGCGTCGTCCGCGCGACGCTCCCGGCGCAGGTGGCGGACCGGTTGCGCGACATGATCGCTGCCGACGAGCTCTCGGCCGGCGCCAAGCTCAACGAGCGCGAGCTCACCGCGCATCTGCAGATATCGCGCACGCCGCTGCGCGAGGCAATCAAGATGCTGGCGGCCGAAGGCCTGCTGCAACTGGTTCCGAATCGTGGCGCCTTCGTCGCGGACCCCTCCGCGGACGAGGTCAGGGACATGCTCGAAGCGATGGGCGCGCTCGAGGCGGTGTGCGGGGAGCTTGCCTGCGCGCGGGCCACCGACGCCGAGATCGCGGCGATACGGCAGACAGCACGACCGCATGGCAAAGGCGTACGAGCGCCGGGACCGCCACACGTACTTCAAGCTGAACCAGGAGATCCACCACCGGATCGCGCGGATGTGCGGGAACGCGACGCTGCAGCGCCTGCACGAGACCCTGAACGCGCGGCTTTACCGGGTGCGCTTCATGTCGAACAAGACCGACCGCTGGCAAACGGCGATCGAAGAGCACGAGGCGATCGCCGATGCCCTCGAGCGGCGGGATGTGCGGGCAGTGCGCCGGCTGCTGCGGGAACACCTTGGTCAAACGTGGAAGAAAGTGAAGGCGCATGGATTCTGAACCCGGTCCGAACGGAGCCAGCCGATGAACGATCTGCCGCGAATCGCCCTGCTGATGGGCGACCCGAACGGGGTCGGTCCCGAGCTTGCCGTCAAGCTCCTCACGCTGCCGGAGGTCTACGAGCGTGCACGCATCGTCGTCGTCGCGCCGCCAGCCGTCTGGGCATCGGGCCAGCGTGTGGCCGGTGCGACACTCGACGCATTGCCCGCCAGCGCCATCGACCGGGTCGCCTTCGCGCCGGGGCGGCCGTCGTTCCTGCCGCTTCCCGTGCTCGACGCCGACGGCATCACCGTCGGTCGGGCGACGCAGGCGGCCGGAGCGAGCCGTTCTGCGCCAACTCGCCTTCGCCGCCGACGCGCTGGCCGCCGGTCAGGTCGAGGGCGTCGTGTTTGCGCCGCTCAACAAGCAGGCGATGCGAATGGCGGGCCTGGCGCAGGAAGACGAGCTCGAATTCATGGCCGAGCATCTCGGCGTGCAGGAACCGGTGTGCGAGCTGAACATGCTCGACGGGCTGTGGACGTCCCGCGTGACGTCGCATGTCCCGCTTCGTCACGTCGCCGACCTGGTCACTATCGACGCCGTGTGCACCGGCGCCTACGTCATCGAGAAGTCGCTGCGCATGAGCGGAGTTGCCCGGCCGAAGATCGCGGTGTGCGCATTGAACCCCCACGCCGGCGACGGAGGAACGATGGGCCGCGAGGAAATCGACGTCATCGCCCCTGCCATCGCGCGTCTGCAGGGCGAGGGCATCGATGCGCGCGGCCCGTTTCCGTCGGACACCGTCTTTCTGGTCGCGCGCCGGGAGCAGTACGACGCGGTGCTGACGATGTACCACGATCAGGGGCAGATCGCGATGAAGACACTGGGCTTCGAGCGGGGCGTCACGGTCATGGGCGGATTGCCCTACCCGGTGGCAACCCCTGCCCAGGGCACCGCGTTCGACATCGCAGGCAAGGGAGTGGCCAATGCCGAAGCGATTCGGCGGGCGTTTCACGTGGTGGCCGAAATGACGGCCCGGACGCGGTAACCGGATCGGCTTGCCGCAGCAGTACTGACCACAGGAGGAATCATCATGCTTGCATTTCGCACTGCCGTACGTCGGGTCGCGATCACGGCCACCCTCGCTGTCTGCGCTGCAACCGCGGCGCACGCACAGGCGCCGACCGAGATCATCTTCGGGATCAGCGCCGAGGCCGGCTCGCTGCAGGCGCTGACGGGCGAGGAGTTCACGCGCCGGGCAAACCAGAAGCTGGCCGGCAAGGCGACCGTGAAATTCTTCGCGTCGTCGCAGCTGGGCGGCGACAAGGAACTGATGCAGAAGCTGCGCCTGGGCTCCGTGCACCTTTCCATGCCGTCGTCGATCATGTCGACGGTCGCCCCCGAGTTCGCGCTGTTCGACATGCCGTTCCTGATCAAGGACCGCGCACACCTTGCGCGGATCGCCCCGACCGTGTTCTGGCAGACGATTGCGCCTGTCACCGAGAAGAAGGGATACAAGATTCTCGGCCTGTGGGAAAACGGTTTCCGGCAGATCACCAACAATACGCGGCCGATCGACAAGCCCGACGATCTCAAGGGCATCAAGCTGCGCGTTCCCGGCGGCGCCTGGCGGGTGAAGATGTTCAAGCTGTGGGGCGCGAACCCCACGCCGATGGCGTTTTCGGAGGTGTTCGTCGGCCTGCAGACGGGAGTCATCGACGGCCAGGAGAACCCGTACACGAACATCTACGCGGCGAAGTTCCAGGAGGTCCAGAAATACCTGTCCATCACCAACCACGTCTATACGCCTTCGTTCCTGACCACCGGGCACGGAAACGTGGTCGAAATGGCCGCAGGACCTGCGCGACGTGATCGCGCAGACGGCGAAGGAGATGGAAACCTGGGCCTACGAACAGGGCGCCAAGGACGACGGCGTGCTCAAGGACAAGCTCGTCGCCGGCGGGATGAAGGTCAACACCGCCGACCGCGCGGCATTCGTCAAGGCGAGCCAGCCGCTCTACGACGAATTCGAGAAGGAAGTGCCGAACGGCAAGGCGATGATCGACGCGACGCTGCGCGCCGCGAACTGATACCGGGATCGGGTCACCGGGAAGCGGACGCTGATGCTGGCGCGCGCCAGACGCTGGCTCGACCGGGCGCTGCAGGTCCTGTCGATCGGCCTGCTGCTCGGGCTCGCGGCGCTCGTGATCGCCGCGGTCGCCTTTCGCAAGGCCGGCGCCTCGATCGTCTGGTACGACGAGCTGGCGTCGGTGCTGCTCGCCTGGCTCACGTTCTTCGGGGCGGCGCTCGCGGTGCTGCGGCACGCCCATCTCGGCTTTCCGGGACTGGTGTTCCGGCTGCCGCTGGCGCTGCGCCTGCCGTGCTTCGCGCTCGCAAAACTGGTCGTGCTGGGATTCTGGGGCATCGTGCTGTTCGCCGGGGCCAAGGCGCTGGAGCTCATGGTCGGCGATGCGCTGGTGACGATTCCCTGGCTGCCGATGCAGCTGGTGCAGGGCGTGCTGCCCCTGGCGGCGGCGCTGATCATCGTGGCCGAACTCCTCGATCTGCCGGAAAGCCTCGCCCGCTTGCGCCGAGGCGTCGACGACGAGACGCAGGAGATCCGCGACGCGGTCGCGGAGGGCCTCGCGCGATCGGACGAAGTGCGCCCGGGACTGGGCGGGGATCCGCGATGACGATCGCGCTGGTGCTGCTGCTGCTGATCGTGCTCGTGCTCATCAACGTGCCGATCGCGGTCGCGATCGCCGTCGTCGCGCTGGCCGGCATGGTCGCCGCGCACGGCACGATGGCGCTCGTCAACGGGATGCTGACGTTCTACAGCGGCGCGACGGGCTTTCCGATGCTGGCGATCCCGCTGTTCGTGCTCGCCGGCGGGCTGATGAACACGTCGGGGATCTCGCGCCGGCTGATCGCTTTCGTCAGCGCCCTGGTCGGCTTCGTCCGGGGCGGGCTGGCCATGGTCAACATCGTGGTGTCCATGATCTTCGCCGAGATCTCGGGCTCGGCGGTCGCCGACGTCGCGGCGCTCGGTTCGGTGCTGATTCCGGAGATGAAGCGGCGCGGCTATTCCGGCCGCTTCGCCGCCGCGGTGAGCTCCTCCGCGGCCTCGCTCGCCGTGATCATCCCGCCATCGCTGCCGATGATCCTCTACGGAGCGATCGCGGACACGTCGATCACCCAGCTGTTCATCGCCGGCATCGTCCCGGGCGTCCTCTGCGGGCTGGCGATGATGGGACTGTCCTACTGGTACGCCGTCAAGTTCAATCTGCCGCGAGAGCAGGCGTTCAGCCTGCGGCGTCTGTGGACGTCGTTCCGGGAAGCCGGCTGGGCGCTGACGCTGCCGGTGATCATCCTCGGCGGGATCTTCAGCGGCTTCGTCACCGCCACCGAGGCCGCCGGGCTGGCGGTCTTCGCGGCGCTGGTGATCGGTATCTTCATCTACCGCGAGCTCGACCTCGTGCTGCTGCACAAGTCGCTGGTCGACGGCGTGGTCCAGACGGCGGCGGTCATGCTCCTGGTCACGGCCTCGGCCGTGCTCGGCGATCTACCTGACCGAACTGGAGGTGCCGGTTCGCCTCGACGCGTACGATGCTCGCCATCAGCGAGAACCGGTACGTCGTGCTGGCGATGCTCAACGTGATCTTCTTCGGGCTCGGCTGCGTAATGCACGGTGCGGCGGCGATCGTTCTGGTCGTGCCGATCGTGATGCCGCTGGTGCGCCAGCTCGGGATCGATCCGGTGCACTTCGGGATCATCGTGACGCTCAACATCGCCATCGGGCAGCAGACGCCGCCGGTCGCCAGCGTCCTCGCGGTGGCCTGCTCGATCGCCAAGGAGGACATGTGGGCGGTGACGCGCGTCAATCTCGGGTACATCGCGCTGTTGATCGCAACACTGCTCGTCATCACCTACGTGCCGTGGTTTTCGACCGGTCTCGTGAGCTCGATCTACGGGCCGTAACGTCGAACCGAAGGATGCGAAGGCGGACCATCGGCGCCCGCGGGGCGGGACTGCCGGTCGGTGCGGGGTCGCGGTGGCATTCCGTATCGGGGGCCCGGGCGTGCCCGGATTTCGGTGGAGCCTATCTCCCCGCCAGCACCGACTCGCGCGAGAAGAGCCGCGCCACGGCCAGCAGGGCGACAAGCGTCAGGAGTCCCGGGACGGCGCAGGACTGCAGCAGCTCGACCCACGGCAGGGCTTCTCCGCGCAGCGCGCGCGCGAGCAACGCGTACTGGCCGGACACGGGAACCCAGGTCAGCCATGCCGGTTCCTTCTTCTGCAGGAACATCTGCACGATCGGCAGCAGCGAGACGGCGAACAGCAGCACGGACAGATTGGACTGCGCTTCCTTGAACGTGCGGCCGCGGCAGCCGACGTAGAGCAGTATCGCCGGCATCAGCAGGATCAGCGGAATCAGCGCGACGACGAAGCGACCGAGCTCGGCCAGCCCGAACAGGAAGGGAATGCCCACGGCCGGCAGCGGGGCGAAGCGCAGCGTGAGGTAGAACCCCGACAGCGTCAGGACCACCGCGGTGGCGTTGAGCAGCACAACCGCCAGCCATTTTCCGGTCGCGAGCTCCAGTGGCGCCACCGGTGTCGTCAGCAGCGGCTCGAGCGAGGCGCGCTCGCGCTCGCCTGCCGTCGTGTCGAGCGCGGCGGCCATGCCGCCCATCACCGCGGCGAACAGCCCGTAGAACGCGATGAGGAAGAGCACGAGCGCGCCGGAGCTCTGCGGGGTGGCCAGATCGCGCGACTCCACATTGAGAGGGTTCGCGACGTCCGGCGTGATGCCGCGCAGGATCAGCCGGCCGCGTCCCCATTCGCGGTTGAACGCGCGCAGCAGCGCCTCCACCTCGGCGATCGACGCGCGCGCCCGGTCGCGCGAACGGTCGTAGGCGAGGCGGACCGTACCCGGCCGGCCCTGCGCCACATCGTCGGCGAACGCGGCGTCGACCTCCAGCGCCACGTCGAGGTCGCCGCTCCGGATCAGGTCCTCGAAGTCCTTCGGGGCGGGAATGAGCGTCAGCTGCTGCCGCTCGAGAAACGCCATCAGCGCCGGCGCACGCTCCATGCCGGCCACGGGCAGCGTCAGCTCGCGCGCCTTGTCGGCCTGGCGCGCGACCAGGTTCAGCACGAGCAGCATCAGCACCGGGCCCGCGACGATCGCCGTCACGAGCGTCACCAGCATCGTGCGGCGGTCGCGGAAGATGTCGACGATCTCCTTCCGCGCGACCACCGCGATGCGCGCCAGCGCCGACCCGCTGCGCCCGGGGTCCGTCACGCGGCCAGCCCCTCACCCGAGCCCAGCAGCCGGACGAAAGCCTCTTCGAGCGAGCTTTGACCCGACTGCGCGAGCAGCTCGCCGGCGGTCCCGGTCGCGACGACCCGTCCGCGGCCGAGGATCACGATGGAGTCGCACAGCGCCGAGACTTCCTGCATCACGTGCGAGCTGAAGAGCAGGCACTTGCCGTCCGCGCGCAGTCCGCGCAGCAGATCGCGCAGCGCGCGGATGCTCATGATGTCGAGGCCGTTGGTGGGCTCGTCGAGCAGGATGGTCTGCGGATCGTGCACCAGTGCGCGAGCGATCGCCACCTTCATCCGCTCCCCCTGCGAGAAGCCCTGCGCGCGGCGCTCGGCGATGCCGGCGATGCCCAGCGCGCCGACGAGCTCGTCGATCCGCGCCTCGAGCGCCGTGCCGGAAAGGCCGTGCAATGCACCGTAGTAGCGGATGTTCTCCCGGGCGGTAAGGCGCGGGTAGAGCCCGCGCGCGTCGGACAGCACGCCGATGCGCCGGCGCACGGCGTAGCGGTCGCGCACGACGTCGTGCCCCTCGATGCTCGCGCCGCCCGCATCCGGGATCATCAGCGTCGCGAGCATCCGCAGCAGCGTGGTCTTGCCCGCGCCGTTGGGCCCGAGCAGGCCGGTGATCTCGCCGTCGGCGGCCGCGAACGAGACGCCGTCGACGGCGCGCACCTCGCCACGCCTGCCGAACGCCTTCGCCAGATTGTCGACGGCGATCACGGGCGCGCCCCGAGTCGGTCGGGCCACAGCGGCGGGCGCGAGCTGTTCTCGAAATGGTCGACGCAGGACGCCGGCAGCGTGGCGAACGTCGGGTCGTCGAGGAATGCCGCGATGAGCCGCGGACCGCAGGAGTGTGGCGAGACGATGTGTCCGTAGCCGCGCGCGACGATGTGCCGGCTTGCCGGCAGCGACTTCGCGACGTCGGCGCCGTTGACGGGCGGCGTGACCGGGTCGAGCCCGCCGGAGAGGATCAGCGCCGGCACGTCACTCCGGACGGGTGTCGTTGCATCGGCCGGGCTCGTTCCCCTGGGCCAATGCGCGCAGACCGCGAGCGCCCGTTCGGCCAGCGCCTTCGTGCGCAGGCCTGCCAGCGTGTTCGCGGCATCGCCCGGTGCAACGCGCGGGATGTCCTCCGCGCAGGTGACCGAGTAGTGCAGCGCAGTATTCGACTGCTCGTCGAAGTCGGCGGTCACCAGCATCGCGCCGGCGTACAACGGGCCGAAATCGCCGGCCGCGGCGCGGCCGATGACTTCCGGCAGGAGCGCGGCGAGCTCCGGCGCATAGGTGAACGGCTGCAGCGCGCCGATCACGTGCTCGAAGGTCAGGTGCAGTGTCAGTGCCTCGCCGGTGCGCGGATCCGTCATGGCCACGTCGCGCCCCTGCGGACCCAGCCGGGCGCGGATCGCGTCGAGCGTGGAGGGAAGGCCGGGATGCGCGGCGGCACAGGCCGGCGATCGTGCGCAGGCGTCGAACACCGCGTTCAGCGCGATCTCGCGCGACGGCCAGACGTCGAGGGTCGTTCTCATCGCGGGTGTCGCAACGCCGTCGAGCACGACGCTGCGCACCCGGTCCGCGTGCCGGCGCAGGTATTCCTGCGCGACGCGCGTGCCGTACGAGCCGCCCCACAGGTTGATCTTCGCGTAGCCCAGCGCGGCGCGCACGGCCTCGAGGTCGGCGACCCACGCGGCGGTCGTGTATTGCGCGGCGTCGACGCCTCGTGCGGCGAGTTCCCGGGCGCAGGCGGCCGCTTTCGGCGCCGGGATCGAATTCGAGCGCCGCCTGCAGTCCGTGTTCGGGCTTGAGCGCGGCGCAGACGAGCGGCGACGAGCGGCCGGTGCCGCGCTGGTCGACGAGCACGATGTCGCGGTCCTTGCGCACGCCGGTCAGCGCCGCGGCGAACGGTCCAAGGAAGCTCGCGGCCTGACCGGGGCCGCCGGCGAGGATGAACAGCGGATCCGCGCGCGGGTGCAGCGTGTTGGCCGGCAATATCGCAATCGCCAGGCTGATCCTGCGGCCATCGGGCCGGCCCCGGTTTTCGGGAACCTCGAGCGTCCCGCATTGCGCGGCGAGCGGAAGCTTCGGCAGCCGGCACTCCGCGAGCGTGATGGCGCGCGACGGTGCGCCATCGCCGCCGCAACCGGCAACAACCGTGGCGAGTGCGACGAGGACGAGCGGGGCGAGGCGGGCGGCGGTCATCGCGGCGGATGTTAGCAGAGCGCATATCGGGTGCCCCCGGCGCCGGTGCGCACCGTGGTGCGGGCCGCAACCGGGAAGACACGTTCCGGGCGCGCCCCGCGTGAAGCAAAGGGCTCGCCGGCTGGCAACCGAGGCCGGGTTCCGCGAAGGCCGGCCATCGCTATACTCGCCGCATTGCCTCCTGCGCCCCGGCGCCACCGCCATGACCACGCGCGACCTCGAACCCGGCATCGTCACGGACCTCACGAACCGCCTGACCTATGCGGGCTACCTTCGGCTCGACCGGCTCCTCAGCGCGCAGGAGCCGCTGTCGGGAGGCCAGGGCGCGCCGCCGCGGCACGACGAGCTGCTGTTCATCATCCAGCACCAGACGTCCGAGCTGTGGCTGAAGCTGATGATCCACGAGCTGAAGGCGGCGATCGCGTTCGTCCGCGAAGACCGCCTCGAGGCGTGCTTCAAGATTCTCGCGCGGGTGAAGCTCATCCAGAAGCAGCTCTTCGAGCAGTGGGCGGTGCTGGAAACGCTGACCCCGTCCGAGTACGAGGCCTTCCGCCCGGCGCTCGGCACGTCGTCGGGTTTCCAGTCCGCGCAGTACCGCGCGCTGGAGTTCCTGCTCGGCAACAAGCAGGCGGCGATGGTCGACGTGTTCCGTTACGACGCCGCGATCCACGCCGAGCTGTCGGCGCTGCTGCAGGCGCCCAGCCTCTACGACGAATACCTGCGCCACCTCGCGCGCCGCGGGCTGCCGGTGCCCGCGCGCTGCACCGAGCGCGACTGGTCGCAGCCGCATGCGCGCGATCCCGATCTCGTCGCCGTGTTCAAGATCGTCTACGACGATCCCGAACGGTGGTGGGATGCCTACGAGATGGCGGAGAAGCTCGTCGACGTCGAGGAATCGTTCCAGCTCTGGCGCTTCCGGCACATGAAAACGGTGGAGCGCACGATCGGCCACAAGACGGGAACAGGCGGCTCGTCGGGCGTCGGTTTTCTCAAGCGTGCGCTCGAGCACACGTTCTTCCCGGAGCTGATCGACGTGCGCACGCTGATCGGCGCGAAGGCGGCGCCATGACGCCGCAGCCGGGACCGCTGCAAGCATCGATCGCGGCGCTCGGCCCTGGTCCCTTGACCGAAGCCGGGGCCCGCGCGCATATCGCGCCGCTTTTCTCGCGGGTGCGCGACGCGCAGCGCGGCCGCGTCTATCTCGCCAACCATTCGCTCGGCAGACCGCTCGATGCGACCGCGGACGACGTGCGGGAGGGACTCGCGCTGTGGTACGCCCGGTTGGGCGGCGCGTGGGACGACTGGGGAACGGAGATGGGCGCCCATCGCGCCCGGCTGGCGGCGCTGCTCGGTGCGCCGCGCTCCGATTGCGTCGTGCCGAAGACGAGCGCGGGGCAGGGCCTGCGCGCGGTGCTGAATACGTACGACCGCGTGCCGCGCGTCGTCGCCACGCGCGGCGAGTTCGATTCGCTCGACGTGATCCTGCGCGAGTACGCGCGCCGCGGGCGCATTGCGCTCAGGTTGGTCGAGCCGCGCGAGGACGGCGACTTTGCCGCGGAGGATGTGATCGCTGCGCTGGCACAGGGCGCCGATCTCGTCGTCGTGTCGCAGGTGATGTTCCAGACCGGCCAGCTCCTGCCGGAGCTGCCGTCGATCGTCGGCAACGCGCACGCGGCGGGCGCGCGCGTGCTGCTCGACGTCTATCACTCGCTCGGCGTGTTCCCGGTCGACGTGGCGGCGCTCGATGTGGATTTCGCCGTCGGCGGCAGCTACAAGTATCTGCGCGGCGGTCCCGGCGCGTGCTTCCTCTATGTCGCGCCGCGCCATCTCGACGCGGGCCTCGCCACGCTCGACATCGGCTGGTTCGCCAAGGAGTCGCCCTTCTCCTACGCGCGGCCGGATCCGCCGCGCTACGGCCCCGGCGGCGACGCGTGGCTGGAATCGACGCCGGCCGTGCTGCCGATCTACCAGGCGCGGGCGGGACAGGTGTTCACGCAGTCGATCGGCGTGGCGCGGCTGCGGGAATACTCGCTCGAGATGCAGCGCCGCCTCGTCGCGCTGCTGGCCGAGCGGGGCATCGCGGCGCGCGGCGGGACTCCGGATCGCGGTGCGTTCGTCGTCGTCCGCCATCGCGAGGCGAAGGCCTGGTCGGCGGCGCTGCTCGAGCGCGGCATCGTCTCCGATGCGCGCGGGCAATGGCTGCGCCTCACCCCCGACGTGCTGACGACGGGCGCGGAGCTCGAGGCCAGCGTGGCCGCGCTGGCGGCGATCGCGTCACCGTGAAGGCCCGGGTCGCACCGCTCGAAGCATGATCGGCGAAGGTCGGGCGCTCTTGCCGCGGGGAACCGCCGGCGCGCGAGGTGTTACGCTGACGGTCATGGCGGCAATCGACACGCACGCGCACATCATCGATCCGGCGCGGTTTCCCTACGCGGCCGATGCGGCGTACCACCCGGTCGGCCCGGAAATCGGGCCGGTCGAGCGGTACCTCGAGGTGCTCGACGCGCATGCAATCACGCATGCCGTCGTCGTTCAGCCCACCAGCGGCTACCGGTTCGAGAACGCGGTGACGCTCGATGCGGTGTCCCGCGCCGGTGGTCGCTTGCGCGCCGTCGTGCGCATCGATCCCGATCGAGCGAAGAGCGACGAGACCTTGCTCGACCAGCCGGCGGTCGCCGGGGCGCGCCTCGACCTCATCGGCGACGGTCCGGAGGCCCTGCGGCACCCGGGCAACCGCCGCTTGCTCCACGCTCTCGGGGAGCGCGGCAAGGTGCTGGTGGTGCAGGTCGAACGCGACCTGCTCGCCGATGCGCTGCGGGTGCTGGCCGATTCCGGCGTCGCTCTTTGCATCGATCATTGCGGGCGTCCCGATCCCGGCCTGGGCCCGCAGCAGCGCGGCTTCCAGGCGCTGCTCGAACTGGGGCGTCTCGGCCATGCGGTCAAGCTCTCCGGGCCGTTTCGCTTCTCGCGGGAAGCCCCGCCGTTTCGCGATGCGCTGCCGTTCATCGCGGCCATCCTCGAGACATTCACGCCCGCGCAGTGCTGCTGGGGGTCGGACTGGCCCTATCTGCGGGCCGCGGCGCGCCTGGACTACGGTCCTCAGCTGCGATGGCTGGCGTCGTGGGTTCCGGCGGAAGCGGACCGCCACGCGATCCTCTGCACGACCCCGCGGCGCGTGTTCGGCTTCGGCAACGCCTGACTCCGTTCGGGGACGCTCCGCTGCGGATCGCGGTCGCCGGCGCGCCGTGCCAGGGACGGGTTCACCGTCGACATGGCAGCGGTCAGCCCGGCGTTGCGCGTGATGAAGGTGACCAGCGCGACGAGCGCCAGCACGAACAGCAGGCCCGACAGCAAGTCCGATGACGACGACGTGGAGCGGCTTGATCGTCGTCGTATCCTGCAACATGTGGCGCCCCTTGCGGACGCCGAAAAAGCTCCAGAAAACGGCGCCCGCGACCTGCAGGAACGTCGCCGGCGTTGGCGCGGCGGCAGGCGGGGCAGGGGCCGGCGTCCGGGACGGCTGGGGCGACGGGGACGGGTTTTCAGGTTGACGCACGCGGGTGGCCGGGAAGAGCGGGAGACATCGGGAAATGGTAGCACCCGTTGCGACCGCGGCGATCGGCAAACCGGTCAGGCTGACCCGATCCGGCGCTTGAATCGCCCGGGCAAGACCCCATCTCCGATATAGCCATTACCGGGGACCTGACAATGCGTTTCGACAAGCTGACGACCAAATTCCAGCAGGCGCTGGCCGATGCCCAGAGCAAGGCGCTCGGCAATGACAACGGCTTCATCGAGCCGCAGCATCTGCTGGCCGCGATGCTCGAGCAGGAAGACGGCGGGACGACGTCGCTCCTCGCGCGCGCCGGCGTCGCCGTACCGAAGCTCAAGGCCGCGCTCGGCAAGGCCATCGAGCGGTTGCCCAAGGTCGAGGGACAGGGCGGTGAAATCGGGGCGTCGCGCGACCTTGGCAACCTGCTCAACCTCGCCGACAAGGAGGCCACCAAGCGGGGCGACCAGTTCATCGCCAGCGAACTCTTCCTGCTGGCGCTGGCGGACGACAAGAGCGATACCGGCCGGCTCCTCAAGGACGCCGGCCTGACGCGCAAGGCGCTGGAAACCGCGATCGAGGCGGTGCGTGGCGGGGCGGGCGTCGATTCGCAGGAAGCCGAGGGGCAGCGCGAAGCGCTGAAGAAGTACACGATCGACCTCACGGATCGTGCGCGCGAAGGCAAGCTCGACCCCGTGATCGGCCGCGACGACGAGATCCGCCGCACGATCCAGATCCTGCAGCGGCGCACCAAGAACAACCCGGTGCTGATCGGCGAGCCCGGCGTGGGCAAGACCGCGATCGTCGAAGGACTGGCGCAGCGCATCGTCAACGGCGAAGTGCCCGAGACGCTGAAGGGCAAGCGCGTGCTGTCGCTCGACATGGCGGCGCTGCTGGCCGGCGCCAAGTACCGCGGCGAATTCGAGGAGCGCCTGAAGGCCGTGCTGAAGGACATCGCCGCCGACGCCGGGCAGACGATCGTCTTCATCGACGAACTGCACACGATGGTCGGCGCCGGCAAGGCCGAGGGCGCGATGGACGCCGGCAACATGCTGAAGCCGGCGCTCGCCCGCGGCGAGCTCCATTGCGTCGGCGCGACCACGCTCGACGAATACCGGAAGTACGTCGAGAAGGACGCCGCGCTGGAACGCCGTTTCCAGAAGGTGCTGGTCGACGAGCCTTCGGTGGAGTCGACGATCGCCATCCTGCGCGGGCTGCAGGAGCGCTACGAGATCCACCACGGCGTCGACATCACCGATCCGGCGATCGTCGCGGCGGCGGAGCTGTCGCACCGCTACATCACCGATCGCTTCCTCCCGGACAAGGCGATCGACCTGATCGACGAGGCCGCGGCGCGCATCCGCATGGAGATCGACTCCAAGCCGGAGGCGATGGACCGGCTCGACCGCCGCCTGATCCAGCTCAAGATCGAGCGCGAGGCGGTCAAGAAGGAAACGGACGAGGCCTCGAAGAAGCGGCTCGGCCTGATCGAGCAGGAAATCGCGAGGCTCGAGCGCGAGTACTCGGACTTCGACGAGGTCTGGCAGGCCGAGAAGGCGAACGTCGCCGGGACGCAGCACATCAAGGAGGAGATCGACAAGGTCAAGCTCGCGATGGAGGAGGCTCGCCGCAAGGGCGACTGGCAGCAGATGTCGGAGCTCCAGTACGGAAAGCTGCCCCAGCTCGAGGCGCAGTTGAAGAAGGCGGACAGGAAGCCGGCGAAGGGCGAGGCGAAGAAGCCGCAGCTGCTGCGCACCGAGGTCGGCGCCGAGGAGATCGCCGAGGTGGTGTCGCGCGCGACCGGCATACCCGTCTCCAAGATGATGCAGGGCGAGCGCGACAAGCTGCTGCACATCGAGGACGCGCTGCACCGGCGCGTGGTCGGGCAGAACGAGGCGGTGCGCCTCGTGGCCGATGCCATCCGGCGCTCGCGCTCGGGGCTTTCCGATCCGAATCGCCCTTACGGTTCGTTTCTCTTCCTTGGCCCGACGGGCGTGGGGAAGACCGAGCTGTGCAAGGCGCTCGCCGAATTCCTGTTCGATTCCGAGCAGCATCTCATCCGCATCGACATGTCGGAATTCCAGGAGCGGCATTCGGTGGCGCGGCTGATCGGTGCGCCGCCCGGCTACGTCGGCTACGAGGAGGGCGGCTACCTGACGGAGCTCGTGCGGCGCAAGCCCTACAGCGTGATCCTGCTGGACGAGGTCGAGAAGGCGCACCCGGACGTCTTCAACGTGCTGCTGCAGGTGCTCGACGACGGCCGGATGACCGACGGGCAGGGCCGCACCGTGGACTTCAAGAACACGGTGATCGTGATGACGTCGAACCTGGGCTCGCACAAGATCCAGCAGATGACGGACGAAGGCGACGGCGAGGCGCTGATCAAGATCGCCGTGCTGGCCGAGGTCAAGGCGAACTTCCGCCCGGAATTCGTGAACCGGATCGACGAGATCGTCGTGTTCCACCCGCTGGGTGAAGCCCAGATCGCGGACATCGCGAAGATCCAGCTGAAGGCGCTGGAGGCGCGGCTCGCGAAGCTCGAGCTCCGGCTCACGGTGTCCGACGCGGCGATGAAGGCGGTCGCGGCGGCCGGTTTCGATCCCGTCTACGGGGCGCGACCGCTGAAGCGCGCGATCCAGCAGCAGATCGAGAATCCGCTGGCGAAGGAGTTGCTCGCGGGCAGATACGCCCCGGGCGACGCCATCAAGGTCGGCGCCACCGGGGGCGAGATCACGTTCGCCAAGGGCTGAGCGCGGGGGCGGCTGGACCGCCGGCCGCTCCTCGGCGCGGATGGGTCGAGATTCGGCCGGCGGTGCGGTATCGCGCACGGTGTCGGCAGCGGTGACGGGAGACGCCGAGGGTCGCGCCGCCGCCCGCGTAGAATGCGACGCTCGTCCATGATGCGCCCAGCCCAGGATGAAACGATCCCCGCGCTCTGTGTTCGCTGCCCCTCGGGGGTGCGTCGGTACCCTTCGGGCGGCCGGGTGGATACTGACAGCCACCCGCGCCTCGCTCGGGCACGCGCCGCTAGCGCGCTTCGGGCTGGTCGTCGCTTGCGCCGCTCGTCGCCACGGCGCCCGGGTGCTGGACCTCGCCTGCGGCTACGGCCGTCACGCGCGTTCTTGCCGCCCGCGGCATCACGTCGTTGCGGTCGATCGCGATCGCCGCGCTGGCGACGCTCGCCGGGGAGGAGCGCATCGTGACGCGCGCGCTCGATCTCGAGGACGGAGGCCTGGCCGCTGCCGGGGGAGCGATTCGACGCGATCGTCGTCGCGAATTACCTGCACCGTCCGCTGTTCCCGTTCCTGCTCGCCGCGCTGGCGGACGACGGCGTGCTCATCTACGAGACCTTCGCGCGCGGCAACGAAGCCTACGGCCGGCCGGCGAATCCGGACTTCCTGCTGGAGCGCGACGAGTTGCTGCAGGTCGCGGCCCGCGGCCTGACCGTGGTCGCGTTCGAGCAGGGCGCTGCCTGTCGGCGCCGGAGCGCGGCGCCGTCGTGCAGCGCCTTGCCGCCGTCGGACCCGGCCGTCCGTGGCCTCCGGCGCTGCCGTCCGGTTGATTCCTGACGGAACGCGACGGGCCGGCGCGGTTCGAATGGAGTAAAATCGCTCTTTTTCCGCGGTGGTTCCACCATGTTGACCGGTAGTCTCGTCGCGATCGCGACGCCGATGGGCAAGGGCGGCTCGCTCGATCTGCCCGCGCTCGGCAAGCTGATCGACTTCCACGTCGCCAACGGCACGGCCGGCATCGTCGCCGTCGGCACCACGGGCGAATCGCCCACCGTCGATTTCGACGAGCACTGCCTGCTGATCAAGGCGGCGGTGCAGCATGCCCGCGGGCGCATCCCGGTCGTCGCCGGAACCGGCGCCAATTCCACGTCGGAGGCCATCGCGCTCACCGCCTACGCGAAGGAGGCGGGCGCGCACAGCTGCCTCTCCGTCGTCCCCTACTACAACAAGCCGACGCAGGAAGGCCTGTACCGTCACTTCCGCGCGATCGCCGAGAAGGTCGACCTGCCGCTGATTCTCTACAACGTGCCGGGCCGCACGGTCGCCGATCTCGCCAACGACACGGTGCTGCGCCTGGCGCAGGTGCCGGGCATCGTCGGCATCAAGGACGCCACCGCGGACCTCGGCCGCGGCAGCGAGCTCGTCAAGGCGCTGGCCGCGGCGAAGATGCGCGACTTCGCCGTCTACAGCGGCGACGACATCACGGGACTTCCGCTGCTGCTGATGGGCGGCCATGGCGTGATCTCGGTCACCGCCAATGTGGCGCCGAAGCTGATGGCCGAGATGTGCAAGGCGGCGCGTGCCGGCGACATCGCCGCGGCCCGCGCGTGCAACGACCGTCTGCTGCCGTTGCACCGCAACCTGTTCGTCGAGGCGAATCCGATTCCCGTGAAGTGGGCGTTGGCGGAAATGGGCCTGATCGAAGACGAACTGCGGCTGCCGCTGGTGCCGCTTTCCCCGCACCACCACGAGTCGGTCCGCGCCGCGTTGCGCGAAGCGGGGTGCGTATGACGACGTTGAAGGTGCCATCCATGTTGCATGCAAACCTCGCGGCGTCGCTGCGCGTGCTCGCCGCCGTCGCGGTCGCCATCGCCATCGGCTCGCGGCTCGCGGCCTGCGGACCTACGTCGTCGCTGACGAAGCGCATCGATTACAAGTCCGAATCGCGCGCCCCGGCGCTCGAGCTGCCGCCCGACCTCGCGGCGCCGCAGTACGATGATCGCTACTCGGTGTCGACCGCGTCGGGTCTCGCGGCGCAGGGCGCGAATCGCCCGCGCGGCGTCGAAGGCATTGCGGTCAACGCGACGCCGGAAGCGCGCATCGTCCGCGGCGGCACCGAGCGCTGGCTCGTGGTCAGGACCACGCCCGAGGAGGCCTGGAACACGCTGCGCAAGTTCTGGCTCGACACCGGCTTCGTGCTGGCCGTCGAGCAACCGACGCTCGGCATCATGGAAACCGACTGGGCCGAGAATCGCGCCGGCATGCCGAGCGATTTTCTGCAGAACACGATCGGCAAGGTCGTCGACGTCTTCATGAGCACGTACAAGCGCGACAAGTTCCGCACGCGCCTCGAGGTCGGCACCGAGCCGGGCACGGTCGATATCTACATTTCGCACCGTGGGGCCGAGCAGGTGCCGACCACCTACATCGACAACAAGTCCAGTTCGCCGGCGGCGTTCGTGTGGGCGGTCACGCCGCCGAACCCCGGCCTCGAAGCGGAAATGCTGGGACGCGTGATGGTTCGTTTCGGAACGCCCGCCCCGGCCGCGGCGGCGGCGGTGCAGGCCGCGTCCTCCGACTCCGGGCCCCGATCGCGCCCGCCTGGAGAAGGCGGCGAGTGGCGCGTACCAGCTCGTCGTCGACGACGGCTTCGACCGCGCGTGGCGCCGCGTCGGCCTGGCGCTCGACCGCGTCGGCTTCACCGTGGTCGACCGCGACCGGTCCAAGGGCACCTACTTCGTGCGATATGCCGACCCCGATACCGACGGCGCCAAGAAGGAAAAGGGCCTCCTCGACAAGCTCCAGTTCTGGAAGACCGACGTCGAGAAGGTCGAGCAGTACCGGATCACCGTGGCGGAGGCCAGCCCGCGCAGTCTCGTGACCGTGCAGGACCCGAACGGCGCCCCCGACAAGAGCGCGACCGGCGAGAAGATCCTCTCGCTTCTGCGCGATCAGCTCAAGTAACGGCGCGGCGCGCATGCGCTTCGCCTCCCTTGGCAGCGGCAGCGAAGGCAACGGCCTCGTCGTCGAGTCGGGCGGCACCCGCGTTCTGATCGACTGCGGATTCGGCGTTCGCGGTGCCGCGACGCGCCTGGGACGGCTTGGTCTCACGCCGTCGTCGATCACCGCGATTCTCGTCACCCACGAGCACTCCGACCACGTCGGCGGAGTGCCCGCGTTCGCGGCGCGCCACGACATCCCCGTCTGGGCCACGTTCGGCACGCTCGCCGCGGTCTCGGAGCGCTTCGAGGGCATGCCGCACGTCTATGGCTTCGACAGCCACGACCGCGTTCGCGATCGACGCGCTGGAGATCGTGCCGGTGCCGGTGCCGCACGACGCGCGCGAGCCGGTGCAGTACGTCGTCGGCGACGGCGCGCATCGCGTCTGGGCGTGCTGACCGACATCGGCGTGTCGACGCCGCACGTCGAGGCCAGCCTGTCCGGCTGCGACGCGCTGGTGCTCGAATGCAATCACGACCTCGATCTGCTGGAGAACGGCGACTATCCCTATCCGCTGAAGCAGAGGATCGCCGGGCGCCTCGGCCATCTGCACAACGAGGCGGCCGCGGACATCCTGGCGCGCATCGACACTTCGGGCCTGAAGCACATCATCGCCGCGCACCTGTCGCAGCAGAACAACACGCCGGAGCTCGCGCGGACCGCGCTCTCGGCGGCGCTGGGCTGTCCGCCGGACTGGATCGGCATCGCCGACCAGGCGACCGGCTTCGACTGGCGCGCGATGTGACCGGGGACAGACGCACGCGCTGCGAACGGCGGGGTCTGTCCCCAACGAACGCGTCCCCATCAGGAGAAGGCCATGGAATTGCGGCAGGAGCTCTACAAAGGCAAAGCCAAGACGGTCTACGCGACCGACGATCCGCACTTTCTCGTCATGCACTATCGCGACGACGTGTCGGCGTTCGACGGCGTCAAGCTCGCCAAGCTGCCGCAGAAGGGCGAGACCAACAACAAGATCAACGCCTACGTGATGGGCCGGCTCGCCGCGGCCGGCATTCCGACGCATTTCGTCCGGGTGCTGAACGAGCGCGAATCGCTGGTGAAGGCGATGAAGATGATCCCGGTCGAGTGCGTCGTGCGCAACGTGTGCGCGGGATCGATGGCCAAGCGCTACGGCATTCCGGAGGGCACGAAGCTTGCCGAGCCCATCTTCGAGTTCTTCCTCAAGAGCGATGCGCTGCACGATCCTCTGTGCAACGAGGACCACATCCGCGTCCTGGGCTGGGCCAGCGCCGACGAAATCGCGCAGATGAAGGCGCTGACCCACGACGTCAACGCGGTGCTGCGCCCGATGTTCGCCAATGCCGGCATCGACCTCGTCGACTACAAGCTCGAATTCGGCCACCCGATCGGTGAACCCGGATCGCCCCTGATGCTCGGCGACGAGTTCACGCCGGACGGCTGCCGGTTGTGGGACGCGAAGACGGGCGAGAAGCTCGACAAGGACCGGTTCCGGCGCGATCTCGGCGAAGTGATCGAGCACTATCGCGAGGTCGCGCGGCGCATCGGCGCGCCGCTGTAACTGCGCGACCTCCGCTGCGGGGCGCAAAAAAGCCGGCCCGAAGGCCGGCTTTTTCCTGCGCCGAAATCGGACCGCTTACTTCTTCGGGGCGGCATCCTTCGGCGGCTCGGCCGCTGCAGGTGCTGCCGCGGGGGCGGGTGGCCGGCTGGCGCGTCGGCGCGGAGCGGCCGCCGCGGGCGCGCGCGGACGTCGGCCGGCTTGGCGGCGTCGGCCGCGGGAGCGGGTGCTGCGGCCATCGGCGCAGGCGCCGGCGCGGCCGCCTTCGCGGGTTCGGCGGGCTTCTGTTGGCCGCAGGCGCTCAGCGCGAGCGTGACGGCGGCGGCGAGGATCAGTGACTTGTTCATGGTCCGGTTCCTTACGCTAGGGTCGAAGAAAGGTCTTTTTTGATCGGCGTCCGTGATCGCGCGAGATGGAAACAACACCACTTCGGCGCAGGAACGGCAACCGAATCTATATTATACGATGATTAACCATAGAATTCAAAGAGATTGTGCGCCGCACCAAAACATTCGGCGCTGCCCTGTCTGGCGTTCAGAGCCCAAGCACGGTGGGCGTCACGCCAGGCTCTGCGCTTTCGCTGATCGCCTCGAAACGGGTCACGAGCGGCTGGGCCGCGACAGCGTCCCCGATGGACAACGCCGCGCGCGGCTGCGAGGCGTGAAACCGGTGCAGGAAATGGACGCCGTCGACGATCAGCAGGGGATCCATCGCCTGTCGCGCGTCCTGCCCGGTCCGGCGTATCGCGATGGCGTGCCCGCGATATTTGAGCAGGTTCAGAAGCCGCGGACATGACCTCTCGATCCAGCCCGTGTCGTGCACGATGATCTCGACTCTTGCCGCCGGGTTCGAGCCGCAGGAACGCCATGATCGTCTCGGCGCGCGCCGCGCCGTTCCAGCCCATGCCGGACAGGTCGACGTCGAACACGCGGATCGAATGCTTCGCGATGCCGAGCAACGTATCGATCGCGGCGACCTGCGCGGCAACGGTCGCAAGCGTTTCCCGCCGCGGCAACGGGTCGGTCGGTGCGCCGCCCTCAGGCGGTGTTGGCGTGGAGGTAACCATCGCGATACCAATTGTAGAGAATCCTGGCCGTCTCCGGGGGCATGCCACGGGCTCGGCGCGCCGCGAGCGACCGCGTGTTGGCGAGCTGCCGCAGCGTCGCGCTGCCGCCGGACGGGCCAGCGCAGGGCGGCGCCATTGATGAAAAGGTGGGCGCGCGTCGTAGAGGAGCTGCGTGCGCGTGTCCAGGCGCGCGCCGTGCTTCGCCGTCCGCGCGCGGAACGCGGCCTGCGACAGCGCCGGCCGCGGCGGCACGAAGAACACATGCGGTTTCGGTTCCGAAAGCCAGCAGCCGAGGAAGCGCGCGACCGTCCTCCGGTTCCAGGCGATGCCCTCCAGCAACCTTGCGCAGCGTCGTCGCATCGCGGGGCCGATTTCCGCGGGCGCCCGCGACGGGCGCGAGATCGGGGTCGGCGTAGCGACCGGTCAGGTCGAGCTCGTCGCGCAGGAAGTCGAGGAAGGCCGCGGCAAGCTCGGTCGCGCCCGGCCGCGCGAAACCCGATCGAGTACGTGGTGCAGGCGTCGATCGCGATGCCGTCGTGCGCGTACTGCGGCGGCAGGTAGAGCATGTCCCCCGGCGCCAGCACGTCGTCGTGCGCGGGGACGAAGCGCCGCAGGATCTTCAGCGGCAGCCGCGGCTTCAGCGCGAGGTCGTCCTGGCGGCCGAAGCGCCACCGGCGGCGCCCGAATCCCTGCAGCAGGAAGACGTCGTAGGAATCGACGTGCGGGCCGACGCCTCCGCCGGGCGCCGCGTAGCTCACCATGAGGTCGTCCAGCCGCGCGAACGGCAGGAACGAGAAGCGGCGCAGCAGTGCATCGCCTGCCGGATCGACGAGATTGACGCCCTGCACGAGCAGCGTCCAGTTGCGCGCCGGCAACGACTTGAAATCGGCGCGCCGGAACGGGCCGTGGGCGAGCGACCAACGAGGGCCGTCGCGCACGACGAGCCGCGACTCGACGTCGTCGCGCCGCGCGAGCGCGAAGAGCTCGGGCGCGGTGAAAAGACCGGTGAAGCCGGCTATCGCCCCGCGCACGAGCAGCGGCTCCTTGTGCCAGCAGCGACGCAGGAACGCTTCGCGCCGCCAGCCCGCCCAATGGCGGCTCGGGAGCCGCCGATCGTTTGCGCACGGAGCGAGACGGCCATCGTCCGATTATAGCGAGGGTCCGGCGATGCGCTGCGCTACAATGACGGCGGCACGCGCGGCGGCCGTCGCTGCATGGTCGCGTGCCCTTCGCTCGCTGCCGCCTTCCCTTCCTCCTCGCCCACGGGTCGCCATGAACATCTTCGCCAACACCGTCGTCACGCTGACCTTCGAGCTCTTCGACGCCGACGGCGTGCTGCTCGAGTCGACGGACGAGCCGATCACCTACCTGCATGGCGGGCATTCCGGCATGCTGCCGAAGCTCGAGGAGGCGCTCAATCTCAAGAAGGCCGGCGACGCGGTGTCCGTCGATGTCGAGCCGGAGGACGGGTTCGGCGACTACGATCCCGAGCTCGTCAAGCTGGAGACCGCCGATCGGCTTCCGCCCGAGATCGAGGTCGGGATGCAGTTCGAGGCGCACACCAGCGCCGACGACGAGCACGGCAGCGGCACGGTATTCACGGTGACCGACATCGCGGAGGGCAAGGTCGTCCTCGACGGCAACCACCCGTGGGCCGGCAAGCGGCTGCGCTTCGACTGCCAGATCCTCGACGTGCGCGCGGCAACGGCCGAGGAAGTCGAGCACGGTCATGTGCACGGCGCCGGCGGGCACCACCACTGACGATGAACGGACCCCCACGCTCGCGTTGCTCGCTGCCCCCCGAGGGGGCGCATAGTGCCCTTCGGGCGGCCGGGCGGGCACTAGCGCCGTAGCAGGTTCCGCAGTTCGTAGAGCGCGGCCAGGGCATCGCGCGGGGTCATCGCGTCCGGATCGAGCGTCGCGAGGCGCGCGGCGACGGCGTCCGGCGCGGCCGACACCGGGAGCGTCGGCGGGGCGGCTTCGGACGAGACCCCGATGGGCGCGAACAGATCGCGCTGCGCGCCGTCCGCCGCGTTGAACTTGTCGAGCCGCGCGAGATAGTCCCGGGCGCGGCGGACCACGGCCGAAGGCACGCCCGCGAGCTTCGCGACCTGCAGCCCGTAGCTGCGGTTGGCCGGACCATCCTCCGCTGCGTGCAGGAACACGATGCCGTCGGCGTGCTCGACCGCGTCGAAATGAAGGTTCGCGCAACCGTCGATCTCGGCGGGCAAGCGCGGTCAGCTCGAAGTAATGCGTCGCGAACAGCGCCAGGCTCCGGTTCTTCTCGGCAAGCTCGCGCGCGATCGCCCACGCCAGCGCGAGGCCGTCGAACGTCGACGTCCCGCGGCCGATCTCGTCGATCAGCACCAGGCTGTGCGGCGTCGCGCGGAGCAGGATCGACGCCGCTTCGGTCATCTCGACCATGAACGTCGACCGTCCGCCGGCCAGGTCGTCGGCCGCGCCGATGCGCGTGTGGATCGCGTCGAGCGGCCCGATGGCCGCCGAGCGCGCCGGCACGAACGAGCCGCAGTACGCGAGCAGCGCGATCACCGCGGCCTGGCGCATGTACGTCGACTTGCCGCCCATGTTCGGGCCCGTGATGACGAGCAGCCGCCGCTCGGGCGTCAGGTCGAGATCGTTGGGGATGAAGGCGTCGACCTGCCGCTCGACGACCGGATGCCGCCCGCCGCGGATCGCGAGGCCGGTGGCCGCGGACGAAATCGGGGCGCGCGAAGTCGAGCGCCTCGGCGCGCTCGGCGAAGGTGGTCAGCACGTCGAGCGCGGCGAGCGCCGCGCCCGCGCCCTGCAGCGCGGGAATGGCGGGCGCCAGGTCTGCCACCAGCGCGCTCGTAGAGCTGCTTTTCGCGGGCGAGCGCGCGGTCCTGCGCCGAAAGCGCGCGATCCTCGAACGCCTTCAGCTCCGGCGTGACGTAGCGCTCGGCGTTCTTGAGCGTCTGCCGGCGGCGATAGTCGTCGGGGATCTTCTGCGACCTGCGCATGGGTGACTTCGATGTAGAAGCCGTGCACGCGGTTGTATTCGACCTTGAGATTGGCGATCCCGGTGCGCTCGCGCTCGCGCGCCTCGAGGGCGACCAGGAACTCGCCGCAGTGAGCGTCGATCGCGCGCAGCTCGTCGAGCTCGGCGTCGAAGCCCGGCCGCGATCACGCCGCCGTCGCGAATCTGCGCCGCCGGCTCGGCCGCGATGGCGCCGCGCGAGCAGTCCGGCCCATTGAGCGTCGACGGCCAGCGCCTGTGCCAGCGACGCGATCAACGGCGCGTCGGACGCGTGCGAGGCGCGCTGCCGATCGCCGGCAGGCGCGCCAGCGTGTCGCGCAGTCCGGCGAGGTCTCGCGGCCGCGCCGACGCCAGCGCGATGCGCGCGGCGATCCGTTCGACGTCGGCGGTGCGCGCGAGCTCCTGCGCCAGTCGCAACCGGGCGGCGCGGTCGTCCACCCAGACGGCGATCGCGGCGTGCCGGGCGGCGGCGGCGTCCTGCGCTCGCAGCGGATGCGTGAGCCAGTGGCGCAGCAGGCGGCTGCCCGCCGGCGTGCCGCAGGCGTCGAGCAATGACAGCAGCGTGGGCGCCGGCTCGCCGCGCAATGTCGCCGTGATCTCGAGGTTGCGCCGGGTCGCGGCGTCCAGCGCGACGTACTCGCTCGGAGCCTCGACGGTCAGCGAGCGCACGTGCGCCAGCGCCGATTGCTGCGTCGCCGCGGCGTAGGCAAGCAGCGCCCCGGCGGCCCCGGTGGCGAGATCCCGGTCCTCGATGCCGAACGCGGCGAGATCGCGGGTGCCGAAATGCTTCGCGAGCGCCCGGGTCGCCGCTGGCGGCGTCGAACTGCCATGCCGGCAGCGCGCGCGTCGGCACGCCGCCGCCGCGCAGGGGTGACGGCATGCCATCGGGGGCGAGCAGCTCGGCGACATCCAGCCGTTCGAGCGCCGCCGCGGACTCGGTCGCCGGCACTTCGGTCAACGTGAACTGGCCAGACGCCAGATTGATCCACGCGATGCCGGTCCGGTGCCGGCCCGGGTTGATCGCGACCAGCAGGCTGTCTCGCTTCGCGTCGAGCAGGCCGGCATCGGTCACCGTGCCCGGCGTGACCACGCGCAGCACCTTGCGCTCGACCGGCCCCTTGCTCGTCGCGGGGTCGCCGATCTGCTCGCAGATCGCGACCGACTCGCCGAGCTTCATCAGCTTCGCGAGGTAGCCGTCGACCGCGTGGTACGGGATGCCGGCCATCGGTATGGGCGCGCCGGCCGATTGCCCGCGCGCGGTCAGCGTGATGTCGAGCAGGCGCGCGGCGCGCTGCGCGTCGTCGTAGAACAGCTCGTAGAAGTCGCCCATCCGGTAGAACAGCAGCTTGTCCGGATGCTCCGCCTTGGCGCGGAGGTACTGCTGCATCATCGGCGTGTGGGCGGCGAACGGCGCGCTGGCCGAGCTGACGGATGCGGACATCGGTCGATTATAAGGGCCGGCTTCACTGCACCGCGAATGGCGCCGGACACGCTGCTGCGGCACAATGCCATTCCACCCCGCTTTGGGCAACGATGCAGAACCTCCACCTCACGCCTGCTCGCCTCGAACTCGCCGACCTGCGCCGGCTATGGTCGGAGCCCATGGCGCTCGCCGTCGATGTCGCGGCGAAGCCGGCCGTGGATGCGGCGGCGCAGGCCGTCGACCGCGTCATAGCATCCGGACGGACCGTCTACGGCGTCAACACGGGATTCGGTCTCCTCGCGCGGACGCGCATCGACGACGCCCGCCTCGCGGAGTTGCAGCGCGCGCTCGTGCTGTCGCATTCCGCGGGCACGGGACCGCCGCTCGACGATGCCGTCGTGCGGCTCGCGATCGCGCTCAAGGCGGCATCGCTCGCGCGCGGTCACTCGGGGATTCGCTGGAGCGTGATCGAGGCGCTCGTCGCGCTCGCGAATGCCGGCGTGGTCCCGTGCATCCCGGCACAAGGCTCGGTCGGAGCCTCCGGCGATCTCGCGCCGCTCGCGCATCTTTCGGCGGTGTTGATCGGCGAAGGCGAAGCGAGGATCGAGGGCCGGGTCATGCCGGCGCGCGACGCGCTGGCGCAGGCCGGGCTGCGGCCGGTGAGCCTGGGTCCCAAGGAAGGACTCGCATTGCTGAACGGCACGCAGGTGTCGACGGCTCTCGCGCTCGCCGGCCTGTTCGCCGCCGAGCGGGTTCTCGGCGCCGCGTTCGTCGCGGGCGCTCTGACGCTCGACGCGTGCCTGGGCAGCGACACGCCGTTCGATCCGCGCATCCACGCCGTGCGGGGCCATCGCGGCCAGGCCGACGCGGCGGCAGTCTACCGGGCGCTGCTGGAAGGCAGCGCGATCCGCGCTTCGCACATCGAGTGCCCGCGCGTGCAGGACCCGTACAGCCTTCGCTGCCAGCCGCAGGTGATCGGCGCCTGCATCGACCAGATGCGGCACGCGGCATCGATTCTCATCACCGAAGCCAACGCCGTATCGGACAATCCGCTTGTATTCGCGGACACCGATGAAATTCTCTCCGGCGGCAACTTCCACGCCGAGCCCGTCGCTTTCGCCGCCGACAACCTCGCGCTCGCGATCGCCGAGATCGGCGCGTTGTCCGAGCGGCGCATCGCGCTGTTGATGGATGCCAACCTGTCGGGCTTGCCGCCGTTCCTGGTCGAGGATGGCGGTGTGAATTCCGGGTTCATGATCGCCCAGGTGACCGCGGCGGCGCTGGCGTCGGAGAACAAGTCGCTGGCGCACCCGGCGTCGGTCGATTCGTTGCCCACGTCGGCGAATCAGGAAGACCACGTCAGCATGGCGACGTTCGCCGCGCGCCGCCTGACGCCGATGGCAGCGAATACCGCCGGCATCGTCGCGATCGAGCTGCTCGCCGCCACGCAGGGCGTCGATCTGCGCCGTCCCCTGGCGACCTCGCCGAAGCTCGCCGCAGCGATGGCGATGGTGAGGGCCGATGTCCGGTTCTGGGATCGCGATCGCGCGTTCGCCCCCGACCTCGAGGCGATCCGGAAGCGCGTCGAGCGCGGCGATTTCGTTGCCTACGCTCCCTTGTAGTCTCCGTTCCCGATCCGCAGGAGATCCCCCATGCACCGTGATGAGCCCGAGCAACTGGCCGCCGCCCGACGCGGCACGCGCTACGCCGACCGCGTGATTCGCGCGCCGCGCGGCGCCGAGCGCACCGCGAAAAGCTGGCTCACCGAGGCGGCGCTGCGCATGATCCAGAACAATCTCGACCCCGAGGTGGCCGAGAATCCGAAGGAGCTCGTGGTCTATGGCGGCATCGGGCGCGCCGCCCGCAATTGGGAGTGCTTCGACGCGATCGTCGCGGCGCTGCGCGAGCTCGAGGACGACGAGTCGCTGCTGATCCAGTCGGGCAAGCCGGTGGGCGTGTTCAAGACACACCCTGACGCGCCGCGCGTGCTGATCGCCAACTCGAACCTGGTGCCGAAGTGGGCGACCTGGGAGCACTTCAACGAGCTCGACCGCAAGGGGCTGATGATGTTCGGCCAGATGACGGCCGGGTCGTGGATCTACATCGGCAGCCAGGGCATCGTGCAGGGCACCTACGAGACCTTCGCCGAGGCCGGGCGCCAGCACTGCGGCGGGCAGCTCGCCGACCGGTGGATCGTGACCGCCGGGCTCGGCGGCATGGGCGGCGCGCAGCCGCTGGCGGCCACGCTGGCGGGCGCGTCGATGCTCGCGATCGAGTGCCAGCAGAGCCGGATCGAGATGCGCCTTGCCACGCGATATCTCGACCGGCAGGCACGCAACCTCGACGAAGCGCTCGCCATCATCGACGACGCGTGCGCACGCAAGAAACCGGTGTCGGTGGGCCTCCTCGGCAACGCGGCGGAGATCCTGCCGGAACTCGTCCGCCGCGGCACGCGCCCCGACATGGTGACCGACCAGACGTCCGCGCACGATCTCGTCTACGGGTACCTGCCGGCCGGCTGGACCGTCGAGCGATGGAAGGCGGCGCAGGATGATCCGGCGCAGCATGCCGCGCTGGTCGCCGCCGCCAAGCGGTCGATCGTCGCGCACGTCGAGGCCATGCTCGCCTTCCATCGGCAGGGCGTGCCGACGTTCGACTACGGCAACAACATCAGGCAGGTCGCGTTCGACGAGGGCGTGGCGGACGCGTTCGCTTTCCCCGGCTTCGTTCCGGCCTACGTCCGGCCGCTGTTCTGCGAGGGAAAGGGACCGTTTCGCTGGGTCGCGCTCTCGGGCGATCCGGAGGACATCTACAGGACCGATCGCAAGGTCGCGGAGCTCTTTCCCGCCAATGCGCACCTGCACCGCTGGCTCGAGATGGCGCGCGAGCGTATCGCGTTCCAGGGGCTGCCCGCGCGCATCTGCTGGCTGGGGCTGGGCGAGCGGCATCTGGCCGGCCTCGCGTTCAACGAAATGGTGAAGACCGGCGAACTGAAGGCGCCGATCGTCATCGGCCGCGATCATCTCGACACGGGAAGCGTCGCGAGCCCGAATCGCGAGACCGAGGCGATGGCCGACGGCTCGGACGCCGTGTCCGATTGGCCGCTGCTCAATCTCCTGCTCAACACGGCGGCCGGCGCGACATGGGTGTCGTTCCACCACGGCGGAGGTGTGGGCATGGGCTATTCGCAGCACGCGGGCGTGGTCATCGTCTGCGACGGCACCGACGCCGCGGCGAAACGGATCGCGCGCGTGCTGTGGAACGATCCGGCGACCGGCGTCATGCGCCACGCCGACGCGGGCTACGCGAAGGCGATCGCGGTGGCGAAGGCGCAGGGCCTCAAGCTGCCGATGTTGCGGCCCTAGGGCCGTCGGCCGCGCGCCGGAGGCACGCCGTCCCGGCGGACGCAAATGCCCGCAGCCGGAGATCGAAGGCGGGGGCCGATGCGACTCATAGCACGAAACGCAAGATCGCGTAGTAATGGCTGGCGCTGCCTGCAATCACGAACAGGTGCCAGACACCGTGTGCGTGAGCAAGCCGAGTGTCGAGCGCATAGAAGACGATCCCGATCGTGTAGAACAGTCCGCCGGCGGCGAGCCAGGCGAGACCCGCCGGTCCCAGAGCGTGCAGAAGCGGAACCCACGCGACCAGAGCCGACCAGCCCATCAGGACATAGATCAGCACCGACAGGATGCGCGCTCCGTTCCTCGTCCAGAGCTCCTGCAGGCCACCGAGCAATGCGAGCCCCCACGCGACCCCGAGCAGCGACCAGCCCCAGGGTCCGCGCAGGGTCACCAGGCAGAATGGGGTGTAACTGCCGGCAATGAGCAGATAGATGCTCTGGTGGTCCAGCTCGCGCAGAATGTTCTTGGAGCGCCCGCGCAGGCTGTGGTAGAGCCCGGAGAGACTGTAGAGCGACACGAGCGTCACGCCGTAGATCGCGACGCTGCACACCTTCCACGGGTCGCCGTCGATCGCTGCGAGCACCACGAGCACGGTCGCACCCAGGAGCGCCAGTACTGCACCGACCAGGTGAGTCACCGCGTTGAACTTTTCGCCGTAGTACACGGGTTGGTCGTCTTCCGGTCGATCGTCCCGCCTCGTGGCCGCGAGGCGCTGGTGATCTTCTCAGCTCGGCCCGGTCTCCGGCTCGCCGCAGTACGCCAGGATGTGCGCGCGAGCTGCGTCGCGCAAAGCCACGGCAGCGGCGAAGGCGTCCGGCGCGGGCGACGGGGGAAACACGGGGCTGCCGATGGTGACAGCGATGGGGCTGCGCCGCGCGAGCCACTGGTCCGCTCGCAGCAGTGTCCGAGTGCCCCGGATCGCCACCGGCAGCACGGGTGCCTGCGCCGTCACTGCCGCCGCAAACGCGCCCAGACGAAAGGACCCCAGCCCCGGCGCGCGCGTGAAGGTGCCCTCGGGAAAGAGCGCGATCGACGTGCCTGCCTTCACCCGTTCGGCCAGCCGCTGCGCGTCCTCGACGCTCTGCCGGGCCTCGAATCGTTCGACGAACTGCACTCCCAGGCCGCGCAGATAGACGCGCGCCAGCGGATTGTCCAGGAACTCGCGCTTGGCCACGAAAGCGAAGTGCGTGGGAAGTGCCGCAAACAACGCCAGACCGTCGAGATAACTGGCGTGGTTCGCCACCAACACGCAGGGTACGCGCGGCAGATGCTCGACCCCGCGCACGGTGAGCGCAACGCCGGCGAGTCGCAGGATCATCCGGGCCGCCAGGCGATTCGCGCGCCAAGCCCAGGCGGGACGCGGCGCAAGGGCTGTCAGCACCCACGTTGGCGGCGCGATCAGCGCGAATACCAGCCAGCCGAAGACGCCATAGAGCAGCTCGGCGCCGCCGTCGCCAGACGCCGCGCCTGCGGCCGCAGCGAACCGCAGATCAGGCGGATCATCTGCCACCACGCGGCGTGCTCACCCGCCCCCAGCCGCCCGGCCTCGTACTGTTCGCGGCAGGCGGCGCGACGGATCTTTCCGCTCGAAGTCTTGAGCACCGTGTGGGGCGGCGCCAGAACCACCTCGTCGGGCGATTCGCCGAGCACGTCGATCGTGACCTCGACGATCCGCGCGCGCAACGCGGCACGCTGCGCCGCACCGGTTTCGCGGGTTTCGGCGAGCACCACCAGACGCTCGGTCCCGCTGTTCGGATCGGGGCTGCCGAACGCCGCGATGCAGCCCCGACGCACCCCGGGCACCGCGCCTACGGCATCCTCGACTTCGTGGGGATAGATGTTTCGTCCGCCGCGGATGATGATGTCCTTGACCCGGCCGGTGAGATGGACCTCTCCGTCGGCAAGGTAAGCGCGATCCCCCGAGTCGAGCCACTCTCCGTCGAACAGGCGCCGCGTCTGCTCCGGATTGCGGTAGTAGCCGCTGGTGGCCGAGGGGCCTCTGAACTCCAATCGCCCTTCGACGCGCTCGCCCACCTCCTGGCCGAGGGCATCGACGATGCGCACCTCATGCCCGGGCAACGGGCGTCCGCAGGAGACGAAGCGCAGTGCGGTCGGGTCATCGTCCGCCGCCGGCTCGGCCCGCCCGGTGCGGCTGAAGGGCCTGCGGCGCACGCGGTCGACACGCGGCCCGCGACCCAGCGGCGGACACAGCAGGCCGACCGTGCATTCGGCCAGGCCGTACACCGGGGTCATCGCCTTGCGCTCGAAAGCCGTAGTTCGAAAAGCGCTCGGTGAAGCGGCGCAGCGTCTCGGGGAGGACCGGCTCGGCGCCATTCGCCGCGAGCCGCCAGCAGCCGAGATCCAGGCCGTCGATCTCGGCGTCGTCGATGCGCTTCACGCACAGTTCGTAGGCGAAGTTGGGCGCCGCGGAGATCGTGCCGTGGTAGCGCTGGATCGCTCGCAGCCAGCGCTCGGGGCGCGCCAGGAAGGCCAGAGGCGACATGACCACCAGCGGAATCGCAAAGTACAGGCTCGCGAGCCACATGCTGATCAGCCCCATGTCGTGATAGAGCGGCAACCAGCTCACCAGGACGTCATCCGGCCTGACGGCGATTGCCTGGCCGATCGCTCGTATGTTGGCCAGCAGGTTGGCGTGCGTGAGGACCACGCCCTTCGGATCGCCTGTGCTGCCGGAGGTGTACTGGATGAAGGCGATGTCGCCGCGCGTGATGCGCACCGGTCGTATCGCGTCTCCGTGATCCTTCAGTTCCGCCACGGTCACGACGCGGTGCAGGCCGGTGACCCGCGCCTCGAGGAGGCGCGCCACGCCGCGCGCCTCCGGCACGGTCACGAGGATCGAGGCCTCGGCATTGGACAGAATGCCCGGCGTGGCGGGTGACGTGCTCCTCGATCTGCGACAGGCGCGCAGGGGGATAGATCGGCACCGGGATTCCGCCCGCCCGAAGGATGCCGAAATAGGCGTGGAAGTACTCCGGGCTGGTCGGCAGCATGATCGCCACCGTCTGGCGCGGTTCCAGTCCGGCTTGTTGCAGCCCGCTCGCGACGACATCGACTTGTCGCTGCAGGTCGCGATAGGTGATGCTGGTTTCGCCGCCATCGCCGAGGAAGACGATGTGCACCCGATCCGGGTGCGCGTGTGCGTGCCAGTCGAGCGCCTCGACGAGCGTCTGCGCAGCGACCGGCAAAGATTGAATGGGTTCGGACCAGCCTGCGGGCAGTTCGAAGCGCGCGGCGGTCGACGGAGTCCCCGATGCCGCCTGAAGTGCCGTGAGCAGATCGCGTAGCGTCGTGGCGCCGGCCAGAGCCTGTTCTGGCAGGGACGCCGAGAAAGCTCGCTCGATGCGGACGGCGAGCTCCACTTTGCTCAGGCTGTCCAGTCCCAGATCACGCTCGAGGGAACTGTCCATCGTGACCGCGCGGTTCCACGCCTCGCCGGGATGCAACTCGGCGAGCAACTGCCGGGTCAGCGCCAGCACCGATTCCGGCGCTCCTCCGCCCGCGGGAAGGTCACGATGAGACGCCCGGCCTGCCATCTGTGCCTGTGCTCAACGAAACGAGTGCCTGTTTCCGGCACCTCTGGCGCCGCCTGCGGACTGTCCCTCGAGCGCCCGGTGGCGATGATTCCATGCGATACAGCTCCGGCTCCCGGGCACCCCTGCTGTAATCAAGGCCCGGCGCGAGCCCGCTGCGGCGGTCCACGTGTCAATTTTAGGACTTCCGGCAGCTTTTGCATGAGCACGAGCAACGTCAGGTTCGATCACCCGCACAGCATCCATTTCGGCGCCGGGGCAGGCACGCCGAAGCCGATGCAGTCCATCGCGACCGCCGAGGGAGCGCATCGCATTGCGTTCACGCTCGACGGTCGCTGCGTGTAGGTACAGAACGCGCGCCTAAGCCTGCCTGGGATGGCCGGCGGGCCGATCACCACCACCGACTTGAAGCGCAGAAGAGCGATCGGCAGCGCCGATACGCTCAAGGCCACGGGCTGCGATCGGAACCGCATGTTGCCGCTGCCGCGCTGGAACGATCTCGCCGGCCATTGCGCCCGCACGTGGCCCACTGCCTCGCGGCGTCACGGCCAGGTGGCGGGTCACGAACCCATGACCGCCTCAATCTTGGCGAAGGTGCTCCCGATGTCGTGCGCGGATTGAGGCGGAAGGCCGAGTTGGCGCGCAATCTGCGTCAAGGAAAAAATGCCCCGGATCGTGTGCGTCGGGCCTGTCGCCCCAGAAGCTTCCCGTTCGACCACCAAGGCATGCTGACGACCGGAGCGCCGCAACGTGGCGACCACATCACCGACCCGGGCGTGCAGTACGTCATCGAACTCCACGGCATCCAGATTCCCTGCCGGCGTCATGACGTCGCGGACCGTCACCTCGTCGTGCCGGATGCCGCGCTGCTGGGCGAACCGGATCGGGCTCTCGCCCAGTACATCGGTGGAAGTGATGATTCCCAGAACCACGCCATCGTCGTCGATCACAAACAGGGCCCGTACGCCGCAGGCGCGCATCGTCCGGTTGGCTTCGTCGGTAGTTTCAGGGCCGCGAATCGTCACCGCCGCGACCGTTTTCAAGTCGGTCATCACCTCGACCGCCGGCGAGTCCGGCCGCACCGGCGCAGGCAGCCCTTGACGCCGCAGACCGTATCCTGCCCCGGGTCTCGCCTGCGACTGACGCAGCGGATGGAACGGCTCCGCCGACACCTGCTGCGCTGGTGGAACAGGGACCCTGCTGGCGTCGCTCATCCCGGAGAACATCAGGTCCACGAAATGATCATCAGGCTTCGGCTTTTCGGGGAGCGGAGCAGCTGCGTTGCGTTCATCCTCGCTTTTCATGTTGATCCTTTGATCGACAGGACCGCACGTGAGTTCCAGGGTCCTCGGGTTGCGCCTGACAGTGATCTTGCCATAGTGCGCGGCGGAAAGTGCGCGCACGCCGCTGCGCACCGTCCGCCGCCCGGCGCCCGCGGGCGGCGATTCGGTCAACTCCCGCGGTGCCGTGCCGGGCAGCCCCGCGGCAGCCACCCGGTGGCAGCACGACGGGACGCGCGACTGCAGGTCGGGACGCCGATCTCGGCCGACTGCCAGGATCCTCCCCGGCCGCCCGGTCTGCCATGAAACCACTGCTCGCGTGCGTTCGGAGCGCGACCCGGGCATCACCGTCTGTGCGACGAATGCGACCGCGCGTCCGCCCCGCCTTGACGGGCGCCTCGACGCCGGGTCAACTATGCCAACGTCATAACGTTCTGTACGATACGGCACGCCGATGACTCCGACCGGATCCTTGCTGCAGGATATTTCTGCCGACGCCCTGCTGCGCGGGGATCTCCTCCCGATTTGCGTGATCCGCGACATGGTGTTGTCCCTGAATGGGCGCGGTGCGGCATTGCTCGGTCGTCCGGGGGACGAATTTCCGAAGGTGCTTCCGCTGCGCGAAGTCGTCGCCGAGGCGGACTGGCCGCGTGTCGCGCGAAGCCTTCGGCGAACGGCGCTGAAGCCCGGCAGTAGCGTGTCGATCATCTTCAGTGCCGTGCGCAAGGACGGTTCCATCATGGACCTGGAGCTGACCGGGACGGTCGTCGCGGGCCGTGGCGACATCTGCGTGGTCGCGGTTGCCAACGACATCACGGAAAGGGTACGCGACGACGCGCGGCTCAACTATCTCGCGTTCAGCGACGGCCTCACCGGTCTCGCCAACCGCACGCTGTTCCTCGACCGGCTGCGCCAGACGCTGCTGGCCTCGCGTCGGACCGGGGACGGGTTCGCGCTGCTCGCATGCGACCTCGATGGTTTCAAGTCCATCAACGACACCTACGGTCACGAGGCGGGCGACCAGGTGCTCCGGGTTGCCGCGGAGACACTGCGATCGTGTTGCCGCGAGGTGGACACGGCAGCGCGCATGGGCGGCGACGAGTTCGGCCTCATCCTTCCCGGCGTCTCCGATCCAAACGACGCGGCGCTGGTGGCGAATCGTCTCATCGTCGCGCTGGGCGAGCCCGTCGCGGTCGATGGAGACTCGTGTTCCGTGGGGGCCAGTGTCGGCATCGCACTTTGTCCTCGTGACGGAGAAGGCATCGAGACGCTCGTTCGCGCTGCCGACGCCGCGATGTACGCCAGCAAGGCTGCGGGCGGAAATTGCTCGAGCCTCGCCGATGGCGGCAGGCACGAAGGCAAGGCGACGGGACGTCAACATCGTCCCCTGGACCGACGTCCACAAGCACCGGGATCGGCACCATGGACGAGCAACACCGGGCGCTCGCCGGAATGGTCGGACGGGTGGGCGCGGAATTCGCGGCCGGCCGGGATGCGCCGAGATTGCGCGCGGTCCTGCTTGGAGCTCGTCGCGTTCGCGCGCGCGCATTTCGCGGCGGAAGAAGCGCTGGGAGTGGATGGCTCACGCCATCGCGGACCGTGCAACGCACGAACAGGCCCATCGCCGGCTGCTGCAGGAGTGCCTTGAGTCTCCGGGAAGCCCCCGGCAGTTCAGGCCATGGCCATCAGCGTGGGCTTTGCTGCGCGAGTGGCTGCTTCGCCATGTCGATTCGGCCGACAGGGAGCTCGCGTGGCAATTATTGGCCAGGGGATATTCCGAAGGCGGGTGGAACGGCAGCCATTCGACCGGTGCGCCGCATCTGACCTCCGATTGGTTTCGTGGGTTTTGAACTGGCGCACCCATTCACCGTTCGCAGGGCCGGCTTTTCGTGATATGCGAGACTGGACACACCGATAGCGCCTCATGACCGTCCTTAACTGGATTCTGTTCGGTCTGGCTGGCTGCGCATTCGGGCTCGTGGGCTGCTCGGTGGCTCTCATGGAGGTGGCCGGCCGCGAGGACCGTGCAGCGCGCCACCACGAGAAGCGGATGCAACCGCAGTCCGACGTGACGATCACGCGCTTCAGCAGCGCTGAACTTGGTCAGCCTGCCGAGGTATCGTCGAACAGGATCATCCGTCTGACGCTGCGGGTCGATCCGCGCATGCCGGGCGGCGTTCCCTCCGACACCGGGCACGACCTCAAGAGGCTGGGCGGCGTGCGGCAGTTTCGCGTACGATGTATCGGTCAACCGGATGGTCGGCTGTTCGATGCGCGTGACGATGGCGTTTCGCATCGAAGCATCTTTCCTGATCGAGCAGAACTCCGGGCGGGAGAATCGCCTGGCCTTCGGAATTCGCCGACCTGCCCGGCCCTTGCGGCGCCTCATCGCCGGCCGTCGAGGTCGGCGCGGTCATCGGCGGCATTCTCGGCCACCAGGTCGGCGGTGGCACCGGCAGGGACGTCGCTACCGTCGGTGGTGCGGTCGCCGGTGCCGCGGTGGGCGTGAACATCGGTCGCGATGGCGGCCAGCAGGTGTATTCGCGGAATGTAGAGCGTTGCGCCGCCGCGCCCAGCCAGGCCCGTCCCGACTACTGGGATGTCACTTACACCTTCCGCGGCCTGGAGCATCGGATGCAGATGAGCGCACCGCCGGGGCCCACGGTATCCGTCAACTCGCACGGCGAGCCCCGCGCGTAAGCCGAGGCGGTCAGTGTCGCAAAGCGGCCCTCGCGGGGGCCGTTTTCTTGTTCTGCAAGGAGAGTCGTGAGGCCGCTGCAGCCACCCGGCACGGAACAGGCCCGCCATGAGCCGTTGCAGCACCCTGCTGGCAAGGGGATTGCGCAGCCAGCGGCCGACCCACGGGGGTTTGTTCCGGGCGATCAGGTCGCCCGATCCTTCAATCCCTTTGGCCGAACAGCATCCAGGCGACGACGATGCCGAGGCCGGCAATCAACATCGTCAGAAGCAGGTACCCGCCGAACTCGCCGCTCATTGGCGACACTCGCGGGAGCATCGCGATGCTCGAGCGTCGCGGGCCTGAGGAACGTGCATGGGCAGCCGGCGGGACACGCAGCGGATCTTGCCCTTCGGCGCGCTGCGGCGCCTCGGCAGAGCGCTCGCGATCGCGGCCGTCGCGTTTCTCGCACAGTCCGACGCCATCCAGGGCGCAGTCGATCGGTCGCGCCGAAGGTTCATTACGCGGGCCACCGCAGTTGGACCGTGCTGAGCGCCGTTCCCCCGACGCTCACCGTTCGGCGCTCGACCACCCCGCCGTAATCCGCGTTCACCTGATAGGTTCCGGCGGGCAACCGGGCAAGGAGCCACGGCCCCTCCGCCAGGGTATCGAGCACCATCTTGTTCGCCGCATCGACGACGGTGACCTTGACGTCGGCCAGATAGGCGCCGGACTTGAGGGCGAATACCAGCTTGAGGTTGAACTCTTTTTCCATCGACCGCAGGCGATCGAGGGCTTCGGTGCCGGTCCCGCCCGAGACGTAGGTCACGCCGGACGATGCCGTGATCACCTCGTCGCTTCTTGCGTTCGCGGAGGGCACGAGCCATGCGATGCTGAGGAGCGTCGCGGCGACGAACTGGATCGCCCGACCCTTGGCGTGGCCGGATCGCTGCCGCGAAGTATTCGTCATCCACGTCATTTTCATGTCTCCTGATCTGCCGGTTCGATCGTCACCGGCGCACTACTTGACGCGGTCGGGACCCGGCCCGTCGCTCTTGTCGCGCCCCGCTTCGTGCTTCGACCCGTGGCCGGGCGGCTGGGAATGTTTCTTGGTGGCGCCCGGAGGCCCTCCCTGCCCGGCGGGCGACGGTGGTCGCTGCGCGCCTTGCTGCCGATAGTGCTCGCGCACGACATTGTCGCGCGGCTGGTAACGGTAGTTTCGGCTCTGCAGCGCGCCCTGTTGCTCCAACTGGGGATAGCGATTACCCGAATACTGTCGCTGGTAAGCGGGCAGAGGGGCCGGTGGCGGGACCGAGGCGTGGCTCCCGCGGTCCCATCCGCCGCGATGCTGCTCCCATTCACGGCCCCAATGTTCGCCCAGCGCGGAGCAGCGTCCCGCCGCCATCCGCGAAAGTACACGGGCGGCTGCCGGTAGTAGCGCACGGGGACGCGCAGCACGTAGGCCGGAACGACCTCCGGCGCCACGATTCCCCACGGTCCGTTGTACCAGGAGCTCGCGTACCAGTTGTCGCCCTGGTACACCCAGTACATGCCGTCGTAGAAGAAGTAGTTCGATTTCAGGTGCGGCGCGTAGTAGACGGGGTAACCCGGCACCCGGACCAGTTGCGGATAGGACGGGAAGTTGATCCCGATGTTCAGGCCGGGAAGTCCGATGCCGATTCCGACGCTGACCTGCGCACCGGCCGACACCACCGGGCACAACGCCAGCCACAGGATGGCAATGCCGATGCGTCGCATCGTGTTCGACGTATTCGCTTTCACTCGCGTCTCCCGCTCAGGGTCTCAATCGCGCATCGCAAGCCGGCGCACGTCATGCGCGGCGGCTAGCCCCGCTTGTTGCCGAAGAAGCGCCAGGAGCAATCCGCCCAGCACGATCCCGCCCACGCCGACCCAGACCGGCACGTTCACCGTTTCCTTGTCGGCCACGGACAACACGATCGGTCCGATCTTGGCCTCGTGCGTCTCCTTCGTGTAGGTGAAGCCGCCGTAGGCCAATCCCAGCACGCCGCCGACGATCAGCGCGATTCCTATCATCTTGATCGGGTTCACGATTGCTCCTTGACAAGGAAGTAGAGTTCCAGGCAATGGTCACGTTCAGTCCTGCTCGTTCGGCGAAGCATCCGCCGAGCGGTCAGAGCGTGCGCCGGCCGCTGATGAAGTTGACCAGAACCATGACGATGGCGACGACCAGAAGCACGTGGATGAACCCGCCGACCGTATAGGACGTCACGAGTCCCAGCGCCCAGAGGATGAGGAGAACGACCGCAATTGTGTAAAGCATGGGATGCCCCTTCTCGTTACCCGGTTTCCCGGTGGTTGGCTGTCATTGCTGCTGCCGCCGGCACGCACACCTCACGCTCGCATGCGGACCGGCTGCGACATCCAGCCCCACCCTTGAAAACGGACCCGCCGTGCCTCCATTGCAGTGTCTGCCATCGCTCGTGCCACGTCTGTTCGGAAGCGCACACTCCACGGCCCCGGCCACGAACCAGCCTGCCTGTTCGCCCGCGGTCGTCCAACAGGGTCAGTCGCTCGCCCGGGCTGCTCCGGCGATGACCTTGAACCGGTCACCCAGTTGCAGCGTTCGCGGCGTCGCATCGTCGGACACGCCTGCCTCGTGCCGTCGGGAAATCGAACGACGATCCTGTGCCGCGTGGCCAGCGCCACCACCCTCGCGCATTGCCTGGCGGCGATCGCGGCGGCCGCGTTGCCGACGAGCGGTTCGACGTCGTCGGGCTGACGCCGAGCCATCAGACCTCGGCCGGCTTCTCGGACATGAGATTGCCAGCAGCGGAAATCGGTCATCAGCCTGCCATCTGGCAGGCTGACGACGACGTACGCATGGGCGTTAGCTGGAGTAGTTCAGGACCGGGTGGCCAGGCGCGGAATTGAACCGCCGGCACGAGGATTTTCAGTGCAGCTTGGGGGATCCCTGCGGCGAATTGCGATGGCAAGTCAGGTTCGACCGCATCGATCGTCCTTGGCTGGCCGCCATGGCGCAAATCGGTTCGGGATCGCTGTGTGTTCGCCGTCGGCGAGGACTGCGGCGAGATTCGCGCCGTCGTCGGCGCCAGGATCGTCGCTGACGCGCACTCGGATGCTCTTCTGCCGGACGTGCAGGCCGCCCGCAGGCACGGGTCCGCCGTGACCGCGATTTGCACACTGCCTACGCACTTCCGAGGGGAGCTTGGCCCGCTGCCGTGATGGCCAAGCCTTTGTCTTGATGGTCGGGGTGAGAGGATTCGAACCTCCGGCCTCTACGTCCCGAACGTAGCGCTCTACCAGGCTAAGCTACACCCCGATTGCCGTTGCCGGCAGGTGATCCAGGCTGCCCGGCGGCGGGAGAAGGCGATCTTCGCGGGTCCGCGGCGGCGCGCCGGTCTGGCACGTTCCTCAGTACGTTCGCCGTGCAGCGAAGGACGCTAATTCTAGCAGACTTTTCCGGTACGGCGAGTCCGGCAGGCCGTCGACGCAGGCGGCGGCAGCCGCGCTTTCGCGCTCGGCGCGCTCGCGCGTGTAGGCGAGCGCACCGGTGCGCTCCAGCACGTCGACCACGGGCTGAACTCGATCATCCGCGTCCGGTGATCGCCGCGCGGATCAGGGCGGCATCGTCGGCGCTGCCGACGCCATCGCCCGGATGAGCGGCAGCGTCATCTTGCCCTCCGCGAGGTCGTCGCCGAGGTTCTTGCCGATGCTCTCGGGTCGCCGGAGTAGTCGAGCACGTCGTCGACCAGCTGGAACGCCGTGCCGAGGTGCATGCCGTAGCGGGCGAGCATCGCTTCGCGCTCCGGGCGGGCGCCGCCCAGCACCGCGCCGAGCTGGGCGGCGGCCTCGAACAGCTTCGCCGTCTTGCGCTGGATGACCGCGAGATAGGCAGCCTCGTCGAGGTCCGGATCGCCGGAGTTGATGAGCTGCAGCACCTCGCCCTCGGCGATGACGTTGGTCGCCTCGGACAGGATCTCGAGCACGCGCATCGAACCGACGCCGACCATCCGCTGGAAGGCGCGGGAATAGAGAAAGTCGCCGACGAGCACGATGCGGCGTTGCCGAAGGTGGTGTTGGCGGTGGCGTGGCCGCGGCGCATCTTGGAGTCGTCGACGACATCGTCGTGCAGCAGCGTGGCCGTGTGAATCATCTCCACCGCGGCTGCGAGCGTGTGGTGGTGGCCCTCGTAGCCGCAGGCGCGCGCCGAGAGCAGCAGCAGCGCGGGGCGCAGGCGCTTGCCGCCGCCGCCGATGATGTGCTCGGCGACCTGCCGAATCAGCGCGACGTCCGAATCCAGGCTTTCGCGCAGAACGCGGTCGACTTCGGCGATCTCGGGGGCGAGCAGGGATTTGAGGAGATCGGTCGTCACGGGGCGAACGGAGGTGCGGCGGAGCCGCACCGAGGGCGGTTGGCGGCGGGGCATCCGGTCGCCAGGCGCGATCGGCGGGCATTGTAACCGATGCGGCGCGCCCGCCACGGGCGCGGGCTCGCGGGACCTGCGCCGGCCGGTTCGAAGGCCTTTGACAGGAGACCGTGTAACCGCTTATAATTTTGGCTTTTCCGCGATGTCGCGGGAAAGATGTCAAACGACGGAGCCGTCATGTACGCGGTCATAAAAACCGGCGGCAAGCAGTACAAGGTTGCCCCCGGCGAAAAACTCAAGGTAGAACAGATACCGGCGGACGTGGGCGCGGAGGTCGTAATCGATCAGGTGTTGATGGTCGGTGATGGCGAAAGCGTCCGCCTGGGTCAGCCCGTCGTCGCCGGCGTGACGGTCAAGGCCACCGTCGTCGCCCACGGGCGCGGCGAGAAGGTGACGATTTTCAAGATGCGCCGGCGCAAGCACTACCAGAAGCACCAGGGCCATCGCCAGGGCTACACCGAACTCAAGATCGACGACATCGTCGGCTGACGGAGAGCATCACCATGGCACACAAGAAAGCAGGCGGCAGTTCCCGCAACGGCCGCGACTCGGAATCGAAACGCCTGGGCGTGAAGTCCTACGGCGGCGAGCTCATCACCGCCGGCAGCATCATCGTGCGCCAGCGCGGCACGCCGTTCCACCCCGGAGCCAACGTCGGGATCGGCAAGGACCACACGCTGTTCGCGCTGGTCCGCGGCAAGGTCGAATTCACCGTCAAGGGCAAGGACAAGCGCAGGGTCGTCAACGTGGTGCCGGTCGCGGCCTGAGAGGCGGGCGCCGCCCGCGGCCGCCGTCAGGGGGGCCCGGCGAAGAATCCCGGCTGTCAGCCGGGATTTTTTTCGCGCCGTGCGGCCGGCCTGGCGCTTACCGCCGCTCCAGCCACCACAGCATCGCGACGGCGGCGCCGACGAACGTCGCGAGCGGAAACACCGCGGAAAACAGCGGCGGCCAGTCGTTCAGCACGCCGAGGTTGGAAAACAGCCGACCGACCAGGAAGAAGGAGAGCCCGAGCATCGTGCCGGCGAAGATCCGGAAGCCGATCGCCGCCGGCGCGGCGCTGGAAATACGAGAACGGCAGCGCGAGGATCATCATCACGACCACGGCCGCCGGGTAGAAGACCTTGTTCCAGAACGCGATCTCGAAGCGCGATGTCTTCTGGCCGCCCAGCACGCGGATGTTGTCGTAGAGCGTGTTGAGTTCGAGCCGCTCCGGCGCGACCTGGTAGACCGAGCAGCAGCGACGGCCGCAGCACGGTGTTCCCACACCAGGTGTCCGGGGCCTTCGACACCTTCGTGCCCTCGGGGGTGATGTCGGTCGTGGCGACGTCGGTGAGCCGCCACTGCCCGTTGCCGGCGAAACTGCCCGACTCGGCGACGCGCACCTGCTTCAGCGCGAGGTCTGGAGTCGAATTCGTAGATGCCGCACGCCGACGAGCGTCATGTCGGCGAGCACGCTGCGGATGTTGACGAACGTCTGGTCCTGCTTGAACCAGAATCCCGACTGGAACTGCTGCGCGACGATGCGCCCGCATCGCCCATCGCCTTGCCCCGGACCTGCTGCGCGAGCCGCTCGGCCGGCGGCGCGACGAACTCGCCGGCGAGGAAGGTGACGATCGCGATCGGGACGCCGACCCGGACCAGCGCCCACGTGACCTGCAGCAGCGACGCGCCCGACGCGCGCATCACCGTGTATTCGGAGTTGGCGACGAGCTGCGCCAGCGCGAACAGCGTGCCGATCAGCGCCGCGACCGGGAACAGCTCGTACATCCGCGACGGCATCTGCAGCGCCGACGAACAGGAACGCCGACGCTGATCGTGTAGTTGCCCTTGCCGACGTCGCCCAGCTCGTGGATCAGGTCGAAGAACGCGAACAGCATGACCAGCGCGCCGAAGATCAGCATGATCGCCGCCAGCACCTCGCGGCCGATGTAGCGCGTCAGCGTATTCATGCGGCGGCGGGCGCGGGGCGCGGCGCGGCGCAGCCGCGCGAACAGCGCGAGCTGATGGCCGAAGAGCAGCGAGGACCACGACGGCGGCGATCAGTGCGGCAGCGCGAGGCCGATCCAGAAGCCGAGCTTGCCCTGGGCGATGAAGCTCTGCACGATGTTGAGGCAGTTGCTGTAGACGAGGTAGAGAAAGCGCCGCGCCGATCAGGTTGAACGAGCGGCCCATCCGCGGATTGACGTGCGCCAGCGGGACGCCGAGCAGCGTCAGCATCAGCGCCGAGATCGGCACCGACAGCCGCCAGAACAGCTCGGCGCGCTCGATCCTGCCCGTCGAGCGACGAGCAGCGCCGGCGTCGGGATCGCCTTGGCCGAGGTCGGCAGCGCGCGCAGCTCGGCCGGCTCGATGCGGCGGCCGAGCCTGCCGAATTCGACGATCCGGTATTCGGCGCTGCCGGGCGTGCCTTCGTAGCGGCGGCCGTCGTTGAGGACGATGAAGCGGTCGCCGTTTGCGGCCTTCCTGCAGCGAGCCCGAGCGGCGCGACCGTGGTGACGTCCTTACCCTCGTCGACCGAATGCAGGAAGATGTTGCGGATCGTGCCGTCGAACGTGTTGATGCTCTCGAGGTAGACGACGAGGTTGGCGCGCCGGAACTCGCGGAACAGCCCCGGCGACAGCAGCGCGATCTCGTCGCGCGACTCGAGCTGCCGCTCGAACTCGAGCTTGCGCTGCTCGGCCCACGGCGACAGGAACAGCGACAGGACGACGATGGCGACGAAGAACGGGGCGGCGAACCACAGGATCGGCTTGAGGCAGGAGGCGAGGCTCTGGCCGGACGTGAACCAGACGATCATCTCGCTGTCGCGGTACCAGCGGGAAAGCGTCAGCAGGACGGTCAGGAACAGCGTGACGGAAAGCAGGATATTGAGGTAAAACAGCGCGTTGAAGCCGAGCAACGCCAGGAGTCCCGTCCGGCGCCACGGCGCCGCCCGCCGCGCGGGCCAGCAGGCGCAGCACCAGATTGGTGAACAGGATCGCCAGCAGGACGACGAACAGGCCGACGGCCGTCGCCGTCAGCTCGCGCACCAGGCTGCGGCGGAAAATCATGACGCCGGGAGAATTTTGACTTTTTTGGGCCGTTTTGCCGATAATGCGGTCTAGTCCGCTTTACGGCAAAGAAAGCCAAGTTGGAGGCTCGGGAGGCAATGGAATTTACCATAAAAAGCGGTAGCCCAGAGAAACAGCGGAGCGCCTGCGTCGTCGTCGGCGTCTTCGACAATCGGAAGCCCTCGCTGTCGGCCGAGTTGATCGATCGCGCGTCGAACGGCTATATCAGCGAAATCATCCGCCGCGGCGACATGGAGGGAAAACTCGGCGCAACGCTGCTTCTGCACAATGTCCGCGGCACGCTCGCCGATCGCGTCCTCCTGCTCGGGCCTGGGCAAGGAGCGCGACTTTCGCGACAAGGAGTTCCGGTCCGCCGATCAAGTCCGTCGTCAAGCTGCTGAACGAGACCGGATCCTACGAGGCGGTGGTCTATATCACCGAGGAAAAGGTCAAGCGACGGGAGGTCGGGTGGCGGGTCGAACACGCGGTGGTGGTCGCCATGGAGGCGGTCTACCGCTTCGACCAGATGAAGAGCGAGAAGTCCGAGGTGCGCCGGCCGCTGCGCAAACTCACGTTGTCGGTGCCGCAGCGCTCGGATCTCGCGGCCGGCGAGGCGGCGGCGGCGCGCGGGCTCGCCATTGCGCACGGGATGGAACTGGCGCGCGATCTTGGCAACCTGCCCGGCAATGTGTGCACGCCGACCTATCTCGGCGAGCGCGCGCTCGCGATGGCGCAGGAATTCCCGGACGTCAAGGTCACGGTCCTCGGAGCGCAAGGAAATCGAGGAGCTCGGGATGGGCTCGTTCCTGTCGGTCACGAATGGCAGCGACGAGGCGCCCCGGTTCATCGTGTTCGAGTATCGGGGCAGCCCGAAGAAGCAGAAACCCGTCGTCCTGGTCGGCAAGGGCATCACGTTCGACACCGGCGGCATTTCGATCAAGACCGGCCGCCGAAATGGACCAGATGAAGTTCGACATGTGCGGTGCCGCCAGCGTGTTCGGCGTGCTGCGCGCGATCGCGGAGCTCAAGGCCAAAGTCAACGTGATCGGACTCGTCGCAGCCTGCGAGAACATGCCGTCGGGACGGGCCACGAAGCCGGGCGACGTCGTCAAGAGCATGTCGGGGCAGACGATCGAGATCCTCAACACCGACGCCGAGGGCCGGCTCATCCTGTGCGACGCGCTCACCTATGCGGAGCGCTACGAGCCCGAAGCCGTCGTCGACATCGCGACGTTGACCGGTGCGATCGTGATCAGCCTGGGGCACGTCGCCTGCGGCCTGTTCAGCAACAACGACACGCTGGCGCGCAACCTGATCGCGGCGGGCGATGATGCCTACGACCGCGCGTGGCAGATTGCCCCTGTGGGACGATTACCAGGCAGGACTCGACAGCAATTTCGCGGATTTCGCCAATGTCGCCGGCCGCGCCGGCGGCAGCATCACCGCAGCGTGCTTCCTGTCGCGCTTCGCGAAGAAGTTCGACTGGGCGCATCTCGACATCGCGGGTGTCGCGTGGAAGGACGGCAAGTCAAAAGGAGCGACGGGCCGCCCGGTGCCTTTGCTCACCACATGGCTGCTCGCGCAGGAGCAGAACGCTCGACGGCAAAGCCAAGTCCGGGAGGGACATGCCGCGTGAGCGGGGTGAGCCGCCGCACGGGACGATGACGACGATCGATTTCTATACGCACTGCGCCGATCGCTACGAGGTCGCCTCGAGACTGGTCGCCAAAGCCTGGGCGCTGCATGGAGCCGTTCGCGTACTGACCGACGGTGCGCACGCGACCGGAGAATTCGGACGATTTCTCTGGCAATGGCCGGCGACGGGATTCTTCCCCCATTGCCAGCTCGCAAGCCCGCTCGCGGCCGAGACGCCCATCGTCGTCGACCACGCACTCGACCACGACGGCCCGGCGGCGGTGCTGATCAATTTGCATGCATCCCGCCGCCGTTCTTTTCGCGGTTCGAGCGGCTTGCCGAGATCGTCGGCTGCGACGACGGCTGACCTGGCCTCGGGCCGCGAGCGCTGGAAATTCTACAAGGCGCGCGGTTACGAAATTCGATCGTACGATTCCGGGCGGGCTGATGGCGGCTCCAGCTCACGTTGTTCGCTGCCCCCCGGGGGCAGTCAGCGCCCTTCGGGCGGCCGGGCGGGCGCGCGATGGCTTCGCGTGAACTTCTCCAGCAGGCGGACGCGCTGATGCGTCGCAATCGTGCCGGCGCGATCGATACCGAGGTACCGGAACTGACCGAAGTCGTCGCAGAGATGGCGCCGGGACTGGTCGCGACGTCGATCGCGCTCGGTGACGTCCCCGAACTCATCGACGTGGTCGAGGAGATCGAGATCGCGTCGATCGTCGAGTTTCCGGACGACTCGACGAAGTGTCGGGATGGCTGCCACACGATCACGGCGACTGGAGCGACATGGGACGGGGACCGGATTCCGTCGGCCACACGTGGCGCCGGCGGAGGCGCCCGTGCGAAACGCGGGCCCGAGCGATCGCTCTTGTCGATCGTGGACAAGCCGGTTTCGCTACGGATGGATGCCACGGTCGAGCAGGAGTCACCGGCCATCGAGTCCTTGTCGCCCACGGTCGATGGTGCGTCACCCGCACCGGAATGGCGCCGGACTGGCAGAGCCGGCGTCGCCCGTGGCAGAGTCACGGCACCGGCTGCGGAGGCGGTGCCCCCCGCCGCAGAAAGTGCACCACCGGTAGCTGACAGCGCACCGCACCTAGCCGAGAGCGCACGCCCCGCCGTCGAGACCGCACCCCCCGTTGTCGAGAGCGCACCCCCCGCGGTCGAGAGCGCACCCCCCGTGGTCGAGACCGCACCCCCCGCTGTCGAGATCGCACCCCCCGTTGTCGAGGCCGCGCCGCTCGTAGCCGAGGCCGCACCGCTCGTAGCCGAGGCCGCACCGCTCGTAGCCGAGACCGCGCCGCCGTAGCCGAGACCGCGCCGCCCGTAGCCGAATCCGCTCCACCCGCTGCCGAGATCGCGCCGAAGACCACCGAGTCGACGCCACCCGAGCCGGCGATCGGTGCTGACGCTCCCCGGCTTGCCAACCGCCGATCGCCGACGACTGGGCGCGCTGGGAGGCGCTGGCCGAAGAGATTCGCATGCAGGTGTTGCAGCGGATCGACATCTTCACCGACACGCGCTTGCGCAAACAGCTCAGCGCCCAGTTGCAGCCGATCGTCGATCGGGCCGCCGTCCAGATGGTCGGGACCATCAACGAGGAGGTCGGCAAGTTGCTCCGGGCCTACATTGCCGAGGCTATCGAGCGCGAGATCGACAAATGGCGGGGAACGGGCGACTAGCGGGAGGATGTTTTCGCTTGCCGGAATCGCGCATCGGTGCAGCGATGCCACGATGCTTCGGCGACGAGTCGTGCGCCGGGCCTGAGCCCGTGCCGGAACCGAAGCAGCCAGGCGACGGTCCAACCGGCCGCAGGTATGCGATGGTAGTCGCGGCTCGGAATCGGATCGTCGGCTCCCGCCGAATGCGGCTGTAAGTTGAGGGCCGCTGCGGCGACCAACGCCGAACCGAACTCCATGGATCACCTCATGAACCGACGCCACTTTCTTTCCCGCACGTTTTTCGCCGTCGCCGGCGTGGCCACGCTGCGCCAGTCGATGCTCGCCGATGCGCAGGCTCCGGCCGCGCCCGGCGCGAAGATCGACAAGGTCGTCAAGACCGAGGCCGAGTGGCGCAAGCTGCTCACGCCGGCGCAGTTCTGCCGTGCTGCGCGAGGAGGGGACCGAGCGGCCGTTCACGAGCCCGCTCAACGACGAGAAGCGCAAGGGCACCTTCGTGTGCGCCGGCTGCGAACTGCCGCTGTTCGATGCGCGGACAAAATACGACAGCGGCACCGGCTGGCCGAGTTTCTATGACTTTCATCCCGGGCGCGCGTCGGGACCAAGACGGACTTCAAGCTGATCATCCGCGCACCGAGTACCACTGCGCGCGCTGCGGCGGCCACCAGGGCCATGTGTTCGACGACGGTCCCAAGCCGACCGGACTTCGCTACTGCAACAACGGCGTCGCGCTGAAGTTCATCCCGGCGTGACGGGCGGCGCCGGGGAGGCGACTTTCGCCGGCGCCGCCGCCGGTCCAGCCGAGCCGCGGCGGACCCCGGCTTTCCGCTATAATTTCAAGCTTTTGCAGGCCCCGTCCGCGGGCCGCACGAGGCGTCATGGAACTCGCCAAGAGCTTCGAACCCCACGCCATCGAGGCGAAGTGGTACCCGCTCTGGGAAGCGCGCGGCGACTTCAAGCCGAGCCACGCGCCGGAGGCGCCCGCCTTCTGCATCCAGCTGCCGCCGCCGAACGTCACCGGCACGCTGCACATGGGGCACGCGTTCCAGATGACGCTGATGGACGTGCTGATCCGGTACCACCGGATGCGCGGCGACAACACGCTCTGGCAGCTCGGCACCGACCATGCCGGCATCGCGACGCAGATCGTCGTCGAGCAGCAGCTGAAGGCCCAGGGCGAGTCGCGGCGGGATCTCGGCCGCGAGAGGTTCGCCGAGCGCGTCTGGGCGTGGAAACAGGAGTCCGGTTCGACGATCACGAACCAGATGCGCCGGCTCGGCACCTCGGGCGACTGGTCGCGCGAGCGCTTCACGATGGACGAAGGCCTTTCCGCGGCGGTGCTCGAGACCTTCGTCCGGCTCCATGAGGACGGCCTCATCTACCGCGGCAAGCGCCTGGTCAACTGGGATCCGACGCTCGGCACGGCGGTGTCCGACCTCGAGGTCGAGAACGAGGAGGAGCAGGGGAAGATCTGGGAAATCCGCTATCCGCTGGCCGGCGGAGCAAGGGCGCGCAGGGCGATGTCATCGTCGCCACGACCCGGCCGGAGACGATGCTGGGCGACGTCGCGGTCGCGGTGAATCCCGACGACGAGCGGTACACGGCCCTGATCGGGAACGAGGTCGCGCTGCCGCTCACCGGCCGCAGGATTCCCGTGATCGCCGACGCCTACGTCGACAAGTCCTTCGGCACCGGCTGCGTGAAGATCACGCCGGCGCACGATTTCAACGACTGGCAGATCGGCCAGCGGCACGGCCTCGCGCCGATCCCGATCCTCAATCTCGACGCGACGATCAACGACAACGCGCCGGAGAAGTATCGCGGCCTCGATCGCTACGCGGCGCGCAAGGCGGTGCTCGCCGATCTCGCGGCGCAGGGCCTGCTCGTCAGCGAGAAGGCGCACCGGATGGTCGTGCCGCGCTGCGGCCGCACGCACGAAATCGTCGAGCCGATGCTGACCGACCAGTGGTTCGTCGCGATGAAGACGCCGGCGCCGGCCACGCATCCGTTCTTCCCCGGGACGCACGATCCAGGACCTTTGCCTCGCCGCCGTCGGCGACGGCGTCGTCGACGCCGCCACGGGCGAACGCGGCCGCGTGCAGTTCGTGCCGGACCAGTGGCTGTCGACGTACCTGCACTGGATCAACAACATCCAGGACTGGTGCATCTCGCGCCAGCTCTGGTGGGGTCACCGGATTCCCGCGTGGTACGACGAGGACGGCAACGTCTACGTGGCGCGCAACGAGGCGGCCGCGCGCGCCGCGGCGCGGGCGAAGCTCGGCCGCGAGCCGGCATCGTTCGTCCAGGACGAGGATGTGCTCGACACCTGGTTCTCGTCGGCGCTGTGGTGCCATTCGACGCTCGGCTGGCCCGAAGACACCTACGAGCTGCGCACGTTCCTGCCGTCGTCGGTGCTCGTCACGGGCTTCGACATCATCTTCTTCTGGGTCGCGCGGATGATCATGACGACGACCTATTTCACCGGCAAGGTGCCGTTCCGCGACGTCTACATCAACGCCCTCGTCCGCGACGAGGAAGGCCAGAAGATGTCGAAGTCGAAGGGCAACGTGCTCGACCCGCTCGACCTGATCGACGGCGTGACGCTGGAAGCGCTCGTCGCCAAGCGCACCTCGAACATGCTGGATCCGCGGCAGGCGGAGTCGATCGCCCGGCGGACGAAGAAGCAGTTCCCGGAGGGAATCCCGAGTTTCGGCGCCGACGCGCTGCGCTTCACGTTCGCGAGCCTTGCGACCTACGGCCGCACGCTGAACTTCGACCTGGCCCGCTGCGACGGCTACCGCAACTTCTGCAACAAGCTGTGGAACGCGACGCGGTTCGTGCTGATGAACGTCGAGGGCAAGGACTGCGGCCTCGACCCGCACGAGTTCCGGGCGCTGTCGTTCGTCGACCGCTGGCTGCTGGGTCGCGGCTGCAGCGGGCGAAGCACGAGATCGCCGAGAGCCTCGGCGTTTACCGGTTCGATCTCGCGGCGAGAGCGCTCTACGAGTTCGTGTGGGACGAGTTCTGCGACTGGTACCTCGAGTGCGCCAAGGTCCAGTTGCAGCGCGCCGAGGCGGCCGACGACCCGGCGGCGGCGCGCGGGACGCGCTCGGTGCTGGTGCGCGAGCTCGAGGCGACGCTGCGGCTGGCGCATCCGTTCATGCCGTTCATCACCGAAGAACTGTGGCAGACGCGTCGCGCCACTGGCCGGCAAGACGGGCGAAACGATCTCCGCTCCAGCCGTACCCGAAGGCGAATTTCGAGAATGTCGATCCGGGTGCGGAACGCGACATGGCGCTGTTGAAGGACCTCGTCGGCGCCTGTCGCGCGCTGCGCAGCGAAATGGGGCTGTCGCCGGCGCAGCGGGTGCCGCTGCTCGTGGCGGGCGACCCGGACGTTCTCGCTGCACTTCGCGCCGTATCTGCCGTCGCTGGCGAAAGTCTCGGCGATGAACATCGTCGACGATCTGCCGGTCACCGATGCGCCGATTCGGATCGTCGGAGAGATCGCGGCTGATGCTCCACATCGAGGTGAACGTCGCCGCCGAGCGCGAGCGTCTCGCGAAGGAGATCGCGCGCATCGAGGTCGAGATCGCCAAGGTCGCGGCCAAGCTCGCGAACGAGAGCTTCGTGGCGCGCGCGCCCGCGCCCATCGTCCAGCAGGAGCGCACGCGGGCCGCGGGCCTCGAGGCGACGCTCGAGCAGCTGCAGCACCAGCTCGCGCGGCTCTCGGGTTGATCAACCCGGAGTCCCGCCGCGGCAACCCCGCCCGGGAGCGGCACCTGGCATCCGCATCGTGAGCCTGGCGGTCCCCCGCACGTTTCGCGCGCTGCGCTACCGGAATTTCCGGCTGTTCTTCATCGGGCAGGGGCTTTCGGTCCTGGGGACCTGGCTCCAGCAGGTCGCGATGGGCTGGCTGACCTACCGCCTCTCCGGCTCGGTCCTGGCTGCTGGGGGTCGTGGCGTTCTGCGGCAACGTCGGCATCCTGGCCTTCGGGACGTTCGCCGGCGTCGTCGCCGACCATGTTCACCGCCGGCGCGCCCTCGTCGTCACCCAGTCGCTGATGCTCGCTGCAGGCCGTGGCGCTCGCGGCGCTCACGTGGTCCGGACACGTCGCGGTGTGGCATCTCGTCGTCCTCGCGCTCACGCTCGGCCTCCTGCATGCCTTCGATGCGCCGCTGCGCCAGTCCCTGTGGGTGCACCTCGTCGAGGATCGCGAGGACCTGCCGAACGTGGTGGCGCTCAACTCGTTCCTCGTCAATGCCGCGCGGATGATCGGGCCGGCGCTCGCGGGCTTGCTCCTCGCGATATTCAGCGAAGCGTTGTGTTTCGCGCTCAACGCGCTGTCCTTTGTCGCGGTGATCGTCGCGGTCAGCCGGATGCGGTGGGCACGCGAGCCGGGCCCGGTCCCGTGGGAAGGCGGCTTCTGGTCGAAATGGATCGAGGGGTATCGCTTCGTGGCCGGATTCGCGCCGGCGCGCACGCTGCTGCTCCTGGTCGCGGTCGTCTCATGGACGATCACGCCCTACTCGTCGCTGATGCCGGTCTACGCGAAGGACATCTACGGCGGCGGGCCGGAGATACTGGGTTTTCTGCTCGCGGCGGCGGGGGCCGGAGCGCTCGCGAGCACGGTCTATCTCGCCGGGCGTGCCACGATCCGCGGACTCGGCCGCGTGATCGCGATCGGGGCCATGGCCAGCGGACTCGCTCTCTCGGCGTTCGCCTACCTCTCGTTCCTGCCTCTCGCGCTGGCGCTGATGTTCGTGGTCGGCAGCGGGGTCGTCCTGGTGGCGGCGTCGGTGAACACGATCCTGCAGACGATCGTCCCGGACCGGTTGCGCGGCCGCCTGGCGGGCTTCTTCCTGCTGGCATTTCTCGGCATCGCGCCGCTCGGCAACCTTGCCGCCGGCGCATTGGGCGATGCGGTCGGCGTGCCGGCGACGTTCGTGGTGAACGGTCTCGCGGCGTCGATTGCCGCGCTCCGGTTCTGGCGCGCGCTGCCTGCGCTCCGCGCACTGATGCGGCCGACCTATCTGCGCTTGGGCATCATCCCGGGTGACGCCTGACCCGGACGGCCGCGGCGCGCGCCGCGCGGTGCGAAAGGAGGCGTTCCGGTCGCGGTGCAGTAGCCCGTGACTTCCTCGCGGTCATGGTAGAGCTGGCGCAGGGCCAGCGTGTGCTTCACGCGGGCCTTCGCGAGCGCATCGCGGATCGTCGCCTCGCAACGGCGCACCTCGTCGTGGCGCTTCTTCATCGGCAGCTTCAGGTTGAAGATGCAATGGCGCGCGCGACCCTCGCCGAGCCACCGGGCAACGAGTGCCGCGATGCGCGACGGCTGCTCGACAATGTCACAGACCATCCAGTCGACCGGGTGCTTCGGCAGGTACGAAAGACCATCCGCGCGCAAGTGGGTGACGAGCGGATCGGCGGCCACTTCGCCTTTCAACGGGCCGTTGTCGACCGCGATCACGCGCAAGTCGCGACGCGCCAGCTGCCAGGTCCAGCCGCCCGGCGCCGCGCCGAGGTCCACGGCGCGCATGTCGGCGCGCAACAGCTCGGACTCCCGGTCGCCCAGGAACGTCACGAACGCTTCGGCGAGCTTCAGCGTGGAGCGCGATGGCGCGCCGCCGGGCATTCGCAGCCGGGGTATTCCCATCGTCCAGCGGCTCGCCCAAGGGGCGACGCTCGCGCCCACATAGGCATGCGCGCCGTCCGGGAACAACACGTGGAGATGGGTGCCGGGCGCGCCCGCGACGTCGTCGCCGGTGGCTCGCATGACGCCGCGTTCCTGCAACCGGCTGGCGAGCCGCGCCGCGAGCGCCCGGGCCAGTCCCGACAACGCCTTGCCGTCATTGGTGTCGGGTGTTTCGAGTCGCAGCGAGAAACCGTTGGCGGGACCGGGGTCGCCGGAGGCGAGATCCCGCAGAGGAAACCCGGTGCGGAAGCGTTCGATCAGTTCGACCAGCGGCGCGACGCGATCGGGGCGGCCGGTCGCCCTGGCCGGATCGAACAGCGGATGCGGTCCGGTGCCGAAGAAGAGCGAGCGGACGAAGATCGGCGGCGCGCGCTCGAATGCGCGCGGCCAGGGCTGCGGATCGAAGCGGGCGAGGCTGCCGACGACGAAGCCGCGGCCCACAGGCGCGTCGACATCGATCCGCGCTCCGGCGGCCTCGCCGAGCAGGACGAGGTCGGTCGCCGCCTCCGGCTCGAAGCCCGCGCGGCAATGGGCGACGATCAGGTATGCCGGCAGATGAGAGTCGCGCATGCCCGACCCCTGGCCCCCGACATCGCTGCGGCGCGCGTCGCAGCGCGCGGTTCGAGGCTCAGACCTTTTCGGGCTCGGTCGCAACCCGCTTCATCAGCAACGCGGGCACTGGACGGCCATGACCGAAGCCACGGCGCTTCGGCACCCCGGCGGAAGGCGTGAGTGCCGAGCCGGTCGCCACGGCGTTGCCGGCCTGCGGCGCCACGGGAGGCTGGTCCGGGTTCAGCGCATACGCGCGCTCGCGTTCGATCCGCGGATCCTCCCGCGGCGGACGCGATGCGCGTTCCTCGGCGCCATGCGCTCTTGGCGGGCGCGCGGCCTGCGCGGCCCGAGGTGCGCGCGGCGCACGTTCGGCGCCGGCTGCACGCGTCGAGCGTTCGGCGCCGGCGCCGCGAGACGTGCGGGGCGCTCGCTCGGCACGCACGGACGACGGGTCGAAGCCGTCGGCGGACAGGATCTGGATGCTCTTCTTCAGCAGCCGCTCGATCTCGGCCAGGTACTTCTCTTCCTCGGGGGCCACGAAGGAAATCGCCTCGCCCGAGGCGCCGGCGCGCCCGGTGCGGCCGATGCGGTGAATGTAGTCTTCCGGAACGTAGGGCAATTCGAAATTGACGACGAGCGGGAGGTCGTCGATGTCGAGGCCGCGCGCGGCGACGTCGGTGGCAACGAGCACCTGCAGCTTGCCCTCCTTGAACGCGGCGAGCGCCTCCATGCGCGTCTGCTGGCTCTTGTCGCCATGGATCGCGTCGGTGACGAGTCCGTCCTTCTCGAGCTGCCGCGCGAGGCGCGACGCGCCGTGCTTGGTGCGCATGAAGCAGAGAACCTGGTTCAGTCCGCGTGAACGGACGAGGTGCTCCAGCAAGGCGCGCTTGGCCTCGGCGGGCACCTTGTACGCGCCCTGCGACACGGTGTCGGCGGCGGTATTGCGCTTGGCGACTTCGATCAGCTGCGGCGCGTTCAGCAGCTGGTCGGCGAGCTTCTTGATTTCGCCGGAGAAGGTCGCCGAGAACAGCAGGTTCTGGCGCTTCGCGGTCACGGGCAGCAGCGCCATGATCCGCTTGATGTCCGGGATGAAACCCATGTCGAGCATCCGGTCGGCCTCGTCGAGCACGAAGATCTCGACCTGTCCCAGGTACACGCTCTTGTGCTCGATGTGGTCGAGCAATCTTCCCGGCGTGGCGACGAGGATCTCGACGCCGCCGCGCACGATGGGCAGTTGCAGCTTGATGTCGACGCCGCCGTAGACCACCGTCGAGCGCAGGTTGGTGTATTTGCCGTAGGTGCGGAAGGATTCCTCGACCTGCACCGCGAGTTCGCGGGTGGGCGTGAGGATCAGCGCGCGCACCGGGTGCCGGGCCGGCGAATGGTTGGTGTTCGCCATCGGCGCCAGTTTTTGCAGGATCGGCAGCGCGAAGCCGGCGGTCTTGCCGGTGCCGGTCTGGGCGCCGCCCATCACATCCTTGCCGGCGAGAACGACGGGAATCGCCTGCACCTGGATCGGCGTGGGCGTCGTATAGCCGGCTTCTTCCACGGCCCGCAACAGCTCGGGCCGCAGTCCGAGCTCGGCAAAGCTCGTAATGCTCATGGAAACTCCTGGTCGCGGCCCATCCCTCGAGGGGATTTCCGGTCCAGGCTGCGGTAGATGGACACGAGACCGGGGCGCCCTGCACGACCTGCGGTCGTGCGCGCCCCGTATCTGGGTGGGCGGTGACCGGAACGGCCGCCCGAAACCGTATTATAGGCTAAGTTTCGGATTTTGCGAATTATTTGTGGTCAGAGCGGGCGTATCCGGGCTAAAATTACGGGTTATCCGCCGCGGCTTCGGGATCCGCCCAGCAGCGCGTCGCAACGTAATGGGGTCAGGGCAGGTCATCGGCCTTGTTTTCCCGCACCTCCGTCGCTGTCGAGACAAATTACTCTGGCCCCAATTCATGACCAAGCCGCCCAAGACCCTGCGCAACATCGCGATCATCGCTCACGTCGACCACGGCAAGACGACGCTCGTCGACAAGCTGCTGGTGCAGGCCGGCACGTTCGCGAAACACCAGCATGTCGCCGAGCGCATGATGGACACCAACGACCTCGAGCGCGAGCGCGGCATCACCATCCTCGCCAAGAACTGCTCGATCCGCTACGGCGACGCCCGGATCAACATCGTCGACACGCCCGGCCACGCGGACTTCGGCGGCGAGGTCGAGCGCGTGCTGGGAATGGTCGACGGCGTGCTGCTGCTCGTCGACGCCGTGGAAGGACCGATGCCCCAGACACGCTTCGTGACGCTGAAGGCGCTCAAGCTCGGCCTGTCGCCGATCGTCGTGGTGAACAAGGTCGACCGTCCGGGTGCGCGGCCCGAATGGGTCGTCAATCAGACGTTCGAGCTCTTCGACCGGATCGGCGCGACCGAGGCGCAGCTCGATTTCCCGGTCGTCTATGCGTCGGCGCTGAACGGCTGGGCGACGCTCGACGTGAACGTCGCCAAGGCGCACGAGGCGCCGGAAACGGCCGACATGCGCCCGCTGTTCGAAACGATTCTCGCGTACGTCCCGGCGCCGAAGGGCGATGCCGACGCGCCGCTGCAGTTCCAGGTCGCCGCGCTCGACTATTCGAGCTATGTCGGGCGGCTGGGCATCGGCCGCATCCGCCGCGGCCGCCTTGCCGCGGGACAGGAAGTCGCCTTGTTGAATGGCCCGCTGGCGGAGGGGCAGGTCGCGCCGAAAGCGCGGATCACGCAGATCTTTGCCTTCGCCGGGATGGAGCGCGTGCCCGTGGAAGCGGCGCAGGCGGGCGATATCGTGCTCGTCACCGGCATCGACGAGCTCGCGATCGGCACGACCCTGGCCGCCCTGGATGCGCCCGAGGCGTTGCCGCCGATCATGGTCGACGAGCCGACGCTGTCGATGTACTTCCAGGTCAACACGTCGCCGCTCGCCGGGCGCGAGGGCAAGTACGTGACCTCGCGCAACCTGCGGGACCGGCTCGCCAAGGAGATGCTGACCAACGTCGCGCTGCGCGTCGACGAAACGGCGGACACCGACTCGTTCCTGGTTTCGGGCCGCGGCGAATTGCACCTGACGATCCTGATCGAGAACATGCGCCGCGAGGGCTACGAGCTGGCCGTGTCGCGGCCGCGCGTCGTGCTGCGCGACATCGGCGGCGTCACCTGCGAGCCGTTCGAGCTGTTGTCGGTCGATGTCGAGGAAATGCACCAGGGCGCGGTCATGGAGGCGCTCGGTCCGCGGCGCGGCGATCTCACCAACATGGAGTCGGACAGCCGCGGTCGCGCTCGTCTCGAGTACCGCATTCCGGCGCGCGGGCTGATCGGTTTTCAGGGCGAGTTCATGAACCTGACCCGGGGCACGGGTCTCATGAGCCACGTGTTCGACGGCTATGCGCCGCTGAAGGGCGGGATCCCCGATCGCCGCAACGGCGTGCTGATCTCGGCGGAAGACGGCGACGCGGTGGCCTACGCGCTGTGGAAGCTGCAGGAGCGCGGACGCATGTTCGTGTCGCCCGGGGACAAGCTGTACGAGGGAATGATCATCGGCATCCACAGCCGGGACAACGACCTCGTGGTCAACCCGATCAAGGGCAAGCAGCTCACCAACGTCCGTTCGTCCGGCAAGGACGACGCGATCGCGCTGACTCCGCCGATCGATCTGACGCTCGAATACGCGGTGGAGTTCATCGCCGACGACGAGCTGGTCGAGGTGACGCCGAAGTCGATCCGCATCCGCAAACGCCACCTCAAAGAGCACGAACGGAAGAAGGCAAGCAGGGAAGCGGCGTAGCACCGGAGTTCGGGCGCGGCCGGCGTTCGCGCGGCGTAGTAAACTCGCTCGGCCATGCCGGACACTTTTCTTCCGTACGCAGTCGTCGCGCTCGGCGTCGTCGCGGCGCTGGTCGTCATCGTGCTCGTGCGCGTCGGATCCCTGGCGGACGCGCGCGAAGCCGCGGCCCGGGAAGCGGCGGAGCTGCGCACGCGGCTCGACGTGCTCGCCGCCACCAATGCCGATTTCGAGCGCGATCTGCGGCAGGATTTCGCCGCCGCCCGATCCGAGCAGGCGACGGCGGCGCAGCAGGCGCGCAGCGAGCTCGCCGACACGCTCGCGCGCCAGGCGCTGGCACAGCAGCAGCAGCTCGGCGGAATCGCCGCAACGCAGGTCGAGCAACTGCAACAGTTCGGCGAACGTCTCTCCGACCTCGCGAAATCGAACGAGCAGCGCCTCGAGGCCGTGCGCGTGACGGTCGAGCAGCGGCTCGACGTGCTGCGCAACGAAAATGCGCAGAAGCTCGACCAGATGCGCGCGACCGTCGACGAGAAACTGCAGACCACGCTCGACGAGCGGCTCGGCCAGTCGTTCAAGCAGGTGTCGGACCGCCTCGAGCAGGTGCACAAGGGGCTGGGCGAGATGCAGACGCTGGCGGCAGGTGTGGGCGACCTCAAGCGCGTGCTGACCAACGTCAAGAGTCGCGGTGGCTGGGGCGAGGTCCAGCTCGGCACGCTGCTCGCCGAGCTGCTGACCCCCGCGCAGTATGCGCAGAACGTCGCGACGCGACCCGGCAGCAAGGACCGCGTCGAGTTCGCGGTGAAGTTCCCGGGACGCGGCGAGGACGGCGCGCCGTGCTGGCTGCCCATCGACGCCAAGTTTCCGCTCGAGGATTACCAGCGGCTGCAGGACGCCATCGAGAACGCCGACGCCGGCGCGGTCGAGGCGAGCCGGAAGGCGATGGAGGCGTTCTTCAAGGCCGAGGCGAAGTCGATCCGCGACAAGTACATCGAGCCGCCGCACACGCTCGATTTCGCGATCCTGTTCGTCCCGACCGAAGGGCTCTACGCCGAGGCGGTCTCCCGCCCCGGCCTTGCGGACGCTCTGCAGCGCGATTTCCGCGTGATGCTCGCGGGCCCGATGAATCTCCAGGCGATGCTGAACAGCCTGCAGCTGGGCTTCCGCACGCTCGCGATCGAGCAGCGCTCGACCGAGGTGTGGCGGGTGCTGGGGGCGGTCAAGACGGAGTTCGGCAAGTTCGGCGAGATCCTTGCCAGGACCAAGGAAAAGCTGGATCAGGTCGGCAAGACGCTCGACGACGCCGGACGCAAGAGCACGACGATTGCGCGCAAGCTGCGCGACGTCGAGGCGTTGCCCGACGCCGAGGCCGATCGCCTGCTGACCGGCGAGGCATCCGGCAATCTGCTCGAGGGCGCGGTCGCCGACGACTCGTCCGAAGCGCTCAAGCACTGACCCCGGGCGCGCGATGTTCGATGCGCTCTCACGGTGGCGCCGGCGGCGAACCCTTTCGCGCGCCGCGATTCCCGACGCATTGTGGCGCGAAGCGGTCGCGCAGCTGCCGTTTCTGGCGCTCTATGGCGACGATGATCTCGCGCGCCTGCGCGAAAAGGTGGTGCTCTTCCTCGATGCCAAGGCGATCGTCGGCGCGCGCGGCCACGCGGTCACGCCGTTGCAGCGGGTGATCGTCGCGATCCAGGCCTGCGTGCTGGTGCTCGAGCTCGACCTGGCTTTCTACGACGGGTTCGAGAACGTGATCGTCTATCCGGGCGAGTTCGTACCGGAATGGGAGTGGGAGGACGAGGCGGGGGTCGTGCACCGGAACGACGCGCCGCTCGCCGGAGAAGCGATGCCGGACGGGCCGGTCGTGCTGTCGTGGCCGGACGTGGAGGCGGGTGCCGACTGGGAAAACACCGGGATGAATCTCGTGATCCACGAGTTCGCGCACAAGATCGACATGCGCAGCGGGGAAGCCAATGGCTGCCCGCCACTGCCCGCGGGGATGTCGCCGGAGGCCTGGAAGAGGGTGCTGAGCGCGGCCTACGATGATTTTTGCGCACGAATCGACGGCGGCGAGGACACGGCGATCGATCCCTACGCGGCCGAGAGTCCCGCCGAGTTCTTCGCCGTGCTGTCCGAGGTGTTCTTCGCCGAGCCGCTGCTCCTGCGCGGCGAATATCCGCAGGTGTACGGACAATGCGCGGCGTTCTACCGGCAGGATCCGGCGGCCCGGGCGGCGGGACTGGCGCAGGAATACCGGAGGCCCGCGGACTGTTGACGGTCGCGGGCGGCATGCTTGAACGGGGCGGATCGAGCGCGGAACAGGCGCCATCGGGACTTCCCGCCTTGCACTTCCCGGGCGGTGGCGTATCCTATGCCGCCGCCGGCAGGTCTGGACACCATCGCGGAGGGTTTCGGCGGAATCGAAAGTTCGACTGGGTGACCGCCAGCCCCGCGTTCAAAACCACAGGAGCTTCCACCATGATGCGCAAGACCACGCTGTTTGCTGCAACGATGTTCGCCGCCGGCACCGCGTTCGCGTTCCATTGCCCGGCCGACATGAAGAAGATCGACGATGCGATGAGCAAGAACCCGAAGCTCACGGCGGCGCAGACCGACGAAGTCAAGAAGTACCGCGCCGAGGGCGAGACGCTGCACAAGGCCGGCAAGCATCAGGAGTCGGTCGACACGCTGGCCAAGGCGATGAAGATCCTCGACGTCAAGTAACCGGTCGAGGTTCGCAACAGGCATGCCGGCGCGGACATCCGCGCCGGTCTTTTTTTGACTGGCGCGGCAGGCATGCCGCGCATTGCAATGCGATCACCGAGAGACAACCGGCAGGGCAGGCGATGCATGACGATCGAGGGATGACCCGCGCGCGTGCCGTGGCGCTGATGGTCGCGGCGTGCATTCTCTGGAGCACCGCCGGCATCGTCGCGCGCACGCTCGAATCGGCGCGAAGCTGGGAGGTCGCGTTCTGGCGCAGCCTGTTCGCGGCCATTGCGATGGCGGCGATCCTCGGCGTCACCCGGCGCCGCGAGGCCTGGGCGGCCGTGCGGGACGCCGGCTGGCCGGGCATCGTGTCCGGCGCGATGTTCGGCACGATGTTCACCTGCTTCATGCTGGCGTTGACGCGGACCACCATCGCCAATACGCTGATCGTCAACAGCCTCACGCCCGTGTTCGCCGCGATCCTCGGCTGGCTGGTGCTGCGCGAGCGGCTTCCCTTCTACACCTGGATCGCGATCGCCGCGGCCGCCGGCGGCATGGCCTGGATGTTCGCGGCTGGATTGGGCCCGGACCTTTCCGGGACGCTGATCGCCTTCTTCATCCCGGTCGCGGCCGCCGTCAACGTCGTGACGCTGCGCAAATGGGGCAGGACGGTCGATCTGGTGCCGGCGGTCCTGCTCGGCGGCATTTTTTCGACGCTCATAGCGCTGCCGTTCGCCGTTCCCTTCGCTGCCAGCGCGCACGATCTCGCGTGGCTCGCCGGCCTCGGCATCTTCCAGCTCGCCGTGCCCTGCACCATGCTGGTCACGGCGAGCCGATACCTGCCGCCGGCGGAGGTCGCGCTCCTGACGCTGCTCGAAGTGGTCCTCGGACCGCTGTGGGCATGGCTGGGCGTCGGCGAGACGCCGTCGGCGGCGACGCTCGCCGGCGGCACGATCGTGCTCGCGGCGGTCGCCGGCAACGAGCTGGTCGCGCTGTTCGGCCCGGCCAGATTCCGGCGCGTGCGCCCGGCTTGACGGCGCGGCGCCGATCCCGCGCGAAGGGGCGAATCCGGCTCAGGCTGCCCGCGCTCGCGCGATCAGCACGGCCGCCGCGAGGATGAGGGCGCCGCCGGCGAGCTGCACCGGTGCCATCGTTTCATCCAGCAGCCACGCGGCCAGGATCACCGTGCACAGCGGCTCGACCGTCGACAGCGTGGACGCGCGCACGGGTCCGATGCGCTCGAGGCCGGCGAAGTACAGCGTGATCGCCAGCACTGTCGAGAGCAACGCTATTCCTGCCACCGCGAGCCATCCGGCGGCGGTCCCGGGCCATTGCGGCCCGCGGATCAGCGTCGCGATGAGGAATACCGCGGCGGCGCTGGCGATCACGACGGTGCTCATCGGTATGGCGTCGCCGCGGCGACCGACCCACGAGGCCACGATGATGTAGACCGCGTAGAACGCCGCCGACGCCGCGGCGAACCCGAGCCCGGCCAGGAGGTTTGGCGCGAGCGCGGCATCGCCGCCGCCGATCGCCGGCCCTACGGTGAGCAGGGTGCCCGCGAGCGCAATGACGAGCGCGGCGAGCTTTGCAGCGGTGAGGCGCTCGTGCAGGAATGCCGCGGCCAGGATGGCGACGAGCGCGGGGTGGAGATAGAGCAGAAGCGCCGCCAGGCCCGCCGGCGCCAGCCTCAAGGCCGTGAAATAGCAGATCGCCTGTCCGCCGTAGCCCACGGCGCCCAGCGCCATCAGGACGCCGAGCGTCGGTCCGCGCGGCAGCGGCAGGCCGCGGGCGCCCAGCACCGTGAGCATCACGACGGCGGCGAGAGAGAAGCGCAACGCCAGCAGCGTCGAGGCATCGACCCCCGATGCGAAAGCGAAGCGCGCAAGGATGGCCATCGCGCCGAACGCAATGGCCGACAGCACGACCAGCGCGATGCCGATCCGGACGCGGCCCGCGTGCGCCGCGCTCGTCGCGCCGCTCACCCCGGCGCCGGCTTCACCGCCGACTTTGGCCGGAACGCCTTGCAGACGTCGTCGTTCGTTTCGACGTAGGGGCCGCCGATGAGATCGATGCAGTAGGGGACGGCTGGAAAGACGCCGTCGAGCGTCTCCTTGATCGCTTTCGGCTGGCCGGGCAGGTTGAGGATCAGCGCGCGACCGCGGATGACGCCCACCTGCCGCGACAGGATCGCGGTCGGCACGTACTTCAGGCTCACCTGGCGCATCTGCTCGCCGAAACCCGGCAGCACCCTGTGCGCGACGGCGACGGTCGCCTCGGGCGTCACGTCGCGCGGGGCGGGGCCGGTGCCGCCCGTGGTCAGCACCAGGTGACAGCCGACGGTGTCGACCAGATCGACGAGCGTGCGCTCGATCTGCGGCTGCTCGTCGGGAATGAGCCGGCTCTCCATCCGCCACGGCGAGCGCAGCGCCGAGGTGAACCATTCCGTGAGGCCGGGAATGCCCTTGTCCGCATAGATGCCGGACGACGCACGATCGGAAATGGAGACGAGGCCGATCAGCAGCGATTCCATGAGAGTCCTCTTTGCGATGGGTGTTCGATCATTCGTGCGGGCCCGGATCGGCGAATTCGAGCATCTTCAGCGCACGAAAGAGCTCGCGAAATGCGTGGGGCGGCTGCCCCCGTGCCTGCTCGTCGCGGGCTCTGGCGATCAGCGCCCGGAAGCGCCGGCGGTCGAGCCGCGGCTGCTGGGCGGCCAGGAGATCCAGTGCCGCGGGTTCGGCGATCAGGCGGTCGCGCCACTGCTCGAGCGCGTGCTGCCGAGCCGAATCGACGGCATGACCGTGCGCCCACAGATCGAGGCGCCTCCGGATGGGCTCCGGGTCGACGTCGCGCATCAGCTTGCCGACATACTGGCGCTGCCGCTTGCGGCCGCCCCACGCCGTGATCGAACGCGCCTCGCGGATTGCGTCGACGAGGCGTTCGGGCAAGCTCGCTTCGACCGCGAGTTCGGCGAGGCGTTTCGGATCGAGGGCGATCAGGGCCTCGCCCAGATCCTGCAGCGCGTGCATCTCGGCCTTGCGCCGCGTTTTCGACGGCGGGAGGCTGTCCTCCGTCGCGGCCGCGGTTTCGCTGGCGGGTGCTGTCGCGCGTGGTCGGCGGTGCTCTCGTTCGTCGGGCTGTGGCATCGTTCTGGCGGAAATAGGTCGCAATGGCGCGCCTGCCGGGAGTTCCGGCGCAAGCCCTTTGCTATGATAGCCGAGCGCCACTACGTGGCCAGGTCGTTTTCCCGCGACCTCACCGCAGAGCCCGTCGATGACCGCCTTCGTCCAGCCCGCAACAACCCCTCGTGCCAGCGCAACGGCATCGCCCTCCCGCAACGGCGCCGATGGCGGTCGCTTTCCGCTTCCGACGGCCGAGATCGAGCGCATCGCCGCGTCGGTGCTCGCGGCGGCGAAGGCGGGCGGCGCGACAGCGGCGGAGACCGACGTCTCGCAGGCAGTCGGCCAGAGCGTCACGGTGCGCTGCGGCGAAGTCGAGACCGTGGCGTACAACCGCGACAAGGGCATCGGCGTGACCGTCTACCTCGGGCAGCGCCGTGGTCACGCGAGTACCGCCGATTTCTCCGCGGATGCCGTGCATGCCGCCGTCGGCAAGGCGCTCGCGATCGCCCGTTTCACCGCGGAAGACCCCGCGGCCGGTCTTGCGGATCCGGACCGGCTCGCCCGCGTCATCCCGGATCTCGACCTGTTCGACCCCTGGGAACTGAACGTCGAGGATGCCGTCGCGCTCGGCTGCGACGCGGAAGCGGCGGCGCTGGCGGTGGATCGCCGACTCACCAATACCGAGGGCGCCACGGTTGCCTGGAGCGAATCGGAATTCGTCTACGCGAACACGCATGGATTCACGGGCGGCTATCGCAGCACGCGACACCACATCGATTGCTCCGTCATTGGCGATCCGGGCGACGGCGGCGCCATGCAGCGCGACTACTGGTACACGGCCGGCCGGGGCGCCTCCGACCTGCAGTCGGCCGCGGAGGTCGGACGCATCGCCGGCGAGCGGACCGTGCGCCGGCTCGGCGCGCGCAAGCTCGGCACCGTCGAGTGCCCGGTGCTGTTCGAGGCGCCCGAGGCGGCCGACCTCCTCGGCGCATTCGTCGGCGCGGTGTCGGGTGGCGCGCTGTATCGGAAGTCGTCGTTCCTGCTCGATTCGCTCGGCCAGCCGGTGTTCTCGCCGAACGTCTCGATTCGCGAGGACCCGCACATCCCGCGCGCCCGCGGCAGCGCGCCGTTCGACAACGAGGGTGTGGCCACCGCGCCGCGCGACGTCGTCACCGACGGCATCGTGCGCGGGTATTTCCTGGGCAGCTACTCGGCGCGCAAGCTCGGCATGGTCACGACGGGCAACGCCGGCGGCAGCCACAATCTGGTGGTCGCGCACGGCGACGACGACCTGCCTGCGCTGCTGCGCAGGATGGGCCGCGGGCTCCTCGTCACCGAGCAACTCGGCCAGGGAGTCAATCCGGTGACCGGCGACTACTCGCGCGGGGCCGCCGGATTCTGGATCGAGGATGGTGCCATCGCCTATCCGGTCGAGGAGATCACGATCGCCGGCAATCTCAAGGACATCTACCGCGACATCGTCGCGATCGGCCGTGATGTCGACCGGCGCGGTTCGCGGCACACGGGCTCAATCCTGGTCGGGCGGATGACGGTCGCGGCACGTGCGACCCACGTCCTGATCGGCCCTCGGGCGGCCGGCGCACTGATCCTGCCGGTCACGCCCCGATGCTCGAGCCAGCGCTCACCTGGATCCGGTCGCTCAAGGATCCGTTCCGGAACGCCAACGCGGCGGCGCAGTGGATCGCCGCGTTGCCGGCGTCGGACGCGCTGACCCTGCAGAAGGAGGCGCTGGAGCTCGTTGCGAAATTCCCCGGTTCCAGGCGCGTCGCGGGCTATGCGCAGGCCGAGGCGCTGCTCCGGATAGACGCGCGGTTCGAGCCGATCCTCGCCCAGCTCGCGCAGCAGTACGCGACGAATTACCAGAAGAGCACGGACGTCGAGACGCGGCTCTGGCACGCGGTCTTCGATCTGGTCAAGGCCTTTGTGGCCGCATATGGCGCCGTTCTTCGCGCCGGCTATCCGCGCGCCGATTCAAGACGCTGGCACGCGCTCTTGCCGTGGATCCTGGTTCGCCTGGTTCACTACAAGGGCATCGACGGCAAGTTCCGGCTGTTCCGTTACGGCACGTGGCTTCCGGCGCAGTGGCGCGAATTCCACGAGCTCTACGAGTTCGCGCGCGCACGCGGCTGGCAGCGCAACGAGCTTGCGTATGGCGCCGGCATCTTCGCGCGGCCCGGCGTGTGTGTCGAGCAGGAGTACCTGAAGACGCTGCTGCTGATGCGCCTGGACTCGGGCAATTTCACGCCTGATCAGGTCGAATGGGTGGCGCGCCAGCTCGACGGATGGGCGGCGACGCTGATGCTCGTCCCGCCGCCGGGCGCCGGGGCGGGTTTCTTCGTCGACCTGACCGGATCACATGGGTTGCGCCGGCAGGACAAGTCGCGCTCGGGCGAGCAAGTGCTGCTGCTCGACGCGGGTCCGGTCTACAACCAGGTCGTCGAGCGCATGCGGTGGCTGCCGGAGCGCGACGACGACACGCCCCGGCAGGACGATCCGCCGCCGCGCGAGCAGCGCCTGCTGCTGATGCGGCTGGCTTCGCTCTACGGACCGGATGCGATCGCCCAGTCGCCCCGCGCGACGCGCTTCCAGACGGATGCCGAGGTCCGCGTGGTCGTCGGTCTGGCGCCGCTCACGCGGGCCATCGCCGAAATCGAGCGCCTGCCCGATGCCGCCCGTTCAGTCGGCGTGACGGCGAGCTATGACGAAATCACCGAGATGGTCGGCCCGGGCGCCGGTCCCGAAACGGTCGCGCGCCGCATTCGCGGCGTGGCATGGAAGATGGAGGATCGCAGCGAGACCGGATGTCGCTTCACGGCGCCGGCAAAGGAGGCGCCCGCGAAGCTGGGCGAGCTCCTTGCGTTCAGGGAAGGGGACATCTGGGCGCTCGCGGTCGTGCGCCGGATGCAGCGGCACAAGGTCGACGAGACCACGGTTGGCGTCGAGATCGTGGGCCGGCGGCTGGTGCGGGTGCTGTTGCGCAACTGGGTGACCCCGACCGACGCCGGCCGGGCCGGCGGACCGGCCGTTCTTCGGCATCTACCTGCCCGCGCATCCGGAGAACCGGCAGATGGCGCAGCGCAGCCTGATCGGCCCCGACGAGCGGTTCGTCGCCGGCGGCATGGTGGAGCTCGATACCGGCAGCGCGCGCTACCTCATCCGTTTCACGCAGACGCTCGAGCGCCAGCCGGGTTGGGCCTGGACGCTGTTTTCGGCGGTGCGCAAGCTGACGCCCTGATCGCGGCCCCGCCCACCGGTCCTGTCGGGCATTCCGCACCCCGAGCGATCCGACCGAGCGGTTGTTGACACAACCCGCTGGCGACCCCGTGCATTTGGGATAGAATCCCCGCCCAGCAAGCGAACGGCGGACCGGGTGCAGACGGCCGTTGCCGTGCGTATGGCCACCGAAAGGCGGACAGCTTGTCCGAGCCGTCGGCTCGCCCGACTTCATCAAACGAGGAGAGATCCATGGAACGTCGTTCCTTCCTGAAAGAGGCAGGTGTCGCCACCGCCGCACTTGCGCTCGCGGCATGCGGCAAGGAGGAAAAGGCAGCCCCCGCCCCAACCGCTGCGGCGCCGCTGCCGCGCCCGCGGTGGCGACGGGCGGCGGGCAGGTGAAGTGGCGTTGCGCGTCGAGCTTCCCGAAATCGCTGGACACGATCTACGGCGCCGCCGAAGATCGCCGCCAAGACCGTCAACGACATCACCGGCGGCAAGTTCCAGATCCAGGTGTTCGCGGCGGGCGAGATCGTGCCCGGACTGCAGGTCGCCGATGCCGTGCAGGCCGGCACCGTCGAGTGCGGCCACACCGCGCCGTACTACTACTTCGGCAAGGACCCGACCTTCGCCTTCGGCACCGCCATTCCGTTCGGGCTCAACCAGCGGCAGTACGACGCCTGGTGGTACATTGGCGGCGGCGAGGCGCTGTACAACGAGTTCGTCAAGGATTTCGGCATCGTGTCGATTCTGTGCGGCAACACCGGCGCGCAGATGGGCGGCTGGTTCCGCAAGGAGATCAAGACCGTCGCCGACCTCAAGGGGCTCAAGATGCGCATCGGGGGATTCGCGGGCCAGGTCATGGCGAAGCTGGGACTCGTGCCGCAGCAGATCGCCGCCGGCGACATCTACCCGGCGCTCGAGAAGGGCACGATCGACGCCGCGGAATGGGTCGGTCCCTACGACGACGAAAAGCTCGGCTTCAACAAGGTCGCCAAGTTCTACTACTACCCGGGCTGGTGGGAAGGCGGTCCCGCGCTGCACTACTTCTGCGGGAGCAAGGCCTACGACGCGCTGCCGCCGGAATTCAAGGCGGCACTGCACGCCGGATGCGCCGTCGGAAACACCTGGATGATGGCCAAGTACGACGCGCAGAACCCGGCCGCGCTGCGGCGCCTGGTAGCGGGCGGCACGCAGCTGCGCCCCTTCTCGAAGCCGATCCTGGACGCGTGCTACGCGGCGGCGATGGAGGTGTATGCCGAGACGTCGGCGAAGAACGCCAAGTTCAAGAAGGTCTACGACCACTATTCCGCGTTCCAGAAGGAGCAGGTGCTCTGGTCCCGCGTCGACCGAGAACACTTACGACGCCTACATGGCGACGGCCGGCCAGACCGCAGCGGCGAAGGGCCGGGCGGCACCGGCGAAGAAGTAGCGTCGGGCCGGCGTCCGCTTCACCCCCGAGCCCCGCCGCGCGCGGGGCTTTTTTTCACTTCGCCTTCAGCGCGTCCTCGAGCGCCTTGTTGGCCGTCGCGGCGTCGTCTTCCTGCTGCTGCAGCATGTCCTGCAGCGGGTCGCCACTCTTGCCTGCCCCGTCCTTCGCCCCGGGCTCCGCCTTGTCGGTCCCGGGAATCTCGAGGACGGGCGGAGTGCCCTGGTCGATCGGTGGGCAGGTCGATCTCGATCTTGGTCGGATCCACCGTCGACGCCTCGCCCTTGTAGACCATCACCATCTGCGGGAACGCGATGACGATCCCGATCATGATCACCTGGATGATCACGTACGGCACCGCGCCCCAGTAGATCTGCATCGTCGTGATCGGCGCCGTGACCTTGCCGGTGAGCTTGTCGACGTACTCCTTGACCGGCGCCACGCTGCGCAGGTAGAACAGCGCGAAGCCGAACGGCGGATGCATGAACGACGTCTGCATGTTGACGGCGAGCAGCACGCCGAACCAGATGATGTCGATGCCGAGCTTCTCCGCCACGGGCCCCAGCAACGGCACGATGATGAACGCCAGCTCGAAGAAATCGAGGAAGAAGGCCAGCAGGAACACGATCAGGTTGACGACGATCAGGAAACCCAGCGCGCCGCCCGGCAGGTCCGACAGCAGGTGCTCGACCCATATGTGGCCGTCGACGCCGTAGAACGTGAGGCTGAACACGCGGGCTCCGACCAGGATGAACACGACGAACGCGGTGAGCTTGGCGGTCGACTCCATCGCCTGTTTCAGCAGTCTGACATTGAGGCGCCGACGCGCGACGGCCATGACGAGCGCGCCCGACGCCCCCATGGCGCCGCCTTCGGTCGGCGTCGCCACGCCGAGGAAGATCGTGCCGAGCACGAGGAAGATCAGCGCGAGCGGCGGGATCAGCACGAACGTCACCCGCTCGGCGATCCGCGAGAGCAGTCCCAGCTTCAGCGCGCGGTTGATCAACCGACGCGAAGAACGCCACGGCGACCGCGACACTCGCGCAAAGGACGATGCGCTCGTCCGTCGCCGCTTCGGGCTTGTACCGGTTGAAGTACAGGAACCAGTAGGCGACGCCGGTCGTCGTGGCCAGTGCGAACAGCACGGCCAGCGAGCGCGTTCCCGCCGAGCCGTCGGGCTCGCGAATCGTCCGCGCTTCCTCGGGCAGGGCCGGCACCCATTCCGGCTTGACGAACGAGACGAGCACGATGAAGCCGGCGTACAGGCTGGCCAGCACGATGCCCGGGATGAAGGCGCCGGCGTACATGTCGCCGACCGACCGGCCGAGCTGGTCGGCCATGATGATGAGCACGAGCGAGGGCGGGATGATCTGCGCGAGCGTGCCTGACGCCGCGATGGTGCCGGAGGCGATCCGCCGGTCGTAGCCGTAGCGGAGCATGATCGGCAGCGAGATGAGGCCCATCGAGATCACGCTCGCGGCCACGACACCGGTCGTCGCCGCCAGCAGCGCGCCGACGAAGATCACCGCATACGCGAGGCCGCCGCGAATCGGCCCGAACAGCTGCCCGATCGTGTCGAGCAGGTCCTCGGCCATGCCGGAACGCTCGAGGATCAACCCCATGAAGGTGAAGAACGGAATCGCCAGCAGCGTGTCGTTCGACATCACCCCCCACAGCCGCTCCGGCATGGCGCCGAACAGCGAAGGCTGCAGCAGCCCCAGTTCGATCCCGATCAGGCCGAACACGATGCCGTTGGCCGCCAGCGCGAACGCCACCGGGTAGCCCATCAGCAGGAAGACGACCAGCGCCGCGAACATCAGCGGCGCCATGTTGGCGATCAGGAACTCGGTCATTTCGTCTCGCCCCTCTCCCGGAGGATCGCCTCGGCGAGTTCCTTCTCCGCCGCGATGGGGTCGTGCCTCTCGTTCGGATCGGGTCCCTGCCGGCGCAGGTGCGCGACGCAGCTTGATCAGCTGCGAGATGCCCTGCAGCGACAGCAGGAAGAAGCCCACCGGCACCAGGAGCCGCGCCGGCCAGATGACGAGCCCGCCCGCATTGCTCGACATTTCGTTGATGTTCCACGAGCGCATGAACACGCCCCACGACAGGTACATGATCATCAGCGCCATCGGCAGCAGGAAGAAGACGGTGCCGAACACGTCGATCCAGGTCTGCGCGCGGCTCGACAGCCGGCCGGCGACGACGTCGATCCGGATGTGCTCGTTGCGCAGCAGCGTGTACGGCGAGCAGAGCAGGAAGATCGGCCGAGAACAGATACCACTGCGTTTCGAGGAAGGCGTTCGAACTGATGTCGAACGCCTTGCGGACGATCGCGTTGACGGCGCTGATCAGGACCGCGGCCAGCACCAGCCAGATGAGCCCGCGGCCGATGCGCGTATTGAGTCCGTCGATCGCGCGGGAAAGGGTGAGCAGGGCTTTCATGGATCCTCCGATCCGAAGACGGGCGCAAGCGTGTGGACCACGCCCCGCACGCTCGCGGCGCCGTGGCGACAGGCTCGGGGATTATAGGCGGATTCAATGCCCGGCGAATCCGGGAGGCGGGCGTAGCCGGAACGCTGCGCGCGAGGAGGGCAGAGCGCCGCGGCGAGCCCGCGGCGGCCGTCGTGGCGATGCTAGAATGTGCCGCCAACCCGGAATTCTCCCGCCGCCATGTTCCATCGCTCGCACACCGTTGCCCAGGCCGACCCGGAGCTCTGGGCGGCCATCGCCGCCGAGAACCGGCGCCAGGAAGACCACATCGAGCTGATCGCGTCCGAGAACTACGCGAGCCAGTCGGTGATGGCGGCGCAGGGCTCGCAGCTCACGAACAAGTACGCGGAGGGCTATCCGGGCAAGCGCTACTACGGCGGCTGCGAGCACGTCGACGTCGTCGAAGCAGCTGGCGATCGACCGGGCGAAGAAGCTCTTCGACGCCGACTTCGCCAACGTCCAGCCGCATTCGGGCGCGCAGGCCAACCAGGCGGTCTTCCTCGCCGCGCTGAAGCCGGGCGACACGATCCTCGGCATGAACCTGGCGCATGGCGGGCATCTGACGCACGGCTCGCCGGTCAACATCAGCGGCAAGTGGTTCAACGTCGTCCCCTACGGGCTCCACGCGGAAACCGAGCTCATCGACTACGACGCCGCCGAGCGGCTGGCGCAACGAGCACAAGCCGAAGCTCATCATCGCCGGCGCGTCGGCCTATTCGCGCGTGATCGACTGGAAGCGCTTTCGCGCGATTGCCGACGGCGCGGGCGCGCTCCTGATGGTGGACATGGCGCACTACGCGGGTCTCGTCGCGGCCGACGTGTATCCGAACCCCGTCGGCATCGCGGATTTCGTGACCAGCACCACGCACAAGACGCTGCGCGGACCCCGCGGCGGCCTGATCCTCGGCAATGCCGAGCACGAGAAGGCCGTCAATTCCGCGGTCTTCCCGGGACTGCAGGGCGGGCCGCTGATGCACGTGATCGCGGCGAAGGCCGTCGCGTTCGGCGAGGCGCTCGGCAAGGACTTCCGCCACTACCAGCAGCAGGTGCTGGACAACGCGCGCGTGCTGTCCAGGGTGCTGCATGGAGCGCGGGCTGCGCATCGTTTCCGGCGGCACCGACTGCCACATGTTCCTCGTCGACCTCCGCGCGAAGAAGATCACCGGCAAGGACGCCGAGGCCGCGCTGTCGAAGGCGCACATCACCTGCAACAAGAACTCCATTCCCAACGACCCGGAAAAGCCGTTCGTCACGTCCGGAATCCGGCTCGGCAGCCCCGCGATCACCACGCGCGGCTTTACCGAGATCGAGAGCGAGGAACTCGCGCACCTGATCGCCGACGCGCTCGACGCGCCGGGCGACGACGCGGCGCTCGCCCGCGTGCGTGCCGGCGTCGGCGCGCTCACCAAGAAGTTTCCGGTCTACGGCTGATCTGACCGGTCGCCATGAAGTGCCCGTTCTGCGGCAACACCGACACCCAGGTCATCGACTCGCGTGTCTCCGAGCCCGGCGGGTCGATTCGCCGCCGCCGCCGCTGCATGAGCTGCACCAAGCGCTTCACCACCTACGAGACCGTCGAGCTGCGGCTGCCGCAGGTGGTCAAGACCAACGGCACGCGGTCCGAATTCGACGTGACGAAGGTCCGCAGCGGCTTTCAGCGCGCGTTGCACAAGCGCCCGGTGCCCACCGAACTCGTCGACCAGGCCGTCGACCGCGTCGTCTCGCGGGTGCTGGCCCTGGGCGAGCGCGAGATCGCGTCGCGGCAGGTCGGCGAGATGGTGATGCAGGAGCTCTACGTGCTCGACAAGGTCGCGTACATACGCTTTGCGTCGGTCTATCGCAGCTTCCAGGACGTGTCCGACTTCCGCGACGCGCTGAAGGAAGTCGAGGCGCCGGGCAAGCGCGTGCGGAAGGAAAAGTAGGGACGCAGATCGGGACGACTCGGACGTGCGAGGCCACGACGTGTTCGTCGGGTCGCGCATGACTGCAGGCCGGTCGTGCCGATGATTGCACGGTGAGCCGCTTATCCGATGCTGTTCGAGCGCGCGCAGCTGCCGCGCTCGACGCAACTTGTTCCTCGACCTCGCCGTTCCGCTCGAAACGTCGTGTCTGATCCCACGTTTCCGTCCGACGCCGACCGCGCGCACATGGCGCGCGCGCTCGTGCTGGCCGAGCGGGGCCTGTACACGACGACGCCGAATCCGCGGGTCGGCTGCGTGATCGTCAAGGACGGCGCGGTGATCGGCGAAGGCTGGCACGAGCGCGCGGGCGAGGCGCACGCCGAGGTCAACGCGCTGGCGGACGCGCGCTCGCGCGGGCACGACCCGCGCGGCGCCACGCTCTACGTGACGCTCGAGCCGTGCAACCACGCCGGGCGCACGCCGGCGTGCACCGATGCCGTGCTCGCCGCCGGCGTCGCGCCGTGTGGTCGCCGCGATGGCCGATCCCAATCCGGAGGCCGCCGCACGGCGCCGCGCGGTTGCGCGCCGCCGGCATCGCCGTCGACGTCGGCCTCTTCGCGGACGAGGCGCGCGAGCTCAACATCGGCTTCGTGTCGCGGATGACGCGCGGCCGTCCGTGGGTGCGGATGAAGGCCGCCGCGAGCCTCGACGGCCGCACCGCGCTCGCGTCGCGGCGAGTCGCAGTGGATCACCGGCGAGGCCGCGCGCGCCGACGGCCACGCGCTGGCGCGCGCGCGCCTGCGCGATCCTCACCGGCATCGGCACCGTGCGGCAGGACGACCCGCAGCTCACCGTGCGCGCGATCGCCACACCGCGGCAGCCGCGCGCGCATCGTCGTCGACCGGCATGGCGAGACGCCGCCGTCGGCGAAGGTGCTCGCCGGCGACGGCGCGCTGGTCGTCACGGCGGGCGAGCGCAATCCGCTCTGGCCGGCCGGCGTCGAGGTGCTGGCGCTGCCGGACGCCGATCGCCGCGTCGATCTCGCCGCGCTGATGCAGGAGCTGGGCGCGCGCGGCATCAACGAGCTGCACGTCGAGGCGGGCGGCAAGCTCAACGGCGCGCTGCTCGCGGCCGGCGTGGTCGACGAGCTGCTGCTCTACCTCGCGCCCTGCCTGCTCGGCGATCCGGCGCGGGGCATCGCCGAGTTCAGGGGCGGCCTGTCGCGGCTGTCCGATCGCGTCGCGCTGACGCTCCACGACGTGGCGCGCATCGGCGACGATCTGCGCGTGCTGGCGCGCGTCGTGCCGAAGGAGAGCCTGATGTTCACGGGAATCGTGCAGGCGGTGGGTCGCATCGCCGCCACGGAAACGAAGGGCGACGGCCTGCGCATCGCCGTCGACATCGGCGTGCGCGATGTCGCGGACGTCGCGGTGGGCGACAGCATCGCCGTCAACGGCTGCTGCCTGACGATCGTCGAGGTCAACGGCTCGACGCTGTCGTTCGACGTCTCCGCCGAGACGCTGCGCTGCACGATCGGACTCGATCGCGTCGGCGACGTGAACATCGAGATGGCGCTGCGCCTCGCCGACCGGCTGGGCGGGCACCTGATGACCGGGCACGTCGACGGCGTGGGCACCGTGACGCGATTCGACGCGGTCGCGGGCGATGCCGGCGGCAGCTGGCTCCTCGAGATCGAAGCGCCGGCCGAGCTCGCGCGCTTCATCGCGACCAAGGGCTCGATCGCGGTGCACGGCGTCAGCCTGACCGTGAACGGGGTTGCCGGCGCGCGCTTTCACGTGAACCTGATTCCGCACACGCTGGCGGTGACGACGCTCGGGGCGCTCGAGGCCCGGCGCGCGGGTGAATCTCGAAGTGGATCTCGTCGCGCGGTACGTCGCGCGGCTGCACGAGGGCTGATGGCCGAGACCGTTGTCGGCAAGCGCGGCCGGCATCGAGATGCCGAGCCTGGGGGCGATCGACGTCCCGATCGCCGACCTCAAGAGCGCCGGACTGCCGGCACCATCCATCCTGCATCGGCATTCGGACATTTGATGCGGCATCTGATTTCGCCTTCATCCCAAAGCCTTCAGACGGTTGCCATCGAGACACCGATGGGGTCACGCCGCCTTACCCAGCGCCGGCAACTCGCGCAGCAACTCTGGATGCCGATCAAGAAGTCGCAGCAGGTTGATGACTGCAGGAAGCGGCTTGGCCTTGCCCAGCTCATAGCGTGAGAACGCGTTCGGCCCGCCGCCCGTGAGCGCAGATGCTTGCGCCTGTGACAACCCGAGCTTGCGTCGAATGCGACGAATCTCGCGCCGCTGTCGCTCTCGTTCCTGCAATACCAGCGCGTCGCCGGCAGCCGCATAGCGTGCCGCGCTGTCGGCGTCGAACAGCACTTCCCCGCAGCCGCCGCAACGCCAGCCGGAAAGTTCCCCAACCGCGCTCGTCAGACCGGCATGCTCGGCGGTCAAGGTTTCTCCCGCAAAGCGGCGCAGCACACGTTTCCCGCATTCAGGACACTGCTTCATGATCGCATCTCCTTGAACTGCACCACCGGGCGCTCGTTGACCTGAGTGAGCTTGACGTAGGCCACGCGCCCGACGGGCGTCATTGCGTGATACACATCCTGCCAAACTCGATGATCGGCATGCGTGGTCATGGACTTGTAGAAATCGGGGCGCTCCAGCGCCGCGATTACGGCCAACATTTCGGCGGTAGTGAGGCCCATGGCTTGGCCACCGTCTAGCGCCGTCTTGGTGAAGGCCGCCGCGCCTAGTACAGCGATCTGCGCCTGCATGTTCGCCAAAACGTAATGCGGGCGACGCTTCTCCATGCGGATTATCAACCTAATAGGTTAGTTGACGCAACCTTGTCGCCGTCGGGCCGCAGGGTGCATTGACGCGTTGCGTCGAGTCTGCCGTCCACACTTCGCCCTGGCTATCGGTCACTCGGTCGACCGATCACCGGGACTACGCCTCGGGCCTGTCAATGATCCGGCGTGGTTGACTCGATCGCGTGGGGGACGTGAACCTGGAGATGGCGCTGCGCCTCGCCGACCGGCTGGGCGGGCATCTGATGACGGGGCACGTCGACGGCGTGGGCACCGTGACGCGATTCGAGGCGGTCGCGGGGGACTCCGGCGGCAGCTGGCTCCTCGAGATCGAAGCGCCGGTGGAGCTCGCGCGCTTCATCGCGACCAGGGGCTCGATCGCGGTGCACGGTGTCAACCTGACCCTGAACGGGGTGTCGGGCGCGCGCTTTCACGTGAACCTGATTCCGCACACGCTGGCGGTGACGACACTCGGGGCGCTCGAGGCCGGCGCGCGGGTGAACCTCGAAGTGGATCTGGTCGCGCGGTAGTCGTCGCGCGGCTGCATGAGGCCTGATTGCCGAGAGCGTTGTCGCCAAGCGAGGCTGGATCGAGATGCCGAGCCGGGATGGCCGGGAGGTTTCAACGGTCCAGCACACCGATCCGGGCGCCCAGTTCGCATCATCGTCTTCCGCGATGCGACGAAGTACGAACAAGCGATCTGCTCCAAGAGCCTCCAACACCGACTGCTCACGCGCCCGCACCATGACCGATCGCGGTATCGCGCTGTCGGTCGAATATCCGGAGGCCCCGGTCAAACCCATCGTTCCTGGCATTGTGCGCCGGGGCTTTGAGCCGCTGCCGCCCACGGCATCGATCTCGCTACGCCTCGCCGCTGAAGTGATCGCGTGGTTGACAGCGCAAGGGCCAGGGTACCAAACGTTGATGATAACGATTCTTCGTGCCTTCAAAGAGGCGTCGGCCCTACCGGGTCGATCGGCCCGCGGGCACGCGTGTGGATCGTGCCGTCGGGGGGCGCCTTAGGAAAACAAGAACCCCGTAAGCCTGTCAGGCTCACGGGGTTCGGGTCGAAGACCTCGTTGCGCCCACCCGGTAGCGCGGGCAGGCACAGGCTGCGATGGAACCTCAGGCGAGCTTCCGGCGGCGCGTGAGGCCCAGACCGGCGAGACCGAGGCCGAGCAGCGCGAGCGTGGCGGGCTCGGGGACCCGGCCATTGCCCCCCGGGAGTTGATCGTCGCCGTCAGGCTGCCATCTTCTGGCCCCCCAACGTATTCCATAAAACCTGAAACGGTACCACCCGTAGTCACGAGGGTCACCCCCATTCCGATGGCCTCCTCAACTACGGCGCCATAACCGGAGTCAGTCGCAATGTCCGGATCCCAACTGAAACTGAACGACTCGCCCGTGTTGAATCCTGCGAATTCGAATCCGAATGTCGAAGCCCCCGATGCCCCGAACGGCGTTGCGGTTCCGCCCGGCGGGCCGGAGGTACTACCGGAACCTCCAAAGACCAAGGGAGGGCTACCGGAGGCGAATGAGGTCGTCGTGGAGAGGTCGAAAGTGACCTTCGTGAGGTCGAATCCATCATCGTTGAGGATGGTTACATCGAAACTAAAACTGTCAGCGGGGCCTGGATTAGTGATGGTGAAAATGCCCGCCATAGCCGGTGCCGCCAAGAGAGCGCTCACACACCCGATACCCAAAATCGTTTTGAATCTCATGACGCCACCTCGCTTGTCCGATTGACCAGTGTTGATCTCATTTCACGGAGCCGGCACCGCCTATCGTCGTCGAAGCCGTCCCACTCCGTCTGTCCATCTATAAGCAAAACACGCGCCAAAAACATTATCATACATGTAATCATTTACTTAGAACATATACGATCTCAAGCAGGCATATCGAATGTAAACTTTGCCGACGGATATCTCGATCGATGGCGCGTCATGCAACGCTCTGGACGAGGAAGATGTTCCCCCTTCCGGCGAAGGTCCGCGCGCGAACTAGGTCACTTAAGGGTTTTCCGTCGTCCACAAACGTGGAGGCAGTCGAGGCACCGCGCCCCTTTGCGCCCGGCCGACCAATTTCGGTAGCCGCCCTGTCGTTCGGAAACTGCACGACTTCAGCAGTGGGTTGCTTGAACCTTAACCGCGAACAGCTCGAACGTCGTGACGTTGCAAAAAAGGAACGGGGGCTCGTTGGGGTCGGTCGATCCCCGGACAACGTACGTGTAGGTCACCGCGGGGCTTCCGTAGTTGTAGGTGATGGTGCCCACGACGTTGCCGTCGATCGTATAGGTGCCGACGACCTTGGTCGGGTCGACCGGATGGCCCGGCCCGAGCTTGTAATCCTCGACATTGTGGGGTCCGAACCCGGCGCCCTGGTGCAGCTCGTTCCACTTCTCGTTGCCACGGGTGGCGCAGCCGTATTTGTTGGACAGGGTGTCCCGGATCTGGACTCGGCTGAGCAAATTGGTCGTCGGACAGGCCGCGGTGGCCGGCAGCGCCTGACCCACGCCGAAGGCGAGCATGACGACGCTTGCGAGGATCTTTGGTTTCATGGCCATGTTTCTCCAAGGCAGCGTGCGCCGTCCCAGACGCGGGCGCGTCAAACGAGCAAGCGTAGCCCTATACTACGACGCGTATAGCAAGAATCGTGACAGAAACGGTATTTTCTTCGCAATCAATGGCTTCGTGTATCCGCGCGGTGCGCAAACCCGACCCACTGTCAACTTTCCCGACAGGCGCGTCGGGCGCGCGCTTCCTCGTGAACCTTATTCCGCACACGCTGGCGGTGACCACGCTCGGGGCGCTCGAGGCCGGCGCGCGGGTGAACCTGGAAGTGGATCTCGTCGCGCGGTATATGGCGCGGCTGCACGAGGCCTGACCGTTGCCGCACCAGGCCCATCTTCCGGACATGCCGAACCGGCGAGGGACAAAGCTCAATCTCGATTGAGCAGCCGCCACGACACCCGGTGCTTGAGCGTAGCGCCGCCGGTAAGTTTGACGCCGAAGCTGAAGACCTGGCCTTTCTGGTCGCCCGACGATGCGACGCCGGTCGTCGTGACCTGCAGGCGCACGTCTCCGGTACTGCTCTGGATCAGCCTGATGCCGGAAACGCCGCCGATGTCGATGTTCGGCACCACCGCCCCGCCGGCCGATTGGAGCGCCGAGGCGCCGGTAGTGAAATCGCGCGCGTACAGCGTCGACAACAGGTCGCCCAGGCAAGTGTCGGGCTGTGGCTTGGAGAATGCGTAGACGACGGTCTGCACATCCGCGTAGACGTCCGTGGCGATCTTCTGCGTCGCATCGGTCGCATCCTGGTACCATCCGCGCCCGGTCGGCGGATCCGAGAACCCGGCAACCGTGCTGCCGTCGATCTTGTTGAGATCGGCGCGGGAATAGGGTGTCGCCGGCACGGGGCCCGCGGCGGTCCGCGTGCCGTCGCGGATCACGTAGAGCGAGTTGATGATCTCGTTGCCGCTGTCATCCTTGTTTGCCTCTGTCACGTCGTTCTCGCCGAGCAGTTTGCCGGTGCCGACGAACAGGTAGCGATCGACGTTGTTGTTCTGGTCGATCTCCACGCGGACGCCGGTCGTGATCGGCTGTTCTCTACCGTTCTTGTCCCTGAGCTTGGCGATCAGATCGCCATTCGTCGGCCAGCTGTCGGGGTCGGAGAGGTCGAAGCGCCAGACGTTGCCCTTGAGATCGCCGCCGTAGGCCTGCAGCACGTAGGGGTCCCTCCGGCTTGCCGTGAACGCGCGAATTGTCGAAAGGCCACTCGGATCGGATGCCGATCCGACTCCGGTCGAGAAGGTGTGGAGCAACTCGCCGTTGGTCGGGTTCAGCACGAAGAGCTTGCCGTCGCCATCCTTGTTGTTGTACCCGGACACGACCAGCGCCACCCATCCGTAGCGCTTGGTCTTGACGATGGTCGGCGCGTCGTAGACATAGCCCAGATTCTCGAAGCCCGGGTCCTTGAAGGTCTTCTCCCACAGTACGCGACCCGATGTCACGACGTCTGCTTCAGTCTCGGTCAGCGCGACCGGATTGGTCACGTCGAGGGCATAGACCGCGCGCCCGCCGGCGCCCAGTCCGCCGACCAGCAACGTGTGCCATTGGCTGCCGGCCGCATCGGGCGGGGTCTTGGTCTTGGTGTTGGCGAAATCGACGTCCCAGATGCGCGGCGTGGCGTTGACGTAGAACTTGTGATTGAAAAGGGGGCTCCCGTTCATGTGATAGCTGAGCGCCCCGATCTGAAAGTCGGTCGCCGGCTTGCCGCTGCCGTTCGGGTCCTCGTTGCTGAAGAGCGCTTTCGGAACGTACGCCCACGCTTCCTTGCCCGCGTCGGCCACGCTGGCTGAATCGATGAACGCGTGCAGCATGCCGTCGTTGGCGCCGACGTAGACCATCGGCGTGCGCCCGCTCCGAGCTGCCGCGAATGCCTTGTACCCGGGTTGGGTATCGACATATGGCTGGCTGGGCGCGCCGACGGGCACCGCCGCCGAATAGACGATGTCGCCAAGGGTGTGCGAACGGACCCGGAAGCTGGTCGTTCCCACCCCTTCGTTGCTTTTGTCGCCGCGCAGAAAGTTGAGCACGTCCTGCGCGGCAGGCGCTGGGGTCACGCCAGCGTCTATCCAGCCCTTGTTGAGCGATGTCTGCTGCGCGGCCGAGAGATCGGTTGCGACTCGAAACGGGACCACGGCGCCGGTCGCATCGTTGATCGTCAGGATCCGGCGGTTCTCCAGCCATCCCGTGCCGAGCGCCTGTTTGTCGAGCTGGTCCGAAGCCGACCAGAGCGGCTTGTTGACCGGATTGCCGTCTTTGTCGGCTACCAGTGCACCGGTGATCGGGTCGAGCGCGTACTTCTTGACGTCGCCCGTCCACTGGGAGTCGTAGTTGGTGAGATAGCCATAATTCTTGGTCGCCGATATCTGCGCTCCCGCGAGGGCTATGCCGGTACCCGTGCCATTGGGGCCGGTAGTGAATCATATTGACGTGGAAACCTATAAGAATCAGTTCGAAGAGCCGGGTCCATAGTAATGCCCGACATTACAGAATCATCATCGTCTTCCACAAGAATATCACGCCCGACACCAATTGGTTCTGGCGCGGTCATCGCTTGTGATGCCGCTGGCGGTCGTATCTGATACCCCTCTACAGGGTTACATCGTAAACATCTCCCATATACACATTCTCCTGCTGTAGAAAGCGGCGTCTTTTTACCAAACATTCCCAGTTTAAAAAGCCGGATACCACAAGTAGGACACTTTCCCATTTTGATTCGTTTCTGTGCCAAGTTTCGTTTATTTGTTTCTCCAATATCTAATCCAATTGTCTCCATCCCTCTTGGTGGAGAGTCGTTTCTTGGGCGTGAAGCTCTCCATTTCTTTAATGCAGGGACTGGAGGCTTGACACATGCATGAACAACATGAACTCAAGAACGAACCATGACTGCTTCGCGTCCCGCGTGGTCGCGTGGAACCATGAACCATCAACGCGTGCAAAAATTCTGAGAGCTTTTTCGCTCACGAAGGTTGAGGT
>CAVOXS010000020.1:0-106212 GCA_963700415.1 uncultured beta proteobacterium
CACGCCCAGCAAGATCGTGGTCCGCAACGACATCAAGTTCACGGGTCCCGCCTGGCTCAAGGGCGAGAAACTCGGCGTCCTCAAGGGCAGCACGCAGGAGAAATACGCCGATGGCGAACTCAAGAAGGCCGGCGTGGTCATTACCCCCTACGAAGCGCAGGACCAGGTCTATCTGGACATCAAGTCCGGCCGCCTCGACGGAACCGTGGCCGACGTGATCGAAGTGACGGGCGGCTTCCTGAGCAAGCCCGAAGGCAAGGACTACGGGGTGGTCGGGCCCGAGCTGTACATCCCCAGTATTTCGGCATCGGCGCCGGGTTCGCGCTGCGCAAGGGCGAAACCGCCCTCAAGTCCGAACTCGACACCGCCATCAAGACCATCCGCGCCAACGGCACGTACAAGAGGATCAACGACAAGTACTTCAAGATCGACGTTTACGGCAAATGACCGCCTGAGTTCATTCGCGTTTGACCCTCTATTACCTGTCCATTCTCTACGGTGCGCTGCTCACCGTAGGGGTTTCCCTGGCAGCACTTGCGGTGTCGGTGCTGCTGGGTTTGCTCGGCGCAGGAGCCAAGCTTTCCGGGAACCGCTTGCTGGTGGTCCTGGCGACGGGCTACACCACCGTCATTCGCGGCATTCCTGAACTGGTGCTGATGCTGCTGGTGTTCTACGGCGGCAGCATCGGCATCGACCACCTGCTCGAGCTCTCCGGCACCGACGTGACGCTGGACATCAATCCGTTCACCGCCGGCGTGCTGACATTGGGCTTCATCTACGGCGCCTACATGACGGAAACCTTCCGCGGCGCGATCCTTTCCATTCCACGCGGTCAACTCGAAGCCGCCGCCGCATTCGGCATGGGCCCGGTGCAGACCTTCCTGCGCATCACCGCGCCGCAGATGGTGCGTCATGCGTTGCCGGGCTTCACCAACAACTGGCTCGTGCTGATCAAGGCAACCGCGCTGGTGAGCCTGATCGGCCTGCAGGAAATGACCTACCTGGCCAAGCAGGCCAGCGCGGCGACACGTTCACCGTTCGCGTTCTTCCTGTTCACCGGCGCGCTGTTCCTGATCTACACCTGGTTCTCGCTGACGGTGTTGCGCAAGCTCCATGGCCGCTACAGCCTTGGCGCGAAGCGGACCGAGCTGTGAACTGGGAGGTGATCTTCCGCGAGGAAAGCCTCGCCCTGTATGGCGAAGGGCTGCTGACGACGCTTGGCCTGCTGCTCTCGTCACTCGCCGTTGGCGGCGTGCTCGCACTGGTCTTCGCACTGGCGCTCACCGGCCGGAACAAGGTGCTGCAACGCATCGTCGGCGCCTACACCTTCGTCATTCGCGGCACGCCGTTACTGATACAGGTGTACATGATCTACTACGGTCTGGCGCAACTGGAGTGGATCCAGGCGCGATGGGACACGGTCTGGCCATGGACTTACTTCAAGGACGCGTTCTTCTGCGCCCTGCTGGCCTTCAGTCTGAACACCGCCGGGTACACCGCCGAAATGCTGGCCGGCGCCATCCGTGAAACCAATGCCGGCGAAATCGAATCGGCGCAGGCATTCGGCATGAGCCGCTTCCAGCTGATGCTGCGCATCGTGCTGCCCAGCGCCATGCGGCGCACGCTGCCGGCCTACAGCAACGAAGTGGTGATGATGCTGCACAGCACCAGCCTCGCCAGCGCCGTGCCGGCGATGCTCGACCTCACGGCCGCGGCGAGCCGGATCTATTCCGATTTCTATCTGCCGTTCGAGGCGTACCTTTTTGCCGCCTTGATTTACCTTTGCTGCACGTTCTGCCTGATCGGCGTTTTCAAGCTGCTGGAGCGCCATTTCCTGGGCTATCTGGCGCCCAGGACGGACCGACAGCCCGCCTTGGGCTGAGTGCCGCGCACCCAATCCCCGGCGCCGCAAGTGAAGACATCGCCTGGGGCGAGGCAAATGGCGCCCGAAGCTGGGGGCGCGAACGGGGTCATCGCATCGCTCGCGCAAACGCCGCCTGCCGCGCGTCCCTTCCGACGCGACGCGCATCGAGCGGGATCTCGCCGTCGCGCTCGCCGATGCCGGACTTCTGGTTGAAGGTGGACATTGAACCGAAACGGTGCGGCACCCCGTCCCCGGCCGTTGCGGTACGCCACCTGCGCTACTTCGGCTTGAGATCGGCGCCACCGACATACATGCGGTTCCAGGTCGGGCTGATCGTGATCTCGTTGACGCAGACGTGTGCCGGCTGCTCGGCAACCCAGAGGATCGTCTTGCCGAGGTCGTCGGCCTGGAGCATCCGGGCCCGCTCTTCGGGCGACGGGGGCACCGGACGCCGGTCCAGAATCGGCGTCGCCACCTCGGCCGGGCAGATGACGCACGCGCGGATGCCGTTGACGCATTCCTCCATGTTGAGGGTCTCGGTCAGCGCGACGACCGCATGCTTGCTCCCGTTGTAGGCGGCACCCGCCATTGCCAGCGTGTACTTGCCCGCCCAGGAGGAAATGTTGATCACCAGGCCGTCCTTGCGCGTGCGCATGGACGGCAATACCGCGTGCGTGCAGTAGAACGTGCCGTCGAGGTTGACGCGGATGACCTGGTCCCAGCTCGCGACCGTTTGATTGCTCCAGGAACGCTGCGGATTGTTCAGGCCCGCGCTGTTGACCAGGATATCCACCTTGGCGTGACGAGCGAGAATCGACGCCGCCACGCCCTGCACCGACACCGCGTCGCTCACGTCGAGCGCCTCGACTTCGGCCTTCCCGCCCGCTTTGCGAATGGCCTCCGCTTCGCGCTCCAGCACGTCCGCGCGCCGACCGGACATGATGACGGTCGCGCCTGCGTTCGCAAGTCGTTGGGCGCCGGACAGCCCCATGCCCGAACCGGCCCCGGTCACCCAGGCCACTTTCCCGCTGAGAGTGCCCATCGATCTCCTCCTGTCGAATATTTCGACCTCACCTGGCCGCGCGCAACGCATTCGTCACGCGAGCGTGATTATCGCGGGTTCGGTCCTGCGGGTCGATCGTGCGTTCCTGGCGGCAATCACGCCGCTCGCGCGTGGCGGTTCGGCCGCCGAGGCTACCGGGACGGCGTTGCCGCGGCCGGCGTTTGCGGCGGCGGGTTCGAAGGTGGCAGCAGCGCGGCAAGCTCGTTGTACATTGGCGGCGTCACCCAACGCGCCACGCCGCTCGCCAGCAGTGCGGTGAGCATCAGGCTGAGCACCATGGCGTGACCCGCAACCATCTCCATCACGATGATGAACGCGGTGAGCGGCGCCTGTGTCGTGGCCGCCAGGAAGCCCACCATTCCGAGCGCAACCAGCGCGATCGCCGCTTCAGGGCCGACGCCGACGAGCAGCGCCACGTCGTTCCCGATTCCGGCGCCGATCGCCAGCGACGGCGCGAACACGCCTCCCGGCAGGCCGGTCCACGCCGACAACCAGGTCGCGCAGAACTTGAGCAGGGTGTAGAGCGCCGGCAGTTCGCCATGGCCGTCGAGGAGCGCGCGCGTGGGGGCGTAACCGGCGCCGACCGTTGCCCCGCCGCTGACGATGCCGATCACCGCAACCGCGAGAGCGCAGCCCGCCGCGAAACGTATCGGGTGCTGCGCGCGCCAGCGGGAGAAACGGTCCGGCAAACCCTTGGCCGACGCGACGATCAACCGCGCGAACAGCCCCCCGGCCAGTCCGGTGGCGAGCGCCACCAGCAATCCTGGCAATAACAAGGTCCAGTCCAGCCGCTGCGTGCGCAATTCGCCGAAATAGCTCACATTGCCGAACGCCGATACGGCGACCAGGCCGGCCAGCACGATGCTGATGATCACCAGCCCGCTGTGCGAAAAGCTCCGTCGGCGCGAAAGCTGCTCGAGCGCGAAGATCACGCCCCCCAGCGGCGTATTGAACGCCGCCGCGATGCCGGCCGCAGCGCCGGCAACCATCAGATCGTGGGTGTCGATTCCCGCCTGTGGCGACAGCCAGCGGCGCGCGTGCTGCATGACACCGGCGCCCACCTGCACGGTCGGCCCCTCGCGGCCGATCGACAGACCTGCCGCAAGCCCGCCGCAGACCAGTGCGATCTTGTGCAACGACAGGCGCAGCGAGACCAGTCTGGACTGCTCGCAGGGAGGGAGGCGATCATCGAGTGCCGCCATGACTTGCGGGATGCCCGATCCCTGGGCGCCGGGCGCGAAGCGCCGCGTCCACCACAGCAGCGCGGCGGCAAGTGCGGGCGTCCAGATCAGCGGCAGCCAGCGGCCGGCGGTGCCGAGTCCGAGCAGGTGGTCGAATCCCCTGCTGGCGGCTTCCGCGAGCAACGTGAAGCCGACCACGATCAGCCCGGTGATGACCGCATAGGTCAAGACGACCGCGCGGTCACGCCATTGCCATCCGTCCGCCAGTTCGTTGCGCAGATTCCGCCAGAAATCGTGGTGCAGCTCGCGCATGGTCCCTGCCGTCCCCCTGTCAGAACGCCTCGTTCCAAGGCATGGAGAGCCGTGTGGCCGAAGCGATCAATCCCGCCATGCTGCCGGTCTGGACGAAATTCCCCCAGAGTTCGCCGGTCGCGGGATCGATGTGCTCGGCAAGCAGCCCATGTCGGTTGCGGCAGCCGAGAAGGCGTTCGAACGCTGCCCGCGCCTCGTCCCGGCGCCCGAGCGCGGACAGCGCGTTGGCATGCCAGAACGAGCATGCGACAACGGCGTTTTCGGGCTCGCCGAAGTCGTCATGCTCCACGTGGCGAAAGATGAAATCGCCACGCTTCAAGTCGGCTTCGATGGCGCGGACGGTGCCGGCAAAGCGCGGGTCCTCCGCGGAGAGGAAGCCGAGATCGTTGAGCAGCAGCAGGCTCGCGTCCAGCGATTCGCTGCCGACCGAGCCGACGAAACTCCGGCGCGCCTCGCTCCAGCACTGCTCGTCGACGAAGCGCCGGATCCGATCGGCAGCGCCGCGCCACTCCCGGGCGTCATCGGGCAGCCCGAGCCGCGTGGCGATTCGTGCCAGCCGATCGCAGGCCGCCCAGCACATCACGCTCGAGAAGGTGTGAACGCGCGCCTTGCCGCGCAGCTGCCAGAACCCCGCATCCGGCCGATCAAAGACCTCGAGCGCACGCCGGCCGAGCATTTCGAGGCGCTTGAACAGCGCCAGGTCCCCGGGCTTGACGAGTCTTTCGTCGAAGAAGGCGTGCGTGGACGCCAGAATCGCCGATCCGTAGACGTCGTGCTGCACTTGGCGAAAGGCGTCGTTGCCGATACGGATGGGGCCAAAGCCGCGGTAGCCCGGCAGCGTCGGGACGAGGTCCTCGGCCAGCGCCCAGTCGCCGTCGATCCGATAGACTGGCTGCAGATCGCGATCTCCGTCACCCGCCGCAATGTCCACGATGTAGCGCAGATAACGCTCCATTGTCCCGGTCGCGCCAAGCTGGTTGAGCGCAGCGACGATGAAGTGGCCGTCGCGCAGCCAGGAGTAGCGGCAGTCCCAGTTGCGCGTGGAACCGGCGGCCTCCGGAATCGACGTCGTCATCGCCGCCACGATCGCCCCGGTGTCGTCGTAGGCGTTCTGCCGCAGCGTGATCGCCGCGCGAATGACCGCGCCCTGCCACTCGAACGGGATGGCAAGATGGCGCACCCAGTCGCGCCAGTACTTGACCGTTTCGTCGATGAAGCGGCGCCCGACCTCGTCGACGGCGCTCGGCACGGTTTCGTCCGTTCCCAGCAGCAGCGTGAGCGTGTCGCTCAGAAAGAACGGCCGCTCTTCCTGTATCGCCGTCAGCGAAGCGTCGGTCGTCAGGCGCAAGGTCACAGCCGGCATGACGTAGCGGATGTGGCTGCTGCCGTGGGTGACGGCGGGCAGCGACCGGCCATAACCGGCCGCGGGCCGCAGCCGTATGACCACCCGCGGATTGCCGGCAAGGCGCCGGATGGTGCGGACATGGGTGACCGGATGGAACACGCGGCCGTGCTGGACGAAGCGGGGTACGCAGTCCGTTATCTCCACGGCGCCGCCCGCGGCGTCGAACAGGCGCGTCACGAGCACGGCCGAGTTCGGGACATAATCCTGCTCCGCGCGGACCGTATCGAGCACGTCGACGGCGTAGACGCCGCGTTCCTCGCCCGAAGGCGCGTCGTCGAGCAGCGCGCAGAAGGTGGTATCGCCATCGAAGCGGGGGAAGCAGCCCCAGACGATCGTGCCGATCGCGTCGACCAGCAGCCCGATGGCGCCATTGCCGATCACGGCCAGATCGAGATTACGCATCATCGATCCCCTGCCGCATCGCCCCCGACCAAGGACAGCGGGCGTGCCAGCCAGCGGCGAACCGCGGCGACGTCGGGCAGGCGGTAGGCCGCGAGGGTCGATCCCCGCCCGACCTTCACTCCCCATCCGCCGGCGCGTGCCACCGCCTCGAAACCATACTCGTCGGTGCGATCGTCGCCGACAAATACCGGCACGCGTCCCGCGAACGGGTGCTCCGTCATGTACTCGGAGACGGCCGTGCCCTTGTCGCGGCCGTCGGGCCTGATCTCGACAATGCCCTTGCCGGACTGCAGCTGCAGCGATGCGCCGGCGGCAATCGCCGTCGCCAGCTGGGCGCGCACCGCCCGGTGCAGATGCCCCGCGAGCTGCGGGGCACTTCGATAGTGAAGGGCGAGGGTCGAACCCTTGTCCTCCAGCAACAACCCCTCGTGCTGCCTCGCCAGCTCGCCGATGGCGGCGCGCAGTTGCTCGATCCCACCCGGCGCTGGCGCATGGACGTGCACGGTGCCGTCCGCCGCGCGCCGTTCGCAGCCGTGCTGGCCGGCGATCGGCAGCGTGATGCCCCGGAACAATCGATCGGCATCGGCAATGGCGCGACCGGTGATCAGCGCCACGGCGCCGCCAAGACCCGCGGCCAGCGCGGGGAGCAGGGCGACGATGTCCGCATCGACCCGGACGGCGTCCGGGGTCGCCGCAAGGTCGAGCAGCGTGCCATCGATGTCGAGGAACAGCGCACAGTTGGCCGTGAGCGGCGGCAACGTGCCGCGCGCGGAAGCCCGCCGTGCCTTGCGCGGCGCGAACGAGGGGTTTCCGGCCGGCGTGCCGTTGTCAGTCACGGTCCGCCATGGTGTCGGCGGAGCGGATGCGCCCGCGCTGTCGCATCACCGCGGCGTCGAGCAGCATCCGGCCGGCCCAGCGATAGACGTTGAACTCGCGCACGATGGTGCGCATCAGCCGCATGCGGTCATGCTGTTCCGCCTCCGGCATTGCCAACGCCAACTGCAGCGCAGCCGCACACTGATCCGCGTCGTACGGGTTGACGATGAGCGCTTCGGCCAGCTCGCGCGATGCGCCGGCGAACTGCGACAGGATCAATACGCCCTGCTCGTCGTCGCGGGCGGCGACGAATTCCTTGGCCACCAGATTCATCCCGTCGTGCAGGCTGCTGACGAAGCACAGATCGGCGGCACGATGATATTCGTAGACGGCCTCCGGCTCGTGATGCTCGGCGAGCAGCACGATCGGCGGGTACCTGGCGTCAGCGTAGCGGGTGTTGATTTTCTCCGCCAGGGCCGTCACGCGCGCGGCGTAATCGCGATAATCGTCGATTATCGCGCGCGTCGGAGCCGCGATCTGCACGAACGTGAAGCGGCCGCGCCACCGCGGCTCCAGCTCGAGCAGCCGCGCCACGGCGTTGAACCGCTCGAGAATGCCTTTCGTGTAGTCGAGACGGTCGATGCCCACGCCGAGTCGATGGTTGGCCGGCAGCTTCAAGCGCTCGCGCACGGCGCGGCGGGCTTCGGCGACGGGCTTTGCCGACGCGAGCGGCGCCGGCGGCCATTCGATCGAGATGGGATAGCGGTGCACCGCCGTCGACTGCCCGCGGAGCGAAATCGTGAAGCTCTCGCGGTCGACGCGCGCCTCGAGCAGCCGGTCGACGGTGTCCAGGAAGTTGTTGCAGTGGAATTGCGTGTGAAAGCCGAGAATGCTGCTGCCGAGCATTCCGTCGAGCAGTTCCTCGCGCCACGGGCAGATCGCAAAAGCCTCGGGATTGGGCCAGGGAATGTGCCAGAACGTCAGGATCGTGGCATCGGGCAGCCGGTCGCGGATCATCCGCGGCAACAGCGCGAAGTGGTAGTCCTGCACCAGCACGACGGGATCCTTCGTCTTCGCCTCGGCGACCACGGCATTGGCGAAACGGGCATTCACCTTGCGGTAGTACTCCCAATCGGACGTGCGGAACGTGGGCCGTACATGCGCGATGTGGCAAAGCGGCCACAGGCCTTCGTTGGCGAAGCCGGCGTAATAGCCCTCCTCCTCTTCCTTCGAAAGCCAGATGCGCCGGATGTTGTACGCCGGCTGTTCCGGCGGCACCGCGACGCGATCGTGACGATCGACCGTTTCGCGGTCGGCGGAGCCGCTGCCGTGCGCAATCCACGTGCCCGAGCAGGCGCGCATCACGGGTTCGAGCGCGGTGACGAGCCCGCTGGCCGGCCGCTGCAGGTGAATGCCGTCTGCCGCGCGCACATGGATGTAGGGCTCGCGGTTCGCGACCACGATGACGTCGTTGCCGTGCAACTCGCTGCTCAAGGTCGCCCGCAGCGCCTGCTGGTCCCAGATGCGCTGGCTGCCGTCCAGCGGGCGGTACTGGCGCTCGAGATCGCGGATGAGCTCGCGCAGGTCGCGTGCGATCGGACGCAATTCCGGCGCCGTGGAGCCCATCGGCGGGAGAATGCTCTCGCCGCGCAGCAACGCGCGCAACCCCTGCACCCAGCCACGCCACGACAACTGCGCGATCACGACCGTGATGAGCGCGATACTGGCGCCCAGGGCAACGAAAAAGTAGAACAGGTACTGCCGCGTCTCCTCGCTGCGGCGCTCGATGAAACTCATGTCGTGGACGAGCACGAGCTGGGCGTCATTGGCGTCGTCCGGCGTGAGCGGACGCACGGCGACATGGATAAGCCCGCGGGCCGAGCGAAGCACCGGCAGTGCGTCGCCGGTGAACGTGGCAAGTCCTTCGCACCGGATTTCGCGGGGGAAGTTCGGCGTCGCGATCGGTTCGGCCTGCTCGCCGACGCAAAGCCCGATTGCGTACAGCCGCTCATCCAGCAGCATCCGGTTGAAGAAGCCGGCGATCTGCGTCCTGGACTTGGTGGCGACGAGGTACGCGAGCGGCTCCTGCACCGTCGTCGCGATCAGACTCGACCGGATGGCGAGGTCGCGGACGAACCAGCGCAGCATCAACGCATCCACGAGCGGTACCGCGACGTAGGCAAACGCACCGATCGCGATCAGCAGCGGGACGAGGAAGCGCAGCGATAGTCGCATGTGATTTGGACGCCGGCGTGGGTGCGCGGCGGCTACGCAGCCCCGGTACGGATCACGCCCGCGGATGGCAAGACCGGCACGCAGCCCGCAGCACAAGGGCGGTTCGACCGCGCGACGGCGCGTATCGATCGTCCGGGCCGCAACGGAATCCGCCCGGTCCTTTTCGGCCGTGCGTCCATCGCGCCCGGGCACCCGGGTCGGAAAAAGCGGGCGGGGTGACCCCCGCCCTTGGAGTTTTCTACTTCGACCCTTGCATTGCCCAAGCCCGAGGAAGACTGCCTGATGGTCTTGGGCAAGATAGTATTGCGCAATATCAGCTGTCGCGCAAGCATGCGGCAACCCGTGCGGACAGTCTCGGCGGCGGTCGTCACGGCTCGGCGAGCGGCCTCAGGGCGGCCTTGGGATTGCGCACGCTCGCAAGATCGAGAAGGAGGCTGAGATTGCGCTGGAGGCTCTGCAACGCGCCCGCGGGCATCTTGGCCAGCGCATCCGGTATCACGCCCTCCACCGGTCGCGGCGCCTTCTCGAGCACCTGCTGCCCGGAAGCGGTGAGGTAGAGATGGACGGTTCGCTGGTCATCGCTGCCGCGCTCGCGCCGTACGTAACCATGCGCTTCGAGCTTGTCGAGCAGGTTGCTGGACGTCGAGAGGTGGATGGACATCTTGCGCGCGAGCTGTGACACGGTGAGTCCCGGACCTCCGGCAAGTTCGGACAATGCCCACAGCTGGGCGCCGCTGACCCCGCAATTGGATTCAATGCGCTGGAAGTGCTGTTGCGATACGCGGAACAGTTCGCGGAACTGCTTCAGCACGGCCGTGGCCACCGGAGAACGATCGGGCATGGCGGGCATCACGGCTGCGATCCTGGCCGGGGTGTGCGGCGCCGACTTCGGGCGCGCTCGGTTGCGGGGAAGCGACTTGGCGTGGCGTTGCGACATGGGTGGAAGCTCGATCGCTCGCAGGGCTCGTGGCCGGAGGGGATTCGGACCGGGACAACGCGAATTCTAGCCGTCCTCGGCGATTGCAGGTTGACCCGACGCCCCCGAAGCGCGGAAATCTCGATCTGCTTTCCCGTCACCAAGCGCGAGCGCTTGGCCAACCCGAGGCGGTGCGAGCACAATGACACCATGATCCTGCGCAGATGTGGCATCGCGGCGCGCGCCCGCATCGAGTGAACGAGACACTGCTCGTCTGGCTGCAGTTGCTGGGCTGCGCGGCGGTGATCATGGTGGCCGGAGCGAAACTCTCGCGTTACGGCGACGTCATCGCCGACAAGACGTCCATCTCCGGCAGCTGGGTCGGGCTCATGCTGATGGCGTCGGTGACGTCGTTGCCCGAACTCGTGACCGGCATCAGCGCCGTCACCCTGGTGGATGCGCCCAACATCGCCGTCGGCAACGTGATGGGCAGTTGCGTGTTCAACCTCGCGATGCTCGTCGTCATCGACTTCCTGCACCGTGGCGAGCCGATTTATCGGCGTGCCAGCCAGGGCCACATACTTTCGGCCGGCTTCGGCATCGTGATGATCGGCTTTGCCGGCCTCAACGTGCTCCTCGGCGACCAGGCCAACGCGCTTGCCGTATGGCGCATCGGCGCCTACACGCCGGTCATCCTGTTGCTCTATCTCGTAGCCATGCGCGCGGTATTCCAGTATGAACGCGAGCACATGGTCACGCACGCCCAGGACGAGGCAGGTCGATATCCCGGCATTACGCTGCGGCAGGTAATGGTGCGGTACGCGGTCGCCGCGCTCGCGATCCTGGCCGCCGGGTCCTGGCTCCCGTTCGTGGGCGCGAGGCTCGCGGAGATCATGGGCTGGCACACGACATTCGTGGGCACGGTGTTCGTAGCGGGCGCCACGGTGCTGCCGGAGTTCGTCGTGACCGTTGCCGCGCTGCGCATCGGCGCCGTCGATATGGCGATCGCGAATCTTCTCGGCAGCAACCTCTTCAATATCGCCATCCTCGCCGTCGACGACATCTTTTTCCGATCCGGCCCGCTGCTCGCCCATGTGTCCCAACTTCACGCGATCTCCGCGGTCTCGGCGGTGGTGATGACCGGAATCGTCATCGTGGCCCTGCTGTACCGGCCCAGGACGAGAATCTTCCGGATAGTCGGCTGGGCGAGCCTGAGCCTGTTCACGTTGTACCTGCTGAACACGTATCTTCTTTTTCTGCACGGCGAATGACGGCAAGGCGGGTCGGGCAGGGTCCGGCGAAACTCGCCGGGGGATTTCATCGGGGCCGGACTGCCTGAGTGCCCGGGAGGGAAAATGCTTCGGCAGGACGCGGGACCGCTTCCTCGGCGCCCGCGCAGTGCTAATCTGTAAGCTCGACGCGCGAGGCGTGGAGGAACTCTTCGCCGGACGACCGTTCCAATCGAAATTGCGCAGGAGGATCGCCATGGCCGTCAACACGCTCGAGACCGATCCCGAATTCACGCTGAGCGCCGCTGCGCGGCCGGCCGGCGAGAGCCCGGGCGCCGCCGGGCATGCGTCCCGCCGGTCCCGATCGATCGGACCCGTTGTCGTCGTGGTTTGCGTTCTGGTTCTTGCGCTCGGCGCGGCAACCCTTTATTTCGTTGGCTCGCGGAGCGCACCGCCTCCGCCGAAAGCGGCGCCCGCCCAGCCCGGATCGACGCTCGCTCCCGAGGTCCAGCCCGAACCCGCGATCGCGTATCCAATGGAGAAGATTCCGGTCCCGGTGATGGCGGACGCGGCTCCGGCGCCAGCGGCGCTACCCGCGCTGGACGACAGCGACAACATCGCGAAGGACGTGATCGGGGCCGTCCTCGGCGACGAAGCCTTCGTCAGGCTGTTCGTGCCAAATGCGCTCATCCGCCACATCGTCGCGACGATTGACAACCTGCCGCGCGCGACACTCGCGCCACGAATCAGCCCGGTGAGGCCGGCGCCCGGATCGATGGCAACGGCAAGCACCGCGCGCGGGATCGCCATCGCAGACGACAATGCCCAGCGCTACGCTGCCTACATCAACGTCGCGGAGGCCGTCGATACGCAGCGTCTGGTCGGTTTCTACGTTCGCCTGTATCCGCTGTTTCAGCAGGCGTATGTCGAGCTCGGATATCCCAATGGCTATTTCAACGATCGACTGGTCAGCGTCATCGACCATCTGCTGGCCGCACCCGAACCGAAGCCCCCGGTCTACCTGGTCCAGCCCAAGGTGCGCTACGAATTCGCGGATCCCGAACTGCAAGGGATTTCGGCAGGGCAGAAGATCCTGGTCCGAGTCGGACTCAACAGCGAAATGCGCCTGAAGGCCAAGCTCCGGGATATCCGCGGCGCATTGACCGCGCAGGCGAAGCGTCCGTAGCGGCCGGCCCGCGCCCATCCCCGGCATCCGGGGGGCCGTGCCAGCGGCGACAGACCGGGCCGCGCTTCGCTCACGCCACCTGCCGGGACGCCGGTTCTTCCCTGAGCCAGCGCTCGACGATCTCGAAGGGCGACCAGATGAACTCGGCCTGCTCGTCGAGCGGCTCCTTCAGCTGGATCGTGTGCACGGACGTGCGCGAACGCACGGAAAGTCGATCCTCCGGCGCCAGCCCGAGCGCAGGCAGCACCAGTGTCTTCATTGGCAGCACCGGGTTTACTGCGCTCTGCGGAAGATAGAGCGCGGCGAAGCGCGGGGGCGCGCCGCCGGGCGGTCGGGCCGGGCTCGCATCGGAGTCGGGAACGACGACGATGACCCAGCGTGGATCCGCGCCCAGGTATTCCACGCCGATCTCGACCCGTTTCCCGGCCATCCTCTTCTTGACGCGGCGCACGACAGCCACCGTCCAAGGTTCGTCGACATCCGCACGGAACGCGATCAAGCTGCCCGGCAGGATCGGACTCGTGGCGAGCGCCGGCCCATGCAGCCGGCAACCCGAATCGCTGTGGTCTACCATCGTCAATGGCGGGTGCGTCGCAATCTGGCCAGGAATCGACAGCCGGGTGACCGTGTTCTCGCCGCCAAATGTTCCGATCGTGGAATCTTCGCCAGACCCACCGAACTCCGCGCTCGCCATGCCGTCGCTCGTGGCCGCGGCTCCCGGTTTGTTGCGCAGCGTGCGCAGGATCTGCGGCAGTCCCACGACGACTTCGACTGTCAGCGCCACCGGCTCGCGCTCGCCCCGGCGCGCGATCACCTGCCGCTCGGGCGAGCAAAGATCGCTGAATTTGGACAGCAGCTTGAGCTGCCGTCCGGGGCTCAGCGACGAACCCTCGCCCGGTCGGCCGGTGACGTCGCGCAGCGACACGATTTCGTCGCGTAGCGCTGCGAGCAAGGAGGTCGTATCGAGGCCCAGACCCGGATCCGGCGAATCGGAATTCGGACGCGCAAGACCCGACTCGCCGTCCGGATCGACCACGAACCGGGACTTTGCGCTCCGGCCCCGGTTCGATTCCAGCGCAAGCTCCCCTGACCAGCGCGGAATGCGCTGACTGATCCAGAGCGCGTCATGCGGCGGGAAATGCCCGCCATTCATCAAGTCCTGCAACAACACGTGGATGTACTCGCGTTCAAGCGTGGTGTCCAGGACGCTCGCACTGTGGCGGCGTTTGACCGGGAGGCTGTCGTGCAGCATCCCGCTTGACTGCATGAACCGGTAGACTTCCGCCAGCGCCTTCCAGGGAAACCGGGTGGACCGCTCGTCAACGAACGGCCTCAGCAACAATTCGATCTGCCGGTGCTGGAACAGGCACAGCAGGACGCGAGGCAGATGTTCACGCCAGCCCTTGAACCGCGGGCTTTCGCACGCCGACCCCAGGAACTGGGTGTGGACCCGGCCGAACGACCGGCAAATTTCGAAGGCGGCTTGCCAGGATTGCACGTCGAGTGACGACGATCGGGGGGTCCCGGCAGCATCACCGAAAACCAACGCATCGACCAGCGTCCGCGCGCGTTCATCGAGCGCCAGCAACGCCCGCAGCCGGTCGAGACTGGGGCCGCTCCGGGTCATGGGGTCGGCAAGCGTCTCACACACGGCCATTTGTACCGCGATTGGGTCTTCGTGCGGCAATGCGCGCCAGAAAGACTCGGCCGCGACCTGATTGGTCAGCGGGCCGGTCAATTCGGGTCTGATGGGAGACAAAAAGCCGAACACGGCGGGGCCTGCCTTTCCTTGGATGCCCAGTTTCAAGCACACACCATGCCAATCGTGGCCAAATGACCGCCATTGGAGGCGGCGCGTGGGGCCTACCGGTCAGTACCCGTCGCGCCTGCGAGAATGGCCGGTGGATTGCTGACGTCGGCTCGAACGCAGTTGCGTCCGCCCGCCTTGGCCCGGTAGAGGGCGTCGTCCGCGCGCTGCAGAAGGGCTTGCGTCGCGTCGGCCGCGCCGTCGGCTCCGGGATGGTGGGGGCGGGCGCCGGGACGGTGGGTGGCGATTCCGATACTGACGGTCACGTCGAGCGGCCCGGTCGCGGTGTCCAGCGGCGTGTCGGCCATATCGGCGCGCAGACGCTCGGCCGTCGCCGCGGCACCCTCCTCGTCGGTCTCCGGCAGCACCACGACGAATTCCTCGCCACCGATCCGGCCGCACAGATCGATCGCCCGCAATCGCGCCAGGCACCGCGTCACCACGGCGATCAGCACCGCATCGCCGACCGCATGCCCGTACCGGTCGTTGACCGCCTTGAAGTGGTCGAGGTCGAGCATCAGCACCGAGAGGGGACGCCCGCTGCGTCCCGCGCGACGCACCTCCTGCTCCAGCCCGGCGAGCAGCTGGCGCCGGTTGGCGATGCCGGTCAGCGAATCGGTGACGGCGAGGCGTGTGAGACGCTCTTCCGTCGCCCGAAGCTCGCGCATCAGGCGCACGAGGCCGATCACGCTCAAGGCGATCACTGCGGAGACGAGGAGCGCGTACAGCGCCTCGAGCAGGTCCGCCATGCCGTCGTGAAAGTCGAGGAGCGGCTCGATGCGCCGCCAGACCATCAGCACCAGTGCGAGCGAAAGGGCGATCCACGGATAGCGGTGATTTCGACTGTCCGGTAACGCGCTCAATGCCAGGACCGCCGCGATCACCTGCAGCAGGGCCGAGGCGGCGAGCGTGGCGGCGACGAGCACCTGCATCTGCATCTGCATCTGCATCTGCCCGTCATTTTGCGACAGCTACGGCTGCACGGGCAACATCGGAAGGCCCGGCGTCACCGCGTCCCGGGGCCGTCCTGCCCGAAGACAGCGGGAACACTCGACAGCGCCACCTGCGAACCCGATCGTCGCGGCGCCCCGGTCGACCCAAGCCGTGATACGCTGCCTCGGCCTGACCGGCGTAGGATTGGATTTCCTCCGGCGGCAAGTGTCGGGTTCGCGGTGGTCCGCTCGCGGGCGTGCCGGCAGGCGGAACCGGCGATGCCTGGAACGGTTAGCGAGTGACTGCGAGCGGTGGGCCAAGCTCCGCAGGTGCGGTCGGCCAAATGCTTGAGACGGGAGTTATCGTGGGCGTCATACGACGGGCGGGGGTGCTTCTCGCTGGCGCTCTGGCACTGCTCGGCACGCTCGCCCCCGCGTTCGCCCAGGACAAGCAACCGATGGTCGTCTATGTGGCGCCCGTCGAGGGCATCATCGATCTCGGACTGGCGCCGTTCATCCAGCGCGTGCTCGACGAGGCGACGGCGGCAGGCGCCGCCGCCGTCGTCCTCGACATCAATACGTTCGGAGGACGCGTGGACGCCGCCGTGCAGATCCGCGATGCGCTGCTGAACGCCCGCATCCGGACGGTGGCGTTCGTGAACAAGCGGGCGATCTCCGCCGGCGCGCTGATCAGCCTTGCTGCCGAGAGCATCGTCATGGCGGGCGGCGGGACCCTCGGCGCCGCGACACCGGTGCATTCGGGTCAGCCCGGCGCCGACGCGCTGCCGGTGTCCGAGAAGACCGTTTCCTACGTCAGGAAGGAGTTCCGCGCCACGGCCGAGAGCCGCAAGCGGCCGCTGCTCATCGCCGAGGCGATGGTGGATTCGGACGTGGCGATTCGCGGGGTCATCGAGAAAGGCAAGCTGCTCACGTTGACGACCGAGGAAGCGATCAAGCACAAGGTCGCCGATTTCCGCGCCGATACGCTGGAGAGCGCGCTGCAGACGCTGGGCCTCGGCGGGGCGGAGATCAGGCGCGCCTCGCCCAACTGGGCGGAGAACGTGGTTCGCTTCCTGACGCATCCGGTGGTCAGCTCGCTGCTGATCTCCATCGCCTTGATCGGAATCATCATCGAGATCAGGACACCCGGCTTCGGCGTGCCCGGCGCGCTGGGCGTCGCGAGCCTGGGGCTGTTCTTCTGGGGTCACTGGCTGGTGCAGCTGGCCGGCTGGGAGGAGCTGCTGCTCGCCGCCGCCGGGGTCATCCTGCTCCTGCTGGAGGTTCTGGTCATTCCCGGTTTCGGCGCCGCCGGGATCCTCGGCATCGTCGCCATTCTGGCGAGTCTCGTCCTGAGCCTGGTCGGAAGCGGAGACACGGCGAGCTTCGTCCTGCTGGCCACGAGTCGCGTCGTGTTCGCGCTGGTGTTTGCGGTGCTGGCGAGTCTGGTGCTGCTGCGTTTTCTGCCGCGGCTGCCGTTCGGGCGACGACTGATCCTGGAACGCGGGCTGGCCGCGGCCAAAGGCTACGCCTCCGCGCCCGAAAGCGACGCGCAACTGCTGGGAAAGAGAGGCAAGGCGTCGTCCCCGCTGCGACCGGCCGGCATCGCCGAGATCGACGGCCGACGCGTCGATGTGGTGTCCGAGGGCGAACTAATCGAACCCGGACAGCTCATACAGGTGACGCGCGTGGACGGCAACCGGATCGTCGTGCGGCAAATAACGAACATCAACGACAAGGAGTGAGACATGACTGAAATCGTGACCGGCCTTACGGGAGGCCTCGGGCTGCTCATCGTGGTGGTGGGTGGGCTGGCCCTGGTGCTGTACCTGGTGCCGATACCGCTCTGGATCGCCGCCTGGGCTTCGGGCGCGTATGTCGGGCTGCTCACGCTGATCGGCATGCGCCTGCGCCGCGTTCCGCCCACCACGGTGGTCACGGCACGGATCAGCGCGGTGAAGGCCGGGATCGACATCTCCATCAACGATCTGGAAGCGCACTTTCTTGCCGGCGGTAACGTGGTGAGGGTCGTGAACGCGATGATCTCCGCCGACAAGGCCAACATTCCGCTGCCGTTCAAGCGCGCCGCGGCGATCGATCTGGCCGGGCGCAACGTGCTGGAAGCGGTGCAGATGTCGGTTCTGCCCAAGGTGATCGAAACGCCGAAGATTGCCGCCGTCGCCAAGGACGGCATTCAGCTCATCGCCGTTTGCCGGGTGACGGTGCGCACCAACATCGACCGGCTGGTGGGCGGCGCCGGCGAGGAGACGATCATCGCGCGCGTCGGCGAAGGCATGGTGAGCACCATCGGTTCGGCCATCAGCCACAAGAACGTGCTCGAGAATCCGGATCACATTTCCAAGCACGTACTGAGCAAGGGGCTGGACGCCGGGACGGCCTATGAGATCCTGTCCATCGACATCGCCGACGTCGACGTGGGCCAGAACATCGGCGCCAAGCTGCAGATCGACCAGGCCAACGCCGACAAGCAGATTGCCCAGGCGAAAGCCGAAGAGCGTCGCGCGATGGCCGTCGCGCTGGAACAGGAGATGCGGGCGCGGGTCGTGGAGGCGGAGGCCGAGGTGCCGCGCGCCATGGCCGAGGCGTTCCGCCAGGGCAACATGGGCATCATGGACTATTACAAGATGAAGAACGTGCAGGCCGATACGGCGATGCGCGACGAGATCGCCGGCACCGGCGAGGATCGCACCGGCGCGCCAAGGTCGTAAGGGCGGACAGCCATGAAAGGATTACCCCCGGAACTGATTTACGTCCTGATCTTCGCCGGCATCATCCTGTTTCAGATCCTGACGAAGCGACGCCGAAGCCCGGACCCGCAGGGTTCCGGGCAGGATGCCCGCGTTCCACAACCGGCTGACGAGATTTCGACGATGATGGCCGAACTGGAACAGCTCGACCCATTGGCCTGGGGGTCATCGCGACCCTCTGTCGAACCACCCGTTCGGACCGAGGCACCGGCCGCCCTTCGCACGCGTCCGCGACGCCGCTTCGCCAGGCAATCGCTGATGGGAACCCGGCGGGACGTGCAGAATGCCTTCGTCATCGCGACGATACTGGGACCTTGCCGCGCGCTGGAGCCGCCGGGCTGCGAAGCCGCCTCGACGACTCCGCCGCGAGCCGCCCGGTAGTCACGTGCGGAGGCACGGCCACTCGCATGGGCACAGCCGATTGCCGCCGAAACTCTACGCTTTGCCAGCATCGTCCGGCTTGCCCGGTCCAACGTGCACCACGCCGCGACGGCGCCGGCAAGCCCTCGCTTTGACGGCCCGATGGGCACGGTGATACCGTTCTCCTTGCAAGCTGTGGTCGCTTTAATTTCCGATTTGCCAGACAGGCCCGTGCCCGTGTGACGGAGCGCGCCGCCCTGTCACCGGAGGCCCCATGTCAACAAGACTCGATTACTCCAAACTCACAGTGATGGACGCCATCGATCTCGCCGCTCTGATCGAGATCGAGGCGCACAAGCGATACACGCAATTCGCCGAACGACTCGGAAGCCGCGATTCCGACGACGCCGGCGCGGTATTCGAATCGATGGCCGTCAACGAGGGCAAGCACGGTGAGCAGCTCGCCGAGCGCAGGTTCGCACTGTTTGGCAATGAGCCCCCAACGGTCAAGCTCGACGACATCTTCGATGTGGAGGCCCCCGACTTCGGCGCGCCCAGCATGAACATGTCCCCGCTGAAGGCGTACCAGGTGGCGTTGTCCTCCGAAAAGAAGGCCTTCGCGTTCTACGACCAGGCCCTCCGCTACGTGAGCCAGCCGGACGTAAAGGCGCTGTTCGAGGAACTGCGGGACGAAGAGGCCGAGCACGTTCGCATGCTCGAGGAGATCATCGCGAAGCTGCCGGCGTCGGCTGCGATCGACCTCGAGAACGAGGACACTTACCCAGACAGATCAGAGAGCTGGCGCCAGAAGGTCCGGCAGGCGGATAAGTTCTAGCTCGGCCCCGACGGGCGGTCATCCGCCGGACGACTCTTGAGAGTTCGCCACATCCGGTTGCCAGGTCTTGCGTCGGTTCCCTCGCATGCAGTCGGGCCACCGCGTTGGCCAGGACCCCGACCCCCCGTGGCGGGATGGATTTTCGGCTGAGGCATCGGGACGCCAATCTCCAAGAACGACGCGGAACCGAAACGCAATTGGGCCGGACCCTCCGACCGAAGCTCGGCGGAAACCCCATTTCGCGATCGATTTCGCCTGATGCAAACCGGAGGCCAAGCGCCAACCACCGGCCATGCCGCTTGCCCGCCGCGTCAGGGCACCGGAATCGGCTTGCCCTGGATGTGGGCCAGCACGGAGGCCTGGGTCCTGGTGTCGTCGTCGATGTTGCCGTGCTTCGTGGCGCCGGTGGCCGGCGACGACGGCGCGACGCGATGCTGGACTTGCGGCAGGTTCCGCGCCGCAACCGACGCGTCGAAGAATTTCGCCATGCCGAGCACCGGCATGTGCGCCCGTTCCTCCAGCGCATTGGAAACGAGGTAGAGCAGCGAACGCCGATACCCCAGCACCAGGCGCATCGCGCCACCCTCGGCGCGTTCCAGCGCATCCTGGAGATGGAATTGCGCGTAGCGCCCGAGCCTGCCGGATTTCAGGTGAGGCTCGATGCGCGAATCGAAGAGGTCGACCGTCGCGGCCGGTGCCAGGAAGCTCGCCGACGCGATGTTCCAGCCCTGCGCAATCAGCCAGTCCGCAAGGTAGGCGTGGACGATCGAACCTGCCGAATGGCCGACGAGGTGCAGGCGAATCGTGTCTCTTTGCGGGGTCAGCAGTTCCATCAATTGCATGCCACCGCCACGGCCCGCCGTGTTGTAGGTGATGAGACGGCCCTTGTCTTTCATGGCCTGCCACACACTCTTGCCGACCATGCGCACGATGCCCTCGACCCGGTCGCTCCACGCTTCGTCGAGCAGGGTGACGAGGCCCCCGGCGGGGATCTCGCCGCGCTTTTTCAGCTCGGATTGCACCCGGTCTTTCAGGAGGGACAGGAGATCCGATTCCCAGATGAGGTAGATCGGAAAGACCCTGGCGTCGGTGAAGAGCTTCACCCATTCCCGCGCGGACTCGCCCGCGCTCTGCTCATCCACGAGCCCGCCGTGCGCGCAGATCGCCACGTCGATGGGTGCGCCGGGCGGAATGTTCCATTCGATGCGTTTGGCCGGCAGCAAATGGTTGGCCAGTTCTTCGAGATCCTGATAGGTCGTGTGAAATTCGCCGGCCGGCGACAACTCGCCGTTGTGACCCGTATTGACGACATAGGGCGACAGCGCGTGCAGATCGAGTAGGGTACTGCCCGATGCACCGAACCTGGCGCCGGAAACGCGGGGGCGGCCGGTTGCCTGCGCTTCGTGGCGCCGCGTAACCACGCCCAGCTGCGCGACCCAGCAGTCGTAGCCGTGCTCGATCCAGTCCTCGTAGGTGAGGATCGCGAGACCCTGCGTGCCCCAGCTCCCGCCCCATGAGTTCTGCACGATGAAGCCGTATTCGTCGTAGCCGACGATCGCGAACGCGTGGCCGTCGTCCAGCCCTGCCGCTCGTGGATGGGGAATCGTCCAGATCCCGCTGGGCGCGGCTCGCCTGCCGCGTTTGCGCATGTGACCGTCGTTCCAGCCATCGTGCGCCAGCGCGCTCCCCAGCAGCACGCCGGTCTCGTTGAGCGCGACCTGCATGTCGACGACGGACCGCGAGTCGACGCGATAGTACGCGCCGAGCGGCCGACGGACGCCGTCGTCCCACCAGTCGGCCTTGCCGGAAGGAGCGGGCTCGTCGAGTGTCGGCCAGAGCGATTGCCTGCACACGCCGTGCTTGAACCAGCCCTTCAGCGCCCCGCGCAGCGAAGATCCTCCATCGGGCACCTCGCCGCGCAAGTCATCGTAGCGGCGCGCCATGCCGTAGAGCATGAAGGCCGAAACGCGATCGGCCGGCGCCGAATCGCGCCGCGACGTCAGCACGTGCACGACGGTCGCCAGCGCAAAGCCGGTGCAGGCACTGGTGTCGTGCTGATTCAGTCGTGGACGGTATGTCGCCGGAGGAGCCGGCAGGCGCGACCGCGGCGCGAAGGCAACCGCGGGCCGGTACGGCCGGTCGCGAAAATCGACGCTGTCGGGAACGACGTTGCGCACAGGCTGCCTCGCCACCGGCCGCCTGGCGGTGCTGCGCTGCTTCTCGGCGGTGGCTTTGCCCGAGACCGGAGGTGCCATGGAATCCTCCCTTGCGGTGGACAGCGATGATGCAGTATAGGCGCGGCAAGCGGCGCGCGGGCTTGGGCCGTGCCAACAGACCTGACGAAGATCAGGGGCGCCGTGCGACGACGTCCGGATGACACAGCGGCACACTTGCGCGCTATCATGCCTGCCGGCGTTCCATTTCGTTTCCATTTACGGGAGGCAGTACATGACACCGGAGCAGATCCTGAAGCTCCCCTCGATGCCGGCCGCCAGTCCGAGCTATCCGATGGGACCGTATCGGTTCATCAACCGTGAATTCATGATCGTCACGTATGAAACCGACAAGGACCTCTTGCGGCAGGCGGTTCCGGAGCCGCTGGAACCCAATCCCGAAGGGCAGGTGCTCTACGAGTGGATCCGCATGCCCGACAGTTCCGGGTTCGGCGACTACACCGAGAGCGGCGTCGTCATTCCCTGCCTGTACAAGGGAGAGCCGATCAATTTCACGGCACAGATGTACCTGGACGACGAGCCGCCGATTTCGGCCGGGCGCGAGATCTGGGGTTTCCCGAAGAAATATGCGCTGCCGAAACTCGACGTTTGCTCGGACACGCTGACCGGCACTCTGCATTACGCGGGGCAGCTGGTTGCCATGGGCACGATGGCCTACAAGCACCAGGTCGCGCCTGGAGGTGTGGAAGCGCAGGCCAAGGGCATGACCCGCACGTCGTGCAACCTCAAGATCATCCCCGACGTCGACGGCACCCCGAAGATATGCCAGCTGGTCGCCTATAACCTCACCGATATCACCGTCAAGGGAGTCTGGCTTTCGCCGGCCCGCCTGCACCTGATTCCGCACGTGAATGCGCCGGCCGCGGACCTGCCCGTCAAGCGCATCGTCGGCGGCAAGCATTTCATCAGCGATCTCACCCTGCCGCACGGCCGGGTGCTGTTCGACTACCTCAAAGACGCCTGACCGGACAGCGAGATCAGACCATGAAGAAGAGTGACGTCAAAGCGCTTGCGTCGATGCCCCTGCAGAGCCCGACGTACCCGCGCGGGCCCTACCGTTTCTTCGACCGCAAGTATCTGCTCATCCGTTACCGGACCGATCCCGCGCTGATCCGCGCCTTCCTCCCGGAGCCGCTGGAGCCCGAGGACGACATCGTCGCCGTGCAATGGCTGGACATGCCCGACGGCGAAGGCTTCGGCGCCTACTCGTCCGCGGTGCAGATCATCCCCTGCCGCCTCAACGGCGAGCCGTGCAATTTCGTCAACCAGATGTACGTGGACAATTCGCCGCCGCTCGCCGGCGGCCGCGAGATCTGGGGTTATCCGATGAAATACGGCAAGGCCGTGCTGGCCGTGAATGCCGATACGCTGACCGGAACGCTGCATTACGCGACCCAGTCGGTCGCCGTCGGCACCATGGTCTACAAGCACGATGCCTTCCGCGCCGACTTTGCCAAGGAAGGCGAGCATCTGGCGCGCACGCAGATCACGCTCAAACTGATCCCGGACATCGACGGCACGCCGGCCATCGCACAGCTGGTGGCGGTAAAGTTCCAGAACATCGTCGTGCACGGCGCGTGGACGGGTCCGGCGCGGCTCGAGCTGATTCCGTCGGTGAACTGTCCGCTCGCGGATCTGCCCGTCAGGCAGGTCGTCGGCGGGCTGCACATGGTGACCGATGTGACACTGCCTTACGGCAAGGTCGTGCACGACTACCTGGCGAAGTAGACGACGAGATCAGGCGCCGGAAAAGGGACGCGGCGGATCGGGTTGCTCCGATCCGCCGCGTTTTTCATTGCCGTCACCGCCTGTCGCAACGCCTACAGGAACTCCTTTTTCAGGTCCACGGTCGAGCGCACGCCGAGGTGATCGTAGTTGTGCTCGAGCCATTCGCCGGCCAGCGCACGACCACGGTCGCGCAGCATGGTGAGGAATTTCCAGTCGCTCGACATCTTGCTCGAGGCCGACAGGTCGGACAGCGCATTGTCGGCGCGCACGGAGTGGATCAGCACGTATTTCAGCTTGTCCCGGAACTCGTCCTTGATCCAGCCGTCGTCGAGCAGCTTCTGCACGAAGTAGACCGCGCGCATTTCCTTGATGAGCGAGGAATTGAAGGTGATTTCGTTCAGGCGGTTGGAAATATCGGCCGAACTCTTCGGGGGGCCCGGTCGCTCGATCGGGTTGATGTGCAGAATGACGACGTCACGCGACTTGGTGTAATAGAAGAGCGGATAGAGGACCGGGTTGCCCATGTAGCCGCCGTCCCAGTAGTGCTCGCCCTCTATCTCGACAGCCTGGAAAACCTGCGGCAGGCAGGCTGAAGCCAGCACCGCGTCGGCGGTGACCTCCGGCGTATGGAAGATCTTCACCTTGCCGGTACGCACGTTGGTCGCGCAGATGAACAGCTTGGTCGTGCCCTGGTTGCGATCGAGCTCCTCGAAGTCGACGTGCTTTTCCAGCACTTCGCGCAGGGGATTCCAGTTCAACGGGTTGCTCTGGTAGGGCGAGATGACGCTCATCATCGACTTCACGAGGTCCTGCAGCGGGTTGTCCTTGTGCCCCCCGATGTCCCAGGGCATGCGCGGCATCGCGAACCGCTGTCCGGCGTCCGAAATGGCCTTCCAGAAGTCGTGCAGCGCCTGGCGCGCGCTGTCATTGCCCCTCAGTTTGCCGTAGGCATAGACGACCGCGTTCATCGAGCCCGCGCTCGTGCCGGAGACGCCTTCGATCTCGATGCGCCCGTCCTCCAGGAACTTGTCCATCACGCCCCAGCCGAAAGCCCCGTGGGCGCCGCCGCCCTGAAGCGCCAGATTGATGGTCTTCTTCGGTCTGGTCGTGGAAACGGCAGCGGCAGCGGAAGCCGCCGTGGCAGCAGGAGCCGCAGCGGCAGCTGGAGCGGCAGCGGCCGCCGCCGCGGTCCCCGGACCGCTTCTCTTCCTGGATTTGGCAGCAGAGGCGGCGGACGCCGAGGTCCTGGATTTGGCAGTGGCAGCGGCAGACGCCGACGTCCTGGATTTGGCCATGGTTGAATCCCTATGTTTGCACGGTGATCGTTGTTGCCGGCGCGATCAGTGCGCCGTCCAGCCACCCTCGACCATGATGTTCGTGCCCGTGATCGAGGCCGCCGCATCGGTGCACAGAAACACGGCGGTTCCGGCGACTTCCTCGACGGTGACGAACTTCTTGGTGGGTTGCGCGGCGAGGAGCACATCGCGCTTGACCTGCTCCTCGGTGATGCCGCGCGCCTTGGCGGTATCGGGAATCTGTTTTTCGACCAGCGGCGTCAGCACGTAACCGGGGCAGATCGCATTCACCGTGATGCCCTGCTCCGCCACCTCGAGCGCAATGGTCTTGGTGAACCCCATGATGCCGTGCTTGGACGCGACATACGCCGACTTGAACGGCGAGGCGACCAGCGCATGCGCCGAGGCGACATTGATGATGCGGCCCCAGTTCTTGGATTTCATGTACGGCACCGCCATGCGCGTGGCGTGAAAGGCCGATGAGAGATTGATCGCGATGATCGCATCCCACTTCGCCGTCGGGAACTCCTCGACCGGTGCGACATGCTGAATGCCGGCATTGTTGACCAGGATATCGACGCCCCCGAGCGCGGACTGAGCATTGCGCATCATCGCTTCGATCTGGTCTGGCTTGCTCATGTCGGCGCCATCGTAGAGAACCTTGACGCCATACTTGGAGGCAAGGCCGGCGCGCAGCTTTTCGATTTCGCCGGCATCGCCGAAGCCGTTGAGCACCAGGTTGATGCCTTCCTTCGCGAATCCCTCCGCAATGCCCAGACCGATGCCGCTGGTCGAACCGGTCACAACCGCGTTCTTGCCTTTAAGCACGTTTTTCTCCCCGAAAGTTCTGTTTCAAAAACTCACCATGGATCCACGGGCACCGCTCAGCCACCCGCAGCGCCATCCGCGTGCCAGGCACCGCAGCCAGGCGCTGGCGCGCGCAGCCGCCACGGACCACGGCGATGCTCACCGCGATGGTCTGCGGCGCTATCCTATCTCTTGCCACCGGCTTTGGCGCCGGTCCCGGCCGTACCCTTGGCGCCCGAGCCGGCGGGTCCCGCCATCGTGGAGGCTGCGGACTGGATCTGTGCGTTGGCCATGCTGGTCATCTGGCCGGCCATGGCGGCCATGGTGTCGAACGCCTTGTTTCCCTGCTCGAGCATGTTCTTCATGACGTCGGCGATCGCGTCGTTGCCGTCTGTCCCTGACGACATCTTCTGCTCGATCGCCGCGGCAGCCGACTTCGCGAGCTGGCCGTAGTTCGCCTGCATCACCGCGGTCACGTCCTTTTGCATCGCCGACACGAGGCTGTAGACGTCGTGCCAGTACTCCATCATGCGCTCGGGCTTCGCCAGCTCCTGGCTCAAGGGCGCCATCGCGGACAGGTCCTTCGACGCGGCGAGCTTGCTGATGGTGGAAACATTGCTGGAGAATGCGTTGCGCGCCGCGGCCATGTTCAACTCGGCCAGACGCTGCATCCCGTCGAAGGAAGTGCGCATGATTGCGGTGAGCGCTTCCATGGTGGCTTTCTGTGCTGCAGACAATTGATCGAGATCGGAATTGGGCATCACTCACTCCTTCGCATCGGGATGGTCGTCGTTGGCGCGCCTCGCGCCTCGCGCCTCGCGCCTCGCGCCTTAGCGTCCTCGCGCTACACCAGTGATTCGCGGCGGACCGGCATGGTAGCATGATGCGCAAACCGCAAGCGGAGCGTTTTCTTGCGATTGTCGCCGGGGCCTCCCGGCCCACTGCCGGTTCCTTCCGCAGCAGCAGACTTCGTGGGCCGCAGGCGTCGGAATGTTGCGAAGCAGCAAGCCCTTCGGCCAAAGGTCACTCGATGTTGCGGCGCAAACCCGCCACAGCCACCGTAGGTGAGGAGGTGTTGCTGCAATCGTCTCCGGGTGCCCGGATTTTCCTGGTCTCGCGGGCACGCACTGTTGACGAAATAATTCCATCCTCTATAGTTCCTGCCACTCCCGCCAACTTCAGGGCAGTCGCAGGGACGGTTTGCGGCGGATGCACGCACGATGAAGGGCGAAGTCGCGGGGATGTACCCCTGACGAAGCGTGAAGTCGTGGTTCGGAGAAGGTTTCACACGGTCGATTGATGAGCCAGCACCAATCCATTCTCGAGTTCCGGCACGGGCGCTACTTCAAGTTGGCGCTCCTTCTGTGCATCGCAGCAATCGCGGCCTATGCCTGGCATGATCCGCCCGCCATCTACCTGAAACCCTATGGCGGGACATGGCTGGGCTACACGCTGGGGACCATCGCCGCAGTGCTCATCCTGTGGCTCATGGTGCTCGGCATCCGCAAGCGCCGCTATCGATCCAACATGGGCAGCGTGCAAGGCTGGACGTCGGCCCACGTCTATCTCGGCGCCAGCCTGATCATCATCGCCACGCTCCATTGCGCCTTCGAATTCGGCTGGAACATCCATACGCTCGCTTACGCGCTGATGATGCTGGTGATCGCGAGCGGCTTCTTCGGCGTCTATGCGTACCTGCGCTATCCCGAGTACGTGACGGCCAATCTGGCCGGCGAGACGCTCGAGACGATGCTCCTGAAGGTCGCTGACCTCGAAGCCAAATGCAAGCGCATCGCGCTCGACCTGCCGGACGAGGTCAATGCGCTGATCATGAACGCGTCCAGGCGCGCGGCCGAGAAAACCGCTCTGGGCGGCAGTTTCCGGCGCCAGCTGGCAGGCGTGGACGCCAGGCACCCGATGCGTCTCGCGCGCGACGAGCTGCTGAAGATGGGCACGCGCTTTTCGGGCGACGAGGCCAAGGCGCAGGAGCAGCTCGTCATGGAGATGACGCGCGTCGTCGCGCTCACGGATCGCGTGCGTCGCGATCTGCAGTTCCGCGCCCTGATGCAGGTCTGGCTGTACTTTCATGTGCCGTTGTCGTTTGCGCTGCTGGCCGCGCTTACCGCGCACATCATCTCCGTGTTTTACTTCTGGTAGCGGGCCGGGCACGCGATGGATATTCAGGTCGTCTTCGTCACCGTCAACCGGCGCGGCCAGCCGCAGCGCGATCAGCTGCGCGTTGCCGGTCCATCGATCAGCGTCGGTCGCGGCACGCAGTGCCAGATCCACCTGCCCGATCCCCGGGTCGCGCTGCAGCACGCGCGCATCACCGTGTCGGAGGCCGGAGCGACCCTCGAGGCCGCGTCCGGGCGCGTTCAGGTCAACGGACACGAGGTTGGCGGAGCGCAACTGGCGGTGGGCGACCGCATCGAAGTGGGTCCGTACCTGCTGGAGGTCGAATCGCCGCCCGCAGGCGTGCCGCTGGCGCTGTCGGTCACGCTCGCCGTGCCGCTTCCGGCGCTCGCCGGCGGCGGGCGCCGCTTCACGCTGCGCCCGCCGCGCGTGTCCAAGCGCCGGCTTTCCTACATCGCATTCATCGGGACGCTGCTGTTGTGCCTGCTGGTTCCGATTGCCCCGGAGCTGCTCGGTTATCCGCAGACGCCGCCGGGCTCGATGGCGCCCAGTCGCATCGAGGCGGAACCGGATCGCATCGAGCATGTCGTGCGCACGACCTCGGCGAGGCTGCTGCAGACGTGGAGTCCGGGTCCGGTTTCCCGCGCCCACCAGCCGGTCGGCGCGGACTGCCTCGCCTGCCACGCGTTTCCGTTCGTGCAGGTCCGGGATGTGTCGTGCATTGCCTGCCACAAGACGATCAAGGAGCACGTGCCGGCCGCTGAACTCACAGGCGCTCAGGGACAGGCGTTTCGCGATACGCGTTGCGCGGAGTGCCACCGCGATCACAAAGGCATGCAGATGACGCCGTACGCGCAGGAGCTGTGCGCGGATTGCCACCGCGACGTCAAGGGCGTGGCGGCGGATGCGAAATCGGGAAAGGCCACGGACTTCCGCACCGAGCATCCCGAATTCAGGCTGTCCCTGCTCGACGCCGACAAGCCGGACGCGATTCGCCGCGTGCGCCAGAGCAAGCCCGCCTCCCCGGACATGGTCGAGCGCTCGAACCTCAAGTTCAACCACGCGCTGCACCTGGATCCGGGCGGAGTGCGCGACCCGGAAGGCAAGCGCGATGCTGCGGGCGTGCGCGATGCGCAGGGCCGCCGCACCGTGCTGCGGTGCAAAGACTGCCACGTGCCGGACAAGGGCGGCCGCCTGATCTCACCGGTGTCGATGGAACTGCACTGCCAGCGTTGCCATTCGCTCGCGTTCGAACCGAAAGTGACGAAGCGGCAGGTGGTGCACGGCGACGAAGAAGCGATCGCGACCATGCTGCGGGAGTTCTACGCTCGCCTCGTGCTCGGCGACGTGCCACCGGACGTCAATCCGCCGCCGGACCTGCCGCGCATGCGGCCGGGCGCGGTGGTTACCTATCAGGAACGCCAGCAGGCACTGAAGATAGCCGACGCGAAGGCGAAGCTGGTGCTGCACGAGCTGTTCGAGACGCGCAAGGTCTGCTCCACCTGCCATGAAGTGAGCCGCAAGGCAGACGGCACGGGTTGGGAGGTTGCGCCCGTGCGCATTGCGGAGATCTGGATGCCGCAGGCGCTGTTCAGCCACGCGAAGCACGCGACCGAAGAGTGCAGCAAGTGCCACGACGTGTCGAAATCGAAGGATTCCAAGCAGGTCGCGATGCCGGATATCGCGATCTGCCGCGAATGTCACGTCGGTGCGCGCGCGGTCGCGGGCAAGGTGACTTCCGATTGCGCGACCTGCCACAAATTCCATGCCGGCAGGGACTATTGGCACGGTGTCCTGCAGGCGCAGATGCTGCCGCGAGGGACGAAGTGAGACGATGGGGGTGTCATGCGGCCGGCCCGGACGCGGCTTGATCTGGGGCAGCCGGTCCGACGGCACGCCACGGCAGCGACACGACGATCCCGTGCCTTCGCGGACGAAGCCATGACCGCCCATCAAGCATTGCTCGTGACGGTCGCCGTCGCCTGCCTGCTGCAGGCCGCCGCTGCGTGCGGCGCGCCGCCGCTGCCGCACTACTCGCCCGACAAGACGCTTGGCCTGGGCAGTTGTGCCGGCAGCCTGTGTCATGGCTCGGTCGAGGCCTGGAAGAATTCCGGCGTGCTGCAGACCGAGTACATGACGTGGTCCCGGTCGGACCGGCACGCCCGGTCCTATTCGGTGCTGCTCAACGACCTGTCGAAGGAAATTGCCCGCAAGCTGGCGCTGCCCGAGCCCGCGCACAGGAGCGCCGTGTGCCTCGACTGTCACACCCACAACCCCAAGCCCGCGCAGCGCGGCGAAGGCTTCCGCCTGGCCGAGGGCATCACCTGCGAAGCCTGCCATGGGCCCGCGGAGCGCTGGCTCGAGTCCCACGTCCGGCCGGACGCGACGCACGCGGACAACCTGGCGCGCGGCATGTATCCCACCGACGACGACGTGGCACGCGCGCGGCTGTGCCTGTCATGCCACAGCGGCAACCGGGACAAGTTCGTCACCCACAGGATCATGGCCGCCGGACATCCGCGGATGAGCTTCGAGCTCGACACGTTCACGCAGATCGGACCGGCGCATTTCCGGATCGACGCCGACTGGGAGACGCGCAAGGGGAACTGGGACGGGGTGCGCGCCTGGGCGATCGGTCAGGCGGTGGCAGCGCAGGAGCTGCTTGCGGTGCTGCAGAGCCCGCGCGGACACGACGACCTGTTCCCGGAACTGGTGCTGTTCGATTGCCATTCCTGCCACCATTCGATGGCCGACAAGCGCAATACCGCTGTGCGGGTCGGTGCAGGCCCGGGGGTCGTCCGCCTCAACGATGCCAGCCTGCTGATGCTGCGCCAGATCGCCCGCCGCGTCGTTCCGGGCGAAGCCGACGCCTTCGCGCAGCAGGTCGCGCGCCTGCACAAGGCGGTCGCCACCGGCGGCGACGCGCTCGCCCAGGCACGCGCGGTTGAAGAGCGGATCGCGACGATGATTCCGAAAATCGGCGCGCACCGGTTCTCCGGCGCCGACGTGCGCGGCATCATGACCGGGTTGATCGACGATGGCCTCGCCGGCCAGTACTCCGATTATCAGGGCGCCGAACAGGCGGCCATGGCGGTGCAGAGCGTCGCCGACTTCATGGGCCGGCACGGCTTGCTGCGCAAGCAATCGCTGCAGCCCGCGCTGCGGCAAATGCTCGCCGCGGTCGCCAACGACGAGAAATATCGGCCGGCCGTTTTCGAACAGGCGTTGCGCGATCTCAAGACGAGCATCGATACAAAGGCGAACAAGTGAGCAACAGCGTCCGCATTGCCATCATCGGATCCGGCCCGAGCGGCCTGTCTTGCGCCGCCCACGCGGCGGAACTGGGCGTTCCGCATGTCCTGTTCGAGGGCGAAGAGCACCCTTCGCACACGATCTACCGTTATCAGAAGGGCAAGCACGTGATGGACGAGCCGGGGATCCTGCCGTTGCGCAGCCCCATCACGTTCAAGGCCGGCAAGCGCGAGGCGATCCTCGCCACCTGGGACGAGGAGCTCGCCAAGTACAAGGTGAACATCCGTTACCGTTCGCCGGTGACATCGATCTCCGGCGCCAAAGGCGCGTTCGAGATCAAGACCGCCGCCGGCGACATCCAGCTGGCCGAGCACGTCGTGCTGTGCATCGGCCTGCAGGGCAATCTGCGCAAGCTGGGCGTGCCCGGCGAAGACCTCGAGCGCGTCCAGTACCAGCTCGACGACCCCGCGGAGTACAACGGCGAGACGATCGTCGTCGTCGGCGCGGGCGATGCCGGCATCGAGAACGCGCTGGCGCTGGCCGAGAACAACCGCGTCATCCTGATCAACCGCGTCGACGAGTTTCCGCGCGTCAAGCAGGGCAACATCGACCTGGTGACCGCCGCGATCCGCGACGGCAAGATGGAGTGCCGCTTCAGCACCAATGCGGTCAAGGTCGAGGCGGTCGAGACGGAGGGCAGACCGCTGTGCTTCACCGCGCAGACGTCGCAAGGGGTCGAGAACATCGCGTGCAACCGCGTGATCGCGCGACTCGGGGCGATTCCGCCGCGCAAGCTGGTCGAGAGCTTCGGCGTGCAGTTCCCCAACGCGACCATGGAAGCGGTGCCGCAGGTATCGGCGACCTACGAGTCGAACGTGCCCGGCCTCTACATCATCGGCGCGCTGGGCGGCTACCCGCTCATCAAGCAGGCGATGAATCAGGGCTTCGAGGTGGTCGAGTACATACTCGGCAATCCGGTGGAGCCCGCCGACGAACCCCTGTTGCAGGACAAGTTCAAGAATTTCAAGCGCGCGAAGAACGTGTCCGAAGCGCTGGCGCTGGTGCAGGCCAATGTGCCGCTGTTCAAGGATCTCACCACGCTGCAGCTGCGGGAATTCATGCTCGACAGCGAAGTGCTGGCGCCCAAGAGCGGGGACGTCATCTTCAGGAAGGACGACTATACGAACTCGTTCTTCTCGATCGTGGACGGCGAGGTGACGATCGAGGTGCCGGACGAGGCCGGCAAGTCCAAGGACGTCGCGCTCAAGCGCGGCCAGTTCTTCGGCGAGCTGGGCCTGCTCTCCGGGCGCCGCCGCTCGGGCACGGTGCGGGCCGGCGCGGACTGCGTGCTGATCGAGACGCCGCGGCGCTCGATGCTGAAACTGATCGCCAGCATCGAGTCGGTGCGGCGCCAGGTCGACGAGACGTCGCTGCGGCGCGCGGTGCGCACGCAGATCGCGCCGTCCGTATCGGAAGCCGACCTGGACGAAATCGTCAAGGGCGCGACGATCAGGAGTTTCGCCGCGGGGCAGACGATCTTCAAGGAAGGCGACGCGGCCGACGGGTTGCATCTCATCCGTCGCGGCTCGGTCACGATTTCACGCGTCCTCGGCGGCAAGGAAGTGGTGCTCTCCTATGTCGCAGCCGGCAACTACGTCGGCGAGATGGCGTTGTTCGCGTCGGACGCCAAGCGCTCGGCCACGGTGCGCGCGGCGGTCAATTGCGAGACCATCCTGCTCCCGGCCACGACGTTCAACGAGGTGCTCGCGCGCAACCCGAGACTGCGCGGCGACATCGAGGCGCGCGTGCTGGATCGCCTGTCGAAAAACGTGCAGCGCGAAACGGAGTCCGATCCGGGGAACCTGATCAGCTTCCTGATCGGGCAGGGGCTCGGCGAGGGCACCGACGTGCTGCTGATCGACGAGAGCCTGTGCGTAAGGTGCGACAACTGCGAGAAGGCCTGCGCGGACGTGCACGACGGGACGTCGCGCCTGGTGCGCGAGGCCGGTCCGACCTTCGCGAACGTGCACGTTCCCACTTCCTGCCGCCATTGCGAGAATCCGCACTGCATGAAGGACTGTCCGCCGGATGCGATCCACCGCAATCCCAACGGCGAGGTCTTCATCGCCAATACCTGCATCGGCTGCGGCAACTGCCAGCGCAACTGCCCGTACGGGGTGATTCAGATGTCGCAGGTGAATCCGCGGCGGCGCGCTCCCAGTCTGTGGGCGTGGCTGCTGACGGGACTGACGACGGAACCCGGGCGCGAAGAGCACTACCACAACGAGGAAATGGGCAAGAAGGCGGTGAAGTGCGACATGTGCAAGGACCTGTCCGGTGGCCCCGCCTGCGTGCGCGGCTGTCCCACGGGCGCCGCGATTCGCGTCCACCCCGAAGAATTCATGGCGTACGCGGGCAAGTAGCGCCTGCGCTGCAGTCGCCGGCGCGGCTGCGTGATGCCGTCGATCGGAGCGCCGTCATCGCGCCGACGCGTGGCGTGCGGCCATGCGCGGGGCCAACTTTCCCCCCGTCATCGCCATGCAGAAGCATCCCGCCGGCCGATCGACAAAGATGCCAGACAACGTCGACTTCTATACGCGCCTCCCGGTTTTCGCGGATTTCGCCGAGATCATGGATCCGGCGCGGTACCGTTCCCTGCCCGACGACTGGCTGATCGCGCTCACCGACGTCGAGCATTCGACCCAGGCCATCGAGGACGGCCGCTACAAGGCGGTGAACACGGCCGGCGCATCGGTCATCGCAGCGGTCACGAACGCGCTCTCGCGCCGCCCGTTTCCCTTCGTCTTCGGCGGCGACGGCGCAAGCCTGGCGGTTGCGCCCGGCGACGCGGAGGCCACGCGCGTGGCCCTCGCCGCGACGGCGGCATGGTCGCGCGACGAGCTCGACCTGACGCTCCGCACGGCGCTGATACCCGTTTCCGCGATCCGAGCGCAAGGACTGGATGTCGCGGTCGCGCGCTTCGCGCCGTCGCGCAACGTCTCCTACGCGATGTTCATCGGCGGCGGGCTCACCTGGGCCGAGCGCGCGATGAAGGCCGGGCAATTTTCGGTGGCGCCGTCAGCGCCCGGAATTCGTCCCGACCTGTCGGGCCTGTCGTGCCGGTGGAACGACATCCCGGCGACGCGGGGCGTGATCCTGTCGCTCCTGCTGGCGCCGGCGCGGCAGGGCGACCCCGCGTTTCGCCAACTGGTCGAAACGCTGCTGGCCGATCTCGCCAAGAGCGCCGACGTGGCGCGACCGGTGCCCGACGACGCGCCCGGCGTCGGCTGGCCGCCACCTGGACTTGAGCTCGAAGCGCGCGTAACCCGCAAGACCGGCGCGTGGCTCCTGCTGGCGCGCCTGCGCGTAGCGGTGGCGACGCTCCTCGCGTTCGTCATCATGCGCTTCGGAATTCGCGTCGGCGGATTCGACCCCGCTGTCTACCGGCGGGACGTCGCCGCCAATTCGGATTTCCGCAAGTTCGACGACAGCCTGCGCATGACGCTCGACTGCACTCCGGACCTGGCCGACGAAATCGAAGGACGGCTCGCGCGCGCGCAGCGCGACAACGTGGCGCGCTTCGGCGTGTACCGACAGTCCGCCGCCCTCATGACCTGCATCGTGCCGTCGATTGCGGAAAGCAATCATTTTCACTTCGTCGACGGCGCCGCTGGCGGATACGCGCTGGCGGCCCGGCAAATGAAGGGCCACGCGGGAGCCGCCCCGTAGCGGCCCCTGTGCCGCATCTCGCGGCTTTCGGCCGGCGGCGATTGCGCCCGGCAGGAGCGGCTGCCGTCGCGGCCTCGCGGTCACGACGCGGCGCGATCCCGAAACAACATCCCGCGCCGGACCCGGCCAATCGCAGACTCGTCAACGGTGGCGCAAGGGCGAGGGCCGAGCCCGCCGACTCGACTTGCCTGCATGGTGTCCATTGACAAAAGCACTCCCGCGACCGATATTGGTTCGCCGGGTGCCGGTGCTTCGTGCGAGCCACGCCAAACGACCTGCCGGCATCCTTTCGTTTCCATGGATCTCGTCCCATGCTCCTCGAACTGAAATCGCTGACCCGGCTGCTCGCCGTCGCGGCCACGCTGTCCAGCTTCGCCGTGCTGTCGGCGGACCACGCGGAATCGCCGGGCGCGGATGCGGATCCCGCGGCGGATCTTGCCGATGTCTTCATCTTTCCCTCGCCCGAGTCCGCGGCGAAACTGGTGGGCGCCATCACGTTCGGCGGGCGCCCCGCCCCCCGCTCCCGCATCGACGGCAGCTTCTATTGCGACCGGGATCTTCTCTACACCTACAACATCGACCGGGCCGACGCCACCGGTGCCTTCGACAGCGTTCCCGACCTCCGGATCCACGCCAGGTTCGGCAAGAACAGTGCGGGCGAATGCGGCCTGCAACTCGAGAATGTTCCGGGCGCCGGCGGAACGTTTTCCGGACCGATCGAGGCGGTTTTCGTCACCGCGAGCGGCATCAAGGCGTTCGCCGGCCAGCGCAACGACCCGTTCTTCTTCGACGCCGAGGGCTTGACCGCGCTGCTGAACACGTTCGCGGCGCCCGGTCAGAGCGGCGATCTGGTCTCCGCCTTCCGCCTTGCGGGCAACCAGCCGCGCCGCGACTCGTTTGCGAACCGCAACGTTTCGGCGATCGTGTTCGAGATGGATCTCGACGCCGCGGCACCGAAGGGAGGCGGCGGCGCACGTCCGAAGCTCAGGATCTGGGCGACCACCGCCAGGCTCGCGGGGTGAGGCGATGAAAACAGCGTTTGCCCTGGTTCGAATTCTGGCCGGACTCGGCGTCCTCGCGGTGCTCGGCGGTTGCGGCGGCGGCGGCGGTGACCGGTACGATCCGTTCAATTTCCGGACAGAGGCGCCCGACCGCTTCGTGCGCGTCGACCGCACGGGCGAACCGGCCATCGCGGCGGCACTGCTGTCGCGGGCCGTCGACAACCCGACGCCCGTCGATGGCGACGGCAGGCCGGTCAATCCCGGTGCAGGCAACCCGTTCAACGGATTCGACGACCAGCGCGATGCGTTGAACCGCGGCGATCCGATCAACGACGCGCGCGATTTCGCGTTCATGCTGACGCGGGGTCCGCAGGTCAACGCGCTCGCCAGCTATCACTACGAGCTCGGCCCGCAGCTGCGCTTCCTCGGCCTCACGCCCTGCTCGACCGAGACGGCATCGCCGCCTGCCGGCGCAAGCCAGGTCGACATCTCGACCTGTGTCGCCCAGGTCGCGCCGGTGGTGCTGCCCGACGTGATCACCTTCGACCCTGACGCCGTCCCCGGCTGGCCGAACGGCCGCGGTTACGACGATCCGGTCGTCGACCGGCTCCTGGCCGCCGCGCTGTTGAAGATCTCCGGGCCGGGAGCGCCGCACAACATCGACACACTGGTCGGCGTCATCAATCCCACCAGGGACGAAACCGGCACACCGTTGCCAGCCGCGTTCCCGTATCTGCGCCCGGCGCACTCCTTCCCCTGATCGCGAACGGGGACCGCCCCCGCTTTCCGAAAGCGGGGGCTGTCCCCTTCTTGCCTCGCTGATTCATGCTTCGCGGTCCCGCTCCCTCGGCTGAGCCTGTGTTTCCTGTGCCTGCTCGCCGCTTGCGGAGAGGGCGCGCGCGACGCCGCGCCGGCGGCGGTGCCCGCCCGCGAGGCCCCGCCGGCACAAGCTGCCGCGGCGCAGGCCGCAGCCAGCGCGGCACCTGCCGGATACGAGCGCGAAGTTGCGGCAATCGACAGTGCCATCGCCAATTCCATGCGCTTGATCGACCGGCAGAGGGACGATGACACGCTGGTCACCCTGGAAACGGGGGCGCTGCACGTCGAGCGCGCGCGGCTGACCGGCAACTACGACGATTACGCGAAGGCGGCGGAGTTGCTCGCGGCGGCCACCGCGCGCAGCCACGCGGCCTCGTTCCCCTGTCTCGCGCATGCGAAGGTCCACTACGCACTGCACCGGCTGCAGGCGGCAACGGCGGCGCTCGCGGCCTGCCCGGGCAACGTCGACCCGGCGGAGGTCGGCGGCCTTTCCGCCGACATCGCGTTCCACTCCGGCCGCTACAGGGAAGCCGAGGAGATCTACCGGACACTGGTCAACCAGGCCGGCACGCCCCGGGACTACATCCGGCTCGCAATGCTCAAGAACAAGATGGGGTCGCCCGGCGAGGCCGCGGCGCTGCTCGAAGCAGCCGAAAGACGCTATCACGGCCCCTCGGCGACGATGAAGGCATGGCTGAAACTGCAGCGCGGCCTGATTGCGTGGGACCGCGGCCGCCTCGACGAAGCGGTGGCGTTGTACAACCTTGCCGCGGACGAACTCCCGGGCTGGTGGCTGGTCGACGAGCATGTCGCCGAGGCGAAACGCCTGGCCGGTGACAGCGCGGGCGCGCGAACGATGTACGAGAGCGTCATCCGGCGCAGCGGCCAGCCGGAGCACATGGACGAGCTCGCGCAACTGTTGCGCGAAAGCGCGACGCCGGACGCGGCAACCGAGTGGATCAAGCGCGCCGAGGCGCTCCATCGCGAACGCCTCAAGTCCTTTCCCGAAGCGAGCGTCGGCCATGCGGTCGACCACTTCCTGTGGTTCGGCAAGCCGACCGAGGCATTGGCCCTCGCCCGTCGCAACGCCGAGCTGCGGCCCTACGGCGATGCCCAGATCGCGCTGGCGGCGGCCCTGTTTCGCGCCGGGCAGGCGGGCGCCGCGGCCGAGCTGATTGCACGCGTGGAAGCCAGCGGCTGGAATACCGCGGAGTTGCACGCGGTTGCCGCCCAGATCAATGCCGGCCTCGGCCGGCATGCCGAGGCCCACGCGCAGCGCGCCAGGGCGGTGGCGATGAACCCCTACGCGATGCGCCTCCACCCGCTCGCCCAGCCCGTGAAATCGGAGCGCGGCGCCACACCGTAGCGTGGTCGCGCGCGATGCTCGTGGCAAGTCTCTTTCTCGCTGCCACGGCGGCCGCGGCGCTCCGCCCGTGGCGGGGGCGAGCCGGTGGCACCGCCGGAGATCACGCCGACGCGGACGAAGACGAGTCCGCGGGCATCAGCAGCAATTCGCGCCGCACCAGGTGGCCGATATCGCCGAGCAGGGCCAGGTCCTTCTGGTCGAGGGTGCGCGGCCGCACGTCGATGATGCACAGCGTTCCCACGCAGCTGCCGTCGGGCAGGACGAGTGGCTGGCCCGCGTAGAACCGGACGCGGGGCCCGCCGGTGACCAGCGGGTTGTCGGCGAAACGCGCATCGAGCAGCGCATCGGGAACCACCAGGGGCGCGCGGGCCGCAACGGCATGGGCGCAAAAGGACATTTCACGGGACGATTCGCCCGCGGTGACACCGTGCGTCGACTTGAGCCACTGCCGATCGCTGTCGACGAGGCTGACCAGCGCGATCGGCACGTCGAAAGCCGCCGCCGCCAGCCGGGTTAGACGGTCGAATCGCGTCTCCGGCGGCGTATCGAGGACATGGAGTTCGCGCAACGCCGCCAGCCGCCGCTCTTCGTCCTTCGGGACCGGCGGTTGCTGCCAGCGGCAGGCCATGCCCAGCAGCAGGGCCCGCACGCGCGTGCGCGCATAGGAGGTGGAGAAAGGCTTGATCAGCCAGTCGTTGACACCTTCCGCCGTGGCCGCCTCGTCGCGGTCCGTCACGATGACGATCGGCAGGCGCAGGCCGTATTCATCGCCGCCGCCACGGATCGCCCGGCAGACGCCCGGCCCGTCGATGCCGGGCAGATGGTGGTCCAGGATGACCAGCGAGGGCCGATCCTCCCGCACTCTGCGCAACACCGCTTCGCCATCCGTCGCGAGGATCGTCGCGATGTCGTCCGCCTGCAGCGCCTCCAGCAACGTGGCCGCGGTCATCGGGTCCGCGACTCCGAGCACGACCGAGTGGCCGACCACCGCCGAGGCTGGAGGCGCGATGGCGGAGCCCTCGCCCGCCGTCTGCCCGCGCACCGCGTCCGCTGCGGAGGACAGTTCCAGCACCTGTCCTTCGGCCGCACCGAAGACCTCCATCGCCGATGCCTTCGCCGTGGCACTGGCATTGAGCTCCCCGATGATGCGGTCGATCGCGTCGTCGTCCCGCGTCGGGTCGTGGTGCGTGAGCGCCAATTTGCGCACGCCGACGGACCGACAGGCTTCCACCGCATACTCGACGGTGCTGTGCCCCCAGCCGCGCTTGGCGTCGTACTCGGCGGCTGTGTACTGCGCATCGTGAATGACGAGATCGGCGCCGGCAAGAAATTCGACGTGCCGTCGATCCAGGTCGGTCATGTCGCCGGTGCCGGCGGCCAGATGCCGCGCGTGCGGCTCGTGATCGCAGGCGTAGACAACCGCAACGCCGTCCGCCTCGAGCCGGTAACCCAGCGTGAGTGCCGGATGATTGAGGTACTGCGCGGTGACGCGAATGTCTCCGACCTCGAACACGCCCTCCACCACTTCGTGGTATCTGATGCTGGCGCGGAGCTGTTCGAGCGTAACCGGGAAATACGTGTACTGCATCTGACCGGCGAGCGTCTCCTGCAACGACTGCTCGAAGCCGCGCGGGGCGTAGATGTCCCATTCGTTGCCCTGGACGAACAGCGGCGCGAAGAACGGCAGGCCCTGGATGTGATCCCAGTGCGTGTGACCGATGAGGATATGGCCGCGCAACGGGCGCGGGCCCTGGACCATCAGCGCTTCCCCGAGCGCCCGCGCCCCGGTTCCGCAGTCCAGCAGCAACAGCGTGCCGGATGCCGATCGCACCTCGACGCAGGAGGTGTTGCCACCGAAGCGGACGGTGCCTTGACCCGGCGTGGCGATGGAGCCGCGGGTCCCCCAGAAACGCACTCGCATTACCCGGGCTCCTGAAGGCGGGGCCGGACGGTACGGCGGCTCACAATCCGGCAGTCCCGCGAAAGTCCCGCAGCGCCGCCTGGAACTGCGCCGGGCGGTACCGCTCGTCATCGGCGACCGCCGCGTGCAATGCGGCCAGGCCGCCGTTGACGCCCTGCGCGGACTTGAGGACGCCCCGCTGGAACATGAAGTTCGCGACGGTCCCGATCGCCATCGTCGCCTGCTCGGCGCCGGCGTAATCGGAATATTGGCCGTTCAGGCCGTCCTCGATCAGGCCGGCCAGCACGCCGCGCATCTGCGGTTCGGCAAATGATTGCACCTGCAGCTTGCCGATCAACTCGTCCATTTGGTCCTTGAGCGTGCGGGCAACCGTCGCCGTGTTGCCACCCCGACCGGCCGCCGCCTGCTGCAGCTGATTCATCGTCTGGACAACGCGCGCGCCGAACGCGGGATCGATGACCCTGGCGATCTGTCTGGCCATCAGCATCGAGGAATCGTTGAGCCGAACGGCACCGGGCCCCACGTTCGGCACACGCGGCGCCCAGCGCTTGTCGCTCATCGGGTGGTGGCAGGCGTGACAATCGAACAGGACGAGCTCGGGGAAGAGTCCGTCGTGGCTGCGCTTCGGATCGGCGAGGACCGCCATCAATTCCGAGACCGCCATCGCCTGCCCGATCGCCCAGACCTGCACGCCGTCCCACGCGCGCTTGCGCTTCTGCCAATCCGCGTCCGGCCGGAAGTGCGCCGGCGCGACGGCCGTGAACGTGTCGAGCTCGAAGCTCATCCGCGGATGCCCCGCCGCCATCAGCTTGTGGGTGACGAAGCGATCGGCGTTGCCGAAATGGCAGGACAGGCAGAGGCGCGCGCGCGCGGCCGGGTCTGCCAGCGCGTACAGCCCGTTCGCCAGATTCTTCTCGTGCGTCGCGCCGTCCTCGATGTGGGCCGGCAGCCAGCGGCCCGCCGGTGCGTGGCAGGCCTCGCAGGACACGCCGTCTTCGAGCCGGAAGCGTTCGCCGCGCTGCGCCACGGGCACGTTGTGAGCGTGGCAGTCGAGGCACACCTTGGCCTTGGCCGGATCGTCGATCCCGAGCTTGCGCGCGATGCCTTGCGACCGGGCGTTGGACAGGGTCAGGTACGCCCGCGCATGCTTGTCGACATGCGACCAGGTCGCGTATTCGGTCTGCAGGACAGCTCGCGTCCTTTTGCGAATGCACCGAGCCATGGCACAGACCGCTGGCGCAATTGACCACGCCAACGGTCTGGTCGGCGCTCTGGTAGGGCAAGGCCGTGGTCGCGGCCCTGCCGCCGGCGGACGGCGCGACGGAGCTCTGGGCCGCGGCCAGCGCCGCGAAGCCCATGACGACGAGCGCGGCGGCGCCGGGCAGGATGCGGGCGCGCAACGTGCTCATCGCTTGCCCGGCGGCATGGCCGCCGGTGCCGCCGCTGTCGCCGACGGCCGCTTGAAGTCCTGCATTCGCAGTTCGTCGGTGACGGTGTAGAGGCTGCCGTCCGGTTTCAGATAAAAACGCTTCATCTCGTCCCAGGTGAACGGGCGCGAGCCGATGCGGCCGAAGACGGCGATCTGCCCGCCGGTCTCGTCGACCGCGCGATCGCGATCCAGGCCCTTCGACAGCGCGATGGCCGGCGTGGCCGTGTTGCGCCAGGCGATGAGCTGCGGCTTGGGCTCCGGCGAGAAGCCGTAGAACTTCGGCTGCGAATCCGGCGAGGTGAGCTGCAGCACCTTGAAGCCGTTGGCACCGTCGGCGACGTAGGCGAACAGCGACGCGTTGGTCGTGGCGACGATGACGTCGCGGGCGTCGGTCAGCTTGCCTTCGGCCGTGTACTTCATGTAGAGCGACGGCGACTCGGGCCGCTCGACGTCGACGATCGCGAGTCCCTCCTTGCCCGCCGCGACGTAGGCGAAGGTTCGGGCGAGATAGACGCGCTTCGCGTCCGCGAGCGGAACCCGCGCCGAGGCGACGTGGCGCGGCTTGAACGGATCGGTGACGTCGATGGCGGTCAGCCCGCGATCGTCGAGCACGAACAGGTAGCGGAACTGCAACGCCGAGGCGCGAACACCCGGCAGCGGCACCACCGCCGCCAGCTTCGGGTGCAACGGGTCGTCGAGATCGACGACGACCATTCCGGCATCGGCGGCGACGTAGGCGAAGCGACCGCCAAGAGTGATGTGGCGCGCGCCCGCGAGCACGTTGTTCTCGTTCCAGGTGACCGCGCGTTCGCAGGAAGTTGTTGAGCGGATCGCCGTCGGCCAGCGTGTTGACGTCGACCAGGATCAGGCCCTCGACGGCATCCGTGACGACCGCGTAGTTGTAGATCGGATGGAAGGGCTGCTCCTGGTTTTCGATGCGCATCAGGTCGCCCTGGTTGCGCAGCGGGGCGATCGGCTGGTTCGTCGGCAGCGCCATGCAGGTTGCGTTGGCGGAGGGCACGGCGGTGTTGTGGCCGAGCGGCGAGAACGGCGCCGACACGAGCTTCTGCGAGTAGCCCTTGTTGCCGACGTTGGCGATGTCGTAGACGCGGAAGCCGCCGGGCCCTTCGGCGACGAACAGGTATTCGCCGCGCATTTGCAGGCACGCGGCGGGTCCGTGGCTGACGTGCGGGGCCGCGACCGGCAGCCGCAGGTCGCGCCGCCGGTGGTCGGCGAACCAGTCCGGATACGCGTACTTGTGCAGGTAGCTGCCGATGACTGCCTGCGGCTCGTCCCACTCGGTGACCTGGACGCCGGTCACCCGGCCCTCCTCGCCGACCCACGCGTTGTAGCCGACGAAATTGACGAAGTTGGTGCCGTGCAGCAGCAGCTGCGCCATGATCGCGTTGTTGTCGTTCTTCTGCGAGAGGTGGCAGTCGGTGCAGGTCTTCGTCTCGACCTTGCGCTCGGTGTGCGGGTAGTGCGGCGCGAACGCCTGCGAGCTGAAGCCGGACGCGGCGATGGGCGGCTGCTGGATGTAGATGCTTCTCGCGGTTGATGTTGGTCGACGACAGGATCAGCGCCGAGCTCGAGCGCACCGGCGCGATCTTGCCGCCCTTCACCGGGCCGTGGCGGCCGAGCTGGAACATCTCGTCGCGCGCGACCTGCGGGTTGTACGTGGCGTAGTTGCGCGTCTCGCCGCCTTCGTAGTGCTGGCTTCTCCGTCTTCCAGTTGGCCTGGATCGGCAGGTGGCAGCCGGCGCAGGACGTCGTCCACGAAAGATGGCAGGTGAAGCACGTCATCTTGTCGTCGCCGTGCGCGTATTTGGAAGGATCGACGCCGGGGCCCCATTGCATCGAGGCGTCCGCGCTCATCAGCTTCGCCCGCGCCGCCTTCGGGTTGTACTTCGGGTGGTCGGGGTTGACGGTGTCCTTGACCAGCGACATCTCCCACTCCTTGGCGGGATCGAGCGCCGCCCGCTGGTAGAGCTTGCCGCCGCGCCACTCGAAGCGCTTGCGGCCGTCCTGCGTGCGCAGCAGCGAGAGGTCCATGCCGCCGGGCCGCGCGGCGGGTCCGGACGTGAACAGCGCTGGGATAGCGCGAGGCCGTGCCGTGGCAGTCCGCGCAATCGATCTCGATCGCCGCGGCAACCTCGCCGTAGATGTGGCCGTTGCCGTGGGCGTCCTGCCCGAAATGGCAGTCCACGCAGTGCATGCCGATGTCCATGTGGATCGACGACAGGTGCACGGCCTTCTTGAACTTGTCCGGGTCCGTCGTCCGCCACCGTCTTGCCTTCCTTGTCGAGCAGCGTGCCCTTGCGGTCGCGCTTGAAGATGGCGCGGAAGTTCCAGCCGTGGCCGTGGTAGTCGGCGAACTGCGTGTCCTTGAGCTGCGGATTGAGCTTGGACACGTTCTTGCAGGAACTCCGGATCGCTCCACTTGCCGCGGATCGCGGCCTCCTCCGGGTTGCGCTTGTTGATCTCGCGGATCTCGGCGGAGGTCGGGTACTTCTGCTTCTCCGGCCACATGAACGGCGCGTCCGACTCGTAATCCCACATCGTGTAGCCGTAGAACGAGTTCACGAACACGTTCGGCTGGTGCATGTGGCACACCATGCACTGCGACGACGGGATCGCGCGCGTGAAGGCGTGCTTCAGCGGGTGCCCGCTCCTGTCCTTCGGGATCGTCGGGTCCGCGGTCTGCGTCGTGCCGTTGTGGCCGAAGCGGGCGTACGGGCCGCCGTGCAGCGGATCGCGGTCGTTGGCGTAGACGACGTGGCAGCCGGTGCAGCCTGACGAGCGGTAGTCGCCGGGCTGCTCGTTGGTGCCGAGGAACCACATGTGCGGATCGTTGAGCCGGGTCTTGTGGATGTTGATCACCGGCACCGCGATGCGCGACGCCCGTGCCCGGACCGCGGTTCGACTGCCGGATGTCCGGCCGGCCCGGCTCGTCCAGCTTCTGCAGGAAGCCGGTGCTGTTCGGCAGGCCGATTTCGGGGAACTGGCTCGAGATCACCCGGCCGCCGCGCTCGAACACGCGGAAGATGTCGGCCGGCGGAATCGTCTCCCAGGCCGGCAGCGGGTAGAGCTGCGCGAGGATCCCCTTCTCCTTCATGAAGTCGGTCGGCTTGATCGGATTGACCACGGAGGCCGGCCCGCCGTCCTTGGTGTAGACCTCGCCCAGCAGATAGCGCTTGAACGGCAGGATGCCGTTGTTGTAGGAGGCTCCGCCCCACAGCATCGCCGAGGTGGACATCAGGCTGCGCTCCGCCGCCTGGATCGTCGCCAGGTGGCAGGCGCCGCAGGACTCGCGCGCCACGCGATAGTCGCCGGGGTTCACGAAGCGGATGAATTCGCGCGCTTCGCGATTGAGCAGCGTGTAGCTCTGCGCGGGATTGGCGCTCGACGGGAACTTCCAGGCATGCGGATAGCGGGGCAGGACATGCGCCGCGTCCCGCGCGGCGACGTAGGCCGGGTCGGTCGTCGCCGAGTCGCGCGGCTTCGACTTCGTGGCGTCGCCGCCATGGCAATCGGTGCAGCCCAGGATGACGGCCGGGTTCGCATGCATCGACGCGTTGTCGGAGGCCGTGTGGCAGCTCACGCACCCCTCCGACTTGCGGCGGGCATCGGCTGCGGTCTGCTTCTCGGGCGCCGGCGGCTGTTCCACGTAGGTTCGCGCCACCGGCTGTTCCTCGGTGCTGGCGAATGTCAGCGCGGCGAGCCCGGTCAGGAGCAACGCCGCGACGGCGCCGGCCATTCGGCGGAAGCTGCTGCTCGCGGAGCCGACCTGCGTCCGCCTGGATACCGCCCAATCGCGCATCAGCATGGTCATCAGAAGGTCAATACCAGGTTGGCCAGGATCGAATACGGCGTGCTGCTGCCGCCCGTTTCGTAGAGCTGCTTGAAGCCCTTGCCCGGGACCAGCGCGGCCGCCGACATGTTGAGGACGATGTTCTGGATGAACAGCGGGCGATACTGGACGGCGACCGAGACGTCGGTGCCCAGGCCGCGGTCAACCGAGCCCTGGTTGCGCAACGCCGAAAGCGACGACGTGTTGTCGAACCACAGCTGGTTCACGTTGGCGATGGCCCGCCAGCGCGGCGTGATGTCGACGTCGGCGCCGACTCCCAGCAGCCACAGCCCGGGGTTGGTGAAATTCGACTGACCCTGGTCCTTGGACGAGCGCAACGATGGCAAAACGGAGTTGCGGCCCGACAGCGCGACGCCGCCCCCGCCGATCAGCGGCACCGCCTGCCTTATCCAGAAGCTCGTGTCCGCGCCGGCGAACTGCGGATTCTCGAGGATGGCGTCGAAGCCGTTCTCCTTGCCGTCGTACGGATCCTTGTCGCCGCTCGAGTAGAGCGCGCTGCCGCGCACGCGCACCCAGTCGAAATCCCGCGACACCTCGGCCGCGGCGAAGAAAGCGCTGATGTTGGCCGACCGCTGCGACATGGGGTTGTGGTCGTCGTAGCCCGTCGCGAAGTAGACGGACCCCGTCGTGTTCCAGCGGCCGAAGTGCCCGTCGCCGCTCGCGCCGAGATAGAGGACGTCGTAGCTTCGCGGCCGCGCGTCGCCCAGCACCGCCGGGCGCACCTGGAAGCCGTTGTTGTCCAGGAATCGGGCGTTTGTTTCGCGATTGCTGTTGTAGACGGCCGTGCCCTGCAGCGTGAAGCCGGGGATCATGAAATCCTGCCAGTACAGGTTGGCCATGAACACGTCGTCGTGGCGCGGGCGCCTGAAGATGTCGTTCAGGCCGCTGTTCGTGTCCTTTTCGAGCCGGCGGAACCAGCCGATGTTGTACTGCCACTGGTTGTTGTCGCGGGTGCCGAAGAAGCGGACGCCGAGCGGCTGATCCTGGAACAGGAAGCCGCGGAAATCGGAAATGAACGGCTGGATCCCGACGCGGACGTCGTCGAAGTCATAGCGATCGGAGTTGATCCGGTACTCGTATTCGACGAATGCTTCCTGGATCGCCAGGAAGCTGTCGTTGCGCGTGTTTCCCCTGCGGGGATCGATGTTGACCGCGCGAACTTCGTGCACCGTGGTGTAGTTGTAGTTGATCACCGGCACCAGCCGGAATTCGAACTCGGGCGGCTTGAACGTCGTGTCGCCCTTGAGGTAGGACAGGCTGATGATCAGGTTCTGGTTGAACGTGGACTGTCTGCCCTGGCCGAACTGGTCGCTCGAATCCGCGCGCTGCGTCGATTGCAGGCCGATGGGCGTGGGCAGGCGCCGCGCTTCGTACAAGGTGTCGGAGATGACCGAGAGGTTGAAGAACCAGTCCTTGCCGTGTATCGGGCGGTCGCCCTTGAGCTCGTTGGGGTTGTACGGGTCGTACCAGCGCTGGTTCACGAGCTTCAGCTGATCGACCAGCCGCCACCGATCGGGGATCGGCACCGTCTCGCGCGGCAGGACGGGCGACGGCGGCGGCACCTGATCCGGATCGATCACCGGCATCACCGCTTCGAGCGGCTTGCCCATCGGGCGCCGCTGCATGATCCTGTCACCGGGCTCGGCGGCCGCCGCGGCGGCGACGTTGGTCGGGCTCGTCCCGCTGGCCGTCGCCGTCGTCGTGCCGGCAACGGCCGGCGCGGCGGCGACCGCGAAATTCGGGGAGAACTCGCCGGCGACCTGCCCGATCCAGCCGTGCCGTCCGTCACTCAGCGTCACCCGGAACCACGTCCCCTGCCGCGCGTCGGCCTCGACGCGCGCCGCCTTCTGCAACTGCGCGATCACCGGCGAGCGCGCCGACGGCTCCAAGTGGACGTCGAGGGTTTCGTCATTGACCTGGATGGCATAGCGTCCGTCGACCGCCGCCACTGCCGCCGGCGCGGAGGACATGGCCGCGGCCGGTGCAGCCGGCATCGACGACACGGGCGCGGGTCTGCGCCGCCGCGGCGCAAGACAACGCGAACACCGCCGCCGTCAGCAGCAGCGTCGGCCGGCCGACGCATCCCGGCTCAGATGCCGGCGCAGACATTCTGCTCGCTGCTGTTGTTGAACGGCGCCTGCGGGCAATTCACGTACCGCAGGCGCGTTCCCTCGCCCTGGGGCACGATGGTGTCGCTGCGAATGGAGGCCGGGGCGTTGGCGACACTGTTGTTGAGCGCCTTGCCGGCGTTGGCGAGCCCGAGAAACGCGACCATGTCGTCCTGATCGACGCCGTCGCCGGAAACACCTATCGCGCCGACCAGCAGGCTGCCGCGATAGATCGGCACACTGCCCGGGAAGATCTGGATGCCGTTCGCGATGAGCGGGCTGCCCGTGCAGTCGGGAGGCGTGGCGCCGCCGAGCAGCGAAGCGAACACCGCGTTGGCGACGAGGTCGAGTTGCAGGCCGACGTTGAAGATGCTCCAGTCCTGCGCCGGCACCGACAGCGGGCCATTGGCCGCGCCGGTGATGCCGTCGGGGAAGTAGGGCCGCGCCAGATTGCCCACCGCTCGATTGCTGTACGCGACGCCGTTGGCGAGCGCAGTGGGATCGCCGAGGAACCGGCGCATCGCCGCGACGTACGACCCGATGGGAACCGCCGGTTTGAACGGGTACGCGGCAGGCGGCAGGGAATCGAGCACCGCGCCGGCCGTCTGGCTGGAGAAGAGCATGGCCGTCCTGGCCTTCTGCAGCGCGACGTCGATGCCGAACACGGGCGCGTCGGGAGTGCGGATCAGACCCAGCGCCACGCCCCGCGTATCGACGACGGTGATCGACACCTGGGCGGGAAAGCCGAGGGGCTGCCGGATCTGCGCGCGGGCGCGATTGGCGACGTCCATCGCGCTTCTGAGAATCTCGGTGACTTCACCCTTGGTCAGGAGGCCGTCGGTGCCGGCTATCGGCGGATAGCGGTTGACGTTCGCCTGGTCGACCAGCACGTAGGCATTCAGACCGGCGAACGCCGGATCGACATCGGGACGGGTACCCGACGCCGGCGTGCCGAACGCGACACCGGCGAGGATCGAAGTGCCGTCGTAATAGCCGGCGACCGGGAGGAGCTGGCCCACGCTGCCGTCGATCGCCCCGAAACCCGGCGCCGTCGCCGGATTGCCTGGCCGTTCCCGCGTCGTCGGTGAAGCGAAACGTGCGGCCGTCGGCGGTGATGTGATCGGCGCGGCGGTCGGTGGGGGTTTCGAAGCTGCGGGTGCCCGCGACCGCGATCAGTTCGTTGATGTTGACGTCGACGTCGATAATGTCGAGGTCGAGCGAGTACTGGCCATTGGCCATGACGCCGACGCCGCCGACGACGGCGCCGTTCTTGTACAGCGGCAACCCGCCCGGCTCGGCGGCAAGCCCGAGCGGCGCGGACTTCGGCCCGACGGTCCCGTCGATCGGGTGGCGGATGAGATCCGAACAGGTGAGCTGGCTGTACTGAACGCCGAACAGGGGTCCGCCGGGCTGCCTGTTCTCCTGCGGGATTGAAGTGATCCTGGATGATCTGGCTGGCGGTGCGCGTCGTGAACCCGTTGCCCGCCGAGGAGAGGTAGGCGCCGGTGACGGCCATCGATATGGCGCAAAGTCCCGGGTTGAAGATGGGGTAACCTTCCAGGCCACCCTGTGCGCCGGTTTGCGACGTGATCCTGCACGGCGTCGCGCCGGTCATCTGAAACACACCGAGGACATTGCCGACGCGATCGACGACGGCGACGGTCGCCTTCGCGTTCCGGGCCTGGGCTTCGGCCACGGCCTGGGCGATGACCTTCTGCACATCGGCGACGGTCAACGACTCCGGAACGGGAGGCGCGGTGCCCGAACCGGCTCCGCCGCCACCTCCGCCCCCGCCGCAAGCCCCCAGGGCAAGCAGCCACAGCAGCGCGGCGATGCGCGCGCAGATGGTCATGGCCGGGGCCCCGACATGTCCGACTCCGGAGCATCGCCGGAGCGGATTGTGGCGCAATCGAAACATCGCTCCGGCATCCGCACTGCCGCGCTATGAACTGGAGCTACGGTCACGGCGCTCGCCTCCCCCGCGGTTCGCTGCTGTTGCTGCGCACGTCGAGCTACACGCATGGACGCGCTTCCCGAACCAGTCGAGGCCGACCGAATTCGCGTTGAATCTCGCGCAACCCGGCGCATGCGCCGGTTCGCCTGTCAGAGCCGGTCGACGCCCCGTGCAGACTTCCGTCTTTTCGCCGATGGTATCGACCGCCAAATTGCCGGGGCTGATGTTTGCATAGAACGCCTTCATGGTCAACAAAACGCCCTCGATCGATCGACGTTCTGTCGGAAAACCGAGACATCCTGCCGGACCGGCGCTCCCCCCGCGCGAGTCGCTACCTGGCCGGCGCCGTGCAGTCGCCGACGCGCTTGCCCGACACCGCCATGTTCATGGTGTCGTTGGTCTTGGTCATCGTCATGCGCATCTGGCCGTCGTAGGCGTTGTTGCCGAACGTCATCTCGCCGACCATCGTCATCGGGTCGTTGCCGGTGCACTCCATCTTGTAGGTGAACTTGCTGCCGCTGCGCTTGCTGTCCACCATGCGGCAATTGGACTGCTTGGGAACGAGGTCCTCGTCCTTGTCCTTGTCCTTGCGATCCTTGCCGACGCACACCCGGTTCACTTGCGCCGGCATCGCCATGGGCATGCCCGCCATCTCCATCTTGGTCGAGATTTCCCACAGCTCGTCCTTGCCCTGCGCCGACAAGGGGGGCGCCGCGGCGAGCGCGACGAAAAGGAAAGCCAGAGTCCCGGTGGGCAGGCGGCGGTTACCAGGTTTCATGCGGTGTCTCCTCGAGGCATGGTGCGGTTGCGCCCGCCGATGGGAACCGGGCGTTGGCCGAAAATTGTACGCCGTCGCCCCGGCGGGAACGCAGTATCATTTCACGACGTCGTGGCGGCAGCGTCTGGCCATCGCGACGAACATGAACCCGTAGGAGGAGCGCAATGTTCGATCCTGTCTCGATACCCTTTGGCGCAAAGATGCTGTTCAACACCGTCAAGCTGAAACCCGATGTTTCCATGGACGACGTCGAGCTCGCGCTCGGCGAGATGTGCAACGTGGTCAAGGACACCTACGGCGGAGACAGGGGCGGGTTCATCGCCGGCCAGGTGTTCAAGTTCTCCGGCTTCGTCTCCGACGAGGGGTCGCTCGCCGAATCCCGCACCGCCGACGCGCACATCGCGATCGCCACCTACTGGCGCTCGTTCGAGGAACACGAAAAATCGCACGCCGATTCGGTGTTCCAGGCCAAGTTCAATGCGCTCGCGACGATGTGCACGGAAAGCAAGGAGTTGGGCTACGACATGCTGTGGCAGGGCGCGCCGGAGTAGGGAAGGCCTGCGCCTGCGATCCGGTCTCGCCGCCGGCGGCGGGCACCGCGGCCGGATCCGGCGGCGATCCTGCTCGCCGTCCGGCTACGCGTGCCGCCGGCGGTTGACCGCGTAGTAGAGCACCGGGATCACGACCAGCGTCAGCAGCGTCGACACCAGGATCCCGAACACCAGCGCGATGGCCAGGCCGTTGAAGATCGGATCGTCCAGGATGAAGAACGCGCCCAGCATCGCCGCGAGGCCGGTGAGCGCGATCGGCTTGGCGCGGGCGGCCGCGGCATCGACGATCGCCTGCGCGAACGGAACGCCCCTCGCGAGCTGGAGGTTCACGAAATCGACCAGCAGGATCGAGTTGCGGACGATGATCCCGGCGAGCGCGATCATCCCGATCATCGACGTCGCCGTGAACGGCGCGCCCAGGAGCGCGTGGCCGGGCATCACGCCGATGATCGTCAGCGGGATCGGCGCCATGATGACGAGCGGGGTCACGTAGGAGCCGAACTGCGCGACCACCAGCAGGTAGATCAGCACCAGGCCGACGCCGTACGCGATTCCCATGTCGCGAAACGTCTCGTAGGTCACCTGCCACTCGCCGTCCCACTTGAGCGCATAGCCCCGATACGGATCCAGGGGTTGAGTGATGAAGTGCTCGGTGAGCGTCCCGGCGTTGGGGACCGCGAGATCCCCGACGCGTCCGCGCGCGCCGAACATCCCGTACAGCGGACTGTCGGTGCTGCCCGCCATGTCGGCGACCACATAGGTCACCGGCAGGAGGTCCTTGTGGTAAATCGTCTTCTCGCGCAATGCCGGCTGGACGGCAACCAGCTCCGACAGCGGTACGCTCGCGCCGGCGTCCGAACGCACCGTCATCGCGAGCAAGGTGTCGAGCCGGCCCTGCCGCTCGGGCGGGAGCGTCAGCCGCACCGGCACCCCGTATTTCGCCTGACCGTCGCGCAGCGCCGTCACGTCGTCGCCGGCGAGCCCCACCCGCAACGCAGCGACGATGTCCGCGACCGTGACGCCCGCGAGCGCCGCCTTGCGCTGATCGACGCGCACCAGCGCGCGCGGCGCGTTGTCCTCGATCGAGTCGTCGATCCCGATGACGCCCTCCGTGTCGCCGAGCGCCCCGCGCACGCCCTTGGCGAGGGCGTGCCGCCCCGGCTCGTCCGGCCCGTAGATCTCGGCCACGATCGGCGAGAGCACCGGCGGCCCCGGCGGGACCTCGACGACCTTGACCCGGGCGTTGTGCCTGGCGCCGATCGCCTCGAGCGCCGGTCGCACGGCGGCCGCGATCTCGTGGCTCTTGCGCGAGCGATGCTTGCGGTCGACGAGGTTGACCTGAAGGTCGCCCTGCTCCGGCATCTGGCGCAGCTCGTACTGGCGGACGAGGCCGTTGAAATTGATCGGGGACGCCGTGCCGGCGTAGGCCTGGTAGTCGATCACCTCGTCGAGCGTCGCGACGTGCGCCCCCAGGTCGGCGAGCGCCGCCGCCGTGGCCTCGACCGGCGCGCCTGCCGGCATGTCGACGATCACCTGGAACTCGCTCTTGTTGTCGAACGGCAGCATCTTCAGCACCACGAGCTGCACGAAAGCGAGCGATACCGACGCGAGTATCGCGACGACGATCCCGACTCCGAGCCACTTGCGCCGCCGCCCGCCGCGTTCGGCGTCGACGAAAGGCGTGAGCAGCCGCGCGAACGTGGATGCGAGCCACGCGGTCGAGCCGGCTCTCCGCATGGATCGCGTGCGCACGCCTGCGGCGTCAGCCTGAGCGCCAGCCACGGCGTGATCACGAACGCGACGGCGAGCGAGATCACCATCCCCATGCTCGCGTTGATCGGGATCGGGCTCATGTACGGGCCCATCAGCCCGGTGACGAACGCCATCGGCAGCAGCGCGGCGATCACGGTGAACGTGGCGAGGATGGTCGGGCCGCCGACTTCGTCGACCGCGCGCGGAATCAGCGTCGCGAGCGGCGCGTCGGGCTCGAGCGCGCGGTGGCGATGGATGTTCTCGACGACGACGATCGCGTCGTCGACCAGGATGCCGATCGAGAAGATCAGCGCGAACAGCGCTGACGCGGTTCAGCGTGAAGCCCCACGCCCACGACGCGAACAGCGTCGCCGCGAGCGTCAGCAGCACCGCGACGCCCACGATGACCGCTTCGCGCCGGCCGAGCGTGACGCAGCACCAGCGCGACGACGGACAGCGTCGCGAACAGCAGCTTCGAGATGAGGAGCTTCGCCTTGTCGTCCGCGGTGCGCGCCGTAGTCGCGCGTGACGCTGGTCTCGATGCCGGCGGGGATCACCGTGTTGCGCGAGCTGCGCGAGGCGCTGCTCGACCCGCTGCGCCACGATCGACCGCGTTCTCGCCGGCCTTCTTCGTCACCTGGATCGTCACCGCGGGCCACGTGCGGCCGAGCTCCGCTGCCTCGCCGCCGCCCGCCTTGCCGATGCGCGTGCCACGCGTAGTGCGCCGGCGGTGGCGGGCCGTCCTCGACCCGCGCGACGTCGCCGAGATACACCGGCTGCCCGTCGTGGACGCCGACGACGAGCTCGCGCACCGCTCTTCGCCGTCTGCAGGAACTCGCCGGTCTCGACGTAGATCGTCTCGTTGCCGCGAACGATCGTGCCGGCGGGCAGCGCGGTGTTCGCCGCCTGCAGCGCCCGCTGCAGATCCGCGGCCGCCAGAGCCGTGCGCGTTGAGCTTCGTCGGGGTCGAGCAGCACCTGCACGACCCGGCCGGGGCCGCCGATCGTCGTCACCTCGCGCGTGCCGGGCACGCGCTTCAGCTCCACTTCGACCGCGTGCGCCACCTGCTCGAGGTCGTATGCGCCGCGCGCCGGGTCCTTCGTCCACAGCGTGAGCGCGACGATGGGCACGTCGTCGATGCCCTTCGGCCTGACGAGCGGCTCGCCGACGTTGAGCTCCGGCGGCAGCCAGTCGCGGTGCGACAGGATCGTGTCGTGCAGCCGGACGATGGCGTCGGTGCGCGGCACGCCCGACCTTGTACTGGACCGTGATCAGCGCCTGCCCGGGCGCGACACCGACCAGACGTGCTCGAGGCCCGGGAATCTGCGAGAGCACCTGCTCGGCGGGAATCGCGATCAGCGTCTCGACGTCCTTCGCCGACGCGCCCGGGAACGGGACGAAGACGTTGGCCATCGTGACGTCGATCTGCGGCTCCTCCTCGCGCGGCGTCACGATGACGGCGAACGCCCCGAGCGATCACCAGCACGATGGCGATCAGCGGCGTCAGCTGCGATGACAGGAAGAACCGCGCGATGCGGCCGGAGATTCCCATGCGCGGAGCTTCGGTCACGCCGCTCCCGTCATTTCCTGAGCTTGGCGATGCCGAGCGCGCTCATCACGTACTTCTCGTAGAACGGCTCCGACGTCCCCTTCTTCATCTTGCGGATGAAGTACTTCTCGAACGCGATCTTGGCCAGGTGCACCCACTTGCCCTCGCGAGAACCAGTTGACGTTGCGCGGCGGTATCTGCGGCAGCGCGACGAACGCGATGCCGGTGTCGCCCATGTCGGCCAGGCAGATCGCGTTCCACGTCGCCTTCTCGGACGGCGCCTTGCCGTCGAGCTCGGCGCGGATGTTGTGGGCGGTCGCGGTCACCATCGATTCGATCATGTACCCGGTCTTCGGCGCGCCGGTCGGCACCGGGGTCGCCTCGACCGGCGGAATGGCGACGCAGACGCCGACCGCGTAGATGTTCCGGTACTTCGGATTGCGCTGGTTCGCGTCGATGGCGATCATGCCGCGCGGATTGGTGAGGCCCTCGATGCCGAACACCGCGTCGATGCCCTTGAACGCCGGCAGCATCATCGAGTACCTGAACGGCAGCACGTGCTCCTTCTTCGGCTTGCCGTCGTCGTCGTGCTCGGTCACGTGCATCGTTCCCGCCTCGACCTTCGTGACCTTGGCGTTGCAGATCCACTTGATGTGCTTGTCCCGCAGCGCCGACTCCAGCATCGTCTTCGAAGTCGCCGACGCCGCCGAGCCCGAGATGGCCGATGTACGGCTCGGCGGTGACGAGCGTCATCGGCACGCGGTCGCGGAGCTTGCGCCGGCGCAGGTCCGTTTCCATGATGAACGCGAACTCGTAGGCGGGACCGAAGCACGACGCGCCCTGCACGGCGCCGACGACGATCGGGCCCGGGTCCTTGACGAACGCGTCCCAGGCCGATGCCGCGCGCTGCGCGTGGTCGACGTTGCACATCGACTGCGTGAAGCCCTCGGGCCCGAGGCCTTCGATCTCGTCGAACGCGAGCTTGGGCCCGGTCGCGATGATCAGGTAGTCGTAGTCGAGCGACGTGCCGTCGCCGAGCTCGACCTGGTTCCGGTCGGGATGCACGCGTTTCGCGCCGGCCGGATTGAACGCGATGCCCTTCTTCCCGAGGTACGGCGCCGCGGGGAATTCGATGTCGCTCGCGCTTGCGCCAGTTGACGGCGACCCAGGGATTGGACGGGACGAAATGGAAGTTCGGGCCGTTGCCGACCACGGTGACCTTGTCGCCCGGCCGCAGTTGCTCCTTCATCTCGTAGGCCATCGGCATGCCGCCCAGGCCGGCACCGAGAATGACGATATGTGCCATGTGATGTCTCCTCCTCGTAGGCGCCGCCCGCGAATGCGGCGGCGATGCTTTTCGTTGCCGCCATGGCAGGCGACATTCCCGCCTGCACCGGATTGAGCGCGATCCGCTCGCCAGCGGAGAGGCCGGACAGGATTTCGACGAAGCCCTCGCCCACCTCTTCGCCCGCGCGGACCTGGCGCAGCTGCGCACGGCCCTGCCCATCGACGACGTAGACCGCGGTGACTTCGCCGCGCCGGAGCAGCGCGGTGGCCGGCACCGCCAGCACGCGCACCGCTCCGGTGACGAACCGTGCGCGCGCGAACTGGCCGGGAAGCACGCCCTCCGCAGCCGGCAGGTCGAGGCGAATGCGCGTCGTGTGCGTCCGCGCATCGGCGACCGGGATGACCGTCACTCGCGTTGCCGTCAGGCTCTTCCCCAGCGAGGCGATTTCGACGCGCACCGGCTCGCTCAGCTTCAACCTGGACAGTGCCGTCTGCGGCAGCGTCGCCGTCACGCGCAGGTCACGCGGATCGAACACGGTGAGCAGCGGCCGGCCCGGCTGCGCCATGTCGCCCAGTTCGGCGAGCGTCGCGCCGACGACGCCCGCGTACGGCGCGGTGATCGTGTTGAACGTCGTGCCGCGATCGCCTGCCCGGCTTGCCTTCACCGCCGCGAGCTGCGCCTGCGCCGCCTTGTACTCCGCTTCGGACTGGTCGACCGCGGCCTGGCTCACGAATTTCTGCGCGAGGAGATCGCGGTTGCGCTGCGTGCTTGCGCTTCGCGTTGGCGAGGTTCGCCTCCGCTTCGGCGACCTGCGACAGGCTCGCCGCCACCGCTTGGTCGGCGGTGCGCGCGTCGATGCGCACGAGCACCTGCCTGGCGCGCACGGTGTCGCCCGCCTTGACGTCGAATTCGACGATGCGCCCGGCCACCTGCGCGCCCAGCGTCGTCTGCTTCACGGCCTCGACGACGCCTTCCGCGGCGATGGTCTGCGGGAAATCGCGCACGGCGACCTCGAGCGTCGGCCCGACGCCGGCCGGGACCGGTCGCCTGTGCGTGCCGCCAGCGGCGTCAGCGCGAGCGCGATCGCCAGCACCAGCGAACTCACGCCAGTCATGCGCGCCGGCGCCAACCAGGGCGGCGCGCCGCGGCATCGCTGCGGTCACGCCGTCTTGCAGGTCTTGATGCCGAACGGCAGGTAGGCGGGGCACCAGCCCAGCGCAGCGGTCGCGAGGGGAACGATCCCGATCAGCCCCCACCAGCGGCTGCTCCCTTCGAGCAGGAACAAGAGGGAAAGCAGGCCCAGCCCCACGACGACGCGCACGACCCGATCGATACCGCCGACGTTCTTTTCCATGAGACCTCCGTTCCGTTTGGGTACCTGGAAAGTGTAGCCCGCCGCCAAAATCCTTTGTGATCTGCGTCACATTTCCCGACGTGCGAATCTCCGCCGCAAGCAGTCCGGCTCCCCGGGGCGACGTCGGGCATGTTCGGGAAGCACGTAGCCGCATCGAGTGTTCCACACGCACTTGGCTTGCAGTCGTGCGCTGGTGCGATATAATACGTTTGGGTCGTCGCCATGCGAGGAACCGACGAGCCGGTTCGCGGCAGTGTCGATGCTCGCGCGGGCGCAGGAAAGCGGCTATGTCCAATGGATGGCAGGGAGACGGACAATGAAATGGATTTCTGAGGCGGCGAGGCTGCTCCGGGTGCTGCTGCTGACCCCGTTGCCTGTCTCGCCCTGTCGGCGCAGGCGCAGGACGCGAAGCCCTTCAGCAAGGAGCAGCTCGATCAGATGACGGCGCAGGTCGCGCTGTATCCGGACTCGCTGCTGGCCCAGCTGTTCATGGCGACGACGTATCCCGACGACTTCGCCGCGGCCGCGGCGTGGTCGAAGGCGCACCCCGACGCCAAGGGCGACGACGCGGTCAGGATGGTCGAGAACGAGCCATGGGATCCCTCGGTCGCGTCGCTGGTCGCCTTCCCCGAGGTGCTGATCACGCTCGGCGAGAAGCCGGACTGGGTGCGCAACATGGGCGACGCGTTCCTGGCGCAGCCGGAGGACGTGATGGACTCGGTGCAGCGGCTGCGCGCGCAGGCGCAGAAGGCGGGCAACCTCACGTCGAACGATCAGGTGAAGGTCTCGACGCAGCCGGCCGAGCCGGCGCCGCAGGCGACGGTCGTGGTGCAGCAGGCGGCGCCGCCGCCGCAGGTCATCGTGATCGAGCCGGCGCAGCCGTCGGTCGTCTACGTGCCGATGTACAACCCGACGGTCGTGTACGGACCCTGGCCGTACCCGGCGTATCCGCCGTACTACTATCCGCCGCCGCCCGGCTACTGGTGGTCGCGCACGATCGCCACCGGCATCGCCTGGGGTGTCGGCATCGGCATCACCAACGCGCTGTGGGGCGGCTGCAACTGGGGCCGCGGCGACGTCAACATCAACGTCAACCGCTACAACAACATCAACGTCAACAGGCGCCTCGACGTCAACGGCAACCGCGCCAACTGGAACCACAATCACCGCGCATCGCGGCAAGACGCCGTACCGCGGCGGCGATTCGACGCGGCAGAACCTCGACCGGAAATACCAGGCGGGCAGCCGCGAGCAGTACCGTGGCAGAGGACGCGAGCCGCGACGCCAGCCGCGAGCGCGCCACGCAGGCGATGCAGAGCCGCGGCGTGGGCGCAGGCAGCGGATCGGCGCGGGAGCGCGCGCAGACGATGGACCGGGACGCGGCGCGGCAGCGGGCACAGACCGCGGATCGCAGCGCCGCGCGCGATCGGGCACAGACGACGGATCGCAGCGCGGCCCGCGACCGGGCGCAGACCGCCGATCGCGACGCGGCGCGCCAGCGCGCCCAGGCGTCGAGCCGCGACAACGCGCTGAGAGGCGCAAACAGCGCGCAGGCGCGCGCTCAGGTCGACCGCGGGGCGGCGAGCCGCGCGTCCGCGCAGCGCGCGGGCGGCCGCGGGGGCTGCCCGTGCCGGTGGTGCTGCGGGCGGCGGCGGCGGCGCCGAGCGCGAGCGGTGGTGGCGGTGCCCGTGCCGGCGGCGGTGGCGGTGCGTGGCGCGGTGGTGGTGGCCGGCCGGCGGCGGCGGCGGTCGGGCGGCGGCGGACGGGGTCGGTGAGACGGAGCGCACGAAAATGACGAACATCAAGCACTTTCTGAAGCTCGCGGCGGTGATCGGGGCGCTCGCCGTGGCCCCGCTGGCATTCGCGCAGGGCGCGTATCCGACGCCCGAGGCGGCCGCGGCGGCGCTGGTCGACGGCATCGCGCGCAACGACGACGACGCCATCAAGGCGGGATCGGTTCCGACTACCGCAGGTACATTCCGGTCGACGACGTCGACCCGGAGGACGTCACCAATTTCCTCGCCGCGTGGGCGCAGGCGCACACGATCGTGCCGGCGGGCGCGGACAAGGCTTTTCTCGGCGTGGGGACGCACGGCTGGACGCTGCCGATCCCGATCGTGAAGACGGCGGGCGGCTGGCGCTTCGACACCCCGGGCGCGGTGGAGGAGATGCGGGTGCGCCGCATCGGGCGCAACGAGCTGGCGGCGATCCAGGTCGCGCTGGCCTACACCGACGCGCAGGAGGAGTACCACGCCCGCGACTGGAACGGCGACGGGGTCAAGGAGTACGCGCGGCGGCCGCTGTCGTCGCCGGGCCGGCGCGACGGCCTGTACTGGGCGTCGCTGCCGGGCGAGCCGGAGAGCCCGCTGGGCGCCGGGTTCGCCGACGCGAAGCCAGGCCAGCCGTACCACGGGTACCTCTACAAGATCCTGACCGCGCAGGGGAAGGATGCGCCCGGTGGTGCCCGCAGCTACCTGAAGGATGGACGGATGACCGAGGGCTACGCGCTGGTCGCCTGGCCGGCGAAGTACGACGACACCGGCGTGATGACGTTCATCGTCAATCAGGACGGCGTCGTGTACCAGAAGGACCTCGGCCCGGGCACCGCTGCGGCGGCCCGGGCGATCAACGCGTACGACCCCGATGCCGGCTGGAGCAAGGTCGCAACGGGGAAGTGACGCCGATGGCATCGTGACGACGCCATCACGATGATCCGGCGGGACACGCAATAGCGCCTCCCGCCGGATTCCGTGGACCCTGAAGTCGGGCGGATCTGCCCGGAATCTCGAAGGCCGCGCGCTACATCAGCCACTCCGGCCGCAGGATCATCACGCGCCCGAGCGCCAGCATCACGGCGCCGGCAAGCAGCTTCAGCCAGCGGCCGGCGCGCTCGGTGAGTTGCGCGCGCCCAGCGCGATCACCGCGATCGTCGACCATCAGCGCGTCGTCGGCGATGTAGCCGGCGATGTAGAGGCCGAGATACGCGTAGTGCGCCGGCCGGGCCGAGGTCGTGCTGGGTCAGCACCGCGGTGTAGATCGCGGGGAGGCCGGCGGTGCACAGCAGCTCGACGAAATTGACGGCACGACCGCGAGCGCGGCGACCGCGAGCCAGCGACCGGGCCAGCGCTCGGCGCGCCATCACGGCGCGCGCACCCGCGCGTAGATTCCGGGCTTCGCCGCCTCCGGAATCGACAGCGAGCGCCGCGCCCCAGGACGCAAGAAATCCTTGACGTTGATCGCCGCCGATCGCCAGCGCCACGAGCCCGAGCCCCATGGACGGCCGCGACATCCCGACCACAGGAAGACGTTGAGCCAGGCCGCCATGAACGCGAAGTAGACGGCGCCGCTCACCACCACGAAGGTGCCGGCGACGAGCACCATCCGCCGCGGTCTGCAGGCGCACCAGCATCGAGAGCAGGAACAGCAGCACCCACATCGCGCAGGGGTTGAAGCCGTCGACGAGTCCCAGCGACGATCGTGAACAGCGGCAGGCCGAGGCGCGACGCGCTCAGCGTGCCGAAGAGCCCGGTCTCGATCGTTTCGCCCGGGTGGAGCGCCCTCGACGAGCGCCGCCGCCCGGTCCGCAGCGCCGCGCTCTCGAAGCCGACCAGGACTCGCCCGTCGAACACGAAGGTCGGCACGCCGGGCGGCCAGATCCCCGCCTGCGGGAAAGGCGGACGAGGTCGTCCCGCGCCGCCGCGTCGTCGTCGACCGACCGGTAGACGATGCGCAGCCGGTCGCTCGCGGGCGAACGCCGGGAGGAACTCCTTGGCGTCGGCGCAGTGCGGGCAGCCGTCGCGCACGAAGACCTCGAGCGTCTCCGTCGCCGCCGGCGGCTGCGCCTCTGCGCTCGCTGCCGCCAACGGCATCGCCAGCAGCAGGACGATCAGCCCAACCCACCGCGCCACGCCGGAAGCCACGGGGCGCCTCCGCGGGCACGGCGCGATGGCCAGGCTCAACCGCCGGGGCGCAGGCCGGCGAAACGGCCCTCGAGCCGCCCCATGCCCCAGGCGGCGAACAGCAGGAACGCGACGAACGCCAGCGCGAACCAGCCCATCCCCAGGCCCGTCACCGACGGCAGCGTCATCTCGCCCTGCGCGGTCGCCTCGATCCAGTCGTCGATGCCCGGCGTGAGTTCGGCGTACGCGTAGACGCCCGCCAGCATGCCCAGCGCGAACACGATGCCGTCCTTGCGTCCGGTGGCCATCGCCGCGATCGACGTGCCGGGGCAATAGCCGCCGACGATGAACCCGGCGCCGAACACCAGGCCGCCCAGCGCCTGCGCGGCGAGGTTGGTCGGCTCGAGGTAGAGTTCGCGCAGGTCGAGCATGCCGATCGCGGACAGCGCGAACAGTCCGACCATCGCCGTGACGATCGCCGTGAACATCACCTTGACCACCGCCATGTCGTAGAGGTAGAACACGGCGGTCAGCTTGCGCGCGCTGCCGAAGCCGGCGCGCTCGAGGCGAAGCCGAAGCCGAAGCCCAGCAGGACGGCGATGCGCGAGGCGCGGCGGTCGAGAACTCGATCGTCGATGAGAGTGGAAACGTCATAGCCATTCCTTGCGCACGAACCAGGCGAGCCCGTAGGCCGCGGCGAACACCGCGAGCATGAACACGAGGCTGCCGACATTGAGGATCGAGCCGCCGGTCAGCGCCTGGCCGCTGGTGCAGCCCTTGGCGATCTTGGCGCCGTACGCGGCGACGAAGCCGCCGGCGAACGCGAGCGCCAGCCGCCCGCCGTCCGAGATCCGCGGGCCGCGTTCGACGGTCCAGCGCATGCGGTGCCCGGAAGGCCGGAGACGAGCGCGCCGGCGAACGCGCCGCCGAGCAGGAACAGCGTCCACGACGCGAACGGCGCGCCGTCGTTCCAGTACCTCGCGTGCACGATGTTGGCGGCGACGTGCTCGGGCGAGACGATGCCGGCGAGCCACGCGGCCACCGCGCGAACGCGCCGGTGGCGCCCAGGCCGCGGCCGGTGACGAGATAGGTCGCCAGCAGCACGAGGCCGAGCAGGACGCCCACGAGATACGGATTCCAGTAGGGTTGCGGCAACGGCCGCCGCTCCGGTGTCGCGCCCCGCGTGAAAGCGGCCCTCGGCCATTGCATGTGTCATATGCGATGATCCTCCATTCGGAAGACCGCCCGGCTCGCGCCCGGCAGCGGCGCGGCGGAGCGGAACGGCGCCTCGATGTCGTTTCCACCTTACGCGCGCGGAACGGCGCGAATGTAACCTGGGTCACACAACGCGGCGCTGACGCCGCCAATCCGGGCCAATGTTGATCTGCGCCAAAGTGATGGTCGAATCCGCGCCTCTGCCAGCTTCCCGCCGACGTCGTGCGCGGCCGCATTCGCGCGTGCTCGCGCTCGTCCTGCTGGCGGCGTCGCTGGGCTCCGCGCGAGCCGCGGCCCCCGCCGCGCCGCTGCTCGACGGCATGGGTCCCGACCGCGGCCCCGTCGCCAGCCGGATTCCGCTCGCGCAGCGCTATTTCCACCAGGGCATGGCGCTCACCTGGGGGTTCAACCCGGCCGAGGCGGCACGCTCATTCGCGGCGGCGGCGGCGATCGACCCGGCTGCGCGCTCTGCTACTGGGGTCTCGCCTGGGCTTCCGGCCCCAACATCAACGCGGACATGACCCCCGATGACGCGGCGCGCGTGCGCGACGCCCTCGGCCGCGCGCGCGCGCTCGCCGCCCGGGCGTCCCGCCGCGACCGCGCGCTGATCGAAGCGCTGTCGGCGCGCCATCCCGCAGCCGGCGATCCGGCCGCGGTCGACGAGGAGGCGTATGCCGACCGGATGCGCGGCCTCGCGCGCAAATATCCGCGCGACGCCGACATCGCGATGCTGGCGGCGGAGGCGCTGCTCAACCTGCACCCGTACGACTGGTGGACGAAGGACGGCGATGCCCAACCCTGGACCGGCGAAATCAGAGCGCTGCTGCGCCGGGCGCTGGCGCTCGCGCCCGGCATCCGGGCGCGAACCACTACTGGGTCCACCTGATGGAGTCGTCGGCGCATCCGGCCGACGCACAGGCGAGCGCGGACCGGCTCACGCGGCTGGTCCCGGGCTCCGGTCACCTCGTGCACATGCCGGCCCACATCTACATGCGCACCGGCCGCTACGCCGCGGCGGTCGCGGCCAACGAGCGGGCGATCGCGGCCGACGAGCGCTACATCGCGGAGGTCGACGCGCAGGGCGCGTATCGCGTCGGCTACGTCGCGCACAACCGCCATTTCCTGTGGGCCGCGGCCGCGATGGACGGGCGCAGCGCCACCGCCCTCGCCGCGGCGCGCGACGCCTTCCCTGCGGCCTGCGGGCCGGGGCGCAACGATCGCAGCACGGGGATCCTGCAGCACTACTACGTGCTGCCGTTGTTCGCGCTGGTCCGCTTCGGACGCTGGCGCGAGATTCTCGACGACACGCTCCCGCCCGACGTCGACGAGCCCTACCCCCGCGCCATCTGGCATTACGCGCGCGGAACGGCCTACGCGATGACGGGCCGCATGCCCGAGGCCCGGCGCGAGCAGGACGCGCTGGCGCGGTTTGCCGCCGATCCGGCGTTGCAGCGGGCGCGCATCAAGAACATCAACCCGGCGGAAGCGCTGGTGCGCATCGCCGCGCTCACGCTTTCCGCCGACATCGCAGCCGCCGAGAAGCGCCAGGACGTCGCCGTCGCGAAGCTCGTGGAAGCGACCGCCATCGAGGACGCGCTCGCGTACGACGAGCCGCATCTGTGGCTGGCGCCGACGCGGCATGCGCTGGGCGCCGCGCTGCTTGCCGCGGGGAGAGCCGCCGACGCCGAGCGCGTCTATCGCGAAGACCTGCGGCACTACCCCGAAAACGGGTGGTCGCTGATCGGGCTGGCCGAGGCGGAGCGACGCCAGGGGCGCGCGGAAGCCGCGCGCGACACCGAGCGCCGCTTCCGCAACGCGTGGCGCGACGCCGACGTCGTCCTGCCGGGCTCGCGCTTCGACTGAGCTGACGCACACGGGTCCTTTGCCGCCCCGCGCCGATTGTCGTACGCTAGCCGGATGCGAATTCTTGTCGTGGAGGACGATCCGACGCTCGGAGCCGCCGTCCGCGACTACCTGACGCGGGAATCGTGCGCGGTCGACTGGGTCGCCAGCCTGAAGGCCGCGCGCGCGTGCCTTCCGGGGGACTACGCGGTGATTGCGCTCGATCTCGGCCTGCCGGATGGCGATGGACTCTCGCTGCTGCCGCTGATCTCGCGGCGCGCGGAGTCGCCCGCAGTGATCATCTTCACGGCGCGGGACCGGTTGTCGGATCGCGTGCGCGGGCTCGACGCGGGCGCGGACGACTATCTCGTCAAGCCTTTCGACCTGCCGGAGCTGGCGGCGCGCGTGCGCGCGCTCGCGCGACGGCGCTCCGGCCGAAGCTCGCCGCGGATCGAGCAGGGACCGCTCACCGTGGACCTTGCCGCGCGCGAGGTGCGGCTCGCGGGCGCGCCGGTCGAACTCACGGCGCACGAATACGCGCTCATCGTCGAGCTCGCGCAGAACCCGCGCCGCGTGCTGAGCCGGCAGCAGCTGGAGAATTCGATCTACACGCTCGACGACGGCGCAGGCAGCAACATCGTGGAAGTCTACGTGTCGCGATTGCGGCGCAAGCTCGGCCGCGACGCGATACGGACCGTGCGCGGATTCGGCTACCAGTGGGGTATCGCCGGGGACGCCGAACCGGAGACCGGCCGGTGACCTTTCGGGGGCCGGGCTCGGTCACGGAGCGGCTGACGCGCAGCCTGCTCGTCGGCCTCACGCTGCTGTGGCTCACGGGCGTCTTCGGCAGCGGGATCGTGCTGAAGCACCTGATCGACGAGAAATCCGACGACGAACTGCACGAGAGCGGCATGATCCTGATGACCCTGGTCAGGCACATCGACGATCCTCTGGTGACGGCCGCTCTGCTCGGGGAGAAGGTGACGTCGCCGCAGGGGGCCCCCGCCCACGAGCGCATGGTCTACCAGATTCGCGAGGCGTCCGGACCGATGCTCCTGCGATCGAGCAATGCGCCGCCCGAGCTCCTCGACGCTTCGCTGGTGCCGGGATTCGCCGACGTCGCCGCCTGGCGCGTGCTGACCCTCGCAGGACGTCGAGCACGGGCATTTCCTGCAGCTTGCGGATCCGCTGGCCGAGCGGCGCGACGCGCTGCTGAAGTCGCTGGTGTGGCTCACCGCGCCGCTGGCGGCATTGCTGGCGTTCGCCGTGTACATCGTGTTTCGCGCATCGAATTCGCTGGTGCAGCAGGTCCGGCGCACCGCCAACGCGGTCTCGCGCCAGGATCCCCAGGCGCTGGGAATGCTGCCGCTCGATGGCGTGGTGACCGAGATGCGACCGGCGGTCGAGGCCACGAACCGTCTGCTCGCGCGGCTCGCCGCCGCGCTCGAGGCGGAACGGAGCTTCACCTACAACAGCGCGCACGAGTTGCGCACGCCCATCGCAGCGGCGCTGGCGCAGGCGCAATTGCTGGCCGCAAGGGCGGAAGAAACCGCGTTGCGGGAACCGGCCGACGCGCTGGTGGCCGCGCTCTCCCGCCTGACGCGTCTTGCCGAGCGGCTGCTCGCGCTGGCACGCGCCGATGGCGCGCAGGCACTGGCCGACGAGTGGGTCGATCTGTCGCAGGTCGTCCGGCTCACGGTCGACGAGTTCAGCCGGAATGCGCGGCTGCAGGGGCGAAGCGTGGTCGCGCAGGCGGCGCCCGTACGCGTGCGCGGCGACCTCGACGCGATCGGGCTCGCGCTGCGCAATCTCGTGGAAAACGCCCTGGTCCACGGGGCGGGCGGATCCTTCATCCGCGTGAGCTGCGCCGAATCTCGCGCAGGGGTGTCGCTGGCGGTGATCGACGACGGTCCCGGCGTCGCCGCGGCCGAGCTCCCTTCGCTGATCAAGCGATTCGCCCGTGGTTCGGCGGCCGCCGAGAGCGGTGCCGGCCTTGGCCTCTCCATCGTCGATACGCTGGCGCGGCGCATGGGTGCGAAGCTCGAGCTGATCAGCCCGCCGGAAGGATGTCGCCACGGATTCGAGGCGCGCCTCGTGTGGCGCGTGCCGTCACGCTGAACGCACTCGCCGCGATCCGGCGCGTTGACTTGCGCCGGCGTCCGCAGCGATGCGCAGGCCCGGTGGAACGTCCCGGACCCGGATGGAACCCTGTGCGTCGGCAGCTGCACCACGGGTCCGACGCCCCAGATCAGCACCCTTGGGCAACGGCCGGCGAAAGAAACGCGGTGAAGACGCGTGTCGCCGATGCCGCTGGTCCGATCGTCGCCCGGATAGAGCGATGGCATCGAGATCACCGGCAGGATCGTGCGGGTGATGACGTTCCATTCGCTGTTGATCGAGATCGGGATCACCGGCTGGATGTTGAGGACGTTCTGCGTGCCCTTCTCCGGCCCGAAGTTGAGATTGGTGTTGTTCTGGAACGGCACGCTGATCAGGTTGCCGACCGGGTTCTGCGCGAGCTTGGCGAGCTCCTCGGCGGACATTTCGGCGTGGGCTGGCGCCGCGGCGACAGAAGCGAGCGCAATGACAGCAACCGCGAACCATCGCGATTTGAAGTTGCGGGACATGATCTGCTGCCATCATCGGTGAGTCACGGTTAACGCACATGGCCGAACGGGCGCAATGCCAGTACGGCCGCGCCGGCCCGATCTGCATCTGCAGCTGCAGTCTGCATCCGACGTCGACCGGCAGGCAGCGAGATCGGATCGCCGGCCACGCATCCCGACTGCGCGGTCCGCGCGCCTCGCCGCCCCGCTTACTTCGGCGGCGCCGCCGCGGGCGCTGGCCGTGGCCGGGGCCGGCGCGCCGGCAATCTCGATCTTGGCGCCGGCCTGGAGCGCATCCAGCTGCTTCTTCAGGTTCTGCTGCTGCAGCTGCTGCGTCAGCTGGGGCTTGACCTCGTCCAGCGGCGGCGCCTCGATCGGCCTGGAGTCTTCGAGCAGGATGACGTGGTAGCCGAACTGGGTCTTGACCGGCTCCTGCGTGAACTTGCCCTTTTCCAGCTTGCTCACGGCGGCGCCGAATTCCGGCACCATTCCGTTCACGTCGAACCACCCCAGATCGCCGCCGTTCGCCTTGGAGCCCGGATCCTTCGATTTTTCCGACGCCAGCTTCGCGAAGGCGTAGGGCTCCTTCCTGAGCCGGGCGATGATGTCCTTGGCTTCGGACTCCTTCTCCACCAGGATATGTCGCGCCTTGTACTCGGTGCCGGTGATCGTCGCCTTGATGCGCTCGTATTCGGCCTTCAGCATGTCGTCGGTGACCGGACTGTTCTTGATGAAGTCCCTGACATAGGCGTTGGCCAGAACGGATTGCTTCATCGTGTCGAGCTGCTCCGCAATCTCGGGCGTCTTGTCCAGGCCCTTCTTGATCGCCTCTTCCGCCACCACCATCTGCAGCGCCAGCTGGTCGATGATGGCCTTTCGCGTCTCCGGGGTATCCGGACGACCGGCACCGGCCCCCTGCTTCGCAATCGCGTCGACGGTTCGCTGGCTGATCGCCGTTCCGTTCACCGTTGCCGCAGCCGGGCCCTTGGCAGCCTGGTCAGCGGGCATCGCATCCTTTGCCGAATCGCACGCACCCAGGGCGAGCAACGACGCCGCGCCGGCGAGAAGAATCCCGGATTTCACGAATCTCATGTCAGTCCTCTGTTTGTTGTCATGCCCACTCGAAATCTCACTCGAACGCGAAGATCGCTCTTCCGGTCGTCCGTCATGCTGATCGCTCGGCAAAACTGTGTATTTTATCCGAGAAACAGGCAGACGCGCCAAACGGTTGCGTCGCCAGGGAAAAACGGACGCGATGGAATCGCGGTCACACGCGTTTGCCAGCCACCCGGGCCCCATGGCGAGGCACGGGGCCTGCAGACGACGGCGCCATGCCGTGAAGCTCACCTCCGCGGCGCGGCGCACCGGCGCACGCGCAACCTGGCCGCCATCTTCTCCGCGGTCGGTGCCGCGTGCGCGAAGAACCGCTTGAGTCCGGGACACAGATAGTTGAGGCCCGGCTCGCCGTCCGGCGTGCGCAAGAGTCGATTCTTCGGGCACTCGCCCCAGCAGTCGGTCAGGAATTCGCATCGCCTGCAATACGCCGGCAGGGTTTCCGACTTGGCGTAGGCGAATTTCACCTGCGTCGGCGAGAACACCATGTCGCCGAGCGAGCGCTCCTTGACGTTGCCCAGCCGATACTCGGGATAGACGTAGTGGTCGCAGGCGTAGACGCCACCGTCGTGCTCGACCGCCACGCCTTTGCCGCAGATCTCGCTGTGGATGCAGAGCTGCGCCGGCATTCCCATACGCTGTGCGACCAGTGTCTCGCAGAAATTGACCAGCACTTTGCCGACGTCGCGGGCGAGCCATTCGTCCCAGACCTTGGACAGGAAATATCCGTACTCGTCGGGATCGACCGACCAGTCTGTGACCACCGAGTCCGGATGGCCCGGTCGCGCTTGCGGGCTGCCTGGCGATCGGCAGGCGCAACGGATCCCAGGTCTGCGGCGCGGTCGTCTCGAAGCTCTTGATCTCGACGATCGGAATGAATTGCAGGTAGGTCGAGCCCAGCTCGCGGCGCAGGAAGCGGTACACGTCCAGCGGCCGCGAGGAATTGAAACGGTGCACGCAGGTCAGCGTGTTGAACGGCACGCCGAACCGCCGCAGCATCTTCGCCGCCGCAACGCACTTTGTCGAACGTCGGCGCGCCTTGCTTGGTTATCCGGTAGCGGTCGTGGATCTCGCGCGGGCCGTCGATGGACAGGCCGACGAGGAACCGGTGTTCCTTCAGGAAGCGCGCCCAGTCCTCGTCCAGCAGCATGCCGTTGGTCTGCAGGTCGTTCGCGATGCGCTGGACGGCCTTCTTGTGCTTTTGTTGCAGCGCTACGACCTTGCGGAAGAACTCGAGGCCACGCAGCGTCGGCTCGCCACCCTGCCAGGAGAACACGACCTCGTCGGCGGTAACGCTCCGGATGTAGTCGCGGACGAAACGCTCGAGCACCTCCTCGTCCATCTTTCCGGCACCGGGTCCGCCGGGAAGCGTCTGCTTGCTCAGATAGAAGCAGTAGGTGCAGTCGAGATTGCAGGTCGAGCCGGCGGGCTTGACCATGACGTGAAACCGTCTCGGCGCACGGTCGCCGAGCCATTGCGGCGCGTGGTACTTGTCGATGTTCACGTATTGGTCGAAGGTCGGCGTGCTCACGACTGCTCCCGCAATGCCGGCCGGCACCCGGCCGGACGGAAGGGAAGATTCTCCCGCCTGGCGCGCCGCGGATGGCCAACGTTCGTCAATCTGGGCCAACGCGCGAGGCGCGCGGCGTCAACGACGCGCGCCGGGCTGCGACATAACGTCGCCGCCTGCCGCCCGCAACCGTTTGTCTGGCGATCGGGAATTTGCCCTAGCGCAAACTTTGGTTGCAGCGCAACACGCTCTGTGACCTGGGTCACATTGCATCGCCGCGCGGCGCGGTCCAATGGCGTCGTGCACGAACGCAGGCGACTTCGCCCGCCGGCGCAAGCCATCAACCCGAGGAGGAGCGAAGTCAGGACAAAGACGACCCAACCATGGAATACATCTCCCGCCGGCGCTTCCTGAAGATCTCCGCCACGACGTTCGCCGGCGTTGCCGCAACGACGCAGTGGCAGCCGCTGTCCCGCATCGCGAACGCCGCCGACGCGCCGGCCAAGGGCATCGCGACCATACCCGACCTTCTGCGAAATGTGCTTCTGGCGCTGCAGCGGAATCGCCTACGTCCGCGACGGCAAGCTGTGGAAGTTCGAAGGCAACCCGAAGGACCCGCAGAGCCGCGGCCGGCTGTGCCCGCGCGGCACCGGCGCCGTCGGCACGCATTACGACCCGGATCGGCTGCAGAAGCCGCTCATCCGCCGCGGCGAGCGCGGCAAGGAGGAGTGGACGGCGGTCACCTGGGACGAGGCCTTCGTCCACATCGCCGACCGGATGCAGAAGATCAAGGCGCAGCACGGCCCTGAAGCGGTCGCCGCCATCACGCACGGGATCGGGCAGCGCTTCTTCCAGCACGTGCTGAAGAGCTGGGGCGCGATCAACTTCGCCGGCCCGTCGTACGCGCAGTGCCGAGGCCCGCGCGATGTCGGCTTCACGCTGACCTTCGGCGCCGGCCTGGGCTCGCCGGAGCCGACCGACATCGAGAACACCGATTGCCTGGTGCTGATCGGATCGCACCTGGGCGAGAACATGCACAACTCGCAGGTGCAGGAATTCGCCCGCGCCGTCGAGCGGCGCATCCCGATCATCGTCGTCGATCCGCGCTTCTCGGTCGCGGCGAGCAAGGCCAAGTACTGGCTGCCGATCAAGCCGGGCACCGATCTCGCGCTGCTGCTCGCGTGGATGAACGTGCTGGTGTCCGAGGGTCGCTACGATCACGGGTTCGTCGAGAAGCACGGCCACGGCTTCGACAAGTTTGCCGCGGAGATCAGGGCCTACACCCCCGAATGGGCGGCCGTGGAAACCGGCATCGACGCGACGCTGATCCGGACGACCGCGCGCGAATTCGCGAGTCACCGTCCGGCGACGATCGTGCATCCGGGCCGGCGCGTCATCTGGAACGGCGACGACACGCAGCGAAGCCGCGCCATCGCGCTCCTGTCGGCGCTGCTCGGCAACTGGGGCCGCAAGGGCGGGCTCTACCTCTCGGCCGGCATGAAGATCGCGCCGTATCCGCTGCCGCCGTACCCGAAGTCCGACAAGCCCAAGGCGGACGGCTCCGACGGCGCGCGCTACCCGTTCGCCGACGAGGGCATCACGACCAGCATCCGCGACGCGACGCTGACCGGCAAGCCCTATCCGATCAAGGGCTGGTTCGTCTATTCGTCGAACATCCTCTACGCGCTGCCGAACACCAGCGAGACGCTGCAAGGCAATCGACAATCTCGATCTGCTGGTGGTCGTCGACACGGTGGGCAGCGAGATCGCCGGCTACGCCGACGTCGTCCTGCCGGAGTGCACGTTTCTCGAACGCCACGACGAGCTGCTGGTCGGCTGGGGCCGCACCGGGTGGACATCGCTGCGCCAGCCGGTCGTCGCCGCGCCGCACGAGCAGAAGCCGGGCTGGTGGATCGCGAAAGAGCTCGCGAACAAGCTCGGCATCGGCGGGTGCATGCCGTTCAAGGATATCGAGGAGTACCTCGCCTTTCGCATCGAGCGCTCCGGCTACCGCTGGGAGGACATCAAGCGCGACGGCGTGATCATGGGCGCCGCGCAGCCGACCACGGTCGAGGAAGGGCTCGAGCTCGACGTTCGACACGCCGTCGACGAAGGTCGAGTTCTGGTCCGATCAGCTTGCGCAAGGCGGGCTTCGATCCGGTGCCGAAATACAAGGCCCCGGCAACCGCACCCGAGGGACATTTCCGGCTGATCACCGGTCGCGCGCCGGTGCACACGTTCAGCCGCACGCAGACCAATCCGCTTCTGCACGACCTGATGCCCGAGAACGAGGTGTGGGTGAACGGGAAGACGGCCGCGACCGCGGGTCTCAAGTCCGGCGATTACGTGAAGCTCAGGAACCAGGACGGCGTAATCAGCAATCGCGTCCGGGTCAAGGCGACGCAGCGGATACGTCCGGATTGCGTCTACCTGGTGTACGGCTTCGGTCACACCAGCAAGATGCTGAAGAGCGCGTACCTGAAGGGCGCCAACGCCGCGCAGCTCACGACGAAGTACGTCACGGATCCGCTGATGGGCGGCACCAGCATCCACAGCAACTTCGTGACCTTCGTGAAGGAGGCGTGAGATGACAGCCTCCACGCTCGCCGGAAATGCCGTGCCCCGCTTCGGAATGGTCATCGACACCCGCAAGTGCGTCGGGTGCATGGACTGCGTCGTCGCGTGCCAGACGGAGAACGACGTTCCGCACGGGTATTGCCGCGACTGGATCACGACCGAGGTGCGCGGCGAGTTCCCGCACCTCGCGCTGGAGATCCGCTCCGAGCGCTGCAACCACTGCGACAACCCGCCCTGCGTGTCCTGCTGCCCGACGGGCGCGAGCCACGTCGAGCCGCTGGGCAAGGTCGTGCTGGTCACCGCGAACAAGTGCATCGGCTGCAAGGCCTGCATCTCGGCGTGCCCGTACGACGCGCGCTACGTGCACCCGGACGGATACGTCGACAAGTGCACGTTCTGCCACCACCGCACCACGGAGGGCAAGGATCCGGCCTGCGTGTCGGTCTGCCCGACGCGCTGCATGTACTTCGGCGATCTCGACGACCCGAAGAGCAAGGTCAACGAGCTGCTGCGCACCCGCCAGCTGGCACACGCTGCTGCCCGAAGCCGGCACGGGTCCGCGCGTGTTCTACCTCACGTAAGGGATGACGGCCATGCTCGAGATCACCACCACCCGCCACAATCCCCTGGTCGATCCCCATCTCGCGGTCTGGAGCTGGGAGATCCCCGTCTACCTGTTCCTCGGCGGCATCGTCGCCGGGATGATGGTCCTGGCCGGCATCAACCTGATCCGGCTCGCGCGCGGTGACGACCCCAGGCGCTTCTTCTCCGTGCAGACGCCGATCTTCGCCATCGTGCTGCTGTCGCTCGGCATGTTCGCGCTGTTCCTCGATCTCGCGCACAAGCTCTACGTGTGGCGCGTCTACGTCGCGTTCGAGCCGAGCTCGCCGATGTCGTGGGGCTCGTGGGTGCTCCTTCTCGTCTATCCCGTCCTCGCCGCGTCGGCGCTGTTGCGACTGCCCGAATCGTGGCCGTGGCTCGCGCGCGCCGTGCCGGCGTTGGCCCGCGCCTCCGACCGGCTCGCCGCCCGCACCGGCATCATCCGGCTGCTGGGCTGGGCGAACGTCGTCCTGGGCGTCGCGCTCGGCATCTACACCGGCATTCTGCTCAACACGATGGTCGCGCGGCCGCTGTGGAACAGCGCGATTCTCGGACCGCTGTTTCTCTTCTCCGGACTTTCCGCGGGTGCCGCGCTGATCCACCTCGCCACAGCCAAGCTGCCCGGGCGCCCGGCGCCGCAGGGTCCGGTCGGCGGCGCGCTCGCCGCGCTGTGGCAGCCGATGGGGCCGGAAGCGCCGCCACGGCGCACGGCCGACCAGCTGACGCGCGCCGATCTCGCCTTTCTCGCGATCGAACTCGTGCTGATCGCGCTGCTGCTCGCCAACCTCTACACGTCGTCCGCCTCGCACGCGGCAGCCGCCTCGCTGATCGCCAGCGGCCCGTATGCGGTCGCCTTCTGGGGCGGCGTCGTCCTGCTCGGCATCGTCGTCCCGCTCGCGCTGCAGGGACTCGAGCTCGGGCGCCGCATTCCGCACACCATCCTGCCCGCGCTGCTGGTTCTGGTCGGCGGCTTCACCCTGCGCTGGGTGATGGTCCGCGCCGGCCAGGTCTCGCACATCGTGCAGGCCGCCGCCAACTGATTTTTCACCGTCGCAAGGAGACGATCATGAAACGGACAACCATTCTGGCCTCGGCGCTCGTGGCGCTCGGCGTGGGTCCTGCGTTCGCGCAGGCGCCCGCCACCGCTGCCCCGCCCGTCATTTCCAAGATCTGCACGACCTGCCACACGGCGCAACCGAATGCCCTGCAGGGCACCTTCGAAAATGTCGCGTTCAAGAGTCGGGCGATCCAGCTCAAGATCGACGCGCACACGGAAATCCTGCGTTTCGACCCCAAGACGATCAAGGTCGTGGACAGCGGCGTGGCCAAGCCCGGCGAGGCGCTGCGCGAGATCGCGAAGAACCGCGAGGCGCGCATCGAGTACGTCGAGAAGGACGGCGCGAAGCTCGCGACGCAGATCACGTTCAAGGGCCCGATCAAGATCGCGCCGGAAAAGCTCGCGAACTATGCCGAGATCGAACGGCTGGTCGCGCTGGGCCCCGACAAGGGCAACTACACGCTGGTCGACTCGCGGCCGCTGCCGCGCGTGCAGGAAGGCACGATCCCGACCGCGATCAACGTGCCGTACCCGGCCTGGGACAAGGTCGTCGGCCGGCTGCCGAAGGACAAGAACCGGTTCACGATCTTCTTCTGCCAGGGCGTGACCTGCATGATGAGCCCGAATTCGCTGCTGAAGGCCGAGGCGATGGGCTACACCAACGTCAAGGTCTATCGCGAAGGCTACCCCGAGTGGCTGGAGAAGAACATCGGCGTCATCGCCCCGCAGCATCTGAAGGAAGCCTGGATCGACAAGCAGATTCCGCACGTGCTGGTCGATGCGCGGCCGGCGTCGACGGCCGCCGAAGGCGTGATCCCCGGAGCGGTCTCCATTCCGCCGTCCCGCGTGCGCGCCGCCGTCGCCGGTTTTCCCGACCCGAAATTGAAGGCGCCGATCATGGTCTACGACGACGATGGCGGCAGCGCGGCGCTGCAGGTCGCCCGCGTGATCAAGGAATCGGGACAGCCGAACGTCACGGTGATCGACGGCGGCATCGACGCCTGGTCGAACGCGGAAAATGCCGTGGTGTCGGGCGCGCTGCGGACGCAGGTCGTCTACGTGCCGAAACCGCGTGCGGGCTCGATCGCCGCGGCGGAGTTCATCAAGCTCGCAAGCGCGACGCCCGGCGACGTCCTCATCCTCGACGTGCGCAACCCGGACGAGGCGAATGCCGGCATGATCAAGGGCGCCGTGCTGATTCCGGACGAGAATCTGCTCGCCCGCATGGGCGAAGTGCCCAAGGACAAGCGGATCATCACCCACTGCTCGACCGGCGTCCGCGCGGAAATGGCCTACCACAAGCTGAAGCAGGCGGGCTACAACGTCGGCTTCCTCTACGCGACGCTCGACGTCAGGAAGAACGGAACGTTCAAGGTGACGGCGAACTAGCCCATGCAACCGTCGGCGGGTGTCGGATCACTCCGTCCGACATTCGCCGCACGGGTATCCTCATCGCAACTTCGGCGCAGCGGCGCCCGGCGTCCCCCCGGATCGCCAGCCCGTCGCGGTCTCCTATTGCCGGTATCTCTGCATGGCCTGCCGCAGAAACCGGACTTGCCGCTCGAAGCGGGTGCAGGCCGTGCAAACAGAAAGGTGAAGGCGCAGCAGCAGGCGCTGCCATGCGGACAGCGGGGCATCCTCCTGCCGCGACACGAGACGGGACGCGTCCTTGCAGGAGATGATGTGGCCAAGCTTCTTGCGGATCATGGTCGGGGCCGGAACGATGCGGTGCTCACGCTCAGGTCCGCGCGCCATCGCCCGCGAACCAGTTCTGCTCCAGGCACTGGCGCAGCACCATCCGCGCGCGGTAGAGGATCACCCACAGGTTATTCGCGGTAATCGCCAGTTCCTTACAGATCTCGTCGGTTTCGAGCTCCATCACCTCGCGCATCATGAACACGCGGGCGGTGTTGGCCGGCAGTTTCTCGAGGCAGACGTCCACCATGTCAAGGAACTGGCGCCGGTTGAGCGCAGCCTCCGGATCGCCCCAGTCTGCCGGCTTCGTGTCCCAGCCGCCGCGCTCGTTGAACATCGCGTCGAAGTCCTCCATGTCCAGTTCCGACTCGATGTCCCCGAAAGCCGATGCCGCGGTCGGCTCGCGCTGCTTCCTGCGAATGGCGTCCACGATCTTGTGCTTGAGGATGCCGGTGAGCCAGGTCCGAAGGCTCGACTTGCCGGAAAAGCCGCTCCCTGATATCGCGGCGAGCAGTGTTTCCTGCACGACATCCTCGGCAAGCGCCTCGTCGCGCAACTGCAGGCGCGCCACGCGCAACAGGTAGCCGCGGTGCGGCTCGAGGTCGCGGGCGAGTTCGGCGGCGTTCGGCATGAAGCGGCGCCCGCGAGCTCAGGACAAGCCCAGACTCGACCGCGCTTGACCCGGCAACGACCAGGTCCGTCCGCTTGCGCGAAGGCGGTTGTGACTCAGGAACGCGACCTCCGGGCCAAAGGATCATGATTCGTCCGCTCCGACCGGATGCGCCGGTTCGCCAAGCGCCGGAAGTATAGGCGATGCGTCCCTTGCCGGTCAAAGCGGAGATCGTGCGCCACGACCCCGGGAACCGGAGCGCGCCGCGTTGCCGAAGGCGCGTCAGCGAACGGCGTGCCCGGCACCGCTGTCCGCCAGGTTCCGCTCGACGACAAGGGCGGCTCCGATCGTCATGCACATGGTCAGGAAAGCGACCCACGCATACGGCCACAGCAAAGGCATGCCGACCAGGATGAGGCCATCGTTGCCACCGGGGATCAGCAGGCTGCCCCAGCCCATCATCAGCCCGCCAGACAGGCATTTCGACAGCTGCGCGACCGAAACCGGCGTGCTCCGCCAGCGGCCTGCCGTCCAGCCGCCGAGCATCGCGCCAGCCAAGAGCGCCAGCCCGAGCAGGCAGCGCGCAAACAGGTTTGCGCTCATGCCGCGCGCCAGGTCGGCCAGCGCGTCCGTGTAGGCCCAGGCGTCGACCAGAAGCAACATGAATAGAAACGTGACGCCGATCATCGTCGTGGCGGCGTGGGGAGACCACACCCGAACCGCAAGGCACCGACCGAGGCGCACCGGCAGCGATCCCGGGGGCGCGGCGGGGCCGGCGAAGGCATGGAACAACGGACGCACGAGGCGCCACAGCATGAACGCCCCGAACGGCAGGGCAATCCACGGGGGCGCGTGCAGAACGGCCGAGTCGTAAGGCAGTCTCTGTTGCGCGACGAGGGGAAATACGTGGGGAAAACTGACGCACCCAGCGTAGAAGCCGAGAGGTGTCGCGAGGTACGCCCACTCGCCGGACCCCAGGCGCGCTATGGCGCCAAAGACGCAGGCCCTGTTGACATAGGCGCCCATGCCCAGCAGGCCGGCACCGAGGCATGTCAGGTACGTGACAGCATAGCCGGCGGGCATCTTCACCGGCAGGTACAGGGCTTGCGCAATCAGCAGACCTCCGACGACCCACAATGAAGCCTCGACCATGCTGCCGAGCCGGTCCAGGCTGCGCTTGCGCACGAGGTCATCCATCGCCGCGACCGTGCACGTGGCCCCGCGCTGGATTGCGTAGCCCATGAGGCCGGCGCAAATCGCCGCAACGACATACGCCGTGCTCGCCAACACGATTTCCATTGGACGCTCGCCTGGATGGAAGTGACAGGAGACATCTCGGCGGGGCCGCCGTTTCCGCTTTGCGGGAACGGTAGCCCCCTACGCCAACTGCGCGATCCGCCGCAGATCGGCGCTTACATCATGGGCATCATCGAATCGGGCTTTCTGTCATTCACGATGTCGGCGATCGTCAGCACGACCACGGTGTTGGCCTCGTTCTTCCACCAGTGCATGAGTCCGTTCGACTCCCGCGCGATTTCACCGGCCTTGTGCAGGATCGGCACCATGCATTTGCTGCTGTACTCGAAAATCTGGCCTTGGTTGACCATGATCAGCGCCGGGCGATCGGCATGCGAATGCAGCGGGACAACGCCACCGGGCTGAATCTCCATGTGCCGGAAACGCAGGCGCCGTTCGGGCAGCTTCACGCTTTCCTTCGCCAGATCGATCGACGCGAGCTCCATTTCCGTCACCGCGACCGGCGCGCTGGCCGCGCCCGGCAGCGGATTGGCGCCTACCTTGTCCTTCGGACATTCGCCGGCGAGCGCGGGTGCCGCAACGAGCAGCGACAACAGGCCCGCAACAAGTGCTGACTGTGCCGTGCGCGCACGGCCGTGATGAAAAGTCGACATGAGAATTTCTCCTTCGCTGGTTGGGAATCGTTATGGTCACCGCTCCGTTGCGTCACGGGACCGGCGAGAACGCTCTGTTGCCTGGGGCGGATCGCGCCGAATTTCGGAGTCGACGTCGCCTGCCAAATAGTCGGAGTCGCGTCGCATTGCTTACGTTGGAAACGTCGTCACGCGACCCTTAGCTCGACCGGCCGCGCGTCGGAGGACGCTGGCGCTGGCTGCGGGCGCGGCTCGTCGACCTCCCGGCTTCGCGTGAAGCGCAGGTGGGTGATGTCGGCGGCGAAGAACATGCCCCACGTCCACTCGACGAAGATTCGAACCTTGCGCCCCAGCGTAGGCATCTGGGACAGATAGTAGGCACGCCAGAGAAGCCACGCAGGCAAGCCCCAGACCGGGATTCCGAAGACGTCGGCCACACCCTTCATGTGGCCGATCGCCGCCATCGAGCCGCGCGCCTTGTAGGCGAACGCATGCGTTGGGCCGCCTTGCAGCGTCGCCAGCAGGTTGGCGGCCGCCTGCCTTGCCTCGCGCACCGCGAACTGCGCCGTCGGAGGCGCGACCTTGCCGTCGCGCGCGTTGGTCACGAACGCGCAGTCACCGACCGCCCAGAGGCCAGGCGTGTCGCGTACCGAGAGATCGGGGTTGACGGCGATGCGACCCCGCTCGACGGGTATCGACATCCGCTCTACCAGCGCATTGGGTCGAGTGCCGATCGTGCAGATCGTGGTCGCGGCATGGAGCATGTCTCCGCCGGCCAGCGCCACTGCGCGCGCACTGACGCACGTCGCCCGCGTGCGGGTGCGGACATCGACGCCGCGGGCGGTCAGCGATCGATGCGCGGCGGCGCCCAGTCGCTCGGACAATTCGGGCAGCAGGCGCGGCTGGTCCTGCAGCAACGTCACCTTGAGCTCGTCCCGCGCGACGCGCGGATAGTAGCGGCGGATGCCAGCGAGGCAATCGGCGAGCTCGCCCGCCGTCTCGACGCCCGAGAATCCCCCGCCGATCACGACGAAGTGGCCGAGCCTGCGGCGCAAGACGCGATCGGTCTCGAGCTCGATCTGCGCCACGCGGCGCAGCACCATGTTGCGGATGTGCAGCGCATCGCCGATCGTCTTCAGCGGCAGCGCGTTCTCGGCGAGGCCCGGTATGAGGTCGAGCCGCGCTCGATTGCCGAACGCCAGCACGAGATGCTCGTAGGAAAGGGTCGAGTCGCCGGATAGCGTCGTGGCCGTCAACGTCTTGCGGACGGGGTCGACCGCCGTTACCCGGCCCATGATGAATCGGGTACGCGTCACCATCTGCCGGATCGGCGCGGCGACCTGCTCGGGAAAGATCGAAGCGCCCACCACCTCGGGCAGCATCGGATTGAAGGTCGTATAGCTCTCTTCGCTGACGAGGATCAGCTCGAAGCCTTGCGGCAACCTGCCGTCGAGCGCGCGCGCGAACGCGGTACCGGCAAAGCCGCCGCCGACGATGACGATGTTCCTGGGGATGTCCACGGACGAGCGCCCTCCTGGTGGTGGTTTCCGGATTGGAAATGTGCGACGCTGCGCTGGGGATGCGGCCGTGACCGCACATCCCGGCACCCGCGTTGGTCGGCAGGAACGGCAGGCGCTTACATCGCGGCCGCAGTAAGTATTCGGGGGCTGCCCGTGACCAATGCCACATTCGAACAATGCCGTGCGGCCACCGGGTCGCGCGCGACGACGAGGTACATCCGATGGCCAGGACGAACACGACATCCCGCAAGACCAATGGCAAGGGCGCGGGCCGCCCCGCCGACGGAACCCGCCATGCCCGGCCAGGTCGTGCTGGTGCTCCAGGGTGGTGGCGCGCTGGGGGCCTACCAGGTCGGGGTGTACGAGGCGCTGCACGAGGCGGGCATCGAACCCGATTGGGTGATCGGCACGTCGATCGGCGCGATCAACGCGGCATTGATCGCCGGCAACCCCCCGGAAAACCGGCTCGGAAAGCTGCGCGACTTCTGGCAACGCGTCGAACAGGGATCCGGAAACGACCCGCTGCGGTTCTTTACGGGACTGTTCAACGTGTCGGCCAACATGACCACGTTGACGCGCGGCATCCCGTCCTTCTTTTCCCCGAATCCGGCCGCATGGATTGGCGCGCAGGCGCTGCTCGGCATCGAGAACGCCGCGTACTACACGACCGCGCCGCTGCGCGAGACGCTGTCCGAACTGATCGATCTGGACCATTGCAGCGAGCATGGGATCCGACTCACCGTCGGCGCCGTCAACGCGCGCACCGGCGAGATGCGCTACTTCGACAGTCGCGATGCGCGCCTCGGGATCGATCATGTGCTCGCCTCGGGGGCCCTGCCGCCGGCGTTTCCCGCCGTGCGCATCGACGGCGACCCCTACTGGGATGGAGGCATCTATTCCAATACCCCGATCGAGGCCGTGCTCGACGACAATCCGCGCCGGAATTCGGTGATCTTCACGGTCAACATGTGGAACCCGGAGGGGCCGGAGCCCGAATCGCTGTGGCAGGTGATGGGGCGGGCCAAGGACATCCAGTTCGCGAGCCGCGCGACCAGCCACATCGCGAAGCAGAAGCAGATACATCATCTGCGCCACATCATCCGCGAGCTTTCGAGGGAATTGCCCGTGAAGATGCGCGGCACGCCGCGCATCAAGGAGCTCGCGTCGTGGGGCTGCGGTACGACCATGCACGTCGCCCGACTGGTTGCCCCCAGGCTCGAGGGCGAGGATCATACGAAGGACATCGACTTCACGCCGGCGGGCATCCGCGCACGCTGGCAGGCCGGTCATGCGGACACCCGGCGAATGATCGAGCGGGCACCCTGGACGGCGCCTTCGGATCCGACGGACGGCGTCGTGATCCACGATCCGGTTGTGGCGCGCGGAAGGCGAGCCGTGGCGTAGTCCATGCCACCTGCCCTTCGGCATCGCGCGGATCGGGTGCGCCGGAGACAGGCGGACAAATGAGCGAGCGTTTCGACGCGCTCGTCATCGGTACCGGCCCGGTGCGCGTCGACATGGCCCGCGTCGGCCGTGCGCGGGAGCGCGGCGAGACGCAGGGCTTCATGCAGGTCCTCGTCGACGCCGAGACGAAGTGGATTCTGGGCGCCACGATGCCGGGCATCGAGGCCGACGAGGCCATCCACGCCATCATCGACGTGATGTCTGCCGGCGCCCCGTACACGGTCATCACGCGTGCGGTCCACATTCATCCGACCGTCGCCGAGCTCATTCCCACGCTGCTGGCCAATCTGGCGCTGCCGCGATAGGAAAGCCGGCCGTCCACCCGGACGTGCGGCGTCCACGCGCCGTAAGATTGCGCGACCCGGTACGACTACAGCGGAGGATGGGCGCATTTGCCCGTTCCCCCTTCACTTTCACAGGAGCCGACCATGAACTACCAATCCACGATTCAAGCCGCACTTGCCAGCGTTGTCGCGCTTGGCTTCGCCGCCTCGTCTCTCGCTGCGAACCCGCCGGGACCCGTCACGCCGAAAGCCGGCCAGGAAAAATGCTACGGCGTCGCCAAGGCCGGGCAGAACGATTGCGGAACCGCCAAGCACGCCTGTGCCGCGCAGGGCGCCAAGAAGGACAACGATCCGACCGAATGGAAATACGTCGCGAAGGGCACCTGCGCGCAGTTGGGCGGCAAGTCGGCCGCGCCCAAGGCCTGACGTAATCTCGAGCCCACCGCCGAAGAGCCGATCCCCCGGCCGTCGATTCATGCCCCCAAGGGATCCCTGCCACGAGCTTCCGCCTGTAGCCGGCATCGGCCTGCGGGCGCCTCACCTGCGGCACGTCGAAACCGAGCGGCCGCCGGTGGCGTGGTTCGAGGTCCACAGCGAGAATTACTTCGCCGAAGGCGGCCCGGCAATTGCGGCGCTCGAACGCATCCGGGCCGACTATCCGGTCGCGCTGCACGGCGTCGGCCTGTCGCTGGGCTCGACCGATCCGCTCTCCAGCGCGCATCTCGACAAGCTGGCGCTGTTGATCGGACGCGTTGATCCGGCGCTGGTTTCGGAGCATCTCTGCTGGAGCGGCGTCGGCGGCAGGCACTTCAACGATCTGCTTCCCCTGCCCTACACCGACGAAGCCCTGTCCCACGTGTGCTCGCGCGTGACCGAAGTCCAGGATCGGCTGGGCCGCGCGATCGCCGTGGAGAACGTGTCGTCGTACCTCGCCTTCGCCGACGCCACGATTCCCGAGTGGGAGTTCGTGGCGGCGGTGGCACTGCGCACCGGGTGCAAGTTGCTGCTCGACGTCAACAATATCCATGTCAACGCCGTCAACCACGGCTTCCGTGCGGAGACCTACCTCGCGGCGATGCCGCCGGAGGCCGTCGCCGAATTCCACCTCGCCGGATTCGACGCGACCGGACCCTGCCTCATCGACACCCACGGCGCGCGCGTCGACCCGGATGTCTGGTCGCTCTATCGCAAGGCGGTCGCTTGCATCGGCCCCCGCCCGACGTTGATCGAGTGGGACATCGACATTCCCGCGTTCGCGGTGCTCGAGGACGAGGCCGCGACCGCGCAGGCGATCATCGATGGCTGTCATGCCCTCGCTGCGTGAGCTGCAGCAGCGCTTTGCCGACGCCGTGCTGGCCCCGGAGGGAACAGCGCCGGCGTTCGCCATCGCCGGCCGCGCCCCGGGAGCCGAGCGCATGGCCATCTATCGCCGCACGATCGACGCCAATTATCGCAACGCCCTCGGCGCGACCTATCCGGTAGTGCGCAGGCTGGTCGGCCCGGCGTTCTTCGGTGCGGCGGTCGACGCCTTCGCACGCTCGCAACCGTCGCGGTCCGGCGATCTCAACGATTACGGCGACACTTTCGGCGACTTCCTGGCCGGCTATCCGCCGGCCGCCGATCTTCCCTATCTCCCCGATGTCGCCCGCATCGAATGGGCGATCGACGAGGCAAACCGCGCCGCCGATCGGGCCGTCGCTCCCGCTGCCACGCTGGCGGCGCTGGCCGCATTGCCGGCGGAACGATTGCCCGCGCTGCGGTTGCGTGTCGACGCGTCGTGCCGCCTGATCGCCTCCGCGTATCCGATCTTGCGCATCTGGCAGGTCAACCAGCCGGACTTCCGCGGCGACCTTCGAGTGGCTCTCGATGCCGGACCCGACCATCTGCGGATTCGCCGCGAATCGATCGGAGTCGCGCTCGAGCGCATCACGCGCGGCGAATTCGCCTGGCTTTCGGCGCTGCGCGGACAAGTGCCGCTCGCCGCGGCCATCGAACGCGCCCAGGCTGCCGATGCCACATTCGATCTGGGACCCGCGCTGCATCGTTTCATCGGCGACGGCACGATCCCCGGCATCGGCAACGCTCGATGAAAGGTATGCGTGGGAGGCGCGACTAACCTTGCAATTCCACCTCACCATGGAGCATTGAACCATGCAAACCGCTGTCTACCCGCCGCCCGGCGCGGCCCTTCGGATCTACACTGCGTTCACGAACGGCATCGAGAAGCTGCAACCCCACTTCGCGCTCATCCTGCGGCTCTACGTCGCGCGCGTGTTCTTCGCTTCGGGGCTCGTCAAGCTTCAGAACTGGGACTCGACGCTGGCCCTGTTCGAGAACGAATTTCAGGTCCCCCTGTTGTCGCCATGGGCCGCGGCGCTGCTTGGCACCGGCGCCGAGATCGTGCTCCCGGCGCTGCTGGCGCTCGGCATCGGCACGCGCTTTTCGGCGATAGCGCTGTTCGTGTTCAACATCGTCGCCGTGATCTCCTATCCCGACCTGAGCGACGCCGGGCTCAAGGATCACATGCTCTGGGGCGCGCTCCTCCTGGTGACGCTCATCTACGGCCCTGGCAGGTTCGCGCTCGATCGGTGGTTCGCGCCCCGTCATTCGGCCTGACATTGCGCAAGGCCCATCTTCTCGAGCAACCGGCGCCACCGCTGATCGTCGTGCAGGCCGCGCAGGAGGCGATCGACCTGCATCGACGCGAGCCCCGCATCGTGTTGCCGGTACGCGCGCCCCAGCCACTCGAAGGCACGATCGGCATCGCCTCGCATCGCGTGCAACTCTGCGAGCTGATAGGCGGCGACGTCGCCATGATGCCGGGTCAGCTCATCGAGCGCCGCGGCCGACGCGGCGGCATGCCCCAGCGCGAGTTCGCGGTCATCGACGGTGCTCTGATCCTTTCCGGTGCGCGATAGTCTATCTCCGGCGCGGGCAATCGTCCGGACCGTCAGCGCCGCCTGCGGGTGCGAGCCGTCCCGGACGGCTTCCGCGATGACGACGGGCTGGCCGATTCCCGCCGCACCGCAGCGTTCGCCTTCCGATCCGCCGCGACCTCCGCCTGCAACCACGCGCGGAAAGCGGCAAGCTTCGGCAGGTCTGCATTGCGCGGCGGATAGACGAGGAAGAACCGGCGCGGCGCGGGCACTTCGGTGGCGAAGGGCCGGATCAGCACCCCGTTGCGCTCGTCGTTGCCGAGCAGCGTGGCGCGACCCAGCGCGATGCCTTCGCCTTCGGCGGCTGCCTGCATCATGTGCGAAGAGTCGTTGAAGATCGGACCGCGCGTCGGTTCCGGCCAATCGAGGCCGGCAGCCTCGAACCACGGCTTCCAAGGCTCATTGTCGGCGCGCAGCAGCGGGTAGCGTGACAGATCGGCGGGACGCTTCGGCACTCCGCCCGCAATGCGAGGGCTGCACACCGGGAAGAACGAATCGTCGAGCAGATGCTCGATCCGCACGCCACTCCATTGGCCGAAGCCATAGCGGATCGCGACGTCGGCGTCGTCCCGCTGGAAATCGACGTTGGTCATGTTGGCGCTGACGTCGAGATCGATGTCCGGGTGCGCCGCCACGAAGCGCCCGATGCGCGGCAGCAGCCAGCGGGCGGCAAAGGACGGCACGACGCTCACCCGCAGCAGCCGCGGGTTGGCGCGCATCGTGATTTCCTGCACGGCCGCGATCAACTCGCCGAACGCCGTGCGCACGCGTGCGGCGAAGCGTTCGCCTTCGTCCGTCAGGCGGACGCCGCGACCCGCGCGCTCCACGAGGCGCACGCCGAGGTCCGCCTCGAGCGACTTGATCTGATGGCTGATCGCGCCGTGCGTCACGTGCAGTGACTCGGCGGCCCTGGTCAGGCTGCGCTCCCGCGCCGTCGCCTCGAACGCGCGCAGCGCCTGCATCGGAGGAAGTCGGGTGGCCATCGCTCTTAATGTGAAATACGCTCACATTTTGCACGAAAACAAATCGATTGTCGCCGCCCAGGACTCTGCATAGACTTCGGTCACGCCATCAAGGTGTCGAGGAGGCAGAAACATGGCAACGCAACTCACAATTGAAGCACCGGGTCGGACGCCAGGCAAACTGGAGTCGGGCAGCGCGCCACGCCGGCGGCAGCCCCTGCCCTGCGATGCCGTCGCGGTGCCGCCGGTCGGCCGCGCAGACCCGACGGTTGCCGGCGCGGCGCCGGGGCGGCGGGCGTCGCGCGCGTACCGGCGCAGCTGGCGCTCGCGCTATGCCTGGGTGGAAGGGATCGTGACCATGGGCACCCTCATCGGACTCACGGTGGCGCCTGTATTGATGGCCGGCGAATGGCTCGGCGGACAGGTGGCAACGCTGACGCAGACCATTGCGACCGCGGTGACCGGGGTCCTGCGGCGCGCGCCCGGCGGCGACTGGCAGACGACGGCACGGGAGCGCTATCTGAGTGGCGCCGTCGATCTCCCCGATCTCGAGCGGCGGCAACGCGCGTGGGACCGCGGCGAGTCCAATTCCTACAGCATGTCCGGCTGGTCCTGATCCCGTCTTCCGAAACGGCATCGGCCATGGCAGGTCACACGCGGAGCATTGCCGGATTGCGGCAGCCTCTGCCTAGGCCGACGCCGCTTTCAGCCTGCCGTCGAGATGATCGGCCAGCCGCAGCGACAGCGCGACGAGGGTCAGCGTCGGGTTGGCCCAGCCGCTGGTGCTGAACACCGAGCTGCCCGCGATGAACAGATTATCGTAGCCGAACACATTGCAGTCGGCGGTGACCACGCCATGCGCCGGGTCGGCACTCATGCGCGTCGTGCCCATGTGGTGATAGCCCCCTATCGGATGGTTGCCGACGGTCGGATCCATCGGCCACTCCTCTTCCGGACTCGCCAGCCACTCGCTCGGCTCCACCGTGCCCAGTCCCAGGCGCCGCAGCTCGGCGTCGAAGGTCTGCGCGAACACTCGCGCGCTGTGCTTGTCCGCGGCGCACAGTCGCCAATCGAGATTGGCGCGCGGGCTCCCCAGCGCATCGCGCTCGGCCGACAGCAGCACGCGGCTGTCCGGGTTCGGCGCCTGCTCCCCGCGCACGATCAGATAGAGCCCGCTCTTGCCCATGCGAGCCCGAAGCTGCTCGAAGGTCCCGCGCAATTCACGATGAAACCAGCCGCGCACGGCACGGTAGGCGTGGTCCAGCGCGCGCCCGCGCCGGTTCGGCGCGATGCCGTGTTTCAGGTTCTGATAGATCGTGTTGCCGAGGGGGACGCCGAGTCCCGGGGAGCGTTGGAGCTTGAAGGTCACGACGCTGTTGAGGGTGCGAGCCTCGCGCTGCGTGGTGTCCCCCAGTCGCAGCACGGGGGCGAGCGGCGGCCCCGACCGCATGAAGCGCTTCTGGAAGGCGGCCCACATCTCGTACGGCCGGCTCGTGTGCACCCTCCCGATCCTGCCGCAGGGGTGCTCCATGAAATAACGGCCGACCTGGTCATGGCGGTTGCCGATGCCGCCCGCTTCGACGTCGTTCGACGCAAGCAGCAACCGGGCATTCTCGATGGCCCCGCAGGCAAGCACGTAGTGCGTCGCTCTGACTTCGCGTGCGTCGCCGCCGAGCGGGCGCACCACGACATTCCGGATCGTGCGCGCATCGGCGCCGGCCTGCAGGTGCACGGCATTGGCGTGCAGCAGAACGCGCACTCCGGGCGCGCCGAGGAGATCCCGGCAACGCGACGCTCCGAAGCGCTCGCTCTTCTCGTCGAAGCGCCACAGCCGCGCGGTGAGCCGGTCGGGATCGAAGGCCGGCGGCGCGACGCCCAGGGCCGACCAGACGTCGTGCTCGTAGTTGAATTCACCAAGTTCGAACTGCGCGTGCGCGACCCTGTAGTACGGATCGAGATCCGCACGGCCGATCGGCCAGCCGCTGTGCGGCACCCAGTCGCGGCGCTCGAAATCGATGGGGTCGAGCAGCGAACAGCGTCCGCCCCAGATGCCGAGGGTGCCACCGAAGAAGCGCAGCCGCGACTGGTCAAGGTCGTAATAGGGGTTGCCGACGTTGGCGCCGCGAAACAGGTCCTGCGTCGGCTGCTCGAAGTCGAGGCCGCCGCTTTCGAGGATGCAGACCTCGTGTCCGAGTTCGGCCAGCCGCCGTGCCAGCACCAGACCGGCGACACCGGCGCCGACGATGCACACGTCGCTTGGCCCCGTCGGCGCGTCGCGCTGTTCGCGCAGGTCGATCAGCATGAATGACGGGGCGCGGCGGACATCACGTTCTCACCGCGCCCCTGCCCCCTCGGGCTGTTTCTGTTCCTGCCACCAGCAGCTGAACATCGTGATGGCGTAGAGCATGCGTCCGTGGTCGCTCCGGCCGGCGCGGTGCTCGTCGCAGATCGCGTCGACTCCCCGTGCCTCGACGTATCCCGATCGATCGGCCCCGCTCGCATGCCATGCGTCGCGCGCGAAATCGCTGAAGTCGCCGCGAAACCATTCGGCGAACGGCAACTGGAACCCCATCTTGCGGCGGTCGAGGACGCCGGCCGGGAGCCATGGCGCGGCCGCCTTGCGCAGCGCGTACTTGCCGATCCTGCCCCTCAGCTTCATGCCCAGCGGCATGGTGAGGCTCCAGTCGACGAACGGGTGCGCGAGGAACGGCACGCGGGCCTCGAGCGAGTGCGCCATGCTGGCGCGGTCGAGCCGGTTCAGCAGCGAGCCCGGCATGTGAACGGTGAGATCGGCGAGCAGGAACTGCTGCAGCGGCGTGAGCGCCCTCGCGTCCGAAGCGCTGAAATACTCGGCTTCCAGTCTCGCGAACGCATCCGGCCCGTCCTGCCGGCGCCAGAAGCCAGGGTTGTAGAGGCGCGCCCGCAGCGCCGGCGAGGAAATCTGCGTGCCGGCGAAAAAACGCTGAAAGCCGCTGTCGAGCAACGCGGAGTCACGGAAGCGGCGCACGTTCTGCAGCAGGTAATTCCATGACCTGAACGACGAGCGCGGCAGGCAATCGATGATCCGCGCCGCCGGTCCCAACGTCCTGAGCAGCGGCCGCCAGCGCTGCATGAGCTGCGCGGTGCGCTGGCGCTTGTAGCCGGCAAAGAGCTCGTCGCCGCCTTCGCCGCAGAGCACGACCTTCACGTGCTCGGCAGCCAGCCGGGACAGGCACCAGATCGGCACTGCCGCGGTCGCCGCGCACGGCTCGTCGAAGGCGCTCTGCACGGCCGGAAACAGCTCCGCCGCCGCGACTGGCTGCATCGGCAGCACGATGTGCTCGCAGCCCAGGTGCTCCGCGATCCGGCGCGCCGCCGCTGTTTCGTCGACCGCCGATTGCGGAAAGCCGATCGTGAACGCCTTGATCCGGTGCCGCGTGGCCCGCGTCATCGCCGCCGCCACCGCGGCGGAATCCACGCCGCCGGACAGGAACACGCCGACCGGCACATCCGCAAGCATGTGCTGCTCGACCGTGCGCAGCACGCGTTCGCGCGTTTCCTGTATCCAGTCGTCCTCGGACAGTCCCTCCCGGATCCGGAACTGCGGTCGCCAGAAGGCATGGCTTGCCGCGGCCCCGGTCGGGCCGATATGCAGAACGTGTCCGGGCTCCAGGCTTCGCACCTGCGCGAAGATCGAGCGCGGCTTCTGCACATGGCCGAAGCTGAAGAAGTCGTGGACGGCGCGCTCGTCGACGTCGAAATCATGACCGGGGAGCACCCGCAGCGCCCTGATCTCTGAGGCAAACGCGATGCCGCCGTGCTGCTGCGTGAGATACAGCGGCTTGATGCCCATCGGGTCCCGCGCCAGCGTCAGCGTGCGCGTGATCCGGTCCCAGACGGCGACGGCGAACATGCCCTCGAGCCGCAGCCAGGCGTCGTCCCCCCAGTGGACGAAACTCGCGAGCAGCGTTTCGGTGTCGCTGCGCGTCCGGAAGCGGTATCCGGCGTCGCCCAGCTCGCCGCGCAGATCGAGGTGGTTGCAGATCTCGCCATTGAAGACGATCGAATGCCGCCCGTCCGGCGTCGTGATCGGCTGGTGGCCGCCAGCCACGTCGATGATGGAAAGGCGGCGCATGCCGAAGCCGAAATCGCCTTCCGTCAGGTGTCCGCTGTCGTCGGGGCCGCGATGGCGGATGCGGTCGCACTGCAGGCCGATGGTCTCGCGCGCGACCGGCCGCTTGCCTCTACGGTACCAGCCGGCAATACCGCACATCCTGCAACGCTCCAGTCGGGAATTTTTCGGGCGCCGAACGCATCGGCACACGCGGGGATACGTGCCGGAAGTATAAGGTGGATTGCCGATTTCCGGCTGCCGGATGACCCGTTTCGGCCGGATCCGCGGGACGGCCGGGGAAAGCGAGCCGGGCTTCGCCGGTGCGCGGTCCGCGATGCTATTGTTCCGGCTCCCGGCATCGAGGCGCACGGCCGGGCGCCGCGGGATCGCCCCGGTGCCGGAACGAAAGTCGAACGTCATGGCCGCACCGAGTGCAACGGCACCTTCCGTCGTGACCCTCCCGCTGCGCGAGCCGCTGTTCCGCGGCCCGCGGCGGTCTGCGCATCGCGCTCGTCGGCCTGCCCAACAGCGGCAAGAGCACGTTCTTCGCCTCGGTCGCAAGCACATCGGTGCAGCGCGGCGCGCTGGCGGGCACGCGCCGCGCCTACGACGAATGCGCCGTGCAGATCGGCCTCGACGAAGCGCGCGTGATCGATCTGCCGAGCATCCGCTCGCCGCACCATCTCGAGTCGGACGACCGCGCGGCGCTGAAATACCTGCTCTGGGGCGACGAGCGCCCGCCCGTCTCACGGCACGAGCCGGACGGCCCGCCGGCGCCCTTTGCGCCGCCGGACGTCATCGTGCAGGTGCTCGACGCCACGGCGCTCGAGCATCACCTGGAGCTGACGCTGAAGCTCGCGCAATTCGGGCGCCCGCTGGTGATCGCGCTCAACAAGATGGACGAGGCCGAAGAGCGCGGCATCTACGTGAACGCGCGGGAGCTCTCCGCGCGGCTGGGCGCGCCGGTGATTCCCACCGTCGGCGATCAAGGGGCACGGCATCGCCGAGCTGTTCCGCGCGGCGGTGCACATCGTGCGCGAAGGCGTGTGCCCGCTCGCGCAGCCGCCGAGCGAGCACATCGCCGCCGCACTGCTGCCACTCGCGTCGCTGTTGAGCGCACCGGAAATCCAGCAGGCCTTCCGCGTGCCGACCGCAATTGCTCGTGACCCAGATCGCGGAGGGCGATCCGTACTTTCTCGACGAAATGCAGGAGCACTTTCCCGAATGCCTGCCGGAAGTGCAGCGGCTCGTCGCGCGCGCTTCGCAGGCGCTGCCGCGTCCATTGACGGACGAGCTGCACGCCGACCGCCACCACCGCGCGGCGACGCTGTTCGAGGCCGCAACCCGGCTCGGCGCGCCGGGCGAGGACCGCGGCTGGCGCTACTGGCTCGACGAGTTGTTCCTGAGCCCGCGCTGGGGCTTCGTCGGCAGCGTGGCCGTGTTCGCCGCCGTGCTTTTCGTGGTGTTCTACGTCAGCGGCTGGATCGACAGCGAGACTTCCGCGCGGCTGGCGGCGTGGGCCGCGCAGTGGCAGCCGCGAATCCACCGCCGGCGTCGTCGGGCGCGCCGTGGCGGACGGCCTGATCGGACTCGTCGGCATCGTGGTGCCGTACATGATCCCGCTCGTGCTGCTGCTGGTCGCGCTGGAGGAGGCCGGCGTCATGGCGCGCATCGCCTTCGCGGTCGACCGGATGTTTCACCGCATCGGGCTGCACGGCGGCGTCGCGGTGCCGTTCCTGCTGGGGCTGGGATGCAATGTGCCGGCAATTTCCGCCATCGGCAGCACGACGACGGGCCGCGAGCGCGTGATGGCGTCGCTGCTCGTGACGTTCGTGCCGTGCTCGGCGCGCTCGGCGATCATTCTTGCCCTTGCCGGCAAGTATCTGGGCGGGCTGGGCGTGTTCGCGATCTTCCTGCTCACCATGGTGGTGATCGCGGTGCTCGGACAGGTGTTGCGCCGTCGCTATCCGCGCGGCGGCCCGGGTCAGGTGCAGGAGATTCCCGCCTTACGCGCTGCCGCGCTGGGCTGCCCATGCTGCGCGAGACCTGGGAGCGCACGCGCGACATCCTCACCATCGTCACGCCGCTGCTGATCGGCGGCAGCGTGGTGCTGGCGCTGCTCGCGCACGTCGGCGCGGACCGTTACATCAATGCGCTGCTCTCCCCGATCAGCTACTGGTGGCTCGGGTTGCCCGTGGTGCTCGGCGTGCCCATCCTGTTCGGCGTGCTGCGCAAGGAGCTGTCGCTGCTGATGGTCTACCAGGCGCTCGGCAGCTTCGACGTCGGCCAGTACCTCGACCAGGTGCAGATCATGACGTTCCTGCTGTTCCTGACGTTCTACGTGCCCTGCATCTCGACGTTCGCCGTGATGGTCAAGACGATAGGCCGGCGCGAGGCGCTGTTCTCGGTGTCGCTGTCGGTGGGCGTCGCGCTGCTGGTGGCCGGGCTTGCGCGCTTCGCGCTCGAGGGCGTGCGGCTGCTGCTGGCGTGACGCAAAAAGCGAGGGAGGCCGCCTGGCCCCCCTCGCTTGCCCGCCACGGCCGCAGCAGCAGCGGCCTGGAGCGCGTGTTCCTCAGCAGCCGCCCTTCTTGACCTTCTTTTTCGCCGGCGCGGCCTCGGCGGCCTTCTCGACGGCCTTCTTCTTGTCGGCGTCGGACATCTTGTCCCAGGCTTCCTGCGTGACGGCGGCGGGCTTCTTGAGCGCGGCGTCGGCCTTCTTCATCGCCGCGGCATCCGGCTTCGGCGGATCGGCGGCGAGCGCGCTCGCGCCGGAGAAAGCAAAGACGGCGGCAACCAGAATCGAGGACAGCTTGTTCATGCGCGTGACTCCTGGAGTTTGGCGGCTGGCCCACCGGATCGACCCACCGGACCGCGGCCGCGGATTTCGAAAACCGATTATTCTAATCGAAAAACACCGATCAGTCTCGCTCGCAGCGGTCGGCGCCAGCGGCGACGTCTCGCGGCGCGCCCGCAGCCATGTCGGCCTCGGTCGGCGGCAACGTCACTCCGCTGGAATCCATCGCTCCAAGGTAGAATCCATCGACACTCCGGACTCCACAGCCCATGGACAGCGCCAACACCCTCTCGCCGCTCGCCGCCCGCATCGCCGCGGTCTTCCCGGGGCTCGCGAGCGCGCCGGCGCCGACGCTCGAGCGCATGGCCCGCGAAGGCACCTACCGGAAGGCCGCGGCGGGGTCCCTGATGTTCGACGCGCAGTCGCCGTGCAGCGGCTTTCCGCTGGTGCTCGCGGGCTCGATCCGCGTGCTGCAGCGCTATCCGAACGGACGCGAACTGCAGCTCTACCGCGTCACCCCGGGCGAATCGTGCCTGCTGTCCGGAAGCTGCCTGCTCAGCCAGACCAACTACGCGGCGTCTGGCATCGCCGAGACGGACGTCGAGATCCTGATCCTGCCCCCGGCGCTGTTCCAGGCGCTGATCGCCGGCGACGATTCATTCCGCCGCCATGTTTTCGAAGTCTTCGGCGAACGGCTGTCGGCCCTCATGCAGATCGTCGAGGCGATCGCCTACCAGAAGCTCGACCAGCGGCTGGCCGCGGTTCTCGTCAATCGCGCGCCCGACGGCGAGATCCACACGACGCATCAGGCGCTGGCCGACGAACTCGGCAGCGTCCGCGAGATCGTTTCGCGCCTGTTGCGCAATTTCGAGGACCGCGGCTGGGTCGACCTCGGGCGGGAACGCGTTCGCATCGTCGATCGCGACGCGCTCGCCAGCCTTGCGCGCGGCTGACCGGCGCGCTCCGACCGCTCAGAGTTTGGCGCCGCGCATTCGACGGCGCGGCGCGGGCCTGTCGAGTCGGCCCGACGGGTGCGGCGCCGCGCCCTTCTGCTGCCGGTCGAGAAGCCGCAGCATCGTCGCGATCGTGATGGAGGAAAACGTCGCCGTCGCGATCTCGTCGATCTCCGCCAGGACCACGGACAGCGCACGGCCGACCGGCGTCTCTTCGCCCGGCTCGCGTCGCTCGCCGTCCGGCGCGGATAGCTCCTCGAACATCCGGATCACGTCCATCAGCGTGAGCCGGCGGGCATTTTCGGCGAAGCGGTAGCCGCCGCCGACGCCGCGCACGGATTCGACCACCCCCGCGCGCGCCAGCTCCGAGAGGACCTTGGCGAGGTGGTGCGGCGAGACGCCGTACTTCGTCGCAATCTCGGCGGCGGCGACGTGCCGCGTGGGGTCGAGCGCGAACTCGAGCACGCTGTAGAGGGCGAGCCGCGTGTTCTTCTGCAGCTTCAACGCGGACCGAGCTCCATTTCCAGCGGAATGAACCGACCGGCCATCATCCCCTGGCTGCGGAAGAACGACAGGATCAGCGTGTTGTCGCGAGCGAGCATCGTGCGCACCGTGGTCACCCCGGCGCGGCGAAAGGCCGCCGAGATGGTCGCCAGCAGGCGCGCGCCGATGCCGCGCTGCCGCGCATCGGGACGCACGTCGATCGCGAACACCCAGCCGCAGGGCGGCGAGCCGAATTCCCAGTCGCGCACCTCGCCGATCACGAAACCGGCCACGTGGCCGCCATCCTCGGCGACCAGGAACTGCCGCTGTGCGTCGCCAGCGACGCCGTACCGGCGAAAAACGGCGTTCCAGTACGCCCGCTTCTCGATTCCCGTGACGGCCGCATCGAGCGCGACGATCTCCCGGAGGTCGGCACGCCGCACGGGCCGGATCACGGCGGCGGCGTCCGCAGCGCCCGTTCGCCCGATGCCGCCCGGATCACTCGTTTCCCGCCTCGTTCGTTTCCCCGCCACCGGCCTCTCCGACAAAAAGATGACGCACATCAAACCAAATCCGGCATTCCGATGCCAGATTAGCCCGATATTGGTGGACGCTCAACCTTCGCCTCGCTATCCGGGCGATCGACAGCGGCCGCGGCCACCTCCCAGGTCGTCCGAGGACAGCATGGATTCTCCGGTCTCTGCCGACACTTCAAGGCCGACACGATGAGCGCAGCGACCGGTGTCACCGAGCACGTCCCGACGTACTGCTACCAGTGCGTCGCGGGTCCCGACTTGCTGACGGTGAAGGTCGTCGACGGCGTGGCGACCGAGGTCGAGCCGAACTTCTGCGCTGCAGAAGTCCACCCGGGCGGCGGCAAGGTCTGCGTGAAGGCGTACGGGCTGGTGCAGAAGACGTACAACCCGCATCGCGTGCTGACGCCGATGAAGCGCACCAATCCGAAGAAGGGTCGCGATCAGGACCCGGGCTTCGTGCCGATCTCCTGGGACGAGGCGCTCGATCTCGTCGCCGGCAAGCTCAACGCGGTCCGCGCCGCCGGCCTGACCGACGAATCGGGATATCCGCGGCTCGCGGTGAGCCTCGGTGGCGCCGGCACGCCGCAGTCGTACATGGGCACGTTCTCCGCCTTCCTCGGCGCATGGGGCCCCGTCGACATGGGCTTCGGCTCCGGCCAGGGCGTCAAGTGCTACCACTCGGAGCACCTTTACGGCGAGTTCTGGCACCGCGCGTTCACCGTGTCGCCCGACACGCCGCTTTGCGACTATCTCATCTCCTGCGGGGCCAACGTCGAGGCCTCGGGCGGCGTCGTCGGCGTCTGGCGCCACGCCAACGCGCGGGTCCGCGGGATGAAGCGGGTCCAGGTCGAGCCGCATCTCTCGGTCACCGGCGCGTGCTCCGCGGAGTGGGTTCCGATCCGGCCCAAGACCGACGCCGCGTTCCTGTATGCGCTCGTCCACGTGCTGCTGCACGAGATGCCGCGCGAGCGCCTCGACGTCGCGTTCCTCGGGCGGCATACCGCTTCGCCGTATCTGGTCGGTCCGGGCGGCTATTACCTGCGCGATCGGGCGACGCGCAAGCCGCTGGTCTGGGACACGGCCCGCAACACCGCCTTGCCGCACGACACGCCGGACATCGTCGAAGCACTCGAGGGCCGCTTCGAGGCCGACGCCGTCGAAATCGGCCCGGACGGCGACGTGCTGGGCGATGGGCGGCTGCCGGGAGAGACCGGGCTCGGCAAGCTCGTCGCCCACATGGCGCCCTATTCGCCCGAATGGGCGGAACCGATCTGCGACGTTCCCGCCGCAACGATCCGCCGGATCGCCAACGAGTTCGTCGACCACGCGCACATCGGGGAGACGATCGAGATCGACGGCGTCCGGATGCCGTATCGGCCGGTCGCGGTGAGCCTGGGCAAGACCGTCAACAACGGCTGGGGCGGCTACGAGTGCGTCTGGGCGCGCACCCTGCTGGCGGCGCTCGTCGGCGCCCTCGAAGTGCCGGGCGGCACGCTCGGCACGACGGTGCGGTTGAACCGCCAGGTGCCGGCGCGCGTGGACAGCGTGCTGTCGGGCCCCGACGGCTTCATGGATTACCCGCTCAATCCGACCGACAAGGCGCACTGGTCGCCCAATCCGAACATCCGCAATGCGTACCGGACGATGGTGCCGCTCGCCGCGAACGGCCCATGGAGCCAGGCGCTCGGACCCACGCACTTCTCGTGGATGTTCCTGGACGAGACACCCAAGGGGCTGCCGCGCGTCACGCTGCCGGACGTCTGGTTCGTCTACCGGACCAATCCCGCGATCTCGTTCTGGGACACGGCGGCGCTCGGGCAGAAGATGGCGCGCTTTCCGTTCATGGTCGCGTTCGCCTATACGCACGACGAGACCAATCACTACGCGGATGTCCTGCTGCCGGAGGCGACCGACCTCGAGAGCCTGCAGCTGATCCGGATCGGCGGCTCCAAGTTCGTCGAGCAGTTCTGGGAGCGGCAGGGCTTCGCGCTGCGCCAGCCCGCGGTCGCCACCCGTGGCGAGGCGCGCGACTTCACGGCGATCGCCACCGAGCTCGCGCAACGCACGAACCTTCTCGAGAAGTACAACGGCGCGATCAACAAGGGCGCGGCGGGCGTGCCGCTCAAGGGCGAGCACTGGGATTGCACGCTCGCGCCGGACCGGGCGCACGCGCCGGAGGTGATCTGGGACGCGGTCTGCCGCGCCGCGAGCGCCGAGCTCACGGCGGGGAAGGAAGTCCACGACCTCGCGTGGTGGAAGCAGAACGGGCTGGCGACAAAGCCCTTCTCGCAGGCCAAGTGGTACCTGTTCCCCACGCTCGCCGCGAAGCGCCTGCGCTTCGAATTGCCGTACCAGGAGCGCCTGCAGCGCGTCGGCGTCGAGCTCGGTCGCCGTTTGCACGAGCACGACATGAACTGGTGGGACAAGCAGCTGACCGAGTATCAGGCGCTGCCCGTGTGGAAGGATTTCGCGGCGCTGTGGACCGGCGCGCTCGCGAAAGCCGGCGGCACGCCGCAGGACTATCCGTTCTGGCTCCTCACCGCGCGCAGCATGCAGTACGCCTGGGGCGCCAATGTCGGCATGCAGCTCATCAAGGAGGTCGCCGACAACGTCAAAGGCCATCGCGGCGTGATCATCAATGCGCAGCGCGCATCCGAGCTCGGCATCGGCGACGGCGACCCCGTGGAAATCGCCACGCCGCGGCGCCGCGTTCGCGGCCGCGCCGTGCTCCGGCAGGGCATTCGCCCGGACACGCTGCTGCTGCTCGGCCAGTTCGACCATTGGGCGACGCCGTTCACGAAGGACTTCGGCACGCCCAGCATGAACTCGCTGACGGAAATGTCGATGGACCTGACCGACGCGACCGGATCGAGCGCCGACGTCGTGCGGGTAAGCATCGCCCCGGCGGGGGCAGCCACGTGAGCCACTCGGCGATGGGCACCATGCGCAGCAAGGGAACCGACGACAAGGCGAATCGTGGCCGCGGCCGGCGCGCGATCGGCACGTCGGCTCGCATCGGGAACAGCGAGGCCGCGCGATGACCCGCTGGGCGATGGTCGCCGACCTCCGCCGCTGCGTCGGCTGCCAGACGTGCACCGCCGCGTGCCGGCACGCGAACGCGACGCCGCCCGGTGTCCAGTGGCGGCGCGTGCTCGACATGGAGTCCGGCGTCTACCCGGATGTGCAGCGCGCGTTCGTGCCGGTCGGCTGCCAGCATTGCGACGACCCGCCGTGCGTGGACGTCTGCCCGACCACGGCGACGAAAAAGCGGGCCGACGGCATCGTCACGATCGACTACGACGTCTGCATCGGCTGCGCGTACTGCGCGGTCGCCTGCCCGTACCAGGCGCGGCACAAGACGATGCGCGCCGGATTCGCCTACGGCACGCCGATGGCAAACGAGACGATGCGCCGCGACGACGCGCGCCTTGCCGTGGCCACGAAGTGCACGTTCTGCGTCGAGCGCATCGACGACGGGCTCGCGCAGGGACTGCGGCCCGGCGTGGACCCCGCAGCAACGCCCGCCTGCGTGAATGCCTGCATCACGCAGACGCTGCAGTTCGGCGACCTCGACGATCCCGCGAGCAACGTGTCGCGCCTCGTCGCCGAGAACCTGCATTTCCGGATGCACGAGGAGCTCGGCACCGGACCCGGGTTCTACTACCTCTGGGACGCCGGGGAGACGGTGGCATGAACACGACGTCGTACCCTGCCGGCGGTTACCCGAGTCACGGCCCCGAACCCTGGCAGCAGCGGAGCTGGGATTGGCGCGCTGCGGGGAACTTCATCGGCGGCGGCGCCGGCACCGGACTCATCGTTTTCGCCGCATTGTCGGAGGCGAGCGGGTCGGCGCTGGCCGCGCTGATGCTGGCGGGGCTCGCGTCGGTCGGTCTCGGCCTCGTCTGCGTTTCCCTGGAACTCGGCCGGCCGCTGCGTTCGCTCAATGTCTTCCGCAATCCGTGGACATCGTGGATGGGCCGCGAGGCGTGGACGTCGACGCTGCTCTTCCCCGCCGGGCTCGCTGCCGCGTGGGGCGTGCCCGGACTGGCGTGGGTCGCCGCCGCGCTCGCGCTGGCGTTCGTCTATTGCCAGGCGCGCCTGTTGCAGGCGGCCAGGGGGATCCCCGCCTGGCGCGAGCCCCTGCTCGTCCCGCTGCTGCTGACCACGGGGCTCGCCGAAGGCGGCGGACTCTTCTTCGCGAGTGCTCCCTGGCACCGCATCGGCACGCCGTGGCTGCTGCTGGGTTTCGGCGCTCTCGTCCTGGTGCGCCTTCTCGTCTGGCTCGCGTATCGCCGCCGTCTGGCCGGCGTGGCCGCGCGCGGCGCCAGCGATGCGCTCGATCGCGCGGGGCGCGTGCTGCAGCATGCGGGCACGCTGGCGCCGCTCGCGCTGGTCGCGGCCATCGCGCTGGGCGCGGTGTCGGGGACGACGACGGCGTGGGTCGCCGCATTGGCCGGGCTTGCCGCCGCGCTCGCCGGCGCCTACGTGAAACTCACCCTCATCACCGGCGCCGGGTTCAACCAGGGATTCACGCTCGCGCACCTGCCCGTTCGCGGCGTGCGCGCGAAGTGACGCCGGAGCCTCGCCACATCATGTCCGCACGGGCGATCTGGCGCTGACACGTGGCCAAACGCATCCTTGCACTGACGGTCAACGGCCGGCGCCGCGAGGATGCGGTCGCGGATCACACGCTGCTGCTCGACTATCTGCGCGAAGCACTGCAGCTCACCGGCACCAAGCGGGGCTGCGACGGCGGCGAGTGCGGCGCCTGCACGGTGCTGATCGACGGCGCGCCGCAGCTCGCGTGCATCACGCTCGCCGCGCGCTGCGAAGGCCGGCATGTCGAAACCGTCGAGGCGCTGGCGACCGACGGCCGCATGAGCCGGCTGCAGGCGGCGTTTCACGAGAAGCTCGGGACGCAGTGCGGGTATTGCACGCCGGGAATGATCATGGCGGCCGAAGCGCTGCTGCGCGGCACGCCGGCGCCGACCGAAGCCGAGATCCGCGCCGCGCTGTCCGGCAACCTGTGCCGCTGCACCGGGTACGTGAAGATCATCGAGTCGGTGCAGGCGGCGGTCGGCGCCGGGGCGCGGGAAGCGGGCCGATGACGATCGCGGCGAGTGCCCCGCGCTCCAACGGCGCCATCGGCGTCCGGCAGCCGCTGATCGACGGCGTCGAGAAGGTCACCGGCCAGGCCCGCTTTACCGCGGACCTGCCGGCCGCCGGCGCGCTCGTCGGCGCGATCCTGCGCAGCCCCGTCGCGCACGGCGAGATCCGCCGCATCGACACGGCGCGCGCCCGCGCGCTGCCCGGTGTGCGCGCCGTCGTCACCGGCGATGATTGCGCGGTCGCCTACGGCGTCATCCCGGTCGCGCAGAACGAATTTCCGCTCGCCCGCGACCGGGTTCGTTATCGCGGCGAGCCGGTCGCGGCGGTCGCCGCCGACGACGACGCGAGCGCGCGCGCGGCACTGGCGGCCATCGAGCTCGACATCGCGCCGCTGCCGGCGCACTTCGACGCCGCCGCGGCACGCGCCGCCGACGCGACCCTTCTGCATCCCGACAAGCCCGGCAACATCGAGCGCGAGGTCGACCACACGTTCGGCGATGTCGAAGCCGGCTTCGCGGCCGCAGACCTCGTGCGCGAGGAGCGCTTCCACTACGCCGAGGTCTCGCACGCGATGATGGAGCCCAACGCCGCGCTCGCCGAGTACGACGCCGAGCGCGAACGGCTGACGCTCCATTCGGTGACGCAGGTCCCCTACTACGTGCACCTGGCGCTCGCCCGCTGTCTCGAAATGGACGAGTCGCGCATCCGCGTGGTCAAGCCGTTCGTCGGCGGCGGCTTCGGCCATCGCACGGAAACGCTCAACTTCGAGATCATCGCCGCCCTGCTCGCGCGCGCCGCGGGCGGCACGGTGAAGCTCGAGCTCTCGCGCGAGGAAACGTTTCTCACGCACCGCGGCCGGCCCGAGACCGACGTGCGGCTGAAGATCGGCATGAAGGGCTCCGGCGAGATCACCGCGGTCGACTGCGAGGTCGTCCAGCGCGGCGGCGGTTACGCCGGGTATGGGCTGGTGACGATCCTCTATGCGGGCGCCCTGCTGCACGCGCTCTACCGCCTGCCGGCGTGCCGGTACCACGGCCTGCGCGTCTACAGCAACACGCCACCCAACGGCGCGATGCGCGGCCACGGCTCCGTCGATGTCCGGCACGCATTCGAGGCGACGCTCGACCGGATGGCCGTCGAGCTCGGTCTCGATCCGTTCGCCGTGCGCCGGGCGAATCTCCTGCCCGTGCCGCACCGGACGATCAACGATCTGCAGGTCAATTCCTGCGGGCTCCCCGAATGTCTCGACATCGTCGAGCGCGCGTCGGGGTGGACCGCGCGCCGCGGCAAGCTCCCGCGCGGTCGCGGTCTCGGCATGGCGTGCTCGCACTACGTGAGCGGCTCCGCGAAACCCGTGCACTGGACCGGCGAGCCGCATGCGGTGGTCAATCTCAAGCTCGACTTCGACGGCGGGATCACGGTGCTCACCGGCGCCTCCGACATCGGGCAGGGGAGCTCGACGCTGATCGCGCAGACGGTGGCCGAAGTGATGGGGCTGTCCCTCGAGCGCCTCACCGTCGTCGCCAACGACAGCCTGGTCACGCCGAAGGACAACGGCTCCTATTCGTCGCGCGTGTCGTTCATGGTCGGCAACGCCGCCATCGGCGCGGCGCGCGAGCTGCAGCGGGCGCTGGTCGACGCGGCGGCGCGCAAGCTCGAGGTGGCCTCTGCCGACATCTGCGGCGAGGGCGAGCGCTACCGGGTCGCCGGCACCGACCGCGCTCTGTCCTACAAGGACGTGGTGGCCGCCGCGCTCGAGGACGCCGGCACGCTCACCGTGAAAGGCACCTGGTCGACGCCCCCGGAAACGCAGGGCGGCAGGTTCAAGGGTGCGGCAGTGGGATCGAGCGCGGGGTTTTCCTATGCGGCGCAGGTGGTGGAAGTCAGCGTCGACGAGGACACCGGAATGGTCGCCGTGGAGCGCGTGTGGGTCGCCCACGATTGCGGGCGCGCGATCAATCCGCTCGCGGTCGAGGGCCAGGTGCAAGGCTCGGTGTGGATGGGGATGGGCCAGGCGCTGTCCGAGGAATCGCAGTACCACGAGGGCCTGTCGCTTGCGCGCAAACCTGCTCGACTATCGCGTGCCGACGATCGTCGAGTCGCCGCCGATCGAGACCTTCATCGTCGAGGCGCGCGACCCGCACGGGCCGTTCGGCGCGAAGGAGGCGGGCGAGGGCTCGCTGTCCGGCTTCCTGCCGGCGCTCACCAATGCGATCGCCGACGCCACCGGCTTGCGCCTCCACGAATTGCCGGCCTCGCCCGATCGGCTGCTCGCGGCGATCGCCGCGCGAAGGCGCGCCGAGAAGCTCGGCCGGAGCGCGGGCGACGCAGCGCGGCAGGCGCAGACCTGATGGAGCGCATCGCTCCATTCGTGCTGCAGCGACCCGCGACCGTCGCCGAAGCGGTGGCGCTGCTCGCGGCCACGCCCGGCGCGCGCCCGCTGGCCGGCGGCACGGATCTGCTGCCCAATCTGCGCGACGGAATCGGCGAGTCGCCGGTGCTGGTCGATCTCGCCGGCATCCGCGGATTCTCGGCGATGGCCGTCGAACGGGACGGGACGACGATCGGCGCCGGCGTGACACTGGTGCGGCTCGCGTCCGACGCGACGATCGCCCGCGCGCTGCCGGCGCTGGCCGAGGCCGCGGCTGCCGTCGCCGGACCGGGACATCGCACGGTGGCGACGCTCGGCGGCAACCTTTGTCTGGACACGCGCTGTGTCTTCTACAACCAGAGCGAGTGGTGGCGCCGGGCCAATGATTTCTGTCTCAAGCTCGGCGGCGATGTCTGCCACGTCGCGCCGCAGGGCAGGCACTGCCACGCGGCATATTCGGGCGATCTCGCCCCGGTGCTGCTCGTGCTCGACGCCGCCGTCGAGATCGTCGGCCCGGCCGGTGCGCGAAGATCGCCGCTGGCGGAGCTCTACGTCGACGACGGCGCACGGCACCTGGCGCTCACGCCCGGCGAAATCGTCGCGGCGGTTCGCATCCCGGCCCAGCCGGCGGGCGCGCGCGCCGGATACCGCAAGGCGCGCGCTCGGGGGGCGATCGATTTTCCGCTCGCCGGTGTCGCCGCGCGCGTCGCAACGACCGACGGCCATCTCGCCGCGCTGCGCGTCGCGCTGACGGGCACCAACGCGCGGCCGCTCCTGCTCGACGGCACGGATGCGCTCGCCGGGCATCCGGTGACGGACGCGACGCTTGCGCAGCTCGGCAAGCTCGTGCAGAAGCAGGTGAGCCCCATGCGCACGACGGTCACGCATTCCTACTACCGGCGCCAGGTCGCGTCCGTGCTCGTCCAGCGGCTGGTCCGCGAGCTTGCCGCCGAGCCGGCTGCAGGCGCAAGCGGGACTGCCGGTTGAAGCCGCAACGGCGTGCGGCATCCCGATGAGCCCTCCGCCCAGCAGTCGGAAGGAGGGCTCGCCCCGGCTCGCCGAAACAATGCGCGGCCCCGGGGGCGCAACGGACGACAGCGCCGGAAATGTTCCAGGCGCCGGAGTCCCCGGCTCGCCGGCAAAGCGCTGGCGCGCCGCCGATGGCATCCACATCGACGTGCGGGGCCTCGCGCCACCCGAACCACTCGTCGCGATCATCCGCCTGATCGAGTCGATCGAAGACGGCACGACGCCGGTGATCGTCCATCACGAGCGCGACCCGGTGATGCTCTACGGCGAGCTCGCCGAGCGCGGCTGGACCGTGGAGCGCGTCGACGCCTCTCCGGGCGAAGTGCGGTTGAAGCTCGAGCGCGCACGGTGAAGCTCGCCGCCGGTGCGTTCCTCGCCGGGGCCGGGAGCCGCCTGCTGCCGCCGTCGATCCCGTTCCGTTTCTTCGGCAGCGCTGCCGTGTTCCACCTGTGCGCGTGGATCGCGCTCTTCATCGATGCCGACGCCGCCGTGCGGTTTGCGGGCGGTCTCGGCTGGCCGCTCGCCGCCCTGCATTTCGCCACGCTCGGCGTGCTGGCGATGAGCGCCATCGGCGCCAGCCTGCAACTGCTGCCGGTCGCGACAAGGCGGGCCGTCGGCAACGAACGCTGGCCCGCGGCGATCTGGTGGCTGTACACGCCGGGCGTGGCGACGACTGCGCTCGGGATGGGCACCGGCGCCACGACGCTGCTGGTCGCGGGTGCCGTCGCAGTCGTGGCGGCGCTGGTCGCCTACGCAGCGCTGCTGACGCGGAATCTGATCGGAGCCAGGGGCATGCCGGTCGTCGTCGCGCACGGCTGGGCGGCACTTGCGTCTCTCGTCGCGGCCATCGCGACCGCGTTGGCGCTCGCCGGCACCTACGTCGGCGCGCCGACGATCGCTCGCTCGACTGCGCTCGCACTGCACGTTGTCTTTGCCGTGTACGGCTTCATGGGCATGCTGGCGCTCGGTCTCTCGTACATCATCGTGCCGATGTTCGCGCTGTCGGCTCCGCCTGCGGAGCGCCCGGCGCTGGCTTCGTTCGCGTTGGCCGTGCTCGCGCTGCTTCTCGCGGGGGTGGCGGCACTGGGCATCGCCCCCGGGATGCTGCGCGCGGCCGCGGTCGCCGCAGGACTGGCCGCGGTGGCCGTGCATCTGCGGCTGATGGCCGTCGCGCTCAAGACCGGAATGCGCCGTCATCTTGGCCGCTCGTTCACGCTCGTCCGCGCTGCGTGGGCGGCGCTCGCGGCGAGCCTCGTCCTCGCGCTGGCCCTCGTCCAGGACAGTCCGGTCGACGGCATTGCGACACTGCTCGGACTCGTCATGATCGGCGGCTGGCTGCTCACTTTCGTGCTCGCGATCCTGCAGCGGATCGTGCCTTTCCTGGCGTCGATGCACGCGACACAGGCGACGACGCGCGGCAATGTTCTGCCGCCAACCCCTTCGGCGCTGACCGCCGAGCGCCCCCTTTCGATCCACTTCGTCTGCCACCTCGCCGCATTGGCGCTGCTCGCGGTCGCCATCGTGGCCGGCAGCGCGGTCGCCGTCCGGGCCGCGGCGGCCGTGGGCGCCGCCGGTGCGCTCGCCTTCGGCGTATTCTTTGCCATCGCGCTTCGGCGCATGCGGCGTCAGCCGGCGGGGGTGGCCCCCGACACGTTGCCCGTCGCTTGACGCGCATCAATGGCCGGAACCCCCGCGTCGCGTATTCTGGTATCCCGATACCACAATGAGGCTGCGATGACCTTCCAGCGGCAGGTGAGCCAGGCGCTCGACACCGAGCATCGCGCCAACATCGACCTGCTGGGCCGGATCGAGCTGGCGTTCGCGCGCGCGGGTCGCGCCGGAATGGCCGGCGATTCCGAGCTCGGCAAGCTTGCCGGCGCGCTGGTCCGCCTGCTCGAGCACGACGTCGGCCGCCACTTCGATTTCGAGGAGCGCGAGCTCTTTCCGCGCCTCGGCGCCGCCGGCGAAGGCGACATTGCCGCGCTGCTCACCGGCGAGCACGAAGCGATACGGTCCGTCGCGGCCGAAGTGCTGCCGCTCGCGCGTGCCGCGGCGACCGCGACGCTGGACGCCGCCGGCTGGGAGGCACTGAGGCGCGGCGCGCTCGAGCTGGTCGAGCGGCAGGTTTCGCACATCCAGAAGGAAACGATGGCGCTGCTGCCGATGCTGGAGGATCTGCTCGACGAGGACAGCGATCGCGAGCTCGCATTCGGGTACGCGTCCGGATGAAGGAGTGACGATGGCGGATGAAGCTGGAATCGCCGTGCGCGCGCTTGCACGGGAAGACCTGGACGCAGTCGTCGCCATCGACGCGGCCATCGAGGGCCGGTCGCGGCGCACCTACTTCGAACGGCGGCTCGCCGCCGCGGTGCGCGCCCCGAGACTGCATGCGCAGTTCGCCGCGACCGACGCGGCCGGGCTCGGCGGCTACATCCTCGCGCGCGTGCTGGAGGGCGAATTCGGGCGCATGGAGCCCGGCCTGCGACTGGAGATCGTCGGCGTGCGCCGGGACCTGCAGCACCACGGCGTCGGGACGCTGCTGCTCGACGCGCTTGCCACGTGGGCGCGCCGGCACGGCATCCGGGACGTGCGCACGCAGGCCGCGTGGAACGACCACGGCATGCTGCGCTGGCTCGACGCGATGCGTTTCTCGCTGGCGCCCAACCACGTCGTCGAATGCGCGGTGGCCGGCGGCCAGTACCGGCCGGAGCGCGATGACCGGGTGACGATCCCCGATGGCGAAGGCCCTGGCCACGAGATCGACTACGGCGGGCAACCCGACAACCACTTCGAGCGGCTGTCGCGCGATGATGCCGACGTGCGCGCGATGAGTCCCGGCGATCTCGCCGAAATCGCCCGCATCGACCGCGCAATCACCGGTCGCAACCGGGAGGCGTACATGCAGGGCAAGCTCGACGAGGCGATGGTCGACTCGGCGATCCGCATCTCGCTGACCGCCCGCCTCGATCGCGCGATCGTGGGCTATCTGATGGCCAGCGCGGACCTCGGCGACTTCGGCCGCACGGAACCGGTCGCGGTCATCGACACGATCGGTGTCGACCCGGATTACGCGCATCGCGGCGTGGGCCACGCGCTGCTGTCGCAGCTGTTCACGAATCTCGGCGCCTTGCGCATCGAGCGCGTCGAAACGGTCGTCGGGCCGCGCGATCTCGGCCTGCTCGGTTTTCTCTACGACACCGGTTTCGCGCCGTCCCAGCGCCTTCCCTTCACGCTGCGCCTCGCCTGAGCGACGATGACGGTCGCGCTGCCCGACGACGATGCCCTGCGCGAGGCGCTGCGGCAGGTGGAGGACCCCGAGGCCGGGATGAACATCGTCGACCTCGGGCTCGTGTACGCGGTCGACGTCGGCGCAGGCGCGGTGCGCGTCGACCTCACGATGACCACCGCCGCGTGCCCGATGGCCGACATGATCGTCGACAGGGCGCGGGACGCGATCTTCGCCATCGTCCCTGATGGAACGACCGTCGACGTGCAGCTGGTCTGGGACCCGCCGTGGACGCCGGACAAGATGACCGGCATCGCCCGCGCGCATTTCGGCTGGCCGGGCTAGGCGCGCGCCCGCATTGCGGACGGACGCGTGCGGGATCGCAGGCGAAGCGTGTACCGCGTGCCGCCGCGCCGAGATCGGCTTGGCAACCCCGGCGCAACGCCGCACAATCCCCACGCCAGCCATCGACCCGGGAGCGCCGCCGCGAATGAAGACCGTTGATTTCGTCGTCACCAAGCGCCCGCGCCTGCGCGCCATCAAACGTTTCCCCAAGGTGGACTTCGCCGATTACGAACGCCAGTTGAGCGCCATGCAGGAGACCCTGCAGCTCGTGCAGCAGGCCTATCTCGGCACGTCGCACCGCGCCGTCATCGTACTGGAAGGATGGGACACTGCAGGCAAGGGTGGCGTGGTTCGGCGGCTCGGCTGGGCCCTCGATCCGCGCAGCTTCAAGGTGCACGCGATCTCCGCACCCGGCGAGCGCGAGAAATCGCTGCACTACCTCCAGCGTTTCTGGGAGCGCCTGCCGCAGCATGGCCAGATCGTGGTGTTCGACCGCTCCTGGTACGGCCGCGTGCTCGTCGAGCGGGTCGAGGGATTCGCCACCGCCGCCGAATGGCATCGCGCTTACGACGAGATCAACGATTTCGAACGCATGCTGCTCGCCGACGGCGTGCGCTTGGTAAAGCTGTTCATGCACATCACGCCGGAGGAGCAGGTGCGCCGGTTCCGCAACCGGCTTGCCGATCCGCTGAAGCGCTGGAAACTGTCCTACGAGGATTTCCGCAACCGCCACCACTGGAAGGAATATGCGGCGGCGATCGAGGACATGATGGAGCAGAACTCCACCCGTCGTGCCCGCTGGCACCTCATTCCCGCCAATGACAAGCCGTTTGGCCGACTTGCCGCGTTCCGCATCATCGCCGATCGTCTGGCCAAGGACGTGCCCCTGGTGCCGCGGCCGCTCGACCCCAAGGTCGCCCAGGCCGCCGAACACCTCCTCGGCATCCGGCTTCCTGGCAAGCGGGCGCGCGACGGCTGATCGGCGAACCCGTGGTCGGCCGCGAACCGCGCCGTCCCGGCTCGGCCATCTCCGGCCGATCACGTTCGCCGCGGCGAATTCCATGAGCAGTCGTTCGTGCCCGCGCGCCGCAGGCCGGGGCGAAGGTGGATGCATCGCCGCCGCAGCAAGGCGGTCGAGCGAATCCGGCGGGTGAGGATCAGCACATTCCTGCCCGTGCCGGACTCGTTGCCCCTGCTCCGGTCGGGTCGGCTGCGCACAGACGAATGTCCGCGTGACGCAGGACTTCCATCGCCCATTCCGGTTGCC
>CAVOXS010000021.1:0-75438 GCA_963700415.1 uncultured beta proteobacterium
CGTCAGTGCAGCCGCTGCCGCGACTTGCGCACGGTCTCGGACACGGTTCCGCGACGCGTCCCCTTGCCCAGAACCCGCTTGGCGCTGCGGCGCTCCTGCCAGAAGCGGTAGATCAGCACCGCCGCCACCGGCAGCTCGTCGATCAGCTCGGCGCGCTTTTCGTCGCTGTCGACCCATTCGGTGAAATCGTCGTCGCGATCACCGAACGCGAGCGCCTCGACCGGGAAGATCCAGTCGCGCGCATCCGGCGTGTCGAACAACGGCTGCCACTCGTCGTCGCGCAGCTTGACCCCGGCCATGTAGCCTTCGCACCATGCGGCACCCTCGGGCGGCATGCGCTCACCGCCGCGCGCCTTCTCCTCGGGCAGGTAGAGCAGCGGCTTGAAGCGCGTCGGCGATTCGCCGAGCGTGCGCTGGATGCCGACCAGGTGCCGCAGCACCAGCGCCATGATCTTCTGCGCCTGGTCGTTGTTGGCGAACGCCGCCGCGGCGCTCTTGTTGCCTTCGCTCCACACCTGCGGCAGCCATTCCGACGGCTGTATCGCGTCGGGACCGGACACGATCGCCGCGAGATAGCCATCGAGCATCTCGAGGTCCATGCAGTCGTGCGGGACCGCGTCGGACGCCAGAAAAGCCTCGAGTTCGTCGAGTTCGGTTTCGGAAAGAGGTTCGTCGAGGGCGCGAGGATCGGCCATGGGGAGCTTTCGAGTGTGACTTTGCGTCGGAACCGTATATGATCCCCCGCCGCGGCGATTGGCGCAACCGCGACACGCCACGCACCGCTGCCCGAAGGCAGCGGCACGGGGGTGCCGTGATACGCTAGCCCGCCGCCGATATCCACCGCCGCCGCCACGCCGATGCCGCGAAGAATCAAGATCCAGGCGTTCCTCGCCAATCTGCCGCTGTTCAAGGAGCTCGCGCCCGCCGAGATCGACCGGATCGCCGCCGGCACGACCGAGCTGCACGTGCCGCGCGGCGAGATCCTGGTCAACAAGGGCGACGCCTGCGTCGGCTTCCACGTGGTGATCTACGGGCAGGTGAAGCTCTCGTTCGTCACGCCGCAGGGCGGCGAGAAGGTGATCGAGATCGTCGGCCCGGGCTTTTCGTTCGGCGAGGCGCTGATGTTCATGGAAAAGCCGTACGTCGTGATGGCCCAGACGCTCGCCGATTCGCTGCTGCTGCACGTGTCGAAGCACGCGGTGTTCGAGGGGCTGGAGCACGATCCCGATTTCGCGCGGAAGATGCTTGCCGGCCTGTCGCGGCGGCTGCACGGTCTCATCATGGACGTCGAGAGCTACTCGCTGCAGTCCGGCACGCAGCGCGTCATCGGCTACCTGCTGCGGCAGGACGAGGATCACGCGGGGGCGTCGACGCCGTACACCGTGACGCTGCCGACGTCGAAGGCGGTCGTGGCATCGCGACTGAACCTCACGCCGGAGCACTTCTCGCGCATCCTGCACGACCTGACCGACGCCGGTCTCATCGCGGTCGACGGGCGCGAAGTGAGGATCGCGGACGTCGCGAAACTGCGCCATTACACCGGATAGCAGGATCCGTTGATCGGCGCCGCCGGCGAGGAGCTCGACTGCCGCGTCGGGCTACGGGCCCCGGCTCAAGCGCTGCTGCGGGAGTCCGGCCGGGCCTCGCCTCTCTCCAATCGCGACCGCAACCGCCGCACGGCGCTCGCCGGCGTGGTGAGCACCGGCAGCGGCACTGCGCAGCGCCACCGCCGATGCCGCGCCGGCGAGGCTGAACTGCGCGAGAGCGATCACGTCGCAGCCCATTGCCTGCGCCCTGCGCGCCGCGTCGGCCGCGAGCCGGTCGTGGGCCGCGACATCGCCGGCGTCGAGCGCCGCGAGCGCGCCTTCGGCGAGCACGGGAATCACCTCGACACCGACCGGAAACTCCGCCGGCATCGAGACCAGCGTCGGCGCGAACGACGCGACGAGGCCGATGCGCCCGCCGCGCCCGCCGGTGGTGGCTGACCGCACGGCATCGTCGATCATCGCCTCGTTCGGCTTCAACACCGGCACGTCGGGCCAGCGGCGCTTGACCGCGTCGATGCACGGCCCGAACGCCGAGCAGGTGAACAGGATGCCTTGCGCGCCGGTGCCCAGCGCGTATTCGGCGAGCGCGACGAAGCGCTGCGTCATGCGCTCGTCGAGGCCGGCGGGCGAGTGCACGAGGTCCGCCGACAGGCTGTCGTCGAGCAGGTTCATGCGCTGCGCCTGCGGCCACAGGCGCTCGAAGGCGTCGGCGACCGGCGCGATCGAGTGGGCGAGTGCGTGGACGAGCGCGATGCGGGCGGTCATGCCTTCGCGCGCCGCCGCTGCAGCGCGATCACCAGCACGAGCAGCGCCAGCGCCGGCAGGAACATCCACTCCTTGGCCGGTCGATCGGCCGGCAGCTCGATGCCGACGACCTTGAAGCCCTGCTCCAGTCCCAGCTTCTCGGCCGGCGAACCGAACTGCACCTGCGCGATCTGCATCTCGCCGCCCAGCGGCACGATGGTCACGCCGATGCGGCGCAGCCGCTCGCGTGCCGGTGCCGCGTCGCCCAGCGGCAGCAGCACGCCCTTGCGGATGTCCTTGCCGTCGAGGGTCTGACCCTCGACCCAGATGCGCTTGCGCTCGCCGGGCTTCGCCTGCTCCACGAGCTCCATCAGCTGCGCGGCCGGCGCGTCCACGTACGCGGGATAGACCATGTCCCACCAGTAGCCGGGGCGGAACAGCGTGAAGGTCACCAGCAGCAGCGCGATGGACTCGTACCAGCGCGAACGCACCAGGAAGAAGCCCTGCGTGGCCGCCGCGAAGACCAGCATCGCGACCGTCGCGCTCGCCACGGTCAGCGCCAGGTGGAACGGGCCGGCGACGCCGATCATCAGGAGCTGCGTGTTGAAGATGAACAGGAACGGCAGGATCGCCGTGCGCATGCTGTAGTAGAAGGCGGTGACGCCGGTCTTGATCGGGTCGGTGCGCGCGATCGCCGCCGCCGCGAACGAGGCGAGCCCCACCGGCGGCGTCACGTCGGCCATCAGCCCGAAGTAGAAGACGAAGAGGTGCACCGCGATCAGCGGCACCAGCAGGCCGCTTTGCGCGCCCAGCTCCACCACCACGGGCGCCATCAGCGTCGAGACGACGATGTAGTTGGCGGTGGTCGGCAGCCCCATGCCCAGCACCAGGCTGATGAAGGCCACCAGCACCAGCATCAGCATCAGGTTGCCGCCCGACAGCAGCTCCACCACCTCGGTCATCACGAGGCCGATGCCGGTCAGCGACACGGTGCCGACGATGATGCCGGCTGCCGCGGTGGCCACGCCGATGCCGATCATGTTGCGCGCGCCGGCCTCGAGCCCGGCGACCAGGTCCTTGAAGCCCGTCATCACGGCGGCGCCCAGCGCCCCTTCGCCGCGCATCGCCGCCATCAGCGGGCGCTGCGTCAGCATCACGAAGATCATGAACATCGTCGCCCAGAAGGCCGACAGCGCCGGGCTCAGCTGCTCGACCATCAGGCACCAGATCAGCACGACCACGGACAGCAGGTAGTGCAAACCGCTCTTCAGCGTCGGCGCGGTCTCGGGCAACTCGAACACCGGCGCGTTGGGGTCGTCCAGCGTCAGTGCCGGCTGACGCGAGCCGATCCACATCAGCGTCAGGTAGGCGGCGACGACGCCGACGCCGACGATCCACAGCGCCGCGCCGGGCAGCGCCGCCTTCAGCCAGCCGATGCCGTAGTACACGACACCGGCCAGCACGAGGAAGCCGGCCACGGTCATCGCCAGCGACAGCAGACGCTGCGCCGCCGTGGCCTGGCTGCGCCGCGGCAATCCCTTGAGCCCGCCCTTCAGCGCTTCCAGGTGCACGATGTAGAACAGCGCGATGTAGCTGATGATCGCGGGCAGGAACGCGTGCTTCATCACCTCGACGTACGAGATGCCGACGTACTCGACCATGAGGAAGGCCGCCGCCCCCATCACCGGCGGCATGATCTGCCCGTTGACCGAGCTCGACACCTCCACCGCGCCGGCCTGGTCGGGCCGGTAGCCCACCCGCTTCATCAGCGGGATCGTGAAGGTGCCGGTCGTCACGACGTTGGCGATGGAGGACCCGCTGATGATGCCGGTGGCGGCCGACGAGACCACGGCGGCCTTGGCCGGCCCGCCGCGCATGTGGCCCAGCAGCGCGAAGGCGCTCTTGATGAAGTAGTTGCCGGCACCGGCGCGGTCCAGCAGCGAACCGAACAGCACGAACAGGAAGATGAAGCCGCTGGAAACGCCCAGGGCCACGCCGAAGACGCCTTCGGTGGTCAGCCACTGGTGCGACATCGTGCGGCTCAGCGAGGCGCCCTTGTGCGCGATCATGTCGGGCATGTAGGGCCCGCCGAACGTGTAGACGAGGAAGACGAGGGCCACGATGACCATCGGCAGGCCGAGCGCGCGGCGCGTGGCCTCCAGCAACATGGCGATGCCGGCCACGGCGACGAACAGGTCCTGGTCGGTCGGCTGGCCCGGCCGGGTCGCCAGCTCGCGGTAGAAGAAGAACAGGTACGAGGCGCAGAAGGCGCCGGCCAGCGCGAACACCCAGTCGAGGACGGGCACGTGGCTGCGCGGCGAGCGGGCGAAGGCGGGGTAGGTCAGGAAGGCCAGGAAGATCGCAAACGCGAGGTGCACCGCGCGCGACTGCGTGTCGTTGAACACGCCGATGCCCAGCGTGAACGGCAGCGGCGACGCGATCCAGAGCTGGAACAGCGCTCCAGGCGAGGCATACGACCAGGATCAGGCGCGCGACCTGGGGCCCGGCCTGCGGCCGCCGGTGTCCGTGTCCTGGGCCAGCTTCTTCGCGTCGATCTCAGCGGCGGAGGTCTTCTTCTTGCCGAACATGGGCGCAGCGCTCCAGGTCAGTCGGTGCTCGCAAGAACGAGACAGGCCCCGGCGTGCGGGGCCTGCGCGGGGAGGTCAGGCCGCGGCGCCCGGCAGCGCCGCGGCAGGGCCGGTCACATCCAGCCCTTTTCCTTGTAGTAACGCACCGCACCGGGATGCATCGGCGCGGAATTGCCGTTCTTGACCATGTCCTTCGGGTCGAGGGCCGCGAAGGCCGGATGCAGCTTCTTGAACTCGTCGAAGTTGTCGAACACCGCCTTCGACAAGCTCGTAGACCACGGCATCGGGCACCTTGGCGCTGGTGACGAACGTGGCCAGCACGCCGTAGGTAGGCGTGGGGTTCGGATGGCCGGCATAGAGGCCGCCGGGGATGTTGACCTTGGCGTAGAACGGCGCGCCGGCGACCAGCTTGTCGACCGCCGGCCCGGTCAGCGGGACGAGCCTCGCGCCGCAGGTGGTGATCGGATCCTGGATGTTCGCGCTGGGGTGGCCGACGCCGTAGAAGAACCCGTCGATCTTGTTGTCGCACAGCGCCGCGCCATGCTCGTCGGCCTTGAGCTCGGAGGCGAGCGAGAAGTCGCTGAGCTTCCAGCCCATCGCCTTCAGCAGTTCCTCCATCGAGGCACGCGTGCCGGAACCGGGATTGCCGACGTTGAAGCGCTTGCCCTTGAGGTCCTCGAACTTCGCGATGTTGGCTTCCTTGCGCGCCAGCACGGTGAACGGCTCGGGGTGGACCGAGAACACGGCGCGCAGGTCGGCGTGCTTGCCGTCCTTGGCGAACACGCTCGTGCCGTTGGCGGCGTGGTACTGCCAGTCGGACTGCGCGACGCCGAAGTCCAGCTCGCCGGCCTTGATGGTGTTGATGTTGAATACCGAGCCGCCGGTGGACTCGACCGAGCAGCGGATGCCGTGCTTGGCGCGGTCCTTGTTCATCAGTCGGCAGATCGCGCCGCCGGCGGCGTAGTAGACGCCGGTGACGCCGCCGGTGCCGATGGTGATGAACTTCTGCTGCGCGACGGCCGGAGCGCTGAAGGCGCCGCCGACGAGCGCGGTGGCGGCGAAAGCGAGGGCCAGGCTGAAGCTGCGGGAAGTGTTCATGATCTCTCTCCTCGTCAAGACAGGCGAACCGCGAACGCGGCGCCGGATGCAACAAGGCATAACCTTAAACCGTTGCGATCGCCGCGTCGACTGCCGCGTGCAGCCGCTCGACGATGACGTCGAGATGCTCCGGCTCCACGATGAACGGCGGCGCGAGCAGGATATGGTCGCCCTGCCGGCCGTCGACGGTCCCGCCCATCGGGTAGGTCATGAGCCCCCGGGCCATCGCCTCGCGCTTCACGCGCGCATGCAGCTGGGTGCCCGGGTCGAAGGGTGCCTTCGTCGCCCGGTCGCGCACCAGCTCGATCCCGCAGAACAGGCCGCGGCCGCGCAGATCGCCGACGTGCGGATGGCCGGCAAACCGCGCCTGCAGCCGATCCATCAGCTGCGCCCCGCGCTCGCGCACGCGGGCAAGCAGCCCGTCGCGCTCGATCACGTTCTGCACGGCGAGCGCCGCGGCGCAGGCGACCGGATGGCCGAGGTAGGTGTGGCCGTGCTGAAAGAAGCCGCTGCCCTGCGCCATCGCGTCGACGATCCGCTGCTGCGCCAGCACGGCGCCGATCGGCTGGTAGCCGCCGCCCAGCCCCTTGGCGATCACCAGGAGGTCGGGCACGACGCCGTCCTGTTCGCAGGCGTGCAGCGTCCCGGTGCGGCCCATCCCGCACATGACCTCGTCGAGGATCAGCAGACAGCCATGGCGGTCGCAGACCTCGCGCACCGCCTTGAAGTATCCCGGCACCGGCGTCAGCACGCCCGCCGTCGCGCCGCCGACGGTCTCGGCGACGAAGGCGATCACCCTGTCGGGGCCGATCCGCCGCATCGTCGCGTCGAGCTCGGCAGCGAGTCGCGCGCCATAGGCTTCCGCGGTCTCGTCAGTCGCGCTGCTCGCGATACGGGTAGCACGGCGCGACATGCTCGACGCCGATCAGCAGCGGCCCGAACTGCTGCCGCCGCCACTCGTTGCCGCCGACCGCGAGCGCGCCCAGCGTGTTGCCGTGATAGCTCTGCCGCCTCGCGACGAACAGTCGCGCGCTGCGGCTGTCCGATCTCGACGAAGTACTGGCGCGCCATCTTGAGCGCCGCCTCCACCGCCTCCGAGCCGCCGCTGACGAAGTACGCGTGGCTCGTCCCGGCCGGCGCCGTGCGGATCAGCCGGTCGGCGAGCTCCTCGGCCACTTCGGTCGTGAAGAAGCTGGTGTGCGCGTACGCGAGCTTGTCGGTCTGCGCGTGCATCGCGGCCAGCACGTCCGGGTGGCCGTGGCCGAGGCAGGACACCGCGGCGCCGCCGCAGGCGTCGAGGTACTCCTTGCCCGAAGCGTCGGTGATGAACATGCCGCGGCCGGCGACGGCGACGGGCGGCGTGTGGCGAAGGTGGCGGTGCAGGACGTGGGTCATGGCGGGCTCGCTCGCGCCGGTTTCAACGAGTCAGGAGTCGAGCATACCTCACCGCGGCGCCTCCGGCACGGAACGCGGGGCGCGTCGCAAAGCGCGGAAACCGCTCGGGCTTGTCGTTGTCCAGGACCGACGCGTGGCCGCCGCATCGAAGCGGCGCTTGTCTCAGTCCTTGAGCCAGATCGTGATTTCGTGGACCGAATCCCTGCCCGGCTCCGTGCGATAGCCATAGCCGTTGCGTTCGAGGATCCTGAACAGCGGCGTCGGGTGGCAATCGATGACGAGCTTGAGGCGATCGCCTGCCTGGAAATCACCAAGGGTCTCCAGCACGAGCTCGAGCGGCTGCGGAGGCTCCATCCCGCGCACGTCGAGCGTGACTTCGCGGGTCATCGACACGCCCCTCGCGACAGCAGGCAATCCGCATTGTCATCCATCGGGCCATTGTGGAAGCGCAGCGGCGCGCTGCTCCTTGACCCGCATCAAGGAAGCGGACGGTCTGCGCTTTTCCATTGCGCCGATGCATTGCGCCGGCGAGCGTGACGGAGATCGCAAAGGCGCGGAATGCCTCCTACCGCAGCGCGTGCGCGACGTTGAGCGCCGCGGCGAAGACCAGCACCGCGCCCGCCTGGTGCGCGACTGCGAGCGGTATCGGAACGACCAGGAGCAGCGTCGCGATTCCCAGTGCAATCTGCGTCGCGACGAGCGCGACGAGCAGATGGCCGCCCGAGCGCCCCCGCGACGGAAGGCCATCCGTGGTCCGGAGCTTCCACCAAAGCACCGGCACCACGACGGCGAGCAGCCATGCCAGCGCCCGGTGGTCGAACTGCACGGTGGCCATGTTCCAGAAGAAGTTGCGCCACCACGGCTCGATCGTGAAGATCTCGGGCGGCACGAGATGGCCGTTCATCAGCGGAAACGTGTTGTACGCAAACCCGGCGCGGATGCCGGCGACGAACCCGCCGGAGAGCGCCATCAGGAATACGAGCGCGGCCACGCCGATCGCCCAGGTCCGCACCGACCGCTGCCGGGCCGAGGTCAGCGTCGCATGGCGCGGATGCACGAGCGAGAGCCCGACCCAGAACATCGCGGCGAAGATCGCGAGCGCGAGGCCGAGGTGGGCGGTGAGCCGGAACTGCGACACCCGCGGGTCGTCGACGAGCCCGCTTTGCACCATGTACCAGCCCATCGCCCCCTGCAGGCCGCCCAGCACGAAGATGCCGACGAGCTTCCACGCATACCCCGGCGGAATCCTGCGCCGCACGACGAACCACAGCAGCGGGACCAGGTAGGCCACGCCGATCAGGCGTCCGAGCAGCCGGTGGAAGTACTCCCACCAGAAAATGCCCTTGAATCCGGCGAGGGTCATGTCCTGGTTCACCTGCCGGTACTCGGGGGTCAGCTGATATTGCTCGAATGCCTGCTGCCATTCGGCTTCGGACAGCGGCGGCAGCGTGCCGACGATCGGCTGCCACTCGACGATCGACAGCCCCGAGTGCGTGAGCCGCGTGACGCCGCCCACGACAATCATCGCGAACACCAGCGCACAGCACGCAAACAGCCACGACGCGACCCCGCGATTCGTGTCCTGGCCCGCGGATGCCATGGAGAACGATGCCTCAGCCGACATGGAGTCCATTCTGCCACGGCCGATCGCCGCGGGGCAGCCGGCAGCGCTTCATCGAGCATTGGCGCAACGGCTTTGCCCCGTCGCCACGACGGGCCACGTCCGCAGTCCTTCCGCCGTGACCTGGACGGAGAGCGTCGATCTGGCGCGCCTGCCGCCGAATGGCCGCCGGTCCGGGGTTGCGCTACGGCGCGGCGCGATCGAGCATGCGCACCGCGTCCGCGATGTCCCGACTCAAACGCCCCAGCGCACGGCTGTGCGCGGCCGCCAGAGCTTCGTAGCCCTTTTCGCCGGCGGGCTCGCGCACGCTCGTGCGCCCGGCGTCCGATCTGCCGTCCCGGAGCCGACGCACGATCCAGACCGCATTCAGGGTCGCGGCGTCGCCCGGGGCCGATCCGAAACTCTGCACCTCGATCGCCACCCGGAAATCGGCATCGACATTGAGCGAGCGCTGGAATTGCGACACATGCGGCGTTCCCAGCAGCAGGACCAGGTTCTCCGCGACCACGCGCGAGATGTTGTCCGGCAGCGGCGACGCCCAGCGATTGAACTCGTCGATCGACACCTGGTTCGGGCCCGTGCTCACGACGATCTGCGGCAGGTCGACAAGCGCCGGAATCGACACCGGGCCGACGACCACGGACACCTTCGACGTCACCGTGCCGGAGGAAGCCGTGGGACTCAACGTGTAGAAGCGCGACGGCGGCGAGGACGCGCACGCCGCGGCGAGGGCCACGACGACGCACAGCGCGGCGCCGGAGGCGATGCGGGGCATCAGGGTTTCTCCGTTGGCTTGCCCCGGAGCAGCGTGTCGGGGTGACGTTCGAGATAGTCGACGAGCACACGGACGCTCCGCGCTGCCCGCGTGATTTCCTGCAACATGTCGCGCAGGTCCTGCGGCGCCGGCGAGTCCTTGCTGAAGAGCGTCGTGTCCGCGTTCCTGATGACGCGGCCGGCGTCGGCGACGGCCCGGCGCAGCTCGTCGAGCGTCTTGGTGCCCTCGGGCACCCATTGCGTTTCCACGTGACCGACGAGCGTGTCCACGTGACCGATGAGCGCGTTCGCGTCCTTCAGCGTCCTGTCGAGCGTCGCCAGCGCGCCCCTGATGTCGTTGCCCATCGCGTCGAGGGGCAGCTTGTCGATCTTGGTGAGGATGCTGCCGACCTTGGCCTCGATGCTTGCGAGACTGCCGGGGACCACCGGCAACTCGAGCGGTTCCCGCGTCCAGTCGACTTTCGCTTTCGGCGCCTCCGGAAAATACTCGAACGCGACGTAGAGCTCTCCGGTGAGGAGACTGCCGGTCCGCAGCTGCGCGCGCAGTCCATGCTCCTCGACGACCTTGCGCAGCATCCGGATTCGCGCCTCCGGACCCATCTCCTTCAGGGTCACGCCCGTTTTCATCCGCGCGGACGGAGGCATTTGGTCGATGAGGCGATCGGGGACGAATGTGATGGCCACGCGCGGGCGAAAGACGAGCGTCTTGGGATCCAGTTCGAGACCCACTTCGGTAACCTCGCCGACCTCCAGCCCGAAGAGGGTCACCGGCGCCCCTGTCGACAGTCCGCGCACCGACTCGTTGAAATGGAGCACGTAGCGTCGCTCGAGGGGCTCCGGCTCCTTCATCGCGATGCCCCGATACCGATAGAGCGTGAACTCGGTGTTGGTCGCCGCCGCTTCGCCCTGGGTCGCGAACTCGGGCACGTCGAAGGCGACACCGCCCGCAATGAGCGCCGCGAGCGACTCGGTGCGCACTCGCACGCCGTCGGCGTCGAGCGTGACATTGACCCCGCTCACCATCCAGAAGCGCGTGTTGGTGGTGACGTATTTGTCGTAGGGCGCATGGACAAAGACCGTGACCTCGACCGACCGGCCATCGGGGGCGAGCGCGTAGCCGGTCACCTGGCCCACGTTGAGGCGCCGGTAGTAGATGGGCGTGCCGACGCCGAGCGAACCCAGCGTGGGGGTCTTCAGCACGTATTGCCGACCCGGCTGGTCGGTGATGATCGGCGGCTCGTCTAGCGCGAAGAAAAGGGACTGGCTTTCCCCCGACGATCCGGCCTGGAATCCGATGTAATTGCCCGAAAGCAGCGTGCTCAGCCCGGATACCCCGCTCAGGGAGATGCGGGGCTCGACCACCCAGAAATTCGCGTCGGTGACCATGAGTCCCGCCGCATGTTTCGCGATCTTCGCCTTGACCAGCACCTTGGAGTAGTCCTCGGACAGCTCCACCGCCGAGACGAGCCCGATCCGCACATCCTTGTAGCGGATGAACGTCTTCCCGGCCTCGATGCCTTCCGCTCCCTTGAACACGATGGTGATCGTGGGGCCTTCGCTCCGCACCCGCTGGATGGCGATGCCGATGGCCACCATCGCCGCGAGCAGCGGAATGATCCAGATGATCGAGATCCGCAGGCGCTTCCTGCGCGTGACGACGGCTTGCGGGAGGCCGTCGACGTCGGGCGCGTCAGCCATGGTCGACCTGCTGCCCGTCTGAGGCATCCCAGATGAGGCGAGGGTCGAACGATTCCGCCGCAAGCATCGTCAGCACGACCACGACGGCGAAGAACAGGACGCCGGCGCCGGGCGCCACGGACGTCAGCGGCTGGAGCTGCACCAGCGCGACGGTGAAAGCAACCACGAACACGTCGAGCATCGACCAGCGGCCGATGATTTCCACGATGCGATAGAGCCGCGTGCGCTCGCGGTTGTTGGCGATCGAGCCACGCTGAATCGTGAGCATCAGGTAGACGAGCGCGACGAGCTTGCCGAGCGGGATCATCACGCTCGCGATCAGCACGATGAGGGCGAGCGGCCACGACCCGGAAGCGTAGAGAAACGCCACGCCGCCGAGAATCGTGTCGGCTTCGGTTTCCCCCAGCGAGGTCGTGTTGAGCACGGGCAGGACATTGGCCGGGATATAGCAGATCGCCGCGGCGATCACCAGCGCCCAGGTCGTCTCGATCGACGCGTGGTGACGGGACTCGAGCTTCTCGCCGCAGCGGCGGCAGAACCCGGGAGCGCCCGTGCTGGCGGGTCGTGACAGGAGCCGGCAGGCCTCGCACGATACGAGCCCGGCGCGCGCTGCGGTCAGTGGCGCAGCGGTCATTTTTGCGTCTCCGCCACGAGAGTCCCCATGGACGCCTGTCGCGCCGCCGCATCCTCGACCCAGTCGACCCGGGACCAGAGCTCGCGGGCATCGAACGTGACCAGAATCGACGGCATGAGCACGATCAACGCGAAAACGGCGTACATGCCGATCCCCGCTTCCACCGAGGCGAGCTCCGCGATCTTGATCAGCGCCACGAGGATGCCGAGCATCATCACCTCGAGCATCGACCACATCTCGAAATGGTGGGCCCAGCGCAGCATCTCGCCGACCCAATGCGGCGGAGGCGTGCGCCGCGCCGCGATCAGCAGGACCAGCATGAACGAAAGGTACGCCCCCGGCGCGATCACCGCGGAAAAGGCGATCAGGGCGCCGACGATCGGCTCGCCTTCCAGCCACATCTGGTAAGCGCCGCCGGCAATCGTCGTGCTGGCGGTGCGCCCGACCGCCGACAGGCCCATCAGCGGCGAGACATTGGCAATGCCGAAGGTGATCACCGCCGCGACCGCGAGGGCCAGCGGAAGATCGCGCGGACCGGATGGCCGGCTCGCAAGCACGGAGCCGCAACGCGCGCAGCGCGCCTTCGTGCCGCGCGGAAGCGGCGGCAGATGCTGCAGCAAATCGCAATCGGGACAGGCGATCGTCGATGAGTCCACGTGCACAGTCACGGCCTCGCTCCGCTCCGATGGATCAGCCTGCGCAGATGGGCAACCGGCAAGCCACCACCACCGTCGCCCGAGCAGTCGTCCCGCATGGTAGTCGACGGGAGCAACCCCGTGCAAGCGCTCGACGAGCCTGCGCATGCGCGGCACGTGGCCTCGCAACCGACCACCACCGCCGCGAGCGAGAGCATCGACCCGAACGGCGCGCTCGAGGCGACGCACTTCAATCCGAATCGGCTTCCCTTCGCAAAGCGCAAGCAAGGCGGGAAGGCGCGGCCCTGCGTGTCTTCCTCAAATTGCAGGGGGCAGCACGCGGGTTCGAGCTGCAACGTCACTTGCGATCCTGCGAGCGACCGACTGAGGGGAATCTGCTATCAGGTTGTCGCGAAGCAGAAGTTCGAGGTCTGCTTCGCGCGGAAGTGACCGGCGGCACGGAATAGTTCCCGCTGACCGCGAGATCGCTTACTTCATCCGGTCAGCCAATGCATCGCCGGCGTCAGCATGAGGCGGACGGCGAGCGAGGCATGCATCGCTTATTCGGACTGCCTCTATAGTCCTAGCACACCGACCAGATAAGCCCTTGCATCTCTTACCGCGTGATGTCGATCCAAGGAAGCGGATCGCCAATGGCGTAAGACACGTGAACATTGTACCGAGGCTACAACCCGCACCAATAGCTGATGAATTCGGCCAACGCGATTCCGATTCCGATCACCCTGGGTCGTGTAATCCATTGCAATCAAGCCATTTGGATATAGAGCGAACAGTCGAAACGGCAAGACCGCTACGTCAATAGCGCAACGCAGGTGTGCCAATGACTTCAATGACGCACGCTCCCACCGCCATGCGGGAATACGAGGCAAAGCGCCTGCCCAGACGTATCAGCCTGTTTCACTGTCTTTCTTCGGCAACTATTCGGAGCACACGGACTTATCGCATGCGTCTTCTTGAATACTGCACCACCAGAGATACAGCCGCATCGTTCGCGACAAGCACTGAAGCTAGCAGGCGATTGTCACAGTGCTCTTCTGCAGGTTTGCTAATGTTGAAGCAGTCGTCGTAGCTGTTTGTGTGCACTGAATCCTCGCAACATCGTCATGCGATTGGCAAGGGAACTCATGTTTGCCCGCAGAACCTAGGGAATTGAACACGGACTGATCCGAGCTACTTCCGGGAGAACGCGCATTGTCCGCAGCCTGTCTACGACTTCCAATCGGGCCATCAAAACCCAATCGCAGATGGATGATTCCCGACGTAGGCGTACGTATTGCGCCCCCCCTCCAACCCAATCGGATCACTCTCCACATACCGCCCGACGCTCGGATCGTAATCCCGAAAGTAGTTGTAGTGCAGCCCCGTCTCCGCATCGTAGTACTGCCCGGGGAAACGCAGATTGAACGAGAATACTCCGAGCCCGCCCGGGTTCTCGTTCGGAGCGCCGGCGCCGAACGTGTCGGTCTTCCATTCCCATACGACCTGATTGGCTTGATTGGTGATGAGCCGCGGCGTGTTCAGATGATCGGTGTAGATCGGGTAGACGGCAGTGCCCCCGTCCAACCCGGGGCGCACGCTTGCCACCGGCGTGTCGTCAAGATAGACGAGCTCCTGGCGCACCGCGCCCGTGCCATCGTACTCGCCGATCAGCCGTCCCTGCTCGTCGTAGGCGAAGTACGTGGTCCCACCCGGCCCGCTCTTGCTCACCCGCTGCCCCAGGCCGTTGATCGCGTAGCGATAGCCGCCGCTCGTCTGCGTCAGACGGCCGCGTCCGTCGTATGTGAACGTGGCGCTGCCGTCGCTTGTGACATTGCCCATTGCGTCATAGGTGAAGCTCCTGCTCGCCGCGCCGGTCAGTGCCTGCAATCGGTTCGACGCCGCGAAGTAGCCGTAACTGGTCAGCGCACCGGCGCGCGTTTCCTGCTTGCGATTGCCGTTGCCGTCATACGCGTAGGCGAGCGTCTCGCCCTGCGGCAGCGCCGCCGTGGTCAACCGGTTCAGGCTGTCGTAGCCGAACGACCAGCTCTCGCTCCCGAAGGCCGCCGTGTCCGGCCCCAGCGTCAGCGACACGATCCGGCCGTCGAGATCTGCAGCGCGTCGATACTCCTGTCCGTTGGCCCAGGTCCAGCCTTGCGCGGCTCCAAACGGGAGGTACGTCGCGGCACTCAGCACTGTCTGGCCTCCGATCGTCACGCCGGTCACCCGCCTCTGCGCGTCGAAAGCGTAACTCAACGTGCGCCCTGATGGATAGGTGATGTCCGTCATCCGGCCCGCTGCGTGCTGGTAGCTGACCGCGAAGCTCCTGGCCGACGCGTCGCTGCCCACCGTATGCGTCTTGCGCAGCACGCGGCCCCACGCATCGTAGGCATACGCCGTGCTTCCCGACGGATCGGCGAGTTTGGTCAGGCGGCCCCTGGCGAATGCGCCCCCGGTCGCCGTGCTGTCGTACTCGTACGCCACGCTGGCGCCGGCGAATGTCGCCAGCGTCTGTCGATTCAGGGCGTCGTAGACGTAGCCTGCGGCCAGCCCGCGCGCGTCGGTCGCGCCCACGACATTGCCCGCGGCGTCGGACACGTAGGTCGCAACTCCGGTGTCCGGACTCGACAGCTGCGTGAGATTGCCGAGCCCGTCGTATGCATACGCCGTCGTGAGACCGATCGGATCCTGCACCGACACCAGGCGGTCCTTCGCGTCGTAGACGTACCGGGTCACGCCGCCCGCCGCATCGGTGGAATTCAGCAGCCGATTCAACGCATCGTAACTGAACGCAGTGTTCCGGCTCAGCGGATCGATGGTCGTCTTCAGATTTCCGTTGAGGTCGTACAGATAGACGGACATCTGGCCTGCCGCGCCGATGTCGTTGTAGAGCCGGTTGTGTGCATCGTAGATCCGCCGCTGCGTCCTCACCAGGCGATCCGCCGGATCGAACACGTCCTCCTTGATCCGGTTGCCCATTGCATCCAGCGTGTACTGGATCACGTTGCCAAGCCCGTCGGCGATTTCCGTCAGCCGGTGCGCGGCATCGTACTGGTAGCGCAGGAAGCTCCCGTCGGGCAACGTCACCTTGACGAGCTGCCCTGCGTTGTCGTAATCGAATGCCGTCGTCTCGGCAGGCGGGTTCCCGGCGCTCACGGCGCGCGTCCTGAGCCGGCCCCGAACGTCGTAGGTCAGCGTCGTGGCCACGCCGTTGGGATCGACGATGCGGGTCGGCTGGCCGTCGACATCGTAGGCGTCGAACGTGGTGACGTGACCCGCCGCATTGGTCGCCGTTTTCACGTTGCCGCGACAGCCGATGCAAGGATCGGCAGCGTCGTAGTAGGTGTAGGTCGTGACGTCGTTCACGTCCGTCCGCGGCCCGTCGGCCTTCAGCAAGCGACCGACGGCGTTGTAGGTCATGTTCCATTGCCGCGTCCGGCCCCCCGCGCTGATCGTCTTCTGCAGCAAATTGCCCTGCGTGTCGTAGACGAAATCCGTCGTCTCTTCGACGCCGGCGGCACCGGAGGGCGCGACGACCTTCGTCGGCAGCCGGAATACCGGATGCCACTGCGTCGTGATCGTGCGAGCCAGCGCGGTTCCATGCGCTTCCGTGCGCGAGACTTCCAGGTTGCGCGCGAGATCGTACACATAGATCGTCCGATTCCGGTTGCGATCGCTGTAGGTCGCGACATTGCCGCTGGCATCGAAAGTCGAGATCGCATTGCCGACGGAGTCGCTCACGCGCTTGACGCGAACCACGCCACCCGCCACCTGATAGTAGTAGGTTCGAGCGGTCCCGAACGCGTCCGCGACACTCGTCGATCCCTCGTTCGCCGTCGACGAGTACGAGTGGTAGTAGAGCGTCACGGCTTCGGCGCCACCGGCGTGCCGCGACGAATTGGCGCGACCCGATCCGTCATAAGCCCAGGTCGCGTAGCGGTTGCCGTTCTCGTCGGTGATCCCGGTCAGCGCGTGCGGGAATCCGCTGTGCTCGTAGTGATAGGTCCGGACCGTGCCGTCGGGATACGTGACGGAGGTGAGACGACCCGCGGCGTCGTAGCCGTAGACGTACAAACGATTGCCCGGTGCCACGAAACCGCCCAGGCGGCCCGCCGTATCGTAGGTGAAGGTCACCGAAACGCCGAATACGTCGCTGACGGCGGCGAGCCGGCCGTCCGCCGCGTAAGCCAGTGTGTAGGCCTGCCCGGTGCGCAACGCGATCGAAAGCAATCGGCCGGCGGCGTCGTAGGATTCGACGTCGCTGTTCGCGGTGGTGAGCCGCCATCCGGTCGCCGCGCCGGCGACATCGGTCAGGCGCTGCAGAAGCGCGGCCGCGCCGCCCTGGTTGTTGTGCAGCTCCCGCCCGGCGGCTCCGAACGCCTGCAACGAGCCGTCGGCGCGCTGCGCGTACGCGAGGACGTTCCCCGCGACCGGCGGCACGAGAATGCGCCGATCCCACGTCGTGCGCCAGACATCGCTGGCCTTCTCGGGTGCCGCGTCGAAGCGGAAATACCGCCGCTGTTGTAGAAGCGCTCGACCTCGAGCCCACCCGGCGCGCGCGAACGGTAGTCCACCTCGCGCTGCGACTTGCAGCCGTCGAGGAGCGTGATCGGGTTGCCGACGCTGGCGTGCTCCGCGCATTCCGGCGGCAGCTTCCAGCATTCGAGGTCGCCGTTCGGTCTCGTTCGCGTGCTGTAGGTTCTGGGGCACGCGATCCCGCGCCATTTCGCCGCGTAGACGGTCTCGGCCCACGGCAGGTTGCAGCCGGTGGCACCAGGTTTCGGTCCGTTGAAGTCGAGCTGCGGAAGTCGCGGATCAAGCTCCGTTCCTCGCCAGCGGCGCTCCGGACCAGCAGAGGATGTTGGCTGGAATCGGTGTAGCCCAGCCGCTGTCGGTACGCCAATCTGGCAGGCGTTCTGGACGATCTCGAAGGCCGTCGACACGGGAACGATGTCGGATTCGAAGACGGGTTTTCCGCCCAGCACCTCGTCCACGCGGCTCGCGCCAGCCGAACGTGCCGCCATGTCGCAGACGTCGTAGCTCGGCATGTCGGCATCGACCGCGGCGCCCGGCGGGTCGGCGACATGCGTCGGTTCGGTGCACAGCGCGATCCGCCGTCGGCCAGACAGCGCAGGTCGACCGTCTGGGCGTCGGCCATGGCGCAGGCGATCAGGCCGGCGACCAGAACAAGCGCGAAATGCCAGTGTGGTCTTGTCGTCATTGCACCCTCTTCAGACTTTCCGGCGGCGGTCAGCGCGCGCCGAGCTTCAAGGTCGCGTTCATCGTTGCTCCTGCCATCGGATCGATGAACAACGTGTAATTGCCGGTCGTCGGCAGCGCGGGAATGTCGTAGCTCCCGCGGCTCCGTTCACGATCGAGACGGCGCCCAGCGTGGAACCGCTGGGCATGTTGACGTACGCGAGCACCCTGCCGGACGGTCCGGAGATCGCGGCGGCGGCCCAGGAGAGACGAAGCGTCTGGCCTGCCGACCCGGCGATGATGAGGCGCGCATTTGGCCGGGCCGGTCGAGGGAAACCTGCAACGCGGGGCCGCCGACGATCAGCGCTCCACCGAAGTCCGATGACAACGTGACGTCGAACCCGCCCGTCGCCCGCCGCCGGACGCACCACGACCCCATGGGTACCGGCGCTCTGCGGAGCGACATTGCCGCCGCATCCGCCTGCCGACGCGGCGCAGGTGTAAGCGGCGAGCTGCGCCCCATTGGGTCCGTAGACGTATACCGTCGCGTCGACCTTCGGATTCAACGTCAGATTGCTGATGCCCAGCCCGAGGTTCTGGCCGGCTGCTCCGGCAAACGTGTAGCGCGCGCTTCCGCCGGGGATGTTCGATCGTCGTCGCGGAGGTCGGGCCATCGACGGCAAGGCTCTGCCGGGTCGAGCAGCACCTCCATCGACGCGGTGGCTGCCCCTTGGCGGCCGACTCCGGCTCCAGAAAGACGGTATACGTTCCGGTGACTGGCAGTGGCGGTGCGGACCGGGATCTGTCCGGCGCCGGTCAAGTGGGAGTAGGTCAGCCACGAGCCATCGGGCTTGCCGATCGTGACCGGCAGCCCCTGCGCCGGCGGGTCTGTCTCGACACCGCGCACCTGGAGCGCGATCAGCGTGCCGGCCGCCCTGCGAAGGTGAGCCGCGCATTCTGGCCGGCGCGTCAGCGCAAGGCGAGACGGCGTGCCGCTCGAAGGCGCTTCGGTGGCGTCGCGCGACAGCCACGCCCGCAGCGTGCCCGTGCGCCGCTCGCAGGCTGCACGATGATGCTGTAGCTGCCGGTGACGGGAAGGTTCGCGAGATTGGCTGCACGCTGAGCCGCCGACGCGGCAAGTGAACGACGTCAGCAACCTGGCGTCCGGCTGTACACCGCAATGCTCGCGTACGCAGCCGACACCGGGCTGAGGACGAGCCCGGCGATGCCGAGCCCGATTCTGTCCGGCGACGCCGCAAAGTGGAGGCGCGCACCCTCGCCGGCATTGGCGATCGCGACGCTGGCAGGTGCTCGATCGACCGGCAAGGCGGCACTCGCGAGGAACCGACCTTGAAGCTGGACTGCGTCGTTGTGGCACTCGCCGCGACACCACCGAGCGGCGCGCCGGTCACTGAAGGTGCAGTGGACCTAGGGGTTGAGACGCCGTTTTCTGCGCCAAAACGTGCCGCTGTTCTTCGGGAAGGCGATCTGGAAGTCGTAGCTGCCGGCTCGACCGAAACGTGGTCAAGCTGCGACCATCAACGAGCTTCTCCGGGTCGCTGGTGAGCGCCGCGATCAGCATCGTCAGGGTACTGCTGGCGTCCGCGCGACGTCAACGTCGGCCTGGTGGCTATGAAGTTGTTCCTCGAGTCGGGCGTCGAGCGAAACCGCGCCATGCCTGCTGAGCAACAACGTGAAGGTGCCGGTCACTGGGATGCGCAGATGGATCGAAGAGAGCTGTGCGGAACACTCCTGCGCCCCCGCTGAGCGGTGCGTCGTCGGGCTGGAGATCGTGTAGGCAATTGTGGCGCCCGCTGGATCACTGGCGAAGTTGCGAAACTGAAAGGCTGAGCCAGTCACTGGCGCTGCTGTTGAAGGATGACGTCGATACTCTGCTGGCTGTGAAGAGGCTGAGGGTCTGCTCGTCGTCGCTGAGCGGTCGCGGCGACGACGCCGCCGCGGTGATCGACCTGGTGGCACGACGAAATCCGTGCGCTGAATGGCGCGCCGCATCGTCGCGACGCGGATCCTGCTGGAACCGGTCGCTAGCGGGACGATCAACCGAGTCGCGTCGCTGTGAATCCGACGACGCCGTCGCCGGCATTCCTTATTCAGCCGGGACTCATCGTGGCGCCGGCGTGGGCATCGAAATCGTTCCGGAACGGCCACTGTGGTGCCGGCGGGGGCCGCCGCCGGCGTGAATCTGGAACCGTCGGCACACCTGGCGCGGCGACGATGAAATCCTCGACGTGGTCGCGGCGTTGCTGCTGACCGTCACCGTGATTCTGCCGTGGCGGCACCGCAGGGAACTGCCGCCGTCAGCGTGCGGCCGTCGCCGCCGATGATGGTACCGGCGACACGCATCGACGCGACGCGCTTGGCCGCTGCGCGCCGAAGCTGGTCCCGGTGATCGTGACGACGGCTCCGGTTGGGGCCGGAGGAAGGAACGAAGCCGCGCACCGTGATCGGCGCGCCGTGCTCGCATCCGCTGCATGGGGACGATGTTGCCGGCGGGATCGTGGGGCGATGGATGCATCGACGCCGCGTGGACCGGTACCGGTGACTGTGAGACACGAAGGAATGAATCGGCGCCCGAAGGAGTGCATGGGCGGCGAGGAAGATCTGTGTGTGACGCGGCGACGTCATGGTGGTTGGGCGGTCGGCCGCGTGCCAGGTACCAGTGTTTCGTGAATGGACAGGCGACAACGTTTTCTCCCGGTCGTGCGCCGAACTGCGAGAGCGAACTGCATCGCGCCAGGACTGGTTGGTGGAGCTGCTTCGGGTTTGGTGCGACCGCACGTTAGGACGAGCTCGCATCGGCGCGCACCTGGGCGCCACAGGATCGGTAACGCGGCAGCAGGCCCCCCACGCCCTGGAGCGGCGATGGATTAGGCTGAAGGTCTTAATTGGAAGAACGAGAGACGCGGGCGGGGAACGAAAGTGATCTTCAATCACGCACTTCGATCGCCGGCACGTGGCCGCAGGAGCGCAAGCAAGCGCGGGCTCGATGGTGACTCCGTGCGGCGCATGGAAACGTAGCGCGCGTATTCATGCAGCCGGTCGCACGGAACGGCTGGAGCACCCAGCGGACAACGCCCCGCTCGGCGAGTTCGCGTGCGAGCTCTTCCAGCGCGGGCGGCGGCGTCAGCGCCGGGTGTACGGTCGTGCGCACCTCGTGCGCGACGCCGGGACGCAAGGATGAGGTCGAGGCTCTCCAGCGCGGATATCCCGCTGTCGGGAACGCCCGTCACTACGGAGTATTCGACCCGTGGCGCCTTGACGTCGAAGCCGACCCAGTCGACGTGCGCCAGCACCGCCGCGAGCCGCCGCGGATTAGCGCCGCCTGTGTGCAACCCGGCCTTGAAGCCCAGCGCATGCACCGCCATGATCGCTTCGGCCAGCCCGCCCTGCGCCGTGGGCTCGCCGCCTGAAAATACGACAGCGTCGAGGAGCCCGTGGCGCGTTTCCAGCCATTCGAGATCCGCGGCGGAAATCGCGCTCATCATCCCCACGCGGCGATGAGGTGCGGATTGTGGCAATACGCGCAGCGCCAGGGGCAGCCCTGGCAGAACACGACGGCCGCGAGCGCATCCGGGTAGTCGGTCACCGTGAACGGGACGAAGCCACCGACGCGCAGCGCATCGGCGTGCGCGGCTTTCGGCGGGACGGCGCCGTCCGGCATCGCAACCACGGGCGAGAGGCTGGCGGCGCTGCCGGCTCAGCCGTGCGGCCCGGCGTGCTCCTCGACGAAAAAGCGGCGTTCGGAGTGCTCGCCCTTCTTGCCGATGTTGAACGAAGCGACCGGACGGTGGTAGCCCATCACGCGGGTCCAGACTTCGCAGCGCTGGCGTTCATCCGCGCTCAACATGATCGGCTCGGCCAGGTGCTTCGTTTCGGTCATCGTGTTCATCGCGTTCCTCCGGTTCATCGCGTAGGTTCAGGCGGCCTGCTTCCGCCGTTTCTCGGCAAGCCTTTCTTCGTCGCATCTCGGGCAGAACTCGTGCTCGCCGTCGAGATACCCGTGCTTCGGGCAGATCGAGAACGTCGGCGTGATCGTGATGTACGGCAGCCGGAAGCGCTCCAGCGAGCGCCGCACCAGGGTCTTGCAGGCCTCCGGCGACGAAATCTTCTCGCTCATGTAGAGGTGAAGCACCGTGCCGCCCGTGTATTTCGTCTGCAGCTCTTCCTGCCTGGTCAGTGCCTCGAACGGGTCGTCGGTGAATCCGACCGGGAGCTGCGAGCTGTTCGTGTAGTACGGCATCTCCGGCGTTCCCGCCTGCAGGATGTCCGGCCAGCGCTTTCGGTCTTCCTTGGCGAAGCGGTAGGTCGTGCCCTCGGCCGGCGTGGCCTCAAGGTTGTACATGTGCCCCGTTTCCTCCTGGAACGCGACGATCCTCGCGCGCAAGTGGTCGAGGAGGCGAACGGCGAAGGCATGCCCCCACGGCGTGGTGATGTCGTCGCTGCCGCCGGTGAAGTTCCTCACCATCTCGTTGATGCCGTTGATGCCGATCGTCGAGAAATGGTTGCGCAGCGTGCCGAGGTAGCGCTTGGTGTACGGGAAGAGCCCCTGGTCGATCAGCCGCTGGATCACCTTGCGCTTCACCTCGAGGCTGTCTTTAGCGTAGCCGAGCAGCTCGTCGATGCGCTCGAACAGGCCGATCTCGTCACCCGCATTGAGATAGCCCAGCCGCGCGCAGTTGATCGTCACCACGCCGACGGATCCCGTCTGCTCGGCGGAGCCGAAGAGGCCGTTGCCGCGCTTCAGCAATTCGCGCAGATCGAGCTGCAGCCGGCAGCACATCGACCGGATCATGTTCGGCTTCAGCTCCGAGTTCAGGAAATTCTGGAAATACGGCAGGCCGTATTTCGCGGTCATCGCGAACAACGCTCCGCAGTTCGGGTGGTCCCAGTCGAAATCCGGCGTGATGTTGTAGGTCGGGATCGGAAACGTGAACACGCGGCCCTTGGCGTCGCCGGTCGTCATCACCTCGATGTACGCGCGGTTGATCATGTCCATCTCGGGCTGCAGATCGCCGTAGGAGAACGGCATCTCGCAGCCCGCGATCACCGGGATCTGCTCGCGCAGGTCCTCGGGGCACACCCAGTCGAACGTGAGATTCGTGAACGGGGTCTGCGTGCCCCAGCGCGACGGAACGTTGAGGTTGTAGATCAGCTCCTGAATGCACTGCTTCACGGCGTCGAAGGTCATCCGGTCGCGGCGGATGAACGGCGCCATGCAGGTGTCGAACGAGGAGAACGCCTGCGCGCCGGCCCACTCGTTCTGCAGCGTGCCGAGGAAGTTGACGATCTGCCCGACCGCGCTCGACATGTGCTTTGGCGGCCCGGCCTCGACCTTTCCCGGTACGCCGTTCAGCCCCTCGTGCAGAAGCTGGCGCAGCGACCAGCCGGCGCAGTAGCCGGCGAGCATGTCGAGATCGTGGATGTGGACGTCGCCGTCGCGATGCGCGTGGCCGATCTCGGGTGCGTAGACATGCGACAGCCAGTAGTTGGCGACGACCTTGCCCGAGACATTGAGGATCAGCCCGCCGAGCGAATAACCCTGGTTGGCGTTGGCGTTGACGCGCCAGTCCTTCTGGTCGAGATATTCGTCGACCGAGGCGGCGACGTCGACCAGCGTCTTGCGGTCGGCCCGCAGCCGCTCGTGGCGGTCGCGATAGACGATGTACGCGCGCGCGGTGTGGAACCAGCCGGCGGCCGCGAGCGTGTGCTCGACGCAGTCCTGGATGGTCTCGATGTCCGGCACGCCGCCCGTGTGGCGGTGGGCGAGCACGCGGCCGACGGCCTCGGCAAGCTCGCTCGCCGCTTCAGCGTCGAATTCGCCGGTCGCCGCGCCCGCGCGGGCGATTGCGGAAGCGATCTTGGCAAGCTCGAACGGCGCGCGCTGGCCGTCGCGCTTGAGAACCTGTGCCGGCAGCGCCGGCCGCGACGCAACCGGTCCTTCCGTCGCCGCGGCGACAGCTTCCAAAGACATCGCTTTTCTCCCGCTTCCGATGCGCGCCGCGGGTCTCCTCCCCAAGGAGGGGCCGAGCGCAATATGTTGTAGGTCGGATCGAAGGTAGTCCAAGGGATGGTGGTGAGCAACCGCCCACATCCATCGATTCCGCATTCCTTGACCTATATCAAAAATGGACTGGAAAGATGCAACACTTTTATTATCCAAAGCGGCTGCTTATCGCTGAAAGCTCATGTTTTTTCTAGCTCTTCGCCCAGTGGGGAAAAGGCGCGCGATACCGGCTGGCATCGTCGGCAGTACGCGACCGAAAGCCGTGCCGGAAGGTAAAATCGGTCGCGGCGCCAACGCGACCTGCCTCGCTGCGCCGCGACTCACTCCGGGCAGCCGCCGGAAAACATCCAGAAAGGAACTGTCGATGCAACCGCCCGGCATTGCCGCAACCGTCGTCCTGGCCGCCGCCTGCCTCGCGCTGGCCCCGGCCGCCTCGGCTCAGGTGACCGTCACCGACCCGTGGGTGCGCGGCACGGTCACCGGTCAGAAGGCCACCGGCGCGTTCATGCGATTGACGTCCGCGACCGACGCCGCTCTGGTGGCCGCGGCCTCTCCGGTCGCGAAGATCGTCGAAGTCCATCAAATGAAGATGGAAGGCGGCATGATGAAGATGAGTGCCGTGGACAAGGTTGCGCTGCCCGCCGGCAAGGCTGTCGACCTGAGGCCCGGCGGTTACCACGTGATGCTGATGGAACTCGTCAAGCCGCTGAACGATGGCGACACCGTACCCTTGCTGCTCACGTTCGAGGACAGGGCGGGCAAGAAGCAGACGGTCGAGGTCAAGGCGCCGGTAAGGCCCCTCGCCGCAGGCGCAGCTGCGCCGGGATCGAGATAGCGGCCGGTCCGAGTCCGCAGGGCGCGGCGCGAGGAGTGCCTCCTCCAACGGATGTTGAGCCCATGGGGCGCCGGAGCCGCGAGATTGTTGCGGTGCAGCAATCAATTCGCGTTGACAGGCACGCCTCAACGCGCTTCAATTGGTCTTACCACCTGACCACGAGGCCGTCGCGGGAACGCCTGGGCGCCGCCGGCAGGTGATTCCAAACTCAGGAGGGGGAATATGCGAAATTCGATCCGCGCGGCACTGCGCCTGCTGGCGCCCGTTGCGCTGGCGGTTTCCTTCGGCGCCGCCGCACAGGCGCCGGTCACGCTGCATGGCGCGTCGCAGTTCAACGACGACCACGCGTTCACGAAGGCGATGGTCAAGTTCGAGGAGCTGGTCAAGAAGTACTACGGCAAGCCGATCAATTTCGTGCTGCACAAGAACAGCGAGCTCGGCCTCGAGAAGGACTACTTCGCCTACATGAACCAGGGCGTGTCGGTGGACTACGCGATCGTCTCCCCGGCGCACATGTCGACGTTCTCCAAGGCCGCGCCGTTCATCGACGCGCCGTTCCTGTTCCGCGACCTCGCCCACTGGAACAAGGTGCTCGACGCCGATACGCTGAAGCCGGTCGCCGATGAAGTGGCGGCAAAAGGCGACGTGATGCTCATAGGGTTCGCGGGCGGCGGCACGCGCAACATCTTCGCCAACAAGCCGGTGCGCAACATGGCCGAGCTCAAAGGTCTGAAGGTTCGCGTGCAGGGCGCGCCGATCTGGAGCAAGACCTTCGCCGCCGCCGGGATGTCGCCGACGGTGATCGCCTACAACGAAGTCTACAATGCCATCCAGAACGGCGTGATCGCGGCGGGCGAGAACGAGGCCGCCGGCGTCGAGCAGATGAAATTCTACGAAGTCGGCCCGAACCTCAACATGACGCAGCACGCGATCACGATCCGGCCGCTCTGCTTTTCGGCGAAGACATTCAAGAAGTTGCCGCCGGACCTGCAGGCGGCGATCGTGAAGGCGGGCAAGGAAGCGGGCACCTACGGGCGGCAGATCGAGTCCAGCGAGGATTCAGCCAAGCTCGACGCGATGGAGAAGGCGGGCAAGCTGAAGCGCATTCCGTTCACCGACCACGCGGCGATGAAGAAGGCGGTCGATCCGGTCATGGCCGAGTACGCCAAGGAAATCGGCGCCGAGGCGATCTACAAGAAGATCAACTCGATGTAACGAGTCCCGCAAACCCGGCGGAGGCCGTCCCTCCGCCGGGTTTTTTTTGCCCGGCGCACACGCGGGCGGCCGAGGAGCGCGCATGCGGAAGTTCATCGATGGCTACTACCGGCTGCTCAACTGGCTGCTGGCGGGTAGCGTCGCCATCCTCATCATTCCGGTGAGCCTGCAGATCTTCTCGCGCTACACCGCGCTCATCCCGAGCTACATCTGGACCGAGGAAATGGCGCGCTTCTTCTTCATCTGGATGATCATGCTGGGCGCGATGATCGGCATCCGCGACAGCTCGCATTTCGACATCGACCTCTGGCCGACGCTGCCGCCGCGGACCAATGCTGCGCTCAAGCTGTTCGCGCAGGCAGGCATTCTCGTCCTGGCGCTCGTTTTCGTCTGGTACGGCGTCAAGTTCGTCCAGTTCGGCTGGAACCAGACTTCCGAGCTGGCCGAATTGCCGATGTGGTACATCTTCATCGCCTGGCCGATCTCCGGCGCGACGTGGTTGCTGTTTCTCGGCCCACAGCTCCGCGACAACCTGCACGTGCTCGTTCGCGGGGCGCCTCAGTCATGATGGGTGGCGCGGTCCTCACGCCAGGCGTCGCCGCCATCGTCCTGTTCGGCCTGTTCTTCGGCTTGATTGCGCTGCGCGTGCCGGTCGCCTTCGCGCTCGGCCTCGCCTGCCTGCCGGTCATGGCGATCGAGCCGCGGCTGTCGCCGATGATCGTCTTCAACGAGACCTTCAAGGCCTACAACTCGTTCATCCTGCTCGCCGTCCCGTTCTTCCTGCTCACCGCCAACCTGATGAACGTCGGCGGCATCACGCAGCGGCTGCTGCGACTTTCCCGCGACCTGGTGGGGCACCTGCCCGGCGGACTCGCCCAGTGCAATGTCGTCCTGTCGTTCTTCTTCGCCGGCATCTCCGGGTCTTCCACCGCGGACGCATCGAGCCTCGGCAAGCTCTTCATTCCCGCACAGGTGAAGGAGGGCTATGACCTGTCCTTCGCGGTCGCAATCACCGCGGTGTCGTCGGTGCTCGCGGTGGTGATTCCACCGTCGATCCTGATGATCGTCTGGGGCGGCACGATGAGCGTCTCGATCGGCGCCCTGTTCCTGGCCGGCATCATTCCCGGAATACTGCTGGCGGGCGTGCAGATGGGCACCGTGCACGTCTATGCCAAGCTACGCGGCTACCCCACCTCGACTCGCTCGACGTTCGGCGAGCTCGTGTCCGCGATCTTCATCGCCGTCCCGGCGCTGATGACGCCGCTGATCATCATTGGCGGCAAGATCTTCGGCTGGTTCACCGCCACCGAGTCCGCGGCCATCGCAGTGATGTACGCCGGCCTGCTGTCGACATTCGTGTACCGCGAAATGGGCCTGAAGGGCCTGCACAAGGCGCTGCTCGATACCGGCCGCTTCGCCGGCATCGCGCTGTTCTGCGTCGGCACGGCCAGCGTTTTTGGCTGGATGCTCGCCTATTACCAGATTCCGAAGGTCCTGCTCGAGACGGTCTCAGCCTGGGGCATGGGGGCGATCACCGCAGGCTTCTTCGTCGCCTTCGCGTTCCTGGTGGTCGGCTGCTTCCTCGATGCGATCCCCGCCATCATCATCGTCGGCACGATCCTGGAGCCCATCATCATGAAGGTGGGCATGGATCCGGTGCAGTTCGCGATGATCGGCATCGTGGCACTGGCCTTCGGACTGGTGACGCCACCCTACGGGTTGTGCCTGCTGATCGCCTGCGCGATCGCCAAGGTGAAGCTGACCTTCGTGCTCAAGGACGTGATCATCATGCTGATGCCGATGCTGGGCGTGCTGGTGCTGACCATCCTGTTTCCGCAGGTCACGATGTTCATCCCGAGCCTGATATCGCCGGAATTCCTCAAGTAGTCCCCGGCCCCAGTACGCGCGCCGAACCGAGGATGAGCGACCCCGTGCCGGACCGCCGCGTCGCCGCAGACCGCAACCACCCATGTGCCAGTTGACTGCCGGCAGCTGTCGGGTCCAAGACGCGCCCGCGATCCCCCCGCTTCCCGCTTCGAATCATGCGCCCGCCGGCGCGACGGTGCCGCGATGATGGCCGGCGGCGCGCTGCTGACGCCCGGCATCGCCGCGCTCGTCCTGTTCAGCCTGTTCTTCGGCTTGATTGCGCTGCGCGTGCCGGTCGCCTTCGCGCTCGGCCTCGCCTGCCTGCCGGTCATGGCGATCGAGCCGCGGCTGTCGCCGATGATCGTCTTCAACGAGACCTTCAAGGCCTACAACTCGTTCATCCTGCTCGCCGTCCCGTTCTTCCTGCTCACCGCCAACCTGATGAACGTCGGCGGCATCACCATGCGCCTGCTGCGCCTGTCCCGGGCGATGGTCGGGCACCTTCCCGGCGGGCTCGCCCAGTGCAACGTCGTGCTCTCGTTTTTCTTCGCCGGCATCTCAGGGTCGTCGACCGCCGACGCCTCGAGCCTGGGCAAGATCTTCATCCCGGCGCAGGTCAAGGAGGGCTACGACCTGTCGTTCTCGGTGGCGATCACCGCCGTGTCGTCGGTGCTCGCGGTCGTCATTCCGCCGTCGATCCTGATGATCGTGTGGGGCGGAACGCTCTCCGTGTCTATTGGCGCGCTGTTTCTGGCCGGCGTGCTTCCCGGCATTCTGCTGGCCGGGGTGCAGATGGCGACCGTGCACGGCTACGCCCGGCTGCGGGGTTACCCGACGTCGGTCCGCTCGACCTTCGCCGAGTTCCTTTCGGCGGTGTTCGTCGCAATACCGGCGCTGATGACGCCGCTGATCATCATCGGCGGCAAGATCTTCGGCTGGTTCACCGCCACCGAGTCCGCCGCCATCGCCGTGCTCTATGCCGCGATGCTGTCGACGTTGGTCTACCGGGAGATGAGGTGGAAGGGCCTGCACACGGCGCTGCTCGACACCGGCCGCTTCGCCGGGGTCGCGCTGTTCTGCGTGGGCACCGCCAGCGTCTTCGGCTGGATGCTCGCCTACTACCAGATCCCGAAGGTGCTGCTCGAGGCGGTCGGGTCCTGGGGGATGGGTCTCATCGCCACCGGCTTCTTCGTCGCCTTCGCGTTCCTCGTGGTCGGCTGCTTCCTCGACGCGATACCGGCGATCATCATCGTCGGGACCATCCTCGAGCCGATCACCATGGCCGTGCACATGAACCCGGTGCAGTTCGCGATGATCGGCATCGTGTCGCTGGCCTTCGGGCTGGTGACGCCTCCCTACGGATTGTGTCTGATGATCTCCTGCGCGATCGCCAAGGTGCGCCTGGCGTACGTGATGAAGGACGTGGCGATCATGCTGCTGCCCATGCTGGGCGTGCTCGTGCTGACGATCGTCTTTCCGCAGATCGCCCTGTTCATTCCGAGCCTGATTTCGCCGGAATTCCTGAAGTAGCCCGCGGCCCTCGCCGCCGCCCCCGGGGCCGCCGGCTAGACCGTCGCGCTCAGTTTTTCTGCCGCGGCGATCACGTCGGACGCCTGAACGCGCGTGATGTCCTCGCGCGACGTCATGACCCGCGACTGCGTCCGCCAAGGCGCCCACGCCACCGGATCGGACGGGCCGAACAGCACTGCCACCGGAACGCCGAACGCCGCCGCGACATGGGCCGGACCGCTATCGTTGCCGATGAACAGCGACGCGCCTGACATCAGGCTCTTCAGGTAGGCGAGCGGCACATTCCGCCACACGCGAAACGCCGAAAACGGCGCCGCGTCGCTCGTCGGGCCCGCCAGAAATATGGGCTCCAGCCCGCGCGAATCGCGCAGGTGCCGCGCGACTTCCACAAAGCGGCCCACCGGCCACGTCTTGGCCGGCTCCGATGCGAAGGGATGAATCACGGCGTACGCGCCGAGGTGATTCGGTGCGGAACCTGCCGTCAGCCTGGCCTGCGGGATCTCGCGCCGCGGCACACCCATCCAGAACATCGCCGACGCCAGATGCTCCACCGTGTGTACGCGCCGCTCGACGCCCAGGATCTCCTGCGCCCGAGGAATCTGGTGCGTGTAGAAAAGGCTGTAGCGATGGTGCGCGAACCCCGCGCGGTACTTCGCTCCGCTCGCAAGCGTCATCAGCATGCTGCGCGGGCCGCCGTGCAGATTCAGGACGAGTGTCGCACCCCTTCGCTTGAGCGGTCTCATATCGACTGAGATTTCGTCCACGTCCGTGCTGCCTTCGAACACGCCCACGAATCGCGGCTCGACCACGATGTGGATCCGCAGATCCGGCCGGTGCGCCTTCAGGATGGCCAGCGCCGGCGTGGTGAGCACGCAATCGCCCAGCGAGCGCAACCGGATCACGTCGACCCGCGCGCCCCGGGGAAGGCTTTCGAGCAACGATGGCATCTCTTGAACCGGCCTATCGGCGACAATCCCCAGATCGCACCTGGTCAACCGCCGCGAGGAGGCATCGCCACGGATCGGGTACACGCGTTTGCACCGAGGAAGGTCGGGAGGTTCTCATTCTGTCTGGGATCCTGCAGCGCCGCGCTCACCCCGGAATCTCCGGCGTGTACTTGCCGACGGCAATGACACGGCGAGTCTAGCACCGGCTCGTCGAGCGGGGCGCGCGTTGCCCCGCCCGCGTGGCCGGTCGCCAAGGTTTCGGCGATGATCCCCGGCGGGTCAGCCCGCCTCCGCCAGGAGCTGTCCGATCATCACCTGCGCCTGATCGTGATACCCGCCTCCAAACAGGTTGAAGTGATTCAGCACGTGGTAGAGGTTGTACAGCGTGCGCCGTACCGGATAACCCGGGTCGACGGGCCAGGCCTCGCGATACGCGGCGTGGAACGCGGGACTGAAGCCGCCGAAGAGCTCGGTCATCGCAAGGTCGGTCTCGCGGTCGCCGAAATAGACGGCGGGATCGAAGATCGCCGGCTCGCCCGAGGCAAGCCGCGCCGCGTTGCCGGACCACAGGTCGCCATGCAACAGCGACGCCGCAGGCGCGTGGCCGGCGAGCAGCCGTGGAATCACCGCCAGCAGCCTTTCGCCGTCGCGCTGCAGCCGCCCCCCGTTGCGCGCGGCTCGCGCGAGTTGGGGCGCGATGCGCCGGTCGCGGAAGAACGTCGCCCACTCCCCGGTCCACGCATTGTCCTGCGGCGTGGTGCCGATCGTGTTGTCGCGACGCCAGCCGTACGCATCCGCCGTCGTCCGGTGGAGCTGCGCCAACTTCATGGCGAGCGCCGCGTCGCGGCCGCCGCCGGCGAGGTCCAGCCATTCCAGCACGAGGAATGCGCGGTCGCCGGCGACGGCGCAGGCGCGCGGCGCCGGCACGCGCAAAGCGGCGGCGCGCCCCAGCTCGCGCAGGCCGTCGGCCTCCGCCTCCAGCATCGGAAGATGCGGAGCGCGGAGCGTCTTCACGAAGTAGCGCTCGCGGGCCAGATCGAGTCGCCACGTCCCGCCAAACGAGCCGCCGCGTTGCTCGGTCCAGCGCGCAATGCCCGGCTCAACGCCGAGCAGCGCGGCGACCGCGGACTGCCACGCGGTTTCCACGTCTCAATGCCGCAGCGCGTCGATGCCGCGGGCGATGCCGTCCAGGGTCAGCGGGAACATCCGCGGGCCGACGGCCTGCAGCACGATCTGCGTCGAGCGCGTGTACTCCCAGGCCCGCGGCGGCTCGGGATTCCACCAGATGACGCGCCGGAAGTGGCCTGCGATGCGCTTCAGCCAGAGGGCCCCCGGCTCCTCGTTCATGTACTCGACCGAACCTCCCGCCTGCACGAGCTCGTAGGGGCTCATCGCCGCGTCGCCGACGAAGATCACCTTCCAGTCCGGCCCGTACTTGTGCAGGATGTCCCAGGTCGCCAATCGCTCGTGGTGCCGGCGCGCGTTGTCGCGCCACACGTGGTCGTAGACGCAGTTGTGGAAGTAGAAATGCTCGAGATGACGGAACTCGGTCTTCGTCGCCGAGAACAGCTCCTCGCAGACGCGCACATGCGGGTCCATCGACCCGCCCACGTCGAGAAACAGCAGCACCTTCACCCGGTTGCGGCGCTCCGGCACGAGTTGAAGGTCGAGATAGCCGGCGTTCTTCGCCGTGCCTTCGATCGTGCCGTCCAGGTCGAGTTCCTCGGGGATGCCCTCGCGCGCGAAGCGACGCAGGCGACGCAGCGCGACCTTGATGTTGCGCGTGTTGAGCTCGACGTCACCGTCGAGATTGCGAAAGCTGCGCTCGTCCCAGACCTTCACCGCGCTGCGGCTGCCGCCGCCTTCCTGGCCGATCCGGATGCCCTCGGGGTTGTAGCCGTAGGCACCGAACGGGCTGGTGCCGCCGGTGCCGATCCACTTGCCGCCGCCCGCGTGGCGCGCCTTCTGTTCCGCGAGCCGCTGCTTCAGCGTTTCCATCAGCTTGTCCCAACCGCCGAGCGCCTCGATCTTCGCCTTGTCCTCGGGCGAGAGCAGCCGCTCGAACTCCTTGCGCAGCCATTCCTCCGGGATCGCGGCGCGGACGTCGAAGATGGCGTCCACGCCCTTGAAATAAGTCGCGAACGCGACGTCGTAACGGTCGAACAGCGCCTCGTCCTTGATCAGCGAAGCGCGCGCCAGATGGTAGAAGTCGTCGATCGACAGCGACACCACGCGCGCGCCCAGCGCTTCCAGCAGCGTCAGGAATTCGCGCGTGGACACCGGCAGGCGCGCGGACTTCAAGTGCAGGAAGAAGCCGATCAGCATCGGGTCATGGCGCCTCTTCCAATCGCGCCTCCAGCCGCGCCTTGACCGCCGGCCACTCGGCATCGATGATGGAATAGGCCGCCGTGTTGCGCAGCCTGCCGTCCGGCAGGATCCGGTGATGGCGCAGCACGCCGTCGAGCTTGGCCCCGAGGCGCTCGATCGCGGCACGCGATTGCGACGTTCTTTTCGTGGGTGCGCAAGTCCACGGCGATGCAGCGCAGCGCCTCGAACGCGTGCCTCAGCATCAGGTATTTCGCCTCGGTGTTGATCGCGGTGCGCTGGACCGACTTGCCGAGCCAGGTGGTCCCGATCTCGAGCCGGCGATGCGGCGCCTCGATGTTCATGTAGCGCGTGCTGCCGACGACCCTGCCGCTCGCGCGGTCGATGGTGACGTACGGCATCGAAACGCCAAGGTCGAGCTCCGAGAGCGCCTGGTCGACATAGGCGCGCATCCCCTCGGGCCGCGGGATCGCAGTCACCCTCGATTCCCACATGTCGCCGTCGCCCGCGGCGACGCCGAGCGCCGACGCGAGCGCATCGGCGCACGCCCTCGTCATGGGCTCGAGCCGTACATGGCGCCCCTCGAGGGTCACGGGCGCGACGAAGGCCACGCTACCGCCCGCTGCGCGCCATGAACGCGACGCGCTCGAACAGGTGCACGTCCTGCTCGTTCTTGAGCAGCGCGCCGTGCAGCGGCGGAATCAGGACCTTCCGGTCGCTGCTCCTCAGAGCTTCGGGCGGGATGTCCTCGGCAAGCAGCAGCTTGAGCCAGTCGAGCAGCTCCGAGGTCGACGGTTTCTTCTTCAGCCCCGGCACTTCGCGCAGGCCGAAGAACACTTCCAGCGCCTCGGTCAGCAACGCTTTCTTGAGTCCGGGAAAGTGCACGTCGACGATCCGCGTCATCGTCTCGCGGTCGGGAAAGCGGATGTAGTGGAAGAAGCAGCGGCGCAGGAACGCGTCGGGGAGCTCCTTCTCGTTGTTCGACGTGATGACGACGAGCGGCCGGTTTGCCGCGCGGACGGTCTGCTGCGTCTCGTAGACGTAGAATTCCATCCGGTCGAGCTCGCGCAGCAGGTCGTTCGGGAACTCGATGTCGGCCTTGTCCACTTCGTCGATCAGCACGACCGCCGGCGCCGGCGCCTCGAACGCCTCCCACAGCACGCCGCGCTTGATGTAGTGCGCGATGTCGCCGACATGCGCGTCACCCAGCTGCGAATCGCGCAGCCGCGACACCGCGTCGTACTCGTAGAGGCCCTGCTGGGCCTTCGTCGTCGACTTGATGTGCCATTGGAGGAGCGGCCGGCCGAGCGCGCGCGCAACCTCCTCGGCCAGCATGGTCTTGCCGGTGCCGGGCTCGCCCTTGATCAGCAGCGGCCGCTCGAGGGCGATCGCGGCGTTGACCGCCAGCATGAGGTCGGGGGTGGCGACATAGGTGTCGGTGCCTTCGAAGCGCATGGGGACCGTCCGTGGCAAAGGATCGATGTTAGCCGAAAATCGCCGTGGCCAAATCGCTTCCCCGATGCCCCGCCGCTGTCAGCCGGGAGCACCCGTCAGCCACTGCAGGAACCAGAGCGACAGCATTCCCGCCGCCAGTGTCTTCAGTGTGCTGTGGGTGTAGAACGCCGCCACGGCGGCGATGATCGCCGCCAGAATTCTTGGATGCGCCCATGCGGCCGACATCCGAAGGCGGGACGCCGACGATCATCGGCAGGACCAGAGCGGTGAGCATCGCCGCCGGCACGAACTTGAGCGACCGGGCAAGCCACCCCGGCATCGAGCGCCGCCCGAAGGCCGCGATGAACGACAGGCGCGACAGGTAATTGAGAGCGCCGACGGCAAGGATGACCGGCCAGAGGATCAATGCGCCTTCCATCGCTCCCTCGCCAGATCGGTGAGCGTGCCGGCGACGATGCCGATCACGCCGGCGACGATCAGATTGAGTTTCATCGGCAGTCCCGCCAGCGCGAGCACGAAGCCACCGGCGGTGACTGCGGCGACGATCGCCGGCACGTCGCGCAGCACCGGCGCGACGAGCGCGATGAAGCAGAGCGGCACCGCGAATTCGAGCGCCCACGAAGCGGGAATCACGTTTCCGGCGAGGTAGCCGATGGCATTGGTGAGTTGCCACATGAACCAGAGGGCACTGCCGCCGCCCAGAAAATAGAGGGCCCCGCCACGCGGATCATGCGTGGCGGAAAAGCGGCGCACCGACGCCGCGAAGGCCTGATCCGTCAGCAGGAACGCCAGCGCGTTTCGCCAGTGCGCCGGCAGCGGCCGGAAATACGGGGCCATCGCGGCGCTGTACATCAGGAAGCGCAGCCCCGCGACGAAGCAGGTGAGAACGACGACGGCGACCGGTGCGCCCTCCGCGTAGAGCTGCAGCACGAGGATCTGCGCCGCCCCGGAAAAGATGATCGCGCTCATGCCGAGCGCCCCGGGAAAGTCGACGCCAGCCGCCGCCGCGCCCACGCCGCACACCAGTCCGAACGGCGTCAAACCGACGCACGCGGGCAGCATCTCCGCGAAACCCTCGCGAAAATCCCTGGAGGCGACTGGTGAGCGGAGGGGACCCATGCAAGCTCTAGTGGCGGCTGCATGCCCGCCCTTCGACGCCCATTGTATGCTCGCTGCCGCCACGACGATTCCCGTTCGGCAGTGATCGCGCGGCTGGCGAATTCCTCGCCGGTACCGTACCCGGTATGATGATTGCCGTGGCCACCGGTTGCCTGCCGTCGCGGTGGCCCCGACTGCTTTTCCGGAGAAGCCCGATGGGACTGCTCGTCATTCACTGCAAGCGTGCGATCGCCGGGCGCCGTCCCGGCAAGCTGCGAACGCCTGCATGATCCCGTCCCCGCCCCCTGCCATCTCCCCGTTCCGCTGCGTCCTCGACGCCCGGGCGAGCCTCGGCGAGTGCCCCGTATGGTCGGTCGGCGAACAGGTCCTGTACTGGGTCGACATCAATGCCCCGGCGCTCAACCGCTTCGATCCGGCAACCGGTCGCAACACGGCCATGGCGATGCCGGAGTCGATCGGCTGTTTCGCGCTGCGCCGCGGCGGCGGCTTCGTCGTCGCCCTGCGCAGCGGGTTCTGGCTCGCGCAGGGCGACGGGACGCTGACGCGCAAGGTCGCCGCCGCACCCTACGATCCTGCGCACCATCGTTTCAACGACGGCCGCTGCGACCCGCAGGGCCGCTTCCTCGCCGGCAGCATGAACGAGGCGCGCGACGCGGCAACCGGGGCCCTGTATCGCCTCGATCCCGATTTCACGCTGACGCAGCTCCTTGCGGGAATGACGATCAGCAACGGTCTCGCCTTCAGTCCCGATGGCCGCACGATGTACCACACGGACACCAATACGCGGACGATCAACGGCTACGAGTACGACGCCGCCTCCGGAGCGCCGGCCCGTCCGCGCGTGCTGGCGCGCTTCGCGGCGGAAGGCGATCGTCCCGACGGCGCGGCCGTCGATCGCGACGGCTGCTACTGGACCGCGCTCTATGGCGGGGGCAAGGTGAAGCGGATCGCGCCCGACGGGCGCGTGCTGGCCGAGCACCCGGTGCCCGCGATGTGCCCGACCATGTGCGCGATCGGCGGCCCCGACCTGAAGACCCTCTACGTCACCAGCGCGCGGCAGAGGCGGGAGGCCGACGAGCTGGCGCGGCTGCCGCTGTCCGGCGGCCTTTTTGCCATGGCGGTGGACGTGCCGGGACTGCCCGAGCCCCTCTTCGCCGGCTGAACTTCGCGCTCTCGTTCGCCCGACGCCGCCCATGCCCTTCGACTCCATGGCGATCCTTCGCCTCGATGCGCTGCAGAGTCTCGGCACGACCGCATCGGGCATGTCGCTCGCGACGTCGACCGGCGACATCCTCGAGGTGACCTGCTACGGGCCCGGCGTGTTCCGGCTGCGCGCGGGGCCGAGCACGAAACCCGACTATGGCCTGGTCGTGGGGAGAGCGAAGGCCTGTGTCGTCGCGCCGGGTGAAGGGGACACCTGGAAATTCACCGCGGGCGATGCCACGCTCGAACTCGAGGCCGCACCGTTGCGCTTCCGGCTTCTCCATCGTGGCACACCGGTTGCGGGGTCGATCACCGACGAGCATTTTCGGGGCTCGACGCGGCTGCCGGCGTTCGGCCGCGCGCGCCAGGGCGGACAGTGGACGGCGGCCCTGGCGCTCGCTTCGGGCGAACCCGTGTATGGCCTCGGCGAAAAATTCGGGTCGCTCAACAAACGCGGGCAGCTGATCCACTCGCGGGTGGTCGACGCTCAGGGCGTGAACACCGGCCGGTCCTGCAAGAACGCGCCGTTCGCGTGGAGCCCCGGCACCGGCAAGGGCGCCTGGGGCATGTTCGTCCACACGCCGGCGAGCGTCACGCACGGGGTCGGACACCCGGATTGGTCGCACCGCTCGTACGTGCTGCAGGTCGACGACGAGGCGCTCGACCTCTTTCTCTTCGCGGCCGACACTCCGGCCGGCATCGTCGATCTGTACACGCAGCTCACCGGCCGCCCGGCGTCGGTCCCGCTGTGGAGCCTGGGATTGTGGGTTTCGCGCTCCCATTACAAGACGCCCGAGGAAGCGGCGACCGTGGCCGCCAAGCTTCGCGCGCACAAGATTCCCTGCGATGTGCTGACGCTCGACGGTCGTGCCGCCTGGCAGGCCGAAACGCGCTTCGATTTCGAATGGGATCCGGACCGTTTTCCGGATCCGCGCGCCGCGCTCGATGCGATCAAGGCGCACAACTTCAGGATCTGCGTCTGGGAATACCCCTATGTATCGGTCCACTCACCGCTGTTCCCGGACCTCGCGTCGCGCGGGTACCTGCTGACCAGCGCCGACGGAGATCCGTACATCTTCGGCTGGGACGACACGCCGGGCGCCAGCCCCTTCGGCAGGGTGCCCACGCCCTTGCCCGAAAGCGGCATCGTCGATTTCACGCACCCCGGCGCCTATGTGTGGTGGCGCGACGCGCACGCCAAGCTGTTTGCGGACGGCGTCGACGTGATCAAGAGCGACTTCGGCGAGCAGGTTCCCGACGACGCCGTTGCCTTCAACGGCGATTCCGGCCGCCGGCTGCACAACGTCTACCCGCTGCTGTACAACCAGTGCGTCTTCGAGGCAACGGCAAAATTCCAGCGCGAACGCAATCTCGAGCCGATGGTCTGGGGCCGCGCCGGCTGGACCGGCAGCCAGCGCTATCCGATCCAATGGGGCGGCGATCCGCAAAGCGATTGGGAGGGACTCGCCGCGTCGATCCGCGGCGGACTTTCCTGGGGCATGAGCGGCGTTCCCTGCCACAGCTCCGACATCGGCGGCTTCTACGGCTCGCAGCAACCGTCGGCGGAGCTCTACCTGCGCTGGCTGCAGGCGACGGTGTTCAGCTCGCACATGCGCCTCCATGGCATCGGCGAGCGCGAGCCCTGGGCGTTCGGCGCCGACGCGGAAGCCGTGGCGCGCCAATGGCTCGGGTTTCGCTACCGCCTGATCCCGTACCTGCAGCGCGTGATCGCCGAAGCGGTCGCGACCGGAATGCCGGTAATGCGCGCGATGGCGCTCGCGTTTCCCGGCAACGCGCTCACCCGCGGCTACGAGACGCAGTTCATGTGCGGCGACACGCTGCTCGTTGCGCCGGTGATCCGGCCCGGCGGCGAGGTCGAGGTCGCGTTGCCGCCCGGCGCGTGGTACGACCTCATTTCGCGGCAGCGCTTCCCCGGCCAGCGCGTGCTGCGCTACAAGGCAGGCCTGGACCAGTTCCCGGTGTTCGGGCGCGAGGGCTACGCGTTGCCGATGGGCTTCGCCGTCCAGCATACCGGCGAGATCGATGCCGCGAAGCCGCTGGAGCAGCTCTGGGTGTTCGGCCGCCCGACGCGCCCGCTGCACGGTTTTCTGCAGGCCAATATCGTCGAAACGACGGACGGCACGTTCGCGGTCGGGGCGATGGCCGACGTGAAGGTCGAGCTCTTCGGCGACGCCGCCGGGATTGTCGTCGCCAAGCTGGGGTGATGGAGGGGAACCCCACCATCGCGATCACGGCCGGCGAGCCCGCCGGCATCGGCCCGGAGCTCGTCGCGCTGCTCGCGGCGCGCCACCGCGAGCACCCGTTCCCCGCCCGTCTCGTTATCATCGGCGACCGCGAAGTGCTGCGCGTGCGCGCGCAGCGGATCGGCCTTTCGCCACGGTACGCCGACTACGACGGCGCGTCGTTCGCGCCTGTGGCCGGCGGCATCGAAGTCTGGCACCAGCCCATCGCGGCGCCGGTGACGCCGGGTCATCCCGACCCTTCCAATGCCTACAGCGTTCTCGCCATGCTGCAGCACGCTTCGGATGCCTGCGCCACCGGCGCGTTTGCCGCACTGGTGACGGCCCCCGCACAGAAGAGCGTGCTCCTCGACGCCGGCATCCCGTTCGCCGGGCATACCGAATTCTTCGCGCAGCGCACCCACACGCCACGCGTCGTCATGATGCTCGTCGGCGGCACGCCCGAATCGCCGCTGCGGGTCGCGCTGGTCACGACACACCTCGCGCTGAAGGACGTGCCGGCCGCCATTACCCGGGAGACAGTCGGGACGACGCTGGGCATCGTCTGCGCCGAACTGCGCGCGAAGTTCGCGCTGGCCGCCCCGCGGGTCGCGGTCTGTGGTCTCAACCCGCACGCCGGCGAGGGCGGGCACCTCGGACGGGAGGAAATCGACGTCATCGCGCCAGCCATCGCGGCTTCGCGCGCCGCCGGGAACGACGTGACGGGCCCCGTGCCGGCCGACACGATGTTCGTGCCGGATTTCGCGCGGCGGCACGACGCGATCGTTGCCATGTACCACGATCAGGGATTGCCGGCCCTCAAGGCTGCGAGCTTCGGCCACGGCATCAACGTGACACTCGGGCTGCCGTTCATTCGCACCTCGGTCGATCACGGCACGGCGCTCGACCTTGCCGCCGATGCGGCCAAGGCGCGCGACGCCGATCCCGGCAGCCTGTTCGCCGCGGTGGATCTCGCGATCGAGCTGGCCAGGCGCGCGGACGGACGGAAATAGGAGGCAGCGCACGTTGGGTCAGGCCGCGCATTGGCCCGACCATGCGTCCGGCCAGACAACCGTGGTCCGTCCCCCCATCCCAACCCGCTCCTCAGGCACGTCGGCCCCGGCCTGACGCGCTGACGCGCATTGGTCTTCACCGACCCGACGCGACAAAATGGAAAGGCACATCCCACGGCGTCGCTTCGGGCAGAACTTCCTGGCCGATCCGCACTACATCGCCCGCATCGTCGACGCGATCGCGCCGCAGCCTGGCGACAATCTGGTGGAAATAGGCCCCGGCCTTGCGGCGCTGACGCGGCCGCTCATCGAGCGCGCCGGGCATCTCGCCGCGATCGAGATCGACCGCGACCTCGCGCAAAGGCTTGCGTCCGAGTTTGCGCCCGGGCAACTGACCCTGCACGTCGCCGACGCGCTCGAATTCGATTTCGCGCCGCTGGGACCGGCTCTGCGCGTCGTCGGCAACCTCCCCTACAACATCAGCTCGCCGCTGCTGTTCCATCTGGCGTGTTTCGAGACCCAACTCCGCGACATCCACGTGATGCTGCAGAGGGAAGTGGTCGCGCGGATGACCGCGCTGCCCGCGACCCCGGATTACGGACGGCTCTCCGTGATGCTGCAGGCGATTTTCCGCGTGACCCGGCTCTTCACGGTGCCGCCGGGCGCGTTCCGCCCGGTGCCCAACGTCGATTCGGCGGTCGCACGACTCGTTCCGCTCGGCGCGGCGAAACCCCGGATCGACGACGTGCCGCTGTTCGGGCAGGTCGTGGCCGCTGCGTTCGGCCAGCGGCGAAAGACGCTGCGCAATGCGCTCTCGGCGTTGTGCGATGCCCCCGCGCTCGCAGCGGCCGGCGTCGACCCGTCCGCACGCGGCGAGACGCTTGCCGTCGCCGACTTCGTGCGGCTCGCGAATGCGCTGGCGGCGCGCAAGTGACTGCCGAAACGCGAACCCGGAAAGAAGACGGCGAGGAACGGGCTAGCGACGACGAGAGGACAGGCCCTTGCCTGCAGGGGCGCTCTTCCAGGCTTCACGCACGGCCACAAATACGCCTGACGACAGGATCATCAGGATTCCTGCGGCCGACCAGTAGTCGGGGACTTCCCCCCAGAGTGTGAACCCCCAGAACACAGCCAGAACCAGAGCGGAGTATTCGAACGGCGCGACCAGACCCGCCGCGCTGCTGCGATAGGCCTGCGACACCAGGTATCCACCGGCCGCGCTGCAGGCGCCGGCGAGCAGGAACAGCACGAGGTCCCGGAGTCCGGGCCAGGACCAGGCGCGAAAGATGAACTCGAGCGAGGGATGGCCCGTGCCGGCCCATCGTCCGCCGCCGAACGCCAACCCCATCGCCAGGCAGACCGCGATGAAGTTGAGCTGAATATAGACGGCCATGGTTGCGGCCGACTCGGCCAGACCCATCTTGCGCGTCATCGTATGCATGCCCGCATAGGCGAGCGCCGCCACGGCGGGGAGCAGCACGGCCCACTGAAAAGCAGCCGTTCCGGGCTTCACGATCAACAACACGCCGATCATTCCGATCGCGAGCGCCGCCCAGCGCCAGGGGCCGACGTGTTCGCGCAGCACGATCACCGAGAGTGCGGTGATCAGCAAAGGCGCGATAAAGAAGATCGCGGACGTTTCGGCCAGCGGAAGGGCGGCCAGGGCGGCGAAGTAGGCCAGGTTCGAGATCACCACGCAAAACCCCCGAAACATGTGGGAAGACAGACGTCTGGTGCGGAAGACCCCGGAAATGCTCCTGTCCGGGGCAAAAACGGCCACGGTGACAACCAGCGCGACCAGAGACCGAAACAGGACGACCTCATGCAGCGGCAGGGTCCCGCTGAAGGATTTGACCGTGATGTCGTTGATCGAGAACGCCAGCGAGCCACCCAGCGCGCAGGCAATGCTCAGGCGGGCCTTGTCGGGCGCCGGTATCGGAGCTTCGTTCATTCGCCTGCTCCTCTGTCCGCTAAGTCCAGTCGCGATCCGGCCGCAGCGCCGGCCGCACGATCTGCACGGTCTTCTGCCGCGACGATTCCCCGCGCCGCAGCAGCACCGCCCGTTGCCCAACGCCGAATGCCGAAGCCAGGAAGCGCAGCAACTCCGCGTTGGCCTTGCCCTCCACCGGTGGCGCGGCGAGCCGGATCTTCAGGCGCGCCGCGGCGCCTTCGCCGTGGATGCCCGCGACTTCGGTGCGCTTCGCGCCCGGCTGAACGTGCAGCGTCAGCACGACGTCGTCTGCCGTCCTCGTGCAGCCAAGCCGGTGGGGTGCGACGCGGCACGCTAGCCGCGGGCGACCGGAGCGAAGGCGCGGCTCCGGAGGATCAGGTGCGGGTGAGGCGCAGTCAACGGAACAACGTCACGACGAAGCCCTCGAGCCACCGCACCGGAACCATCAGCAGGAGCTGGGCGACGACGATCAGGATCAGCGGCGACAGATCGAGCGTGCCGCCGAGCGGCGGCACCCTGCGCCGGATCGGTGCCAGGAACCGGAATGTCAGCGCGTTCAGCACGCCGGCGAAGGGACCGTGGGGCGCGGTCCACGACAGGATCGCCTGCGCGAAGACGACGATGATCAGCAGCCAAAGCATCGCCTTGACGAGCTCGACACAGGCGAGCAGGGCGAACGTGATTACTACCGTGCCATCGAAGGCACCGCTACCCGCGAGGAGCGCCAGCGCGATCAGCCACGCGAACTCGGCGACCCATGCAAGCAGCAGCGTGGAACCGTCGAGCCCCTTGTACCCGGGGACCACCCGGCGAACGGGCTTGACCGCCCAATCGGTGAGGGCGATCACTGCCTGCCCGAGCGGATTGCGGAATGGCGCGTGCAGCCACTGCATCGTGAAGCGCAGCAGGAAGGCGTAGGTGACGATCCCGAACGCGGTGTCGACCAGGAAACGGAGCGCCTGCCCGAGCATCGGTCAGGCGTCCCGGCCGAAGGCGTCGCCAAGCTCGCGGGCGCGCAGCGCGGCGGCCTTCACCGCAGCAACGATCTCCGCCTTCACCGCATCGGCCTCCATCGCGGCCAGCGCGCGCTCGGTCGTGCCGCCTTTCGACGTCACCTGCGCCCGCAGCACGGCAGGCTCCTCGGGGCTCGCCTGCGCGAGAGCGACGGCCCCGGCGAACGTGGCGTACGCGAGCTTGCGCGCGTCGGCCGACGCGAAGCCCAGATCGCGCGCGGCCGCCTCCAGCGCCTCGAGAAAGTAGAACACGTACGCGGGTCCGCTGCCAGAGACGCCGGTGACGGCGTCCAGCATCGCCTCGTTCTCGACCCAGACCTGTTCGCCGGCGGCGGCGAGCACGGAAGAGACAAGGGCGCGGCCGGCGGCGTCGACGGACGCCGCGGCATAGACGCCCGAGATGCCCTTGCCCACGAGCGCCGGAGTATTGGGCATCGCCCGGACGAGCCGGGCATGCCCGCGCAGCCAGCGTGCCAGGTCGGCAAGGCGGATGCCGGCGGCGATCGAAAGCACGACCGGGGCGTCGCCGCCGGCAAGATGCGCCGCGAGGGCGCTCGCCGCCTGCCGCATCTGCTGCGGCTTGACCGCGAGGACGACCAGCGCCGCCCCGGCCACGGCTTCGCGAGTGCTTTCGGCGAAGAGAGCGAGGCCGGGAAAGCGCGCGGCGATCCTGTCCCGCGCCTCGACCAGCGGCTCCACCACCCGAAACTCGTCGATGCCGGCTCCGCGCGCGATCATCCCGCCGATGAGCGCGCTCGCCATGTTGCCGCCGCCGATGAAGACAATTGCCATCGCTAATGGCTCCCTGGGTGCCGGTCCGTCAAGACACTGGCGCTGTTCATCGCCGGACGGATTCTCGCCCCCGCGCGCCGAAGATCGAGGTTCCCACCCGCACCAGCGTCGCGCCCTCGGCGATGGCGTCCTCGAGGTCTGCCGACATCCCCATCGACAGCGTGTCCACCGGCAGGCCGTTCGCCCGGCATTCCTCGAAGGAACGCCGCAGCACCCGGAACTGGGCCCGACGCAGCCCCGCGTCGGCGGTCGGCTCGGGAATGCCCATGATCCCGCGCAGCCTGAGCCGGGGCAACCCGGAGACGACCCGCGCGAGGTCGATGACCGCCTCCGGCGCCACCCCGCTCTTCGACGCCTCGCCGCTCGCGTTGACCTGAATGCAGACGCGAAAGCGGCGGCACGTCGCCGGGCCGCGCGGCCGACAGCCGCACCGCGATCTTCTCCCGATCGACGGTTTGCACCCAGGCAAAACGCGATCCGGCGATCCCGGCCTTGTTGCTCTGCAGCGGTCCGATCAGATGCCACTCGATATCGGCAAGATCGGAGAGGCTGGCCATCTTGACGGCGGCCTCCTGCACGTAGTTTTCGCCGAAATCACGCTGTCCGAGCGCGTGGACCGCGCGTATCGCCTCGGCCGGGAACGTCTTGCTGACGGCGACGAGCCGCACGTCCGCCGGGTCGCGTCCGCACGCGCGCGCCGCGCGGTCGATCCGCGCCACGACTTCTTGCCACGCCTTCTCGTAGTGGAACATAATCGAATGACGCCGGCATGCGGACGCCGTTTCTGGCACGCGGATTGCGTGCTCCCATCACTCCAGTTCTGCCAGCCGGCGCACCCGGGAATCACGGACCGCACCAGGGATTATAGATGGACATCACCGAACTTCTCGCTTTCGCGGTCAAGAACAAGGCTTCCGACCTTCATCTGTCGGCCGGGCTGCCGCCGATGATCCGCGTGCACGGCGACGTCCGCCGGATCAACCTGCCGCCGATGGAGCACGAGGACGTCCACGCCATGGTGTACGACATCATGAGCGACGCCCAGCGGAAGAACTACGAGGAAAACCTCGAATGCGACTTCAGCTTCGCGGTGCCCAACCTCGCCCGTTTCCGGGTCAACGCGTTCGTGCAGTCGCGCGGCGCCTCGGCCGCGTTCCGGACCATTCCGTCCAAGGTGCTTTCGCTCGAGGAGCTCAACGCGCCGAAAGTCTTCGCCGAGATGGTGAACCGGCCCCGCGGGCTGATCCTCGTCACCGGCCCGACCGGCTCGGGCAAGTCGACCACGCTCGCCGCGATGGTGGACCAGGTCAACGCCAACATGTACGGACACATCCTGACCATCGAGGACCCGATCGAGTTCATGCACGAGTCGAAGAAGTGCCTCATCAACCAGCGCGAGCTCGGGCCGCACACGCTGTCGTTCCCCAACGCGCTGCGGAGCGCGCTGCGGGAGGACCCCGACTACATCCTGGTCGGCGAGATGCGCGACCTCGAGACGATCCGCCTCGCCCTCACCGCGGCCGAAACGGGCCACCTCGTCTTCGCGACACTGCACACGAGCTCCGCCGCCAAGACGATCGACCGGATCATCGACGTGTTTCCCGCGGCGGAAAAGGAGATGGTCCGCGCGATGCTGTCGGAGTCGCTGGTCTCGGTGATCTCGCAGTCGCTGCTCAAGACCAAGGACGGCGAGGGCCGCGTCGCGGCGCACGAGATCATGATCGGCACCCCCGCGATCCGCAACCTCATCCGCGAAGGCAAGGTCGCGCAGATGTACTCGGCGATCCAGACGGGCCAGAATATCGGGATGCAGACGCTCGACCAGTGCCTCGTCGAAATGGTGCGCCGGAACAAGGTGAACGTCGCCGAGGCCAAGAACCGCGCGGTCAACAAGGAACTGTTCATGGGTTGAGCGGGCGCGTTCGCCGTACGGCGCCGCGCGGCCCGCGCAACAAGGAGATCGCACGATGGAACGCGAACGCGCCACGACCTTCATTCACGAGTTGCTCGATCTCGTCGTCAAGCAGAAGGGGTCCGACCTCTTCATCACCGCGGGCTTTCCTCCCGCGATCAAGGTCGACGGCCGCATCCAGCCGGTCTCGAAATCGGGACTGACGCCGCAGCACACCATGGAACTCGTGCGCAGCGTCATGAACGACAAGCAGGCGGCCGAGTTCGAGTCGACGAAGGAGTGCAATTTCGCCATTGCGCCGCCGGGCGTCGGCCGCTTCCGGGTCAACGCCTTCGTGCAGCAGGGCCGCATCGGCATGGTGTTGCGGACGATCACCACCGACATACCCAAGTTCGAGGAGCTCGGCCTGCCACCGGTGCTGAAGGACGTCATCATGTCGAAGCGCGGCATCATGATGTTCGTCGGGGCCACCGGCTGCGGCAAGTCCACGTCGATGGCCTCGCTGCTCGGCCATCGCAACGAGAACAGCTACGGTCACATCGTCACGATCGAGGACCCGATCGAGTTCGTCCACGAGCACCGCAACTGCATCGTCACGCAGCGGGAGGTCGGCGTGGACACCGACGACTGGGACATCGCGCTCAGGAACTCGCTGCGCCAGGCGCCGGACGTCATCCTGATCGGCGAAGTGCGCGCGCGCGAGACGATGGACTACGCGATCTCGTTCGCGGAGACCGGACACCTGTGCCTCGCGACGCTGCACGCGAACAGCACGAACCAGGCGCTCGACCGGATCATCAATTTCTTCCCGGAGGAGCGGCGCGCGCAGCTCCTGATGGACCTGTCGCTCAACATCCGCGCGTTCGTCGCGCAGCGGCTCATCCCGCGTCGCGACGGCAAGGGCCGCGTGCCGGCCGTCGAGGTGATGCTGAACTCGCCGCTCATCTCCGACCTGATCTTCAAGGGCGACGTTTCGGGCATCAAGGAGATCATGAAGAAGTCGCGCGAGCTCGGCATGCAGACGTTCGACCAGTCGCTGTTCGACCTGTACGAAGGCGGCCTCATCAGCTACGAGGACGCGCTGCGCAACGCCGACTCGCTCAACGACCTGCGGCTCGATATCAAGCTGCACGGCAAGGAAGCGAAGGACCGCAACGTCTTCTCGGGAATCGGCAATCTCGACATCGTGCCTGACGCCACGCCCGGGCGGATGTAGGACGGCCCCGATGGCAAAGAGCGGCATGCCCGCCTCGGCCGGAACGCCGATGAGCGAGAACACCCATTTCGGTTTCGAGCAGGTCCCGATCGCGGACAAGGTGCAGCGCGTGCGGGGCGTGTTCGACTCGGTCGCCGGCAAGTACGACTTGATGAACGATCTGATGTCGGCCGGCCTGCATCGGCTGTGGAAGCGGTTCGCCGTCAACGCGACCCGCGTGCGCGCCGGAATGCGCGTGCTCGATCTCGCCGGCGGCACCGGCGATCTCGCGCTCCTGTTCGCCCGCCGCGTTGGCCCGGAAGGCGAGGTCGTGCTGACCGACATCAACGATGCGATGCTCAGGGCCGGCCGCGACCGGCTGCTCGATGCGGGACGCCTGCTGCCCGTGGTACAGTGCGACGCCGAGAAGCTGCCCTTCCCGGAGGGGCATTTCGACTGCGTGAGCATCGCGTTCGGGCTGCGCAACGTGACGCGCAAGGAACGTGCTCTCGCGGAGATGCGCCGCGTGCTGAAGCCGGGCGGCGTGGCCGTCGTGCTGGAATTCTCCCGGGTCTGGCCCCCGCTGGCCCCGGCGTACGACTGGTACAGTTTCAACGTGTTGCCCCGGGTCGGCCGCCTTGTGGCAGGGGACGACGCGAGCTACCGCTACCTTGCCGAGTCGATCCGGATGCACCCGGACCAGGCCACGCTCAAGGCGATGATGGAACAAGCGGGGTTCGACCGGGTCGAAGTCCACAATCTGATGGCCGGCGTGGTCGCTGTCCACCTGGGTCATCGCTTCTGAACACGATCTGCCCATCGCACCGGGAACTGGAGAACGGAATGAAACGTACGGGAATCCTTGCCGTCGCCCTGCTCGCGGCGGCGACACTGGTCATCGACGACGCGACCGCCGCCCGATTCAGCGGCGGCAAGAGCTTCGGCGCGCAGCGCCCCAGCGTGGCTCCGCGCGCGGCGGCGCCGGCCGCGACGCCGCCGGCGGCAGCTTCGCAGCCGGTCATGCCCGCCACGCCCGGCGCAACGCTTCCGGCCAGGCCGGCGGCCGCCGCCGCGCCGGCTGCGTCGGGGGCCTCCCGCTGGCTGGGACCGATTGCCGGCCTCGCCGCCGGCCTGGGGCTCGCCGCCCTGCTGTCGCACTTCGGGCTCCCCGAGGGACTGGGCACCTTCCTGCTGCTCGCGCTGCTGGTGATCGGCGGCGTGTTCCTGCTGCGCATGCTGTTCGCACGCCGCGGGCAGACAGCCGCCGCTGGCCTACGCGGGGGCCCGCGGCCCCGATGCGGCGCCCGCCACCTTCGAGAAGTCCGCAGACCCCGGAATGGGGCGGCACGCCGCGGACCGATCCGGTGCTGGGTCCCGCTGCCGCGGCGCCGGCGGCTGGAAAGGCCCTGCCCCCGGGGTTCGACGCCGATGGCTTCGCCAGGCACGCGAAGCTGCAATTCGTCCGGTTGCAGGCCGCCTACGACACGGGTGACCGCGAGGCGCTGCACGACCTGCTGACGCCCGAAATGCTCGACGAAGTGATGCGCGACCAGGACGGCGGTGCGGCGCGCGCAGCCACCGAAGTCGTCACCTTCGCCGCCGAAGTGCTCGAAGTGGCGACCGAAGGCGATCGGCACTGGGCGAGCGTCCGTTTCACCGGCACGATGCGCGAGGGGACCGGTGCCGCGCCGGCGCCCTTCGACGAAGTCTGGAACCTGTCGAAGCCCGTCGACGGCAAGACGGGCTGGCTTCTCGCCGGCATTCAGCAAACTTCCTAGCCGCGTGTCGCGCTTCGACCCCGCGGGCCTCCCCGCCGCGCTGGCCAATCGCGTCCTCGGGCGCGAGGCCTGGGCTCGGCGCGTGCCTCGCCGCGCACGCCGGACGGGTCTTCGCCGTCGCGGTCGGGCCGCTTGTGACGTCGATGCGCATCGACGAGGCGGGCACGATCGCCGTTGCACCGCACCAGGATGCCCCGCCGGACCTGCGGCTGACCATCTCGCCGCTGGCGGTGCCGTCGCTACTGGCCGAACCGACGCGCTGGGACGAATTCGTTGCCGTCGACGGCGATGCGGCGCTCGCGGCCACGCTCAAGGGACTTGCCGAAACGCTGCCCTGGTTCGTCGAGCGGGCGCTCGCCGGGGCCCTGGGCCCGATTGTCGGCCAGCGCGTGGCCGACGCCGGACGGCGCCTGCTGGCGCTTCCCGGATACGCCGGCGGGCGGATCGGCGCGAGCATCGCCAGCTACGCGCGCGACGAGGCCCTCTTGGCCACGAAAGCCGCGGAGGCGCGGGCGATCGGCGACCAGATCCTGGCAACCGCGACCCGGGTCGACGCCCTGTCGCTGCGCGTCGACGCGATGATCGCGCGCGTCGCGGCCGCATCCGCAAGCGACTCTGGCCGGCGCGCGATCACCTAACCCACTGGCGGCGCAGCGTAGCCCAGCACGGCAAAATAGTGGCAGACGGTGCCGGCGAGCACGAACAGATGCCAGATGAAGTGTCCGTAGCGCAGGCGCGAATCCACCGTGAAGAACGCCACGCCCGCCATGTACGCCAGCCCTCCGCCTCCGAGCAGCAGCAAGCCGGGCAGCGGCACGCGTTGCTGCAACGGCTCGATCGCGATCACGCACAGCCATCCCATCACCAGGTAGAGGGAAAGCGACGCGATTGGGTGCTCGATCCGATCGAAGGCCTTCAGCGTCACGCCGACGACGGCCAGACCCCAGACGAGCCCGAACAGCGTCCAGCCCATGGGCCCGTTCAAGGCGCCGAGCGTGAATGGGGTGTAGGTGCCGGCAATCAGCAGGAAGATCGCGCCGTGGTCCAGCTTCCTGAACAGCGTCTTGGCCGCGTCGTGCGACACGGCGTGGTAGAGCGTCGAGGCGCAGTAGAGCAGCACCATCGTCGCCGCGAATACGCTGGCGCCGACGACGTTGGCGGAGGTGCCCGTCCGGGCCGTCACCGAGATGAGGATGGGAGCCGACGCGACGGCCATGACGAATCCCACGCCCGTGGCTCACGCTGTTGGCGATCTCCTCTCCCTGCGACTGCCTGCGTTCGGTCATCTTGTGGAGCCTCCAATCGGATCCCAGCAACGTTTGTGCCCGGACCGGCGTTGACCCCTGATCAAAGCCCCGGCCGCCGCCGGCGGATCCCTTACAATCGGCGGGATGCGCATCACGCGTCTTGCGATAATCGTGGTCATTGCCCTCAAGTATGGGCTCGACGAGTTCCTGACCGGCCACGAGCGGTTCCGCGCGGTTCGACCGGCGGCTCGCGCGCTCACGTTCTGGCGCAATACGTCCGCGCCGCGCGGGCAGCGGCTGCGGCTCGCGCTGGAGGATCTGGGTCCCATCTTCGTCAAGTTCGGGCAGATGCTCTCCACGCGGCGCGATCTGCTGCCGTCGGACATCGCCGACGAGCTCGCGAAGCTGCAGGATCGCGTGCCGCCGTTTGCCACGGAGCAGGTGCTCGCGACGCTCACGCGGCTGTACGGCAAGCCGGTCGACGCGGTCTTCCGCTCGTTCGAGCGCACGCCGATCGCGAGCGCATCCGTCGCCCAGGTGCATTTCGCCGAGCTGCCCGACGGCACGCCGGTCGCGGTCAAGGTGCTGCGGCCGAACATCGCGCGGGTGATCGAGAAGGACATGTCGCTGCTGCACACCGGCGCGATGCTGCTCGAGAAGCTGTGGTCCGACGGCAAGCGGCTGCGCCCGCGCGCCGTCGTCGCCGAGTTCGAGCGAACGCTGCGCGACGAGCTCGATCTGTCGCGCGAGGCGGCGAACTGCTCGCAGCTGCGGCGCAACTTCGAGCATTCGCCGCTGCTGCTCGTGCCGGCGGTGCATTGGGACTATTGCGGCACCGACGTCATGGTGATGGAGCGGATGAACGGCATCCCGATCGCTCAGGTCGACCGGCTGCGGGAAGCGGGTGTCGACATCCCGCGGCTTGCCCGCGCCGGTGTCGAGCTCTTCTTCACGCAGGTCTTCCGCGACGCCTACTTCCACGCCGACATGCATCCCGGCAACATATTCGTCGCCACGGGCTCGCCGCACCACGGCAAATACATCGCCGTCGATTTCGGGATCATGGGCACCCTCTCCGAGCGCGACCAAGGCTACCTCGCGCAGAATTTCCTCGCCTTCTTCCGCCGCGACTACCACCGTGTCGCGACCGCGCACCTCGAATCGGGCTGGGTGCCGCCGGACACGCGCGTCGATGAGCTGGAGGCCGAGATCCGGGTCGTGCTGGAGCCTGCTTTCGACCGCCCGCTGTCGGAGATCTCGCTCGGCCGCGTCCTGCTCCAGCTGTTCCGGGCATCGCGCCGGTTCAACGTCGAGATCCAGCCGCAGCTCGTGTTGTTGCAGAAGACGCTGCTCAATGTGGAAGGCCTGGGTCGCCAGCTCGATCCCAACCTCGACCTCTGGGTGACGGCGCTGCCTTATCTGGAGCGGTGGATGAACGACCGGATCGGCCTGCCGGCGCTCAAGCGGCGGCTGCTCGCCGAGGCGCCCTATATCGTCGCGGCCCTCCCCGAGCTGCCGCGGCTCATCCACCAGCGCCTGACGGCACCGACGTCCGCAGGGGACGAGGCGATCAGAGGGCTCGCCGCGGCGCAGCGGGTGCGCAACGCGCTGCTCGCCGTCGTCGCCATGCTGCTGGTGGCAGTGGCCGCCCTCCTGCTCTGGCAAATCCGGTCCGCGTAGAACGATGGCACTCCTCGAGATACAGAACGTGACGCGGCGCTTCGGCGATTTCACGGCGGTCGACGGCGTCAACCTCGCCATCGAAGCGGGGGAATTCTTCACGCTGCTGGGTCCGTCCGGCTGCGGGAAGACGACCCTGCTGCGGATGATCGCGGGCTTCGACCTCCCCGACGCCGGCCGCATCCTCCTCGACGGAGTCGATCTCGCCGATCGCCCCCCGGAAGACCGCCCCGTGCGCACCGTTTTCCAGAGCTATGCGCTGTTCCCGCACATGACCGTCGAGGGCAATGTCGCGTTTCCGCTGAAGATGGCGAAGACGCCACCCGGACAGATCGCGACCAAGGTGACCGAAGCGCTGGAGGACGTGCGCCTGACGGGCTTCGGCAAACGCTATCCGCACGAGCTGTCCGGCGGGCAGAAACAGCGCGTCGCGATCGCCCGGGCGCTGGTGACGCACCCGACGGTGCTGCTGCTGGACGAGCCGCTCGCGGCACTCGACGCAAAGCTGCGCGAGGACATGCAGATCGAGCTCATCAACCTGCAGAAGGAGGTCGGCATCACGTTCGTCTACGTGACGCACGACCAGACCGAGGCGCTCGCCCTGTCGCACCGGATCGCCGTGATGAACGCCGGCCGGGTCGAGCAGCTGGACGAGCCGTCGCGGATCTACAGCTTCCCGCGGACACGGTTCGTCGCCGACTTCATCGGCCACTGCAACCTGCTGTCCGGGCCGATCACGGCCAACGGCGAGGGCATCGTCACCGTCGACGTCGCCGGGCTGGGACCGGTGCGGGTCGCCGCGAACACGACGCTCGCCGCCGGCCGGCCGGGAACGGTCGCCCTGCGCCCCGAAAAGGCGCGCATCGAAGCGAGCGCCCCCGCGGGGACGCCGGACAACCATTACCGCGGCACGGTGTCCGATCTGCTCTACATGGGAGACGTGACCGTGTACATCGTCGACACGCCGGGCGGACAGAAGATCGAGGCGCTGCTCGCCAACTCCGCGAGCGGTCGCGCCAAGTTCTTCGAAGTGGGCGACCCGGTCGAAGTGAGCTGGCCGGTTGCCGCCGGGCATTTCGTCGAGGAATAGGCCGGTGGCCTCGCGCGCGCCCGGACGGTGGGGCAAGTGGCTGGTCAGCGGCCCGCCACTGCTCTACCTGCTGGTCTTTTTCGCGGTCCCGACGCTCATCATGGCGCTCGCGTCGTTCCGCACGCCGGGCGAATTCGGCGGCCTGGCGCCGCTCGTCGACGACGACGGGCGCGCTCGACCTCAATGTCGAAAGCTATGCGCGGTTCGTCGCCGAGCCGGTCTATGCCCAGGTTTTCCTCAAGTCCGTCTGGTATGCGCTGCTGACGACGCTCGCCTGCCTCGCGCTCGCCTACCCGCTGGCGGCGCTCATCGCGCGCAGCCCGAAGAAGTACCGCAATCTGCTGCTGCTGCTCGTGATCCTGCCGTTCTGGAGCAACTTCCTGATCCGGATCTACGCGTGGATGATCATCCTCGGACCCCAGGCCGCGCTGGCGCGAAGCGTCAACGGCATTCTCGGGGCGTTCGGAATGGAGCCCGTTTCGCTGCTGTTCAGCTCCTTCGCCGTGCTGGCCTGTCTCGTCTACGTGCACCTGCCGTTCATGGTGCTGCCGCTTTACGCGAACCTGGAGAAGCACGACCAGGCGCTGCTCGATGCGGCGCAGGACCTGGGCGCTTCCGCCTGGCAGCGGTTCTGGCGGATCACGTTTCCGCTGTCGCTGCCGGGCGTGTACGCGGGCGCGGCGCTGGTGTTCATCCCGGCGCTCGGCATGTTCGCGATTCCCGACATTCTCGGCGGCCCCGAAGACAGCCTGATCGGCAACGTCATCAAGCAGCAATTCCTGGAAGCGCGCGACTGGCCCTTCGGCAGCGTGCTGTCGATCGTGCTGACGCTGGCGGCGCTGTTGCTGGCGGGACTGGCCGCATGGGTGGGTCGCGGCAATCTCGGCACGCCCTCGAGCGCGGGGGAGCCCCGTGCGTAGGCGTCCCCTCGGCCTGTGGATCGCGGCGGTGGCGGCGTACGCCTTCCTGTACATCCCGCTCGTCATCGTCGTCGTCTACTCGTTCAACAACTCTCGCCTCAACGCCGAATGGGTCGGCTTCACGCTCGATTGGTACGACAAGCTCTTCCACAACGACGAGATGCTCGCCGCGGCGGGAAATTCGCTCCTGATCGCGCTCGTCGCGAGCCTCGTGTCGACGGTGCTGGGCACGATGGCCGGCGTGGCGATGTTCCGCTACCCGCTGCGGCTGCTGCCGGTGCTGGTGCTGACGCCGATCGCGATCCCCGAGATCCTGATGGGCGTGGCGCTGCTGATCTTCTTCGTGCTGCTCAACTTCACGCTGGGACTCGTCTCGGTGGCGCTGGCGCACATCGCGTTCTGCGTCGGGTTCGTCGCCATCGTCGTGCGCTCCAGGCTTGCCGGGATGGACGAGAGCCTGACCGAGGCCGCCCGGGACTGCGGCGCCACGCCGCTCGCGGCGTTTCGCTACGTGACGCTGCCGCTGATCATGCCCGGCGTCATCGCCGGCGCGCTGATGGCGTTCACGCTGTCGATCGACGACTTCGTGATCACCTTCTTCACGGCCGGCGCCGGCACCGTGACCCTCCCGCTGCAGATCTACTCGATGATCAAGATCGCGGTCACGCCGGAGGTCAACGCCGTGTCGACCCTGTTGATGCTGCTGACGCTCGCGCTTATCATCATCGCCTCGAGGCTCGCGCCGAGCCTGCTGGGCCCCCAAGAGGAGAAACCATGAAACGACTCGCACTGCTGCTCGCTTCCCTGCTGTTCGCCTTGCCGGCCGGCGCCGCCAAGGACGAATTCCACCTGTACAACTGGAACAACTATCTCGCGCCGGAGACGGTCAAGCGGTTCGAGGAGTTCTGCAAGTGCACCGTCGTCCAGACCTACTATTCCGACAACGAGGAATTGCTGGCGAAGCTCGCCGCGGGGGCCAAGGGTTACGACATGTACGTGCCCACGTCGAACGCGGTGCAGGCGCTGATCAAGGGCGGTCGGTTGAAGCCCGTCGACAAGAGCCAGCTGACGAACCTGAAGAACATCGACCCCGTCTATCTCAACACGCCGTTCGATCGCGACAACAAGTACTCGATCCCGTACGCGATGTCGACGACGATCATCGGGTACAACGACGAGAAGATCAGGGAACTCGGCCTGCCCACGGACACCTGGGCGGTCATCTTCGACCCGAAGCACCTGGAGAAGGTCAAGGGCCGCGTCACCGTACTCGACAGCGCCAACGAGCTCTTCGCAGCCGCGCTCAAGTATCTCGGCTACTCGGCCAACGACGTCGACCCGAAGCACTGGGACGAGGCGGCCGCGGTGATCAAGAAGGCCAAGCCCTACTGGGCGGCGTTCAACGCGTCGTCGTACATCAAGGAGCTGACCGTCGGCAACATCTGGCTGGTGCACGGCTACTCGAACGACATCTTCCAGGCGAACCTCGATGCGCAGGAGGCAGGCCGCAAGTTCAAGATCCTGCAGGGGATGCCGAAGGAGGGCGCGGTGCTCGCCCTCGACAACATGGTGATCGACAAGAGTGCGCCGCGTGCCGACCTCGCGCTCAAGTTCATGAACTTCATGCTCGAGGGCCAGAACTCCGCCGAGCTCACGAACCTGATCGGCTCCGGCAATCCGAATACGGCCGCGGTCAAGTTCATCAAACCCGAGCTCCTCAAGAATCCCGCGATCTTCCCGGACAAGGCCGTCCAGGCAAAGCTGGAGCAGCTGCAGGACCTCACCGGCGCGCAGCGCCGTCTGCGCAACAAGCTGTGGACGGGGATCAAGGCGGGTCGCTGAGCGGCGCATCCGCGCGTCCGACGCGCGGCCCGCCCTGACGCGCCGTCCCGTCATGGAGCGGGCTGCGCCGGGGCGTTCGCTGCTCCCGGTCTTCCTCGCGGGGCTCTACGGCCTCGCCATCTTCTACGCGAGCCTGCAGCCGTTCGAGCCATGGCTCGAACGGACGTCGGGGTCCACGTTCTTCCTGCTCGCTCCCTGGCCGCCACGATGGGTGCGCTACGACATCATCGGCAACCTCGTCGCGTACGTTCCGTTCGGCTTCTTTGTCGCATCCGCGCAGCGCCCGCGCTCGCCGGCCGCAATCCTGTCCGTCGCGATGGTCGCCGGCACCCTGCTGTCGTTCGCGATGGAAACGCTGCAGATGTACCTTCCGACGCGCGACGCCAGCGTCGCCGACCTGTTGTTCAACGCGACGGGAACGGCTCTCGGGGGGATTCTGGCGTTGGCCCTGTCGCGCTCCCCGCGGGTGCCCGAGAAGTTCGCAGCGGCGCGCTACCGGTGGTTCCTGCCCGGCACCGCGGGAGATCTCGGGATCGCGCTGCTGGTGATCTGGCTGGTCGTGCAGGTGAATCCCGGCATTCCCCTGTTCGCCACGATGTACGACTCCGCGTCGCAACCGGGCCGCTCCGGCATGGCGCCGGAACTCGCGGCGACGGTGCTCGAAGGCGCGCACAGCGCGTTCCAGCTGCTGGGAGTCGGCCTCTTCCTGGCACTGCTCCTGCGGGAGCGGCGCTACGTCGCCGGCGCCGCGTTGCTGCTGGTCGGCGCGGCGGCACTGGTCAAGGGAATCGCGGCCGCCGTGCTGCTGCGCCCCGCGGCATGGGAGAACTGGCTCTCACCCCCGGTTTCGCTGGGCGTCGCGGCAGGCTCGCTCCTGCTCTCGATGGCGATCTGGCTGCCGCGGCCGGCGCAGGTCACGCTCGCGGCGGTCGCCCTGCTCTCATCGTTGCTGGCTACGCTGCTGTTGCCGGACCTCTTGTTCGCGCGCCCCCCGGTCGGGCTCTTCGACGGGCCCTACGGCCACCTGCTGAACTTCAACGGTCTCACGCACACGGTGTTGCTGCTCTGGCCGGCGGTAGCCTGCGCGTTCCTGTTCGCGCTGGCCGGGCGGCCACGATGGGGCGAGCCGCGCTGATTTCAGTATCCCCCCGTCACTGGCGCACCGTTCGCGCGGCGCGCGCCATCCTCCGGGAGGGAGCAATCCGCGACGGCGGCGGAATTTCGCGCGGGCGCGCTGCCGGCTGGCGCGGCCAGGGCCCGCTCCACGGCGGCGATGACCGCAGGCAGCGGCAGTTGCTGCAGGCATTCCGAGAAGCTCGCCACGTGCCGGTCGCAGCCTTCCCCCATGCAGGGAACGCAGGCGCCGGAACCCTGGACCAGTTGGACGTTGCCCATCGCCTGCGTGCCGACGCGTCGCCACGGCGACGGCGCGCCAGCGAATCGTTGCGGCCAGGGCCCCCATTTGACGGGATTGGACGGGCCGTACAACGCCACCGTGGGCACGCCCTGGGCGGCGGCCATGTGCGTCGTCACCGTATCCGGCCCGACGAACAGGCGCGCCCCGGCTATGACGCACGCCGTCTGCGCCAGCGTCAGTTGCCCTGCCAGATTCACGGTTCCAGGAGGCATGCGCGCCGCGACGGACGTCACGAACTCCCTTTCGCCCGGCTCGGCACCGCCCGTAAGGACGGTGTCGAACCCGCGCTCGCTCAGCCAATGCGCGAGGCCCGCCCAACCGTCGACGCGCCACATCTTGTAGTTGAATTTCGGGGGCACGTGCAGCACCGCATAGCGAGCGTCACGGACGCGCTCGCCAAGCAGACTCGTTGCCCGCGCCGCGTCCTGCGCCGTCCATCCAATGCCGATTTCGTGGTGGCGCGCGATGCCGAGGACTTCGGTGAACGCCAGATTCATCGCGGCGGTGTGCGTGTCGAGGTCATCGAACGCGATCGCCTGGGACAGCACCCGCCGCTTCCATCTTGCGCCGTTCCCCGACCCGACCATGCCCGCCCGCCAGCGCCCGGCCATGATCGCGTACGCCGTCGGCCGGTCGCCGGCGAGACACGACAGGGCGATGTCGTAGCGCCGCAGCAACCTGGCGGCAAGCGAGAGGTGCGCGAGCAGGCCCGGCCGCTCGGCGATGGTGATGACGCGCCGCACGTCCGGATTTGCCTCCAGCACCCCTTGCGTGCCGGCGAAGACCAGCACGTCGATTCCCGCTTTCGGCCAGGCCGCCTTGAGCGACCGGATCAGGGGCGTCGCGAGCAGGACGTCGCCCCTCCGCCTGGTGACAACCACCAGCACGCTCGCGGGCTCCCCCCGCATGCGGCGCCCGTGCACCGAGGCCGTCCGGGCTCACGTCGCGGCCACCCGCGGTTGCGCTGCGTCGACGGGATAGCCCGCGAAGAGCAGGCCGCTCATGTAGGCAAAGAGGAACCCCTCGCTGTGATCGATCAATGTCGAAGTCAGCGCGCTCGCCACGGCAAAGGTCAGAACGAGTGCCCGCGCCGCCACGGGTTCCAGGCGGCCGGGCAGACGCACCGCCAGCCGCCACTGCGTTGCGAGCAGCCCGGCCAGGAGCACGAATCCGGCAACCCCGAACTGCGCGACCATCATCAGGATCTCGTTGTGCGGATTGTGCGTCCCGCCGGCCCCGGGGTCCCCCACGCGATCCGCATAGGCCCGGCCGAACCCCCCCGTGCCCACGCCGAATACGGGATTGTCGCCAATGATCTCCAGCGTGTTTCGCAGCAACTCCAGGCGCAGCCCGACCGAGGACGTCGGGGCAGGCGCAACGCCGGAGCGCCACTGCTGGTACTCCTCGTCGGCGAGGGTGATTCGCTTGTGCAGCATGCTTTCCGGCGACGCGAGCACGATCAGCGCGAGCACGCCGAGCGCGACGCCGGCAAGCGCGAGTCCCTTGAGACGGAACCTGCGGCAGAGAAAATAGACGAAAAGCACGAGCAGCACGATGATGCCCGTGCGCCCGGGCACCATCAGCAGCACGTTGGCCACGACGGCCGCGCACAGTGCCGCGAGCGCGATCCGGCCCGGGCGCGTCGCCGCGTCGAGCGCCGCCTGCGCGAGCAGCAGGGCCGCGAACGCCATGAACACGTTGTGCGTGATGTGGGCCTTGAACACGACGGGGTCGTGCGCCACGCCCTTGAGCCATCCGCTCCCGGAAAGCACGCCCAGCCAGAGCAGATACGAAAGCACGAGCGTCACGAGCATGGACGCGAGAAAGGCGGCAATGCCGCGTTCGCGCCAGACCGGCTCGCGCAAAAGGAAGATCAGCGCAGGGATCAGCAGCAACCGCGATGCCTTCGCCAGCGCATCGAGCACGTCCCTGGGGGGGCCGATCGAGAATGGCGCCCCCAGGAGGTGCAGGAAGTACAACGCGAGCGCCAGCAAGGCGACGGGATTGCGGCGAACGGCCGCGAGCTTGTCCCGGTACTGGCCGCCGGCAATCCAGAAGAGCAGGATGAGCCCGAGCAGGACATTGTCCAGCACGACCGACACGGGAATGGAAAAACCCAGCAGGACCGCCGCCCATTTCACGGCGTTTTCAGCGCGCTCGCGCGCCGCGCTCGGCCCCGGGGTCGCCGTGGATGGGCCAGAGCCGGCTACGCGTTCCACGAGACGGGGGTCGAGCATCAGGGAGAGGGCCGGGGAGGGTCGAGGCGTCACGGTGAGGCGACTCGAAGCCGCGATTATATCGGACGCCCCGGCAGCGAACGCAGATTGCCCCGGGGCGATCCCGCATCGCGGCGCGCGTCGTGACACTGGCATAATGAACGGGCTTCTCCCATTGGCCGGTGCCGCTCTGCGGTGCGGCCGCTCGGGTCCTCGTTACGTTTCGCAACGGCGGCAGAATCGTCGACAGATGCCAGATCTTCCTCTCGCCGTGCTGGTCGCCACGGTATCGTCGTACTGGATCGGGGTCGGCGTGATGATCGCCCGCGTGCGCCGGCATACGCGCAAGGTCGTCGGGCTCGTTCCGGAGCAGCGGCTGGAACGGCTGATGTGGCTCGTCTGGGTGCCGCTGGTCGCCGCCTGGATCTTCGTGCCCTGGGCCACGCTCACGCGATCCGGCGCCGTTCCCGGGCTTCCGGATTTCGCGTTGCACAACCCGGCGTTTGCCGCATTGCGCCTGGTCGCGGCTCTTGTCGCCGTGGCTGCGCTCGCCGGCACCGTCCGCTGCTGGCTGCGGATGGGCAGCGACTGGCGAATGGATGTCGGCCTCGAACGCAAGACGAACCTCATCACCGACGGGCTGTTCGCGCGCGTCCGGCATCCCATCTACGCCTTTTCCATCCTGCTGATGCTGTGTTCGGTCGCAATCGTGCCGACGGCACCGATGACACTGATCGCGGCCGTGCACATCGTCCTCATGAACTTCAAGGCGCGCAACGAGGAGCGGCATCTTTCTGCGGTGCATGGGGATGTCTATGCGCGATACCTGCGGAGGACGGGCCGTTTCTTCCCCCGCCGCCCGGCGCGCTGAACGCGCCGCGGTCGCGATCCGGCATGCGCGTCCTCCCCACGGCATCGGTTCCGGCATGGCTGCGGGCGCTCGCGTTCATCACCGCATCGGCGCTGCCCGCCGGTGCGGCGTCAGGCGTGACTGCCGCGCCGACGTGGGCCGCCGGCCACGATCCGGTTGTCGTCGAGCGCCTGTTCGCGCTGGACCCGGACCAGGTCACCGGGCGTGAAGTCGCGGAGGTCCTGGCGCAGGTTCCCGCGCCGAGGATCATCCTGCTTCAGGGCAGCTTCGCCCCCGTCACCATGGCGCCCTTCGCGGAATTCCTGGTCGCGATGGGCTACCCGCCCGACCGGATCGGGCACCCCGGGGACGGCAGCTATTCGGCGAGCAGTTTTGCGGACAGCCGGCAGCTTGCCGGCACGCTGGCCTGGTATTACGAGGCCGAAGGCGTGCGTCCCCTGCTGATCGGGCACAGTCAGGGTGGAATGCTGGCCATCCGCGTGCTGTACGACCTTGCCGGCGCATTCGGCGACGCGATACCGGTGTGGAATCCGGTGACGGACGCCGCGCTGCCGCGCACGGCGATCGTCGATCCCCTGAGCGGCGCCTCGCGGCCGGTCGTCGGCTTCCGGCTCCCCTACGTCGCTGCGATCGCCACCGGGAAGCTCGCGCGTGTCCTGCTGGGCCAATGGGAGATGCTGACGAAGCTCCGCGAAATCCCCGACACCGCCGAGGAATTCACGGGTTTCGCCATCGAATGGGACCTCATCGCAGGGCTGTTCCCGCGCTCCGACCCCTATCTCGCCCGGGGTTCCGCGATCGTGCGCAACGTGATTCTGCCGGCGGCGTACACGCACGTCGGGCTGCCGGAAACCCGTCACCTCGCGACCGAGCCGACCACGCGCGCGTGGATCGAGGCGTACGTGCCCGATGGCAACGCCGCGATTCCCGACGCTGCCGGCGTGGACACCACCAACCTCGTTCACGCCGCCGACATCTGGCACAGCGTGAAACGGCACTGGACGATCGAAGCGAGGCGGCTCGTCGCTGCGCCCCGCCGGAGCGCCAATTGAAGGGGCGCCTGAACCTGTTCCAGGAGTCGATGCTGCGCTGGCGGGATCTGCACCCGTACACCGCGATTCACGTGGGACGCGTGGACCGTCCGCTCGACGCCGCGCGGCTGGAGGCGATCATCGCGCATCAGCTCGGCGCGCTCGGACTGACCGGCTTCTCGCTCGACGTCACGCGCCGCCGCTTCGAGTACGCGGGAGGGCCGGCGGAAATCGCGCTCGCGGTCCATGCGGGCGGCAGCCAGCCGGGCGAGGTGCTGGCAGCGGTGATCGAGCGCGAGCTCAACCTGCCTTTCGCACGCGAGGGCAGGCTCGAGCCGTTCCGGTTCTTCTGCATCGACAGCGGGCCGTGGTTCCACCTCGGCCTCGCCTATGACCATGTGATCTCGGGCGGCGACTCGATCGTGATCCTCCTCGAGGGCATCGTCTCCCGCTACCTTGGCGACAAGCCCGAAGCGCCGCCTTCACGACACCTCGAGCGCTACCCGGAAACCTATGGGCGGCTGCTTCTCCGGCAAGCCGCGCCGGCGCTGGCGGGTGTGCGATTCCTGCGGGGTATCGCGGCCAGCTGCAGGCGCACCGTGCGGCCACGCGGACTCAAGGGCAGGAGCCCCGCCAACGGTTTCGTCTACCGCCGCCTCGACCCACCGGAGTTCGCGGCGCTCCTCGGCGCGGCGCGCGCCTGGGGCGTGACCGTCAACGACCTGTTGCTCGCGGCCCTGCTGCAAGCGATGGAACCCTACGCCGGCAGACGCTCGCCGGACGAGCGCCGGCACGAGCTCGCCGTCGCGTCGATCGTCAATCTGCGGCGCGATTTCGGCTACGACCACACCACCTTCGGCCAGTTCCTGAGCTCGTTCCGCGTTTCGCACCCGCTGCCTCCGGGCATCGACCTGGAACGGCTCGCACGCGACATTCACGCCGAGACCGCGCGCATCAAGAGCGGGAAGCTCTATCTGCAAAGCCTGCTGGGGATCGCCGCGAGCGGCGCGCTGTGGCGCTTCCTGTCCCCCGCGCAGCGGGCCGATTTCTACGCCAAGAACTATCCGACATGGGGCGCGGTCACGCTGGTCAACGTCGACGCGCTCTGGGAGAATGCCGGCGGACGGATGCCGCCCCCCGAGTATCGGCGCGCGGTGTCCACGGGCCCGCTCGCGCCGGTGGTCGTCGCGGCGACCATCGCCGCGGGAGTCCTGCACGCGGGCATTTCGTACCAGCGGGCGGCGTTCACGGCATCGGACATCGACCACATCGCCGACAGCTTCGTCGGCCGCTTGACACACCTCCGCTCGTGACTTCCCGACCTCGCCTTCGCCGCATCGCGCTGGTGGCGGCCGTCGCCATCGTGGCGCTCGCCGGCGGCGGCTGCGCGACAGGGCCGGTGGCGGTCCACGATGCCGCCATCGCGACCAGGCCCACGGCGCAAAGCGTTCTGCGCTCGATGACGATCGATCATGCGCTCGAAGACCGGATCCTTGCCCTCCATCCGGAACAGGTCACGGCGGACGACGTACGCGACACGCTGGCGAAAGGACCTGCGCCGCGCATTGTCCTGCTCCATGGCGGCATCTATCCGGTCCACCTGATGATGGAGTCCGCCGGCCGGTTCCTGACCGGCATGGGCTATCCCGAAGCGCGCATCCGGCATCCCGGCGATGGGCGCTGGTCGCACAGTCCCTACGAGGACAGCGCGCAGATCGCCGGGCTCATCGCCTGGTATTACGAGCGCGACGGCATGCGGCCGATGATCATCGGCCACAGCCAGGGAGGGATCCAGGCGATCAAGGTTCTGTACGAGCTCGCCGGGCGGTTCGACGACGCGATCATGGTATGGAACCCGCTGGCGGACGCCGCGGACAACCGGACGTCGATCGTCGATCCGCTGACGGGAACCGAACGGTCCGTCGTCGGCCTGACCGTCTCCTACGTGTCCATCGTCGGCGCCGGCGGCGCGGCGCTGCTGCTGCCCAACCAGTGGAGCATGATCGGGAAGTTGCGCACGATCCCGGACTCGGTGGATGAGTTCACCGGCTTTGCCATCGGACTCGATTTCATCGCCTGGACGCTCCCCGGCGACCAGGAAGCGATCCAGTTCCGCCGCGACGGCAACGCGCTCGTGCGCGGCGTGATGCTGCCGGCGTCGTACAACCACGTCTTCGTGCCCGACACGGAAGGGCTCGCCGCGGACCCCGCAACGCGGGAGTGGATCGATGCCTACAGAGCCCGCCGACGCCGGCATCGCGACGCCGCCAGCGGATGCCGGCGACGGGGTGTTGTGGGCGGCCGACGTCTGGTACAGCGTCAAGAAGCACTGGACGATCGAGGCACAGCGTCTCATTCGTGCCCGGCGCGCCTTGGCGGACAGGTTAAAATAGACCTTTTGCCTGCCGACGGCGCCAGCGCCGGGTCCCATGACCGCAGAACGCAGCAGGAATCCCACCATGCCGGGTGTGTTGGCCGGGAAAATCGCTCTCGTGACCGGCGCCGCGCGCGGCATCGGCCGCGCCGTGGCGCTGAAACTCGCCCGCGAGGGCTGCGACGTCGCGGCCAACTACTACAACAGCGCCGACGAAGCGGAAACCCTTTGTGCCGAAATCCGCGCGCACGGACGCCGCGCGGTCGCCATTCAGGGCAGCGTCGGCATCCCGGACTCCGTCGACGAGATCTTCGCCGAGTTCGGCCGGCATTTCGACCGGCTCGACATCCTGGTCAGCAACGCGGCGTCCGGCGTCCTGAAACCGACGGTCGAGATGACACTGAAGCACTGGCGGTGGTGCATGGAGACCAACGCGCTCGCGCTCAATCTCCTCGCGCAGCGCGGCCTGCCGCTGATGCCGTCCGGCGCGCGCATCGTCGCCATGTCGAGCCTCGGCGCGCAGCGGGCGATGCCCGGCTACGGCTTCATCGGCGCGTCGAAAGCCGCGCTGGAGTCGCTGGCGCGCGCACTCGCGCAGGAGCTCGGGCCGCGCGGCATCCGGGTCAACACGGTCAGCGCCGGCGTCGTCGACACCGATGCGCTCGCCTACTTCCCCAACCGGGACGAACTGCTCGCGAACTTCGCCGCGCGCACGCCGGCCGGGCCGGTGCTCACGCCAGAGGACGTTGCCGGAGCCGTCTACCTGCTCTGCCTTCCCGAAGCCGCGATGATCAACGGCCACACGCTGGTGGTCGACGGCGGCTTCGCCATTTCGGGATGATGCCGCACATGCTTCCCGGTTCCGGAATAGCCGGCAAGTCCGCCATCGTCACCGGCGGCAGTCGCGGCATCGGGCGCGCCATCGCCCTGTTGCTGGCCGCCGAGGGAGCGGACGTGACGTTCTTCTATCGCGGCAATGCGACGGCCGCCGAAGCGGTCGTTGCCGATGGCCGCGCCGCCGGGCACGCGATCGCCGCCCTGCAGGTCGACATCCGCGATTCGAAGGCCTGTGCGGCGGCGGTCGAGGGCATCGCCGAGCGCTGCGGCCGGATCGACATCCTGGTCAACAATGCGGGCATCATCCGCGACAACCCGCTCGCCGCGTTCGACGACGACGACGTCGCGGTCGTGCTGGACACCAACGTCACCGGCGTGTTCAACGTGACCCGCGCGGTGGTGCCCTACATGGTCTCGCAGCGCGCGGGCCGGATCGTCAACATCAGCTCGGTCGCCGGCGAAAAAGGTGGCCGGGGCCAGACCAATTACGCGGCGAGCAAGGGCGCGATCAATGCGTTCACCCGCGCACTCGCGGTCGAGCTCGCGCCGCGCAGGATCAACGTGAACTGCGTCGCGCCCGGCGTGATCGACACGGACATGTCGAAGGACGTGCGCGAGATGGCCGGCGACGAGGTGAAGGCGCGCATCCTGCTGAAGCGCTACGGCCGGCCGGAAGAAGTCGCCTATGCAGTGTGGTTTCTCGTTTCCGCGTACGCCGACTATGTAACAGGCCAGGTTTTCGCCGTCGACGGCGGATTCAAAATGGAATGAAGGGAGTCACGACAATGACGCAAGCGCAAATTTCGAAGGACGACATCCTCGCCGTACTGCCGACGGTTTCGGCGACCATTGCCGACGCGCTGGGCTGCGACCTCGACGACGTCAAGCCCGACGCGTCGCTCATCGACGACCTCGACGCCGAGTCGATCGATTTCCTCGACATGGTCTTTCGCCTCGAGCGCGCGTTCAAGGTCAAGATCCCTCGCGGCAAGATCGTCGAGAACGCCCGCGGCACCCTGACCGAGGCCGAATTCGAGCAGAACGGCCTCGTCACCGATGCCGGCCTCGCGCAGCTCCGCTCGTACCTGTCGGAGGTGCCGGCCGATCGCTTCAAGACGCCGACCAAGGTCAAGGACATCCCGCGGCTGTTCACGACCGAAACGTTCTGCAAGCTCGTCATCGCGGCACAGCGCGAGACCAAGGCGGCCGGCTGATGTCCTGGTGGCAACCGCGACAAGCCCTTACGGTTGCGCATGGGTGACCACTTCGCGGCCTTCTCCTTCGTCGACCACATCGTCGAATACGAGGCGGGACGGCGCGCGCGCGGGCGCTACGCGGTGCCGGCGCACATCAGCGCGTTCCCGTCGTGCCTCGTCGCCGAGGCCGTCGGGCAGCTCGCGGCCTGGGTCGCCATGGCGCACGTCGACTTTCGCGGCCGGCCCGTCGCGGCACTCGCCAACGAGACGCGCTTCCAGTCCGACGTTGCGCCCGGCAGCACGCTCGATCTCGCCGTGGACATCGAGAGCTGCGACGAGCACGCGGTTGCCTACGGCGGGCGCGCCCGCGTCGACGGGACGGGCGTGATCGAACTCGTCGACTGCCTCGGTCCGATGCTGCCGGTCGCCGAGTTCGATTCGCCCGCCGAGCTTGCCGAGCGCTTCGACCTGATCCGCGGCGGCGGTGCGCCGGCCGGCCGCTTCCACGGCGTCGTCGCCCCGCGGGTGGAACGCACGGGCGGCGTTCCCGGCGTCTGCGCCAGCGCGACGCTGTTCGTCCCGGAGTCGGCGCCCTTCTTCGGCGACCATTTCCCGCGCCGGCCCGTGTTTCCCGCGACGCTGCTGCTCGACGCCCAGATCGGTCTGGCGATGGGCGTGGCCGCCGAGGCAGCGCACTGGCCGGCCGGCAAGACGCCGGCGCCTTCGCGGATGACGCACGTGAAGATGCGCGCGTTCATTCCGCCCGGCGCGGCCGTCGACATCGATGCCGAGCTCGTCCCGTCCGGTCCGGACAGCGCGTCGATTCGCCTCGCAGCGCGGATGGACGGCAGGACGGCCGCCACCGCGCGGCTCGAAGTCGTCGCCAGGGCCGGGCAGCCATGAGCGGGAAGCGCCGCGTCGCCATCACCGGCATCGGCCTCGTCACGCCGGTGGGCAACGACGTGCCGACGACGTGGGATGCGCTCCTCGCCGGGCGGAGCGGTGGCGCGGAAATCAGTCTGTTCGACGCGAGCGGATTCCCGGTCCGCATCGCCGCCGAAGTGAAGAATTTCCGCCGATGACGATCACGTCGAGCGCAGGCAGCGCAAGTACACGAACCGCTCGCACCGCTTCGCGCTCGCCGCGGCGGAGCAGGCGTTTTGCGACGCGGGCCTGCGGCCGACGCCCGCCACCGCGACGCGCTGGGGCTGCGCGGTCGGCGCGGGGATGATGACGTCCGATTTCGGTGATCTTGCCACGACGTTCGCGCACAGTGCGGCCGACGGCGAACTGCACGTGGACCGGCTGCTGACCGACCCGGCGGCGAATGATCCGATGGTGTTCTGCCGCAGCCAGGCGACCGCCGGAATCTCGCTGCTCACCCGGCGCTACGACATCCGCGGTTACGCGACCTCGGTGCACACGGCCTGCGCGTCCGGGGGCCAGGCCCTCGGCACCGCGCTGAAGCTGATCCGCCGTGGCGCCGTCGACAGCGTTCTCGCCGGCGGCTTCGACTCGATGATCAGTCCGATCGGCATGTCCGGGTTCTGCCTCCTCTCCGCGCTGTCGACCGACAATGCGACGCCGCAGCGCGCGAGCCGCCCGTTCGATGCGACGCGCAACGGGTTTCTGCTGGGCGAGGGCGCGGGCTTTCTGGTGCTCGAGGAATGGGAAGCCGCGCGCCGCCGGGGCGCGCGGATCTACGCCGAGCTTGCCGGCGACGGCAATTCGCTGTCGAGCTACCGGATCACCGATTCGCCGCCGGACGGCGACGGGCCGATCCAGGCGATGCGCGCGGCGCTCAAGGATGCCGGTGCGGCGCCCGCGGACGTCGACTACCTCAACGCGCACGGGACATCGACCGGGATGAACGACCGCAGCGAGACCGCGGCGACGCGCGCCGTCTTCGCCGCCGACGTCATGCGCGTCAACGTGAGCTCGACCAAGAGCACGATGGGGCACCTGATCGCGGCGGCCGGTGCGGTCGAGGTCGCGGTCTGCGCGCTCGCCGTCCACCGCGGCGAAATGCCGGTCAACGCGAACCTGGTGGAGCGCGACCCCGACTGCGACCTCAACTTCGTCACCGGCACGCCGCGGCGCGGGCGCGTTCGCGTCGCGATGTCCAACTCGTTCGGCTTCGGCGGCTCGAACAGCTGCGTGGTCGTCCGCCATCCCGACGAAGTCGACGGCGGCTGAACCGCGGGGACCCGGCGAATGACGAATCCGTTGCGCGTGGTCGTGACCGGCACCGGCGCCGTATGCGGAGCCGGAACGTCACCCGAGCAGATACTTGACGCAATCGTCGCGGGGCGCTCGGCGATCGCGCCGATCGCGCAGTGGGACACGACGGGCTGGCCCTGCCGGATCGCGGCCGAGATCGCCGACTTCAATCCGCGCGCGCTGGTCGACGATCGCAAGCTGCACAAGCTGATCCGGCGCACCGACCTCGTCGGTCTCTACGCCGCGGGGCGTGCGATCGACGGCTCCGGCATCGTCGCTCACCGCGGCGCGCTGGAGGCCGGCGCCGCCGCCGCGTACAGCGACCGCAGCGGCGTCTACGTCGGCTCGGGCGGCGGCAACTACGAGAACCAGTACGATTACTTCCCGCTGTTCGCCGCGGCCGGTGGCGAGCTGCCCGCGTTCGGCCGCGAGCTTGCCAGCACGGTCAATCCGATGTGGCTGCTGCGCACGCTGCCCAACAACGTGCTGGGCCACATCGGCATCAAGCACGGCCTCAAGGGTCCGAATGCGTGCATCACCAACCACAGCGTCGGCGGCACGCTGGCGGTCATCGAGGCGTTCGAGGCGCTGCGCACCGGCGAGGCGGACCGCGCCGTCGCGGTCGGGCACGAAACGCCGATCGAGCCGCAGATGCTGCTCTACTACCACCGGCTGGGATTGCTCGCCAGCGAGGCGCTGCGGCCGTTCGACGCGCGGCACGACGGCAGCCTGTTCGGCGAAGGTGCCGGCGCACTGCTGCTGGAGACCGAGGCCTCGGCCGCGCAGCGCAACGCGCCCGTGCTGGGCGAAATCCTCGGCGGCGGCTACGCCTGCGAAGCGCAGGGGCTGATCACCATCCGCGACGACGGCGACGGCCTTGCGCGCGCGGTGGGCCAGGCGCTCGACGGCGCGCAGCTCGCGCCCGCGGACGTCGGGATGGTCGTCGCGCACGGGAACGGCACGCCGCAGTCCGACACTTCGGAAGCCGCGGCGATCCGCCGTGTCTTCGGCGCCACGCCCCCGCCGGTGACCGCATTCAAGTGGGCGATCGGGCACACGATCGCGGCGGCCGGGATTCTGGAAACGGCGCTCGCGCTCGCGGCGCTTGCGCGCGGCACGGTGCCCGGCGTGGCGAACCTCGCGCGGCTCGATCCGGCCTGCGCCGGGGTGCCCGTGTCCGCCGCGGCGCAGAAGCCGCGGAGCAAGGTCGCGCTGATCCTCTGTCGCGGCTTCGCGGGCACCAACGCCGCCCTCGTCGTCCGCGCGGCGTAGCGACTGCCGGGCGCGCATCGCGATGGCGGACGCCCTTGCGCCGGCCGGCCGCTGCGGCATCGACACCGTCGAAATCGCGAGAATCGAGCGCCTCCTCGGCGAAACGCCGGTCGAGGACCTCGGCCGGCTCTTCTCCGCGCAGGAACTCGAAGACAGCGGCGACGGACCCGGGCGGGCGGCCAGCCTCGCTGCCCGCTTCGCCGCCAAGGAGGCGTGCGTCAAGCTGTTCCCGCGCGAGGCGGCGCTGGGGCAGATCGAGCCGGCCGACTTCTCGATCGCGCGCGACAACTACGGCGCGCCGCGGCTCGTTTGCGGGCCGCGCGCCGCGGAACTCCTGGCGCGGCACCGCATCGCGTCGATCGCGGTGTCGCTGACGCACGATCGCCGGAGCGCGTCGGCCGTGGCACAAGCCGAGCGCGCGCGCGTGGACGTGCCGGCGGCGGGCCGGTTCCTCTTTCGCTTCCTGCCGTTGCGCCGCTCGGTCATTCTCGCGAATCTCCGGCGCGTCTACGGCGCGACGCTTTCCGCGGCGGAGATCGTTGCGCTGGCGCAGGCGCACTACGGCCACCTGTGGCGGCTCGCCGGCGAATTCCTGCGCTTCCGGTGGCTGTCGGCCGCGCAAAAGGCGGCGCTGGTGCGCATCGAGAACGTCGACGCGTTCGCCAGCGCCTTGCAACAGGGAAAAGGCGTGCTCGTGCTCACCGGCCATTTCGGCAACTGGGAAGTGGCCACGATCGCCGGCCTCGCCCACTATCCGGACCTGCGGGGCCGCTTCCACTTCGTCCGCCGCGCAATCAAGCCGCGCTGGCTCGATGCCCTCGTCACCCGGCGCTTCAACCAGGCGGGGTTCGGCGTCATCGGCAAGCGGGGCTCCCTCGACCGGATCCTCGACCTCCTTGCCGCGGGCGACGTGATCGTCTTCCCGTTCGACCAGCATGCGAGCCCGCCCGACGGCATCGCGGTTGATTTCTTCGGGTCTCCGGCCTGGACGTTCAAGAGCCTTGCGATCATCGCGCTCGCCACGGGCGCGCCGGTGCTGGCGGCAACGAGCTGGCGGGAGGAGGGTGGGCGGCACGTGCTCCGGTTCGGCGCGCCGATCGCGCCGATCGAGGCGGACGACACCAACGAGGCGATCCGCCGCACGACGCGCGCGTACAACGCCGCGCTCGAGCACCTGATCCTCGCCCGACCCGACCAGTGGTACTGGGTGCACCGGCGCTGGAAGACCGTCGCGCAGCGCCGGCGCACGGCCACGCGCGGGTTGCGCCGCGACTGAACCAAACCCGTGCGAGGCACCGGCCCCGCGCGATCAGCCCAGGCGCGACGGGGCACAATTCGCGCTGATGTCGCGTCGACGGCCGCTATTGGTGAAGCGATCCTGGCTGCAACAGGCCGCGGGCGGCCTGCCTGACTTCGGGCGAGGAGAAGCGGAAGGCGGCGCGATCCAGCACGTAGTGGATGAAGCCGGACGCGAAGCCCAGCGCCAGCAGAGCCGGCAGGAAGGGTGAGGAGCGCAGCCACCACGCCACATCGCCGAAGACGCGATCGGCGTAGACGTATTCGTCGGACACGGCCTGCACCTCGAATACCGGCAGCAACAGGGCGGAGACGACGGCGAGCGCGAGCAGCACGGCCCAGCCGCGCCGATTGATGGGCGCCAGCAGCCGCTGCCAGTGCGCGCCGGGCGCCTGGGCCCCGCCGCAAGCCGCGAGCGAGGCGAGTCCCATCGCGGCGCTCCAATGCTGCACGCTCCACAGCACGATGAACAGGAAGGGGTCGCGCGCGACGAAGGCGAAGAGCACCATCGCCGAGACGCCGAGGACGTAGGCCGCGCGCGGCAGCGACGGGCGCTGCGAGCGCAGTTCGACGCGCAGCATCAGGGCGGTCAGGATCGCGACGAGGACGATGCCGCCATCGCGCAGCATCCGCGCGAACACGTCCGCCCCGCCCGCCCCCAGCAGCGGGTCGATCCAGCGCTCCTGGTAGGCGATCGATCCGGCCAGGGCCTCGGCCACCACGACGAAACCGCCGCCCACGACGAGCGCAAACCACCGATCGAGCCGTCGCGTGCTCGCATCCGACGCTCGTCCCGCGCGCGCGCGGTAGAGGCTGAGCAGCCCGAAGTGCTGCGCGGCAAAATGGTAACTCACCAGCAGGTAGTCCAGGACGGCGAGCCAGACCACGCGCTCGGTCAACGGCATCGGCAGCACGCTCTCGGGAGCCAGCAGCAGCGCGAAGCAGGCCACCGCGATGGCCAACGGAGCAACTACGAAGCGTAGTCGCTGCGTGGTGAGCAGGGGGCGGTAGGCCGGGGTCGCGTAGGCCAGCCAGGCCGACGAGACGCGATGGCCGAACCACAGTGGCACCGCGAGGGCGAAGAACAGCCCGTCCACCGGGCTGGCGCGAACGTAGTCATGACCCCGCGCCAGCAGAAGGACCAGGGGAGACAACCACAGCGCATTCAGGACCCAAACGAGGTCCCAGGCCGGGCTCTTGATCCAGCGCATGGGGGTAGAAGGCAGTGGTTCGGCCCGGTTCGATGTTTCCGCGAACTGCGTGCAGGCTCGGGGCGACGCAAGGAGATGAGAGTGCTGATGTTGCATCGCGAACCGCTATTGAAGAAACCGAGCCGCATTTTCCCCTTTGCGAAAGGCCGGCGCCAGTGACCGCCTGGACCGACTGCCGAATGTCGGTCGCTCCTATCGAACAACGGTCGGACGCCACATAGCTGCCGTTCGGCGCGATGGGCCGGCCGGCGCTGTTCGGCCAACTACAGCCGTATGGCAAAGCTGCCGATAGCAGCCATACGAGGGTAGTAGTGCTCCGAAGCGATCGCCTGAGGGACTAAGCTAACCGGGCCACCGCCGCCGATGGGGCCGACCCAGAACCTGCACATCGGCGGGTCGAGTTGAGGGCATGTCCAAGTAAGTATCCCCCGGCAGAGCCGGGGGCTTTAGATTGTGAGCCGCTCAAAGCGGCAGGTTACGTGCCGCTGCGCGGTCCATACTGGGGCCACCTTCAGGTGGCTGCTCAGCGCCACAGATTCACTGCTCGAACCCGTCGTCTTCGTGCTCCTGTTGCGAATGTACTCCCGGATCGTCGCCTCGTCCCGACCCACCGTCGAGACAAAATATCCGCGAGCCCAAAAGTGCTGCCCCGCAAAATTCCGCCGTCGCTCCCCGAAATTCCGTGCCAATGGATCGCACTCTTCCCTTTGAGAACCCACCACCTGCGCCACCGAGTACTTGGGCGGAATCGAGATCATCATATGCACGTGATCCGGTCTCAAATGTCCCTCTTCGATTCCGCTTTCCTTCTGTTGCGCCAGGCGCCGGAATACCTTTCCCAAGTTCCCCTCGCAAACTCCCGTAAATCACCTTCCGCCGGTATTTCGGGATGAACACCACATGATACTTACACTCCCACTTCGTGTGGCTGTAGACTTTTCTAGTTCGTCTCGAACTCCCTTTCGTGTGGCTTTGCTCGGCTCACGTTAGGGAGTTTAGTCGATGGATCCCGTCAAATGTCAAACTTCGGCTGCCTCCCGGCAGAGCGGGGCTCCCCGTAAGGCTAGCCCTGGGGACTCTGCTTATGCTGCAGTCCCGCGTTGCGGGCTCTCAGCTTGGCCGTGATGTAGTCGCGGTGATCGACATATAGCAGATCGGCCAGTTTGCGGATGAGGTGCTCTTCGTATGGATTCGCCACCTGGTCGGCGTAGGCCACTTCCCACAACAACTCGATGACGCGGATCTTCTGCGGCTGCGAGAAGCGCCGGTTGATGATCGACGTGAATTGATAGTAGTCGGTAGCATCTCGCGCTTCCTGCTCCGCCAGGTCGATCAGCGTCCGAGCTTCCAGATCTGTGAGGTGGAATTTGTCGCGCACGGCGCGCAACACGGCTTCGCGTTCAATGGGTTGCACATCGCCGTCCATGCGTACGATCTCGACCAGTAGCGCCGCAGTTGCAACTTCGATCGTGTGCCGATTCGATGCCACATCGGCCGGACCCAAATACTTATCGAGAAATTTCCGGATATCCGCAAGCATCGGCTGCCTGTTTAGGTGAACGCGCTGTGGGTCAGCATGGATCGTAGCGCAGCTAGCCGACAGTTGCGCCCTTGGCATTGCTGGAACGTCCGCTTCTCCGTGTCCGGAAGTCTGCTTCGAGTCGGGCACGGCCGCACAGTTAACGACGGTGAGCGGCGGCTGGGCGATCCACAGCAGCCCTTCAACGCTCGATGGCCGCAGAAGGCTACCCAGCAGCCGCTCGGTTCAGAACGGCGGTCGTCTCTGACCGGCCAATACCTGCTGGTTGGTATCGCGGCGCAGTTTTACGGTAACCGGTCATTGACGAGCCGACCGGCACTTGGCGAGGCGACCCGGCCACCGGACACCTAGCCACGTCTCTCAGCCACACCGCCTGCCGTGGCCCCGCTGCGATGCCGCATTGCCTCAACTGCCCGTAGGCGCGGGCAAGTCACGACGCGCTACCCTGCTTCTGACGGCGCGTCGACGGTCATCGCCGACCGTTCATGCGTCGATGGCCGTCGGATGTCGTGCAGCTGCCGCTGAGATAAGTACGGCGGGGTGCGCTGACCGACCATCAGGCAGCCTACAACCAGCCGGGGTCACAAGCAGCAGGCCTATCGCTTCCCCTGGCCGCAAGAAGCAATGCCGTCATGGTTCCGGGTGGCGCCAGTTGCTCGTGGGTTCGCATGGAGGCACGGCAACCGAACCAGCGGGACTCCAGACGCATAAAGCTGATCCGACGCAACCTTTTGAAGCTTCACTGCATCATGAGGAGAAATGCCGAGGTCTGCCGCCGCCTCCTCGTTGGCGCCGAAGGACCACGGGTCGATACCCGTCAGCGTGCCGAACAAGGTCAGCGCGCCGAGATACGAGCCGTACCGGCTGGCATGGGTGCCGTCGTCGAACCACAAGTCGATCAGGCCGTCCGTGGTGGCGTCGGCAGCCCACATGTCGCGAGTCGCCACGCCCGCATCCACGGCACGCTGAAACGCCTCGCCGACTGGGGCGATGCCGGCAAGCCTGCCGATACCGTCGCTCGCGGCCTGTTGGAAGGCGGCCTCGTAGCTGGCCTTCAACTCCGAGGTCATCGATGCCAAGTCGGGGAAGAAGGTGGTAGCCGGCGTCGTCGTGCGCGTCACGGCGCCGGTCACGTCGTCGGTGATGGTGACGAAGGCGCCCGCCACCAGGTTGGGTCGCGCCCAGGTTTGATAGAGGTAGACCTGCGTCGCGTCGCTGGCGTTGCGGTTGACGGGGAGCTGAAAGTTCGGCGACAAGCCTGAGTCCGTTCCACGCCGCGCGTTGCACGACATTGCTGCTCGCGCCACTGATGGCGACGCAGTTGTTGGTCTTGGCGGTGTTGTAGCGCCCTCGTAGTAGTCGCGCTCGCGGTACGTGACCAAGGTGCCCTGCTTCACGTACTCGGCGATCTTGTCGACGTAGTTGTAGAAGCGCGCCGGGTTCGAGCCCAGGCCAGGCCGCACCGACAGCGGCTCGTCGCTTTGTTCCTGCAGCACGACCTTGTCCCAGGTCTGCAGCGCGAGGTTGCCCCGCAAGTCCCAGTCGGCAGGGTTGGTATTGAGCATGTGCCCACGCAGCGAGGCGGCGTTGCGAGTGGACAGTGCGACGTCGACGTCCAAGCCCGCCTGCACCGCCAACTTCTTGAAGATGCCGGGCACGCCGCCCCAGGGATGGGGCTCGAAGGCATTGCTGCCCGAGGTGTTGGCGAAGCTGCTGCCGGGGACCGGCGCCGTCAGGTCGCGCACGTTCGCGGCGTTGTAGCTCATCACCGGGTCGACCCGGCCAAAGGTGTAGCTGTTGCCAACGAACAGCACGGACATCGGGTCGGCCAAAGCCCGTGTACTGCAGGCCAATCCGAGAACAACGACCAGGGCGAGTCTCCTGAACATGGCTTCTCCTTAGGAATAGATTCAACGGCGCCCCGGAGTATCGGCGAGCGTGCCATCGCCGTCAATTGGACATCTTCATGCTCGGACAATGAGTCCTGCCACGCCAGTGGCACCTGGCCTCGGGCAACCGACGCGCTGCGACAGAGGAAACTTGATATGTCTGAGGAGCTAGTTTGACGCAGTCTGAACGGCATCTCCCGACGGTTTCGACGGCCGCTTCCGGCTCCGCCCAATGACGGGATCGCGTCGAACTGCGACCGTCGGCGGGTAAACCGATCGCATTCAGGCTCGACGGTCGCTGACCGGCAAGGAGCCGCCCTATAGGCGGTGCGCAGAGATCGCTCCATACCGGACAGTCGCGTCGAAGTGCGGTGGCGTTGTTCTGGGGGAGGTTGATGTCAGAAGACAAGCCACACCGGAGCGGAGCCTGTCTTGGCGCTGACTCGGGCACTGGGCGGTGCGCGATGTTCTGGGTGATCTTGTGCCTATGTCCCGCAATGACTGTCGATGCCCACCTTTGCCGCGGCTACGGTACTTGGCGCGGCCGTCACCCCGGCTAGAGCATTCACCCCTGTTGTTCGGTGCCGTATGCACAGCCCGCTGCAACCTTGGCCGTGTAGTACGCCGCTACGTCAAGCTCGTTGGCAACCACGGTTGAATCCGGTGCCGTGGTGGCACCGTTCAGCACATCCAGCGTAATTGACTGCAACGTGCGTCGGCCCGCTTGCAGTTCACCGACGTAGTCGATCTGGCCCCCGTAAACAGTGCCAGCCGGAACTTAGTAAAGTCCGTTTTCCAAGAGGGAAACGGGCATGAAGAAGCGGTTCACGGAAGCACAAATCATCGGGTTTCTGAAGGAGGCCCAAGCGGGGGTGCCGGTCAAGGAGCTGTGCCGTAAGCACGGGTTCAGTGACGCAGCGTTCTACGGCTGGCGGGCCAAGTTCG
>CAVOXS010000022.1:0-137880 GCA_963700415.1 uncultured beta proteobacterium
CGACCAAGGTAACCGGCGCGCCGGCAGGGCGCCAGCCAAGTAGAAGGCATGAACCGGCGCGTCCGGTTGACCGCATGGTTGGGCGGCACTGGCTTCAATTGCGTATGCCGTCAACGCTTGGTGCCAAGTGGTGGGCGGTTCTTGCGATAAGAGTTCTTCAGGGCGATCTTGCCATCTCGAAAGGTGAATAGGTCACAGCCGTGGACTTCGACGTGTGTGCCGTCGATACGCGTTCCAGTGAATGTCCACTCCGACACTCCACGATCGCCTACGACAAAATGGCGTGCGTTGCCCCAGTGGGCGTCGGGATACGTTACCCACACTTCGGCAAAGCCGGCACGCACCGCATCAGTACCTACGTATCGGGTGCCGTAGATTTCAGAACCTGCCGAGGCTTCGAAGACGCAATCCTCCGTCATGAAAGACATGAGAGCATCGACGTCATGGCGATTCCATGCATCCGCAAAGGCCTGAAGCGTTTCTTCGGCAAGCTGAGCATTCACGGTCGGCATGGTTTGGCCTTCCTTTTCTTCCCCGCAGCGATGTTGCAACGTGATGACGCCTAACGTGCAAGGTAACCGACCGTGCGCGCGGGCGCCGCAGCCTGCCCGCCGCCCACGGCCTGGTCGACCGCAAGGTTGGGCGCTACGCCGCGTGCACGACGGGTTGCGTCGCCATTCCGGGAGCACGTGACGTGCGTCACTTCAGTATGGACCTCAGGTCTTCGAGCTTGTCGAAGAGGTGCCAGATGTAATTGCTCGTCCCGTTGACCCGATGCGGGTGCAGATCCGAAAGGGCGGGATCATTGCAGTAACTGTCAAACGCCTCTTTCGATTGCCACTCAACCAGGATCATGACCGTGCGAGGCTCGAGGCTTCCGGCGGCCGCCGCACGGAACCTGCCAAGGGCAACTACGCGCCCGCCGTGCGCCTGAACCGCTTTGGGAGAACGTCGCGAATACGCGATGTACTCTTCCTTGTTCGAGACGTCAAAGAGATTCAGAGCGTACACCGGTCGTGACATGAGTTCTCCGAGTGGCTGGAAGTGTGGCGCCCAACGTTGGATTTAGCGGCGGCCGAAGGCCGTCCGCTGGAACGACGGGTTAGGCGTCACTTTGCCATATCCGGTTGGCAACCCAGTAGATGAGCAGCGATTAGCGGCGCGAAGACAGTAACGACAAGCACCAGTGGCCAAAGATTTCCGCCCGTGAATGTGTTGGCCTCAAGGAGCTGCGACCACGACTTGCGCTGAACATAGCGGCCGAAGCCAAATTCGAATGCCAGGGTTAGGCATAGCCAGAATGCCCCGAGCAAAAAATAGTTTGTCCTGTCCAGTTGCCGAACCGAGGAACAAGTGCGGCAGACACCGCCACGACGCATATGCACAGAAGCAGGCCGCTTGTCAGGAAGGCTGCAACCGTGCCCAACCCTGATACCAGGAAACGTTCGCGCAGAGCGCCATTAATGACGGCGCATACGAGGATGAGCAGCCACACGATGACGGCCTTGAGCACGAGCGTGGGCGGTGATGTAGACGTGACGCCTAACGCTCAAGGTAACCGGCGCGCCGCGCTGACGCTTGCCAAGCAGAAGCCATGAACCGGCGCGTCCGGTTGACCGCCCGGTTAGGCCCAACGAACACCCAGCGCGACCACATAAAAGACGGTCGCCAAGACGATGCCACGAAATGGGACACTAAACCAATAAAGCTTGCCGAGGAAAGCATATCCAAGTAGAAAGAGCAGCCCCAGCGACAGGAGAAACTGCGACTCGAACAGAAACCCCTCGTGGGCAATCGACAAGTACCCATAGGCTGTGCCGAATAGGATGGCGCCAAAGCTATGGCTCGCATTGAAGCCAACCCAGGCTTTCCACATTGTCGTTTCGCGCGTGATGACTGGGGACACCTCACGAAGCCTGCCTTCGAGCTGAGGATCTCGGGGGTGCAGCTTCTTGCCACGAAAGGTGTAAAGAAGGTGGACGAGGCCAAGCGAAAGGATAATCGCCGCGCTCGCTGCCACTAGCCAAGTTGCCAATGCGGCCAAGGTGCACGCTCGATGGGCCTAACGTTTGAGGTAAGCGGCTTGCCGGAGGCAAGTCCGCTTGACCGAATGGTTAGGCAGCAGTTTCCTGCGATGGCGAGAAGATTGAGGTGTGGCAAGTAGCTGCATGTGCGACAAGACTAGTGCCAGGAAGCACCGTTCTTACTTCCGCTTCTTCGCGAAGCCATGTCCTACATGTTTCGACAGGGGTTCGTCGGCTCGATGAATCTCCTCACCAGTTTCGTAGTCGCGGACCAGTTCGAAGTATTGGTCATTGGCACGGTCGATCAATCTCTGATGCTCGACTTCCTTCCCGAGTGAGTAGGAAGGGCTTGGGCCAAGCTTCAGCTCTGCGTGCGGCTTCCTCCCGCCCGGGCGGCGTGTTTTAAGTGTGAGTCCAAGGCGCGCTCCATTGGCGACCAGGTCCCCGGTGGCGTCATGTGTTCGCCGCTTGCTCCCGCAGGCCATGCAAAACATTCTCGTGTCCCCAGATTCATCCAGTGGCACAGCCGAACCGCATTCAGCGCATGTGGAGTTGTCGTGGGGCATTGGTCTGCTGCCTAACGTTCGCCATAACCGGCGTGTAAAAGCAGAGCGAAGCGGCGCTTTTGCACGTCCGAGTTGATGGCGTTGTTATGTGTGATTGTCTATCTCGCAGGAGGCAGACCCTGCATCATGTTGCCGCGCACGGGGCGAGAAAAGAACGTTCTCGATAGCAAGTCAACCGAAAAAGGTTGCTTACGATTCCACGGCAGCAGCGATACACAGCGAGCCATCGTGCAGTAGCCAAAAATTATTTGCGCCCATGTTCCTACAGTGGGCACCCAGTAAATGATCTGCAGGGGTCCCGGAAGGGCAACAAAAGAAGCATCAAGTACCAGAAACGTACTTGGACTGGGAAAGCGGTAATGCTGTGCTCACGAATCATGAAATGCATCAACTGAAATACAGTGAGGCCGATGGCCAAGATGAAGCCGATTTGGTATCCGGCGACACCGGCGGTGAGCAGGCAAGCGGTCACAAGCCAGTACCACCAGCTGAGTTCTTTGTAGTCGATCATGAACATGGAATTACTCCTTTGGTCTTATTACACATAACGAGTAAGGTAACCGGCGCGCCGCGGTGACGCCAGCCGAGTAGAAGCCATGAATCGGCGCGTCCGGTTGACCGCCGGGTTAAGCGTCTTTGAGATCGTTAGAGGATGGAGGGTTTTCACCTTAGAAGAACAGCCATGATTTCCCCGTTGTTGGCGCGCTTGACGTAAAGGACTTCGCCTACGGCCCTGAATTCTGAGCAAGCTGGTCGAAGCTTTTTCCATTCATTGCACACAGCGGAGCCTTCTGTCCTCCACGTGCCCGAGTCGCTGGTAGATCCGACGTTGATGTAGGCAACGGTTTCCTGATATTCCGTTAGAACGTCGGGTCCCGTTACGGACTTGGCAATGAAGGACTTGCCCACCAGGCGCTGCCGTAGTGTGTCAGGCGAGAGCGCTTCTGCGCCGCTCGGCCACTCAGTCGGAAAAGAAGCCTGCGCAAAGGCAACAGTGGGCGCGATAAGGACGGCGAGAAGGATTCGCATGGTGTTACTCCGCATCTTATGAATCACGCCTAACGACCAAGGTAACCGGCGCGCCGGCAGGGCGCCAGCCAAGTAGAAGGCATGAACCGGCGCGTCCGGTTGACCGCATGGTTGGGCGGCACTGGCTTCAATTGCGTATGCCGTCAACGCTTGGTGCCAAGTGGTGGGCGGTTCTTGCGATAAGAGTTCTTCAGGGCGATCTTGCCATCTCGAAAGGTGAATAGGTCACAGCCGTGGACTTCGACGTGTGTGCCGTCGATACGCGTTCCAGTGAATGTCCACTCCGACACTCCACGATCGCCTACGACAAAATGGCGTGCGTTGCCCCAGTGGGCGTCGGGATACGTTACCCACACTTCGGCAAAGCCGGCACGCACCGCATCAGTACCTACGTATCGGGTGCCGTAGATTTCAGAACCTGCCGAGGCTTCGAAGACGCAATCCTCCGTCATGAAAGACATGAGAGCATCGACGTCATGGCGATTCCATGCATCCGCAAAGGCCTGAAGCGTTTCTTCGGCAAGCTGAGCATTCACGGTCGGCATGGTTTGGCCTTCCTTTTCTTCCCCGCAGCGATGTTGCAACGTGATGACGCCCAACGTTCGAGCTAAGCGGGCGACGACGGTGTGACGCCTGGCCCCGGTTGGCGAAAATGTACCGCGTACCGCCAGCCGGGGCCAGGTGGCACGCCGTTGGCGCTCCGCTTGAGCGAGGGGTTAGGCCTCATCGGTTCGCGGCTTAGTGAATTTAGAGAGTTCTGGGAAGCTCGTTTCAGCGAAGCACAAGAAAGAAGACAACCGCCATCAAGATCGCTGCAGCAATCAGGGCTCCAGGCGAGGCTGGAAAGTACCGGAAATGGGCGCTCTCCAAGAACTCCTGATAGGCAGCCCTGGGCCGCCGACTGTCATGCTTCCACTGTTCGAACTCATCCAGCAAAGGTGGACTTGAAGGCCTGCGAGGACTGATGGGCGACTTCCGGCGTTGCTTTGCGGAATGCACGTCTCCCCTCAGAGCTAGCACCGCACTTGTGGCTAAAGCTGCGACGAGGAAGGCCAGGGCAAGACATCCAGTTCCTAGTCCAACCAGGAACATGATTCCTCCCCCTATACCGCTGCCAGGCTGAACGAACGACATGGAGACTGCCGTCGGAACTGCGAAGACGATAAACAGAATACCGTTGATCACCACATGAACAAGTCGAATCGACTTTAAAGACATCAGCGTGAAGACCACCGGTGCACCTGCAAATAGTGCCAGAAGGAAGAGTCCATCCAAGGTTGTAAACAGAAACTGAGCGAGCAATTTCATCGTAAGGCCCAACGAAAAATGTAGGACCTAATTAATGACGGAAAAGTAAACGTCCATCGTCCGTCAGACGTATGGCCAGGCGCGGGAAAGGTCACCAAAATCAACCGGAAGGGTTCCAATGGCGGAACCTAAGCCGGTCATCCGATGGACTCGCCGACCACGCCGCGCCTGCTCGACCGCGTTCGCGACAGGATCCGCGTCAAGCATTACAGCATCCGCACCGAGCAGGCCTACGTCGACTGGATTAAACGCTTCATCCGTTTCCACGGCAAGCGGCACCCGGCCGAGCTCGGGTCAGCCGAGGTGGAGGCGTTTCTGACGCACCTGGCGGTTGCCGGGAATGTCGCCGCCTCCACGCAGAATCAGGCGAAGAGCGCGCTGCTGTTCATGTATCGGGACGTGCTGGGGACTGAGCTGCCGTGGCTCTCCGGCGTCACGCCGGCCAAGGCGCCGCGCCGGCTGCCGGTGGTGCTGACGCGCGCGGAAGTGGCGAGGGTGCTGCGCGGCCTGCGCGGTACGCACCACCTGATCGGTAGCCTGCTGTACGGCACGGGCATGCGGATCATGGAAGGTGTCCGGCTGCGTATCACGGATGTCGACTTTGCGCGGTCGCGCGGTGAGCCCGCTCGATCGCTGATCTCGCCGCCCGGTCAGCGGCCAGCCGGTGCCTTCTCCCGGCGCGCCCGGCCGGCGCGCGCTTGCGTGGTCTTTCCGGCGCTGCTCGCCGCGACGGCCACGCGCGCTTCCCACAAGTTTTCCAGCGCGTCGGCGATGGTCTCGGGCAGGTAGGTCCCCGACGAGCGCACCCCCCACCGGAAGCGCCGGAACGGCGCGACGGCCAGTTCGTCGAAGGTGACGAGCGGCGCCTCGAACAGTCGCTCGAGGCGCAGCGTCGTGTAATTGGTGGAGAGGCCGGCCGCGGCCTTCTCCTCGATCCAGTGGCGGTGGGCTGCGGGGGCGGTGAGCGTGACTCCGGAACCGAAGATGCCCTTGGGTGCGATGCCCAGTCGCACGAGAAACGCGCGGCTGCCCGGTTCGATGTTCCGATGGCGTCCGCATGACCACCGGGTGTCGAGGTGACCGCGGCGCGCCAGCTTGCGGATATCCGCGGGGAGCTCCGGCCAGTTCCAGATCGCCGGATTCCAGGCGAAAAGGTAGGTGGCCACGATCGATGGCGCGCGGCCCTATTGCGGCGTTGCCCCGACGAATCGGGTCAAACGGGCTCGCCAGGTTCCGGAGCCGGTGGCGCGCCTTCCGCAGGCGGGGCGGCGGCCCTCTCCTGTCGCTTCTTGAGCTTTTCTTCCTTCTTGCGCTTCTTTTCCAGCTCCTTTTGCCGCTTCTGGTACCCGAAGTTGGGTTTTGCCAAGTTGTGTTCTCCTCATCGTACGGGTTGCGCAGCGAAACGTACCGGTCACCCGTGCGCCGTTGCGACCATGCGACGGTGGGACCGGTCCGCGTGTGGTGAATAATACGCCCTCCGTCGCTTCGTCGGCCACGATCATGCGCTTCGCCCACTGTCTTGTGCCCTTCGCCGCTGCCGCGCTCGCCGCGTGCGGCGGCTCGCCCACGAAGGCGCCGTCGGCGGAGCCCGCGTCCTCGGCGAGGCCGGCGCCGGCACCCGTGCCTTCGTCGAAGTACTACAAGGACGACGGCCCCGGCGACGACGCACCCGCCAATGTCGACTCGCTCCCGGACGCCGTCCCGCGCCTGGAGCCGCTCCACCGTTTCGCCAACCGTCCCTACACGGTGCTCGGCCGCGACTACGTGCCGGCGACGACCCTTCGGCCCTACCGGGAGCGGGGCATCGCCTCTTGGTACGGGCGCAAGTTCCACGGCGAGAAGACCTCGATCGGCGAGACCTACGACATGTACGCAATGACGGCGGCCCATCCGACGCTGCCGCTGCCCTCCTACGCGCGCGTCACCAGCGTTGCGTCGGGCCGGAGTGTGGTCGTGCGCATCAACGATCGGGGGCCGTTCCTCCACGACCGCGTGATCGACCTTTCGTACGCCGCGGCGGCGAAGCTCGGGATCGCGCAGAAGGGCAGCGGCGAAGTCGTCGTCGAAGCCATCCTGCCGGCGGGAACCCCAACCTTTGCAGTCGGCGCGCCGTTGCCGCCGGTGGCCGGGGCGCGACCCGCGCCCGCTCCGGCCGCCTCGCCGTCGGACGGGCCGGGGTCCGTGCCCGTCGTGAGCGAGGAGGGCGGGTTCGTCGTCCAGCTGGGAGCGTTTGCGAATTACGTCAATGCGCAGAATTTCGTGGCGCATCTTGCGAACCAGATCGCTCCGGTCGGAGTCGAACCCAGCGTGCGGCAGGTGAATGGCTTGTTCCGCGTGTACATCGGCCCCTACGCGGCGCGCGAGGATGCAAAGCGCATGGCGGATCGGCTGCGTGACGCGCTCGGCCTGGCGTCGACGATCGCGGTCCAATGACGCGGATGTCAGCGACGGCGGACGCAGCCTCGTTAACCCGAAAGGAGAGGCGCGTCCGTTATAATCGAACGAGGACCGGCGCCTGTTCGATGATCGCGGCGTTTTGTGGCCGACGTGGCAAAAACCGTCCCGGCCACGGATTCCGGCAGAGCGCCTGCGGCTGACGCCGCCCTCTTCGCAAAGGAATGATTTGACCCGTCTGATCTTCGCCGCCCTCGCGTTTCTGGTCCTGGCCGTCGCGCCCGCCCGCGCGCAGCTCACCATCGAGATCGTCGGCGGAGCGGGCACCACCGTGCCCATCGCGATCGTGCCGTTCGAGAACGAATCGAGCTGGCCCCTCGGCATCTCCGGCATCGTCGCCGCCGATCTGCAGCGCAGCGGGCTGTTCCGCCTGGTGAGTGAAGCCGGAATCGTGCCGCGGCCCGGCCGCGCCGAGGACGTCAGGTTCGGTGATTTTCGCGCCCGTGGCGCCGACGCCGTCGTGGTCGGATCGATGCGTCCGCTCGGGGACGCGCGGGTGGAGGTGCGTTTCGCGCTGCTCGATGCGGTCAAGCAGACGCAGCTGGCCGTGATGACGTACGTGGTCACACCGCCGCAGTTCCGCGTGACGGCGCACAAGATCGCCGACGTCATCTACGAGAAGCTCACCGGCGACGCCGGCGTGTTCTCGACGCGGATCGCGTACATCACCAAGCAGGGACGCCGCTTCGAGCTCGTCGTTGCGGACGCCGACGGCGGCAACCCGCAGGCGATCGTCGGGTCGAACGAGCCGCTGCTCTCGCCGGTGTGGTCGCCGGACGGCTCCCGAATCGCCTACGTGTCGCTGGAGAATCGGAAGCCCGTCATCTACATCCAGGCGATGGCGACGGGGCAGCGGCAGGTGCTCGCGAATTTCCGCGGCAGCAACAGCGCGCCCGCGTGGTCGCCGGACGGCCGCAGGCTCGCGGTGACGCTCACCAAGGATGGAGGCTCGCAGATCTTCCTCATCAATGCCGACGGCACGGGTCTGCAGCGCGTTCTGAGCTCCGGCGGCATCGACACCGAAGCCTCGTTCACGCCGGATGGCAAGGCACTGCTGTTTTCCTCCGATCGCGGCGGTTCGCCGCAGATCTACCGGCTGACGCTTGCGACGGGCACCGTCGAGCGGATGACGTTCGAGGGCAGCCACAACGTATCGCCGCGGGCGACGCCCGACGGCAAGGGATTCGTGTTCGTGCGCCGCGATGGCGGGCGCTTCGTGATCGCGATTCAGGATTACGCGACGCGGCAGGTGCAGCTGCTCACGCCGGGACCGCTCGACGAAAGCCCGAGCATCGCGCCGAATTCGAAGCTCATCATCTACGCGGCGCAGCAGGGACAGCGTGGTATATTGGCTGGAGTATCCTCCGACGGCCGCGTCAAGCAGCGGCTCGTCTCGCCCGCGACTGACGTGCGCGAACCCGCCTGGGGTCCGCTGCCGCGGTGAACTTTTTCAACCGAGGAGACATTGAACATGCGCAAGTGGATCATCGCCGCCTTCATGATCGCCGCCGTCGCCGGCTGTGCGAGCACCGGGACCGAGGACACCGCCCCCACCGAGGACAAGGCCCCCGCGGCGACGGCGCCGGGCGCAGGCACCGGCGCCGCGACCTCCGGCGCTGCCACCTCCGCCGCCCCGGCCGGCAGCGTCACCGGCATGCCGGGCAGCGACGCGAGTTCCGCGGCCGCGCTCAAGGATCCCAAGAACATCCTGTCGAAACGCAGCATCTACTTCGACTACGACCAGTTCACGGTCAGGGACGAGTACAAGGCCATCGTCGAGGCGCACGCCAAGTATCTGCAGGCGAATCGCGGCGCGCGCGCGATCATCCAGGGCAATACCGACGAGCGCGGCACGCGCGAGTACAACATCGCGCTCGGGCAGAAGCGCGCCGACGCAGTGAAGAATCTCATGCTGCTGCTTGGCGCCACCGAGATCCAGATCGAGACGGTGAGCTTCGGCAAGGAAAAGCCGCGCGTCGAAGGCCACGACGAATCGGCGTGGGCCGAGAACCGCCGCGCCGACATCGTCCATGCCGGCGAGTGAGCGAGCGCCGGCGAGCCGGGGCCCGAAGGACGCGTCACCGAGCGATGCAGTGCGCCCGGCAAAGTGGCGTGTCGTGAACACAGGGACGTGCGGGGCGGCGGCGTGAGCGCGGCGGGCAGGCAGCCGCCGGCCGAAGAGGCGAAGTGACGCGCCCTGCCTTTCCGTTGCAGCTGACCGCCGCAGGGCTCGTCGCCGTGTGGCTTGTGTCGCTGCCCGCGCGCGCGGCGCTCTGGGACGACGAGGAAGCACGGCGGCGCATCGAGCAGACGAACCTGCGCGTGGCGCAGGTCCAGAAGCAGCTCGAGGATCGCGTCGCGGCGCTCGAGCTGCAGTTGAAGAGCCAGGGTCTGGTCGAGCTCTTCAACCAGGTCGAGCAGTTGAAGTCCGACGTCGCCAGGCTGCGCGGCCAGATCGAGGTGCTCAACCACGAGCAGGAGCAGACGCAGAAGCGCCAGCGCGATCTGTACATCGATCTCGACTCGCGGCTGCGGCGGCTCGAAGGCGGCCCTGGCGCGAGCGTGCCCCCCACGGCTTCGGGCGCGAGCGTGCCCCCCGCGGCCTCCGCCGCGCCTGCGCCCGGCCTGACGACGGGCGCGCCATCCGGGCCGGGTCCGGCGCCGGTAGCGCCGCCGACGGTGGCCGCGGCGCCGGGTGCCGCGGCCGCTTCGACGGGCGACGGCGCTGCCAACACCGCGGCCATCGAGCAGCGCGCCTACGACGTCGCGCTCGACCAGTTCAAGGCCCGCAACTATGCCGCGGCCATCGCGAGCTTCAGCGCCTTCGTCAAGAGCTACGGCAAGAGTCCGCTCGCGCCGTCGGCGCAGTACTGGATCGGCAATTCGCAGTTCGCGCTGAAGGACTATCGCGCGGCGATCGCCACGCAGCGCCAGCTCATCGCCGCGTTTCCCGGCAATTCGAAAATTCCCGACGCGCTGCTCAACATCGCCACCAGCCAGTTCGAGCTGGGCGATGCCGCGGCGTCGCGGCGCACGCTGGAGGAGCTGATCGCGAAGCACCCGCAGTCCGAGGCCGCGGCGAAGGCGCGGCAGCGCCTCGCGATCCGCTGAGCGGCGCCCGGCGCGGGTCGTCACCGCAAGCGGCGGCGATTGCTCCGCGCAGCGCAACGACTCCCCCCTCTTGCCACCCCGTTCGATCCGGAAACCCGCGGCGCCGGCGCACTCTTTCGCGGCCCGTCTGTCCGCCTGGCAGCGCTCGCACGGCCGGCACGACCTGCCGTGGCAGGACACGCGCGACGCGTACCGGATATGGCTCGCCGAGATCATGCTGCAGCAGACCCAGGTGGCCACGGTCCTGCGGTTCTACGCCCGCTTTCTGGCCGCGTTTCCCGACGTCCGCACGCTCGCCGCCGCACCGATCGACCGCGTGCTCGAGCTGTGGAGCGGCCTCGGCTACTACCGGCGCGCGCATCTGCTGCATGCGGCGGCGGAAGTGATCGTCGCCCGATATGGCGGCCTTTTTCCGCGCGACGCCCGAACCATCGCCACGCTGCCCGGCATAGGCCGCTCGACTGCGGCGGCAATCGCGGCGTTTGCGTTCGGCGAACGCGCGGCGATCCTCGACGGCAACGTGAAGCGCGTGCTCGCCCGCCATCGCGGAATCGACGGCTTCCCCGGCACGCCGAAAGTCGAGGGGCGACTGTGGGAGATCGCCGAATCGCTGCTGCCGGAGCGCGGCATCGGGACTTACACGCAGGCGTTGATGGATCTCGGCGCGACGGTCTGCACGCGGGCGTCGCCGCGTTGCACCGGATGCCCCGTCGCCACGGATTGCGTGGCGCGGCGCGAGAGTCGCGTCGCGGCGCTGCCCGCGCCGCGTCCGGCGAAGGCGCGGCCGTCGCGCGCGATCCGCATGCTGCTGCTCGAGCGCGCCGGCATGATCCTGCTCGAGAAACGTCCCGCCGCAGGAATCTGGGCGGGGCTGTGGAGCCTGCCCGAGATCGATCTCGACGCCGATGTCGCGCGGCATTGCAAGGCACGGTACCTCGCCAGCGTGAGCGTCGGGGAAGCATTGCCCCCGATCGCGCACGGCTTCACGCACTTCGTCCTGACGATCCAGCCGCAGCGCGTCGCCGTGCACCGGTGGCCCTTGCGCGCGGAAGCGCCGGGGCTGCTCTGGCTCACGCTCGACGACGCGCTCACGGCGGCATTGCCCGCGCCGATCCGGAAGTTGCTCGCGGTGCTTTGAGATTGGAGATTGGGGACAGACCCCACTCAAAGGTGGGGTCTGTCCCCGGCTCTGCGTTTCTATTTCTCGGGCGGCCGCCAGTCGCGCAGATCGGGCGGCAGCAGCTTCTCGTGATCGGCGTGCGCGCGACGAAACGCCGCGAGCTCCTTCGCCGCGTCTGCAGGCTTGCCCTCGTCGCGCAGCCGCCGGATGAGCACGATCCAGTCCGCGACCGGCAGCGGCGCCCGGTCTTTGGCGCTCACCTCGTCGGCGCCGGCATCGGCACCGCGTCCGGCAGGCATCTTGGCCAGCGGCGTCGGTCGCGCTGCGGCGCTCTCCTGAGCGCGTCGGGAGAACCCGGCGGCCGCAGGCGGTGGGGGGGGCGCCGGGACGGCGATCTGTTCCGCGACTGAGGGAGGCGTCGGAGGCGCGGCCGGGACGGTCGGTGCATCGACACCGGTCTGCGTCGGCGCCGCCGGGAACGGCTCCGCCATCACAGGCGCGTTGCCGGCCCCCGACTCCCGCTTCGCCGCCTCGCGCGGCTCGGGCGCAGGTGTCTGGCGGCGCGGCGAATCGGCTCGGGTTGGCGCCTGCTCCGCGCGCAGAGCGTTGCCGGCTACCGGTTTCGTCTCCTCCGGACGCGACGGCGCCGTCGGCACCTCGGGCACCGTTTTTGCGGCGGGCGCCGGCATGTCGGTCACGATGGACTTGTCCGAAGCGGGCGCGCCAATCTGGTCCGGCGTCGTCAGCTGGAGCACGCCGACGGTGATCGCGGCGATCGTTGCCGCTGCGGCGAGCGGCCACCAGCGTCGACGGTCGGCAACGGCTTCCCGCGCGGTGATCTTCTGCGGCTTGGCACCCACTTCGCGCCGCGCCGCCGCCATGATCGCGGCGTCGAGGGACTCCGGCGGCCCTTCGTCAGACAGCGCGCGCCAGGCTGCGTCGACGCGCGGGTCCGAGAGCGCCGCTCGATCGCGTGGATCGTCAGTCGTCATTGCAGGTCTCCGAGCTCGCTGCGCAGCTTCGTGATCGCGTACCGGATCCGGCTCTTCACGGTCTCGGCGCCGGTTCCCGTGAGCGCGGCGATTTCGGCAAGATCCAGCCCGCCTTCCTGGTGCAGCAGAAACGCTTCCCGCTGCGCGGCGGGCAGCGAGGCGAAAGCCGCTTTGAGCCGCTCCGCCACTTCGCGCGCGCCGGCGCGGACCTCGGGCTCGTCGCCGGGCGCGGCGGGAAGGGCGTCGAGCGGATCGTCCGTGCCGTCGTCCGGTCCATGAGCGACGAGTTCGACCTGGCCCGTCGCGCGCCAGTGGTCGACCACGCGATTGTGCGCGATCCGGTAGAGCCAGGTCGTGAGCTTGGCGCTCGGGACGTAGGATGCGCGGGCACGGATCACGCTCATCCACACGTCCTGGAAGAGTTCGTCGGCGACACCGGCGTGGCCGCACTGGCGCAACATGTAACGGTACACGCCGCCCTTGTGTCGCGCATAGAGCGCATCGAACGCGGTGGCGTCGCCCGCGGCGTAGGCGAGCATCAGGTCCTCGTCGCGTGGCTCGGTTGCAATTGCGGGCACGGGCATCGCCCGCAAGTATGAGGTAACGGCGGCCAACGGGGTCAGATGCGCAAAATTCGACATCCCGATTCGTGTCCGCGCACTCCGTTCCCGAATGTTACGTATCCGACCACCGTCGTCGCATTCGCCGGGCGTCAGCGCGCCGGCGGATCGGGCACGAATCGCGGCGTCCAATTGGGGAACGGATTGGGCGAGCGGGCGATCGAGGGCGGCGGCAGGATGCCCATGGCGACGAGATTCTCGCGGCGGTCATAGTGGATCGCAAGGGTCTCATTCGGCGTGCCGCTCTCGCGCTCGAAGGTCGTCGTCTCCACCGGGGACCACTCGCGGCGGCCGTGGCCGGTGCCGATCTTCGCCATCGGCGCCGGCGCGTCCGCCGCCGCCTCTGCGCGCGCCGCCTGAGCGTTGCCGGCGCGCCCCGCGGCCGAAGCGCTCGCCTCGGCCGCATCCTGTCGCCCGGCCGGCTCGGCGGCGGGACTCGCGGCGACTCTTGCCGGCGCGTCCTTCCAGGTGATGCGCTGCGGCCGTTCGCGGAAAAACGCGACGCCGACGACACCGACGTTTTCGGGCCGCCCCGTGCGCGCCGCATAGGCGTCGGGCAACTCCGTGAAATAGAACGCGGCGGTGGAGGCATTGTTCTTGCGCCAGCCGTTGATGTCGGCGCACTCATGCGCGCTCAGCACGTAGCCCGATTGCGCGGGCGATGCCGTTTCGCCCGAGACCACGTTGACTCCGTCGACACTCATCACGGCCAGCACGCGACGGCCCGTCGTGTTGCAGACGCGGATTCCATATTCCTGGCCGGGCGTGCCGACGACCCAGCGCCGCCCGTCCTTCGGATACCCCGACAGCAACCGGCCGTCGGGGCGGGATACGAGTTCCACGCTGCCCAATTGTCCGGCGGCGCAGGCGCTCACCGTGCCAAGGCCGAGCGCCATGGCAAGTCCCAGAGCGCCGACTCTGCGCACGGTGATCGCACGGCAACGATGCGTGCCGGGGAGAGAAAATTCGATGCCATGGGTGGGTGCCGCCATTTCGGTCTCCTTGGATTGGGGCGGCTCTCCGAGGGGCCGCCGATGTCGTTGCTAACGGGGCGAAGGCGCCAACGGGGTTAACGCGGGCAACCGGCGCCCCGGAACCGAGGCCCCGACCGATGGGTGCCCCCCGGAGCCGGGGCATGCCATAATTTAACGATGGAGGACGTCAGCCACCTGCCGGGTCTGGTCACCGGTCTCGCGTTCGTGCTCGCCGCGGTGTTCGGGGCGGTGGCGACGCGCGTCAATTTCTGCACGATGGGGGCGATAAGCGACGTCGTGAATTTCGGCGACGCGCGTCGTCTGCGCATGTGGCTGCTGGCGATCGCCGTGGCGATCGCCGGAGCCGCCGCGCTGCAGGCGACCGGTCTCGTCGACCTGTCCAAGACGCTCTACACCGGAAGCCGCGTCGGCTGGCTCTCGCTCGCGGTCGGCGGCTTTCTGTTCGGCTTCGGGATGACGCTGGGCTCCGGCTGCGGCAGCAAGACCCTGATCCGCGTGGGGGGCGGCAACCTCAAATCGCTGATCGTGCTCGTCTTCTTCGCGATTTCCGCGTACATGACGCTCAAGGGCCTGTTTGCGCTCTGGCGCACGGCCGGGCTCGATCCGTGGCGCTTCGACGTCGCGGCCTTCGGCGCGAAGACCTCCGATCTGCCGTCGATTCTCGCGGCGCTCGGTGTAGGCGCCGCGGTCAAGCTGTGGTTTCCCTTCGCCTTCGCGGCGGCGATTGCGGCGTGGGTGTTCGCGAACCGGGAGTTCCGTGCCACGCGCGAGATGATCGTCGGCGGCATCATCATCGGCGCGGTGATCGTCGGCGGGTGGTACGTGTCCGGCCACCTGGGCTATCTGGCCGAGGATCCGGCGACGCTCGAGGAGAAGTTCGTCGCCACCAACTCCGGCCGCGCCGAATCGTTCAGCTATACCGCACCGATCGCGTACCTGCTCGAGCTCCTGATCTATTGGACCGACCAGTCGCGCGTGCTGACGTTCGGCATCGCCGGCGTGCTCGGCATGCTCGTCGGCGCGGCAGCCATGGCGCTTGCGACGAAGACCTTCCGGTGGGAGGGCTTCACGACGACCGAGGACCTCGCCAATCATGTCGTCGGCGGAATCCTGATGGGTTTCGGCGGCGTCACGGCGCTCGGCTGCACGATCGGCCAGGGGCTTTCGGGGGTGTCGACGCTGGCGCTGGGCTCCTTCCTGGCGGTGGGCGCGATCGTCGCCGGCTGCGTGGCCGCGCTCAAGTACCAGATGTGGCGACTGGACCGCGCGGGATGACGGCATCGTGATCATCTTCGATCTGACGTGCGGGCACGGCCACCGGTTCGAGGGCTGGTTCGCGTCGGCCGACGACTTCGAGCGGCAGGCGAAGGCGGTGATGGTCCGCTGCCCGGTCTGCGACGACGCGAGCGTGGTGCGCGTGCCTTCGGCCAAGGTACACGTCGGGCGCGCGACGGTCGACGCGCCGAGCGCTGCGGAGGAGCCCGAAGGCGAGGCCGTCTCGGGCCTTCCGGACGAGCTCATCAGCAAGCTGCGCGAGATCGTGCGCAATACGGAAAACGTCGGCCGCCGCTTTCCGGAAGAGGCGCGCAAGATCCATTATGCGGAGGTCCCGCCGCGGCCGATCCGCGGGCAGGCGTCGAAGGACGATGCCGAAGCGCTGCGCGAAGAAGGCATCGATTTCGCGTCGCTGCCGGCCTTCCTCACGCGCGAACACCACTGACCTCCCGCCCGGCCGGCCCGCGGCGGGTCCTGCGAGTTGAGGGGGTGGCCGCCTTCCGGCTATAATGCGCGGCTCCCGGCGGGCCGTTAGCTCAGTTGGTAGAGCAGCGGACTTTTAATCCGTTGGTCGCTGGTTCGAATCCAGCACGGCCTACCATTGCGCGCAATGGTCACGGCAAAGTCCACCGGCCCGCGGAATCCACGGGAACGCGCAGGATCCCGTATCGCGGGCAAGCTGCGTATAGCGCCACAGAAATCGCGGTATTGCCGTCGTATCGTGACCGCGAGGTTCATGGTTATAATTGTCTCATCGGGTCGTTAGCTCAGCTGGTAGAGCAGCGGACTCTTAATCCGTTGGTCGTAGGTTCGATCCCTACACGGCCTACCAACCGTTTCAAGCACTCAGCCCTGGCTTCGGCCGGGGCTTTTGCTGTCCGGGCTCGGCCTGGTCTTGACCCAGCCAGCGGGCGGAACACTGATGGATCTCGCCGCCTTTCTCGCCGTCCACGGCATCGAAGCTCCCTGCCATGCCCACCCGCCGGTGATGACCGTCGCAGAGTCCGATCGGCTCGTGCTTCCTTTGCCCGGCGCCAAGACCAAGAACCTGTTCCTGCGCGACCGCAAGGGTGTGCGCCACTTTCTCGTGACCGTGCCGCATGTGCTGGCGGTCGACCTCGACGAACTGGGGGCGGTGCTCGTTGCGGGTCGGCTCAGCTTCGCGTCCCCCGACCGGCTTCTCCGACATCTCGGGATCACGCCGGGGTCGGTGAGCCTCCTTGCCCTGGTCAATGACGGTGTTCACGCCGTTGAATTCGTCGTCGACCGGACGCTGTGGGACGCCGCAGCGGTGCAGGCGCACCCGCTGCGCAACGACGCGACGATGGTCATCGCCCATCCCGATCTGGAGCGCTTTCTCGCGGCGACAGGTCACGTGCCACGCGTGATCGATGTCCCGGCCGCAGGTCTGTCCCGCTGAACGATGGATGGCGACTTCAAGCGCTCGAGCCCGATTCCGGTCGGGTCGATGGTGCGGGCCAACCGTCGACGTGCGGCGGCAGTGGGTGCGGCCATCGAGTCCCTCAAAAACGCTCCGGGTGGCGGCCGCGGGGCGCACCGACTTCACTCGCTAACGGCGGAGGCAGAGCATCGGGCCATCGACCTGGCGGAATGCATGCTGCAAGCCCGCTGGCCGGTTCTGGCCACGGCGTCCGTCATCGAGCGTGCTCACCAACGGAACGCGACGCCCACCATCGGGCCATTCAGGCTGAAGTTGTCCAGCTTCTTTCCCGACTTGAAGCTGTAGTCGAGATACCGCCACATCGCGAAGACCGAACCCCAATCGTAGGTATGGCCGATTCCGCCTGCAACCTGCCACGTCAGTTGCGATTGGCCGGTGCCGACATCGACGTAAAACGGCGCATACCACCGGCGGTCTTCCGCGAACGTGTAGCGACCCTTGACCCCGACGATCCCGTCCCAGACGCTTTCGTCGACCTGCTTGCTTCCCTCGCGGCCCGGGATGACGATCGGGCCGAGATCGCCGGTGATCGAGTAGCCGAGCGTCGGCTTCATCCGCAGCATCCGTGCGCCGGCGAGCAGGTCCACGGTCCATGCGGGGTCGGACCCGACGCGGTACTCGCCGGCCACTGTCCAGACCAGGGACTTGATATCGACGGACAGATTCGTATCGATGCCGGCCGGAAGCTCGACATTGCCGATCGAGAAATCGCGCGTCCGGGACTTGGCTCCGCCAATATCGGCGTAGAAGAGGTCGTTGAATATGCCCCAACGGCCGTTGTGCGCATCGAGCGACCCCTGGAACGTCATCTTGAGCGCGCTGAGAACATCGCCCATGCCGACATGGATGTCGGTGCTGCCCGGGTCGCCGGGAAAATTCACCTTCTGGTCGATCGCGGGAACCCAGCCGTAGAGCGTCGCGGTGAATTGCCACTTCCCGGATTCCCAGGCAGATGGCACTGCCTGAGCGACCGCGGTCGCCGGCAGCAGGGCACAGGCGGCAAGCGCCAGGGTCGTCATTGCGACCCTTGGCAGGGCAACAGTTTTCATTGGAAGCCTTTGTGTGTCGAGTGTTGAGCCATGAGCGAATCCGGTGCAAGAGCGTGAGTCTAGGAAGGCGGCGTGACCTGCTGCAATGCGATTGTCGAGATCGTTTTCAGCCACCCGGCAAAGGCAGTCACGTTACCGGTTGACAAGGATACGGTAGCTTACCTTCGTCGGCCAGCGCAGGGACAGGATCTCCTGAGCACGATGCTGTGTGAGCCTTGGTCAATGACGGTGTTCACGGCGTTGAATTCGTCATCGACCGGAGGCTGTCTGGTGCATTTGAAGAGTGCGCGACGAATGCAGACGTCGCAGGCGATTTCTGACGCAATCCTTGCCGCCGAAGGCGCTTGCGTGGCTGCGAATTTGCGAGTCCAATAGCGTGGCTCCGTGACCCGAGGACCCTCAGCGATGGCGACGAAGACGATCGCAGCCGACCCGTTCGACCTTGTCTTCGATCCCGCGACGACGGCGCTGCTCATGATCGACATGCAGCGCGACTTTGTCGAGCCGAAGGGCTTCGGCGAGTTGTTGGGCAACGACGTGTCCCTGGTTCGCGCCGCGATCGAGCCCTGTCGGGCGGTTCTCGCGGCCGCCCGCGCGTCCGGAATGTTCGTGCTCCATACCCGCGAAGGCCATCGCCCCGACCTGGCGGACTGCCCGCCGGCCAAGCTCACCCGCGGCGGCAAGACGTTCATCGGCACCGACGGCCCTATGGGTCGCATCCTCGTGCGCGGCGAGAAGGGACACGACATCATTCCCGAGTTGTATCCGGTCGCCGGCGAACCGGTGGTCGACAAGCCCGGCAAGGGCGCGTTCTTTGCCACCGACCTCGAGCTGATGCTGCGCGATCGCGCGATCAGGACGCTGTTCGTCTGCGGCGTGACCACCGAGGTCTGCGTCAACACGACCGTGCGGGAGGCCAACGACCGCGGCTTCGAGTGCGTCGTGCTCGAGGACTGCACGGGCTCCTACTTCCCGGAGTTCCAGGACTACGCGCTGCGCATGATCAAGGCCCAGGGCGCCATCTTCGGCTGGGTCTCCAATTCGAAGAACGCCATCGCCGCCCTGGGGTCGTGATGGTCGACGCGGTGATCGTCTCCGCTGGCCCGCTGGCCCGCATCGATGGCGTGCGCGGCGTCGTGCACGCGGTGTACCCCGGCTCGGTCTACATCGCCATGTCCGGCGGGCCGCTGCTGGTCGTTCACGGTCCGGGTTGCGGCCACACGCCCACTTCGCTGGTCGTCGCCGGCGCGCGCCGCGGCGAATGGGGCGCGGCGCCCGGCGACAGCGTGACGGGCAAGCTGGGCTACCTGCGCTTCGGCAGCACGCTGCTCGATGCGCGCCAGGCGCGCGTCTGGCAGCCACGCCGGGTGGTGCGCCGTGGCGCGACGGCGTTGGCCGAAACGCTTCGCGCGATCGTCCGCGAAATTCCTGGCGAGGCCATGGCACGCCTCGATTCCGCGTGCCGGCGCCTCGTCACCGTGCTGGTAGCCGCCGATGCCACTGCGGTCGGGGCCGGCACGCGCGCGCTCGTCGGCAACGGGCCGGGCTTGACGCCATCGGGAGACGATGCGCTCGTCGGCCTGCTCGCGGTGCTGCACCGGGTTGGCCCGACGAAACTCTGCTCCGATGCGCTGCGGCTTCTCGCGGAGAGCGTGGACGCCCTGCTGGGCCGCACCACGTCGATCGGCGCGCATTACCTGCGCCTGGCGATCGACGGCCATTTCGGCGAGCACCTCACCGACCTGGTCGACGCGCTGGGCTCAGGCAACGGCGTCGGCACCGGACAGGTGGCCCGCGTGCGCGCCACCGGCGCCACCTCGGGCGCGGACGCGCTGGTCGGCGTGGTCGCAGGCCTGCAGCTGCTGCGCGAATGCAAGGCGGCCCGTCAGCGCATGGCAAGGGCATGACGACCCGGCATCGCATCGTCGCGAACCTGTACAAGGATTCGGTCGCGCTGATGGCGATCTCGTCGAAGCTGCTCGCGCTGGAAGGCCTCGAGGGCGCGTCGGTCGTGATGGCCACGCCGACCAACCTGGAAAACCTGGCGGGCGCCGGCCTCGGCGGCGACCTCGCCGCGACCAAGCCATCGGACCTGGTAGTCGCGGTCGCCGGCACCGATGCCGCGTGCGACGCCGCGCTGGCGCTCTCCGAAGAACTGCTCGCCGAGCAGCTTGCGGACGACGGCGGCAGCGTGGCGGAACAGCCGCCATCGAGCCTGCAGATGGCCGCCTCGCGGGATCCGGCGGTGAATTTCGCGCTGGTGTCGGTTCCCGGCGCCTACGCCGCGGCCGAGGCCCTGAAGGCGCTGCGCCTGGGCATGAGCGTGATGGTGTTCAGCGACAACGTGCCCGAGGACCAGGAGCTGGCCATCAAGCAGTTTGCCGCGGAGCGCGGGTTGATGGTGATGGGCCCGGACTGCGGCACGGCGATCGTGAACGGACTTCCGCTGGGCTTCGCCAACGTCGTGCGACGCGGACCGATCGGTGTCGTCGGCGCGTCGGGAACCGGCTTGCAGGAAGTCACCAGCCGGATCCACAACCTGGGGTCGGGCATTTCTCAGGCACTGGGCACCGGGGGTCACGATCTGAGCGAAGCCATCGGCGGCATCTCGATGCTCGCGGGCCTGCGCGCGCTCGAACGCGACGCCGACACCAGGGTCATCGTCCTGGTCTCCAAGCCGCCGGCGCCGGCCGTGGCCCGGCGTGTGCTCGACGCTGCCCGGGCGATGGCGACACCGGTGGTCGTGATCTTCCTGGGTGCCGATCCGGCGTCGTTCAGCGATGGCGTCGTCCGCGGCGCGAACACGCTGGCCGGCGCGGCCGACATGGCGGTGGCATTGGCCTCGGGCCGCCGCGTCGAGACGGAGAGAACCGACCTCGACCCGGTCGCCCGCGGCAAGCTCGATGACGCGGCGCGGCGCATGGCGCCGGGCCAGCGTTTCATTCGCGGCATTTTCTGCGGCGGCACGTTCTGCTACGAGGCGCAGCTCATCGGCCAGGCGGCGGGCATCCGCATCTGGTCGAACACGCCGGTCGCGGGCAACCCTGTGCTGGACGACATCCGCGTCAGCCGCGAGCACACCATGGTCGACATGGGCGACGACGCCTTCACGCAGGGCCGACCGCATCCGATGATCGACCCGTCGCTGCGCAACGAGCGCATCGAACGCGATGCGGCTGACGCGGCGACCGCGGTGCTGCTCGTCGACGTCGTGCTCGGCTACGGCGCGGCGGCTGACCCGACCTCGCGCCTGACCGAGGTGCTCGGCCACGCCCGCAGTTCGGCGAGGAACGCGGGCCGCCACCTCGCCGTGATCGCCCATGTCTGCGGCACCGACGCCGATCCGCAGAACCGCAAGGACACCATCTCCAGGCTGCAGGGCGCCGGTGCGCTGGTAGCCTCCAGCAATGCCGAAGCCGCCGCCTGGGCCGCCTACCTCGGCGCCCGGCTGGCGGCGCACTGAGGGAGCCCCGATGCACGAGCTGTTCACCGAGGAGCTGCGTATCGTCAACGTCGGCCTGTCGGGCTTTGCCGAGAACGTCGTCAGCGCCGGTGGCCATGCGGTCCAGCTGGCGTGGCGCCCGCCCGCGGGCGGGGACATCGACACCGGGCTGACACTGGCGCGGATGATCAACGATCCGCGGGTCGAGCACGCCAATCGCACCGCGTTCGCGCGCTACCTCGACGCCCAGCCGGTGCTCGTCGATGTCGTGCTCGCGCGCGAAGCCGTGCCCGCGCTCGATGGCGCGCGCCGGATCCTGCACGCCGGCCCGCCGATCGCCTGGGCCGACATGTGCGGCCCGGTCCGGGGCGCGATCGCCGGGGCCATCGTCTACGAGGGCTGGGCCGCCTCACCCGAGGCGGCGATGGCGCTGGCCGCGGCCGGCGAGGTCGCGCTGGGACCGGCGCACGATCACGGCGCCGTGGGACCGATGGCCGGCATCATCAGCCCGTCGATGCCGCTGTGGGTGGTCGAGAACGCCACCGCCGGCAACCGCGCGTTCTGCAACTTCAACGAGGGGCTCGGCAAGGTGCTGCGCTTCGGCGCCAACGGCCCGGCGGTGATCGAGCGCCTGCAGTGGATGGGCACCGAACTCTACGAGGTGATGCGCGCCGCGGTACGGCAACTCGGCCGCCTGGAACTCAAGCCGCTGATGGCGCAGGCGCTGCACATGGGCGACGAGGTGCACAACCGCAATGCCGCGGCCACCGGGCTGCTGCTCAAGCGCCTGCTGCCGGCGCTGCTGGCCACCGACGCGGCGAACGACCGGCTGCGCCGGGTGATCGAGTTCGTGGCCGGCAACGATCACTTCTTCCTCAACCTGTCGATGGCGAGCTGCAAGGCCATGCTCGACGCCGCGGCCGGCGTGCCCGGCAGCTCGATGGTGACCGTGATGGCCCGCAATGGCGTGAACTTCGGCATCCAGCTGAGCGGCACCGGCCGCGCGTGGTTCCAGGCGCCGGCCAATCCGGTCGACGGCCTGTTCTTCCCCGGCTACGGCATCAAGGACGCCGCCGCCGACCTGGGCGACAGCGCGATCACCGAGACCGCGGGACTCGGCGGCTTCGCGATGGCGGCGGCGCCCGCGATCGTGCAGTTCGTCGGCGGCACGCCGGCCGATGCCACGCGAGAACAGCCGCCGGATGCGCGCCATCACTGTCGGCACCAACCCGGCGTTCACGCTGCCCGCGCTGAACTTCGGGCCGACGGCGGCCGGCATCGACGCCAGACTGGTGCTCGACTCGGGCGTGCTGCCGATCATCAACACCGGCATCGCGCATCGCGAGGCCGGCATCGGCCAGATCGGCGCGGGCGTCACGACGGCGCCGCTGGACTGCTTCATCGATGCCATCGACGCGCTCGGCGCCACCCTGCCTGCCGCGGAGGCACACCAGTGAGCGGGCTCGCCGTCGTCGCGCTGGGCGGCAACGCGCTGGTGCGCGATGCGCAGCACCAGTCGATCGCCGACCAGTACGCGACCGTGCAGTCGGTTGCGCCGTATCTCGTCGACCTGGTCGACGAAGGGTGGAACCTCGTCGTCACCCACGGCAACGGACCGCAGGTCGGCTTCATCCTGCGCCGTTCGGAGCTGGCCATCGCCGAAGTCGCCCCCGTGCCGCTGGACTACGTCGTCGGCGACACGCAGGGCGCGATCGGCTACATGTTTCTCAAGGCGCTGGGCAACGAGCTGCGTCGGCGCGGTCGCGACCGCTCGGTCGTGGCGGTCGTGACGCAGACCGTGGTGGCTGCCGACGATCCGGCCTTCGCGCGTCCGGCAAAGCCGGTAGGTGCGTTCATGGAGGAAGCCATCGCCCGTCGCTTCGAGGCCGAGTACGGCTGGACCATCGCCGAGGATGCCGGACGGGGCTGGCGGCGCACGGTGGCCTCACCGCTGCCCCGGGAGATCGTCGAGCTGCCGACCATTGCCGCGCTGTGCCGCCAGGGCGTGATCGTCGTCGCGGTCGGCGGCGGTGGCGTGCCGGTGGTGCGCGCGGCCGACGGCAGCCTGGTCGGCGTCGAGGCGGTGGTCGACAAGGACCGCGCATCGGCGCTGCTGGCCGAACGGCTGGATGCCGACCTGCTGGTCATTCCGACCGGCGTGGAGAAGGTGGCGGTGAACTTCGGCCAACCCGGCGAACGCTGGCTCGACTCGCTCACGGTCGCGCAAGCCCGGGCCATGGCCGAGGCGGGCGAATTCGGCGAAGGCAGCATGCGCCCGAAGGTCGAGGCGGTGGCAGGCTTCGTCGCGCATCGACCCGGCGGCGCCGGAGTCATCACCTCGCCCGAAAAACTGCGCGATGCGCTGCGGCGGCAAACCGGCACCTGGATCGAAGGCTGAATTTTTCTGCGGCGAAAGAAGACATGGACAAGACCCTGCTCGCGGTCAACGGCACGCTGATGCGCGGCCTGGAGCTCAATCCCAACATGCTCGCGGTCGGCGCCGAGTTCGTGCGCGAGGATCGGACGGACGCCTGCTACCGGATCTGGACCATCGGCGATCGCCACCCGGCCATGCTGCGCACGCCGGGCGAAGGCAGGCAGGTGGCGCTGGAACTGTGGTCGGTCCCCTCGGCGGGACTGGCGACCATCCTGCAGAACGAACCGCCGGGACTGTCGATCGGCAAGGTCGTGCTCGCCGACGGTTCGATCGTCCTCGGCGTGCTGGGCGAGCCCTTCCTGTGCCAGGGGGAGCGCGAGATCACCGCATTCGGCGGCTGGCGCGCCTACATCGCAACGAAGTCGTCGACGGCCGGCGCATGATGCGCGGCCGGCGACGCGACGAGAAGACCGGTTGCGCGCTGGCCGCGGCAGCGCCGGTTGGGTCGGAGTGTTCAGCGGCGCAATGAAACCCGGATTCTCAACTCAACCAGCGAGGAGATTGACATGAATGGCGCGACCGACGCGGCTGCACCGCGGCTCTGGGTCCCGGGTGACTGGAACGGCTTCTTCGGCCTGTTCACCAACGTGCTGCTCAACGTGATCGTGCTCACCGGGCTGTGCCTGGGGGTCGTGCAGATTCCGGCGGACACGGTGTTCGGCCGCATCCTGCCGGCGCTGGGCATCGCGCTGCCGCTGGGCAACCTGTTCTACGCCTATCTGGCCTGGCAGCTGGGCAAGGTCGAGGGCCGCAGCGATGTCACCGCGATGCCTTACGGCCCCAGCGTGCCGCATATGTTCATCGTCGTCTTCCTGGTCATGTTGCCCACCTACCTCGCGACCAAGGACCCGATGCTCGCGTGGAAGGCGGGGCTCGCGTGGTGCTTCATCATCGGCGTCATCGTGCTGCTCGGCGCGTTCGTCGGACCGGCCATCCGGGCCGTGACGCCGCGCGCTGCGATGCTGGGCACGCTGGCCGGCATCTCGATCGCTTTCATCTCGATGCGCCCGGCGTTCCAGATGTGGGAAACACCGTGGATCGGGCTGGTCTGCTTCGCCATCGTGCTCGTCGCCTGGACGGCCAACGTGCGCATGCCCGGCGGCCTGCCCGGCGGACTGGTCGCGGTGATCATCGGCTCGGCGATCGGCTGGGCCGCCTCGCTGCTCGGCTGGAGCGACTACATGAAGCCAGCCGCGGTCAGCGAGTCGCTTTCGCTCTTCGGCCTGCACCTGCCGCTGTTGTCGACCGATGTGTTCACCGGACTCGGGCAGGTGGCGCCGCTGCTCGCGACCGCGATTCCGCTGGGCATCTACAATTTCACCGAGGCGATGAACAACGTCGAGAGCGCCTCGGCCGCGGGCGACAACTACAACCTGCGCAAGATTCTGCTTGCCGACGGGCTCGGTGCGGTCGTCGGCTCGATGCTCGGTAGCCCCTTCCCGCCGGCGGTCTATATCGGTCACCCGGGATGGAAGGCGGTCGGCGGACGCATCGGCTATTCACTCGCCACCGGCGTGGCCATCGCGCTGGTCTGCTTCCTGGGACTCACCGCATTGCTGCTGGCGCTGATCCCGCTCGTCGCCATCCTGCCGATCCTGCTCTACATCGGGCTGGTCATCGGCGCGCAGGCTTTCCAGGCCTCGCCGGCCAAGCACGCGCCGGCCGTTGTGCTGGCGCTGATCCCCAACATCGCCGAATGGGCCAAGACGCAGATCGACGGCGCGCTCGGCGCCGCCGGCACTTCGGCGGCGCAGGTCGGGGCCGCCAAGCTGGCCGGCACGGGCGTGCTCTACCACGGACTGGAAGCGGTGGGCGGCGGATCGGTGCTGGCCGGCATGGTGCTCGGCGCGATGGCGGTCTACATCATCGACAACAAGATGCGCCACGCCGCGGCGTGGGCCTTCGCGGGAGCGATCCTGTCGTACGTCGGCCTGATCCACGGCGCGCAGCTCGGCTGGGGAATGTCGCCGGCGATTGCGCTGGGTTACGCCATGTTCGCGGCGACCTGCCTGGTGCTCGGCCGCGGGCAATCACCCAATGCGACGGCTTCCTGAGACGTGCCGCCGCGCATTGGCGCCGCGCGGCGGATTCTCCGCTCGGGGGTCTTCAGCGAACCTGTCCAGGGTCCGATGCCTTCGGTCCGCTATCGTAGATCGCCGGTGAACGTCGGTATGCTTCGGCGCAACGCTCGGAACAGAACCATCGGTCCGTCGGCACGGTTCTGCGGTATGCCGCCAGAGGCGCGAGCATCTTGCACACAGGATCGATCCAGGCGGGATCGAAGGTCGGCGCAAACTCGATCGAATGAAGCGGCACGGGGTCCGCAATCGATCGTAGCGCCACCTTCCCCATGTCCCTCGCAACAATTCCGGATGCAGCGGCAGTGTCGGCAATTGGCTGGGTGGCCAACATCTGCCCGGGAGACGCGAACGCGGCGATGCGCGCTGCAATGTTGACCGTCGAGCCGAAGAGGTCGTTCGCTCTGCGGAGGACGGGGCCGTGGTGAAGGCCGGTCCTCGTCAGCGGAATCCGCGGTTCGGCTCGGCAGGCCGGAAGCAGACGTCCGAGCACCTGAAGGGCGGTTGCCGGGTCGGCAAATCCGAACATCGCTTCGTCGCCGATCCACTTGATCGGCGGTCCAAGCTCTCCGAGCGCCTGGCGCACCAACGCCTCGAAGCGCTGAAGCACCGCTATCGCGGATGCATCTCCGAATACATCCGTGATCGCGCTGAAGCCCGCCAGATCGACGAACGCGACCGTCGCGACCACGGACTCGAAGCCATCGACAGCGCTGACGTTCGTAGAGTCCACGGGCGATTGTCGTGCGGCCGCTGGCGCGGGTCAATAGAAGAGCTCTGGCGGGGACAGAGTGTTCCGCGGGCCGATCGCCGCCCGCACACGCGCGCGCTGCCGCCCCGGCGGTGGCGCGCGTTATAGTCTGCATCCATGACGTCCGTTCCTGCGTCGCAAGCGGAAACAATCAGGAGAAGACCTATGCGATCGAGACTGAAGATGGCGCTGATTTGCGCCGGATTGACGCTGGCGACACAGCCGGCCGCGCAAGTCGTCCTTTACCAGCACCAGGAGTTCGGGGGCAGCATCGTCAGAGTCGATTCGACCGTCCCGGACTTCGCGCCGCTGGGATTCAACGACCGGGCGTCGTCGGTGGTCGTCGAGCAAGGCCGCTGGGAAGTTTGCGAGGACGCCGGATTCCGCGGCCGCTGCACCACGCTGAGTCCGGGCCGATATCCTTCGCTGGCCCCACTGGGCTTGAACAACCGCATCTCATCGGCGCGCCCCGTCCGGTTTCAGGAGCAATACCCGGTCGCGGCGACGCCCGCGCCCGCGTACGATTACCGCAGGCAACCGAACGAGCATCTGTTCGAGGTTCCGGTGCATTCCGTTCGCGCGGTGGTTGGGCCGCCGGAGCAGCGGTGCTGGGTCGAGCGCCAGCAGGTCGTCGAATCCGCGCAGTCTGCGCCCAACGTGCCAGGTGCGCTCATTGGCGCGATCATCGGCGGCGTGCTCGGGCACCAGGTCGGCGGCGGTCGCGGGCAGGACGTCGCCACGGCGGGCGGTGCGGTGGCGGGAGCCGCCATTGGCGCCAACGTGGGAAGGGGTCCGGGAGGCGTGTACAGCCAGGATGTCCAGCGTTGCGCCACGGTTCCAGGCTCGGCGCGTCCGCACTTCTGGGACGTGATGTACTACTTCGACGGCCTCGAGCACCACATGCAGCTCAACAGTCCGCCGCCGTCGACGATCTGGGTCAATCGAAACGGGGAGCCACGGATGTAAGTCGCGCGGGTCGGATCCCCCTCGCCACCGGGGGCGTCGACCGTACATACGAGAGCGAGGCGAACGGATCGGCGTGACGTGACCGACGAAGCCCCGGACGAAGCAGACAACGGATCATGTCTGCTTTCGCGCAATCTCCTTCTGCGACCACCGCCGTCTGTCTCGATGGGAGCGCGACCTTCGTGACGAAGCGCTCCGACTCGGCAGCATGCAGCACGCCGGACGCAACCAGTGCCGCTGCGAGCGCAGGAAACCTGCTCGTGTGTCCTCCTCCGGCACGGACACGACGCACGATGCGTCGTCTGCGCGCAACCGTCGTTCGATGGATCTGCCGGTCCCCATTCAGCGTTATAGAATGCGCGACACGCATTTCGCCGGGAATCCGATGTCCACCTCCACCTCCGCAAGCGGCCTGATGCGCCTTCACTCGCTCGCACCGTCGGTATTGACGGGCCTTCGGCGCGGGATCGAAAAAGAGGGCCTGCGCGTGCGGCCCGATGGCACGCTGGCCACCACGCCCCACCCAACGCGGCTCGGCTCGGCGCTCACCCACCCGAGCGTCACCACCGATTTCAGCGAGTCGCAGCTTGAGCTCATTACCGGCGTGCACGGCAGCGCGGACGCTTGCCTCGAGGACCTCACCGAAATTCACCAGGCGGTCTATCGCGCGCTCGGCGACGAGCTGCTCTGGTGCGCGAGCATGCCTTGCCGACTTCCGGCGGACGACGCCATCCCGATCGGCCGCTACGGCATCTCCAACGTCGGCCGCGCCAAGAGCGTCTACCGAACGGGACTTTCGCATCGCTACGGCCGGCGCATGCAGACGATCTCGGGCGTCCACTACAACTTCTCGCTGCCCGAGCCGCTGTCCAATGAAGCCTACTTCGGGCTGATCCGCAATTTCCGGCGCCATTCCTGGCTGCTCCTCTACCTCTTCGGCGCCTCGCCCGCGGTGTGCGCGAGCTTCGTCGCCGATCGCCCGCACGAGCTCGAGCGGCTGAGCCAGGACACGCTCTACCTGCCCTACGCGACCTCCCTGCGCATGGGCCCGCTGGGCTACCAGAGCGACGCGCAGGCGTCGCTCGCGGTGAGCTACAACAGCCTCGAGAGCTACGCGGCATCGCTCCAGGAGGCGCTCACCAGGCCCTATCCGGCGTACGAGGCGATCGGCATTCGCGACGGCGACGACTACCGCCAGCTCGCCACCAGCCTGCTGCAGATCGAGAACGAGTTCTACGGGACCATCCGGCCCAAGCGCGTGATCCGGCCCGGGGAACGGCCGTTGCACGCCTTGCGCGACCGCGGTGTCGAGTACGTCGAGGTGCGCCTGCTGGATCTCGATCCCTTTTGCGCCGTCGGCATCACCGCGGGCACGATGCGGTTCCTCGACATCTTCCTGCTGCACTGCCTGTTGCGCGAGAGCCCGCCCGACACGCCGCAGGAACTCACGGCCATCGCCGGCAACACGCGGCGCGTCGCCGCGCGCGGGCGCGAGCCGGGATTGCGTCTTGTGCGCGGATCGGAGGAGGTGACGCTGGCGCAGTGGAGCGGCGAAATCCTCGCCGAGTGCGCGCCGATCGCCGTGGCGCTCGACGCCGCAAACGGCGGCAACGCGAATCGCGAAGCGCTCGCCGCGTGCCGTCGCGGCGCTGGGCGATCCCGCCGCAACGCCGTCGGCCCGCGTCCTCGAGGCGATGTCGCGCGACCACGGCAACTCCCACGTCCGGTTCGTCCTCGCGCAGGCGTTCGCGCACCGGCGCGCCATCGTCGAATTGCCGTTTCCCGCCGAAAGCGCCGAGCGCTTTGCGCGCCTGGCCGACGAGTCGGTGACGGAACAGCGACGGATCGAAGCCGCCGACACGCTGCCCTTCGAGGCGTACCGGCAGCTGTACCTGGCGGCTTTTCGCCTGACCGAGTGAGCCGCCGAGCGTTGGGCGGCGGAAGGAGGACCATGGCGGCACACGACGGGTTTCCGTTCACTTTCGGCGTCGAAGAGGAGTTCTTTCTCGCCCACCCGAAATCGCGCTCGCTCGCCGTCGAGGTGCCGCGGTCGTTTCTAAGGGCGTGTCAGCGGCGTTTCGGCGACGCCATTGCGCCGGAATTGCTCTGGTCGCAGATCGAGGTGGTGTCGCCGGTATTCTGCGCGGCACGACCAGGCGCGGGAGGAACTTGTGCGGCTGCGGCGGGGCGTGGCCGAGATCGCGATCGAAAAGGGCTTTCGCCTTGTCGCGGCGGGAACACACCCGATTTGCGCATGGGGCGAGCAAATCGAGACGCCGAAGCGGCGTTACCGCGAGCTCATGGTCGACTTCCAGATCGTCGCGCGCCGCAACGTGTTGTGTGGTCTTCATGTCCACGTTGCCGTGCCTCCGGGCATCGATCGCGTGGTGCTCATGAACCGTGTCATGCACTGGCTGCCGATCTTCCTCGCGCTGAGCACGTCTTCGCCGTTCTGGAACAACAGCAACACCGGCCTGCTGAGCTATCGCCAGGCCGCCTACGACGAGTGGCCGCGCACGGGCGTGCCTGACCACTTTCGCGACGAAGCGGAGTACGCGCGCCTGGTGGAACTGCTCGCCGCCGGCGGCGCGGTGAAGGACGCCAGCTTCCTCTGGTGGGCGATTCGACCGGCACTGCAGCATCCCACGCTGGAATTGCGCATTTGCGACGCGTGCACCCGCGTCGAAGACACGCTCGCCATCGCGGCGCTGTACCGATGCCTGGTCCGGCTGCTGATCCGGCGTCCGGAGCTGGCGCCGGACTGGACGCCCTACACGCGGCGCATCATCGATGAGAATCGCTGGCGGGCGAAGCGTTTCGGCATCGACGCCGAAATGTTGAGCGAGGACGGCAGCCCGCCGCGCCCGCTGCGGGCCGTCACCGAGACACTGATCGGACAGGTGGCCGAGGATGCCCGTGTCTTTGGCTGTGAAGCCGAGCTCGCGCGGATCCGTGTCTTGCTCGAAAAGGGGACGAGCGCGCATTTTCAGGTCAAGCTCTACCAGGCGTGTCGCGCGCGCGGCGACACCCCGGCCAAGGCAATCGGGTCAGTGGTCGACTGGCTGATCGCTGCGACCATGCCGGCCGGCTGATTTGGCCGGGCAGACCCGGTTCTGTTCCGGGCGCGCCCGATTTCGGCCGTGGCACCCACTCCTGCATGAACGCGCCTGTGCTATAGTTTTTCATCCCCACTTCGCTGGGATGGGGGTTCCGTTTCGTGAACCGATCGCGGCATGCTGTGCTACGCTGCGCCGGGGCTTCGGCGCTGGACCGGCTGTCCGCTCCTTCCCGGAGGTCCCGGACAGGTGAGCGGCCAGTCGCCACGCATTCGCGGACCGGGCACCGTTGCAACACCCCGCAGCCGACGATCATCGGGAACCGGACCCGCAGCCGGTCGGTTGCGACGCCGGCACGTCGGCAGCAGGCAAGAGACACGATGCACAAGATTGGCACGCCGAATCCGGTGTAGCCGGCGCAAGCAGCACCAACCGCAAAGGAGAGAAATCGATGAAACGACGCAATTTCGCCAAACTGTGCGCGATGTCCGCGGCGCTCGCCGCGACGTTTACCGCCGTGGTTGCCACGGCCCAGAATCAGGTCTGGAAGGCCTCCGACGTCCATCCGCTCGGCTATCCGACGGTGGAGGCGATCGTCCGCATGGGCGACAAGCTCGACAAGGCGACCAACGGGCGCATCAAGATCCAGATGTATCCGTCGATGCAGCTCGGCGGCGAGAAGGAGATGATCGAGCAGGCGCAGGTCGGGGCGCTGCAGATCGCCCGGATCTCGGTCGGCGCGATGGGCCCGGTGAACGACGACGTCAACGTCTTCAATATGCCCTTCGTCTTCCGCGACGAAGCCCACATGCGCAAGGTGATCGACGGCCCGATCGGCGCCGAGATCCTCGACAAGATCAACAACGATCCGAAGTCGCGCCTCATCGTGCTGGGCTGGATGGATGCGGGCACCCGCAACGTCTATTCGAGCAAGCCAGTCACCAAGCCCGAGGACCTGAAAGGCCAGAAGATCCGCATGATGGGCAACCCGTTGTTCGTCGAGACCATGAACGCCATGGGCGGCAGCGGCGTGGCCATGGGCTTCAATGAGCTCTATACCGCCATGCAGACCGGCGTGGTCGACGGCGCGGAGAACAACCCGCCGACGCTGTACGCGCAGAACCACTACAAGCTGGCAAAGATGTACAGCCTGACGGGCCACCTTATCATTCCGGAAATCTTCGTCTTCTCGAAGAAGAACTGGGAAGCGCTGTCGAAGGAGGATCAGGCGCTGCTGAAGAAGGTGTCGCGCGAAGCGCAGCTCGAGCAGCGAAAGCTGTGGGACGCGTACGTCGGGGAAGCCGAGAAGAAGCTCAAGGACGCCGGCGTGCAGTTCATTCCCGCGGACAAGGCGGCGTTCTACAAGGCGACGCAGCCGGTGCGTGACAAGTACGGTGCCAAGTACGCGAAGATCCTGAAGGAAATCCAGGACACCAAGTAGTTCGCTGTGAGGGAGGCACGCGGCACCGAAGGTGCCGCGTGCCTTTTTGTTGCCTCTTCTTGCGGGGGTCCCGCCATGACTGCCAAGCAGCGTTACGCGCAGGCGATGGATTGGCTGTACATCGCCTGCATCGGCGTGTCCGGTACCGCGCTGGTCGCGATTACGGTGATGATTCCGACCGGCGTGTTCATGCGCTACGTGATGAACGATCCGCTGTCGTGGCCTGAGCCCGCTTCGGTGGTGCTGATGGTTATGTTCACGTTCATCGGCGGCGCCGCGGCGTTCCGCGCCAACGTCCACGTGGCGGTCATGGCGCTCAAGAACGCGGTCGGGCCGAAGCTCAAGCAGAAGATGAACATGGCGGTCTACGTCTGCGTGACGGCGGCGGCGCTGTTCATGATCTATTACGGCATCCAGCTTTGCATCGTCACGCAGTACTCGACGGTGGCCGAGTTTCCCGACCTGTCGCAGGCAGTCGTCTATACGCCGATTCCGGTCGCCGGAGTGTTCACGCTGCTTTTCCTGATCGAGCGATTCTGGATCGGCGAGCCGCCGAAGACCTCGATCATGTTCTCCGACCAAGCGGGGGAGGTCATCTAGCCATGGAAGCCTGGATCCTGCTCGGCACCTTCCTCACGCTGTGCGCGCTGTCGGTGCCCATCGCCTATTCGCTCGGGCTGGCGGCGATCGTCGCCGCGGTGTGGACGGATATCCCGCTCGAAGCCATCATGCTCAAGATGTCGGACGGCACCGACGACTTCGCGCTGCTCGCGATTCCCTTCTTCGTGCTGGCTGGCGGCATCATGGCCGAAGGCGGGATGGCGTTGCGCCTGGTCAATCTGGCGCGGCGTGTTCGTCGGCTTCATCCGCGGCGGACTTGCGCTCGTCAACGTGCTGGCCAGCACGATGTTCGGGGCCATTTCCGGATCCTCGGTCGCCGACACGGCGTCGATCGGGTCGGTGATGATCCCGCAGATGGTCAGGGTCGGGTTCCCGCGGGTTTTCGCGACCAACGTCACCATCTGCGGCTCGGTGCAGGCGCTGCTGATCCCCCCGATCGCACAACGCGGTGATCTACTCGCTGGCGGCAGGGGGCACCATCTCGATCACCAGCCTGTTCCTCGCCGGCATCATCCCGGGGCTGATCTTCGGCGGGTGCCTGATCGGGCTGGTGCTGCTGATCTCGCACCGGCGCGGCTACCCCAAGGGCGAGGCGGTCAAGCTGCGCGAAATCCCCCGGATCGTAATCGACGCGGTCTGGGGCCTGGGCACCATCTTCATCATCATGGGCGGCATCCTGTCGGGCGTGTTCACGCCGACCGAATCGGCGGCCGTCGCCTGCGTCTACGCCTTCCTGGTCACGTTCTTCATCTACCGCGACTACAAGCCGCGCGAATTGCCGAAGCTGGTGCACCGGGTGGTGAAGACCGTCACCATGGTGATGATGCTGATCGGCTTCTCGGTGGCCTTCGGTTACATGATGGCGTTGCTGCAGGTGCCGGCCAAGGTGACGGCGCTGTTCCTGACCGTTTCCGACAACAAGTACGTGTTCCTGTTCATGGTCAACATCCTGCTGCTGATCCTCGGCACCTTCATGGATCTGGCGCCGCTGCTGCTGATCTGCACGCCGATCTTCCTGCCGGTGATTGCCAAGTTCGGCATCGACCCGGTGCACTTCGGCATGATCATGATCCTGAACCTGGGCATCGGCCTGATCACGCCGCCGGTGGGGGCGACGCTGTTCGTCGGCTGCGCCATAGGCAAGGTATCGATGGAAGCCGTGGTGAAGGAGCTATGGCCGTTCTACCTGGCCATGCTCTGCGCGCTGGCGCTGGTCACCTACATCCCGGCGTTGTCGCTGTGGATTCCCGGCATGCTGAAGTAGCGCGCGGGGTGCCTCGGTCCGGCTCGACCGGGCTGGCCTTCCCGAACCCGAATCGTTGGCAAGATGGGCAGCGATCAGCGGAGCCGGCCTGATATGCGCGGCTGAGTGATTGCACAGCGTCGCGCGGCCTCGGTTTGCGTCCGGCACGCGTGCAGCACGACTACGGCTCCGGCCCCGCCGCGAACAGGCCGCGCTGCGACGACCGTTTGGCCGGGAGGCTGCGGGATCGATCGCTGCCGGCCGAGCACTAGTCGTGCTTCGCCTTCTCCTGCATCGCCGCCTGGAGCTTCTTGATGTCCGCGGGCGACAGCTGCGGCCGGTCGATCTTGATCGTCAGCTTGTTGAGCTTGGCGGTCAGCGCGAACGGCGGCTTGTAGTCGGCGTCGTTCACGCCGGTGAGCGTGTCCGAGCCGATGTCGAAGCTCTCGTCCCACTGCAGGATCATCGGCAGCGTCTTCTCCATCTTCTTGGTCGCGACCACCTTGCCGTCGACCTTGAGCGTGCCGGTGCCGGGCCGGCCGAGGCCGCTGAAGTTGTTGAACGCGAGCGTGCCGGCGCCGATGCCCTCGTACTTGAAGTCGAACTCGACCGTGTGCCTGCCGGGCGCGAGCGCGTCGGGGCCTTCCCACTTCAGGCGCTCCAGATCGACCATGTTCCACAGGAACACCGGCTTGCCCTTGAGCAGGTAGAAGCCGTAGCCGCGCGAAGCGCCCGCCCGAGGTCAGGATCATGCCCTCGGCGCCGCCCTGCGGCACCTCGATGTCGGCGGTGATCGTGTAGGAGGTGTTCAGCAGGAACGGCGAGTCGCCCTGCGGCAGGCCGACCATCGGCCGCGTGTAGACGAACTCGGTGCGCCCGGCGGTGATGTTCGGCCGCGGCGCGACGATGCGCGCCCCCACCGAAGCGTCCAGCGGGAAGACCTGGTACTTCTTCGCTTCGGCGACGAACTTCTCGCGCATCTCCTTGACCTTCTGCGGATGCTTGCGCGGCGATGTCCTCGGTCTGGCTGAAGTCCTTGGTCAGGTCGTAGAGCTGGAACACCTGGTTGTTCAGCGGATCGGGGTTGGCCGGCGCCGAAGGCCTCCCAGGGCGCGCGATTGACCTTGGTGCTCAGCAGCCAGCCGTCGTCGTACAGCGCCCACTGGCCCATCATCTCGAAGTACTGGGTCTTGTGCCGCGACGGCGCCTTGGCGTTCTTCGCGTCGAAGGTGTAGGCGAAGCTCGTGCCCTCGATCGGCGCCTGCTTGATGCCGTCCACCATCTCCGGCGCCTTGATGCCGGCCGCCTCGAGGATCGTCGGCACGACGTCGATCACGTGGACGAACTGCTCGCGCAGGCCGCCCTTGTCCTTGATGCGCGCCGGCCACGACACGACCATGTTCTGGTTGATGCCGCCGAGCCGGGACGCGTTCTGCTTGAACCAGTCGAACGGCGTGTCGAAGGCCCACGACCAGCCGGCCGACATGTGGTTGTAGGTCTGCTCGGTGCCCCAGACGTCGTAGAACTTCATCTGCACGTCGACCGGCAGCTCGTTGAGGCCGTTGAAGAACGCGACCTCGTTGGGCGTGCCCAGCGGCCCGCCCTCGGCGCTGGTGCCGTTGTCGCCGTTGATGTAGATGACGAGCGTGTTGTCGAGCTTGCCCAGGTCCTCGAAGGCCTGGATCACGCGGCCGATCTCGTGGTCGCTGTAGGCCGCGTAGGCGGCGAAGACCTCGACCTGGCGGATGAAGAGCTTCTTCTCCTCCGCGCCGAGCTGGTCCCACGGCTTCAGGACTTCCTTGGGCCAGGGCGTCAGCTTCGCGTCCTTCGGGATCACGCCGAGCCGCTTCTGGTTCTCGAAGATGCGCTCGCGCAGCTTCTCGTAGCCGTCGTCGAACAGGTGCATCGCGCTGATCTTGTCCACCCACTCCTTGGTCGGGTGGTGCGGCGCGTGCGTGGCGCCCGGCGCGTACTTGATGAAGATCGGCTTGGACGGGTCGGTCTGGTGGATCCGCGTCATGTAGTCGATCGCGTCGTCGGCCATGCCGGTGACGAGGTTCCAGCCCGGCTTGCCCTCGAACGGATAGATCTGCGTCGTGTTGCGGAACAGGTTCGGCTGCCACTGGTTGGCGTCGCCGCCGACGAAGCCGTAGAAGTACTCGAAGCCCATGCCGGTCGGCCACTGGTCGAACGGCCCGACCTGGCTGGCGGCGAAGGCCGGCGTGTTGTGGTTCTTGCCGAACCACGACGTGGCGTAGCCGTTGTCGAGCAGGATGCGCCCGATCGTCGCCTTGTCCTTGCCGATGATGCTGTTGTAGCCGGGAAAGCCGGTCGACTGCTCGGAGATCACGCCGAAGCCGGCCGAGTGGTGGTTGCGCCCGGTGATCAGCGCGGCGCGCGTCGGCGAGCACAGCGCGGTGGAGAACACGCGGTTGTAGCGCAGGCCTTCCTTCGCGATGCGGTCCATCGTCGGCGTCGGGATCACGCCGCCGAAGGTGCTGGGCACGCCGAAGCCGGCGTCGTCGGTGATGATCAGCAGCACGTTCGGCGCGCCCTTCGGCGGCACGACGCGCGGCGCCCACCAGGGCTTCGACTGCAGCGCGTCGTTCTTGATCACGCCGCCGAACTTCGGGTCGGGCGGCGGCAGCTGCTTCGGGCTGACGGTCGTGGTGGCGCTGGGCGAGCCCAGCGTGCCGGTGACCTGCTGCGCGCCGGCCTGTCCCATCATCGCGATGCCCGAGATCAGCGCGAACCGCGCTGCAATCATCAGCCGTGTCGTCATTGCTGGCTCCGTCAGGATTCCGAAAGGATTCACATCTATACGCGCGTTTGATGACGATTATTTGCGGCGTGAGTCGATCAAGCCGGCGATGGCCCGCCTGCACACGCGGACTGCGACCTGCGCCGCCCGCCGCCGGAGTCGAAGCAGGACGCCGCCAGGTCCCGACCGTCAAGGGAGCCTGTCGTCTGACGGTCTGAACTGCAGGGCCAGCCGTATCGCCCGTCTGCCATGGGATGACGGCTCCGTCGGCGGGGCTGCGTCGGCGACGGTATGATTCGACTGGTGAGCCATGGAGCATCCATGCATCGGTCGTCATTCGCGGCAGCCGGTCCGGGTCACGCCCTGCCGCTGACGCTGTCCGCATCCTCGAACCCCGCGAACCTCCCCGCCGGTGAAGCATGTCCATCGATCTGAGCGTCGGTAATCTCGTCGAGGCGGTGGGCGGCCGGCGCTGGGATCGCCGGCAGATCGGGCGCGAGGTGGCGACGCGCGTCGCGCGCTTCCAGGCGCGCGGCGTCGGCCGCGGCGACCGGGTCTTCCTGCATTTCGGCAACCGGCTCGAATTCTTCGCGGAACTGCTCGCGCTCTGGCGCCTCGGTGCGTGTGCGGTGCCGGTCGATGCGCGCCTCACTGCGTTCGAGGTGCGCACGCTCGTGGCCGCGGCGACGCCGCGCCTGGCCGTCGTGGACGATGCGACCGACGGCCGCGTGGCGCAGGCGCTGATCGATGCCGGCGTCGGCGTGGTCGGCACGACCGAGACCGGCACCATGGAGGCCACGGCAGCGGCGAGCCGGCTGGACGACGACGCGCTGATCCTGTTCACCTCGGGGTCCACCGGCGAGCCCAAGGGCGTGCTGCACACGCATCGCTCGCTGCGCGCGCGCTGGATTTCGCTGCGCGACGCGCTCGGCACCGCCGCGTTCGCCCGCACGCTGTGCCTGCTGCCGACGCATTTCGGCCACGGCCTGATCTGCAACTGCCTGTTCCCCTGGCTGTCGGGTCAGGACCTGATCCTGAGCGCCGCCGTTCCGCCCCGACGTCATCGCGCGGCTGGGCGCGATCGTGGACGAGCACCGGATCACCTTCCTGTCCTCCGTTCCCGCGGTGTGGAAGCTCGCGCTGAAGCTGTCGCGGCCGCCGCGCTGCCGGCAGCCTGCAGCGCGTGCATTGCGGCTCGGCGCCGCTGTCGGCGGGCACCTGGGAGGACATCCGCCGATGGGCGGGCGTGCGCCAGGTGTGCAATGCCTATGGCATCACCGAGACCGGAAGCTGGGTCGCCGGGCTCCGCGACGCGGATTGCCCGGCCGAGGACGGCCTGATCGGCGAAGGCTGGGGTGCGGTCGATCAAGGTGCTGCACACGCGCGACACGTCCCGGTGCCCCGACGCCGACGACGAGTGCGCGCCGGGCGAGTCCGGTTACGTGTGGCTCAACACGCCGGCGCTGATGAAGGGCTATTTCGGGCGCGACGATCTCACCGCAGCCGCGGTGATCGACGGCTGGTTCGCGACCGGCGACGTCGGCCTGCTCGACGAGCGGGGCCGGCTGGTGCTGCGCGGCCGCGAGCGCGACGAGATCAACAAGGGCGGCATGAAGATCTACCCGGCCGATGTGGACGCCGTGGTGGAGGGCTTCGAGCATGCCCGCGACGTGTGCACGTTCGCGGTCGACGACGCGATGTACGGCCAGGCGGTCGCGATGGCGGTCGTCCTGGACCGGCAGGACGACGCCACGCTGCGCGCGCTGTACCGTGGATGAAGGACCGGCTCGCCGAGCCGAAGATGCCGGCGCGCTGGTGGCTGCTCGACGAGATCCCGAGGACGTCGCGCGGCAAGATCAACCGCGAATCGGTGCGCGCGGCCTGCTCGGGCCGCGCGCCCCTCGACCTCAATCGAATTCTGGAGCGGGAATGACGCGATGAGCGACGAGCGGCAGCAACGGCGCGAGCACCTGCAGCAGTTCCTGCGCACGCTGCAGAAGCCGGGCAAGTCGGTCGAGCGGCTCGGCGACGACGAGAGCCTGGTCGCGTCGGGCCTGATCGATTCGCTGGCGCTCGTGCAGATCGTGGTCTATCTCGAGGACAGCTACGGCATCGACTTCGGCGAGCGCGGTTTCGACCCGGACCGGCTCGCGTACGATGGCGAGCATTCTCGATCTGATCGCGGAAGCCCGCTCATGAGCCAATAGGCGTTCGCGCGTCGCGCCGTCGCTGCTCGGGCGGAGCCTGCGGCAAACCCCGACCGCCGCGGGAGCCGGCCAAGCCGGCCGCAGCCGTCACGTCCGACTCAGGCCAGGCCCAGCAGGCCGAGGAAGAATTCGGTGCGGGCGACGAAGGGCGCGCCCCCGCGCACGCCCCAGATCCAGATCGTGGCGAAGAACGTCCACACGCCGAAGATTCGCAGGAGCCGGCGCGCCCGGCCCGGCGCGACGGGCAGCCCGCGCCGCCGCTGCTCGCGCAGCATCGACACGAAGATGCCGATGGCGAGCAGCACGCAATAGAACAGCCTGGAGCGCAGCGACAGGAGCGTGGCGAGCAGGTCGCCCTGCGCGAGCGGCGCCGCCAGGCGGATCAGGTGGTAGTACATGTTGCCGACGCACGCCGCCGCGAACACCGCGACGAACAGGCGCAGGTTCGGCCACCGGCGCAACTTCCTGCCCGGACCGGCGAAGGTCGGCAGGAAGAAGAAGGTCATCATCAATTCCTTGAAGTAGTAGTAGAACCGGTTCCAGAACTCGACCACCGACTCCGCCAGCAGCGGCTTGTAGGTGCTGCGGAAGACGTTGAAGCCGAACAGGCGCAGGATCGCGATGATCCCGTGGCTGCCCGCCGCGTGCCGCAGGACCTGCTTCATCAGTTCGCAGTAGATGCTCGCCCACGCGGCGCCACGCGGCGCCGCGCCGCCCTCCTTGACCAGCTCACCGAGCGCGGGGATGCCGATCGTGTGTCCGCCGACGAGCCTCGTGAATCCGTTGCCGTCGCCGTAGACGACCCCTTCGAACACGAAGAGCGTCGCGCCCCACAGGACCGCGAGCAGCAGCAGGCGGATGCCCGCGAGTTGCGATCGCGCCAGATCCTCTTCGGTCTTCGCTTCGCACCGGGACAGGTAGTCGAGCCCCTTGCCGTAGGGCGTGTTGTTGCCGCCGTAGGCGGGCCACAGGTAGATCAGGTGCTCGCGAAACGGCGTGCCGGCCACGCGACCGTGCTGGCCGGCGAGCAGCAGGTAGCCGCAGCGCCAGAGCAGAAACGGAAAGACGACCGCCACGCCGAGCAGCACGGCGCGCCACGGCCCCGCCGCCGCGGCGGTGTTCCAGAGGGCGATCAGCGTTGCCCAGTAGAGAAGGTGCAGCGCGAGTTGCGGGTGGCGTCGAACCGGTGCCGGCAACCGGGCAAATTGCGCCGCCGCACGCTAGGCGAGCCAGAGGAAGACGAACAGGATGGCGATGACGGCAACGACGGCCGGCGCCTCGGAGCGCCACGCGAGCGCTCGGGTTTCGGTCAGGATGCTGACCGGGATCACCACCCCGGCGACGCAGGCCCCGATGGCGAGGATCGCGCGGCGCCGCTCCGGCACCTGCCAGCGCAGAGCCGTACCGAATCGTGCGCGCCACCAGGCGATGACGGCGGCGTTCTCGTGGAATTGCGTCGGAATTTTCATTCTCGTCACCCGCCCGCGGCTGCGTCAAGGCGCGGGGTCGCGGGATTGAATCGCCCGTCCTCCGGCGGCATCGGCCACGCGGCCGCGTCGCCCCGCCACGCTAGCGCGCCGCGGCGACCGCCGGCCCCCGACGGCGCTTGGTCGGCCGAGCATCCGTGGAATGGGCACGCACCGGCCCCTGCAACCGGCCGGCGAGCTTGCGCGCGACCGCGAACGCGGCGCGGTCGGCGGCGATCACCTCCCGGATGAGCTCGCCGGCAATCGGCGGCAGCGTGCGCGCCTCGAGGCGAATGATCGCGAACGTCACGCTGATCCGCGGGTCGACGACCGGCAGCGGAACGAGTTCGCCGCGTTCGATCGCCCCGGCATGGGCCGCCAGGGGGGACAGCAGGACGTGATCCGTGGCGACCGCGATCTGGCGCATCATCTCGTGGGACTCGCAGGCGAAGTCCGGCGTCGACCGGCCCGCATCGCCGCCGTCCCGGGCCGCGAGCAGGGCCGCGGCGACCGGGGCGTTGAGGCGGCCCGTGCAGATGATCGGGCACGCAGCGATGTCGGCCAGGGAAAGCTCGCGCCGCGACAGGAGCGGATGTCCCTGCGCGCACCATGAAGTAGCCCTGGCAGTGGGAGAGCGGTTGCGCGGCGAGGCCGATCGATTCTTCCGCAGGGGGCGGCGCGGCGACGATGAAGTCGAGCTCCCGGCGGCGCAACGCGGCGACCAGCGCAACCCAGTTGTCGTTGACGAGCCGGATGCCGACGTTCGGGTTCTTGTTCAGGAATGCGACCACGGCCTCGGCCATGAACAACCCGGTCGGCAACGTGCCCGAACCGACGACGAGGCTTCCGGTGCCCGATCCACGCAGAATCGCAACCTCCCGCTCCAGCGCCTCGGCGCGACCCAACAGCTCGCGCGCATGCAGGAGGAACACGCGGCCGAGGTCGGTCGGCTCGACCCGCCCCTTGTTGCGGTCGAAGAGCTTGATGCCGGTGCGCCGCTCCAGCTCCTGGATGCTGCGGGAGAGCGCCGGCTGCGTCAGGTGCAGGTTGCGCGACGCGTGCGCGAAGCTGCCTTCCTCGGCGAGGGCCCGCGCGTGCCGCAGCAGCCGGAGATCGAAGTCCATAAGGGGATGTTATCAAATCCATGAGTCGAATCGATTGGACGGCCGGGTGGGCACACCCGGACAATCCGCGGTCGCCCAAAGGCGGTCGACCGCACGTGCCCTCGTGCGTGAATGGCCGGCGGAGGCGCTTTCGATCGATTGCATCCGGGAACGGGGGACTTTTCCAATGAAACGAGCCAAATCGGGCGGGTTGTTCGGCATCATCGCCACCGCCATCATCGCGCTGACCGCGGCGACCGTCGCGCAGGCGCAGAGCAAGCCGAACATCGTGGTGATGTTCGGCGACGACGTCGGCTACTGGAACGTGAGCGCCTACAACCGCGGACAGATGGGCTATCGCACGCCGAACATCGACCGCATCGCCAAGGAAGGCGCGCTGTTCACCGACGCCTACGCGCAGCAAAGCTGCACGGCGGGTCGCTCCGCCTTCATCACCGGACAGTCGCCGATCCGCACGGGCCTGACCAAGGTCGGCCTGCCGGGCGCGCCCGAGGGCCTCTCGGCGAAGGATCCGACCATCGCCAACCTGCTGAAGGGCCAGGGATACATGACCGGCCAGTTCGGCAAGAACCACCTTGGCGACCGCAACGAGTTCTTCCCCACCGTGCACGGGTTCGACGAGTTCTTCGGCAACTTCTATCACCTGAATGCCGAGGAGGAGCCCGAGAACGAGGACTACCCGAAGAATCCCGAGTTCAAGGCGAAGTTCGGCCCGCGCGGCGTGTTCAAGTGCGTCGCCACGACAACGGAAAGCACGCTGCCGGAAGACCCGCGTTTCGGGAAGTGGGGCAAGCAGAAGTGCGAGGACACCGGGCCGCTGAACAAGAAGCGGATGGAGACCATTGACTACGAAATAGCCGACGCCTCGATGGACTTCATGGCGCGCGCCACGAAGTCGGGCAAGCCCTTCTTTCTCTGGTTCAACACCTCGCGGATGCACATCTGGACCCATCTCAAGCCCGAGTCCGCCGGAAAGACGGGCCTCGGCGTCTACCCCGATGGAATGGTCGAGCACGACAACCACATCGGGCAGATGCTGAAGAAGCTCGACGAGCTCGGCATCGCGGACAACACCATCGTGATCTGGACCACCGACAACGGAGCGGAGGTGATGAGCTGGCCGGACGGCGGCACGACCCCTTTCCGTGGCGAGAAGAATACGAACTGGGAAGGGGGCTACCGGGTCCCGCTGGTCATGCGCTGGCCCGGCGTCATCAAGCCCGGCACCGAAATCAACGACATCATCTCGCACGAGGACTGGCTGCCCACCTTGATGGCGGCCGTCGGACAGCCCAACGTGAAGGACGCGCTGAAGGCGGGCGCCACCATCGACGGCACGCAATACAAGGTCCACCTCGACGGTTACAACCTGATGCCGGCGCTGAAGGGCGATACCAGGGAGTGGCCGCGCAAGGAGTTTCTCTACTGGACGGACGACGGCAATCTGGCGGGACTGCGCTACCAGCAGTACAAGATTGCCTTCATGGAGCAGCGCGGCCATGGCTTCGACGTCTGGCAGGAGCCGATGGTGACGCTTCGGCTGCCCAAGCTCTTCAATCTGCGCGCCGACCCGTTCGAGCGGGCCGATCACGAAGGCATGGGCTATCAACGCTGGCGGATCGACCGGGCCTTCGTGCTGGTGCCGGCGCAGACGTACGTCGGCAACTGGCTGGCAAGCTTCAAGGACTTCCCGCCTCGGCAGAAGCCAGGGAGCTTCAGCATCGGCGACGCCATGGAGAAGCTGAGCAGGCCGACCGGCAGCAACTGATCCGGCGCAAGCTGATCGACGGCGGGGTATCGGCGCCCGCCGTTCCTTCCTTGCCGCCCGGCCGCGGACGGCGCCGGGCAAGCCGTCCGCGCTGCGGGCCACCGTCGCTGCGGCGAACGGTGACCCGGTTTTCGATCATGATCCGGATTCGCAACGATGATGGAGCCCACGATGCACGCAGGGAAACCTTTGGCGCGGCTGCCGGCCGCCGCCTGGCTGATGCCGCTGCTGCTGGCGCTGCTCGGCAACGCGGCGGCGCAGGTCGCCGATCCGCTGCCGTCCTGGAGTGACGGCGCGACCCGGACGCGGATCGTCGCCTTCGTCAAGGCGGTGACCGAGCCGGGCAGCAAGGACTTCGTGCCTGCCGCGGACCGCGTCGCCGTGTTCGACAACGACGGCACGCTGTGGTCCGAGCAGCCGATGTATTTCCAGCTTGCGTTTGCGCTCGACCGCGTCCGGGCGCTCGCCCCGCGGCATCCGGAGTGGAAGGACCAACAGCCGTTCAAGGCCGCGCTCGAGGGCGACATGAAAGCGCTCGCGGCTGCAGGTGAGCACGGGCTTCTCGAGCTGGTCATGGCGACGCATGCGGGCAACACCACGGAGGAGTTCGCGCAGATCGTCCGCGACTGGGCGAAGACCGCGCGGCACCCGAAGCTCAGTCGCCCGTATACGGAGCTCACGTTCAGGCCGATGCGCGAGCTGCTCGACTACCTGCGCGCGAACGGCTTCCGGGTCTGGATCGTCTCGGGCGGCGGCATCGAGTTCCTGCGGGTGTTCGCCGAGGATCTCTACGGCGTGGCGCCGGAGCAGGTGATCGGATCGAGCATCAAGACCAGGTACGAGCTGCGCGACGGCAAGCCCGTGATCGTGCGCCTGCCCCAAATCGACTTCATCGACGACAAGGCAGGCAAGCCCGTGGGCATCCACAAGTTCATCGGCAAGCGTCCGATCGCCGCGTTCGGCAACTCGGATGGCGACTTCCAGATGCTCGAATGGACGACCTCCGCTCCCGGCGCCCGTCTCGGCGTGATCGTTCACCACGACGATGGAGAGCGGGAGTTCGCCTACGACCGCAAGGGCCCGGTCGGCAAGCTCGACCGCGGCCTCGACGAGGCCGCCAGGCGCGGCTGGCTCGTGGTCAGCATGAAGAACGACTGGAGGGCCGTCTACGCGGGAGCGCCGTGACGCGGCGGGCTGCTTCTGCGACGCAGCCAAAGGGCAAGCGGTATCAATAGGGCCACCTGGGTCGCGAACAGAACCGCGATGAACGAGGCCATCGCGACCTGACCCAATGCCGACGTCGCGATGAGCGCCGCGACCGCGACGTTGCGCGCCGGGAAGCCCCACACCAGGGCAAGCTGGTCCTTGCCCGAGCGCGTGGCGATCTTCGCCACCATCAGTCCTGCGGTCAGCATCGCCAGCGTGAACAGCACCGAGGCGCCGAGCAGGGTTCCGAATTGCGCGCGAATTGCCGCGAACTGGTCGATGACGACTATGGCAAGAACCGCGACAATGGCTATCACGCCCACGCCCTGCAGCGGTCCGCGCCAGCGCCCGGTCCAGTCGGCCGCACGATAACGGACCAGCATCCCGGCAAGCAGCGGCAGCAGAAGCCCCGCGATGGTCTGTTGCGCAACCTTGCCGAGCGGGAGCTCGAATGTGCCGCCCTCGCCGAGGAACCACCGGAAGCCGACCGTCGCGACCAGCGGTGTCATCACGACCGCGAGCACGTTCGACACGGCCGCGATCGTGACCGCGAGCGCCAGATGTCCGCCCGCGAGCTGGGTGTAGTAGCCGGAGAGTGCCGCAACCGGCGCGGCTGCGACCAGAAGGGCGCCGGCAGTGACCTCCGGCGGAAAGTCGAGCATCCGGCCCGCCAGCCCCGCCACCAGCGTCAACAGAATCCACTGGCCGATGACGACGGACGGCACGAGCACCGGGTACTGCCGCATGCGCCGGAAATCCTCGAACCGAAGATCCATGCCGACGACCGTCATGACGAATACGACGAGCATGGGCAGGGCGGTGTCGATCAGCGTTGTCACGGCGCAGGCGTTCCCTGGTCGGTTGGTCCAAGGGTCACGATCGGGTCTCCTTCACGCTGCCGGTCTCCAGGGAAGTGCGACAACACAGCGTCCCTCGGCGCCAATCGTGATTCACGATCAGGGAGTTGACCATGGTACGCAACATCCTGGCGCCGCCGCCCGCCACGCCCGGCCTGCATGCGCGGGCGGCATCGGCGTACCTGGATGTCGAGCGGCCGGCATCGTCCTGCCGATCGTCGTGCCGGTGCTGCCTCGCTGCCCCTTCCGGTGAAGGGGCGGGTGCTCAAGGTGCTGAAGACGCTGGCTCGGGAGAACGCGAACCGGGCGGTTCTCTATCGACACGGGCACGCTTCAGCCCTCATCGGGCGGCGATGGCCACGCCGACCTTGGCGCCGGCGGCAACCAGTTCGGCCCAGGTCTGGTCGTCGATGACGATACCGTGCACTTCCCGATGCGCGCGAGCGGCGCGCTCCGGGTCGCCCGCAATGAGCACGGACTCGAACCCGGGCGCCACCGGGCCGGCGCGCAGCCAGTCCACGAACGCCACGGCCTCCTGCTCGAACGCGGCCTCGGTGCCCAGTCGGGCCGGGTCGATCAGTATCGTCAGCATGCCGTTCAGCACGGCGCGCGCGCCGGGGTCGTAGTCGCGGTGCCAGGTTCCGCCGCCGCTGAGGGCGCCGCCCAGCAATTCGCACGCTACGGCCATGCCGTAGCCCTTGTATTCGCCGAATGTCAGCAGGGCTCCGAGCATGCCGTTGCTCTGCGGCACGACGACGACCCCGGGGTCGGTCGTCGGGCGCCCGTGTTCATCGATGAGCGTGCCGGGCGCCACGGTTTCCCCCTTGTTGTAGGCCACGCGCATCTTGCCTTGCGCCACCCGGCTGGTTGCGAAATCCAGAATGAAGTGCGTCTGCTCGCTCGCCGCCTCGCGCGCTGCGCTGCCGCTCGGGGGGGTCGAGCTCGTTTGGGGCGGCCCGCCGCCGCCGCCGCGGGGTCGCCCGCCGGCCAGCGGGATGCCGATACAGCAGGGGTTGGTGCCGAAGCGCCCGTCAGCACCGCCCCAGGGCGCCACCACCGCGCGGGACAGCACGTTCACGAAGTGCAGCGCGACGAGTCCCTGCGCGACGGCCATTTCCGCAAAGTGCCCGATGCGCCCCAGATGGTGCGCGTTGCGCAGCGTCATGATGCAGCTGCCATGCGTGCGGGCACGCTGCACCGCCAGGTCCATCGCCTGCACGCCGACCACCTGGCCGTAGCCCCGATGTCCGTCCAGGGACAGCATGGCGCCGATGTCCACGGCAACCGTGGCCGAAGCGTTCGGCACCAGGCCACCCTGTCGCACCGCGTCCACGTACCGGGGCACCATGCCCACGCCGTGCGAATCGTGGCCGTTGAGGTTGGCCAGCACCAGGTTTGCCGCGACCTGGTCGGCCTCCTGGGGCGTGCTGCCGGCGCCGACAAGAATGCCGGCCACGACGGCGCGCAGGTCGGCAGCGGAAATGGGCCGGAGCATCGAACCCGGCATCACATCGCGGTACAGGGTTGCCACGGTACGGACCCGTTCGGGCCGTACGCGAACCACTCGCGCCGGTCCGCCTGCGCGGATACCGTGCGCCCTGCAAGCCCGAGTGTGCGTTGAACCATGTGAGCGAAGGGGTTGGGAGAATGTTGGCGAGGGCAACGGCTCGGTCGCCGGACGAAGGGTCGCAAGGACAGGAAACTCGACGCCGCCGACGCGCGGTCCGAATCGGATTCTATGCCGAGGCGAAGAAGTGCAACGTATCGCGGCTCGAATATTCGACGCTGACGCCTCTCCCGGTGCGGCGTCCGAGCGCAACGGCCTGACGCAGGGTCGTCGTCACCCATGCGGACGAATCTGCCGGCGTTCCACGGGACTCGGGGTAGAACGTTCCTTGCAGCGGTCGTGCGCATCACCGCGGAAGTTGAAGTTCCGGAGATCTGCGCTGAATGCATGATGGTCCCCGCGGGAGAACGCTTCGCCGGCCGCGGACTCCATCCGGGGAATGGCGAGCTTGAGTTACGACACCGGAAACCGGCGTTTCTGTACAATCTGCTCGATCTCGAGCGTCCTTTCTGGTCGGGTCCCGACTTCAATGCCGGCACGCGCGATCGCGCCATGGCCTCACCACACGTCCCATCACCTTCCGCCAGCAGGAGGTTCGCGATGAAAGTCCCCGGTTCCAAGAGCAGCGCAGTGGCAGTCCTCTGTTTGGCGGCCAGCGCCCTGCTGCCGACGCCTTTGGCCGCTCAGTCGGCGCAGCCCGGCTGGGAATCCGCGAATTGGCAGTTCGCGGCGACCCTCTATGGCTGGGTCCCCGTCATCGACGGCAGGGTGAGCTATGCCGGCGACTCGCGCAGCAGCGATCTTCACGTCAGCATGGGCGATGTCCTCCGCCACCTCAAGATGACCTTCCAGGGGGCGTTCGATGCGCACAATGGCCGGTGGGGCATTTTCAACGACGTCGTCTACGTCGACCTCGGCGGGGCCAAGTCGCGGGCGCGCGACTTCTCGATCGGCGACATCGAGCTCCCCGCCGGCACCAGCACCAACCTGAGCCTCGACCTCAAGGCGTTGGTCTGGACGGTGGCCGGCGAGTACCGGGTGATGACAGACTCCGCCTGGACCGTGGACCTGCTCGGCGGCGCGCGGCTGCTGAGACTCAAGCCGACGCTCGGGTACTCGATCACCGGCAATATCGGCCCGATCGTCCTGCCGGGCCGCAACGGCAGCAAGCAGGTCGATGAAAGCCTGTGGGATGGAATCATCGGGATCAAGGGCCGCTATGCGTTCGGAAGTGACCGCAAGTGGTTCGTGCCGTTTTATCTCGACGCGGGCACCGGGCAGTCGAAGTCGACGTGGCAAGGTGCCGCCGGGGTCGGCTATGCGTACCACTGGGGAGAGGTCGTGGCCATGTACCGGTACCTCGACTACAACAACAAGTCGGGGAAGCCGGTCGTGGATCTGAACATGGGCGGCCCGATGATGGGGGTCACTCTACGTTGGTAGGGACCGGCCCGCGCGAATGATCGATTGCGCGGGACGGACCACGCGATACGCCCGACACACCATGATGCGCTTTGGGCTCGCCTGCCTCGTCGCAATGCTGGCGGCAGTGGGCCATGCGCAGCAACCCGATGTCGTGGGCGGCATCGCCGCGGAGAATGCCCTCCTCTCGGCCCAGATCGCCGACGCCGCGACGGCGCTCGACAGCGCGCAGCGCGAACTGGCGAGGCTGCGCAAGGCGAAGAGCGATCTCGAGACGCGGATGCAGCAGATCGAGCGGCGCGCGAGCGTCTACGCCCTCGGCGAGGAGTTCGCGCAGACGCTGCTTCGGCAGACGCGCCAGCTGCGGCGGTCGGAGCAGTCGGCGGCCGCGCGCGACGAGCGCGACCGCCTGATGGCGGAGACGAGCAACGCAGATCTCAGGACCGGGTTCGCGGCGGATGAGCTGGACGACCTCGATACCGCAGTGGCGACGCGCCTCGCGAGCCTGAAGCCGCCGCTGGCGCAGGCGCAGCGGGAGCAGGTCGAGCCGGCGGTCCGCGCGGCGCTTTCCGAGCAGCGCGACCTCCTGGGGCGGCTGGCCGGGCTGCAGCGTGAACGCCTGGAGGCGCTGCGCGCGGCCGACGACGCCGAACGCGACCTCGAACTGCGCAGCGAGTCCGCGCGGGCGGAGCTGACCCGCTACCTTTTCTGGATTCCGGCTTCCCCAAGCACGAAGACGTTCGGCGAGCTCGCGCCGTCGCTCGCATGGACGGTCTCTCCCGCGAACTGGCGCGCGGCAGCCGTCGTCGTGAGGGAAGAGCTGGCGCGCAGGCCGTTCCGGCTCGTGCTGGCGCTGCTTGCGGCGGTGAGCCTCCTCGCATTGCGCGGCCCCTTGCGGCGGGCGCTCGTCTCGCTTTCGCCGTCCGTCGTCACCTACGGACGCTACCGGATTGGCCACGCGCTGGCAGCGCTCGCCATCACCGTCGCGCTCGCCGTGCCCATCCCGATCGCGCTGTGGACCACGGCGAGCGCTCTCTGGGCGGCACCTGCCGGCCAGCCCTTCGCCCTTGCGCTCGGCGACGCGCTCTGGGCGCTCGGCAGGCTCCTGCTGGTCATCTTCACCTTCGCGTGGCTGCTCGACCGCAACGGCCTGGCGGTTCGTCACTTCGGCTGGGACGAGGCTTCCCTCGGCTGGGTCGCGCGCGGGCTGCGCGGGCTGGCGGTGGTCCTCGTGCCGCTGATCTTCATCGCCGCGCTGAACGGACTTGATCACGCGCCGTTCGCCAACCGGGAGAGCCTCGGGCGCTCCGCTTTCGCGCTCTCGATGGTCGCGATCGCCACCTTCCTCGTGCGCTTCCTGCGGCGCGGAAGTCCGCCGATGCAGCGCTTTCTCGTCCGCTCGCAGCGCGGCTGGGTGGTGCGGCTGTACCCCGTCTGGTTCGGGATGCTGGTCGCGGTTCCGCTCGCGGTCCTGGCGCTCAGCGCTGCAGGGTATTTCGTCGCCGCCGGCTATTTCTGGGCGCGAGTCCTGTATTCGGTCTTCCTCATGCTCGGCGCCGTGATGCTGTACGGACTGATGTCGCTCTGGGTGCAACTGCAGCGCCTACGGCTCGCGCGCCCGCGCGACGAGGACATGGCGCGAGCGACGCAGGCCGAAGCCCCGGGTGGGACGGGCAGCGAGGCGGGGAAAGGCGGGCCGCGGCCACCCGACATCGCGGCAATCGGCGAGCAGACCGGATCGCTGCTCAATCTCCTCGTCACGCTGTCGCTGCTCGCGGGTCTGTGGTGGACCTGGTGGGACGCGTTGCCGGCGCTGACGGTGATCGGCGACCACGCGCTCTGGACTTACACGGAGACTGTCGGCGGCAAGGAGGTCACGCAGGCTCTGACCGTCGGACATCTGTTCCTCGCGCTTCTCGTCGTCGTGGTCACCGCCGTTGCCGTGGGCAGGGTAGGCGCGCTGCTGGACATCCTGCTGCTCCAGCGGTTCGAGATGCAGGCCGACGCGACCTACGCCATCAAGGTCATCACGCGGTATGCGATCGCCGCCGGCGGCATCGTGCTCGCGTCCAATTTTCTCGGCATCGGCTGGAGCGACGTGCAGTGGCTGGTCGCCGCCCTCAGCGTAGGGCTCGGCTTCGGCCTGCAGGAAATCGTCGCGAACTTCATCTCGGGTCTCATCGTGCTGGCGGAGCGCCCGATCCGCATCGGTGACGTCGTGACGGTCGGCGACATTACCGGCACGGTCGCGCGCATCCGCGCGCGCGCGACGGCGGTGATCGACTTCGACAACAAGGAGGTCATCATCCCGAACAAGGCATTCATCACCGAGCGCGTGGTCAACTGGACGCTGTCGAACCAGACCACCCGGCTGCTGCTGAAGGTCGGCGTAGCCTACGGCAGCGATATCGAGCAGGTGCGGAAGGTGCTCCTCGACGCCGTGCGGGGCATCGACGAAGTGCTGCAGGATCCGCCGCCGTCGGTGTACATGCGGGACTTCGGCGACAGCTCCCTCGATTTCGAGATTCGCGCGTACGTGGATGCGTTCGGCAAGCGCCTGCAGGTGCAGCACCGGATCAATCTCGAGGTGGCACGCGCGCTGGCCGAGCACGGCATCGAGATCCCGTTCCCGCAGCGCGACCTGCACATCGCCTCGGCACCAGGGCTTGCGGGGGTCTTGAGCGGCGATCGGCGCGGCTAGGGCTGGTGGCCCGTCGGGCTAGAAGAATCGGGCGGGCAATACTCGTAACCGTACGGCGCGGCTGACCGGCAGAGCGCGTGCCAGGCATCGCGGGCAAAGCTGCGCCCCACCATCAAGGTGAAGGCGGGCGAAGCCGCGCGCCGGTGGACAAGGGCGTTCACCTGTCCGAACATGCTCTGCGCGCACGCGTCCTCCGGGAACGCGCGCGGGTGGAAGTCGAGCGGGCAGCTCTTGGCGAGCACCGTCGCGGCGCGCGGCGCCGGCGACCGTCCACGCGACGCGGCTCGCCGAGACGTCGAAGAGCGCGCCGCCCGCGGCGTCGAGCGCATCGCGACACGCGTCGAAGTTCGCCGGCGCGGGCCTTCCCGCCACCACGAGCAGCCACGACGCCGGGCCGAGCCACAGGGCGGTCAGCGATTGGGTGTCGCGCGCTCGTTTGGGCGCGAGCGGCAGCGCGATGTCGAAGAGCCGGCGGACGCGCCGCGAAACGCCGGCGGCGCGCGTCGCCCTGCACGTTCCACGCGGCCGCGAAGCGGTCGCGCGGCGAGCGTCAGCCCGTCGTCGCAGGGCCGTAATGCCCGGGTACGGCGGCGCCGATCGCGGACGTTTCAGCCACGCAACGCTCCCCGTCCGGATCGATGAAGCAGGGCGGGCCGACCCGGACCCGACCTTCGCGCCGGCGAGCGGCGAGACCGCCCACAGCGTCTCGCCGTGGCGCGCGCGGCCGTTGGCGAGCAGCGCCAGCGCGATCCAGGCGTCGAGATTCGGGCTCCAGCACCACGACGTCACGTGGCCCAGCATCGGATTCGGCGGCGCGCGCTCGGGATCGGCGACGATCTTGGCGCCGCGCGGCATCGGCGCGCCGTCGTGCGCGGTGAGCCCGACCAGCTGCCAGCGCTCCGGGCGGCCAGCAGCGCCGGGCGCGCGAGCAGCGGCTTGCCGATGCACCACTTGGCGGTGCTGACGAGCGTCGCCCAGGCCGAGGTCGTCGGCGGTGGTGCGGCCGTCGGCCTCCGGCTCCGACGACGACGTGGCCCTTTTCGATGCGCAGCGTGCTCATTGCCTCGGTGCCGTAGGGCATGATGCCGAACGCCTCGCCGGCCGCGAGCACGGCCTCCCACATCGCGAGGCCGCGATCGGCGGGCACGTGGATCTCGTAGGCGAGCTCGCCCGAGTAGCTCATCCGGAAGAGGCGCGCGGGGATCGGGCCGGTGGCCGTGCGCACGCGGCACTCGCCGACCGCGAGGAACGGAAACGCCTCGTTGGACACGTCGATGTCGACGAGCGTCGCGAGCACCTGCCGCGCGCGCGGGCCCGCCAGCGCGACCGCCGCCCACTGCTCGGTGACCGACGTGGCGAAGACGTCGAGTTCGGGCCAGTCGACCTGCAGCAGCCGCTCGAGGTGCTGCATCACCTGGACCGCGTTCACCGTGGTCGTCGTCATCAGGTAGTGCGTGGGCGCGAGGCGCGAGGTCGTGCCGTCGTCCATCACGATGCCGTCGTCGCGCAGCATCACGCCATAGCGGCAGCGGCCCGACGGCCAGCGTGTCCCAGCGGTTGATGTACACGCGGTTCAGGAACTCCGCGACGTCGCGGCCCTGCAGCTCGATCTTGCCCAGCGTCGAGACGTCGACGATGCCGACGTTGGTGCGCACGTTCCTCGCCTCGCGATTGGCGGCGTCGAACTCCGATTCGCCGGCCCGCGGGTACGAGTGCGGCCGCTTCCACAGCCCGGCGTTGACGAGGCGTGCGCCGTGCGCGGCGTGCCAGTCGTGCATCGCCGAGTGGCGCGTCGGCGCGACGTGCTCGCCGGACTCGTGGCCGGGGAACGCGCCCAGCGTGACCGGCGTGTACGGCGGCCGGAACGTCGTGGTGCCGACCTGCGGGTATCGGCAGGCCGAGCGCCTCCGCCAGCAGCGCGAGCCCGACGATGTTGCTCGTCTTGCCCTGGTCGGTGCCCATGCCCAGCGTCGTGTAGCGCTTCAGGTGCTCGACCGAGTGATAGCCCTCGCGCGCGGCGAGCGCGATGTCGCCGACGGTGACGTCGTTCTGCAGGTCGACGAAGCGCTTGGCGTTTCTGCGGCGCGGGGACCGCCCACAGCGGCAGCAGCGGCGCGGTCGCGATCGCCTCGGCTGCGGCGCGGCGACGAGGCCGCCGGGCGGGAATCCGGCCCGCTCGCGGCGCGCCACACCGGCGGCATGGCCGTCCGCGAGCGCGGCGGCGAGCCCGAAGCGGCCGTTGGCGGCGCCGCCGGCGATGATCGGCAGCCGGCGCACATCGGGCACGAAGGTCGCCAGCGCGTCGTCGTAGCGCAACCTGCCGCGCGCCTGCGAAGAACAGGTGCACGGCGGGATTCCAGCCGCCGGAGACGCAGACGAGATCGCAGTCGATGCGCGCGGGCGCGCCCGTCAGCGGCGCGATGTCGACCGCGGCACGCGCGTTCCGCCGCGCGCGCCGACGATCGGCGGACCGGCGACGATGGGCAGCCCGGCGGCGCGCGCCGCTGGGCAGCGCGCCATCCGCGCCGGTCCCGCGCGCGCATCGACGATCGCCGCGACGGCGACGCCCGCGCGATGCAGCGCCAGCGCGGTCGCGTAGGCGCAGTCGTTGTTGGTGAACACCACGGCGCGCGAGCCGGGTCGCACGCCGTAGCGCTCGACATAGGTGCGCGCGGCGCCTGCCAGCATCGTGCCCGGCAGGTCGTTGTTCGCGTAGGCGATGAGGCGCTCGTGCGCGCCGGTCGCCAGCACGACGGTCCTGGCGCGCAGCTTCCACAATCGCTGGCGGGGCATCCATTCGGGGGGCGCGCGGAGGTGATCGGTGACGCGCTCGACGAGTCCCACGAGATTGCCGTCGTAATGACCGAACGCGGTGGTCCGGCGGAGCAGCGTGACGTCGGGATGGTCCGCGAGCTCGGCGACGGTCGCCGCGATCCATTCCGCGGCAACCGATCCGTCGACGGTCACGGCCACGCCAAGCAGGCCGCCGCCGAAGACATGATCCTCGTCGCAGAGCACCACGCGCGCGCCGGCGTGCGCTGCCGCGCGGGCGGCGGCGAGCCCGGCGGGGCCCGCGCCGACCACGAGCACATCGCAATGCGCGTACTGGTGCTCGTAGGCATCGGGATCGGGCAGCGTCGGGACGCGACCCACGCCCCCTGCATGGCGAATGACGCGTTCGTACCGGAGCCACCACTTCGGCGCCGGCGGCCACATGAACGTCTTGTAATAGAAGCCGGCGGGAATGAGCCGCGAGACGAAATCGTTGATCGCGCCGATATCGAAGCGCACCGAGGGCCAGCAATTCTGGCTTGCGGCTTCGAGCCCGGCAAAGAGCTCCTGCGTGGTTGCGCGGACGTTCGGCTCGGTGCGCGCGTCGCGTCCGAGCCGGACGAACGCGTTGGGTTCGTCGACGCCGGCGCCGGCGATGCCGCGCGGCCGGTGGTACTTGAAACCGCGACCGACGAGATGCTTGCCGTTGGCCAGCAGTGCCGCAGCCAGGGTGTCACCCGCCAGCCCTTCGTACGCGACGCCGTCGAACTCGAACGGCAGCGGTTGCGCGCGATCGACGATTCCACCGCTCGGCAGACGGCAGGGTTGCGTCACGGCTCGGTTCGCGGCGGGGCATCGGGCGGTGCGCGCGCCAGGATGTCGTGCGTCCGCGTATCGCGGTTGAGCTTGAACCACTGGCGGCAGCCCGCGGCGTGCAGCCACCACTCGATGTGCGGGCCCATCGGATTGTCACGGACATAAACGTAGCGCATCCACTCCGCGTCCGGCGCTTCGGGGGCCGGGCGGGGCAACGTCGCGTCGCCGCCGCAGGTGAACTCGATCTGGTTGCGCGGCCCGCACCAGGGGCAGGGGATCAGCAGCATCGCGCCTCCGCCCGACGGGCGGCCGATCCGTACGGCACGGTCCCCGCGCGGCAGCCTTGCGGGGGCCGGTCAGTGCGCCCAGGCATAGGGTCCGGCGCCTTTCTCGTCGATCGTACGGCCTTCGGCAAAGCGCTCGAGGGTGAAGGCGGCGTTGAGCGCATGCGGCTCGTCGCGCGCGATCGTGTAGGCGAGGAGCCAGCCGGACGCGGGTGTGGCCTTGAATCCGCCGTAACACCAGCCGCCCGACATGTAGAGGCCCCGGACCGGCAGCTTGCCTATGATGGGGCTGCCGTCCATCGTCATGTCGCAGACGCCGCCCCAGGTGCGCATCGCTTTCAGGCGCCCGAAGCTCGGGAAGAGCGCCAGGCAGGCGGCGACGAAATGCTCGATCGCCGGCAGGTTGCCACGCCGCGCATAGGAGTTGTAGAAATCGAGGTCGCCGCCCATCACGAGCTCGCCCTTGTCCGACTGGCTGATGTAGAAGTGCACGGCACCCGATGTCACGACGGTGTCGAGCGCAGGCTTGATCGGCTCGGACACCATCGCCTGCAGCACCTGCGACTCGATGGGGAGCTTCAAGCCGGCCATCGCCGCGACCTGGCCGGAATGGCCGGCGACGGCCAGGCCGAGTTTCGTCGTGGCGATGAATCCCCGGGTCGTGTCGACGCCGGCGACCGCGCCGTTTTCGATCCGGATTCCGGTCACCGCGCATTGCTGGATGATGTCCACGCCGCGCGCGTCGGCAGCGCGCGCGTAACCCCAGGCGACCGCGTCGTGGCGCACCGTGCCTCCACGCGGTTGCAGCAGCCCGCCGTGAATCGGGAACCGCGCCTCGGGCGTGCAATCGAGATTCGGAATCCAGCGCGCAATCTCGTCGCGCGTCATGAACTTCGCATCGATGCCATTCAACCGCATCGCGTTGCCGCGCCGGATTGCGGCGTCCATGTCGGCCGGCGAGTGCACGAGGTTCAGCACGCCGCGCGCGCTGTACATCACGTTGAAGTTGAGTTCCTGCGCCAGCGTTTCCCACAGCTTGAGCGAAAACTCGTAGAAATGCGCGTTGGGATCGAGGTGGTAGTTGGAGCGCACGATCGTCGTGTTGCGTCCGGTGTTGCCGCCGCCCAGCCAACTCTTCTCCAGCACCGCCACGTTGGCGAGGCCGTGCTCCTTGGCGAGGTAGTAGGCCGTCGCCAGCCCATGCCCGCCGCCGCCGACGACGACCGCGTCGTACCGGGGCTTCGGGGCGGGGCTCCGCCACGCCAGGGGCCATTGCTCGTGATAGCTGCGCGCGTTGCGCGCGAGGGAGAAGATCGAGTATTTCATGGAAGGTCGGGCGCTGCCCCGCCGCGGCCATCGCCGCCACGGGAGTTTCTATTCTAATGGTCCCCCGGAGGCAACGGGGACTCCACTCACAGCCGTCGCGCGAGCCAGGCCTGCATCTTCAGCCCGTAGACGTTGACGACGAGGCCGGCGAAGACCAGGGCCACGCCGGCGAGCTGTGCCGGCGCGAGCGACTCGCCGAGAAACAGCGCGCCGCTCGCGAGGCCCGAAACGGGGATCAGCAACGCGAACGGCGAGATGAGCGCCGTCGGGTAGCGGTGCAGCAGCGCGTTCCACGAGCCGAAGCCGAACAGCGTTGCGCCATAGGACATCACCAGCACGCAACCCCAGGCGAGAAGGCTCATCGACGCGACCGCGTGCGGGACCGCCATGCCGCCCTCGAACACGAAGGCCAGCGCGGCGAGCGGCAGCGGCGGCACGAGGCTCGACCACACGGTCAGCGCAAACATGTCGGCGCCGTGATCGCCCGCCCCGCGTTTGGCGACGATGTTGCCGACCGCCCACGCGAACGCCGCGGTGACGACGAGCGCGAACCCGACCAGGCTGCCGCCGAGTCCGCCCTCGAGCCTGTACGCCGCGAGCACGATCATGCCGACGGCGGCGATCGCGCCGCCGAACAGGTTGTGCCGGCGCAGGCGGTCGCCGGCAAAGGCAACCGCCAGTCCGATCGTGAAGAACACCTGCACCTGGATGACGAGCGAGGACAGGCCGGCCGGCATCCCCAGCCTGATGCCGAGGAACAGCAGGCCGAACTGGCAGACGCCGATCGCGAAACCGTAGGCGACCACGTTGCGCCACGGCATGGCCGGCGGCCGGACGAAGAAGGCCATCGGCACCGCGGCGAAGAGGAAGCGCAGCGCCGCGAGCGCGAACGGCGGGACCTCGGTGAGCGCGACCCGGATCGGGACGAACGTGTAGCCCCAGAGCGTGACGACGGCGAGCGTCAGCGCGAGATCGCGCGCTGACAGGTGGGCTTTCAAGAGAAGGTCGGAGGATCCCCGGCGGAGCGCGTCACTTCTTCTTCGCGAAATCGCCGGCGAAGGACCACGCGAAGCCCGCGGGGTCGACATACTTGCGCAGCACCGCGTTGGCCTTCTCGACCGTCACGGCCTCGATGCCCTGGTCGATCCTGCCGGCGAATTCCCACGTGCGGCCCAGATGCGCCTGCTGCGTCAGGCCGCCGGCGAGCGCGCCGTCCTGCGCCCGCGCGATCCGGCGCGCCTGCAGCAGCGCGCGCCTGGCGTCGGCGACCTCGTCCGCGGTGAAGCCGTCCTTCAGCGCCCGCGCGAATTCCTCCGCGATGGCGGCACGGATCCGGTCCCGGTTCTCCGGCGCAAAAATGGCGTACAGGTACAGCGGCGTGTTCTCCTCGAAGCTGGACAGCGCGAGCCATGTCTGGATCGAGTAGCTCAAGCCCTCGCGCTCGCGCACGCGGCCGGGAATCCGCGACTCCGGCGAGGCGCCGAGCACCCGGTCGACCACGAGCAGCGCGGGCAGATCATCGCTCTGGTCGTTGATCGGCATCGGCAGGCGGCCCATCAGCGTCGCGTTGGCCTTGTCGGGCGTCTCGCCGGTGAGCACCGTGGGCGCGGGGGCGCGGTAGGGGTTCGGCACCCGCGCGTAGGGCGCCGGACTCGCCCAGGCGCCGAACAGGTCGGTGACGAGCGCCCGGATGGCGTCGGGATCGAAGTCGCCGACGATCGCCAGCTCGGCGTTGGCGCCGCCCACGAAGCGCGTGTAGAACGACACGACCTGTTCGAGCGTCGTCGCGTTGATCTCGGCCAGTTCCTCGTCGAAGGTCGGCACGTAACGAACATCGCCCTTGACCCAGGGGTTGTTCCAGCGCTGGAGCGCGCGGTCGGCGATGCTTTGCGGATCCGTCCGTTGCTCCTCGAGCGCCGTCGTCTGCTCGCGCTTCAACTTGTCGAACTCCAACGCGGGAAACGCCGGCTCGCGCAGCGCTTCGGCGACGAGGCGGAGGAAGTCCGGCAGGTGGGCGCGCACCGTCTGGCCGCGCGCGGAGGTCGCGGTTTCGTTGCCGCCGAACGCGAGCTTCGCGCGGAGCTGGTCGAGCGTGTCCTCGTACGCCTGCCGGTCGCGCTTTTTCGTGCCCATCGCCAGCATGGCGCCGGCCAGGCCGCCGCGCGGCGCCATGCCTTTGAGCGAAGCCTCGTCGCCGTGATGCAGGCGCAGCTGGACCTGCGCGGTCCCGCCGCGCGTCTTCTTCGGCAACAGCGCGACGCGCATCCCGTTGGGCAGCGTGAACCGTTGGGTGCGGGCTTCGAGGTTGGCCGGCGTCGGGTCGAACGTCTCGCCGGCGGAGACGCTGGCGTCGCCCTTGTAATCCCTGACCATCGCCGCGATGTCCACGGCCGGCGCCGGCGGTGCGCGATCGGGCTTGGCGTCCGGGATGAACTGCCCCAGCGTGCGGTTCGCGGGCTTGATGTATTCGAGCGCCACGCGCTGCACGTCGGCGGCGGAGAGTTTGCGCCATTGGTCGCGTTGCAGGAAAAGGAGCCGCCAGTCGCCGATCGCGATCGATTCGGATATCGCCACGCCCAGTCTCTGCGGGTCGTTGAACGTCTCGTCGAACTGCCGCAGCGCCTTCGCGCGCACGCGGTCGACTTCCGCGGGAGAGATCGGCTTGGTCCGGACTCCCTCGACGGTGGCGAGCAGGCCATCGCGGGCGGCGTCGAGCGAATCGGCGGTCGGCACCTGTGCCCAGAAGATGATGTTGCCCGGGTCCGCCAGATTGAAATTCCAGGCTTCGACGGCGCTCGCCTTCTTCGCTTCGACGAGCGCCTGGTACAGCCGGCCCGCCGGCTCGACGGTCATCACCTCGCCCAGCGCGTCCAGGGCGACCGCGTCGGGATGCGCGCCGGGCACCGTGCGGTAGAGCGCCGCGACGAATTGCGTCCCGCCGACGCGGCGGACCGTCACCACGCGCTCGCCGTCCTGAACCGGCTCCCTCGTGTACAGCGCCGGCAGGGTCCTCGCCGGCCGGGGGATCGGGCCGAAGGACTTCACGATCTGGGCGAGCGTGCGCTCGGGGTCGAACCGACCGGCGACGATCAGCACCGCATTGTCGGGCTGGTAGTAGAGCCGGTAGAAGGCCTGCAGCCGGCCGATGTCGACGTTCTCGATGTCCGAGCGCGCGCCGATCGTCGGATTGCCGTAGTTGTGCCAGTCGAAGGCAGCGGCCTGCAGCCGCCCCCAGAGCACGCGCTGCGGGCTGTTCTCGCCGCTCTCGTATTCGTTGCGGACCACGGTCATTTCGGTGTCGAGGTCCTTTTTTGCCACAAAGGAATTGACCATCCGGTCGGCTTCCATCGCCAGTGCCCAGTCGAGATTCTCATCGGAGGCGGTGAAGGTCTCGAAATAGTTGGTGCGGTCGAAGAACGTCGAACCGTTCATGCGCATGCCGCGGCGCCCCAGCTCCTGGAAGATGTTCGGATTCGAAGGCGTGCCCTTGAAGAGCAGGTGCTCCAGCAGGTGCGCCATTCCGGTCTCGCCGTAGCTCTCGTGGCGCGAGCCCACGAGATACGTCACGTTGACGGTCACCGTCGGCTTGGTCGAGTCGGGGAACAGCAGCACCTTGAGGCCGTTGGCAAGCGAGTACTCGGTGATGCCCTCCACGGAAGCGCCCTGCGTGACGCCGGCAGGCAGGGCGGCGTGGACGACCGAGGCGAAGAAGGCGAACGCGGCGACGGCGATGAGCCGGGGGGCCCGGCGGGCAATGAACAGAGGCATGAGTGTCTCGAAGGTGAAAGCAGGAGGGGCGCGCCGGAGTATAGCCGTGCGCAGGCGGCCTGCCGGCCGCGGCCATGGGAAGCGTGGGACCGCGCGCGAGGCAATCGGTTCAACAGGGGACAGACCCCGTTTGTTCTGCGAATCAGAGCGCCGTGGCAGAACAAACGGGGTCTGTCCCCCGGCTCTCGGGCGCTGCGCGGGCGGCCCGCGGGGCGTCCCGCGCAGGGGAGCCTTGCGGTCTTATTGACGTTTACGTAAACGTCATGTAACGTCGTCGTCGCGATGCCCGCCACCGATGAAGGGTAAGCTTTCCGCTTTGCGGGCGGCGCAAGGGAGCGCCGTTCACGCGCAGGAGCCCGCCATGAACGACACGAGCCGCCCGCCGCTCGCCTACAAACCGGCCAACAAGGTCCGTTTCGTCACGGCGGCCTCGCTGTTCGACGGCCACGACGCGTCGATCAACATCATGCGGCGCATCCTGCAGTCGACGGGCTGCGAGGTGATCCACCTCGGGCACAACCGGTCGGTCGACGAGATCGTCAATTGCGCGATCCAGGAGGATGCGCACGGCATCGCCGTCTCGTCGTACCAGGGCGGGCACGTCGAGTTCTTCAAGTACATGCTGGACCTCCTGCGGCAGCGCGGCGCGCCGCACATCAAGGTGTTCGGCGGCGGCGGCGGCGTGATCGTTCCGGCCGAGATCGAGGAGCTGCAGGCATACGGGGTGGCGCGCATCTTCTCGCCCGAAGACGGACAGCGCCTGGGACTGGTCGGAATGATCGCGGAGATCGTCGCCGCCTGCGACGTCGATCTCGCGCAGGATCTGCCGGCCGATGCGACCGCGCTCGTCAGCGGCAGCCACGCGGCGCGCAACCGCGCGCTCGCCCGCATGATCACCGGTCTCGAAGCCGGGGCCGTCCCGGCGGCCACGCGCGACGTGCTGCTGGCGGCCGCGGCGAAGGCGAAGACTCCGACGCTCGGCATCACCGGCACCGGCGGCGCGGGCAAGAGCTCGCTCACCGACGAGATCGTCCGCCGTTTCCGGCTGGATCAGCAGGACCGGCTGCGCATCGCGATCGTGTCCATCGACCCGTCGCGCCGCAAGTCGGGCGGCGCCCTGCTGGGCGATCGCATCCGGATGAACGCGATCGAGCACCCGAACATCTACATGCGCTCGCTCGCCACCCGCGACGCAGGCAGCGAAGTCAGCCGGGCGCTGCCCGACGTGATCGCCGCGTGCAAGGTGGCGGGCTTCGACCTCGTCATCGTCGAGACGTCGGGAATAGGCCAGGGCGACGCCGCGATCGCTCCGCTCGTCGACGTATCGCTCTACGTGATGACGCCCGAATTCGGCGCCGCGTCGCAGCTGGAGAAGATCGACATGCTCGATTTCGCCGATTTCGTGGCGATCAACAAGTTCGACCGCAAGGGGGCGCAGGACGCGCTGCGCGACGTGCGCAAGCAGGTCCAGCGCAACCGCGAGCAGTTCAGCGTCGCCCCGGAGGACATGCCGGTGTTCGGCACGATCGCCGCGCGCTTCAACGACGACGGCGTGACGGCGCTCTACCAGGCGTTGGCGGCGAAGCTGGCGGAAGAAGGACTGAAGCGCAGGCCCGGCACCCTTTCGCCGGTCGCGACGAAGCATTCGACCGCGCCGATCGTGACGGTGCCGCCGGCGCGCGTCCGGTATCTCGCCGAAATCGCCGACGCGCTCCGCCAGTACCACCAGTGGGCGGCCGCGCAGGTGCGGATCGCGCGCGAACGGCAGCAGCTGCGCGCGGCGAAGGCAATGCTCGCCGCCGAGTGCAACGAGGATGTTCCCGCGCTCGGGCGGCTGCTGGCCGGCCGCGACGCGAAGCTCGACCCGCGCGCGAAGAAGCTCCTCGACATGTGGCCGCAGACCCGGGCGGCATACGCGGGCGACGAGTACGTGGTGAGGATCCGCGACAGGGAGATCCGCACCGAGCTCACGACGACGTCGCTGTCGGGCACGAAGATCCGCAAGGTCGCGCTGCCGTCGTTCGAGGACGACGGCGAGATCCTGCGCTGGCAGCTGAAGGAGAACGTGCCCGGCAGCTTCCCGTTCACCGCCGGCGTGTTCGCGTTCAAGCGCGAGAACGAGGATCCGACCCGGATGTTCGCCGGCGAGGGCGACGCGTTTCGCACCAACAGGCGCTTCCACCTGCTGGCCGACGGCATGCCGGCGAAACGCCTGTCCACCGCGTTCGACTCGGTCACGCTGTACGGCAACGATCCCGACCGCCGGCCGGACATCTACGGCAAGGTGGGCAATTCCGGCGTGTCGATCGCGACCCTCGACGACATGAAGGTGCTCTACTCGGGCTTCGACCTCTGCGATCCGGCGACCTCGGTGTCGATGACGATCAACGGGCCCGCGCCGACGATTCTCGCGATGTACATCAACACGGCGGTCGACCAGCAGCTCGAGAAATTCGCCAGGGACAACGGCCGCGAGCCCACCGACGACGAGGCGGCGAAGATCCGCGCCTGGACGCTCACGTCCGTGCGCGGCACCGTGCAGGCCGACATTCTCAAGGAGGACCAGGGCCAGAATACCTGCATCTTCTCGACCGAGTTCTCGCTCAAGGTGATGGGCGACATGCAGGAATTCTTCGTCGATCACGACATCCGCAATTTCTACTCGGTGTCGATCTCCGGCTACCACATCGCGGAGGCCGGCGCGAACCCGATCTCGCAGCTCGCGTTCACGCTTTCGAACGGCTTCACGTTCGTCGAGGCGTACCTGGCGCGCGGCATGCGCATCGACGAGTTCGCGCCCAACCTGTCGTTCTTCTTCAGCTACGGGATGGACCCCGAATACACGGTGATCGGACGGGTCGCGCGACGGATCTGGGCGGTGGCGATGAAGCAGCGCTACGGCGCGAACGAGCGCTCGCAGAAACTCAAGTTCCATTCGCAGACGTCCGGTCGCTCGCTGCACGCGCAGGAGATCTCGTTCAATGACATCCGGACGACGCTGCAGGCGCTGATCTCGACCTACGACAACACCAACTCGCTGCACACCAATGCCTACGACGAGGCGATCACGACTCCGACCGAGGAGAGCGTGCGCCGCGCGATGGCGATCCAGCTCATCATCAACCGCGAGTGGGGCCTCGGCAGGAACGAGAATCCGAACCAGGGCAGCTTCATCATCGAGGAGCTGACCGATCTGGTCGAGGAGGCGGTGCTGAAGGAATTCGAGGCGATCTCCGAGCGGGGCGGCGTGCTGGGCGCGATGGAGACGGGTTATCAGCGGGGCAAGATCCAGGAAGAGTCGATGTACTACGAGCACCGCAAGCACGACGGCAGCTATCCGATCGTCGGCGTCAACACGTTCCGCAATCCGCATCCAGACGAGGCGCCGCACGCGATCACGCTGGCGCGCTCGACCGACGAGGAGAAGCAGTCGCAACTCGCGCGGCTGGCCGAGTTCCACGAGCGCCACGCCGGCGAGGCGCCGGCGGCGCTGGCGCGACTGCAGCAGGTCGTGATGGAGAATGGCAACGTGTTCGCCGAGCTGGTCGATACCGTGCGCGTCTGCTCGCTGGGTCAGATCACGAACGCGCTGTTCGCGGTGGGTGGGCAGTATCGGAGGAGCATGTGACGGAGGCCGGGCGCCCAACCGTGCGCCATCGCCCGGCATTGGCCTTTGCCTTCATCGTGCTCCGGTTGCATATGAACAGAACGCGCATTGGCGATCGCGCCGATTGCCTGCCCGCCGGCACGGCGCCCGGCTCGTGAACCCAGAGGAGAGCGGATTTCCATGACAACGAGCGACTTCGATTCCCGCGCTGCGACCTGGGACGACGATCCGGCCAAGATCGAGCGCGCGCAGGCGGTCGCCGACGCGATCGTTCGCAGCGTTTCGCTCGCCCGCACGATGCGCGCAATGGAGTACGGCTGCGGCACGGGATTGCTGAGCTTCATGCTGCGCCCGCGGCTCGGTCAGATCACGCTCGCCGACGTGTCGGAGGGCATGCTCGCGGTCGCCGCCGGCAAGATCGCAGCGGCGAACGACGCCGCGATGCGCACGGCGAAGCTCGATCTCCTGGTCGATCCGATGCCGGCCGAGCGCTACGACATCATCTACTCGCTGATGACGCTGCACCACGTCCCGGACACGGACGCGATCCTGAGGCGGTTCCACGCCGCGCTCGCGGCGAACGGGGTTCTGTGCATCGCCGATCTCGACGCCGAGGACGGCTCCTTCCACGGCGCGGGCTTCGACGGGCATCTCGGTTTCGATCGCGCGCTGCTTGGCGCGAAGGCGCGCGAGGCCGGATTCGCGGCCGTGGAATTCTCGACGGCCCATGAGATCGAGAAAGTGGCCGACGGGCGGCCGCATTGCTATCCCGTCTTCCTGATGGTGGCGCGCAAAGTCCTTGCCTGACCGTGCGCTACCGGCCGTACGTTCGTGCCTGATGGCGCGAACGGGTGTTCGTTCACGAGTACTATGGAAAGCGCGAACCGGATCGGCGGGACGCTCGCGTTGCCTGCGGTCCATGCGAACCGGATGCCTGCCTGCACAGGTGTCGTCAATTCGGGAGAGAAAGATGAACAGGAAGACTCGTTTCGGCGTGCCGCTGTCGAGCCTTGTGCTGGTTGTTCTCGCGCTGGGCGGACCCGACGCCCGGGGGCAGGGCATTACCCTTGTCACCCAGCCCGCATCGTCGATCGCGACCACCGGCGCGACGCTGAACGGCACGGTCAATGGCAACGGGGGCGACGTCAGCGCGGTCTATTTCGACTATGGGCCGACCGTTGCCTACGACCATGTGTTCGTCAACGCGGTGCCGTTCAACGTCACGGCGGCACAGGGGCTGACCCCGGTGTCATTGACGATCGGGGGACTGACCTGTGCCACCACCTACCACTTCCGTGTCACCGCGGACGACGCGAACGGAAGGAACGCACAAGGCGGCGATCTGACGTTCGCGACCGCGCCGTGCAATGCGCCGAGCAAACCCGTTCCGACGCTTTCCCAATGGAATCTGCTCGCCCTCGCCGGGTTGGTCGGCGTGGCGGCATGCCGGCATCGCCGTTCTCGTCGCGCCGGTTGAGAGTCGCGGCTTCCGTGTTTCGCGGCGGCAGGCTTGCCGCCGCGAAACGCGCTCTGCCGGCCGGATCAGTGGCCGGCGGAATCGTTCCAGCCGCGGCAGCAGCACCATGCGGTTCGGGTCATTGTCCCCGCGTAGAATGCAGTTTCACGATGGACGAGCGTGCCGCCCTTGAGGTTTCCGCCGTGCGTGCGCTCGAGACGCGCGACGCTGCGAGGGCAATCTGGACCGACGTTGATCGCGCCTGGGCGAGCCGCGTGGCCGCAGAGGCAGAGGGCGAAAAGGCGGATTCGGCTGCCTTCCTGGCCCGTCGCGCACGGTTTGCCCTGGAGCGGCTCGGCGAACGCTACCGGGCGTTGCCGCGCGCCTTGCGCGCCCTGCAATGGCGTCCGTGGGTCGCGTGGGCGGTCATCGGCATCGCGTTCGTGCTTGGCGTGGCGGTGGATCGCATCGGCGGCGCCCAGCGAATCAATCTGCTGGCCCCTCCGGTCTTCGCGCTGCTCATCTGGAATCTCGGTGTTTATCTGGTGCTCGCGGGTGGCTTCGTCATCCATTACGGGGATGCCGGCACCCCGGGACCGGCACGCAGGCTCGTGATGCGCATTGCCAGCAGAACGCCCGTGGATCGCCGCGGAAGCGGCAGTGCGCACGGCGATGCCCGTCGGATCATCGGGGCGAGTGTTGCCGACCTTGCCGCCGATTGGCTTACGGTGGCCGCACCGCTGTACGCCGCCCGGGCGGCGCGCATCCTGCACTTCGCCGCCGCCGCGCTGGCGCTGGGCGTGATCGCGGGCTTGTATGTGCGGGGGCTCGCCTTCGAATACCGTGCGACGTGGGAAAGCACGTTTCTCGATGCGACCGAGGTCCATTGGCTGCTGGCGACACTGCTTGCCCCGGGCTCGCTCGTCGGCGGCATTGCCGTGCCCGGCGTGGCGCAACTGGAGTCGATTCGCGCTCCCGCCAGCGAGAACGCCGCGCCGTGGCTGCATCTGCTCGCGACGAACGTGCTCGTGATCGCGGTGATCCCGCGCCTCCTGCTTGGCATCGCAACGGGACTCGTCGAGCGGCATCGCGCAGCGCGTGTTGCCGTCCCGCTCGATGCGCCGTACTTCGAGCGGCTGTTGCGCGGATTTCGCGGCGGGCCGGTGCGCATACGGGTCATTCCGTACAGCTATGCGTTGCCGTCGGCTGCGCTTGCCGGACTGGAAGCGATCGTGACCCGCGCGTTTGGCGGGAGCGCGGCCCTGACGGTGGAGTCGCCCGTGGGTTACGGCGAGGAGGATGCGCTCGCCGCCCGTGCGCCGAGCGATGCCAGCGGTCCCGTCATCGCGCTGTTCAATCTCACTGCGACGCCGGAGCCTGCCGCGCACGGCGTTTTCGTCCAGGCCGTGGCGAGCGTCGTCCGGGCGCAGCCGCTGCTCGCCGTCGTCGATGAATCCGCGTTTCGCGCACGCTGGCCGGGCGATGAGCGGCGCCTCGCGCAACGCCGTGGACTTTGGAGCGAGCTGCTGACCGCACAGCGCGTCGCGCCGATATTCGTGAACCTGGAGGCTCCCGACCTGGCGTTCGCGGAAGCAGCGTTTGACGCCGCACTCTCCGCGCCCGGCACGACGGAACGGGCGATGCTTTCCCCGCCATGACGGACGATACGCCGATCGCGCTTTCTCTGATCTCGCACACGAATGCGGGCAAGACCACGCTCGCCCGGACCTTGCTCTCCCGCGATGTTGGCGAAGTGCGCGACGCCCCGCACGTCACGACCGAGACTGCTTCCTATCCTCTGGTCGACACGGCCGACGGCGACGCGCTGGTGCTCTGGGACACCCCGGGTTTCGGCGACAGCGCCCGTCTCGTGCGGCGGCTTCACCAGCAGGGGAATCCTGTTGGCTGGTTCCTGTCGCAGGTCTGGGATCGCTTCCGCGACCGGTCGTTCTGGCTGACCCAGAAGGCTGTGCTCAATGTGCGGGACCAGGCGGATGTGGTGCTGTACCTCGTGAATGCGTCGGAAAGGCCGGGTGACGCGGGCTACCTCGCGCCGGAGCTCGCCGTGCTGGAGTGGATCGGCAAGCCCGTCATCGTGCTGCTCAACCAGACCGGGCTGCCGCGCGCCTCGGCCGACGAACTGGCGGACGAAACCCGTTGGCGCGATGCGCTGGCCCGGTGGGCACAGGTGCGCGAGCTGCTCACGTTCGACGCCTTCGCCCGGTGCTGGGTGCAGGAGTTCACGCTCTTCGCCGCCGTGGCGCGGGTGCTGCCCGAACGGAGGCGGCCGGCATTCGATCGCCTCGTCGCCGCGTGGAAGGCGCGCCGGATGACGCAGTTCGCCGACTCGATGGCCGCACTGGCCGCGCCCATCGCCCGCGCGGCCTGCGACAGCGCGGCGTTGCCGGCCGGATCGCGGATCGCCAGGCTCGGCAAGTCGCTCGGGCTCGCGCGGTCGGAGGGCGAGAGCGCGGTAGAACGTGCCACAACCGAATTGAGCGCACGGCTGGACGCCGATCTCAAGGCAAGCACCGATCGGTTGATCGAGATTCACGCCCTTGAAGGCCGGGCCGCGAACGAAGTGCGGGCACGGCTCGCGAGCGACGTCCGTACCGACGCTCCGCTGGACGAAAGCAGGGCCGCCGTGATGGGCGGGGTCGTCACCGGCGCTCTGAGTGGCCTCGCCGCCGATCTGGCAGCCGGGGGAATGACGCTGGGAGCCGGCCTGCTCGCGGGTGCGGTGCTCGGCGCGATCGGTGGGGCGGGCGTCGCGCGGGGCGTCAACGTCGCGCGCGGCAGGACCGTAACCACGGTGCGCTGGGACGACGCCTTCCTCGACGGACTCGTCGTGGCGGCGCTCCTGCGCTATCTGGCGGTGGCGCACTACGGCCGCGGCCGGGGTGAATGGCAGGAAAGTGAATATCCGCCCTTCTGGCGCAAGCGTGTTGCGGACGCGGTTGCCGTCCGGCAGCCGGCGCTGACCGCGATCTGGGCACTGCGGACGGACGGACTGCCAAAGCGGCCACATCGAAGTCCGCCTTCAGGAGTTGGTGACGAGCATCGCGCGAGGGCTGCTCGATGAGCTCTATCCGGGGGCTTTCGCAGATGTCGTGCAGATCCGGTCCCGCTGACGTGCCCCGCGCCAATCCCGGCATTTGAATGCGCGCTTGGTCATGCGCTCTGCCTGGCGCGATTGAGCGACGTTACCGGACGCGGCATGCCGGGAGCGGAGACTGACGATGAGCGAGGTCCATGCTGCTGCACAGGTGGGCTTTTCCCGCGAGGCCGCGGCCTATGCGCGAGGGCGACCGGAGTACCCCGCCACGCTCCTTCCGTGGCTGACGGAGAACCTGGGTGCGGCACAGGGCAAGGTTGTCGTGGACCTCGGCGCAGGCACGGGAAAGTTCACCAGTCTGCTGGTTCGGACCGGCGCAGCGGTGATCGCCGTGGAACCCGTCGAAGCAATGCGAGCGCAATTGGCCGGCAGTTTGCCCGGGGTGCAGTGCGTCGCCGGACATGCCGACGCGATCCCGCTGGCAACGGCGTCGGCCGATGCACTGGTCTGTGCGCAGGCGTTTCACTGGTTCGCCACCGAGGCGGCGCTTGCGGAAATCCACCGCGTTCTCAGGCCCGGCGGCAGGCTCGGCCTGGTATGGAACGTTCGCGACGAATCGGTCGATTGGGTGGCGGCGATCACCGGCATCATCACCCCCTGCGAGGGCGATGCTCCGCGCTATCACACCGGAGCCTGGCGCCGGCCGTTCTCCGGCCGGTACTTCAGCGAACCGGAGCAGTCGTCGTTCCCCTATCAGCATGTCGGGACCCCGCAGGAAGTGATTCTCGACCGGTTTCTCTCCGTCAGCTTCATTGCCGCACTGCCGGCGCATGAAAAGGCGAACGTCGCGAGCCGGTTGCGTGCATTGATCGCGTCGCATCCGGCGCTGCGCGAACGGGATGCGATTTCCTTTCCCGTACCGGACCGAGGCCTATCTGTTCACGCGCCTGGAAGACGGCGCCGGAGACGAACTGACGGAATCGGGTTCCCGGTGACGCCACGCGTCGAGTGTCCGCAGGCAGGCGATTCGGCAACGTGCGAGGGGTTGATCCGGACCTGTCGGGAAGCCGGCCGAGTGTGGCCGGTCGCGCGCCGTCGACCGGGCGTCCGTCGTCCCCGGGCGCAGTCGATTGGTCAACCCGATGGCCGCTGGCTCACGCAACAATGCGGCAGCCTCGCATTTGAGGAGCCGCAAGGTGAAAAGCGAGGATTTCGGCGATGACCGTTGCGCCTTATGAGATTGTTGCGGCCGAGCGACTCGACAGGGCCTCGACGATCCTGGTGCTTCGCCGGGGCTGATCGGAGATGTGTTCATTCGCGTTCCCTAGCGGCGGCATGGCGCAAGCGCTTCCGAAGGCGTACACCGCGGTCGTGGTCGATCCTGTTGCGGTTGCGGTTGCGGTGCTCGAGAAGCGTCCGGATTGCGATGAGGTCATCTCATTTGGCCGCAGCAAGAAACAGCGCTGGCGCTATCTGAAGGAGACGGCGGCGCGCTTGGTGGAGCTGGGGCGCCTACGGTTCGACCCGTGCCTGAATCTCTGCATCGGGGGCTCGAGCAACCGATTTTCGCGGTTCATTGCCGCCGACATCAGGGTGTGTTTCGATCGTGCCGCCGCGCTGCGCCGGGCCAACAACGTACGGGTGCCATGTCCCTCCTTCGCCGGCAACTGGACCAGGGCGCTGGGTACGATGTTGGGGCCCCTGGGGATCGCGGAGAACCAGATACGGCGCGGTACGTCATTTCATTGCTCCGAGGCTGCCATCGAGTTTGCAGCAGAGTTTGTGCGCGACAGGCCCGGCCCGCTGGTTGCGTTCAACCTCGGGGCGGGAGACAGCGGCAAGCGCTGGCCCGTCGAGAATTTTGCAGCGCTCGCCCGTGAAATTCGTGACCGTCACGGACTTGCCCCGCTTGTATTCGCGAACCCCGGGATGGAGGCGCTGGCAACGGCATTTGGGCGTCTGTACGGGGAAAGCGCGGTGGTTGCCCCTTTGTTGCCGGTCGAGCGGTTTGCCGCCCTGGTCGAATTGGCGGGGGCTGTTCTGCCGTGAACCGGCCCCGAGGGCCATGCGGTCGGTGGATTCCCATCTCCATCATGGATCGAGACCATCGGAGATCGCGATGACCGCCTCGTTGATACCGCTGCCCGCTTACCGCTCCTTCGAGCCGGAGGAGATGTTGGAGCGGGCGACCTCGTTCCGGGAGGAGCTCGCGCGGCGGCGAACCGTCCGCGATTTCTCGGACCGGCCGGTTGACCTGCGGATCATCGAGCAGTGCCTGCTGACGGCAGGCACCGCGCCGAGCGGCGCGAACCTGCAGCCGTGGCGGTTCGTGGTGATCACGTCGCCCGAGTTCAAGCACAGGATACGCGAGGCGGCGGAGGCCGAAGAGCGCGAGTTCTACGCGCGGCGCGCGCCGCAGGAATGGAAGGACGCGCTCGCGCCGCTGGGCACCGACGAGCACAAGTCCTTTCTCGACGAGGCTCCGGTGCTGATCGCGATCTTCGAGCGCAAGCATTCGCACCTGCCCGATGGCCGTCGGGTGACGAGCTACTACGTCACGCAATCCGTCGGCATCGCCACCGGCATGTTGATCGCCGCGGTGCACCATGCCGGGTCTCGTATCGCTGACCCATACGCCGAGTCCGATGGGTTTCCTGACGGAGGTCTGCGGTCTCGACGGCGACTATCGGCCCTTCCTGCTTCTGGTCGCAGGCCATCCGGCGGCGGACGCCAAGGTTCCCGATATCCGGCGCAAGCCATTGGACGAGATTGCGTCGTTCATTTCCGGTGCGCGATGAGCGCATTGCGCGCGCAAGCGATCGGCGCCCGTCAGGGTCAGGGTTTGCCGGTGCCCGCACGCCGCGTGATGCGAATGCGCCTCAACTGACGCCGGTGCTCAAGACCAGCACACCGGCCGGAGGTGTCGATCGCTATGGCCGGACTACTTGGCGAGATGCCGAATGTACGAGACGAGCTCCCGGATCTGCCTGTCGCTGAAGTCAGCGCCTGTCAGTGCGCGCCACCGGGCTTTGCGCGCGCCTGCGGCTGTCAGCCTGTTCGCACAAGCCGACCCAGGCGTTGGCGCCCCGGCCAAACTACGACGGCAGGCGTGCGGGGCGACCCATTGGCGCCGAAAATCGACGCTTGACCTGCCCAGTTGAACACACGACAATCTGTGGCCCGCGCAAAGGCTATGCAGAGAGCCACTGCGTCAAGCCACGTCGGAAAATCAAATGAAACCCCCCCCGTTCATCGCTGAACCAGTTCGGTTCCGTCAATTCGACGCGGTCACAACAACTGCAGAATGGTTCGCGCGCCTGCGGCGAACAGGATCCGGTCTGGTGATGCTGATGATTTTCATGCTCACCCCGGGAACGGTGCTTGCGAATACACCGGATGCCAGCGCTTTCACTACCAAATACTCCACTGCCGGCACGCGCCTAGACGCAAATACTAATTGCCAAGTGTGCCATACCTCACCGCCCACGTTGAATAGCTATGGTTCGGCATACAAGACCGCCGGGCGCAACGCCGGCGCTTTCGGGGCCATTGAGTCCAGCGATTCGGACGGGGATGGTTTCACCAATCTCGTCGAGATCCAGGCGCGCACTTTTCCGGGAAATGCCGCTGATAAGCCGTACTCCGTAGGCGGCACCCTGTCCGGCCTGACGGGCAACGTCACCCTGAAGAACAATGGTGGCGACACCCTTGTCAGGAATACCAATGGCGCGTTCACGTTTGCTACGCGGCTGGCTCCCGGCAGCGCCTACGCGGTGACGGTCTCCAGCCAGCCTGCCGGGCAGACCTGCTCGGTCACCAACGGCAGCGGCACCATCGGGTCGGCTAACGTCACCAATGTCGCCGTGAGCTGTGTGACCAACCCTGCCGCGACGTTCACCGTGGGTGGCAATATTTCCGGCCTGACGGGCAGTGTCACGCTGCGCAATAACGGTGGCGACAGCCTGGTCCGGACCACCAATGGCGGCTTTGCCTTTGCCACGGCGCTGACCACCGGCAGCGCTTATGCCGTGACGGTCTTCAGTCAGCCCGCGGGGCAAACCTGCACGGTTGCCGGCGGCAGCGGCACTATCGCATCGGCCAATGTCACCAACGTCGGCGTGACCTGCGTGACCAACCCTGCCGGCACGAACCTCGACCTCAATCAGCACGGCCTGACCGGTTCGTGGTACGAAGCGGCGACCAGCGGTCAGGGGTTCGAAGTCGAGGTGTTTGCCAATCCGTCGGGAGCGGGCTCGACCTTCGTGAGCTGGTTCACCTACGACACCGTCGCCGGTGGCGCGGAGCGCCAGCGCTGGTATACGGCCCAGGGCCAGGTGGTGACCGGGCAGCCCAACGCTGCGCTGACGATCTACCAGAACACCGGCGGCAACTTCAATGCGCCGCCGGTCACCAACGCGCAGGCGGTCGGGACCGCGACGCTGAGTTTCGACACCTGCTCCAGCGGGCAGCTCGCGTACAACTTCAACGACGGTAGCGGCCGCACCGGGACGATCCCGTTGACGCGCCTGACGCAGAACGTGACCTGCTCGACGACGACCGCGCGCCCCACCAACGCGGACTTCGCTCTTTCCGGGAACTGGTACGGAGGCGCCGCAACGTCGGGTCAGGGGTTCACCGTCGAGATCAACCCGAATTCCGGCATTCTCTTTTCGGCCTGGTATACGTATGTGCCGAGCGGCAGCGCCGCCGGGGCGGCGGGACAACGCTGGTATACGGCGCAAGGCGCCTTTACGCCGGGGATGCGCTCGATTCCCGTAAAGCTCTACCAGACCAGCGGCGGGGCGTTCGACACGCCGACGCCGCCCGGCCAGAACACCGTGGAGGTGGGGACCGGGACGATGGCCTTCCAGAGCTGCTCGGCCGCGACGTTCAGCTACAACTTCACTGGAGGATCCAGCAGCGGCTCGTCCGGCGTCATCGCGCTTGAGCCGCGTCGGCCCGGTGCCTGCAGGCTGCACGCCGTGAAGCCCGCCGCAGAGCCCGCGCGCTGACCACGCGTTGACGGAAATCGATGGCGGATCCTGGCCGCGCAACCGCGGCCATGCGCTGGGGGAACTTTCCCGTGCCTGCTCCGAGATCGACGACAACCTCGCACTGTGCCGCCCCCAGGTTCTCCGTCAGCCGAGGAAGTCGGCTGGCCGGGTGCTCCGGCCACCCTCGCGTATAAGCCTTGGCTTCGCGGGAAAAGCCCCGTTGCGCAGGAACATGGACTTCGTTCGTCGGAAGTCTCCCCGCCCGGGACGCCGGGCCGGGTAACCTCGCTCAATCACGCCGGACAGAACCCTTCGGGAAGCGCGCCTCGGCATTCAGGGAATCGCGCGAGGCATGAAGACCAAACGGCATGCGGCACCGGAATCTTTCCCGTGTCCGTGACGATCGCGATTGCTGTGGCCGACCTATTGGCTGAGGGTCCGGATGTGCGACACGAGCTCCCAGATCTGCTCGTCGGTGAAGTCCTTGTGCGGCGGCATGGAGGCGCCGGGCGAGCCGAAGCGGATGATCCAGAACAGCTGCCCGTCAGGCACATCTCGGATCGTTTCGGCGCAGGCGAAATTGCGCGGTCGCGGATCGAACTGCTTCGAGAGCTTGCCGTCTGCCGCCGCCAGTCGGACCGTGGCAAGGTGAACAGCCGAACTTGCCCTGGACTTCCCCTTTGAAGAGCCTTTCCGCAGCGCTCAAGTCCCGGTCCGCCGGCAGCGGATTCTTCTGGCTGTAATAGGGCTCCGGCGCCTTGCCCGTGAAACGTGGCTGCGGGCACGAGTTCGCGGAGCGCGACTGCGCGAAACACGCGAAGGAGACGACGGCCAGAAAGAGGGTGATGGTGACGCGGGCGGTCGTGCGCATTGAAGACACTCCTCGGAACAAGGACCCCGGCCCGATGGCCGAGGCTCCCACGACCCAGCATACCGACGGGCGCCCGGTGCGTGTCAAGGGGGTCTGGTCAAATGCCACGGCCTTCCGGGCCGCGGGCCCGGTGTCTCGCTTCGAGCCGACAGCGCCAGCCAGTTTCGGGTCCGCCCACAGCCTGCCGGAGAGCGCAGGACACCGGTCCGTTCGCCTTCGGCTCGATTTCCTGAGGAACCCGCAATGCAGATCGGCGGCTGCAGCAGACCAGCCGGATTTCGACCGCCAGGAGCACCGGACCCAGGGCTTTCCCATGCGGTGGCATAGCCTTGCCAGCCTCCCGGCGGGCGTTTAGACTGCCCGCCTGATCCGAATCGCAGTGAACAGGCGTGGTTGATTGTCGGCAGCCAACGCCGTTGCGTTCAATGCATCCACTTCAAAGGATCCGCCACCATGTCGCACTCCACGTCGATCGAGCAGCAGAAAACGAAACTCGCCGCCAATCTGCTGGCCAGGGTGCCCATTGTCGGAGTGGCAGCGGCGATGCTTCTCGCGGCATTGGCTGCGTTTCCGCCGATGGCGCAGGCTTTCTCCGGATACGACGTGACCTGGAGTGCGGTTTACCCCGCGTCCACGTCGGACACCAACGCCAGTTGTTCCCTCTGCCACTCCAGCAACTCCACGACCAGCGAATGGAACGCATATGGAATCGCGATAAAGCTTGCGGCCGGAGCGACGCTTACCGATCGCATAACGGCAGTGCAGTCGGCCGATTCGGACGGAAACGGCAGTACCAACCTTGTCGAAATAAACGCCAACACGCAACCCGGCTGGACGACGGGCGCGACTAACAAGATCTTCAACACCGGCGGGACGGAGATCAGGTCCACCGATACGGCCCCCGCGACCATAACGGGGTCATTGAATCCCGCGACGGTCCCCGGCGCGCCGACCATCGGCACGGCCACGGCGGGCAACGCGCAGGCGACGGTGCCCTTCACTGCGCCCGCGTCCGACGGCGGCAGCGCGATCACGTCGTACACGGCCACGTCCACGCCGGGCAGCATCACCGGCAACTGCGCGGCGCCGTGCACGTCGATCAACGTGACGGGGCTGAGCAACGGCACTGCCTACACGTTCAAGGTCAAGGCGACGAACGGGGTGGGCACCGGCGCGGAATCGGCAGCGTCGAATTCGGTGACGCCGGCGACGGTGCCCGGTGCGCCGACCATCGGCACGGCCACGGCGGGCAATGGGCAGGCGACGGTGCCCTTCACCGCGCCCGCGTCCAACGGCGGCAGCGCGATCACCTCGTACACGGCCACGTCCACGCCCGGCAACGTCACGGGCAACTGCGCGGCGCCGTGCACGTCGATCAACGTGACCGGGCTGAGCAATGGCACCGCCTACACGTTCAAGGTCAAGGCGACGAACGGGGTGGGCACCGGCGCGGAATCGGCAGCGTCGAATTCGGTGACGCCGGCGACGGTGCCCGGCGCGCCGACCATCGGCACGGCCACGGCGGGCGATGCGCAGGCGACGGTGCCCTTCACTGCGCCCGCGTCCAACGGCGGCAGCGCGATCACGTCGTACACGGCCACGTCCACGCCCGGCGGCATCACCGGCAACTGCACGGCACCGTGCACGTCGATCAACGTGACGGGGCTGAGCAACGGCACCGCCTACACGTTCAAGGTCAAGGCCACCAACGGGGTGGGCACCGGCGCGGAATCGGCAGCGTCGAATTCGGTGACGCCGTCGACAGCGCCAACGGTGCCCGGCGCGCCGACCATCGGCACGGCCACGGCGGGGAATGCGCAGGCGACGGTGCCGTTCACCGCGCCGGCGTCCGACGGCGGCAGCGCGATCACGTCGTACACGGCCACGTCCACGCCCGGCAACATCACCGGCAACTGCGCGGCACCGTGCACGTCGATCAACGTGACCGGGCTGAGCAATGGCACCGCCTACACGTTCAAGGTCAAGGCGACCAACGGGGTGGGCACCGGCGCGGAATCGGCGGCGTCGAATTCGGTGACTCCGGCAACGGTGCCCGGCGCGCCGACCATTGGCACGGCGACGGCGGGCAATGCGCAGGCGAGCGGTGACCTTCAGCGCGCCGGCCTCCAACGGCGGCAGCGCGATCACGTCCTACACGGTGACGTCGAGTCCTGGAGGCATCACCGCCAAGCGGGGCGCCGAGCCGTCGATCAACGGTGACCGGGCCTGACCAACGGCACGGCGTACACGTTCAAGGTCACGGCCACCAACGGCGTAGGCACCGGCGCGGCCTCGGCAGCGTCGAATTCCGTCACTCCGGCGGCGCCGCCACCAACCTTCGCGGGCCCCTCCGCGACCGGCACCGGGACGATCACGGCGAGCTTCACCGGCGGCGGCGCTTCGTGCGTGTTCGGGACCGCGCAGTACATCAACGTGGAGGGAGATGCGGGAAGCCCGCCCGCAGGCACCGCGCCGGCCGGGGTCAGCTTTCCGCAGGGGCTGTTCGATTTCACCACCACGGGCTGCACGCCGGGTTCCACGATCAACATGACCATCGTCTATCCGAGCGCGCTTCCGCCGGGCACCCAGTACTACAAGTACGGGCCGCAGCCCGGGCCGGTTGCGGCGGGCTGGTACGTGCTGCCGGCCGATCATTGCCGGCAATACGATCACCTTCTCGATTACCGATGGCCAGCTCGGCGATGATGATCTGACGGCCAATGGCACCATCGTCGACCAGGGAGGGCCGGGAGCCGGTGCCGGTGGCGGAGTCGGCGCACTGGGAAGGCCGATACCGACGCTTTCCGGGTGGGCGATGATTCTGCTCGCGATGCTGCTCGGCGGTTCTCGGCGTACGACAGTTCTCGAGACGACGCTGACCGATCGCTGGTACGCGACGGCCCGGAGAACCGACTGCGGTTTTCCGGGCCGTTGGCGTTTGCCGGCGCAATGGACGGCTGCCTGTCCTCGGCGCGCGTTCGGGCCGCTTTCCAACCGGAGGCACCCGGCATCATCTGACGGATGTGATCGAATCGTGAAGATTGCGTGACCGGCTCGGGACTCGCTGCTGCTCAAATGCAAACCTCGTTCACCACCGAAGGAGGTTCTGCCAATGAAAGCTCCCGCGCTTGCCGCCCTGATGCTCGGTTCCGTCGTGTTCGCCCCGCCGGTGTTCGCCGACGACAGGATCTCGGTCGTCGTCACCAACCTGACCCGTGGCATCCATTTCACGCCGCTGCTGATCGCGGCCCACGACCGTGACGTCTACCTGTTCCGCGGCGGCGAGACGGCATCGCCCGAGCTGCAGGCGATGGCCGAGGGCGGGGACATCAGCGGACTGGCGAGCGATGCCGACGATGCCGGCGCCGCCGTCGTCGACGAATCCGGCCGGCGGCCTGCTCGCGCCCGGCGCTAGCACCCCTCCCGCGGAGTTCCGGGTCAAGGGTCGTCACCACGACTACCTCAGCGTCGTCGCGATGCTGCTGCCGACCAACGACGGATTCGTCGGCCTCGATTCGTGGCCGATCCCGAACAAGAAGGGAACCTACACCGTCGACGTGGTCGCCTGGGATGCCGGCACCGAGGCCAACGACGAGATAATCAACGGCGGTGGCATGCCGGGTGTGCCAGGAATCCCGGCCGCCCCCGGCGGTGACGGCGGCATGGGCGGCACCGGGGTTGCGGCCACGATCGAGGGCTACGTCCATGTCCATCGCGGCACGCTCGGCGACGCCAGCCCGATGGGCGGCGAAAGCGACCTCGACCGCCGCATCCACCGCTGGCAGAACCCGGTCGCGCGGCTGACCGTGACCGTTCGCTGAGGGTATACGATGGGCGGCGTGACCCGGTGGAGTCGCGCATGGCCCAGCGCAAGGTACTGATAGTCGAGGACAACGCCGACATCGCCCGGCTGGTCGCGCTGCACCTGCGCGACCTGCAGTGCGAGTGCGAAATCTGCGGCGATGGCGCCGTTGCGCTGGCCCGGGCGCGCGACGGTCGCTACGACCTGGTCGTGCTCGACCTGATGCTGCCGGGACTCGACGGCCTGTCGATCTGCACCGAGCTGCGCCGCCAGGGCCGGCACCTGCCGATCCTCATGCTGACCGCCAAGAGCTCCGAGACCGACCGCGTGGTCGGCCTCGAGCTCGGCGCCGACGACTATCTGACCAAGCCGTTCAGCGTCAGCGAGCTGGTCGCGCGCGTCAAGGCGCTGTTCCGCCGCGTCGAGCAGTTCGGCCGTCCGGCCGCGGCCGCCGACAGGCGGCGCCGCGCGCTGATCGAGCACGGCGGACTGACGATCGACGCCGAGCGCCACCAGGCGACCCGCGACGGCGTGCCGCTGCCGCTCACCGCGAAGGAGTTCGAGCTGCTGCTCCACTTCGCCCGTCACCCTGGCCGCGTGTATACCCGCATGCAGCTGCTGGAGCAGGTCTGGGGCTACTCGCACGAAGGTTACGAGCACACCGTCAACACCCACATCAACCGGCTGCGCGGCAAGCTCGAGCCCGACCCGGCGCGTCCTGTCCACCTGCTGACGGTCTGGGGGGTCGGCTACAAGTTCGCCGACAATCCCTGATCCGTGCGCAGCCTCTACGCCAAGCTGGCCTGGTCGCTGGTCGCGCTGTTCCTGCTGACCGGCGCGATCTACGTCATCGCCAGCGCGGCGCTGATGGAGGAGTACCTGCAGCGGGTCGCGCAGAGCGTGAACCGCGATCTCGCGCGCAATCTTGTCAGCGATCGCCGGCTGGTCCGCGACGGCCGCCTCAACGAGGCGGCGCTGGAAGAGACCTTCCACATGTACATGGTGATCAACCCGTCGATCGAGATCTACCTGCTCGACCTCGACGGTGGCATCCGCTCCTACTCGGCCGATCCCGGCAAGGTGAAGCGTCGCCGCGTCTCGCTGGATCCGATCCATGCGTTTCTGCGCGGCGACCGGATGTTCCCGCTGCTCGGCGACGACCCGCGCAGCCACGAGCGCACCAAGCCGTTCTCGGTGACCCCGGTGCCGTCGGCCGACAATCCGGTTGGCTACCTCTACGTGGTGCTGCAGGGCGAGGAGTACGCGCGCGTCGAGGAGGCGTTGCAGGAGCGCCACCTGCTTGGGCTTGCAGGCTGGAGCGTTGCCGGCAGCCTCGCGCTCGGACTTGGGCTGGGCCTGCTCGGGCTGCGCGTGGTGATGCGCCGGTTGCAGCGCCTCAGCACTGCGATCACCGCGTTCCGTGGCTCCGACTTCCGGGACCACCGGCCATTCCTCGCCCCCGGCCAGGTCCCGGCGGACGAGATCGACCGGCTGGGCGCGGCCTACGATGCGATGGCCGTGCGCATCCAGGATCAGCTCGACGAGCTCCACCGCCAGGACCGCCTGCGCCGCGACCTGGTCGCCCAGGTCTCGCACGATCTGCGCACGCCACTGGCGTCGATGCGCGGCTACCTCGACACGCTGCGGATGAAGGGCGACACCCTGCCGGCCGCCGACCGTGACGACTACCTGGGCATCGCGCAGCGTCAGGCAGTGCGCCTGTCGCGGCTGGTCGACGAGCTGTTCGAGCTCGCCAAGCTGGAGGCGCGCGAGACGCCTCCACGGCGCGAGCCGTTCGCACCGGCCGAGCTGGTGCAGGACGTGGTGCAGAAGTACCAGCTGCAGGCGCAGGAGGCGAAGATCGAGCTGCGAGCGCAGCTGCGCGACGGCTTGCCGCGCATCGACGGCGACATTGCGCTGATCGAGCGGGCGCTCGAGAACCTGATCGCCAACGCGCTCGACCACACCGCCGCCGGTGACCGGGTCGACGTCACGGTCGACGCCCTCGGGCCCGAATTGCTGCTGCAGGTACGCGACACCGGCTGTGGCATCGCCCCCGACGCATTGCCGCACATTTTCGACCGCCTTTACAGCGGCGGCGGCAGCGACAGTCATGGCGGCCTCGGGCTGACGATCACCCGCCGCATCGTAGAGCTGCACGGCGGCGCGATCACGGTCGAAAGCCGGGTCGGCGAGGGAAGCCTCTTCGTCGTTCGCCTGCCGGCGCTCGCGATCCCGGACGGCGGCGCGGATTGAGCTGCGGCCTGGACGCGCGCCGCACCATGCGCTCGGGAAGCACGCCGCGTTTGCCGTTGTCGAGCTGAACGTCGTAGTTGAGCTCCGAGCCGTTAGCGCCTGCCGCTTTTCTGATCGCGATGATTTTTCCGCGCACCCATTCGCGGCCGTACCTGGCCTCGATCGCCTGGCCAGCCGCGAACGGCGCAGGCGCGTTCGTCACGCGTTCCCGCGCGGCGCCGCCCCGTTTTCCCGCCTGAAGCGACTTCATCGGGCCGGGGCACAGGACCTCCCATTGCTGCGCTATCCCCAGGCCTCCGCTGGCGTTGTCGCGCCCGACGATCTTGCCGCCTGAATCGCGCCACCGGGTGCGACCGCCCCCGATGTCGCTGTTGTCCCACGTTCCGTCGAGCGCATAGGTGTCGCCATCGACGGCGGTGATCCGGCCGCTTGTGCCCCCGCTTCAGATGCTCCAGGTTGATTCGGCTCGCGTCGGTGAAAAGAGTCATTACGAGACCAGATTCCGCGACCGGGAGCAGCACTTTTAGGTCGAGCGCGAGTTCCGTTGCCCGTGCCGGCAGGAGGATGGTGGCGGCACCGGCGGCGGCGAACAACATCGGCGCGGTGATGAACGTGCGCTCCAGCCGCCGCGACAAAAGGCTGCAGAGGAAGACGATCAGCACGAATGCAGAGATCAGTACCATGGCCTTTTCGCTTCGGACTTTCTCCCGATGGCACCGAGTGCATTCGCCGGAAAATCCAGAGGCTTTTCTGTTCATCACCCCGGAGGGAGACTGCGGTTCATCCGATGCTCGTTCCAGCGGACATGTCTTGTCCGGAGATCGGCGCTCGACTAACATTTTCATTTATTTTCATTTCTCGGCGAGCGGATGTCGTCCATGATCGACCGGTTCCGCGAACTGTGGGTTTCGCCGATCGGACGAGCCAGCTGAAACGGCGCCGTTCGGACCGCACCGGGGCCGGCGGCAGGGCGTGGCAAGCTCGCGTTTCGCGCCACCCTGACGACATGGCCAACCGGAATCGGTGGATGGTTCTTTCGGCGGCGCTGTTCGCTGCCGCTGTCGGGGCGGCCGAGCCGCGTCTGCCTCTCGCGGAGTTGCCCGTCGCGGAAATGAAGCGGGTCGCCCCGGCCGAGTACGGCAGCGCTTCGGCGCTTGCCGGGCGCGGGGGCGCGCCGCTCGCTATCGCGCTCGAGATCGCCGGAGCGTTCGAAGGGTCGACCCAGCACATCATGCAGGTGAACGATGGCGGCGACGCGCCTTCGACCGCCCGGATAACCGTCGTGCGCGACGGGCTTGCCGACGACTCCGTACGGAGCGAGAGGTGGGACATCGCGCTGGCCAGAGCCGGGGCGGGTCTCTGGAGAATCGTGGAAGTGAAGCGGGCGTGGCGTTGTTGGCGCGCAGAGCCGCAGGATCGGTTTGCGACGATGACGTGCCCGTGACGGCGGAAGTTTCGCCGCTGGCCGGTGCCGGGCGGGTGTTCGTGTCAGTTTCGAGAGAAAGGGAATTCATGATGAAAGCGGTTGCCGTTTGCACGTTGGCGGCGTATCTCCTGGTGGGTGCCGGTTCATCGGCGCTGGCGGCGGATGCCATCGAATCCAGGCCGCTGCAATTTGCGAAGGGCGCCTCTTCGGCCACGGTGAAGGGCTCGCTGAAGGGTCGGCAGACCATCGACTACAAATTGCGCGCCAGGGCGGGTCAGACCATGAGCGTGACGTTGAAGACCGGCAACACAGCCAATTACTTCAACGTGCTTCCGCCCGGCTCCAACGATGTTGCCGTGTTCGTCGGCTCCACGGGCGGCAACGAATGGAGCGGTCAGCTCGCGGCCGACGGCGAATACAAGATTCGCGTCTACCTGATGCGCAGTGCGGCCCGGCGCAACGAGACCGCCCATTACACGCTCACCGTCGGTGTCACCGGCAGTGCCACGGCCTCGCCGGCGCTGGGTGCCGCCCCTGCGAGCGACGCAAAGGTCAAGGGGACGCCGTATCACGCCACGGGGAAGGTGCCGTGTTCGATGGGCAGCGCTCCCCCGGGCTCGGCGCAGTGCGACTTCGGCGTCATCCGCGGCAAGGCGGGAAATGCCGAGGTTCATTTGACGCCGCCAGGAGGCCTCGAACGCGTGCTGACCTTCATCGGCGCCACGGTGACCTCGGATGCCGGCGCCAGGATCAAGGCCAGCAAGAGCGGCGACCTGTGGTCGGTCGAGGTCAACGACTACGAGCACTACCGGATCCCGGAGGCCGTGATTTCGGGCGGGTGATCTGCGTGTTTCGACGAACCCGGATTTGCGGCAGCGCTTCCCCCCTCCCGGGAGCGAGCGGAGCGCGAGGCCGCGGACCGGCGTCGCCGCGTCGCCACAGGGTCCGACGGAGGTAGTGTTGGAGACACTTGGCCAATGGCTCGTCCAGCAGCCGGGGCACATTCTCCTGGTCGCGGCGCTCAACCTCGCGCTGTGGGCTCTTTGCCGCGCAACGGTGCTCCGGATGGTGCCGCGATCCAATGTTCTCTGGGTGCCGGCCGTCCTGTGGCTTGCCTATGCGGCCTGGGAGTGGCTGGTCCTGGTGAGGACCCCCGAGGCCAATATCCGCGTCGACTTGCTGCTCGTCTGGCCGGTCATCGCGCTCGTGACGCTTTGGGCCCTCGCACGTGCCGCCAGGGGCTGGTGGTCCGCCCGCCCGCGTTCGCGCTGACGTCGACGACACGACGTTGGAACGGTGCCGGGAATCGAACCCGTACCCGGGCACGGATGGCCAGCCTGACCGGCCCGCGACAGTCCCGGCGATGGATGCTGCCGACATCGCCGCATCCCCGACGCCCGCCGGCCGACCGGGCATCCGGGGCCTCCGGCGTGGTCCGGCTCAGGAGGTTCGCCGGGACCTATCTTCCCGGCCGCCGCGTCATAGACCGTATGCGCACGTACATCGGCCCGCAACTGCCATGGCGAGCGCAGCAGACTCGGCCTGGTCGAGAAATTCACACTTAACGAAAGGATACAGACATGTCAGACGCGAAAAAGCTGGTGGTGGTGGTCACGAACGGGTTCAACGACGAGCGCGCTTCGGTTGCGTGGAGTGTGGCGAACGGCGGGGTCGCCTCGGGCTTCGAAGTCACGATGTTCCTCGTCAGCTCCGGTGTGGACTGGGTGCGCAGGAAAGCTGCCGACGTCGCCCGCATGAATCCGCTCGATCCTCCGCTGAAGGACATGATCCGGACCGTCATGGACAGCGGTGGCACGATCATGGTCTGTCCTCCATGCGCAAAGGTTCGCGGCTACGACCAGGAAGATTTCATCGACGGGGTGCAGCTCGCCGGGTCGGTGGCCATGCTGGGCGTGGTGAGCGAGGGTGCCCATACGTTGACGTTCTAGCCGGCCAGGATCGCCGGGTCCCGGTTTTGCCGCATGCCAGGGACCCGGCCGCGCGGGGCGGATACATCGCCTGCGGCAGCCGTGCGCAACGAGCCCGTGGCTGTCTTCGCGGATGCGAGAATGACGGACGAGCTCTGGCGTGCAATGGCGCCGGGCAGGATTGGCGCGTACCAGGACGAACCTCTGGCAGGATGATCGAATGGATGAACCGAAAGACCTGAAAGAGTCCTTCAGCCGCTGCGTCGAAGAGAACACGGATTCACTGTATGGCCTGGCCTTCCGGCTGACCCGGAACGCCGCGGCAGCGGAGGACGTGGTCGCCGAATCCGTCGCCAAGGCCTGGGCGGCCTTTCACACTCTGGAGGATCAAAGCCGGTTTCGGCCCTGGATGTTTCGCATACTGCACAACTGTTTCATCAGCGATTACCGGAAGAAATCGGCAAGGCCTGTCGAGATCAGCTATCAGGACGCCTCCTCCGAGGACGCCGACCACGAGGGCCATGAAGTCGCCTCGATGCTGATCGAGCAGCCGGACGACTTTCTTCTCTGGTGGGCGAATCCGGAGCGCGAGTTCGCCAACCGCATACTCGGCAAGGACATCGTTGCCGCCATCGAGGCCCTGCCGGAAGTCTTTCGCGCGACGGTGCTGCTGATCAACGTGGAGAATCTTTCCTATGACGAGGCGGCCGAGGTGCTGGGTGTTTCGCCCGGGACCGTTCGTTCAAGGATGAACAGGGGTCGAACCTTGCTGCAAAAGGCGCTCTGGCAACATGCAAAGGACGCAGGGCTGATCGTGAAAGATACGTTGACGGAGCGTGCAACATGAGCGAAAGGAAAGACATCGCCGCCATCGCGGACAGTGATTGTCTCGAGGCGATGGACCATCTTTACGCGTATCTGAATGGCGCGCTGAAGGATCGTCCGCAGGTGATTGCATTGGTCGAGCATCACCTGGAGCATTGTCGAAGCTGCTTCTCCCGTGCCGAGATGGAGCGGATCCTGAATGAGCGCCTCAAGGAATCGGGCCAGGGAAAAGCGCCAGATTCGCTGAAACGGCGCCTCCGCAGGCTGATGGATCGCTGTTAGAGATGCTGGCGACAGCCGAACATGTCGCCGATGGGCGGAACGGATCGGGCCGCGACCGGCGCTCGCCCTACCGCGCCCCCGCCTTTTTCAGCAGCCCGATCATCTCCCGGTAACCGCGGCTCGTCGCGAGCTCGAGCGGTTTGGTGCCGCCGCGATCGGCGATGTTCACGTTCGCGCCGGCGACGACCAGCGCCTCCAGCGTCGCGGTGTGGCGAGGCCCGCCGTCGCCCAGCACGATCGATTCGATCAGCGCGGTCCAGCCAAGATTGTTCACGTGATCGAGCGGGGCGCCGGCCCGGATGAGCTCGCGCACGACCTCCACATGGCCGAGGTGCGCGGCGGCGATGAGTGCGGTGCCGTCGTAGCGACTCGTGGTGTTTTTCGCGCTGCAGCCGAGCTCCAGCGCAACCTTCAGCGTGGGCAGGTCGTTCGCCACGGCAGCGATGGTGACGATGTCGTAGCGATCGCCGTCGAGCGCGTTCGGATCGGCGCCGGCCTTGACCAGCGCGCGCATCGCGTCGCGCTGCGCCGCGAATGCGGCGACGTGCAGCGGGGTGCGGCCGTTGCCGTCACGCGCGCGGAGGTCGGCGCCCGCGCCGGACAGGCGCGCGATTTCGGCGGCGTCACCGCGCGCCGCCGCGGCAAAGAGTCCGGTGTAGCCTGCCTGTTCGGTCATCGAAGGCGCGACCTGGGCGCGCCCCGCGGTCGTGTTGGCGAGCAGGAGGACGAGCACGCTCGAGAGGAGGGCGAAGAGGCGCATGGGGATGAAAGGCATGGCGATGCCGCCATTGTGCCCCGGTTCGGGCGATCGCGGATGGCGGGTCACCGTGGAGCCCCGTACCACCTCGGGTGGTAGTCCGGTACCATTCACAGCATGCGGGCGCATGCAGCCCGCGATATCCCCGTTCAGGAGACGAGCGCCACCGTGGTCGAACACGCCCGCTGGGCTTTCCCGCCTGCGTTGCAGCCGACGCAGGCCGAGGTCGGATTCGACCTCAAGGCGGCGCTCGACAGTGTGGTCGCGCTGCGCGCCGAAGTTCCGGATGACGCGTTCACGGCATCGATCCTGGGCACCGACCGCACGGGCAACGGCATCGTGATCCGTGACGACGGCCTCGTCCTCACCATCGGCTACCTGATCACCGAGGCCGCCAGCGTCTGGCTCACCGCGAACGACGGCACGGTGGTTGCCGGTCATCCGCTCGCCTACGATTTTGCGACGGGCTTCGGGCTCGTGCTGCCGCTCGGCCGCCTGGGAATGCCGGCGCTCGCGCGCGGGACGGCCGCAGTCGTGGGAGAGGACGACGACGTCTACGTCGTCGGGCACGGCGGGCGAGCCCACGCGCTGAAGGCGACCGTCTTCGCCAAGCGGCCATTCGTCGGCTACTGGGAATACCTGCTCGACACGGCGCTCTTCACCACGCCGCCGCATCCCGAGTGGAGCGGCGCTGCGCTGCTGGACGAGGACGGCCGCCTGGTCGGCGTGGGCTCGCTGCTGCTGGAGGAACGCGTCGGTGATGACCTGGTGGACGGCAACATGTTCGTGCCCATCGATCTGCTCGAGCCGATCATCGACGACCTCGTGCGGACCGGCCGCTCGGCACCGCCGCCGCGGCCCTGGCTCGGCATGTACACCATCGAGCGGGACGGCCACCTCGTGGTCAACGGGCTCGCCCCCGGCGGGCCCGCCGAGCACGCGGGCGTGCTGGCGGGCGATCAGGTGGTGGCCGTTGGCGGCGAGCGGGTCGTGACTCTCGCCGATTTCCTCCGGCAGACATGGAGCGCCGGTCCTGCCGGCACGGCGATAGCGCTGACGCTTGCGCGCGGCGGCGCGCCGGTTTACATCCGGGTGCCGTCGGGCGACCGCAACGACTTCCTGCGCAAATCGAGCCTGCAGTGACCGCGAGGTTGCCGCAACCCGACGCGACGGACTTGCGGTAAGCTGTTTCACGGCTTGGCCCGGCCAGCGGCCGGGTGGGGCGGACCCCATTCCATCTGGAGATCTTCATGAAGCGTTCATTCGAGTTGCTCGCCGTCGGCCTCGTCGCCTTGGGCGTTGCCGCATCCGCGTTCGCGCAGGACAACAAGCTGCGTCTCATCACGTGGGCCGACTACGTGCCGGCGGACGTGCTCGCCCAGTTCAAGAAGGAGACGGGGATCGATGTCGAGGTCACGCTCTCGAACAACGAGGAGATGATCTCGAAGCTCCGCGCGACCGGCGGCGCGGGCTTCGACCTGGCGCAGCCGTCGCAGGACCGCATCGTCGGCCCGCAGCAGGAATTCGGCATCTACAAGCCGATGGACATGACCAAGATCAAGACGGAGTTGTTCATCCCGTCGATGCTGGACGCCACGAAGAAGAACACGACGCTCAAGGGCAAAGTCTACGGACTGCCGCACATCTGGGGCACCGACGGGCTCGTCGTCAACACGAAGCTCGCGAAGATGACCGACTATCCGGACCTGTGCAAACCGGAATTCAAGGGCAAGACCAGCGTACGGCTGAAGCGCCCGACGCTGCTCGCGTTCGCGTTCGCGAGCGGCAAGGACCCCTTCGCGCTGTACAACGATCCGAAGGCTTATGCGGCGCTGATGGACGCGGTCGGCAAGACGCTCGCCGCCTGCAAGGGCAACATCAAGTTCTTCTGGGACAACAAGGACCAGCTGCTGAACGGCGTGCGCGCGGGCGAGATCGTCGGCGCGATGATGTGGGACACCGGCGGCTGGAAGCTCAACGGCGAAAACCCCGAGATCCAGTACATCGCGCCCAAGTCGGGCGCGCTCGGCTGGATCGACACGTTCGCGCTGCCGGCGAAGGGCAGGAACGACGCCGCGGCGTATGCGTGGATCAACTTCAACATGCGACCCGAGGTCGCGGCGAAGGTGGCGGCATCCGCCGGCAACTTCACGGGCTCGAAGGGCGCCGACCAGCTGATGGACGCGAAGTTGAAGGCGCAGTTCGCGCAGAGCTTCCCCGAGGTGGCGCTGAAGAACGTCAAGTGGTATCCGGCGGTGCCGCCCGGCATCGAGGCCATCGAAGGCAAGGTGCTCGACCGGGTGAAGGCCGCGAACTAGCCGCGCAGGATCTGCGGTGCAGGGTCAGGGGCGGCACAAGCCGGCGGGCTTCATGACTCAGGCGCCCGCCGGCTTGTGCCGCCCCTGGCCCTGCAAGGCAACGTCAGTGGCCGTCGGAGCAGGACCGATTTGGCAGGCTGCCGGGTGTGGCGCGAGGGCGGAGCGCTGCGGGCGCCTGGGGTATGAAGCCCGCAGCGCTCCGCCCTCGCGCCACGCGACGCGCCCTCCTCGCGGAGCGCATCCGTCGCGCCCGCGGGGGACTTGCGCAAAGGTTCCCTGATTGCAGCAGGACCTCGAGGTCGATCGCGTCACCAAGCGCTACGGGCCGCACGCGGTCGTCGACGCGCTGTCCCTCCGCGTCGCGCACGGCAGCTTCTTCTCCATCCTCGGCCCTTCGGGTTGCGGCAAGACGACGCTGCTGCGCATGGTCGCGGGGTTTCTTGCCCCGGACGAGGGCGATGTGCGGATCGGCGGCCGGTCGATGCGCGGCGTTGCGCCCAACCGGCGGCCGGTCAACATGGTGTTCCAGCACCTTGCCCTGTTCCCGATGATGTCGGTCGGCGAGAACGTCGGCTACGGCCTCGCGCGCCGCGGCCTGGCGCGCGGCGAGATCGGCGGTCGCGTCGACGCGATGCTGAAGCGCGTCGGACTCCCCGGCGCGCAGGACAAGCGCGTCGACCAGCTCTCCGGCGGGCAGAAGCAGCGGGTCGCGATCGCGCGAAGCCTCGTGCTCGAGCCGGCGCTGCTCCTGCTGGACGAGCCGCTGGGCGCGCTCGACCTGAAGCTGCGCGAGCACATGAAGATCGAGCTGAAGCAGCTGCAGGCGGATTTCGGCACGACGTTCGTCTACATCACGCACGACCAGTCGGAGGCGCTGGTGCTGTCCGATCGCGTCGCGGTCATGAATGCCGGACGCTTCGAGCAGGTGGGCACGCCGCAGGAACTCTACTATCAGCCGCGCACGCCGTTTGTCGCGGGTTTCGTCGGCGCGAACAATCGCCTCGCCGGAAGCGTGGCGCGGGCCGACGGCGAGATGGTGGAGCTCGTCACCGCCGAGGGACTTGCGGTCCGCGCGCAGGCGCGCGGCGGGGTCGCCGCCGGCGACGCCGTGGAGGCCTTCGTCCGGCCGGAGGTCATCGATCTCGCGCGCGATGCGGCGGAACTGCCGCCTGCCGCGCAGCGGTTTTCCGGGCGCGTCGGGAGCCTGCTGTTCGACGGCGCCAATTCCGCGGTGCTCGTCCGGGAGGAGACGACGCGCGCCGAGATCCGGATCGCGCTGCCCCAGACGGGGCGCTTCGCGGATCTGCGTGCCGGCGAATCCGTCGCGTTCGGCTTCGACCCGCAGCGCGCTGTCTGCTTTCGGGCGGGCGGCCATGGCTGACAGGGGTCCGGCCCTGTCGGGAACGTCCCGCGCGCGGCTGGCGCTGCTCCTGCTGGTCGCGCCGGCGCTGGTGTGGCTCGTCGGACTCATCGTGCTGCCGCACCTCGAGCTCGCAGTGCTCTCGCTTCGCGCGCGCGTTGCGCCGCGCGTCTACGAATTCAGCCTGAGCCAGTACCGCACGTTCGTCGACGAGCCGTTGTACTGGCATACGTTCGTGCGTACCGCGGCGATCTCGGTCCTGGCGACCGCCTGCACCCTGGCGATCGCTTTCCCGGCCGCGTGGTACATCGCCAAGATCGCGCGCGGCCGGGCGAAGTCGGTGCTCTTCGTCCTGTGCCTGATCCCGTTCTGGGTAAGCGAAACCGTGCGCACGCTGGGCTGGATGATCCTGCTGCGCGAATCCGGCGTGCTGCCGCGACTCCTCGTGGACCTTGGCGTCACACCGGTGCCGGTGGAGATGCTCTACCACGACGCGACGATCCTGGTCGGCCTCGTCTACACGTCGATGCTGTTCATGGTCGTGCCGCTCGTGAGCGCGCTCGACAGCCTGGATGATTCGCTGATCGAGGCCGCCTACGATCTGGGCGGCAACGGCTGGTCGATCCTGCGGCAGATCGTCGTTCCGCACGCGGCGCCGGGAATCGCCGCGGGGTCGATCGTCGTGTTCATGCTGACGCTGGGCAACTACCTGACGCCGACGCTGCTGGGCGGCAAGAACTCGCTGTGGTTCACCGAGCAGATCTACACCCAGTTCATCACGCGGTTCAACTGGGAGCAGGGTGCGGCGTTCGGCTTCCTGCTGCTCGTCCTGTCGACCGCGATCGTCTGGGCCGGGTTGAAGCTCACCGGCCAGCGCTTCGGCGACGTGATGAGGCGCTCGTGATCCCGTCGCTGCCGCGTTCGACGCTTGTCGCGGTTCGCGACGGCAGGCTATGTCGCGGCCTTCTTCGCGTTCCTGTTCGTGCCGCTCGCCGTCGTGGCCGTCTTCGCATTCAACGACGCGAATTATCCGGCGCCGCCCTGGCGCGGCGCGACGCTCGACTGGTTCGTCGCGGGCGCCGCGACCGGTCGCACCGGGCTCTTCGCCGACGCGCCGCTGCTGAAGAGCGTGGCCACCAGCGTGCTCGTCGCCTGCTGGGTGACCGTGCTGTCGGTGGCGGTCGGCACGGCCAACGCCTTCCTGCTGGAGCGCGTCGACTTCCGCGGCAAGTCGGCGCTGTCGCTGCTGATGCTCTCGCCGCTGGTGATACCGGGCGTGATCCTCGGCATTTCGATCCTGGCGTTCGCGAGCCGGCTCGCGCAGTTCGCCGACGATGTCTGGGGCCTCGAGCTGGACTTCCTCCGGCCGGGCCTGCCGCTGGTCGTCGCCGGGCAGTTCTCGTACATCGTGTCGATCGCGACGCTGACCATCGCCGCGCGGCTGAAGCGCTTCGACGTCACTCTGGAGGAGGCCGCGTTCAATCTGGGCGCATCGCGCGCTGCCGCGCTGTGGACGGTGACGCTGCCCTATCTCAAGCCGGCGCTGATCGGCGCCGCGGCGATCTCGTTCCTGATGTCGTTCGAGAACTTCAACACGACGCTGATGCTGGTCGGCTCCGATCCGCCGCTCACCGTCATGATGTACGGCCGGATGCGAGAGGGCGCGAGCCCGGTGCTCAACGCGGTGAGCCTCTTCCTGATGGTCGCGTCCGCGGCCATCGCGCTGGTGCTGATGCGGCGGCCGGGCGCGCGCGATTGAAACGCGGTTGCGCTCAGATGCCTTCCACGCCCACCGACTCCGAGCTGTGCTTCACCCCGGCGCGCAAGCTCGCGCGGATGGTCCGCGCGCGCAAGATTTCGGCCGTCGAGTTGACCCGGGCATTCGTCGCGCAGATCGAACGCGTGAACCCTGCGGTCAACGCCATCGTCACGTTTCTGCCGGACGAGGCGATCAAGGCAGCCAGGGCGATGGACAGGAGGAAAGGCCGGCAGGGCGTGCTGGCCGGCCTGCCCATCGCGTTCAAGGACCTCGTGCCGGTCCGGGGCGTGCGAACGACGTTCGGCTCCCGGATCTTCGAGCAGCATGTGCCGCAGGAGGATCACGCGCTGGTCGAACGGCTGCGCGCCGAAGGCGTGATTCTGATCGGCAAGACCAACACGCCGGAGCTCGGCGCAGGGAGCCAGACGTTCAACGCGGTGTTCGGCGCGACGCGCAATCCCTACGACCTCGACAAGACCTGCGGCGGCTCGTCCGGCGGCGGGGCCGTTGCCGTCGCCTGCGGCATGCTGCCGTTCGCCGACGGGTCCGACCTCGCCGCGAGCGTGCGCAATCCCGGCAGCTACTGCAACGTCGTCGGCTTTCGCCCGACGCCCGGACGCGTGCCGTCGTGGCCCTCTGCCAACGCCTGGAACACGCTGTCGGTGCTGGGGCCGATGGCGCGAACGGTTGCCGACTGCGCGCTGCTCTTCGGCGCGATGGCCGGCCCGGATCCGCGCGCGCCGACGTCGATCGCCGAGCCGGGCAGGGCATTCCTCGGACCGCTGCGCCGGGATTTCAGGAAGGTTCGCGTCGCCTGGAGCCGCGATCTCGGCGGACTGCCGATGGATCCCCGCGTGAGCGAAGTCCTCGAGCGCCGGAAAAAGACGTTCTCCGAACTGGGATGCGTCGTGGAAGAAGCGGAACCGGACTTCGCGGGCGCGACGGAATCGTTCGAGACGCTGCGCGCGCTGGGCTTCCTGCAGAGCCACGGCGCGCTCTATCGCCGGCATCGCGACCTGCTCAAGGACACGGTGGTCTGGAACATCGAGCAGGGCCTGGCGCTTACCCCGGAGAAGATCGCCCGCGCCGAGAGTCTGCGCACCGAGCTCTTTCACCGGATGCGCCGTTTTCTCCTGCGCTACGATTTCCTGCTCTGCCCGGTCGACCAGCTGCCGCCGTATCCGGTCGTGGTCGAATGGCCGCGCACGATCGCCGGCGTGACGATGGACAACTATCTCGACTGGATGAAGAGCTGCTACTACATCACCATCACCAGCCATCCGGCGATTTCGGTGCCTGCCGGGTTCACCCGCGACGAGCCCGCGCTCCCCGTCGGCCTGCAGATCGTCGGGCGCTACCGGGACGACCTCGGCGTGCTCCAGCTTGCGCATGCGTTCGAAGAGGCCACGCAGTTCTGGAAGCATCGTCCCGCCGTTGCCGCTTGAATCCGGCGAGCCCCGCCGGGCGCTGCGCCGGGGCAGCGTACGCGGCCGCCGCGGCGGAACGGTCGCGCCATGCGCCCGGCGGCTGGACGGGGCGTTGCCAACGGTGCGAAGCATCCCCCAGAATCCATCTCCTGCAGCAACGCCGCCCGACAGTCGGCGCGGCGACGCCCACCCCGGGGAGACGCGAGTGAACGACATGGTGACCGAACTGCGCGGCTGGTTCGACGCCGCGCAGGCAATGCAGGCGGACACGGTGGCGCTGCGGCGCGCGATCCACGCCGAGCCCGAGCTCGGGCTGCAGACGCCGAAGACGCTGGCCAAGGTGCGCGCGGCGCTCGCCGGCCTGCCGCTGGCGTGGAAGGCCGGGCCCTCGACCACCGGGGCGATCGCCGTGCTGCGCGGAGCGAAGCCCGGGCGCACGGTGCTGCTGCGCGGCGACATGGATGCGCTGCCGATGCCGGAAGACACGGGCCTGCCGTTCGGGTCCAGGGTCGAGGGCGCGATGCACGCCTGCGGCCACGACACGCACACTGCGATGCTGGCCTCGGCTGCGCGTGCGTTGTGCGCCCGGCGCGATTCGCTCGCCGGTACCGTGCTGTTCATGTTCCAGCCCGGCGAGGAAGGCTGGCACGGCGCGAGATTCATGATCGACGACGGCCTGCTCGACGACCCGGCGCCCGAGGCCGCGTTCGCGCTGCACATCATGCCCAATGCGCCGGCCGGCAGCTTCGGCGCCAAGGCCGGACCGATGATGGCCTCCGCCGACAAGCTGATCCTGCGCGTGCAAGGGAAGGGCGGACATGCATCGATGCCGCACCACGCGATCGATCCCGTGCCGGTCGCCTGCGAGATCGTGACCGCGCTCCAGGTCTTCGTCACGCGGCGCATCGACATCTTCGACCCGGTGGTGATCACGATTGGCAAGATCGACGCCGGCTCCACCCACAACGTGATTCCGGAGTCGGCCAACCTGCTCGGCACCATCCGCACGCTCTCGGAGGAGACGCGCGCGACGGCGCACGCCGGTATCGCCCGGATCGCCGAGCACGTCGCGGGTGCGCACGAGTGCGAAGCGCAGCTGGAGATCGTGCCGGGATTTCCGGTGACGGTGTGCGACGCGCGTGCGGTCGGCGTCGCCGAACGCGCCATCGGCAGCCTGTTCGGTGCGGACGCATGGAGCACCATGGCCTCGCCGATCATGGGAGCGGAAGACTTCTCCTATGTCCTGCAGCGCGTGCCGGGCGTGATGGTGTTCCTCGGCGTCTGCCCCGAGGGCCAGCAATGGAGGAGCGCCTGCCCCTGCCATTCCAACAAGATGGTCCTGAACGAGGCGATGCTGGCGCGCGGCGTCGCCGCGCACTGCGCCATCGCCGAGCGGTTCCTGGCGCGCGGGTTCGACTGAAGACCGCGCCCCGCGGTCTGCCGTCGACTGGATGCCGTGAAGGCCGCACGTTCGCTCGTGCCGGGACGGTCCTTCGGTTGGGTCGCGTTGCTGATGGCCATGCTTGCCATTGCAGGATGCTCGCCCGTGGGAGCGCTGAACGCGCTGGCCGAGCCGGCTGCAAGCCAGCGGGTCACGGGCATTGCCTATGGCGGCGACCCGCGCCAGCAGCTCGACGTTTATGTCCCGACGCAGCAGGGCGGCCCGTATCCCGTGGTGCTGTTCTTCTTCGGCGGTTCCTGGAACAGCGGCGCGCGGGCCGATTATCGCTTCGTGGGCGAGGCTCTGGCTTCACGCGGGCTGCTGACGATCATCGCCGACTATCGCCTCTTTCCGCAGGTGCGCTACCCGGAATTCCTGGAGGACTGCGCGCAGGCTGCCGCATGGACCCGCGTCCAGGTGCGGACCTACGGTGGCGACCACCAGCGGATCTACGTCATGGGCCACAGCGCCGGCGCCTACAACGCCGCCATGCTGGCGCTCGATCCCCGCTGGCTCGCGCAAGCGGGTGTTTCGACCAGGATGTTCGCGGGGTTCATCGGACTGGCGGGACCGTACGACTTTCTGCCCATCGAGAATCGCGAGGTGAGGCCGGTGTTCTTCTTTCCGGACTCGCCGCCCGATTCGCAGCCGATCCTCTACGCCAATCCGGGATCGCCGCGCTCGTTCCTGGCGGCACCGCAACACGATGATCTCGTCGATCCCGAGCGCAACACGCATCAACTCGCCCGAAAACTGGCGGCCAACGGTGTCGCCGTGACGTACAGGTCGTATCCCGACGTGGGCCACGTGACGCTCATCGGGGCGCTGAGCCGACCCTTGCGCTGGCTGGCTCCCGTGCTCGACGACATCGACGCGTTCATCCGGTCGGATGGAAAGTCCTAGTGGACTGTAACAGCCAAATCGATAGCGTCTCGCTTGCCCTCGGCTGCCGCAGCTTTGTTGCTCGTCGTCGGCATAGTCGTAACTATGACTCCTCCTCGCGCCGCGCTGCGGCAGCCGATTGCGGCGCGATAACGACTACCGATTTGACTGTTACAGTCCACTAGCCGGCACACAACCGCGACGGGGAACGCCTCGGCCGGCACCGTAGCGCAGGCGTCAATACGCTGCGGCGAACGCTTCCGGGCTCCACCCGCCGCCCAGCGACTTCGCGAAATCGACGATCGACAGCCGCGCTTCGCGCGCAGCCGCGATCCGCAGCAGCTCGGCGGCCAGCAGCGTGCGCTGCGCGTCGAGCACCTCCAGGAATGACGTGCGCCCGGCGTCGTAGCGCAGCGTCGCGACCGCGAGCACCTGCTGCAGCTGTTCGCGGCGGGCGGTTTCGGCTGCGAGCACTTCGGCTGCCGAGCGGTTCGTCACCAGGGCGTCGTGCACTTCACGGAAGGCGTTCTGCACCGTCTGCTGGTAATCCACCATCACGCTGTCGCGGCGGGCCGTGGCCGCCTCGACCGCGGCCTCGATCGCCTTCAATCCGATCAGCGGCTGGAGCAGGCCCAGACCAAATCGCCAGGCGGCGGCCGGCGCCGTGAACAGGCTGGACAGCGCTGCCGACTCGGTCCCGTAGGCGCCCGTCAGGTTGAGGCTCGGAAAATAGTCGGCGCGCGCCTGCTGGATGCGCAGATCCGATGCGGCGAGCAGCGCCTCGGCGCGGCGGATGTCCGGACGCCGTTCGAGCAGACCCGACGGCAGTTCCGAAGGCAGCTGCGGCACGACAGTCGCGGCCTCGATCGACGCGCCGCGCGCGATCTCGGGCGTGAACACGCGCGCGCGGCGAGCGGCCCGTCAGCGTGGCGAGCGCCGACTCGAGGAGGCCGATCGCCTGGCGCACGCGGGCGATGTCGGCGATGATCGCGGAAAGCTCGGCCTCGGCCTGGCGCAGGTCGTACTCGCCGATGATGCCGCCCTCGAAACGGTCGCGCTGCAACGCCACCGTGTCGGCCCGCGACTTCTTCGTGTCCTCGAGCACCACGTTGAGCGCGTCGGCGGCGCGCAGCCGGAAATACGCCTTGGCGACGTCGGCGGCGACGGCGATGCGGACCGTCTCGCGGAAGTACCGGGACGCCACCAGGTCGTTGGTCGCGGCCAGGGCCCCGCTGCGGTACTTGCCCCAGACGTCGAGCTCGTACGACATCTCGATGCCGAGGCTGTAGCTGTTCCCGGCGCCGAACGAAGGCTGCGCCGACCGCCTGCGTCGTGCTCTGCGAGTCGCGCGAGCGCCCGGCACCGGCGCGCAGATTGACGCTGGGCGCCAGGTTCGACTGGGCCAGCAGCAGCAGCGCGCGCGCGGCCTCGATCCGCGCGAGCGTGCCGCGCAGGTCGAGGTTGTTGGCAAAGGCCTCGTCGATCAGCGCGGTCAGCGCGGGATCGTCGAACGCGGTCCACCAGCGCTCGAGCAGCGCGTTCTGCGCGGCCGTTGCGCTCGACGCCGGCAGGTCGAGTTGCGGCGGCTGCGGCTGGGTGACCGCGCAGCCGGCGAGCAGCGCCGACAGGATCAGCACGGGAATCGACTTACGCATGTTCGCCCCCGCGATCGGGCTGCGCCGGGTGGCCGGGCTGCGGCGGGTGGCCCGGCGTCGGGACGGGCAGGCGCGCGTGGAGATCGCGCGCGTGGTCGATTTCCTCGTGCAGCTCCGCCTTGCTGCGCGGCTCGGTGATCCGCCGCTCGAAGATCAGCCGGAAGAACCACGGCACGAAGAAGATCGCCATGAACGTCGCCGCGACCATGCCGCCCATGACGCCGGTGCCGACCGAGTGCCGCGCGCCGGCGCCGGCGCCGGTCGATATCGCGAGCGGCAGCACGCCGAAGATGAACGCGAGCGAGGTCATCAGGATCGGCCGGAACCGCAGCCGTGCCGCCTCGATCGCCGCTGCCGACGTGGACAGGCCCTCCTCGTGCTTCAGCAGCGCGAACTCGACGATCAGGATCGCGTTCTTCGCCGCGAGGCCGAGCAGCGTGACGAGACCGATCTGGAAGTACACGTCGTTGGTGAGTCCGCGCAGCCACACGGCGGCGAGCGCGCCGAAGGTGCCGAAGGGCAGCGCGAGCAGCACCGAGAGCGGCAGCGACCATCGCTCGTACTGCGCGGACAGGATCAGGAACACCATGATCACCGCCAGCACGAGCGCGAAGCCGGATGCGCCGCCGGAGCGCTTCTCCTGATACGACGTGCCCCCCCAGTCGAAACTGAAATCCGGCGGCAGCACTTCGGCGGCGATCTGCTCGACCCGCGCGATCGCCTGGCCCGAGGAAAAGCCGGGCGCGGCCTGCCCGATGATCTTGACGGCGGGCAGGTTGTTGAAGCGATCGAGCGCGTCCGGGCCGGACGTGAACCTGACCGTCGCGAGCGACGACAGCGGAATCATCTCGCCTTTGGCCGAGCGCACGTAGACGCCGCCGATGTCGTCCGGCCGCCGGCGATACTCGGGATCGGCCGACATCAGCACCTGCCACGTCCGGCCGTACTTGTTGAAGTCGTTGACGTAGTAGGTGCCGAGCGTGCCGGCGAGCGCGTTGTAGACGTCGTCGATCGGCACGCCGAGCTTCTTCGCCTTCTCGCGGTCGGTGTCCACGAAGAGCTGCGGGACGGTCGCGCGCCACAGCGTCTGCGCGCCGCCGAGCTCCGGGTCGCTGTTCGCGCGCGCGAGGAACGCCTGCGTGACCTCGGACAGCCGCTTCGCGCCGCCGTCGCCGCGATTCTGGATGTAGAACTCGAACCCGCCGGTCGTGCCGAGGCCGAAGATCGCCGGCGGATTGAACGCCAGCACCAGCGCCTCCTTGATGCCCATCGTCCGGCCGAACAGCTCGCCGACGAGACTCGCCGCGGTCACCTCGCGCTTGTCCCAGGGCACCTGCACGACGAAGAGCGTCGCCGCGTTGTTGCGAAAGCCGCCGCCGATGAAGTCGAAGCCGGTGAACGAGACGACGTCCTGGTTCGCCGGATTGGCGCGGATGGCCTCCTCGACCTGCTTCACCACCTTGTCCGTGCGCTCGAGCGACGCGCCGTCCGGCAGGAACACGGCGCCGATGTAGAAGCCCTGGTCCTCGTCGGGGACGAGGCTGCCCGGCGTGAATTTCCACAGGCCGGCGGTGACCGCCACCATCGCGGCGAACAGCACCACGCCGACGCTCCCGCGGCGTAGCATCCAGATCACGCCGTCGGAGTAGCGGTGGGTGACGCGCGCGAACCAGCCGTTGAACCACGTGAAGAAGCGCCCCGGCGGCCGGTGGCCGTGCTGCAGCATCACGACGCAGAGCGCGGGCGACAGCGTCAGCGCGACGATGCCGGAGATGACCACCGCGATCGCGATCGTCACCGCGAACTGGCGATAGAGCTCGCCGGTCAATCCGCCGAGGAAGGCGATCGGCACGAACACCGCGGTGAGCGTCAGCACGATCGCGATGATCGGCCCGGTCACTTCGCGCATCGCCTTGACCGCGGCCTCGCGCGGCCGCAGCTTCTCCTCGCGCATGATCCGCTCGACGTTCTCCAGCACGACGATCGCGTCGTCGACGACGATGCCGATGGCGAGCACCATGCCGAAGAGCGTCAGCGTGTTGATCGAGTAGCCCAGCACGTAGAGGCCGGCGAAGGTGCCGATCAGGGAGACCGGCACCGCGATGAACGGAATCACCGCAGCGCGCCAGCTTTGCAGGAAGAGGTAGACGACCAGAAACACCAGCAGCATCGCCTCGGCCAGCGTCTTCACGACCTCCCGGATCGACACCTCGACGAAGTGGGTCGTGTCGTACGGAACGGCGTAGGCGAGGCCCTCGGGAAACTTCTGCGCGAGCGCCTCGGCGCGCTCGTGGACGGACTGCGCGACGTCGAGCGCGTTGGCGCCGGGCGCGAGGAAGACGCCGAGGAGGGTCGCCTCGCGGCCGTTGTAGCGGCCGATGAAATCGTAGTCCTTCGAGCCCAGCTCGACGCGCGCGACGTCGGAAAGGCGCACCGTCGAGCCGTCGGGATCGGCGCGCACGATGATCTGGCCGAATTCCTTCGGATCCGCGAGCCGGCCGCGGGTCGTGATCGTGTAGACCAGGTCCTGGTTGCCGGCGATCGGCGTCTGGCCGATCTTGCCGGCGGCGAACTGCGCGTTCTGCTCGTTGACCGCCGCGGCGATGTCGCCGGGCGTCAGCCTGAGCTGGGCAAGGCGGTCGGGCTTCACCCAGATCCGCATCGCGTAATCCTTGGCGCCGAAGATCTGGACGTTCGTCGTGCCGGGCAGCCGCTTCAGCTCGTCCAGCACGTTCAGCGTCACGTAGTTCGAGGTGAAGAGGCCGTCGTAACGTCCGTCCGGCGAGTAGAACGCGAGCACCTGGAGGAAGGACGACGAGCCGCGCTCGACCGCCACGCCCTGCCGGCGGACCTCGAGGGGCAGCCGCGGCTCGACCTGCTTGACGCGGTTGTTGACGTTGATCGACGCGTCGTCGACGTCGGTGCCGATCTCGAAGGTGACCGTGATCTGGGTGAGGCCCGCGGCCGTCGAGTGCGACTCCATGTAGAGCATGCGCTGCACGCCGTTGATCGCGTTCTCGAGCGGCGCGGCGACGGTCTGTTCCAGCACCTCGGCGGAGGCGCCCGGATAGACGGCCGTGACGGTGACGACCGGCGGCGCGATTTCCGGGTACTGGGCGACCGGCAGCGAGCGCATCGCGGCCAGGCCCGCCAGCACGAAGAACACGGAGATGACCGCCGCGAAGATCGGGCGGTCGATGAAGAAGCGCGAGAACATGGCGGCGGCCCGCGCTCAGGACTTGGGCGAGGGCGCCTTCGCGCCGTCCTGGGCCGGCGGCGCATCCGGCGCCGGTCCTTTGCCGGCGCCCGGCGCGCCGGGCGGAGGTCCGCCCAGCGCGATCGCGCCACCGGGCTGCAGCTTCGCGATGCCGTCGACGATGACCGTGTCTCCCGCGGCGAGCCCCGATTCGACGATCCACAGGTTCGCGCCGTCGACCTCGATCCAGTCGCCGAGCGTGATCGGGCGCACCACGGCGATGTCCTTGCCGTCCTTGTCCTTGCCGGTCACGTAGACGAATTTGCCCTGCGGCCCGTCCTGCACGGCCGCCTGCGGCACGGCGATCGCGTTGGTGCGCAGCGCGCCCTTCAGCGTCACGCGGACGAACTGGCCGGGCTTCAACGCGCCGTCGGCGTTGGCGATCTCGGCCCGCATCTCGTAGGTGCCGGTGGCGGGATTCACCCGCGTGTCGCTGAAATTGATGCGGCCCTGGCGCGGGAATGCGGAGCCGTCGGAGAGGCGGACCGTGACGTCATACGCGTTGTCCTTGGGCAGCGCGAGCCGGCCCGCGGCGACCGCGCGTTCGAGCCCCAGCCGGTCGTTTTCCGAGACGCTGAACGGCACCCAGATCGGATCGACCTGGGAGATCATCGTGAGCAGCGTCTCGTTGGCGTTGACGAGACTGCCCTCCGACTTGTTGGCGCGGCTCGACAGGCCGGCGATCGGCGCGTTGACCCGCGTGTACCCCAGGCTGAGGTTCACCTCGGCGAGCCGCGCCTCGGCGGCCCTCACTGTCGCGCGGGCGAGCTCGGCGTTCGAGACCGCGTCGTCGGCTTCCTTCTGCCCGATCGCGCGGCGTTCGGCCAGCGGCTTGAGACGCGCGACCTCCCGCTCGGCCTGCGTGAGCTGCGCGCGGGCGCGCGCAACCTCGGCGTCGGCGGCGGCCGCCTGCGCCTCCAGCGGCTTCGGATCGATCAGGAACAGCGGCTGCCCGGCCTTCACCGGCGCGCCTTCCGCGAAGAGCCGCTTCTCCAGAATGCCGGTCACGCGCGCCCGGACCTCGACTTCCTTCGACCCCACGGTCTGCCCGACATACTCGTAGCTGACGGGAAGCGTCCTCGGCTGCAGCACGAGGGTCGTGACCGCAGCCGGCGGAAAGCCCTGGAAGCCTCCCTGCGGCGCGGGGCCGCAGGCGGCGACCAGCAGCGCGAGGCCGCCCAGGGCGACGAGCCGTGTAGCGGCAGGGCATGGGGAAGGCAGGACTGGGGGCATGGTGAGCTCCGGAATCGGCCGGGGGTTTGCCGCCGCCGTGGAACGACGGCGCGAGTAGTGTGCCGTGCGGCCGGGCGGCGGCGGCGGATGACGTCCGCGCCGGCCGACGCGCATAATTACCACTTCCCGTTCATCTTGCGAAGCCCTCATGAGCACAATCAGGAAAGTTGGCGTCATCGGCGCCGGGACGATGGGCAATGGCATTGCGCAGGCCTGCGCGGTCTCGGGCATCGACGTGGTGATGGTGGATGTCGCGGAAGCCGCCGTGCTGCGCGGGCTCGCGGCGCTCACCGGCAGCCTCGACCGGCTGCTGAAGAAGGAAAAGATCACGGCGGCGGACAAGGACGCGGCGCTGAAACGCATCCACGGCACGACGAGCTACGACGCGCTGAAGAGCTGCGACCTCGTCATCGAGGCGGCGACCGAGAACGAGGAGCTCAAGGTCAGGATCCTGAAGCAGGTCGACGCGCTGGCGGGTCCCGCCGTGATCCTCGCCACGAACACGTCGTCGATCTCCATCACCCGGCTCGCGGCGGCCACGTCGCGCCCGGGGAAGTTCATCGGCATGCATTTCTTCAACCCGGTGCCGATGATGGCGCTGGTCGAGCTCGTTCGCGGTCTCCTGACCGAGGACGCGACCGTCGCTGCCGTCGAGGCGCTGGCGAAAACGCTGGGCAAGACGCCGATCGTCGTCAAGAACAGCCCCGGCTTCGTCGTCAACCGGATTCTCTGCCCGATGATCAACGAGGCCGTGCTCGCGCTGCAGGAAGGGCTGGCGACGGCCGAGGAGATCGACAACGGGATGAAGCTGGGCTGCAGCCACCCGATCGGCCCGCTGGCGCTCGCCGACATGGTCGGTCTCGACGTGATGCTCGCCGTGATGGAGGTCTTCTATCGCGACTTCAACGATCCGAAATACCGGCCGGCGCTGCTGCTGAAGGAGATGGTGGCGGCCGGCCACCTCGGCCGGAAGTCGGGCCGCGGCTTCTATGGCTACCAGTAATGGCGGGGCAGACATGACCTACGAAACGATCGTTCTCGGGCAACCCGAGCCCGGCATCTGGCAGCTGACCGTCAACCGCCCGGCCGCGCTCAATGCATTGTCGCCGCAGGTGCTCTACGAGATCGCCACCGCCGTGGCCCACGTGAACGCCGATGCGAACGCGCGCGTCCTGCTGATCACGGGCGCCGGCGACAAGGCGTTCGTCGCGGGCGCCGACATCGCCTCGATGAGCTCGATGACCGTCATCGAAGGCCGCGAGTTCGCGCTGAAGGGGCACGCGACGCTGCGCTCGCTCGAGCTCTCGCCGTTTCCGGTGATCGCGCTTGTCAACGGCTTCGCGCTGGGCGGCGGCTGCGAGCTCGCCCTCGCCTGCGACTGGATCGTCGCCTCGGAGAAGGCCGTCTTCGGCCAGCCGGAGGTTAATCTCGGCATCTGCCCGGGCTTCGGTGGCACGCAGCGCCTCGCGCGCCTGGTCGGCAAGGCACTGGCGCTGGAGATCATCTGCACCGGGCGCCAGGTGAAGGCGGACGAGGCGCTGCGCATCGGCCTCGCCAATCACGTCGTGGCGCACGACAAGCTGCACGAGGAGGGGCTGAAGCTCGCGCGGATGATCGCAGCGAAGGGGCCCCTCGCCGTGAAGATGGCGAAGCACCTCGTGCAGCGGGGCCAGGACATCGATCTCGCGAACGCCAACGCGATGGAGGCCGACGTGTTCGGCTACCTCTGCGCCACCGAGGACCGGCACGAGGGCATGGCGGCGTTCCTCGGCAAGCGCGCGCCGAAATTCAAGGGCCGCTGACGGGCCCCCGCGCTCACTGTGTGCGGCCAAGCCGCATCCCGCTTCGCGGGACCAGCCTTCGGCTGTCCTGCGGCCTTCGGCCTGGTGTTCGCTGCCCCCCGCGGGGGCGCGCAGCGCCCTTCGGGCGGCCGGGCGGGCGCTGACGGCCGCGGCCTCAGCGGCTGGCGTGCCCGGGCTCGTTGGACCGAGCCAGAACGTAGACGGTGCCGGTGAAGCCGGCGACGAGCGTCCCGTCGGCGCGCGTCACGTCGATGCGGTAGACGGCGATCCTGCGCGTGCGCGAGACCTCGGTCGCGGTTGCGCTCAGCTGGTCGCCCAGCCGGGCGGCGACGTGGTAGGTGATATGCGCGTCGATGCCAACGGCGATCATGCCGTGCGAATTCGAGGCGAGACCGAAGGCCGTGTCGGCCAGCGTGAAGATCACGCCGCCGTGGCAGGCGCCGTTGAAATTGATGTGCGCGGCGGCAACTTCGAGCGCCACGGTCGCGTGACCCGGACCGGCGTCGACACAGCGAATGCCGCAGGCGTTCACGAACGGGTCGCGCGCGGCGAGCCGCATGATGCGGTCGATCGCCTGTGCCTTGTGGTCCATGGCGCGGGTCTCCGGTTGCGGGTGCGCCTGGCTCAGCGCCGGGCCGTGGCGCCGGGTGTCGATGCGCCCGGCAGCGGCCTGCCGACCGCTTCGCGGTCGGGGCCGACGCTGTGCGGTTCGTTCCCGTCGAAGCCGGTGAAGCGGGCGAATGCGGCGACCGGCGCGCGGTCGGTGACCAGCCGGTTTTCCGGCGCGTCGGGGTCGGCGTGCCCGAGCGACATCGCGCAGATCACGCTCTCGTTCGCCTCGAGCGACAGTTCGCGCTCGAGCACGCGGTGGAACTTCAGGAACGACGCCTGCGCGCAGGTGTCGAGACCGCGGGCGCGCGCTGCGACCATCACGTTCTGGAGGAACATCCCGTAATCGAGCCAGCTTCCCCGCTCGAGCTTGCGGTCGATCGTGAAGATCAGGCCGACCGGCGCGTCGAAAAAGAGATAGTTGCGCCCGTGCTGGCGATGCATGGCGGTCTTGTCGCCGCGGTCGATGCCGAGGAGTCCGTACAGGTCCCAGCCGATGCGGCGCCGGCGGCCGAGAAAGGGCTCGTACCACTCGACCGGATAGTAGCGGTGCTCCTCCGCATGCGCGTCCTGCTCCTCGCGGTGCGCGCACAGGACCGCCTCCGAGAGCGCCCGCCTGCGCTCGCCGGCCAGGACATGAACGCGCCATGGCTGGGTGTTGGTGCCGCTGGGCGCGCGGCTCGCCACGGCCAGGATTTCCTCGACGGTCGCGCGCGGCACCGGATCGGGCAGGAACGCGCGCACCGAGCGACGTGTCGTGATCGCGCGGTCCACCGCCGCGATGTCCTCCGGCGCGGTCGCCCGCGCCTTGAACCGGCGGCCGCGTCCGGCTGCCTGCGCATGGGCGATGACCGCGTCGACGACGGCTGCGATGCCCTCACCGCGCGTCGCTGCGGTCTTCAGCACCTTGACTGGGGACATGGCGGCGCGTCGCAGCCGGAGCATTTCCTCGAGATCGCGCACGGTGACCTCGGCCGCGGGCAGATCGCTCTTGCTCACGACCAGGATGTCGGCGATCTCGAGGATGCCGGCCTTGATCGCCTGCACGCTGTCGCCGAGGCCGGGCGGGCAGACGACGAGCCGGGTATCCGCGATCCTCGCGATCTCGACTTCGGACTGCCCGGCGCCGACCGTCTCGACGATGACCGTGTCGAAACCGGCGGCGTCCAGCACATCCACGATCTGTCCGGTCGTGCGCGAGATCCCGCCGAGATGACCGCGGGAGGCGAGCGAGCGGATGAATACGTTCTCGTGCGCGCCGTGCTCGCCCATGCGGACGCGGTCGCCGAGCACGGCGCCGCCGGTGACGGGACTGGAGGGATCGACGGCGACGACCGCGATCCGCTGACCGCGCGCGAGCAGGGCGCCGAGCAGCGCATTGATCAGCGTCGACTTGCCGGCGCCCGGCGCGCCGGTGATGCCCAGCACGTGCGCGCGGCCGAGGTGCGGGGCAATGGCAACGGCGAGGGCGCGCGCGCCGGCCTCCCCTTGCTCGATCGCGCTGATCGCGCGCGCGATCGAGCGCCGGTCGCCGGCGAGAATCGCCGCCTCACGCGGTTGCGGCACGGCAGTCATTGGCCCATGCGCATTCACACCATGGCCTGCACGTGGCCGAACCCCATTTCGTGCCGGAGCGTCGCGCAGATCTCCCCGTGCGTGCAGCCGGCTTCGGCTGCCGCGACGACCTGTGCGAATACGTTGTCCTTCGGGTCATTGGCCGCGCGGGCCAGCGCGTTCAGCGCCTTCGCGACGGCTTCCGGCGAACGCGCCGCCTTCCACGCGCGGAACGCGGCGACGTGGTCGCGCATCTTCCGCGGATCGGGCCTCGGCTGCGACGGCCGCGCGCTGCGGTCCTCGTCGATCCGGTAGGCATTGACGCCGACTACGGCCTGGCGGCCCGACTCGATGTCGTCCTGGAACCGGCGGGCCGATTCGCCGATCTGCTTCTGCACGATGCCGGCCGCGACAGCGGCGTACATGCCTCCCGCCTCCTCGACGCTGCGCATCGAGCGCAGGATCTCCTTTTCCATCTCGTCGGTGAGCGTCTCGACGTAATGGCTGCCGCCGAGCGGGTCGATGACGTCGGTCAGGTGCGCCTCCTCGCGCAGGATGTTCTGGGTGGCCACCGCAATGCGCGCGCCGTGCTCGGTCGGGCAGGACAGCGCCTCGTCGTAGGCGTCGGTGTGCAGCGACTGCAGACCGCCGAGGATGCCGGCCATCGCCTGAACGGTCACGCGGGCGATGTTGTTCTGCGGCTGCTGCCGCGTGAGATCGACGCCGGAGGTCTGCGCGTGGAACTTGAAGCGCCAGCTGCGCGGATCCCTCGCGCCGTAGCGCTCGCGCGTCAGCCGTGCCCAGATGCGGCGCCCGGCGCGGAAACGCGCGATCTCCTCGAAGAAGGACAGCGAGATGTCGAAGAAGAACGTGAACCGCGGCAGGAAGGCGTCGGGATCCATCCCGCGCGCGACGCAGTCGTCGGCGTTCTGCAGCGCGGTGGCGAAGGTGAACGCCATCGCCTCGGCCGGCGTCGCTCCCGCCTGCTGCATGTGCTGCCCGACCACCGACATCGGGTTCCACCTGGGCGCGTGCCGGTTGCAGAAGTCGATGTGATCGCCGAGGATCCGGCGCGCGCCCGGCAGGGCGATCCGGAAGAACATGTGGTTTGCCACATAGTGGCTGATGTAATCGCTCTGGTTCGACGTGCCGCTGATCGCGCTCCAGGGAACGCCGCGGCGCTTCGCCGTGGCCAGCAGGAATGCGAGCAGCGTGAACGGCGACGGGTCGTTCAGCGCGCATGACATCGAGCCGAGCTCGACTCCCGCGAGGCACGCGTCCATCTGGGGGGCGGTATTGAGGACGACGCCGCAGGTGCCCAGGAGCTCTTCGTGCACCTCGTCCATGTCGTACCCGCGGTACACCGAGTTGCACGGGATCAGGGACACGGCGCTCGCCCCCTGCGCGACGATCGCGGACAGCCGGGCGTTGTAATCGGGCGGCGTGCCGAGCCCGATCAGCTGGCGCTGCGTCCATGTCCGGCCCCGGTGCATCGTCGGGTAGATGCCGCGCGTGTACGGCGGCTGGCCCGGGAAGCCGACGTCGGCGTCGTGCCGATCCCCGTTCCAGTCGCGCGGCGTGTACAGCGGCTTGACGGCGATGCCGGAACGGTTGCGGACAGTCTTGTCCGTGCCGATCTGCGCGGCATACTCCCGGTGCCACCGCTCTTCGCCGGCAGCGGGTTCGAACGGTGTCTTGGCGAGCGGCTTGTTCATGCGGGGGGCTTCCTGTACTAGAGCGCCGCGCGCCGCGCGCGGAGGGCCGGCGTGATGTCGCGGATATAGCGCGCGATGTCCTCGAGCGCGCCGCCCGGGTGGAACACCTTCGCCACGCCGGCGGCGAGCAGCAGGTCCTCGTCCTCGTCGGGAACGATCCCGCCGACGATGACGGCGACGTCGCCGAGGCCCGCGACGCGCAGCGCATCGACGAGCTTCGGCACGATCAGGTGGTCGGTCGCGAGCGAGGAGATGCCGATGACGTCGACGTCCTCCTCGGTGGCGAGCTTGACGACGGCCGGAATTTCCTGCCACGGCGGCGTGTAGATCACTTCCATGCCGGCGTCGCGCAGATACGCGGCGACGATCCGGCTGCCGCGGTCGTGGCCGTCGAGGCCGATCTTGGTGACGAGCACCTTGGGGCGGATGTCCATGGCCTATTCCGCCGCGACCGGCGCCCGCAGCAGCGTCACGAAATGCCGGGCGATGGAACGCGGACTGTTACGCCCCGGCCGGTACCAGGTCTGCGCCCAGTTGAGCGCGCCAAGCAGCATCAGCCGCAGGCCGCGCCGATCGACGCCGCGGGCCAGGGGCAGCGCGTCGACGAGCTCGGCGAACAGTCGCTCGTACGCATCGCGAAGCGCGACGAGTTGCGCGGCAGCCGCGGGCACATCGGCTGGGCGCACGCGGATCACCACCTGCGCGTAGCCGGTCTCCTCCAGCACGGCCTCGAGATGAGCCACGCACGCGGCTTCGAGCCGCTCCCAGGCGTCGGGCTTGTCGTGAATCGCAGCCTGCACGCGCTCCGAGATGCGACGCACCCCCTCCGCATAGACGGCGGCGAGCAGGAGGTCCTTGGTGGCGAAATGATAGTAGACGGACCCCGGAAGCATCGGCACCGACCGGACGATGTCGCGAATCGACGTTCCGTGGAAGCCCTGGGCACCGAAGAGCCGGGCAGCTTCGTCGAGGAGCGCCGGCAGGCGATTGTCGGCGCGAGGCGCGCGCTGCGGCGGGGACATGAACGGCGTCCTTTAAAGAAAACAAACGTTTGTCTTTTATCATCCAGCACTGCCAATCGTCAATCGCCGGCAGAGAGGCCGGACAGGCATGTATCGCCTTCCGGGACGATTCTATAGAATCGTCTGGCGAGCAGCCGGGGCCGAACCGGCGGGAACCGACGTTGAGGAGTCTGGCGGTGCCACCCCCATCCGCGCTTATCGAGCTGGACACGTTCCCCCGCCTGCTGCTCAATCACGCGGCGATCAGAGCCACGCATCCGGCTACGCGCGAGAAGGACCTCGGCATCTGGCAGACATGGACGTGGTCGCAGGTGGCCGAAGAGGTGCGCGCGCTGGCCTGCGGCCTGGCGGCGCAAGGCTTCAAGCGCGGGATGAACCTCGCCATCATCGGTGACAATCGTCCGCGTCTCTACTGGACGATGGCCGCGGTCCAGGCGTTGGGCGGTGTGCCGGTGCCGCTCTACCAGGACGCCGTGGCCGAGGAAATGGTCTACGTGCTGAACGACGCCGACGTGCATTTTGCCGTCGTCGAGGACCAGGAGCAGGTCGACAAGCTGCTGGAGATCCGAGAGCGCTGCCGCAATCTCTCGCACATCGTCTTCGACGACCCGCGCGGACTGCGTCACTACACGCAGGATTTTCTGCACAGCTTCGACGGCATTCAGGGAATGGGCCGCGCCCACCACGACGCGCATCCGGATTTTTTCGCGGAAGAGATCGCGGCAGGACGTACCGAGGATGTCGCCGTCATGGTCTACACGTCGGGGACCACGGGCAAGCCGAAGGGCGTCTGCCTCACCCACGCGGCGCTGATCGCCGCGGCGCGTGGCGGCGTCGAATTCGACCGGCTGACTGCGGACGAGGACGTGCTGTCGTACCTCCCGATGGCGTGGATCGGCGACCACCTGTTCTCGTATTGCGAGTGGCAGATGGCGGGGTTCACGATCAACTGCCCGGAGTCCGGCGACACGGTGATGACGGACCTGCGCGAGATCGGTCCCACGTTCTACTTCGCGCCGCCGCGGGTGTTCGAGAATCTGCTGACGCAGGTGATGATCCGCATGGAGGACGCGGGACGGCTCAAGCGCTCGGCGTTTCACTATTTCATGGGGGTCGCCCGCCGCTGCGGCGCCGAGCTCCTGGACGGCAAGCCGGGGATCCGGCTTGCCGATCGCCTCCTGTACGCGTTGGGCAACATCCTCATCTACGGCCCGCTGCGCAACGTGCTCGGAATGAGCCGGATCCGCGTCGCGTACACCGCCGGGGCGGCGATCGGGCCGGACCTGTTCCGCTTCTACCGCTCGATCGGCATCAACATGAAGCAGCTCTACGGCGCGACTGAGACCTGCGCCTACGTGTGCCTGCAGCCCGACGGCGACATCAAGCTCGATTCGGTCGGCAAGCCGGCGCCCGGGGTCGAAGTGAAGATCGCCGAGAATGGCGAGGTGCTGGTGAAGAGCGCGGCGATGCTGAAGGAGTACTACAAGCGCCCCGACGCCACTGCGGAATCGATCGACGGCGACGGCTACTTCCACACCGGCGATGCAGGCATCTTCGACGGCGACGGGCACCTCAAGATCATCGATCGGGCGAAGGACGTCGGCAAGCTCGCCAACGGCGCGCTGTTCGCGCCGAACTACGTCGAGAACAAGCTCAAGTTCTTCTCGCACATCAAGGAAGCCGTGGCCTTCGGCGACCAGCGCGACATGGTGTGCGCGTTCGTCAACATCGACATGTCGGCGGTGGGCAACTGGGCCGAGCGCCGCGGCCTCGCGTATTCGGGCTATACCGACCTCGCCGGGCGCGAGGAGGTCTGCGATCTGGTCCAGGAATGCGTCGAGAAGGTCAATGCGGAGCTCGCCCGCGACCCGGTGCTGTGCCACTCGCAGGTGCGCCGTTTCCTGGTGCTGCACAAGGAGCTCGATCCGGACGACGACGAGTTGACCCGCACCCGCAAGGTGCGCCGGAATTTCATCGCCGAGAAGTACGGGGTGCTGATCGATGCGCTCTATTCGGAGAAGAAGAACCAGTTCATCGAGACGCAGGTGAAGTTCGAGGACGGCCGCACCGGCAGCATCAGCGCCGACCTCAGGATACGCGACGCCGCGGTCTACCAGCCCGTGGCCGAAGCGGCCTGACGGGGTCGGGGCGCAGGCGGCGACATCGTCGAACATCAGCGCATGCGGCACGGCGATCATGGCTGAGCGAACGATGCGGGAACGAGTCACGCTGCACGAGGACATCGGTGCGATGGAGGCCGATTTTTCGGGGCTGTCGTTCACGACCGAAGCCCAGGTCGACGAGTTCTACGACGAAGCCGACCGGCGGATGGAGGCATCCGGCAAGCGCTGGTATTTTCTCGTCATCTACACCGATTGCTTCATCGCGCCCGAGGTCTGGGACCGCTTCGCCGTGCGCGGCAAGAACACCAACATCACGCACGGGCTCGGTACCGTTCGCGTCGGCACCAGCGCGGGCACCCGGGAGACCATCCGCCAGCGCGCGCAGCGCGACATGTTCCGGGCCAACATCTACGAATCGCGCGACCAGGCCATCCTCGCACTGGGCGAGATGCGCAAGCGGCACGAAACGCTCGGCGCGACTCCGGGCGGCGACGCGATCGCCACCGAAGGCATCGTCCGGGTCGACGACATCCACCTCAACTTCGGCGGTGTGAAGGCGATCTCGGGCGTCGGCTTCGGGGTCAACCGCGGCGAGATCTCGTCGATCATCGGGCCCAACGGCGCGGGCAAGAGCTCGATGCTGAACGTGATCAGCGGGTTCTACCGGCCGTCGCGCGGACGGATCTATTTCGAGGGCAAGGACCGCACCCACCTGGCGGCGCACGACGTCGCCCGTCTGGGCTTCGCCCGCACGTTCCAGAACATCGCGCTGTTCAAGGGGATGTCGACGCTCGACAACATCATGACCGGGCGCTCGCTCAAGATCAAAGGCAACTTCCTGACCGACGCGCTGTACTGGGGGTTCGCGCAGAAGGAGGAGACGGCGCAGCGCGAGCACGTCGAGAAGATCATCGACTTCCTCGAGATCCAGGCGATCCGGAAGACGCCGGTGGGCAAGCTCCCTTACGGCCTGCAGAAGCGCGTGGAGCTGGCGCGGGCGCTGGCGATGGAGCCCAAGGTGCTGCTGCTCGACGAGCCGATGGCGGGGATGAACGTCGAGGAGAAGGAAGACATGGTCCGTTTCATTCTCGACGTCAACGACCAGTGGGGCACCACGATCATCCTGATCGAGCACGACATGGGCGTGGTGATGGACATCTCGCATTACGTCGTCGTCATGGATCACGGCGGCAAGATCGCCGAGGGAACGCCGGGTGAAGTCAAGGCTGATCCGGTCGTTATTCGCGCCTACCTGGGCGCGCACTGAAATGAGGCCAGGGCTGATTGCAGATAGTGCGTATGAATTGCCACCCCGCCGTTCGCTGTAATCTGACCTGACTCCGTTTCCGATGAAGGTAGGTGACCCTTGAACTGGCAATTCTTCCTCGAAGTGCTGGTCGGCGGCCTGCTCGCTGGTGTGATGTACTCGCTGGTGGCGCTCGGCTTCGTGCTGATCTACAAGGCCTCCGGCGTGTTCAACTTCGCGCAGGGCGCGATGGTGTTCTTCGCCGCGCTGACGTTCGTCTCGCTGGTCGAGCGCGGCATGAACTTCTGGGTTGCCATCGGAGTCACGCTGGCGGTGATGGTCGTGCTCGGGATCGCGATCGAGCGGATGGTGCTGAGGCCGCTGGTGAATCAGCCGCAGATCACGCTGTTCATGGCGACGATTGGCCTGACGTTCGTCCTCGAAGGCCTGTCGCAGCTCTTCTGGGGGGCGCAACCGCATGGCCTCGATCTCGGGATCCCGGACGTGCCGATGCAATGGCTGGCGGATTCCACGAACATCTTCATCAGCCAGTTCGATCTGTTCGCGGCCGCGGTGGCCGGAATCCTGGTCGCGGTGCTGGCCGTGTTCTTCCAGACGACGCGCATCGGGCGGGCGCTGCGCGCGGTGGCCGACGATCACCAGGCGGCGCTCGCGGTCGGCATTCCGTTGCGCCAGATCTGGGCGATCGTGTGGACGGTGGCCGGGTTCGTCGCGCTGGTGGCCGGCCTGCTGTGGGGTGCTCGCAACGGCGTGCAGTATGCGCTCACTTTCATTGCACTCAAGGCCTTGCCGGTGCTGATCCTGGGCGGCTTCGAATCGGTTGCCGGCGCGATCGTCGGCGGCCTCATCATCGGCGCCTCGGAGAAGCTCGCCGAGGTCTATCTCGGGCCGTACGTCGGCGGGGGGCTGGAGTCCTGGTTCCCGTACGTGCTCGCGCTCGGTTTTCTGCTGATACGGCCCGAGGGGCTGTTCGGCGAGAAGCGGATCGAGCGAGTCTAGGAGAGGCAAGCCGTGCTCTATCGCGAAGCGGGGCAGTTCAAGACGACATATGCCGGCGACCAGCAGGTCTTCCCGATCCGGCAGGACCGCATCGCCGTCGCGGTTCTGCTCGCGGTTGCCTTCGTCGCGGTGCCGCTCTTCGCCAACCAGTATTGGCTCTCGGCGATCCTGACGCCATTCCTGATCCTCGCGCTGGCAACGCTGGGATTGAACATCCTGACCGGATATGCGGGCCAGCTTTCGCTCGGCACCGCGGCGTTCATGGCGGTGGGCGCGTTCATGACGTACAACTTCGAGTTGCGGATACCATGGCTGCCGACGCTCGTGTCTTTCGCGCTGGCCGGACTGTGCGCGGCTGCGGTCGGCATCGTGTTCGGCCTGCCGTCACTGCGCATCAAGGGCTTTTACCTCGCCGTCGCGACGCTCGCCTGCCAGTTCTTCGTGCTGTGGGCGCTGCAGCGCATCGGCTGGTTCACCAACGACAGCGCCTCGGGCGTGATCACCGCGCAGAAGGTCGTGATCCTCGGCTACACGTTCGACTCGCCGGCGGACAAATACCTTCTGACGCTGTGCGTCGTGGCGGTGCTCGCCGTGCTCGCCAAGAACATGCTGCGCAGCGAGACCGGGCGCAAGTTCATGGCGGTGCGCGACATGGACCTCGCGGCCGAGGTGATCGGCATCCGCATGATGCAGACCAAGCTGCTGGCCTTCGCGATCAGCTCGTTCTATTGCGGCGTGGCCGGAGCGCTGTATGCGTACACCTACCTCGGCACCGTGGAGCCGGAGGCGTTCAACCTCGACCTGTCGTTCCGGATCCTGTTCATGGTGATCATCGGCGGCGTGGGCAGCATCCTCGGCTCGTTCATGGGCGCCGCCTTCATCGTGCTGCTGCCGATCTTCCTCAATACCGTGGCCGGCCCGATCGAGCATCTGCTCGGCTTCACGCTGCCGGCGGGGCTCATGTCCAACCTCGAGCTGATCGTGTTCGGGGCGCTGATCATTTTCTTCCTGATCGTCGAGCCGCACGGCCTTGCCCGGCTTTGGCAGATCGGCAAGGAGAAGCTCCGTCTCTGGCCGTTCCCGCATTGATGCTGCAATGCACAATGATCGGCGGCAATGCGAGGCCCTGACCCGCCATTTGTTTGAGCCTGGTCATTGACACCGGGCCAGGTCTCGCCAATCCTGTGCGAGTCTGGCTCGTCGTTGAAACGGCACTTACTAGGAGGAACACCATGAAGCACCTGAAGTCGGCCCTGCTGGGCGCCGCATTGCTGGGCATCGCGGCGACGGGCCATGCGCAGAACGAGCAGTTCATCCCGATGGCCGGGTACTGGGTCGGACCGTACGCGGCCGGCGGGTCCGGGATCTACGGCGGCTTCATCGATTACGTCAACATGATCAATGCCCGCGACGGCGGCGTGAACGGCGTCAAGCTGACGTACGAGAAGTGCGAGACGGAGTACAACAACGCGCGCGGCGTCGAGTGCTACGAGCGGCTGAAAGGCCATGCCCCGACCGGCGCGAGCGGTCTTCCACATGCTCTCGACGGGCATCACCTATTCGATCATCGACAAGGCGACTGCCGACAAGATCCCGGTGATCTCGATCGGCTATGGCCGCACCGACGCCTCCGACGGCCGGGTCTTCCCGTACGTCTTCCCACTGGTGACCAACTACTGGTCGCAGAACACCGCCAAGATCAAGTTCATCGGCAGCAAGGAAGGCGGGATGGACAAGCTCAAGGGCAAGAAGATCGTGAACATCTATCACGACTCGGCCTACGGCAAGGAAACGATCCCGGTGCTCGACGCGCAGGCGAAGGTGTACGGCTTCGCTGTCACGCACATCCCGGTGCCGCATCCGGGCAACGAGCAGGGGGCGCAATGGCTGCAGATCCGCCAGATCAAGCCCGACTGGGTGATCCTGCGCGGCTGGGGCGTGATGAATCCGACGGCGCTGAAGGCGGCCGCCAAGGTCGGCTTCCCGCGCGACCACATCGTCGGCGTCTGGTGGTCGGGCGCGGAAGAGGACACGATCCCCGCCGGCGACGCGGCGAAGGGCTACATCGCGGCCGGGTTCAACGTCGCGGGTGCGAACTTCCCGGTGATCGGGGAGATCAAGAAGAACGTGTACGGGAAGGGCAAGGGGGAGATGGAGGACCAGACGCGCATCGGCTCGATCTACTACAACCGCGGCGTCGTGCACGGCATCATCACGGTCGAGGCAATCCGCACGGCGCAGGGGAAGTTCGGCAAGAAATCGCTGACGCCCGACCAGGTCCGCTGGGGCATCGAGAACCTCAACATTACCGAGGCGAAGCTGAAGGAACTGGGCGCCGCCGGCTTCATGCAGCCGCTGAAGGTCAGCTGCATGGATCACGAAGGTGGCGGCGCGGTCAAGTTCCAGCAGTGGGACGGCAAGCAGTGGAAGGTGATCACCGACTGGATCCAGCCGGACAAGCAGCTGGTGCGCGGGATGATCGAGCAGTCGGCGGCCGCCTACGCGAAGGAAAAGAACATCACGCCGCGCGATTGCAGCAAGGAGAGCTAGCGTCTGTTGGCACGTCACTCTTGTGACGCGCCAACTCGCCGGATTGGAGCGTCGGCTGCGCCGACGTTCGATCCGGCGAATCCGTGATGCTGGGCGCGATTGCGCAAACTCCGGATTTCCGGGATCACACTGCACCGACAGCCGCCGCCACCGCGAATACTTCCATGTCCGCCGCCGCCACCGCCGTGAAGCCTGATGCTGCCGCCGCGTACCTGGCGATCAACAACATCGAGGTCATCTACGACCATGTGATCCTGGTGCTGAAGGGGGTGTCCCTGCACGTGCCGGAGGGGAAGATCGTCACGCTGCTCGGCGCGAACGGCGCGGGCAAGACGACGACGCTGAAGGCGATCTCGAACCTGCTGCGCGCCGAGCGCGGCGACGTGACCAAGGGCACGATCGAGTTCATGGGCCAGCGGGTCGATCGGCTCACGCCGAATCAACTGGTGCGCATGGGCGTGTGCCAGGTGATGGAAGGCCGGCACTGCTTCCAGCACCTGACGGTCGAGGAGAATCTGCTGACCGGAGCGTTCACCCGGAACATCAGCCGCGCCGACCTGAAGCGCGACCTCGAGCTCGTCTACACGTATTTTCCGCGGCTCAAGGAGCGCCGTTCGAGCCAGTCGGGCTACACGTCCGGCGGCGAGCAGCAGATGACCGCCATCGGCCGCGCGCTGATGGCCCGGCCGAAGATGATCCTGCTGGACGAGCCGTCGATGGGCCTCGCGCCGCAGCTGGTCGAGGAGATCTTCGAGATCGTCCGCGACCTGAACACCAAGGAGCGCGTGTCGTTTTTGTTGGCGGAGCAGAACACGATGGTCGCGCTGCGTTTTGCCGACTACGGCTACATCCTGGAGAACGGCCGCGTCGTGATGGACGGTGCCGCGAAGGACCTCGCACAGAACGAGGACGTCAAGGAGTTCTACCTCGGGCTGTCGACGTCGGGCCGAAGGAGCTTTCGCGACGTGAAGCACTATCGCCGCCGCAAGCGCTGGCTCGCGTAGTCGCATGGCCGAGCATTTCGACACGCTGGAAACCCGGGACCCGGAGCAAAGGGAACGCGAGCAGCTGGCGCAGCTGCCGCGACAGATCGCGCACGCGAAGGCCAATGCCCCCGCGTTCGCGCGCATTCTCGCCGACGTCGACGCCGCGGCGGTCACGACCCGCGCGGCGCTCGCGCGGCTGCCTGTGACGCGCAAGTCCGAACTGCTCGATCTGCAGAAAGCGGACCGCCCGTTCGGCGGCCTTGCGGCCACGCGCTGGGGCGATGCCAAGCGTGTCTTTGCGTCCCCCGGCCCGCTCTACGAGCCGGAAGGCCGCCGGGCGGACTTCTGGCGACTGGCGCGGCCTCTGTTCGCGGCCGGTTTTCGCCGTGGCGATCTCGTGCACAACTGTTTTTCGTACCACTTCACGCCGGCGGGCTCGATGCTGGAGACCGGAGCGCACGCGCTCGGTTGCACGGTGTTTCCGGCCGGGATCGGGCAAACGGAGCAGCAGGTGCAGGCGATGGCCGAGCTGCAACCACACGGCTACGTCGGCACGCCGTCCTTTCTCAAGATCATTCTCGAGAAAGCCGACGAGATGGGCGTTGCGCTGAAAAGCCTGACCAAGGCGCTCGTTTCCGCCGAAGCGTTCCCGAAGAGCTTCTCCGACGCGCTGCTCGCGCGCGGCATCGCCGGCTACCAGGCGTATGCCTCGGCCGATCTGGGCGGAATCGCCTACGAGACCGAGGCGCGCGAAGGGCTGGTGGTCGACGAAGGCGTGCTCGTCGAGATCGTGCGCCCCGGCACCGGCGATCCGGTGGCGGCAGGCGAGGTCGGCGAGATCGTCGTGACCTCGCTCTTCAATACCGATTACCCGATGATCCGCTTCGGCACCGGAGATCTGTCCGCCATCCTGCCGGGGATGAGCCCGTGCGGCCGCACCAATGTGCGGATCAAGGGCTGGATGGGCCGCGCCGACCAGACGACGAAGGTGAAGGGCATGTTCGTGCATCCGGCGCAGGTTGCCGCAATTGCGGCCCGCCACCCGGAAGTCGGCAAGGTGCGCCTCGTCGTCGACAATGCCGAGGGCGCGGATCGCATGACGCTCAACGTCGAGGTGCCCGGCAACCGGTCCTCGATGGCCGACGCGATCGTGGAGTCGATTCGCGAGATCACGAAACTGCGCGGGGAAGTCGTGTTCCGCGCTCCGGGCGAGTTGCCGAACGACGGCAAGGTGATCGACGACGTGCGGAAATACGACTGACGGTCAGCCGGTTGGTCGTGCGAATCGAGGATCAAATGAGATGCGGCGGCAGGGCGGCCGATCGGACCCCGCCCGTCGCGCGCTTATGACAACAGCATTGCCCTCGGGTCGTTTTCGCGCTAGGCTTGAAATTTCACCCTCTCGAAAGGCCCACGCCATGTCCCTCTGGAAAGATAATACGGCCCCCAGGCAGACTCCCGCTCCTGCGCCTGTCCCCGAACCGAGGGAACTCGCCCGGGTCGACGTTCCGCCGAAGCCCGAGCTCGTGCCCGGCCCTGTCGCAGCCCCGGCCGCACGTGCCGACACCGGCCTTCCCCGCAAGGAGTCGCTGATCGCCGCCGACATCACCATCGAAGGCAAGATCGAAGGCGGCGGCAGTGTGCGCATCGCCGGCAAGTTCAAGGGTGATGCCAGCGTCCAGGGCGACCTCACGATCGAGGCGGGCGCCAAGCTGACCGGCGGCGTGCGCGCCGACAAGGTCACCATCGCCGGGGAATTGGAAGGCAACGTTGAGGAAGCCTCTCACATCGAGCTGCTGCCGACCGGGGTGGTGATCGGCGATCTGAAGGCCGGTTCGCTGACGGTCGCGGCGGGTGCGCGCATGCGCGGTCAGGCCGACTTCGGCTGGGGCGACGGCAAGGGCGCGAAAGCCGCCAGGCACGGCAGCGACCATGGTTCGGGCAGCGGCCTGGGCTCATGACCAGCGTACGTCCGGGCAGCCCCGGGGCGACCCGGATCTGTCCGCATTGCCGGGAGACGGTCCTCGAAAGCGGCATCGTGTGTCCGGCTTGCCGGCATTACCTGCGCGCCGATGCCCTCGTCGAGGAGCCCCAGGCGCCGGCGCTCACGCCTCTGCGCATCGAGGGCAGCATCCGACATCCCGCCGAAGGTGACCCCTGGGAATACACCGTCGTCGTGTCGATCGCTGACGATCGCGGCAAGGAAATCGCCCACAAGCTCATCGGCGTGGGCGCGATGAACCCGAACGAGCAACGCACGTTCACGCTGTCGGTGGAAGCCGTGCCGGCCAAGGCGAAAAACCCCGGGAAAGGCGGCACGCGGCACTGAGCGCATGCGCCGGAGTGCCTTCGCGCTTCGCGCTCCGGTATTCGCCCTTGGGACGGCCCGGTGCGCTCATGCATCGATCTACCGGTCGATGCCGCCGAAGCAGATGTACTTCACCTCGACGTATTCGTCGATGCCGTACTTCGAGCCCTCGCGACCGAGCCCCGATTCCTTGACGCCGCCGAACGGCGCGACCTCGGTGGTGATGAGCCCGGTATTCACGCCGACCATCCCGTATTCGAGCGCCTCGGCGACGCGCCAGATCCGCCCGATGTCCCGCGAGTAGAAGTACGAGGCGAGTCCGTATTCGGTGCGGTTCGCGAGCTCGATCACCTCTGCGTCCGTCCTGAAGCGGATCAGCGGGGCGACGGGCCCGAACGTCTCCTCGCGGAAGATCTTCATCGCCGCGGTGACGCCGGTCAGCACCGTGGGCTCGAAGAACGTCCCGCCGAGCGCGTGCCGCCGGCCGCCGGTGGCCACGCGCGCGCCCTGTGCCGTCGCGTCCGCGATGTGGTCCTCGACCTTCGCGAGCCCCGCCGCATCGATCAGCGGCCCCTGCGTGACGCCGGCCTCGGTGCCCGGGCCGACCTTGAGCGCCTGCACGCGCTCGACGAGTTTCGCGGCGAAGGCATCGTAGATGCGGTCGTGCACGAAGAGCCGGTTGGTGCACACGCAGGTCTGCCCGGCATTGCGGTACTTGGCGATGATCGCGCCCTCGGCCGCGGCGTCGAGATCCGCGTCGTCGAACACCACGAACGGCGCGTTGCCGCCCAGCTCGAGCGAGATCTTCTTGATCGTCGGAGCGACCTGCTGCATCAGCAGGCGGCCGATTTCCGTCGAGCCCGTGAACGACAGCTTGCGCACCGTGGGGTTCGCGCACATCTCGCCGCCGATTGCGCGCGCGTCCCCCGTGACGACGTTGAGCACGCCCGGCGGGAAGCCTGCGCGATGCGCGAGCTCGGCCAACGCCAGCGCCGAATAGGGCGTCGCTTCCGCCGGCTTGACGACGACCGTGCAGCCCGCCGCGAGCGCCGGCGCCACCTTGCGGGTGATCATCGACGACGGAAAATTCCACGGCGTGATCGCCGCGCAGACGCCGACCGGCTCCTTGACCACGACCAGCCGGCGGTCGTTGCCGATGGTCGGAATCACGTCGCCGTAGACGCGCCGCGCTTCTTCGGCGAACCACTCGACGTAGGCGGCGCCAATCGTGACCTCGCCTTTCGCTTCGGCAAGCGGCTTGCCCTGCTCGCTCGTCAGGATCAGCGCCAGGTCGTCGACGTTGGCGAGCATCAGTTCGAACCACCGGCGCAGGATCCCGCCGCGCTCCCTGGCCGTCTTTGCGCGCCACGCCGGAAACGCGGCGGCGGCCGCCTCGATCGCGAGACGCGTCTCGCCGCCACCCATGCGCGGCACGGTGCCGATTCGGGCCCCGGTGGCGGGGTTCACGATGAATTTCGCCGCTCCGGAGGCTGCGTCGGCCCAACGGCCGTCGATGTAGCAGCGCTGTGAAAGTAGCGCGGGATCCTTGAGCCGGATCGACGTCCTGGGGTCGAGCGTGTCGTCGGGCGCCATGCGGGCCTCCGTGCGCGAGGGCGCGCGAACGCGCACCCTGATGGTCAAGTGCCGATTATAGACAGTTGCGGCGGCGGCCGGCTGCCGGAACAAGGAGGTCAGGCGTCCGGAATTCCGGCAGCGCGCTTCGCGGCGCTCTCGCGGGCGCGGGAGGGTTGCAGCGTGACCAGCGCGACGCCAAGGAGCACCAGTGCCGCGCCGAAGAGCTGTATCGCGTGCACGGCCTCGCCCAGCATCAGCGCGCCCAAGCCGATCGTGAAGACGGGGCCGAGCGAGCCGATCAGCGACGCGGTGTTGGCGCCGAGTCGGCGGATGGCCTCGGCGATGAGCCAGGTCGGCAGCACCGTGGAAAAGACGGCCATCGCCAGCGACAGTCCGTAGATCGACGCCGGCACGCGGAGCAACGCGAGGTCGCGCGTGAGCGCGAACTGGACCAGCACGAACGCGCTCGACACGAGCATCGCCCAGGCGATGAAGCGAAGGCTGCCCATCCGCGCGATCACGTCGCCAGCGTCGACCAGGTACAGCGCGTACGCGAACGCGCTGCCGAAGACGAGCGCGCCGCCGGTCCACAGCGCCGCCGTGTCCCCGCCGAGGCGGAGGTCGTGCACGAAGACGAACGCGATGCCTGCGTACGAGAGCGCCAGCGCGACCACCGCGCGCCGGGTGATCGCCCTTCCCCGCAGCATCGCCGACAGCAGCACGACCAGCGTCGGGTAGAGGAACAGCACGAGCCGCTCGAGCGCCGCCGTGATGTGGACGAGGCCCATGAAGTCGAGCAGGCTCGCGAGGTAGTAGCCGATGAAGCCCAGCCAGACGAGCGCGCGCCAGTCGCGGCGCGTGATCGCCTGCGCCGACGGCCGTCGTCCGGACCACCACGCCATCGCGACGAAGAACGGCGCCGAGAACAGCATGCGCAGCGCGAGCAGCGTCACCGCATCGACCGGATGCCACGCGTAGGCGAGCTTGATCAGGATCGCCTTGAAGGAGAAACCCAGCACGCCGAGCACGGCGCACAGGGGACCCATCCAGCGCGGGCCCGCTCCCGTCAGTCCCACCGGACCAGTCCGGCGTAAGCGGTGACGAGGATCACCGCGCCGAACACGATCCGATACCACGCGAAGGGGACGAAATCGTGATGCGCGACGTAGCGGATCAGCCACCGGACGCAGGCGAAGGCCGCGATGAAGGAAGTCGCAAAACCGACACCGAATGCCGGCAGCGACTGCGCGGAGAGCAGCGTCGAATCCTTCCACAGCGAGTATGCGGTGGCCCCGAACAGGGTCGGAATCGCGAGGAAGAAGGAGAACTCGGTGGCCGCGACGCGCGACAGGCCGAACAGCATGCCGCCGATGATCGTCGCTCCGGAGCGTGACGTGCCCGGCACGAGGGCAAACGCCTGCGCGCACCCGACCTTGAGCGCGTCCGTCCAGCGCATGTCGTCGATCGTCGCGACGCGGATGGTGTCCGGCCGCGCGCGCTGCCGGCGCTCGGCCCAGATAATCACGAGCGCCCCGATAACGAACGCGCAGGCGACCGGGATCGGAGCGAAGAGATGCGCCTTGATCACCTTCTCGAAAGCGAGGCCCAGAAGTCCGGCGGGAATGAACGCGATGACCAGGTTGAGCGCAAAGCGCTGCGCGCCGGCGTCGGTGAAGATTCCCCGCAGCACGGCGATGAGCTTCGCGCGGAATTCCCAGCATACGGCGAGGATCGCGCCGGCCTGGATCACGATCTTGAAGGTCTTCGCGTGCTCGCCGGTATAGCCCGTGAGGGAGCCGGCCAGGATCAGGTGACCGGTGGACGAGATCGGCAGGAATTCCGTTAGGCCTTCGACGACGCCGAGAAGCGCCGCGACGATGAGTGTGGGCTGTTCCAAGGTGGGCGCGTATGAAAAGGCCGGGAGACAAGGCTCCCGGCTCGCGAATTGTAGCGCAACCGCGCGGAGATACGCCGCCTCGGCAGGCAGGGAAGAGGGCACGATCTCATGCCTCCAGGAGCGAGAGGCGAAGGCGCTCAAGTCCGGTTGCGCAAGTCCTCCGAGGTCCGGCGCAGCCGGCGCGCCAACTCACGCGCGTCGTGGCGCATCGCTCGTGCAACCGCTACGACACCCCGGGCTGCGACATTCAGCGCATGGGACAACTGGCCCCGACCTGGACGACGACGCATGGTCACGCGTCGGACGCCAGCGGGGGTGCCGCCAGCCTCGGTGCCACGGAAATGGCGAGGGCGCTACGCATGACTCGGCGCGCTGCGCGCATCGCCGTTGGCGTCCCAAGCAGGAGCCGCGGGATCGTGATGGGAGTCCACCACTGGCGCAGAAAACTTACTTAGGAATCACGGAAAGCGGACTCGACGGATCGAGCGGGCTCTTCTTCGTGTAACTTAGCTCTCGCACTCGTTCATCGCGAAACTCCCGCTCGCGTGCCTGGTGGCTCACGGGTGAGAGTTTCGTCAGTGGACTTCCCGAAATGTCAAAGGTGCGCTGCCACCCCGGCAGAGCCGGGGGCCCACTGGCAGCTAGAGCAGCATAGCAAGCGCAATCAGGTTGTCTGCTTCAGCGGGCGTCAGGGCCTTGCCGCGCTGTGCGTTCACATGATTGATGAAGGCCTTGAGTTTGCCGGCTTTCGCGTTCGCGTTTGGCGCAGACGATATGCCATCAGCCTGCTTGTGCATCGAGTTTGCCAGACCTGGGTTGTCACTCAGGGCGGCATCGATTGCATCGCTGAGTTGCTGAGCAACAGTCGCTATCGGCGTGCACGCGGATGCGCCCGCTTCACTCGTTGTTCCGGCGGGGCAGGGCGTGGCCGAGGTGTTGCCCGTTCCGCTGGCGAAGGAGCCTGCCGGTGCGGGCGTGCATTCCGCCGCGCCGGTCGCGCTGCTGAACGTTCCGGCTGGGCAGAATGTCGCGGCGGTGTTGCCCGTTCCGCTGGCGAAGGAGCCGGCCGGTGCGGCTGTGCATTCCGCCGCGCCGGTCGCGCTGCTGAACGTTCCGGCTGGGCAGAATGTCGCGGCGGTGTTGCCCGTTCCGCTGGCGAAGGAGCCCGCCGGTGCCGGCGTGCATTCCGCCGCGCCGGTCGCGCTGCTGAACGTTCCGGCTGGGCAGAATGTCGCGGCGGTGTTGCCCGTTCCGCTGGCGAAGGAGCCTGCCGGTGCCGGCGTGCATTCCGCCGCGCCGGTCGCGCTGCTGAACGTTCCGGCTGGGCAGAATGTCGCGGCGGTGTTGCCCGTTCCGCTGGCGAAGGAGCCTGCCGGTGCCGGCGTGCATTCCGCCGCGCCGGTCGCGCTGCTGAACGTTCCGGCTGGGCAGAATGTCGCGGCGGTGTTGCCCGTTCCGCTGGCGAAGGAGCCTGCCGGTGCCGGCGTGCATTCCGCCGCGCCGGTCGCGCTGCTGAACGTTCCGGCTGGGCAGAATGTCGCAGCGGTGTTGCCCGTTCCGCTGGCGTAGGAGCCCGCCGGTGCATCAGTGCAGGGAGCCGATCCTGTAGCGCTGAAGGTTCCCGCAGGGCAGGATTCGCTGCCCACAATCTTCATCGTATAGGCCTTGCTGACGGCGGTGTTGTCGGCGTCAGTCGCGTCAACGGTAAAACTGAAATCACCACTGCTCCCCGGCGTGCCGGACAGCACCCCGTCGTTCGCACCGATTTCAAGACCCGGGGGAAAGTTTCCAGTGATGGCGATCACGAAGGGCGTATTGCCACCGACGACGACGGTCCGTGGCGTATACGGCGTCGAGAGTTCCCCGTCCTGGATATTGTCGACCAGGCCGAGCGGCGTCGCCGCGTCGAAGCCAGCCATCTGCGCGCCGATGTAATCGCCGACTACAACCTGCGCGGAACAGTCAACCTGGTAGGTATTGCCACTCGCATCGGTGACATCGACAATCCCCACTCCGTGCAAGTACTGTGGATCAGCGGGGTTGGTCGTCGGATCGACCTCGTCGCACATCGCCTCGCCATTTTCGCCATCGATCGTAAGGGCGTCGCCGGTGTACTTGTAGAACTCATAGCGCCGCGTCACGGTTTCGTCACCGTCGCCCATGTCGTCGGGGCCGCCCTCCAGCTCGTCCTTGGCGGCGTCGCCGCGACTATTGGTCTGCAGCAGCTTCCACTCGCTCTCCACCTCGGCCGGCTCCTGATTCTGCCAGTCGGCGACGCCGTCTTCGTCGGCATCGTCCGAGATGAGATCCTGCAAGACGATCTTGTTCGCGTTGTGCGTCGTGGTCTTGATCACCTTGACCCAGCTCGGTTCCCCGTATTGCTTGTTGACGGGTATCGGCACCACCGGCGCCGGTATCACGGCCACCACCTGCGCAGGCTGCCCGCCTGCCGGCGCCGCGTAGCTCCAGCTTGGACTGGCGACCATAACCGCCGGACCGCGCACCAGTTTGCCCGAGCCGTCATCGACCAGCCAGAAATAGCGCACGGCCGTGGGAATGCCGTAGTTGCCCACGCCGAAGTGTTCGCAGCCCTCGTTGACTCCGGGATTGGTGCAGCTGTGTCCGCCCGTCGGCGGGAGCGGTCCCGCAGGAATGGCCGTGTAAGCCGCCCACGTGCCATCAACGTTCTTCGCGCTTTCGTAACGGACGAAGACCTTGGGATGGGCGGGATCGGCGTTGTCCTCGCGGATCCGCGGGGCGCCGTAGTGATTCCAGTCGTAGGTATAGGTAATGTCGGTGCTGTGGATGTCATCGATCTCGATCTCGAAACCGTGACACTGCGTGCCGGTGTCGTTCACGACATCGAAATTATTCAGATCGCCGTAGGCAGTACTGGCGCCGGCTCCTTGGGCAACAAGCATCGACAGGGCGAGCACCAGGGGTAAGCGATGCAACCATCTCATGGGAAAACCTCCATTACCGGCTAGGGGTGCGTTCCGGAAAGAAAAGCAGAGCGTCGGCGTTGCATGACGATCGTTTCAAGGGTTGGCTTGTCATTGCCGAAGCGTCGGCCGCCGGCTTCGTGGCGGGTTGCGGGTCGGGAACCGGGGGGTGAGTCGTGGCTTGCATACCACCCGCTCCAGACTCCGTACAAGACCCTTTGGGTGGCGGCGCACATGCCGAAAGGACGGGGCGCTTGGTTCTTGTCAATTCTTGTGTACTAGAAATCATCAGGCGGTCGGCGTGCCGTCGTCGGCTCGCTGACAGCACGCAACCAAGTATAGGGAGCCAACCTGAACACAAGCTGAAAGACTCCTAACCCGCAGGCGCTTCTCACTTCGGAGTCGGCATCCTCATGTTCTCACTATCACCAAACGGTGCGTTGACATTGCACAAGGTATGTATCGCGGATGGGGAATATGCTTAGAAATGGTCGTTTATCGCTGACGAGGGTGTTCGACGTCGCGCCGAACCAACTCACTGGCCTCCGGGGGAAGGGCGGCAGCGAATCAGCCGCGCGTTGAACGGCCGCAATCGCTCGACCACGAAGCTCGCCTCAGGGTCGACGTACGACCGTCGATGATCAAGCCGCTTGCGTTCGCACTCGCCGGTCGCAGACCGGCAGCCACGGCATGTTGCGCCTCCATTGCAGTCGTTGATCGGTGCTCGTCGGTGATGCAGCAGGCCAGACGCCTCGCGTTGAACGGGGCTGAATGTCCGGTTCCTCCAAGGCTCGACGGCCAGGCAGGCGCTCAGGCCAACCGGATCCGTGGCATGAAAAGTGCGTCTGCGCCATGGTCAACGCTCGCCCCGAACCCGGAGCAACATGAAGCGCACACTCGGAATGGTCATTGCGGCGCTCGCGATCGCGTCACCGGCATCCGCGCAAACGATGTACCGCTGCCTCGATCTCGGCCGGACGATCTACTCGGACAAGCCATGCCTCAACGGTGACGAAGTGAGGCAGATTGCGCCAAACGGCAATCCCACCGCGGAACACCTCGCGCGATCGCGCATGAAAGACCGCATGGACGAGCAGCGCGCGATCACAGCGGCGCGCGCCGCCAAACGCGACGCCGGGATCGGGAAGGGCGCAAAGTGCGCGAAGGGCGCGCCGGCTCCAGATTGCGAACCGTAGCCTGACTTCTGCTGCGGCGGATTGCGGAAGGCTGCTTCGGAGCGAACGCTGTCCTTGACAGCAGCGCATCCGGATCCGACCGGACGTTGTCGGTCAGGGCTGGTCGCGATCCGGGCCTGTCAGGCCCGCTTCGCCTGCGTCAGCAGGCTCAGCGCCTGCGCGACTGGGTCATCGTGGTTGTCGGGCAGCGCGCCGTTCGGCGTGAACTGGTCGATGAGCTGCGGCAGCAACTGCGCCAGTCCGCCCGCGGCATCGCCTTGCGACATCCCCAGCTGTCCCGCGATCTGGCCGATGGCGCCGCTGCCCAGCACCTGCTGCAGCGCGTTGCCGGACAGCGGCATGTTCTGTCCCGTGCTCTGCCAGGAAGCGGCCTGGTCGGCGTAGCCGCCCTGCCGGAACTTGTCGAGAACGCCGGCGACGCCGCCGTTCTGCTGCAGGAGCTGCAGCGCGATCTGCAGCAGCGGGCCCGGTGCCTGCCCGCTACCGCCCGCGCCCATCATGCCGCCCAGCGCATTGCCGATCAGTCCGTCCAGCATTCCCATGCGTCACCTCTTCTGTCGTTTCAATGCGCGCGGATCGGAACGCGCCCCGGCGCCTGTGATGGACGAGACGATTTCAGGCGGGCTTCTGCCGCACGTAATGATGCGCCTCGGCCGCCGGGTAGCCGGCCGCGCCGAACGTCTCGCGTATCGTCCGGTTGCCGTCGAAATACACCTGCCAGTAGTGCGCGGTGTTGCAGTAGGGCCGCACGGCGAGCACCGGTCCGCGCTCGTTGAACGTGAGGATCTCGACATCGGGCCCGGGCGCGGCGACGACGTTGGCGATCTTCGGCAGCGCCTCTTTCAGCCGGCGCACCGCATCGGCCGGGTCGACGCTGTGGTCGAGCTGGGCCGTGAGCTCCACGCGGCGGTATGGATTGCTGGTGAAATTCTTGATCGTCCCGCCTATGATTTTCGCGTTGCCGACCATCGTCTGCACGTTGTCGGGCGAGTCGATCGTCGTGTTGAACAGTCCGATCAGCCGCACCGTGCCTTCGGTGTCGCCGGCGACGACGTAGTCGCCGACCTTGAAGGGCCGCAGCACGAGGATGAACGCGCCCCCGGCGAAGTTCGACAGCAGCCCGCCCCAGGCCGCCCCCACGGCGATGCCGAGGCCCGCGACCAGCGCGGCGAACGACGTCGTCTCGACCCCGAAGTAGCCGAGGATCGCGACGACCAGGATGATGTTCAGCGCGACGGTGATGACCGAGCCGATGTAGCGGATGACGGTCGGCTCGACTTTCTGTCGCTCGAGCGCGTGTTGCACGAGGTTCGAGGCGAACCCGATCAGCATGCGGCCGACGATGTAGGCGACGATCGCGCCGATCAATTTGAGCCCGAATGCGATCAGCACCGGTCGCGCGGTTTCCAACATGGCAGCGATATCCATGAGTCTCCTGGAGGCGGAAGAATTTGCCGAGATTTCCTGCGGCGGGGCCCGCAAGCCATCTGATGCGCGGCGGGGGCGCCATTATCGTGCAATCGGTGCCCGCGCTCAAGCGCTGCCGGACGACGGGGTCAGATGCCGAACAGTGGCCGTTTCACCGTCATTGTTCGGCATCTGACCCCGTGCCGGTGGCGTAACGGTCCTCGCAGTTCAGGGTTCGGCGACCCCGAGATCTTCCCGCAGTCTTGCGACGGTTGCCTTCAGCGCGGCAAGATCCGCCTGCAGCTGCGCGACATTCGATTTCAGCACGGCGATATCGGATGCGCTGACGGGATCCAGCCCGGACTCGGTCGACCCGGACGGCGGGTGCGTGTCCGCAGCGGGCGGGCCGGACAGCAAATGTGCCCAGCGCGTTTCGCGCGCGCCGGGCGCTCGCGGCAGCTCGACCACGAGCGCGCCGGCCGGCCGGGCCGCGAGTTCGTGCAGGAATCCCTCGACCGCGGAGGTGTCCGCGAAGCGATGCAGCCGGTCGCAGCTGATTCGCAGCTCGCCCACCGTCTGCGGTCCGCGCAGCATCAGGGCGGCGATCAGCGCCACCGCCTGCGAGGGCACCTGCAGCACCCGTTCGACGTTGTGCGCGTAGCGCATGACGCGCCCGCCGCTCGTCTCCACGATGAAAGACAGCGACTTCAGGTGATCGAGCGCCGCCTGCACCTCGGCTTCGCTCGCGTTGAGCACCGGATCGCGGCTCGTCTTCTGGTTGCAGCCCGACGTGAGCGCGAGCAGCGTGAGCGGGTAGGTGTCGGGCACCGTGCGCTGTTTTTCGACCAGCACGCCGAGGACGCGGGTCTCGAGCAGCGAAAGGACGGCAGGGTTCATGGACTGGACGGGGTGGGGGGGCGCCCAGTGTAGCGCCTGGGGACCGTCCGTTGCCAGGTTGAGCGGCCCGGGCAAGCCGCGCAGGTCGGTCCGGTGCGGACGCGGGCATGCCCGGTTCGGCGTGCCTGCCCTGGATCAAGGACTGACCGCAGAGGATTTTGTAGGATGCTCGCCTGAGCGCGACCTTTGCAACTCCCGTCCCGGATCGCCGATGCAACTCGCCGAATCCCTTCTTCATGCACTCAAGGCCCACGGCGCCAGGGAGATCTTTGGCATCCCCGGCGATTTCGCGCTGCCTTTCTTCAAGGTCATCGAGACGTCGGGAATTCTTCCGCTCTTCACGCTCTCGCATGAGCCCGCCGTCGGCTTCGCCGCGGACGCGGCGGCGCGGGTGAACTGCGCGCTCGGCGTCGTCGCGGTCACGTATGGCGCGGGGGCGCTCAATGTCGTGAACGCGGTGGCCGGCGCGTATGCGGAGAAGTCGCCCGTCGTCGTCATTTCCGGCGCGCCCGGCAAGGGTGAGGCGGGCACGGGATTGCTGCTGCACCATCAGGCGAAGACCCTGGATTCGCAGTTCCGGATCTTTCGTGAAATCACCTGCGACCAGGCCCGGCTCGACGACGCGCGTCGCGCGCCGGGCGAGATCGCGCGCGTGCTGCGAAGCTGCCGCGCGCAATCGCGTCCCGTCTACATCGAGGTGCCGCGCGACATGGTGGGTGCAGCTTGCGACGCCGTGACGCGCGAGCCCGCGGAACCCGTGGACGCCGACGCGCTCGCGGCGTGCGTCGACGAGATCCTCGCGCGCATCGCCGGTGCGCGGTCGCCGGTGCTGATGGTGGGCGTGGAGGTCCGGCGCTTCGATCTCGAGGCGAAGGTCGCGGCGCTGGCGGCGAAGCTGCGCCTGCCGGTGGTGACGAGCCTGATGGGCCGGGGGCTTCTTTCCGGCACGGACGCGCCGCCGGTCGGCACCTATCTCGGCATTGCCGGAACCACGGACATCACGGAGCGGGTCGAGCAGTCGGACGCGCTGTTCCTGCTCGGCGTCATCATCTCGGACACCAATTTCGGCGTCTCGGCGCGCCAGATCGACCTGCGGCGCACGATACGCGCGCTCGACGGCGCGGTGACGCTCGGTTTCCATACCTATCCGGCCATTCCGCTGTCGGCGCTGGTGGACGCCCTGCTCGAGCGAGCGGTGGCCGGCTCGGCGCCGCCCGTGGCTCCCGGGCCGGCCTACCCGCGGCACCTTTCGGCCGACGCTGCGGCAATCGCGCCAGACGACATCGCCTGCGCCATCAACGACCTGATGGCCGAGCACGGACGCATGCCGATCGCCACCGACGTGGGCGATTGCCTGTTCACCGCGCTCGACATCGAGCACACCGCGCTGATCGCGCCCGGATACTATGCGTCGATGGGCTTCGGGGTGCCGGCCGGGCTGGGCCTGCAGGCGGCCTCGGGACTGCGGCCGCTCGTGCTGGTCGGCGACGGCGCATTCCAGATGACGGGCTGGGAACTCGGCAACTGCCGCAAGTACGGCTGGGACCCGATCGTGATCGTGTTCAATAACGCGAGCTGGGAGATGCTGCGGACATTCCAGCCCGAGTCGCGCTTCAACGACCTCGACGAGTGGAATTTCGCGGGGCTGGCGAGCGCTCTCGGCGGCGACGGCACCCGGGTGCGCACGCGCAGCGAACTCGTCGCGGCGCTCGCCCGCGCGGTCGCCACGCGCGGCCGTTTCCAGCTGATCGAGGCGATGCTTGCGCGCGGCATGCTGTCGGCGACGCTGGCGCGCTTCGTCGAAGGCGTGAAACGGGTGGGCCAGCGGACCGCTTGAAAAGCAGGGTCAGACTCGACTTCGTTGCGCACCGCTCGCAATGAGCCGGTCCGCCGGAAGTCGATCCGGGCCACGCTTTTTTCGCCGGCGGCGCGGCGCCGGCTATTTCTTGCAGACGTGCTTGATGACGAGGTCCGCGGAACTGCCCTCGGGCTCCTTCAGGTACTCGATTTTCGCGGCCTTGTTGCGCGCGAACGCCTGGTTCTTCGCCTCGTTCTCGAACAGGATCACCTCGATGCCGGCGGCCATCATGTCCGAGCAGCGCACGCGCATCTGCGAGCGCATGCTGGTGATGCCGCCCTGCAGCGTGTCGAGCGGCGTCTTGAGTTCCGTGCGGAACGTCGCGACCGTCGTGCCGCCGGTCGCCTTCAGGCTCGCCTTGTCGATGTAGACCTTGTTGCCATTGGCGTTCTCTCCCAACGGTTGCCAGTCCGGCGCCGCGGCGAGTGCTGCGCCGGCCAGGGCCGTCAATGCGATTGCGACTGCGATTCTCATGATTCCCCCTGTCGTCGATGGATGACCGAGTCCACCCGACCCCTGCGGGCGGGCGCCCTGCCTCCCATTCTCCGAAGGCTTGGCGCGGCGGGTCTTGTCCCTGATCAAGGTCGCGCCGGTTCGCCGGGGCTGCTATCGTTGCGCAATGCGGTCGCCGCTCGGCCGCCAACCCCTAATGGCCGGGCGCCGATCCGCCCGGAAATCACGATGGCCCATTCGCCCGAAGTCACCAACATGGCGCTGTTCTGCGATTTCGAGAACATCGCGCTCGGCGTGCAGGACGCCAAGTACGACAAGTTCGACATCGGCAAGGTGCTGGAGCGGCTGCTGCTCAAGGGCAGCATCGTCGTGAAGAAGGCCTACTGCGACTGGGAGCGCTACAAGTCGTTCAAGGCGCCGATGCACGAGGCGTCGTTCGAGCTGATCGAGATCCCGCACGTGCGCCAGTCCGGCAAGAACTCGGCGGACATCCGGATGGTCGTCGACGCGCTCGACCTCTGCTACACGAAGTCGCACGTCGAGACCTTCGTCATCATCAGCGGCGACTCGGACTTTTCCCCGCTCGTCTCCAAGCTGCGCGAGAACGACAAGGTGGTGATCGGCGTCGGCGTGAAGAACTCGACCTCGGATCTCCTCATCGCGAACTGCGACGAGTTCATCTTCTACGACGACCTCGTGCGCGAGAAGAGAAAGGCGGCGCCGCGGAAGACGCCCTCGCGCGTGCCCTCCGGCGCGGCGAAACCGGCGTCCAGGGCGGCGACGGCGAAGGAGCCTTCCGCGGAAGTGCCGGTCCCCGGCAAGAAGAGCGACGACGAGCGCCGGCAGGAAGCCCTCGACCTCATCCTCGAGACGATCGAGGCCCTCGGCGCGGAGCGTGGCGACGAGGAAAAGATCTGGGGCTCGATGGTCAAGCAGGCGCTCAAGCGCCGCAAGCCGGGCTTCAACGAGTCGTACTACGGCTTCCGCTCGTTCAACGGCATGCTGGAGGAGGCCGAGCGGCGGGGCAGCCTCAAGCTCGAGCGCGACGAGAAATCGGGCGGCTATCGCGTCCGGCTCGCGTCGAACGGGGACTGACGCTCGCGCGACCGATGCCGCAACGGCGGCCGCGTGGCGACGTGGCGCGTGCGCGAAGGGCCGAGGGCTCCCGGGGCGAAGGCCCGCCCGGGATTGCGGGGCCGGCGGCGCGGCATTGCCGGTCTTGGAATGCCGGCCAGGCCGGCGTAAGGTGTTGTTTCCGGCTGTGTTGCCCCAATCTCGGGTGACATGATCGGGAGCAATGCAATGCCTGAGGTACGCCCTGCCGCCGTGGCCGGCATGTTCTATCCCGGAGCGAGCGCAGCGCTCGCGGCGGACGTGCGCGCGCATCTCGCCGCGGCGCAGGCGCGGCCTTCCCGGGCGAGCGCGCTGCCCAAGGCGCTGATCGTGCCGCATGCGGGTTACGTCTATTCGGGTCCCATCGCAGGCTCGGCGTACGCACGGCTTGCCGCCGGTCGCGACACGATCCGCCGCGTCGTGCTGCTCGGGCCGACGCACCGCGTGCAGGTGCGCGGTCTCGCCCTGCCTTCGGCGGCGTCGTTCGCGACGCCGCTGGGGACTGTGGACGTCGATCGCGAAGCGGCCGCCGCTGCGCGGCTGTTGCCGCAGGTGTGCACGAGCGAGGCCGCGCACGCGCTCGAGCACTCGCTCGAAGTGCAGCTGCCGTTCCTGCAGGCGACGCTCGGCGGATTTCGCATCGTGCCTTTCGCCGTCGGCGACGCGACGCCTGGCGAGGTGGCCGAAGTCATCGAGCTGCTGTGGGGCGGACCGGAAACGCTCTTCGTCGTCAGCTCCGACCTGTCGCACTACCACCGTTACGCGGACGCCCGCGAAATCGATCGCGAGACCGGCGAGACGATCCTCGCGCTCTCGGCCACGCTCGATCACGAGCAGGCCTGCGGCGCGACGCCCATCAATGGCCTGCTCCTGACGGCGCGCCGGCATGGAATGCGGCCCGAGCTTCTCGATTTGCGCAACTCCGGGGACACGGCGGGCGACAGGTCCCGCGTGGTCGGCTATGCATCGTTCGCTTTCACCGAACCCGAAGCGGCATGAGCATCGCGGGCGAAACGGCGCAGGCCATCATGACCGGCTCTGATCTCGGCCGCGCGCTGCTGACGATCGCGCGCTCGGCGATCGGCGCGCAACTCGGACTTCGCCCGGGCGCGGATGCGGATGCGGGCCATGCCGCGCTGGCGCAACCCGCGGCCACCTTCGTGACGCTGAAGCTCGAGGACGAGCTGCGCGGCTGCATCGGCTCGCTGAAGCCCATGCGCCCGCTCGGCGTCGACGTGCGCGAGAACGCCATTGCCGCCGCGTTCCGCGATCCGCGCTTTCCGCCGCTCGCCGTCGTCGAGTACGAGGCCGTTTCGGTCGAAGTGTCGCTGCTGTCGGCCGACGAGCGCCTCGACGTCCGCGGCGAAGAGGAACTGCTGGCGCGCCTGCGGCCCGGCGTCGACGGCCTGGTGCTCGAGTACGGCCGCCAGCGCGCAACTTTCCTGCCGCAGGTCTGGGAATCGCTGCCCGAGGCGCGCGATTTCCTGGCGGCGCTGAAGCGCAAGGCGGGGCTGCCCGCGGACTTCTGGAGCGCCCAGCTGAACGTTTCCCGCTACGGCGTGACCAAATGGGAGGAGAGCGAATTCCTGATGAGCGATCAGACGCGATGAGCAACTTCCCCGGCCGCTGGTGGCACCGCCTCGACGACGGCCGCATCCAGTGCGACCTGTGCCCGCGCGACTGCCGCCTGCACGAGGGCCAGCGGGGCGCGTGCTTCGTGCGGCAGCGCGAAGGCGACGCGATGGTGCTGACCACCTACGGCCGCTCGTCGGGCTTCTGCATCGACCCGATCGAGAAGAAGCCGCTCAACCATTTCTACCCCGGCTCGTCGGTGTTCTCGTTCGGCACCGCCGGCTGCAATCTCGCCTGCAAGTTCTGCCAGAACTGGGACATCTCGAAGTCGCGCGAGATGGATACGCTGATGGACGCGGCGTCGCCCGAGGCGATCGCCGAGGCGGCGGCGAAGTCGGGCTGCAGGAGCGTCGCCTTCACCTACAACGACCCCGTCATCTTCGCCGAGTACGCGATGGACACCGCCGACGCCTGCCACGCGCGGGGGATCAAGACCGTGGCGGTGACCGCCGGCTACATCGGCGTCGACGCGCGGCGCGAGTTCTACGCGAAGATGGACGCCGCCAACGTCGACCTCAAGGCGTTCACCGACGAGTTCTACGTGAAGCTCTGCGGCGCGCATCTGCAGCCGGTGCTCGACACGCTCGTCTATCTGAAGCGCGAGACCGACGTCTGGTTCGAGATCACGACGCTGCTGATTCCGGGGAAGAACGACTCGACCGCGGAAATCGAGGCGATGAGCGCGTGGATCGCGAAGGAACTCGGCCCCGACGTGCCGCTGCACTTCACCGCGTTCCATCCCGATTACAAGATGACCGACCTCGTGCATACGCCGGCGGCGACGCTGACGCGCGCGCGCGACATCGCGCTCAAGGCGGGGATGCGCTACGTCTACACCGGCAACGTGCACGACCGCACCGGCGGGACCACGTTCTGCCCGGAATGCGCGAAGCCCGTCATCGTCCGCGACTGGCACGACATCCTGGACTACGCGCTCACGCCCGAAGGCCGCTGCCGCCATTGCGATGCGGAGGTTCCCGGGCGCTTCGGTGCGTTCGACGGGCAGCGGGGTCGGCGTCGAATACCGGTTCGCCTCGACGTGGCTCCCGCCAGCCGGGTGCCGGGGGCGGGCGTCGCGGCGCTGTCCCGGCGCGTGTAGGGTCTAACCGACCAACCGCGGCAGCACGTCGCCGGCGGAGCCGCCGAGCACGATCGTCGCGTGCGCGGAGAGCGGCGTTGGCGTCGGGTTCACCTCGATCACCGCGGCGCCCGCCTCCAGCGCGATCAACGGCAGCGACGCCGCAGGCTCGACCAGCCCGGACGTGCCGACGGAGAGAAAGGCGTCGCAGCCCCGCGCCGCGGCGACCGCATCCTCGAGCGCCCTCTGTGGCAGGGCTTCGCCGAACCACACGACGCCCGGACGCACGAGTGCGCCGCAATGCGGGCATTGCGGCGGGGTTCCCGCGACGAGCTCGGCGGTTGCCAGCAGGCGCCCCTCGGCGAAGCAGCGGTTTTGCATGATGCTGCCGTGCAGCTCGATCACGTTGCGGCTGCCCGCCAGCGCGTGCAGGCCGTCGACGTTCTGCGTGATCAGCGTGAAGCCGGGCATGCGCCGTTCGAGATCGGCGAGCGCCGTGTGGCCGGCGTTGGGCGCGACCTTCGCCAACAGCTCGCGCCGCCACGCGTACCACTCCCACACCGTCTTCGGGTTCGCCGCGAACGCCTCGGGGGTCGCGAGGTCCTCGGGCCGGAATTGCGACCATAATCCTGTCATCGCATCCCGGAACGTGGGGATCCCCGATTCGGCGGAGATGCCGGCGCCGGTCAGGACCGCAACGCGTTTGGCGCCTCGCAGAAGCGCGCGGGCACGGTCGAGTCTTTCATCCATCGGGAACGATTCTCGGCTAGAGTGCGTCTCACCGCGGAATCTACCCTACCTCGTCCCGATGCGCCTCCTCTTTACCTGTGCCGTGTTTATCGGCGCCGCCATGTCGGGCCTCGCTTCGGCGCAGCCCGCGCCCCGGGGGCCGGACGGCTTTGCCAACAACTACCCGCATCCCGCCAAGGAGAGCTTCTGGTCCTGGCAGTGGGAGCGCATGCGCGACGGGCTGCCGCCCAAGGCTCCGCCCGGCGGCTGGGACCTTCCCGCGGTGAAGATCGATCCGTCTGCGCTGCGCGCGGCCGAGGCGAACCCCTCGGTGACCTGGATCGGTCACGCGACGATGCTCGTGCGTCTCGCGGGCAAGAACATCCTCTTCGATCCCATTTTCTCGGAACGCGCGTCGCCGTTCGCATTCGCGGGCCCGAAGCGCATCGTGCCGCTGCCGATCGACATCGACGAGCTGCCGCGCATCGACGTCGTGCTGATTTCCCACAATCACTACGACCATCTGGACGTCGAGTCGGTGATGCGTCTCGCCGCGATGGAGCAGGGCAGCCCGCGCTTCCTGGTGCCGATGGGCCTGAAGGCCTGGTTCGCGACGCTGGGCATCGCGCGCGTCGACGAATACGACTGGTGGGAGGAAACCCGCGAGGGCGGACTGCGCATCACGTTCGTGCCGGTGCAGCACTGGAGCAAGCGCCGGCTCGACGACGCCAACCGGACGCTCTGGGGCGGCTGGGTCGTCGAAGGCGAAGGACTCAGGCTCATCCACACCGGCGACACCGGCTACTCGCAGGATTTCCGCGACATCGGCGAGCGCCTGGGCCCTTTCGACATGGCGTTCATCCCGATCGGCTCGTACGCGCCGCGCTGGTTCATGAAGGTGATGCACGTCGACGTTCCCGAAGCCGTGCAGATTCGCGCCGACCTCGGGGCGGCGCGCGCGATCGGCATGCACTGGGGCACGTTCGAGTCGCTCGCCGACGAGCCGCTGAACGAGCCACCGAGGGTGCTTGCGCGTGAGCGCCAGGAGCGCGGGCTCGCGCGGGACGCATTCGACGTGATGAAGATCGGCGAGACGCGGCGGCTGGAATCGGTGGTGCCGTTCAGGGCCGTCCGGTCCGCAACGCCGTGATCGCGCCATCGTCCGGCGCATGAGCGCGTCGGCGCCTGGGCGCCGCAGCATCGGCCGCCGGTCCCGGCGCGCCGGCAGCGAGCGTTTTCCGTGAGCGCGGCGCTCCTGCTGCTGCCGGATTTCCTGCTCATCGTCGGCGGTGCGCTGCTGAAGCGCGTGCGCGGATTCGACGCGCCCGTCTGGTCGGGCATCGAGCGCCTCGTCTATTTCGTCCTGTTTCCGGCGCTGCTCTTCCGCTCGCTCGCCCTGTCGCCGCTGGCGCTGGGCGATGCTGGCCGGATGGCCGCGGTCGCGCTGGCGTTCACGCTTTCCGGGATGGCGCTCTCCGCGCTCGCCCGGCCGCTGTTCCGGCTCGAGCACGCGACGTTCGCCTCCTGTTTTCAGTGCGGATTCCGGTTCAACACCTACCTCGCGCTGGCAGCCGCGAGCCGCATCGGCGGCGAGGCGGGGATCGCGGCGATCAGCCTGCTGATCGGCGTCCTGGTGCCGGTGGTCAACTTCGCCGCGGTGGCGATGCTGGCGCGTGGCGGGCGCGGCCGGATCGCGCTGGAGCTGGCGCGCAATCCGCTCGTGCTCGCGTGCCTGCTGGGTTTTGCCTGGCAGCTCGGCGGCTGGCCGTTGCCCGCCACGTTGAAGCGCATCCTGGACCTGCTCGGGAGCGCCGCGCTGCCGCTCGGACTGCTCGCCGTCGGCGCCGGACTGAAGCTCACGCGCGCGACGCTGCCTTTGCCGGCGCTCGCCTGGTGGCACGGCGTGAAGCTCGTCGCGCTGCCCGCGATCGCGTACGCGCTCGCGCACGCCGTCGGCCTTTCCCCGCTCGAGCGCCAGATCGCGGTGGCGATGGCGGCGGTGCCCACCGCGACGTCGGCGTACATTCTGGCCACGCAGATGGGCGGTCAGGGTGCGCCGGTGGCGCTCATCATCTCCAGCGGGACAGTGCTCGCGGCAATGACGCTGCCGTTCTGGCTTGCCGCGGCTGCGCCATGAGGTATCCGGCCGATGTCAGCGTTTCCCGCGTCGGGTGCCCTTGGGCAGGACCTGGCGGATGAGGTCCGCACAGGTGTCCGGCGACATGTAGCGCGGCACCGGATAGTTGGTGTCGGCCTCCCAGCAGGCAGCCTTGGCCAGCTCGGGAATGTCCTCCTCGCGCAACGCATCGAGATACCGCGGAATCCCGAGACTCCGATTCAACGCTTCGACCGAGGCCAGGAATTTTTTCGCCAGCACGGCCGGCCGCTCCCCCGCCTTCCCGACTTTGGCGCGCACCGCCAGGACGGCCAGTTTCTTCGTGATGGCAGGACTCAGAAACGCCAGCACGTGTGGCAGCATGATCGCGTTGGCCAGGCCATGGGGCGTATGGTATTTGCCGCCCAGCTGGTGCGCGATGGCGTGCACGTAGCCGACGTTGGCCCGCGTGAACGCCAGCCCGGCGTAGGTCGCCGCCAGCGCCATCTGCTCGCGGGCGACGAGACTCCGGCCGTTCCTGCAGGCGACGCGCAGGTTGTCGTAGATCATGCTGACGGCCGCCAGCGCCATCCGATCCGTATAGTCGGTCGACCACTGCCCGACGAAGGCCTCGATCGCATGCGTCAATGCGTCCATGCCGGTTGCCGCCGTGACGTGGCGTGGCAGGCCGGTCATCAGCGACGGATCCAGCGCCGCCATCGTCGGCACGAGGCGGGTGTCGGCAATGACCAGCTTCCTGTTCGTTTCCGGGTCGGAGATCACCGCGGCCACGGTCACCTCCGATCCCGTGCCCGCGGTGGTCGGCACCGCGTAGATCGGCGCCGGAGCGTGCCGGCCCTTGAAATACCCGACCAGCGTTCTGGGGTGCTTCCTGTTGGCGACCGCCAGCGCGATCGTCTTCGCCGCATCCATCGGGGAGCCGCCACCGAACGCCACGACGGCGTCGCAGCGGTGCTTCTCGTAGAACGCGATGCCCTTTTCGATCACCGGGATCGGTGCGTCCGGCGTGATCGCGTCGAAGACGACGTGCGCGGTGCCGCCTGCGGACAAGCGCCTTGGTCAGGCCATCCAGCAGTCCCATTTTCGCGATCGTGCGGTCGGTCACGATCAGGATCTTCCTGTGCCCGAAGCCGCAGAGCGCCTGGCCCAGCCTCCGGCTGGCGCCCGGCCCCACCAGCAGCATCGGCTGCGGAATCGGCAGCAAGCCCGTCACGACGCCCGCCGCCTTCATCGCCGTCGACAGTCCGACGGAGCGCACCACGTCACCCACAATGCCCGGCACCTCGATCATCACCACTCCCAAGTCTCGAACTTCGCAGTGCAAGATTGCACCAATCAGGTCGACCGGACCAGAGCCGCGCCGGGAACATTCGTCAA
>CAVOXS010000023.1:0-52568 GCA_963700415.1 uncultured beta proteobacterium
CAAGGGGCCCGTGCGCTCCTCCCACAGCATCTTCACCACCGCCACCAGCGCCCCATTGCCGGTCGCCTCCGCGATGCGCAGGTGAAACGTGCGGTCGGCGGACAGCGGCTGCCTTTCATGCTCGAATTCACGGTGCATCTGATCGAGCGCTTCCTCGATCGCGGCGAGCTGCATTTTCTTGGCGGACTTCGCCGCGAGCGCCGCGCACTCGCTTTCGATCGTGTAACGGGCCCGCATCAGCTCGAACGGCCCGGCCAGCGCGTGCACCTCGTCGCGTCCGCCCACACCGGGCAGGACCTCCATTCCCTCCGCCTTGACCCCGGGTCCGAGCACGTAGATGCCGGAACCGATGCGCACTTCGACCAGGCCCTCGACCTCCAGCGCGATCAAGGCCTCGCGGACCGAAGGCCGCGAGACTCCGAGCTGCTTGGCGAGGTCGCGCTCCGGCGGCAGCCGCGCACCCGCCACGAACTCGCCGGCGCGGATAAGCTCCCGGATCTGGTCGGCGATCTGCCGATACAGCCGGCGCGGTTCGATGCTCTGGAATGGCATGAGGCAGTGAACGCGGTCGACGGCGGCATCCATCGTCCAGGGGTCGGGCAGCAAGGCTAACCCCGCACCGGGAAGTGGTCAAGTGGTAATACCAATTCCCGGACCTCCGGCGTACAATCGGGCGCGACGGCAGGCGTGGGGCGCGACGGCAGGCGCGACCGCCCAGACGGCTGCATCGAGCGGGACAAGGACTCGAGCGCCCACCCCTGGGACCGGGACCCCGGACGGTCGGGCTGGCATCCGACGGCGCGCCATCGCGACCTGGCCGGCACGGACAGATCGGTGATGCCGCGCCAACGCGCTGAAAGCGCCCGTCGGCATCGCGAACACATCCAAAGGAACGGGCACCATGAGCGGACGACTGGCAGGCAAGATCGCGCTGATCACGGCGGCGGGACAGGGCATCGGGCACGCGGCCGCGATCGCCATGGCAGTCGAGGGCGCGACGGTCTACGCGACCGACGTCAACCCGAAGCTCCTCGAGCAATATGCGGGGGTGGCGAACGTGGTGCCGCGCACGCTCGACGTGCTCGACGACGACGCCATCGCGAAGCTCGCCGACGAATTGCCGGCGCTCGACGTCCTGTTCAACTGCGCCGGCTACGTCCACCATGGAACCATCCTCGACTGCACGCCGAAGGACTGGGATTTCAGCTTCAACCTCAACGTCCGCGCGATGTACGTGACGATCCGCTGCACGCTGCCGAAGATGCTCGCCAAGTACGCGGCGACCGGCCGCGGCTCGTCCATCATCAACATGAGCTCGATCGCGTCGAGCGTGAAAGGGCTGCCCAACCGCTTCGTCTACGGGACCTCGAAAGCCGCCGTGATCGGCCTCACCAAGGCCATCGCCATGGATTTCGTGACGAAGGGCATCCGCTGCAACGCGATCGGCCCCGGCACCGTCGAGACGCCATCGCTCTCCGAACGCATCAATGCGTTCCCCGACCCGGTGGAGGCACGGAAGATGTTCGTCGCGCGGCAGCCGATGGGCCGGATCGCCAAAGCGGAGGAGATCGCGCCGCTGATCGTGTTCCTCGCGTCCGACGAAAGCGCGTTGATCACCGGCAACATGCATTCCTGCGACGGCGGCATGACCATCTGATCACGCGGCCCCTCGCAACCTCGATCCACCCGACCGACTGGAGAGCACATGAAACTCGTACGCTACGGCCCCCCCGGCAAGGAAAAGCCCGGCCTCATCGACGCGGACGGCAAGCTCCGCGACCTGTCGAAGAAGGTCAAGGACATCGATGGCGCGGCACTGGCGCCGGCGGAGCTCGCCCGGCTCGCCAAGCTCGACCCGAAGAAGCTGCCGCTCGTCAAAGGCCGGCCGCGCCTGGGTCCCTGCGTGGCGATGCCGTCGAAGTTCGTCGCGATCGGACTCAACTTCAGCGACCACGCGAAGGAGACCGGCTCGCCGATCCCCGAGCATCCGGTCGTGTTCTTCAAGTCGACGACGTGCATCGTCGGCCCGAACGACAACGTGATGGTGCCGAAGGATTCCACGCAGCTCGACTGGGAGGTCGAGCTGGGGGTGGTGATCGGGCGCACCGCGCGCTACGTCGCCGAGAAGGACGCGCTCCGGCATGTCGCGGGCTATTGCGTCATCAACGACGTCTCCGAGCGCGATTTCCAGCTGAAGAAGGGCGCGAGCCAGTGGAGCAAGGGCAAGGGCTGCGACACCTTCGGGCCGCTGGGGCCCTGGCTGGTCACGCGGGACGAGGTCAAGGACCCGCAGAATCTCGCGATGTGGCTCGACGTCAACGGCGTGCGCCGGCAGACGGGCAGCACGAGCACGATGATCTTCGGCGTCGCCGCGCTCGTCGCCGACGTCTCGCGCTACATGACGCTCCTGCCCGGCGACGTGATCACGACGGGCACGCCGCCCGGCGTGGGCATGGGGATGAAGCCCCAGGTGTGGCTCCAGCCCGGCGACGTCATCACGCTGGGCATCGAGGGCCTCGGCGCGCAGAAGCAGAAGGTGGTGCCGTTCAAGGGCAAGCGCTGAACGGCCGGCCCGGTCGCAACAGGCGCCAGCGCTCGTTGCGATACGCCGAATCTGAAATTCGATCGGCCCGCTCGGAAAGACATCCGACAGAAGATCGAATGGCACGCCGCCGATCGGATTGAACCGCTCCGGCGATCGATACGTGACTGTGCACGCCAATCCGACCGACGAGCAAATCGCGCAGTCGCGTGCCGTGTTCTTCGAGCGGCATCGAGCATTTTGAGAACGGCCGGCTCGAGCCGGCCCGCGCCTGCTTCGAGGCGTGCCTCGCACTCACTCCGGGCCGACCCTCGGTCCTTGGCAATCTGGGAATCACCCTCTTTCACCTCGAGCAGTGGGAGGCGGCGATTCGCGTCCTGCGCCAAGCCACGACTGCGGATCCGTCACTTGCCGAGGCATGGGCCTGCCTCGGTCTTGCCAATGCAGCCCGCCGAAAATGGCCGGCTGCGGCAGAGGCTTTGGAAACGGCGCTCGCACAGTCGCCGCGGCAGGTACGCCTCTGGTTGAGCCTCGGCAACGTCTGTCTGCGGCTTGGCAAGGTCGACGACGCTCTGCGGGCTTTCGATCGGGCCTTGCAGGAAGATCCGGGTTGCGCGCCCGCCTGGAGCGAGCGCGGCAGCCTGCTGCGCGAACTGCATCGGTTCGAAGACGCCGCTCGCTGCTTCCAGGAAGCCCTGGCGCGTGGCGGCGATCCGGAATTGAACGGTTTTTACCTGGCCTCGGTGCGCGGCGGAGATGCGCCGGCGACTCCACCCCGGCGCTATGTCGAAGCGTTGTTCGACGACTACGCCGCCGACTTCCAGTCCGACCTCGTCGAAAGGCTGGGGTATCGCGGATTCGAGGTGCTGCTGCAGCCCCTCCTCGAAAAAGGAAAGCGATACCGACACGTGCTCGATCTGGGTTGCGGCTCGGGTCTGTGCGGCCCGCTGATCGCGCCGCAGGCCGACTCCGTCGACGGTGTCGATGTTTCCAGCGCGATGCTGGAACAGGCGCGCAAGCTCGGGGTTTATCGCGAGCTCATCCATGCCGACCTCGGCGAGTTTCTCGCCGCGACCGCGCTCCGAATGGACCTGATCCTGGCCGCAGACGTGTTCATCTATGTTGGCGAACTGGCTGCCGCCTTTCGGTCGGCGCGACGGATTCTCGAGCCGGGTGGATGTCTGGCCTTTACCGTCGAACTCGCCCGGGACGACCGGGCCGTCCAGCTGCTCCCCAGCCTGCGCTACGCCCACTCCGAGGCCTACATCCGCCGCCTGGCCGACGAGGCCCGGTTCACCAGCGTGCGCATTTTCGAGGCTCCGATACGAAACGATCAAGGCACGCCAATCGCGGGCCTGTACGTGTATCTGGAGTGAGGGTCAGTTTCTTTGGTCGTGCGGGCAGATCGACCATCCCCGCCTGCGCGGCGGTGCGCAGCAATGCGTCCCGGGCGGGCCCGTCACTCCAGCAGCAGCGCCACGCGCGCGATCTTCGGCAGGTTGTCGATGACCGATTGGCGCAGGATCCGGTGCAGGTGCGCCGGGTCGGTGACCGTACGGCCACCCTCCTGCTCCTGTACGCCGATCCGGCCTTCCTGCGCGAATCTGACGGCTTCCGCGGTCAACGCGTCGACGTCGCGGGTGCCGTCGAGCAACCTCAACAGCCGGCGCGGAAAGTTCGGCAACGTCACGAGTTCGTGCCGCAGGTTGGTGACCGTGGCGCTGCGTTCGGATTGCAGCCGGGCGAGCGGGCTCGCGACCGGCCTCGCCGAAACGGACGCGACTGCCCGTGGCGCGGCCACGCGCAGTTCCACCATGCGCGCGGCATAGGCCTGCAGCATCCGGTCGCCGAACAATCGCAGCTCATCGGCGGAAAGCGGCGCACCCGCTGCTCCGTCGGCGCGCGGTGCAACGCTTGCATGGCACATCGCGGCGAGCTCTTCGAACGGCAGGCAGCCGGGCCACCGGTTCGACAGCAGCACGAGAGCGGCCTTGGTCAGCGCGTCGACCACGGTATGCCTGGTTCCGCTGCCACCCACGAACAACTCGCTCGCGCCGTGCGCGAGCGTCGGCTGCGCGGATTCGGGCCGAATGCCGGACGCGACAAGTAGTCCTCTCAGCGAATGGCCGTCGAGATTGCGCCGTATGGATGCGCCCTGATGCACCAGCAGCGTCTGTCGGAACATGCGGTTGCGCACGAAGTCCATGTACTGCTCCATCCGGATGCCGTCAGTCGCCACGCGCTGCAATGTCTCCGCGGCCTTTGCCGAAAAGTTCGACATCAGCATTTCGTTGAAGTCGGCCTCGCCGAGATAGTCGAGCCCGTGCCGCCTTGCCTCGTCGATGAACTGGTGGAAATAGAAGGCGTCGTTCGTTTCCTCGAGGTGCTCGTGGTACAGATAGGCATCCGGCTCGTTCTTGATCGCGTCGAGCTCCTGCCGCAGCGTCATGCCGTAGGGACTGGTCGCCGGAACGCTCTGCGCCAGAAAGTCGATCAGCCCGCGTGCCTGCCGGACTTTCGCGACGGCACCCGGGAACGCCATCGCGTGGTAGATCATCATGTCGCGGATCATCCCGCGCATGCGCCAGCCGGGAAGCGTGTTGTAGCTGACGTACGCGACACCGTTCGGGGCGAGATTGGCGCGGCAGACCGCAAGCAGCCGGTCCCGCACGTTGGCCGGCACCCACGAATAGATGCCGTGGCTCAGAATGTAGTCGAACTGGCCCCATGACGCGTCGACGTCGACGATGTTGAACTGGCGCAATTCGACGTTGGCAAGACCGAGGGCCCTGACCTGGCGCTGGCCGTCTTCGATCTGGCGCACGGACAGATCGATGCCGACGAAGCGCGCGTTCGGCAGTTCCAGCGCCATCGGAATGAGGTTGTCGCCGCTGGCGCAGCCCAGCTCCAGCACCCGGCAGGTTTCGACGCCGGGCGGCTCTTGGCCGAACAACCGGGCGAGCGTCGCAAGGCGATCCGGATGCGTCTGCGGAAACGCCCTGTTGACGTAGGGCAGTTCGTCGTAGGTGGTTTGCGCAGTGTCGACCAAGCTGGGGATTCCTTACGGTAGTCCAACCAGCGTGAATGGTAACCGCATTGGACGGCGCGGAGGCTCATCCGGCGGCCGCGCGGCCGGGGCGGCGGCAATACGTCGGGCGCTACGCGACGACGATGACACGCCTGCGATGGGTCAATGGACGCATGATGGCCGATTTCTTGCGTCGGGACCCGCCGGGGACGGTTGTCCCCGTTCTGCCCCGGCACGGGAGTGCCGCCGACATGGAGCTCCCGATGGCCGAGCGCCGGCGCGACCTTCCGGCGTCGCCCGGATGCGAAGGTATGCGCGAACGACGGCGACGCGCAGCGCGGATATCCTGCGTCCGAGCCCGCCGCTCCGGCTACGGCGCGGTGTACGCCGTCTTGACCGTCGTGTAGAACTCGGCGGCGTAGCGCCCCTGCTCGCGCGGGCCGTAGCTCGAGCCTTTGCGCCCGCCGAACGGCACGTGGTAGTCGACGCCGGCGGTCGGCAGATTGACCATCACCATCCCCGCCTGCGCGTGCCGCTTGAAATGCGACGCGTGCTTGAGCGATGTGGTCACGATGCCCGTGCACAGGCCGAATTCGGTGTCGTTGGCGAGCGAGAGCGCCTCGTCGTAGTCCCTGGCGCGGATCACGCACGCGACGGGCCCGAAAATTTCCTCGCGCGCGATGCGCATCCCGTTGTCGGCCCCGGTGAACAGCGCGGGCGACAGGTAATAGCCCTCGGTCTCCCGCGTGAGCCGCTCGCCGCCGGCGCAGAGCCGCGCGCCTTCGCTCTTGCCGATCTCGATGTACCGCAGGTCCTGCTCGAGCTGGCTCGGGTCGACGACGGGCCCGATGTCGGTCCCCGGCGCCAGCGCGTCGCCGACCTTGAGCGCGTTCAGCTTGTCGACCATCGCCGCGACGAAACGGTCGTGGATGCCCGCGGTCACGATGAGCCGCGACGACGCCGTGCAGCGCTGGCCGGTCGAGTAGTAGGCACCCTGGACCGCGGCGTTGACGGCGGTCGGCAGATCGGCGTCGTCGAGCACGACCAGCGGGTTCTTGCCGCCCATCTCCAGCTGCACCTTGGCCATCCGCGCGGCGGCCTTGGCCGCGATCGCGCGACCGGTGCCGACGGAACCGGTGAAGCTCAGCGCGGCGACGCCCGGGTCGTTCACCAGCGCCTCGCCGACGATGGAGCCGCGTCCCATCACCAGATTGAAGACACCGGCCGGGACCCCGGCGCGGGCCAGGATGTCCGCCAGCGCCCATGCGCAGCCCGGCACGAGGTCCGCGGGCTTCATCACCACGGTGTTGCCGTAGGCGAGCGCCGGCGCGATCTTCCAGGCCGGAATCGCGATCGGGAAATTCCACGGCGTGATGAGGCCGACCACGCCGACCGGCTCGCGCGTCACCTCGATGTCGATGCCCGGCCGCACCGACGGCAGCTTGTCGCCGGTCGTGCGCAGCACCTCGCCCGCGAAGAACTTGAAGATGTGCCCGGCGCGCGCGGCTTCGCCGATGCCTTCGGGCAGCGTCTTGCCCTCCTCGCGCGACAGCAGGCGGCCGAGCTCGTCCTTGCGCGCGAGGAGCTCGGTGCCCACGCGGTCGAGGATGATGGAGCGCTCCTGGATCGAGCCTGCCGCCCACCCGGGAAAGGCCTGTCCCGCGGCCGCGATGGCGGCGCGCGCCTGCGCTGCGTCCGCCTGCGCGTATTCGCCGATCACGTCGCGCACGTCGGACGGATTGCGGTTGGCGGTGGCCGAGGCGCCGGCGACCCATTCGCCGCCGATCAGGTTACGGTGCAGTTCTGCCATGACGACTCTCCGATCACGAAAAATCTGCTTCGGTCCGCCCTATGCTGCGGACGGGCAGCGGAATGGGCGGGTTCGCGGCGGGCTTAGGATGAGGCGTGCGCCCGCCGCGAACCCGCCCATTCCGCCTCCCAGTGAGACGCCTGCCTCTCGCGCACATTCGGCGCCGCGTCAAAGCAGTCCGCGCCGCGCCAGATTGGACATCAGCGCGCCGACGCCGAACGTCCAGGGTGCGATCTTGTCCGTGTGATTGACCCGGTTGACGAGCGCGCCCAGTTTCGGCGTCGCGATGGTGACGATGTCGCCGACCGCGTGGGTGAAGCCCTGGCCCGGGCCGAAGCGGTCCTTGGTCGGCGCGAACATCGTGCCGAGGAAGAGCACGAGCCCGTCCGGATACTGATGGTTGGGACCGATGGCGTGGCCGACGAGATCGAGCGGATCGCGGCTGATCAGTGCCATCGAGCTGCTGCCTTCAAGCGTGAAACCTTCGGGACCGTCGACGCGCATCGCGAGCTCGCAGCGGCGCACGTCGTCGATGCCGAAGCGCGTCGTCGAACAGGCGGATGAACGGCCCGACCGCGCAGGACGCATTGTTGTCCTTGGCCTTGCCGAGCAGGAGCGCGCTGCGTCCCTCGAAATCGCGCAGGTTGACGTCGTTGCCGAGCGCCGCGCCGACGGTCCGGCCGCGGCTGTTCACCGCGAGCACGATTTCCGGCTCCGGGTTGTTCCACTCCGACTTCGGATGGATGCCGATCTCGGCGCCGAGGCCGACCGCCGACATCGGCTGCGACTTGGTGAAGATCTCCGCATCCGGCCCGATGCCCACCTCGAGGTACTGCGACCAGGCGCCCGCAGCCACCAGCGCCTCCTTGACCGCGAGCGCCTCGTCCGATCCCGGACGCACGCGCGCGAGGTCGTCGCCGATCACCGCGACGAGCGACCGGCGCACCGCCTCGGCCTTCGCCGGATCGCCGCGCGCCTGTTCCTCGATCACGCGCTCCAGCGTGCTCGCGACGAAGGTCACGCCGGCGGCCTTGACCGCCGAAAGATCGCAGGGCGCGAGGAACCGGGGCAGGCGGTCGTCGAGTGGCATCCGCCGCCGAATTGGCGAGCAGTTCGGCGGTGCTGCCGACGCGCGGCAATGCGGCAGCGCGGCGAATCGCGCCGACCGGGTCGTCGAGCTCGAAGAGGCCGCTCGCCGTGGCGGCCACGCGCGACAGATCGTGGACGTCGGTCGGCGTGACGCGCACCAGCGCCGGGCCGCCGGCAGCGGGAAGCCACGCGCGACCCACCAGCATGGCTCTGCCACCATCGTCCGGGAGACAGTTCGCGGCGGTCAGGCGTTCGCGCAGGGATTCCATGATGGACACCGATATTGCATCACCGCTGTCGATTATAGGGCTTTGTCGCCGGACATGGCCAACCGGATTCGTCCCCCGTGCGACGTTTTGCTGCATACTTGCGCGCGATGGCGCCGACGCAAACTCCGGAAATGGCCTGACATGCCGGACAACCCGCAGCATCGCAGCGACGTTCTCTATCCCGAGATCGACCCCTACGCGACGGGCCGGATCAGTGTCGATGCGCGGCACACGCTGTATTGGGAAACCTGCGGCAACCCGAAGGGCGTGCCGGTCGTGTTCCTGCACGGCGGACCCGGCGGAGGCTGCCTGCCGCACCACCGCCGCTACTTCGACCCGGCTTTCTGGCGCATCGCGCTCTTCGATCAGCGCGGGGCCGGACGTTCGGCGCCGTTGGCGGAGCTCGCCGACAACACGACGCACGACCTCGTCGCCGATCTCGAGCAGCTGCGCCGCCATCTCGGCATCAAGCAGTGGCTGCTCTTCGGCGGCTCCTGGGGGTCCACCCTCGCGCTCGCGTACGCCGAAGCCCACCCGATGCGCTGCCTCGGGCTCGTGTTGCGCGGAATATTTCTTGCGCGCCCCTCCGAGATCGACTGGTTCATGCACGGCATGCGCCACACATTTCCGGAGGCCTGGCGCGCCTTCTCCGAGTTCCTGCCGGCCCGTGAGCGCGCCGACCTCCTGGGCAGCTACTATCGCCGGCTGACGCATCCGGATCCGGCCGTGCACATGCCCGCGGCGCACGCGTGGGATCGTTACGAGGGCGCGTGCTCGAGGCTGCTGCCGTCGGCCAATGCAGTGCCGAAAATTGACAGCGACGGCTCGGCGCTCGCCATCGCGCGGATCGAGGCGCATTACTTCGTCCACGAGGCTTTCCTCGGGGCCGACGAGCTGCTCGCGAACGTCGGCCGGATCCGACACCTGCCCTGCACGATCGTTCAAGGTCGTTACGACGTCATCTGCCCGCCCGTGACCGCCGACGCGCTCGCGCGCGCGTGGCCGGAAGCCGAATACATCGTCGTCCCCGACGCCGGTCACTCCATACGCGAGCCCGGGGTCACGCAGGAGCTGGTCGCGGCGACGATGCGGATGCAGGCGCGCCTGGGGCGCTATTGACCGGGTGGACCGGCGGCCGGCCGGGGCGCAGATGCGCCCTGCGGCGTCTTTGCCGGCGCCGCGCCCCCGACGCGAAACGCGATCACCTCGAACTCCAGCTCCACTTCGTCGCCGATCAGCGGATAAGCGAAGCCCATGCCGAACGCGCGGCGTGAAATGCGCCCGGTCACCATCGCGCTGCACGCCTCTCGCCCGTCGCCGGGACGGATTGCGCATTCGAGGCGACTCACGTCGACCCGCACCGGGCGCGTCACGCCGCGCAGCGTCAAGTCCCCTGCGACGCCGACGAGCCGCGCGCCCTCGTAGGATACCTGCGTGGACCGGAAGCGCAGCCGGGGAAATCGCTGCACGTCGAACATGAGTTCGCTGCGGACAAAGGCGTCGCGCAGGTCCCAGCCCATATCGACGGACTCGGCGTCGATGGCAAGGTCGATGCGCTCGACCCGCTGCTGCGCGTCGACATCGATCGTGCCCGACGTGCGCCCGAATTGCCCATGCGCCGTGGCAAGTCCGAGATACTCCACGGCGAACCGGGCGCGGGTGAGGTCGGCGTCCACCAGGAGCGTGCCCGGATCGGCCCGCGCAGCGGCGCTCGCGGCGAGCCACGCCGCAAGGGCGAGCAGCGCTCCGGTCCGCAGCGGCCGCCTCAACCCGGCGCCTCGCCCGAAGTTCGTCACTTCTCCGCCGTCCCCGCCGAACGGCCTTTCGCCGTCACCGCGCCGGCGGCAGTACCATGCGCACGCGCACGGTGACGTCGTTGGCGATGACGTCGGTGTCGGCCCACAGACCCTCGCCGACCCTGAAATCGAGGCGCCTGACCTTGAATTCGCCCTCGGCGACGCTGTTGCCCGCGGCGTCGCGCTTGAGCGCCAGCGGAACGACGACATCCTTCGCAATGCCCTTCAGCGACAGCGTCCCGGCGATCTCGTAGCGATCGCCGCCGACGCTCCTGATGGCGCTCGACGCGAACTTCGCGACCGGGAACTTCGCCGTGTCGAACCACGGCGGCCGCCGGATCTCGGCTTCCGATTCCTCGCTGGCGAGATCGATGCTGGCGAGATCGATCTCGAAGCCCGCCCCGGAACGCGCGAGGTCTCCCGGCCGGAAATCGACGTTGGCCTTCCATCGACGGAACCGGCCCTCGACGTTGACGCCCATCTGCTTCGATACGAAGCGGATCTCGCTCCTGTCGATCAGCACGCCCTGCGCCGAGGCGCCGCCGGCCACTGCCAGCAGCGTCGCCGCCAGCAGGGGAATGAACGAACGGATTGTCGTTCATGGCGTCGAATCCCTTTGCCGGCGCGGCAGGAACGGCAGCATGCGCCGTAGCACGTCGTCGCGGTCGACCCAATGGTGCTTCAGCGCGGCGCCCGCATGCACAGCGACCAGCGTGAGCAGCGTGTAGTTCAACGCGCCGTGAACGGCCTTCAGGACATTCGCGAGCGCCTTGTCCTTGGGCACCAGATCCGGCAGCGGGACCAGCCCGAGGTAGACGACCTGCACTCCCGCGGCCGAACTGTAGATCCACCCCGACAGCGGAATGACGAGCATCAACGCGTAGAGCAGCGCATGCGTGACGGCAGCGGCGCGCCGCTGCCACGCCGGCATCGCCTCCGCTGCCGGGGGCGGATGCGCGACGCGCCACGCGAGCCTCGTCACGGCCAGCAGGAAAACCGTGATTCCGATCCACTTGTGATAGCTGTACAGACGCAGCGTCTGCGGGCTGAGCGGCAGATCCTGCAGCCAGAGGCCCAGCGCGAACCCGCACAGGATCAGCGCGCCCGCGAGCCAGTGCAGAACTATCGCGGTGCGCGTGTAACCGGTACGGATCGGGGCCATCGGGCGATTCTCGTCTGCGCGCAGAGGAACGGTCAACGTCGGACGCGGCCGCGCAGCGGCCATTCGCCACGCCGGCCATCGGTATAATCCGTTCGCAGCGCGCCCTCATGACAGAAACACCCGTCCCGATCGTTTATTCCACGCCCGACAGGGCGCTGCCCATCGGGCGGGCCGCGGGTGCCAATGCCGACTGGCTCGAGCGGAGCCGGCGCGCGGTCTGGCACCCGTGCACGCAGATGAAGCTGCACGAAGCGCTGCCGCTCGTGCCCGTCGCCCGCGGCGACGGCGCCTGGCTCTACGACTTCGACGGGCGCCGCTACCTCGATGCGGTGAGCTCCTGGTGGGTCAATCTTTTCGGGCACGCAAATCCGCGCATCAACGCCGCGATTGCCGCGCAGCTCGGGGAACTCGAGCACGTGATCCTCGCCGGATTCACGCACCGCCCGGCGATCGAGCTCGCGGAACGCCTCGCCGCGCTCGCGCCGGGGAAACTCGGTCACGCGTTCTTCGGCTCCGACGGCGCCTCGGCGACCGAAATCGCCCTCAAGATGGCCTTCCATTACTGGAAGAACCGCGGCCGGCCCGGAAAGACGGTCTTTGTCTCGGTCGCCGGCGGCTATCACGGCGAGACACTCGGCGCGCTCGCGGTGACCGACGTCCCCCTCTTCCGCGATGCCTACGCGCCGCTGCTCCGGCGCAACATGACGGTGCCGTCGCCGGATGCGCGCGGCGCGGCGCGCGGCGAAACGGCGCGCGACGTCGCCGAGCGCGCGGCGCAGGCGCTCGCCGCGCACCTCGATGCGCACCACGCCTCGATCGCCGCGTTCATCGTCGAGCCGCTGGTGCAGGGCGCGTCGGGAATGGCGATGCACGACCCCCACTATCTCGCGCGGGCGCGCGAGCTGTGCACCCGCCACGACGTGCTGCTGATCGCCGACGAGATCATGACGGGATTCGGCCGCACCGGGACGCTCTTCGCGTGCGAGCAGGCCGCCATCGCCCCGGATCTCGTCTGCCTGTCGAAGGGCATCACCGGCGGCTATCTGCCGCTATCGTGCGTGCTGGCGACCGACGCGATCTTCGACGCGTTCTATGCCGACGACGCGGCGCGCGGTTTTCTGCACTCGCACTCGTATACGGGGAACGCGCTCGCCTGCCGCGCCGCGCTCGCGGTGCTCGACATCTTTCGCGACGACGACGTGCTTGCCGCGAACCGCGCCAAGGCCGCGCGCTGGACGGCGCTCGCGGCGCGGCTCGCCGCCCATCCGAAGGTCCGCGATTTCCGGCACCGGGGCATGCTCTGGGCCTTCGACGTCGAAACGGACCGCGCCGATTTCGCACGCTGGTGCTTCGCCGAGGGCCTGGCGCGCGAGATCCTGCTGCGGCCGATCGGCAATACCGTCTATTTCATGCCACCCTACGTCGTGACCGACGACGAGTTCGCACTGCTGGCCGCGCGCACGGGGGAGATTCTCGACAGCGCATGAGCGACACGGGCGAAGCCAGGGCCCGGTGGGCGCGTCGTGTCGCGATCGCGCTGGCACTGCTGCTCGTCGCGGGCACCGGCGCGGCGGCGCTGCCAGGCCCCGTCGGACGGATGTTCGAATTCGCCGGCGTTCCGCTCGACGCGGTGAGCGTCGTGGTCCAGGACGTGACGAAAAGCCGGCCCCTCTTCGCCCAGCGCCCCGATCGACCGCGCAATCCCGCGTCGGTGATAAAGCTGGTGACGACGTTCGCCGCGCTCGAGCTGCTCGGCCCGGACTACCGCTGGAGAACCGATGCCTACCTCGGCGGATCCCTCGACGATGGCGTCCTCCACGGCGACCTCATCCTCAAGGGACGCGGGGATCCCAAGATCACGATCGAGCAATGGCAGGCGTTCATGGGGACGCTCCGGACGAGCGGGCTGTCCGCGGTCGACGGCGACCTCGTTCTCGACCGGTCGCACTTCGCATCGGCCGCGCACGACCCGGCCGCCTTCGACGGCGAGCCGCTGAAGGCCTACAACGTCGGACCCGACGCGCTGCTCGTCAATTTCAAGACCGTCAAGTTCGCTTTCGCGCCGAGCGCGTCCGGCGACGCCGTCGATCTCGAAGTCGAGCCGCCGCTCGCGAGCATCGGCGTCGGCGCCCCGCCACGCCTCGCCGCCGGCGACTGCGGTGACTGGCGCGCCATCGTGGGCGCGACGTTTGTCGACCGCGGCGCGCGCGCGGACGCGGCATTCGCGGGCGGCTATCCCGCGGCCTGCGGCGAGCGCGAATGGTGGGTGTCCCTGCTCGACCACCCGACCTACGTCCACGGCATGTTCGATACCTATTTTCGCGCGGCGGGAGGACGTTTCGCCGGCGGCTGGAGGAGCGGCACCGCGCCGACCGCCACCCCGCCCTTTGCCACGCTCGAGTCACCGCCGCTGTGGGACATCGTCCGCGACATCAACAAGCTGTCGAACAACGTGATGGCGCGCCAGCTGTTCCTGACCCTCGCCACGGCGAACGCGCCGCCGCCCGCCACCACCGCCGGCGCCAACGCAGCCGTGCAGCAGTGGCTCGCGCAACGCAAGCTCGCACTGCCGGGGCTGGTGCTGGAGAACGGCTCGGGTCTGTCGCGACGCGAGCGGATCAGCGCAGGCGGACTCGCGCGGCTCCTGCTAGCCGCCGATGCCAGCGCGGTCCGCGAGGAATTCGCGAGCTCCCTTGCGGTGGCGGCAATGGACGGCACACTGAAGCGGCGGTTCCAGAACGGCAGCGTCGCCGGCCAGGCGCTGCTGAAGACCGGTACGCTCGAAGGCGTGCGCGCGCTCGCGGGCTACGTGATCGACGCCGAGAATCGGCGCTTCGTCGTGGTCGCGCTCGTCAACCACGCGAACGCGGACAAAGCGCAGGCGGCCCTCGAGTTCCTGGTCCAGTGGGTCTATCGCAACGGCGCCGCCTGGACGCCACCGCGCTAGCGCGCGGCTGCCCGCCGGCGGGACGACGTTGCCGGCTCGCGGGCCGCCCGCTGGCAGGGCCGTCAAAACCCCGGCATCGGCTTGCTTTCCTTGAACACGAGATAGCCGCGGATCACCCGGTAGATCACCCAGATCGAGGCGACGGCCCAGATCAGGAGCGCGATCGGGATGCCGATCAAGATGATGCCCAGCAGCAGCAGCACGACGGCGCCCACGACGCCCCAGAGAAACGAATACCAGAACGTCCGGATGAGCCAGGTGAAGTGCGAGGCGACCCAGGTGCCCTGCGCGTCGCCGCGTTTCACGTACGCGACGATGAGCCCCGCGATGCCGACGAGGCCCATGAGCGGCGCCACGGCGGGGAACCCGGACGAAACGAGCGCGACCACCGCGGCGACACCGAACAGCGCGTACGCGAGCAGGCCGGCCGAAACCGGAGGATCGCCGGCAGCATTGCCGGCGCTGCGATCGGGGAAGTCGGCCATGGCGTCGCTCCTTGCAAAGCGCGACCCAGGTGGCCGCAAAGGGAAATATGCGGCCGCCTGCGCTTGAAATCAACACGCGCGAGGACGCAGCCTCCCCACCGGCTCAGTACCGCCGGCCGTCCTTGCGGGCGGCGAAGACGCCGTTCTCGTCCTCGCACCACATGAGATCGTCGTCCGGGTAGAGCGCGTTGTCGCCTTCGATCCGGTTGCCCACTTCGAGATAGGTCGCAGGCGCGGCGCTGCGGTTGATGAAGTGGTGCGCGTCCTTCCGCCCCCCCGGGTATCCGGCGCACATTCCCGGTCCCAACGCCTGTTCACCGCCATTGGTGACCAGGACGACCTCGCCGGTCAGCACATAGACGAATTCGTCATCCTGAGTGTGCCAGTGGCGCAGCGCCGATTGCGCACCGGGATTGAGCGTGACCAGGTTCACGCCGAACTTCGTAATTCCGCAGGCATCGCCCAGCCGGCGCTTGGCGCGTTCGCCCATGCGCGAGCGAAAAGGCTCCGGATAGCCGGAGCCGCGCTGCTCGGGGACGGATGCCGGGTCGAGAGCGGGGAGTTTCGTCATCGGAGACCTCAGGTTCGAACGGCGGGCAGGGAATTATGTGTCCAAATCGGCATCAGAGCTAACGGACAACGTTCGATCAGGTCGAAACGCCCTCGCGGCCAGGACCGGGAAAGACATCAACCAGACCGCGAAGGTGCTCGGAGAGGGCCATTGCTCCACGATGGAGCAGGCGCCCGGATTGCGGGAAAGGCGGCGTTCGGCGGGGCGCGAACGCCTGGTCGGCTTCCCCGGTGCCACCGTCGGTCGCGTGCGTGTTGAACGCATGCCCGGACGGGAGCCGGCGTCGTCGCGGAATCCGGCGGGGTTCGTCCAGGCCTTCACGCCAATAGCTAAAGACTATTCATGATATTGCTGCAATCAATTGGACATATCGGAACCCGCTTTGTATCGTTAGAAAGTGCGCAAGCGATGGGTCAGTAGCCAGGAAAATTGCGCGTGACACCACGGCTGTCCTGCGCGTGTTCATTCCCACCCGCGCGGGCGGCACGCCGAGCCGCTCGACTGGCAACCGAAGGAGAGAACCATGTCAAACCAAACGAAGTGCCCGTTCAATCACATCGCCGGCCTCGGCAGGACGAACCGGGACTGGTGGCCGAACCGGCTGCGGCTGGAACTGCTGCACCAGCATTCGTCGAAGTCCGACCCGATGGGGGAGGGATTCGACTACGCGAAGGATTTCGAGAGCCTCGACTACAAGGCGCTGAAGAAGGATCTGGTCAAGCTGATGACCGACTCGCAGGACTGGTGGCCGGCGGATTTCGGCCACTACGGGCCGCAATTCATTCGCATGGCCTGGCACGCCGCCGGAACCTACCGCATCGACGATGGCCGAGGAGGCGGCGGCCGTGGCCAGCAGCGCTTCGCCCCGCTGAACAGCTGGCCCGACAACGTCAACATCGACAAGTCGCGCCGCCTGCTGTGGCCGATCAAGCAGAAGTACGGCCGGGCCATCTCCTGGGCCGACCTCTTCATTCTCGCCGGCAACGTCGCGCTGGAGTCGATGGGCTTCAGGACGTTCGGATTCGGCGCGGGTCGCGCGGACGTCTGGGAGCCGGACGAGGACGTGAACTGGGGTGACGAGATTGCCTGGCTGGCCGCCGACAAGCGCTTCAGCGGCGACCGCGATCTGCATCCGCCGTTCGGCGCCACCCACATGGGCCTTATCTACGTCAACCCGGAAGGCCCGAACGCCAGCGGCGACTACCTCGCCGCCGCCAAGGACATCCGTGCCACCTTCGGCCGCATGGCGATGAACGACGAGGAGACCGTCGCCCTCATCGCCGGCGGCCATACCTTCGGCAAGTGCCATGGCGCCGCGCCCGAATCGCACAAGGGGCCCGAGCCGGAAGCCGCGCCGCTGGAAGCGCAGGGCCTCGGCTGGATGAGCGACTATGGCACGGGGCACGGCGCCGACACGATCTCCAGCGGCATCGAAGTGACCTGGACCAAGACGCCGGCGCTGTGGAGCAACAACTACCTCGAGAACCTGTTCAAGTACGAGTGGGAGCTGACCAAGTCGCCGGCCGGCGCCAAGCAATGGGTGGCCAAGGACGCGCCGGAGATCATTCCGGACGCGCACGACCCGAACAGGAAACACAAGCCGACCATGCTGACCACCGACCTGACGATGCGCTTCGATCCGGAATTCGGGAAGATCTCGCGCAGGTTCCTCGACGACCCGCAGGCCTTTGCCGAAGCCTTCGCGCGCGCCTGGTTCAAGCTGACGCACCGCGACATGGGTCCCCGCTCGCGCTATCTCGGTCCGGAAGTCCCTCCCGAAGAGCTCATCTGGCAGGACCCCATCCCCGCGGTCAACCACAAGCTGATCGACGAAAAGGACGTTGCCGCCCTCAAGGCCAAGGTCCTGGCTTCGGGGCTGTCTGTCTCGCAGCTGGTTGCCACCGCCTGGGCGTCGGCCTCCACCTTCCGTGGCTCCGACAAGCGCGGTGGCGCCAACGGCGCGCGCATTCGTCTGGCGCCGCAGAAAGATTGGGAAGTCAATCAGCCGGCTCAACTGGCGAAGGTGCTGAAGGCGCTGGAGGGCATCCAGAGCGAGTTCAACAAGTCCGCCTCCGGCGGCAGAAAGGTCTCGCTCGCGGACCTGATCGTTCTGGGTGGTTGCGCAGCCGTCGAGGCAGCGGCGAAGAAGGCCGGCGTCGAGGTGAAGGTTCCCTTCTCGCCGGGGCGCATGGATGCGTCGCAGGAGCAGACCGATGTGGACTCGTTCGCCGTGCTGGAGCCGATCGCGGACGGCTTCCGCAACTACGTCCGCAAGGGATGCGAGGGATCGGAGGCCGAGCTGCTGGTGGACAAGGCGCAGTTGCTGACGCTGACCGCTCCCGAGATGACGGTCCTGATCGGCGGCCTGCGAGCGCTGAATGCGAACGTCGGCCAGTCCAGACACGGGGTCTTCACCAAGCGGCCCGAAACACTGACCAATGACTACTACGTCAATCTCCTCGACATGAACACGAAGTGGCAGAAGTCCGCCACCTCCGAAGGCGTGCTCGAGGGGAACGATCGCGCAACGGGCAAGCCCAGGTGGACCGGCACCATCGCCGATCTGGTCTTCGGTTCCAACTCGCAGCTCCGGGCATTGGCAGAAGTCTATGCAAGCGCGGACGCGCAGGAGAAGTTTGTGCGGGACTTCGTCGCGGCCTGGAACAAGGTGATGAACCTCGATCGCTTCGACCTTGCGTAAGCTCGAAGGAAGGGTCTCTAAGGCCCCTTATCGCACAGCCGCGACCTGATAGCGGGCTTTTCCGGTCAGGTCGAGGTTGTGCAAACCGCGCCGCTTCCGATGCAAGGAACGAGTTCGGCCCGACCCGGTCCGCCGAGTTCCGCGAAGCAGCCAATCGACATGCGTGAAGCGGACGTTGCGCGCCACCGTTCGGCACCAACCTGAACCGTACTTCCATGGCCGTCATGGATTGACGCTACGGCGCCGGATGCGGGGCAGCCTGGCCAGCGACACCCCATTGTGCGTCCCGCACGGCGTTCAAGTCCGTGCACGAGATGTCGAACGAATTTGTGCGCGGGCTAGGGCGCTTCTCATTTGCTGATAGTGATCGGCACGCCGACCTGCGATACGTTGGTGACGGTCACCTGGAAGAGCTGCGAAAGCAGTCCGAACGCCTTCCGGTCCCAAGGCGAATCGGCCACCGTATAGTAGCGGCCGCGATACAGGGCGGCCGGAAAATCGTCGGCAGGCGCGCTCTCGCTGACATGGATCGCGAGCGTCACTGGTGAATTCGCGCCCGCGTCACCGGTGCGCGGATCCTTGGTCACGGTGTATTCGCGGCCGTCCCCCACGAAGTCCAGCATGCGATTAAAGCTCCGAAGCTTGAGAGCCCCGAATAGCGGCCAGTCTCCTCCCGGATGATCCGGCCGAATGTCGACGAGCACGAAATTTTCTGGGTTTTGCGCGGCCTTCGCATTCAGCGCCACGCGCTCCTCATCGCTCAGGGTGCGCGGGTCATAGTTGGTAATGGCGATACGGCCCGTGACGCTACGTTTCAGCAGGTAAGGCCCGCCCGATGTCGCTCGGACCCAGCGATAGTCCTTTTCCGCCGCGGCCCGAACTTCCGCCCCCGAAGGCGGCCCATCCAATACAGCAGTCGTGGTCTCAACAAAGGAGAGGCGGCCCACAAAGAGCTTGCGGTTGGCGTTCAGCCAAGCCAGGTGGAGAGCAATCCGGCGGAATTCCTCGTACTCGCGTGGACGCGACGGCCAGTTGAGAATGAAGCGCTCGAAGTGGCCCTTCGGCGTCTGTACTTCGATACCATCTGCCATCAGCCGCATGACCATGTCCAAGGGCGAGCCCTGGAACACCAGGAACTCGAACTTCGACTCGTCTACCGGCGCGAGCACGCGCTCTGTGAACTCGCGCCCTTGCATCGGGATGATGCTGAGCGTTGGGCTCTCGGCGACGCTTGCTCCAATGTCGAGGCTCGGTCTGTAGAACCCCGGCGTGTCGTTGTAGACCAATCCTGCGCCCAAGGTCGCCCGGAAGTCGAAGGTGGCGGCGATGCTCGACGTGACCGTGAAATGGGCGGGAACTCCGTCGCGTTGACGTGCGATGTTCAGGAGCAACATCTCCCATTCCGTACGGCTGACCGTGCGATCGTAACCCAGGACCGCCTGATGCAATGCGACCGGCCCGGCGCAACCCGAAAGCGCGAGAAGCAAAGCGAATAACATCGGTCCTATCACTGATGTCCGCATAGCGTGTCCTTCCTCACTGGGAAGCGGTGCCCTTAGTCGGACGCCGCAGGCTGGCCGCGCGCAGCGCGTATCACGGCGACTCCGACTTGACGGCAAACTCCTTGGGAAAGGCGTCTTCCAGCAGCAGGCGGTTGAGACGCGCCAATGACTCTCCCTCGGGATTGCCCGCGAGCAGATTGGCGGCTTCCTCCCGCAGCGTGACGTCGGCGAACCGATGCTCGTCATAGATCGAAGCGCCGAGAATGACCCCGTTCAAGCCGCGCACGAGCGCGTCTTTGAGCTCCGGATCCCTGCCGCCGTCGTAGGCGGACAGCAGCTCGCGCGTCTCCGCCGTAAAGCGGTCGTGCAGATAGCTGGCCAGCGGGTGCTTGCCGCGCAGCGTCGCCGCCAGAGCGGGAAGGTCCACGATGTCGTCCGGCGACAGCGTTAAGCCCGCGGGAACCCTCGGCGCAGCATAGGCGGATTTGGAGGGGCGGTAGTCGGGAGAGCCTCGCGGCGGGTAGTCGAGTCCGTCTTCCAGCCGGCGACGTTCGTCGCCGTCGAACTCGGGAAACGGAAGCCTGCCTCGCCCGCGCCACCTTCCGACCGCGGCCTCGGCTTCCCCTTGACGGCGCGTGTCCAGGCCCTTGTCGCGGGCGAAATACGCCGTTTGGGACGGGAACGCGAAGCCGCTCCCTGCATCGTTCACGATAACTTCCATCCGCAAAAGGATGTCTTCCTGAATCGCGAGAAACGTGTCCTGGTCCTCGCAGTCGAGGTACGCGAATACCTCCACGTCCTTTGAATACGCCCCGTAGTTGATGAAGCGGACCCGGGCGGGAGCCGGCGTGACCTTCGGGTGGCCGAGGAGCAGCTCTCGCAGCTTGACGAGAACGTAGCGCAACTGCTCCGGCGTGGTCTCGTACCGTAGCTGCAGGACGGTCTTGAGCAGGCGCTGGTCGCGCACGGCGAAGTTGTCGATCTTCATTTCCGAGAATTCGGCGTTCGGCACTGTGACGATGGTGCGCTCCAGCGAGCGGATGCGCGTCGCGAGGAACCCGATCTGCTCGACCGTACCGACCTGATCGCCGTATCGGCAGAAATCGCCGACCTTGATCGGTCGGTTGACGAACAGGATGAGGCTGCCGATGAAGTTCGCGAAGGTTCTCTGCGCTGCCAGCGCGACCGCCAGACCTCCGACGCCGAGGCCCGCCAGCAGAGGCACCATGTCCGCGCCCAGGTGACGGAGCGAATAGATGATGATCAGCGCCCCCGCGAAAAGGGCCAGAATGCGGGCGCCGATGCGAACGAGGCTCGCGTCATGTGTGCCCCCCCGGAGTTTCGGCCCCGCAACGACCGTTTCGGCGATGGCGTGCGCGAGGCGGAACACCGCCCAAACGGCCAGGATTGCCGCGGCTCCCTCGCCGACGGCAGTGACGACCTGGAACGTATCGCCGGTGATGTTGATGGCGATGTCGACCATCCGCAACGCCTGGTACACGGCGAAGACGCCCAGAATCGGCGCCAGTAGCATTGCCCAGGCGTCGAGGGGCGACTTGAGCCGGCTGGCAACGTGCTTCGTCAGGCGGAATACGGCGACTCCCACAAGGACGGTCGCAAGGATACAGACGACAACACCGATCCACTGCCAAAGCGTCTGGCCCCAGTACAGCACCTTGAATGGCGCGGGCAGCCGGTCCACCAGGCGGCCCATGAAGTGGGCTTGCGGCAGCAGATATCCCGGCGACGAGATGTAGTCGTCGTAGAGTCCCCTCGATTCGCCGGTCCATTCGTACGGGCGATCACTGGACGAACCGAGTTCCGAACGATAGGGCAGATCGCGGACCTTGCGATAGAACTCGCCGGCGCGCTTCACGGTTTCCGCGCTGAACAGGAATTGTCCGCGTCGCTCGCCTTTCGTGATCTCGACGATCTCGATCTCGGTGTTCGGGTATCGCCAGCGGTAGCCTTCGCCGGAGGGCGCCGCCTGGATGCCCGCGCGCTTCTTCGCCTCCCGTACCATCTCTGCGTTGGGTATCGCCTTCAGGAACGGCAGCAGCGTGCGATCGAGCACCTCCTTCAGTTGCAGGACCGCCACGATGCCGAAGTCTTCGCGATAGGCTTCGGGAAGCTGGCTGAGGTCGAGCAGATCGAGGGCACGGCGCGCAAGGTTCAGTGCCCTCGATTCGACGTCGTGGACTTCCTGCTTCGTCATCGACGACGGATCGGCCCTCAACCTAGCGGTGGTGTCCTTGACCAGCGCGTCCGCCTCGTTGATGCTGTCCAGGAAGCCGGCCACCGTCGAACGCGGGCTCGAGGCGTCGATCCTCTGCAGCCGGTTCCGCAGCGGCTCTTCGAACGAGCCGGATTTGCTGAACAGCTCGTAGGCGCCCGGCGTGGCGCCCGTGGCCTTGTAGGGCAAGCCCTTCGCGATTCGATAGTACGTGTCGAGACGCTCGACCGTGTTCGCGGAGAAGACGAATTCGCCCGCCCGTTCGCCTTCCTCGATTCGCGCGATCGTTATCCGCGAATCCGGAATGGTCCATCGCGTGATGCCGTGGGCGGCGACCTCCGCGTCACCCGGAATCTCGCCGGCCGGCGGCAGCGCGATGCGGTCGAGCAGCTCCTTGAGCAGCAGCACCCGTTCGATCTGAACCGAGAAGGACTCGCTGTGCGGCGTTGTACTGAAATCGAGCGTGTCGACGGCGTTGACGAAATTGCGAAAGGCCCTCGCATCGATGGCGCCCCGCTGCTGGGCGGCTATTGCGTGATTCGTGTGCTCAAGGAAACTCCGTAGCGTGTCGCGCGGGGAGGAGGCGTCGGGGGGCCGCAACGGATAGGGGTCCCCGACCACGGTTGCGCTCGGGCCTTGAGCGTCCGCAGCACACGTGCCGAGGGTGCCGAAGATGAGTAGAACGAGACACGCGATCGCCGGGCCGACGGCCCACCGGACGACGGATGACCGTGTTTCCATGATGAGGCGCCTTGTCACTGGGAGCCCGACCGCTACTGCTGCGCTGAACACTCATGCCGGGTTCCCCCGCCGGAAGATATCAGCGCAACGCCGGTTGGGATAGTTGGGGCACAATCGATTCGGCCGCGATCGGTTCGTAAGGCCAGAGTGAACCGGCTGCGCCAAAACCGCCGACTGAACGACGGACCAGAGATCTGCCTGTAATTCTACGGTCATGGCGGCGATCTGTTCAAGCTCGCTCTCGTCGCGAGTCGCGTAGAAGCACGGGCTGCTCAAGCTAGCTCATGAGCAGCATCACCGGCGCGAACGGCCGCTCACGGAGAATTTCCGCGGCGACCGCGAACGGCCGGACCTGCTCGACAGCGCCAGTTGACGAGCCCGGACTGAACGGCCGGTTTCGCGCTTGCAACCATTCACGTCGCCTCATCCAATAGCGGCTGAGTGGCGGTCTCGCACCCGGCATCGAAGGCGCACCGATTCGATCAGCGGATCGCGTCGTCATCATTGCCAGTCTCTCATGCAAGTCGTCACCGTGCACCCCGATTCGGACGACTGGCGCACGGCATCGAGCACTTCCTGGCAGCGCAGACCGTCGGCGAAATTGGGCGCGGGCGACGTGCCCTGTTCGATTCCCGTCGTAAAGTCACGGACCAGCAGACGAAACGCCATCAGTCGATGGTCGCGGGCGTCCGTGAACGGCGTGTAACTTTTCGGCGTTTCGAGTTCCTGCAGCGGCGAGCCGTCACGGCTGCCTATGACCACGCCGTTCTCCATGGGGTTGGGCCCGGCCTGCTCCGCGATCAGCGTACCGTTGTCGCCCATGACGACGATCTTCGCACCACGGGCCGGAGTCGCCGCGAAAGACGAAATCATCGTCGCGCTACCCCCGTTCTTGAATTGAAGGGTGAACACGAAGGTATCGTCAGTTTCGGATTTGACGATCCGGTTTGTCGTGGCGTCCACCAGGTCCGGCCGCAGCGTGTCAAGGCGGCCGAAAACAGAGGCGACATCGCCAAACCAGTGGCGGAGTCCGTCGATATAGTGGGAGCCGAGCGCACCGAGAACCCCGCCGCCGTCCGATTTGAACGCGTTCCACGTCAGCGGGCGCGGTTGCGGCGTCACGTAGCGATCGAGGAACAACTCGATGGTGCAAAGCTGGAACTTGCCGATGTATCCATCGGCGAGAAGCTGCTTGATGTAGGCGCGTTGCGGCGTGTGCCGGAACTCGTGCCCCACCATCGCGGTTCGTCCGCTCGCCGTGGCAGCATCGCACATCGCTTTGGCTTCACCCGCATCGATCGCAAACGGCTTCTCGCAAAGGACGTGCTTCCCGGCCTTCAGCGCTGCGATGGCGAGTTCCCGGTGGGCGCCGGGCGGCGTCGTTATCGCGACCGCGGCAAGGTCGTCCCGCCGGATCAGCTCCAGCGGGTCGGTGTGCACGTCCCGGATGCCCGCGTCTTGCGCGACCTTCGTCGCCTTTTCACGGTTGCGGCTGCAGAGGGCCGCGACCTCCCAACCTTCGGATTGCAGGCCCGGAACGTAAACTTGCGCACCAAAGCCAATGCCGATGATGCCGATCTTGCGTTTCGATGCAGGCACAGGCGTCTCCGTCGTCGCGTGGATAAGGCTCTCGATGTGACCGATGGCAATCATGACCCGGCAAGCCGGGTTGCCCCACCCCGCCGTTTCCCGCCGGCCACGGCGACATCAGCGCACGGGAGCACCGCTGGCATCGCGCATCCTGCTTGCCGCGTTGCCGCGGCATCGTGTGCTTTGCGACCCGGTCCGGCACCGCCTCAGGATGAACCGGCCAGCCCAGGGAATGTGTTCGGCCGGACGGGCGTGCCGCAGGCGCGCTCGATGACGGCAAGCACCATGGCCAAACGGATCTGATCGTCGCGCGCGGCCGCCATCAGCCCCTCGATGAGTGCGCGCGCGCCGACCTGACCAAGAGGCCCGCACGGGGCGGGCCACTTGGCGCCAATGCCAGAACGACTACTTGATCGAGACGACCGCGACCTTCGCGTCGGGCGCGGCGTCCTTGTTCTTGTCCGCGCCCTGCTTGGCGACTGCCTTGGCGGCAGGCGCCTTCAATGCAGCAGTCGGCGGCGCCTTGGTCGCCGCCGGAGCCTGCGTTGCCGCCAGCGGCGCCGGGGGGGATGCCGAGGCCGACGCCGCCGCATGGTCGGGCCCGCATTCCGCTGCGACCGGCATGGCAAGGCTCAGCAATGCCAATGCCGCTACTGTCGATGCTGTCTTCATGGCGTCCTCCGGTTAGCAGGCAATCCAGGCAGGAATCTGCACGTATCGAGAACGATTGTCAACTGGGCCGAGCGGAAATGCCGAAGCTGTCCAGGCGAAAGCGTCGTGTTCGCGCCCACGGAATTTGCACGCTGGTGTCGTATTCGCCGCCGCCGCTGCACGCTCACGGACAGGAAATTCAATTGCACCCACCGCGACCGGGTCCGCGTGATTTCCGGCCGCAACCGCGGGCGAGCACTTCCGGCCGAACCGGGACTGCCGGGGTCTGGTACGATCGGGCGCTGGCTGGCGGATCTGAGTCCCGGTTCCGAGAATTCTTGCCCCGATCGCCGGCCCGGGACGAGCCAGATACGCGATATTTGGCGTGCGTCAAGACCGATCGCGCCGATCGGAGTCTATAATTGCTCCGCAGGGATCATGGCGCGCCGCCGCAAGCGTGGTGCGTGACACAGCAAAGGAGAGGACCATGTCCGAAAACACCGAAAACCCGCGCGAGCGGCTCGTCGACGATCTTTCCAACGTGCTCGGTGAAGCCGAGGAGATGCTGTCGCGCGCCGCCGCCGAGACCGGCGACAAGGCCCGCGACCTCCGCTCGCAGGTCGAGACGAAGCTGCTGCGTGCCAAGCTCCGGCTGCAGGAAATCGAAGGCGAAGCGGTGGATCGCGCCAAGGCCGCCGCGCGCGCCACCGACGACTACGTGCATGACCATCCATGGCAGGCGATCGGCGTCGCGGCGGCTATCGGCCTCGCCATCGGCTTGCTGCTGAACCGCCGCTCGTAAACCTCGCGACCGTGACGGACCGCACGGCCCCGGGTACGCGGCGCGGCCTGCGCACGGCGGCCGTACGGCTTGCGGAGACGCTGCTCGGGCTCGGGCGCACGCGCCTTGAGCTCGTCGCGGTCGAATTCGAGGAGGCGCGCGCACGCGCGGCTGAGCGCCTGGTTCTGTCCCTGGTCGCGGGGTTGTTCTTCGCCCTTGCCCTGCTCGCGGCATCCATGCTCGTGGTGGTGCTCTTCTGGGACACGCACCGGATCGCCGCGCTCTGCGGCGTGACCATCGTCTACGCGCTGCTGGGACTCGCAGCCTTATGGCGCCTTGCGGCGCAAAAAAGGACCGAGGCACCCGCGTTCACGGCCACGCTCGCCGAGCTCGAGCGCGACCGCGAATGGCTGGTAAGCCGATTCGGCGGCGACAAATGAGCGCCGCCGGGCCGTCCCAAGGCGCGAGCGTGGGGACACTTCAATGAGCGCCAGGACAGCGGCGGATCGCGCGGAAAGGAAGGCGCTGCTCGCCACGCGCGCGGAGCTCGACCGCCAGCAGGTCGCGCTCGCCATGCACGAGATCAAGGCGATCGTCGCGCCTTCGTCCGTAGCCGATCGCGTCGACTCCGCGCGACCCATCGCCGCCACCTTGATCACCGTCATGGGGCCGCTGCTGGGCCGGCACCGTCTCGCGCGCTGGCTGCGCTTCGCATCGTTTGCGCTCGTCGCCGTCCGGCTCGCGCGGAACTGGCGCGACCGGCCGCGCTAGGTCCCGACTGCAGGGTGCCGGGCCGCGTTTCCGGCCACCGCGCTCCGCGGCAACGGGATTGGGGGCAGACCGCGTTCGTCGCGCAGCCATGTCCAACGATCGCGGCGGGAAAAGCGGTTTGTCTCCGATCCAGCGATCAGATAGCCAGGTCCTGCCACAGCGCGTCGATGCGCGCCTTCACCGCAGGGTCCATCGCGATCGGCGTTCCCCACGTTCGCGTCGTCTCGCCCGGCCACTTGTTCGTCGCGTCGATCCCCATCTTGCTGCCGAGTCCCGACGCGGGTGACGCGAAGTCGAGATAGTCGATCGGCGTGCGCTCGACGATCAGCGTGTCGCGCGCCGGATCGACGCGCGTGGTGAGCGCCCAGATCACCTCCTTCCAGTCGCGGATGTTCACGTCGTCGTCGGTGACGACGATCATCTTCGTGTACATGAACTGGCGCAGGAAGCTCCAGACGCCGAACATCACGCGCTTGGCGTGACCGGGGTACTGCTTCTTCAGCGCCACGACCGCCAGCCGGTACGAGCAGCCCTCCGGCGGCAGGTAGAAGTCCGCTATCTCGGGGAACTGCTTCTGCAGCAGGGGCACGAAGACCTCGTTCAACGCCACGCCCAGCACCGCCGGCTCGTCGGGCGGCTTGCCGGTATAGGTCGAGTGATAGATCGGATCGCGGCGCATCGTGATCCGCTCGATCGTCAGCACCGGAAAACGCTCCACCTCGTTGTAGTAGCCGGTGTGGTCGCCGAACGGACCCTCGGCGGCCGTCTCGTAGCCGGTCGGATCGGCGGCGTCGGGCTGGATGAAGCCCTCGAGCACGATCTCGGCCGACGCCGGCACCTGCAGGTCGTGCGTCATGCACTTCACGATTTCCGTTCGCGACCCGCGCAGGAGTCCCGCGAACTGGTACTCGGAGAGCGTATCGGGCACCGGCGTGACCGCGCCGAGGATCGTCGCCGGGTCCGCGCCCAGTGCGACCGCGATCGGAAAAGCCGTGCCGGGCGCAGTTCGCCGCATGGTCGCGAAAATCCAGCGCGCCGCCCCTTGTGCTGAGCCAGCGCATGATCACCTTGTTCCGCGCGATCACCTGCTGGCGATAGATGCCGAGATTCTGCCGCGCCTTGTGCGGCCCGCGCGTCACCGTGAGACCCCAGGTGATCAGCGGACCCGCATCGCCCGGCCAGCACGTCTGCACCGGCAGTCGCGCGAGATCGACCTCCGCGCCTTCCCATACGACGTCCTGGCACGGCGCCGACTTCCTCTCCTTCGGCGCCATGTGCATGACCTGCATGAACACCGGCCGCGTGTTCTGCCATGCGTCTTTCAGCCCTTTCGGCGGCTCGGGCTCCTTGAGGAACGCCAGGAGCTTGCCGACTTCGCGCAGCGCCGCGACGGACTCCTCGCCCATCCCCAGAGCCACTCGCAGCGGCGTGCCGAACAGGTTGCCAAGCACGGGGATCGGCGGGCGCCCGCCGGCGGCAACGAAACCCTTCGGCTGCTCGAACAACAGCGCGGGCCCGCCTGCCTTCAGCACGCGGTCGCAGATCTCCGTCATCTCGAGCCGGGGGTCGACCTCGGCTCGGATGCGCTTCAGCTCGCCGCGGCGCTCGAGCTGGGCGAGGAAGTCGCGGAGGTCGGCGTATTTCATCAGGGTGCGTCGATGCCGGGAAATCGGGGACAGACCACGCCTTTTGCCGGCAATCGTCTCGATCGGTGCATTCTGCGACGCGAAGAGTGTGGTCTGTCCCCGGGCCGATGTTACCAAACCCCGTCCCCCTGGAGTGCGCCCGTACAATGTGCGATGCCTTCCGCCATGCCCGACACCCGCTTCGTCCGCACCCGCCGCATCGTCTTCGGGATCGTGCTCGCGAGCTTCGTGCTGTCGTTCTTCCACCGCACGGCGCCAGCGGCCATTGCCGCCGAACTCACACGCGCATTCGCGATCAACAGCACGGTCCTGGGCGCGCTCGCGGCAACGTATTTCTACGTTTACACGGTCCTGCAGATCCCGGTCGGCGTGTTCGCCGACACGCTCGGGCCGCGGCGGATACTGGCGGCGGGCTCGATCGTCGCGGGGCTGGGCTCGATCGCGTTCGCGCTCGCGCCGACCTGGGAAGTGGCCGCCGCGGGGCGCACGCTCGTCGGCATCGGCGTGTCGGTCGCGTTCATCGCGATTCTCAAGGTGAGCGCCGTATGGTTCCCCGCCGACCGGTTCGCGACGTTGAACGGGGTCACGATGTTCGCCGGCAACCTGGGCGCTGTCATTGCCGGTGCACCGCTCGCGTGGCTGGTGACGCAGACATCGTGGCGGGCCGTCTTTCTAGGCCTCGCGGCGCTGTCGATCGCGCTCGGCGTCGCCTCCTGGTGGAAGGTTCGCGATCGCCCGGAACAGCTGGGCTTCGCGCCGATGCACCCGCCGCCGGACACGGGGGTCGCGTCGATGCACTGGACCGGCGCCCTCCGGCGCGTGCTCGCGAATCCGGCGACGTGGCCGGGATTCTTCGTCAATGTCGGGATCGCCGGCAGCTATCTGACTTTCGCCGGGCTGTGGGCGATTCCGTATCTGGAACAGACCTACGCCATGACGCGTGTCGCCGCCGCAGAGCACACCAGCGCGCTCCTGCTCGGCGTCGCGTTCGGCTCGGTGATGGTTGGAATCGTATCCGACCGCCTGCGGCGCCGCCGCCGCATCATGCGTCTCTACGCGCTGCTGTACGCGCTGTCGTGGCTGCCGTGGGTGCTGCACGCGCAGTGGCCACCGGCGGCGACGCTCGCCTGGTTCGCGCTGATGGGGCTGGTGACACCCGGATTCACGCTCACCTGGGCGGTTGCGAAGGAAGTCAACCGGCCCGAACATTCGGGGATCGCGACCGCCGTCGTCAATGTCGGCATCTTCCTCGGTGCGGGCATGCTGCAGCCGCTGGTGGGCGTGGTGCTCGATCGCGGGCGCGCGGCGGGCGATCTCGCTGGCGCCTGGGATCGCGGCATCCTGCTGCTGGCGGGCGTGGCCGCGTTCGGCGCGCTGATGACGCTCTTCGTGCGCGAGCGGCCGAGAGGCGTCTAGAAGAGCCCCACCACCTTGCCGTCGCCGGTGAGGTCGATCCGGGACGCCGACGGCGCCTTCGGCAGGCCGGGCATCGTCATCACGTCGCCGCAGATCATCACGATGAATTCCGCGCCCGCCGCGAGCCGCACTTCCCGGATGTTGACGACGTGGCCAGAAGGCGCGCCGCGCAGTTGCGGGTCGGTCGAGAACGAATACTGCGTCTTGGCCACGCACACCGGGTAGTGCCCGTAGCCGTCCGCCTGCAGCTTCTTGATCTGGGCGCGCACCTTGCTGTCGGCGGCGATCTCGGAAGCGCCGTAGATCTTCTTCGCGACCTTGCCCATCTTGTCCCACAGCGCGTCGGCATCGTCGTAGACGAGACGAAAGTCCCCGGGGACGCGCTCGATCACGTCGACGGCCGTGCGCGCCAGCTCCTCCGCCCCGGCGCTGCCGTCCGCCCAGTGCCGGGCGACGACGACCGGCGCATCGTGGTGGGAGACCTTCTTCCGGAGCAGCGCGATCTCGGCCTCGGTATCCGAGGTGAAATGGTTGATCGCGACCACACAGGGCATGCCGTAGTGGTTGCGGATGTTGTTGATGTGGCGCTCGAGGTTGGCGACACCCTTCTCCAGCGCCGGCAGATTCTCCTGCGTGAGCTCCTTGGCATCCGCGCCGCCGTGGTACTTGAGCGCGCGAATCGTCGCGACCAGGACGACCAGGCTGGGTCGCAGCCCGGACTTGCGGCACTTGATGTCGATGAACTTCTCCGCGCCCAGATCCGCGCCGAAGCCGGCTTCCGTGACCACGTAATCGGCGAGCTTCAGCGCCGCCTTGGTCGCGATCACGGAGTTGCAGCCGTGCGCGATGTTGGCGAAGGGGCCGCCGTGGATGAACGCCGGGCTGTTCTCGAGCGTCTGCACGAGGTTGGGCTTCAGCGCATCCTTCAGCAGCACCGTCATCGCGCCGTGCGCCTGCAGATCCCGGGCGTGCACGGGCTTCTGGTCACGGGTGTACCCGACGACGATCTTGCCCAGGCGCTCTTTCAGGTCGGTCAGCGACGACGACAGGCAGAAGATCGCCATCACCTCGGACGCGACGACGATGTCGAAGCCATCCTGGCGCGGATAGCCGTTGGCCGGACCGCCCAGCGCCACGGTGATGTCGCGCAGCGCGCGGTCGTTCATGTCCATCACTCGCTTCCACGCGATGCGCCGCACGTCGATGTCGAGCGCGTTGCCGTGGTGGATGTGGTTGTCGATCAGCGCCGCGAGCAGGTTGTTGGCGACGCCGATCGCGTGGAAGTCGCCGGTGAAATGCAGGTTGATGTCCTCCATCGGCACGACCTGCGCGTAACCGCCGCCGGCGGCACCGCCCTTCATCCCGAAGACCGGTCCGAGCGAAGGCTCGCGCAGGCAGACCGCAGCCTTCTTGCCGATCCGGTTCAGCGCGTCGCCCAGCCCCACGGTGGTCGTCGTCTTGCCCTCGCCCGCAGGCGTGGGGCTGATCGCCGACACCAGAATGAGCTTGCCGTCAGGACGCTCGGCGAGGCCGGCGAGCCAGTCGAGCGACACCTTCGCCTTGGTGTGGCCATACGGCTCGAGCGCGGCATCGGGGATGCCGAGGCGTCTGGCGACTTCTCCGATGGGCAGCAGTTTTGCCCGCTGGGCGATGTCGATGTCGGTGAGCATGCGTGGCCTCCTGTCAATGGCTATTTTGGCGCGAAGCGCTGTTCGAGGCTTGCCATCACCGCGGACCAAGCGCGCACGAAGTATTCCCTGGACTTGGCCCAGTCCTCGCCGTCGCCGTAGCCGAAATTGCGCAGCGTCACGTCGGTGCGGTCGCCGGGCAACGGCTTGAAATCGAGATAGACGAGCGTGCGCAGGATCCGGATCGTGGGAATGGTCGGCGGCGCGTTCCATTCGAACACGAGCTGTTCCATGGGCTTCACGCTGTGCACCTTGCAGCCCTCGCTGCCGCGTGACCCCTCGGGGGCGTCAACGGCGAACCACAGCTCGAACGCGCCACCCGGCCACGGCTCCACTTTCGCCGCCTTCGGAGCGAAGAAACTTTCGATTCCCTCCGCGGTCGTCCACGCCTTCCAGACGTCGGCGACTGGTGCGTTGACGATCTTGGTCACCGTGATGTCGGGAGCAAGCGCCTGCGCGGCGGCTCCGGCGGCTCCGGCGGCTCCGGCGGCCAACACCATCATGCGACATGTCGCGCGAAGCGCGCGCGCGATCCCGCGTGTCGATCCTGTCATCCCATGCCTTCAGCGTGCAATGCGCGGCAAAGGGGGCATCCTATCAAATCGGCGGCCACGTCCCCCCGTTTTCGCGAATCAGGCCCGAACCGGACCCGTCGGGTCCGTCGTCCCTGCCCGGTTCAGGCTCGACTGGACTGTTGCAGCAGCGCCCGGACACGATCTACGGACGCGCGCCGGTCTCGGCGCGCAGAAACACCTTGAGCCTGGCATACGCGTCCTCGCGCGCGGCACGATCGGGCGCGACGGTCACGCCCTGTCCCGGATTGACTCCATTCGGCACGTCGCGCCGCACGCGCGCCCGCGCCGCCGGCCCGTCGAAGCCATGATAGGCGCCCGGATAGACGGTGATCGCCGCCGCCTCGCCCGCCGCGGCCAACCGCTCGACCAGGTCGATGCAAGGCTGCGGCGCGGTCCAGTCGTCGGCTCCGCCGACGAACAGCGTCAGCGGCGCCGTCACCGCGTATCGGTCCCGCGCGCGCAGTGACTCGACGCATCCCGGGTAGAAAGCGACGCCGGCGCGAAAATAGGGTGGCGACGAGGCGCGATTCTTCCAGGCGGCGACGGCACGCTGGCGCGCGTTGAAGGTCGCCAGCAGCGTGGTTGCCCCGTGGGACCAGCCGAGCGCGGCGATGCGGTCGGGTGCGACGTCCGGGCGCGTCTGCAGGTACGCGAGTGCGCCCTGCGCGTCGAGGCGGCGTGCCGTCATCGTGATCGTCCGCTGGCGGTTTTCGATCGTGCATATCTCGTCGCGGCCGCGGGAACGGAAACTGTCGGGAAACAGCACGACGTAACCCTCGCCGACGAGCAGCTCCGCCATCGCCCGATGCCGCAGCGACAGCTCGTCGCGCCGGGATGCCCGTGCGCTGTACATCCCGCCGCAGCCATGCAGCGCGACGACCGCGGGAGAAGGAATTTCGCTCGCGCCTTCCGGCCGGTACAGCAGCGCGCTGATGCGCACCGGGCTGCCGGTTGCCGGATCGAGATCGAGCGAATCGAACGTCACGCGTTCCGCGGCGGGCCGCAGACGGGCCGCGCAGCCGCTTGCCGTGGCCACGACGCAGGCCATGGCCATGATGACCGCCCACCCCCGGACTTGCTTCGTCATTCCCGGATTCCCGGTCTTTCGTGCAGGAAGGCGGCAATCGCCTGCCAGGCGGCAAGTTTTTCCGCAAACGGCCGCGTATAGGCGGGCGACGACGACGGCAGCGCAAGCGTCGCGTAACCGGCATCCTCCCAGATGCCGAGCGATCGCGCCGCGGTCTTGCCGTTGAAGCAGACGATTCTCAGCAAAGGCGCGGCACGGCGCACCCGCCCGATTTCCGCCAACTCGGCATCGCGGATCGCGCCGTCGAGGCTGCCGCGACGTCTGCACGCCACGATCGCATCCCACAGGCCGATGCCGTGCGTGCGCAATGTGGCGAGCCGCTGCCGATAGGGCAGCGCGGGCAGAGGCACGCCGATCACCGCCGCCATGAGCGGCCAGAAATGGTTGCGCGGATGCGCGTAATACTGGCCGGCAGCGAGCGAGACCGCGCCCGGAAAACTGCCGAGAACGAGGACCCGAACGCCGCGCCCGAGCACCGGTGGCAGCCCACGCAATTGGGGACAGACCCCCTCCTTCGCCTGCCGTTGCCCCGATCGCGGAGCCGTTTCCGGCGAAAGAGCGGGTCTGTCCCCGATGCTCACAATTCGCGCGGCCATGCCGCCAGGCGCACGGCATAATCGAGCGCGATGCCGGCGAACACGGCGAGCCCGAGCCAGTGGTTGTGCAGGAACGCGCGGAAGCAGGTACCGCGATCGCGACCCCGGATGAGCGTCCAGTGGTAAGCGGCGCACGCGAGCGCGGCGACCAGTCCGGCGTAGTAAAGCGGCCCCATCGCCTGCTGCACTCCCACCGCGACCATTCCGGCGAGGTAGATCGCGTAACACAGCATCACCGCGCGCACGTCGAACCGCCCGAAGGCGATCGCCGACGTGCGCAGGCCCAGGCGCAGATCGTCGTCGCGGTCGACCATCGCGTACTCGGTGTCGTAGGCGATGACCCAGAACAGATTGAACAGCAGCAGCCACCAGGCGATCGCCGGCACCACATCGTAGACGGCCGCGTACGCCATCGGCATCCCGAACGAAAACGCGATGCCGAGAAAAGCCTGCGGCAGCACGAAGAAGCGCTTGAAGAACGGATAGACGAAGGCGATGCCGACCGCCGGGAACGAAAGCAGGATGGTGGTCCGGTTGGTGGACAGCACCAGCAGGAATGCGCAGAACGCGAGGCCCGCCGCGACCAGGAGTGCCTCCCAGGCGGCAATCTCGCCGCCGACGAGCGGTCGGCCCGCCGTGCGCGCGACGTGCGCGTCGAAGTGCCGATCCGCCCAATCGTTGACGGCGCATCCCGCCGAGCGCATCAGGATCGTACCGACAGTGAAGACCACGACCAGCGACCACGTCGGCGCTCCGTGCGCGGCGAGCCACAGCGCCGACAGCGTCGGCCAGAGCAGGAGCGCAATGCCGATCGGCTTGTCGAGACGGACGAGGCGCTCGTAGGCATCGAGTCGCGCCGCGATCGCGACCCGACGCGACCGCGTGGCTTGCGGCGCTGGCACCGGCGCGCTCATGGTGCCCCCTTGGCGCTTCGCGCCCTCCCCCCACGGGGGAGCGATTCGCGCTTGGGACGGCCCGGCGCGCTCACAGCGGCAGCGCCAGCTGCTTCTTCAGGTCGCGGGGCGCAATCTCGGTGAGGAGCTGCTGCGGCGTTTCGTATCTGAGGCGCACCCGCAGCTCGCGCTTCATCCGGGCGTTGACGAGGCGCCGCGATTCGCTCATGAACGACAGGAGAAGCGGTGCGATGCGGTGCTCGGCCTCTTCCCACGAAACGCGCGGCGGGCGGGTCAGGTGAAAGGCGTCGGCGACCGCATCGAACCAGCCGCCCATCTTCATCTCGGCGTCGTCGCTCACGTTGTATGCCCGATTCGGCTTGGCGAGGAACAGCGCCGCGACGGCCGCGCGCGCGAGATCGTCGGCGTGCACGTGATTGGTGAAGACGTCGTCGTCCGCCTGCAGCGTCGGCGTGCCTTGGCGGATCCGCTCGAGCGGCAGCCGCGTCTCGGCGTAGATCCCCGGCGCGCGCAGGATAGACAGCGCGACGGCATGGCGCTTCGCCCAGGCGCGCAACCGGTCTTCCGCCGCCACGCGGCGCCGCGCGCGCGGCGTGCGCGCGCGCCGTGGCCGCGTCTCGGCGACGCGGGCACCGGCGCAGTCGCCGTACACCCCCGAGGTCGAGATGTAGACGAACCGCTGTGGTATGCTTCGCGCCCGCGTCAGCGCGGCAATGAGTTTCCGGGTTCGGGCGTCGTCGCGCCCGCCGGACGGGGGCGGGGCGAAATGCATCACCGCGAATGGGGCAGTGCGCAGACGGTCGAGGCTCCTGAACCGGTCGAGGTCGCCCACGATGGGAACGATGCCGTGCGCGCGCAGCCTGTCGCCGTCCTCGGCGCGGCGCGTGAGTCCGTAGAGCCGCACTTTGGAATGGAGCAAGCGGGCCGTGCGCAGCGCCACATCGCCGCAGCCGATCAGTAATACCCGGATCACGTTCTAGGGCCTGTTCGCACCATGTCTGCAGGACGCATCGCTCGCGCCGGTGCACGGCGCGGGACCCTTGCCTTTACAGCGTCGCCATGCCGCACCAGATTACCATAAACCCCAGCGGCCATTCGTTCCCGTGCAGTGAGGGCGACACCGTCCTCGCGGCGGCAATGGCCGCCGACCTGATGCTGCCTTACGGCTGCCGGAATGGCGCATGCGGCACCTGCAAGGGGAAAATCGTCGACGGGCAGGTCGACTACGGCCCCCACCAGCCATCGACGCTCACCGACGACGAGAAGCGTCAGGGCCTGGCGCTGTTCTGTTGCGCGAAACCGCTGACCGACCTCGTGCTCGAGGTCAGGGAAGTGCGCAAGAGCGGCGACATCCAGATCCGCAAGCTGCCCTGCCGCGTCGAGTCGATCGACAAGCCGGCGCCGGACGTCGCGATCGTGAAGATCAAGCTGCCTGCGAACGAGCGCCTGCAGTTTCTGGCCGGCCAGTACATCGACCTGCTGCTGAAGGACGGCCGCCGCCGCAGCTTCTCGCTCGCCACGCCGCCGCACGACGACGCGTTGCTCGAACTGCACGTTCGTCATGTCCCCGGCGGGCACTTCACCCACCAGCTGTTCAACGAATTCAAGGGGCGCGAGATTCTGCGCTTCGAAGGGCCGCTCGGCACGTTCTTCCTGCGCGAGGAATCGGACAAGCCGATCATCTTCGTCGCCGGCGGCACCGGTTTCGCGCCGATCAAGGGAGTCATCGAGCACGCGCTGCACCACGGAATCGATGCGACGCGCCCGATGGTGCTGTACTGGGGCGCGCGCGCGAAACGCGACCTCTACCAGCCCGATCTGCCTGGCAAATGGCAGCAGCAGGGCCGCAACTTCACGTTCATCCCGGTGCTGTCCGATCCTGCGCCCGGGGACGACTGGCCCGGCCGCACCGGCCTCGTCCATCAGGCGGTGCTGGACGACTTCGCCGATCTTTCCGGGTATCAGGTCTACGCCTGTGGCGGTCCGGCGATGGTCGATGCCGCGCGCAAGAGCTTCGTCGAAATGCGCGGACTCCCCCCGGAAGAGTTCTTCGCCGACAGTTTCACGTACGCGGCACAGCCGGGGCCCGTGAAATCGGAGTCAGATACGTGACCATTCGCTCCCTGACTTGCGTGGCGAGCTCCGCATCCATGCGCGAATCATTGCGGGCCTGAACCCGATTTCAGCTCGGCGAGCGCGAGTTTCAGCGCGGCCGCGAGCTGCGCATTGGCATCGGAGTCGCGGCCGATCCGTCCGAACAGTTCGCCCAGTGCCACGCGCGCGCGCCAGGTGTCGTCGAGCGCGAGGCTCGCCTCCAGATAAGTCTGCGCCTTGCCCCACAACTGCGCCCGTTCGCACAGCACGCCCAGGGCATAGAGGAGGGTCGCGTCCCCGCTGTGCAGCGCGAGCCAGCGTTCGGCCTGCTCGAGCTGCGGCCCGGAGTCCGCCGGCCGGCATTGCGCGTAGAGCGCGACGAGATCAGGGTTCCATTCCCGCTCGAGGCTGCGGGCGAGCAACTCCGCGGCTTCGCGATCGCCGCCCAACGCGATGAAGCTGCGCGCGGCCGCACGCGCGATCTTCGGCATGCGCTGTTCGGCGTCGGAGAGTCTGGCCCAGTAGGCACGCAGCCCTTCGCCATCGAGCGAGCGGGCGGCGAGCTCCTGCGCATGGGCCGCCGCGCGCACGAATTGTCCTTCTGGCACGCCGTACACCTTGCGCTTGACCAGTTGATCGACGAGGGGTGGAATCTCCGCGTAGCGGCCCGCACCCTGCAGCGCGCGCAGTTCCAGGCGCAGTGCGGCGGTATGCGACCCCGCCTCCTTGTGCAGCATGCCGAGGACGCCGAGCGCCTCGAGCGGCTGGCCCTGCTCGAGCTTCATCTCGGCTTCGAGCATCAACCGCGGTACCGCAAGACTCGGCACGCAGGCGTCGGGACGCGCCAGCAGCGCCTCGGCGGCGGCGAACTCGCGGGTCGTGATGGCAGCACGGGCGCCGATCAGCGCGGACAGGCCCGACGAGCGCGGAATCGCCAGCGCCTCGTCCGCGAACCGCCGCGCCCGGCCGAAGCGGCCTTCGAGCAGCGCGACGAGCGCGGCGTCCTGTTTCGCGCGGGCGCGCTCCTGCTGCTGTCGGCGCCGGTACGCTCGCACCTGCTCGGGCAGGCCGAGCCCGTGCTTGACGACGCGCAGCAGCGCGTAGCCGGCGACGAAAGCTGCGAAGGCGAGGACGAGCAGCAGGTTGAGCGAGAGCTCGACCCGGTAGGGCGGCGCGACGAACAGGGCGTAGCCGCTCGTCAGCCGTGCCACAAGGGCAACAGCGACGGCCGTTCCGGCAAGCAGGAGGAACCAGAAGAGGATGCGCACCGGGCAGCCTATCGTGGCGCCGGCAGGGCCGCGGGTCCCCGTCCCCCAACGCGATCCCGCCCGAGACGCAGCACGCGCAACGCTTCCAGGCTCCCGTTCAGATCGGGCGTCTCTCCGGGCATCGGCGACGCGGCGAGCTGACTCACGGTCGCCTGCAACGCCTGCACCGATTTCGCGCGGGTGTCGAAATACTGCTTGAGCCAAGCCGCCACCGACGCAAGGTCGGCCTGAAAGCTCGCGTCGTCGCGCGCCAGCAGCGCGATCCGCGCGGTGAGCAGCCGCAGCTTCAGGTTCTCACGCAGGAAATATTGTTGCGCCATCGGCACCAGCGGCGCCGCGGGCCGGTCCGCGACCTCGATCCGGATCAACTGCTTCGCGTCGCTCCAGAGGTCCGCGAGGAAACGGCGCCACGGCGAGTCGGCGGCAGTCGTCGCGGCCTTGTCCGGCGCCGGCGGCGGCACCCGTTCGTCCATCGCGAGCGGCAGGGAGTCGACAGCGGCAATCCCCCGATCGAGCTTCAGGCTCATGCCGACGATGTCGACGTAGGGCACGGCCTTCAGACGGTCTATGTCGCGCGCGAGCGCGCGTCGCAACGGAACGATTTGCGGACGATCGAGGCGCTGCAGCTTGGCGTCGGCCAGCTGCAGCGCCGTCAAGGCCGACGGCACGTTGCCCGCAAGCTGCAGCTGCTGGCTGGCGACCAGGAGCACCTGCTCGATCTCGGAGATCGCGATTTCGTCGCGCGACGGCGCCAGATCGCGGTACAGCGCCTCCAGCGCCGCCTGCTCCGCCTGCGATTCGGCGAGCCGCGCCTCGAGCAGCGTGATCTTGGCCTGCGCATCGCGCAGGTCCGTGGCGAGTTGCGTTTGCGCGCGGCCGGCGGCTTGCGTGGACGACTCGATGCCGGAAAGGCGCTGCGCCACCTCGATGCGCAGCGACTGCTGCGTCCGCTTGCCGTCAAGCCAGAAGCCGGCTGCGGCAAGCACCGTGAGTACGCCAACCCCTATAAGCAGCCACAGGGAAACCGGCCGCTTCCCGCTGGCGGCGCGATGCTCGGCCCTGGCCTTCCTCGGGTCGGCCTCCCGCGGCGGCGATGCAGCCTCCGGGGCATTCTGATCGCGACCGGCGGGGGCCACTGGACGGTCGTTCAGGTCGGACATGGTTGTCAGCAGAACTTGGCTTTCCATTCTAACAGGCGGCGCGACCGTACCGCGGCTCCGGCGGGTTTGCGCGATAATGCGCCCCATGCTCGGGCTTCCGTCCGAGCACCGGACTGCGGTCATCAACTCGCGCTCATCCCCCGATCCCGCACCAGGACGCCACCGTGTCGACCGTCACCCTTCTTGTCGCCCTCGCTGTGGCACTCGCGATTGGCTACGTTGCGGGCCGGGCGCGCGGGCGCCGCGCGAGTCCCGCGGCAATGCCGGGCGCATCGCCGCCAGCGGCATCCGCGCCGGCCGCGGAGGCACCTCGGATCGTGGCTGTCTCCCCTCCGGCGACGCCGCCGCGGGTCCTGGCTGCCTCCCCTCCGGCGACGCCGCCGCCCACCGCCACGCAGGACGGCACGATCGTGGAGCGCGCACGGATCATCCGCAGCCTCGAGACGGAGACCGCGGCGCTGCGCCGCGCGATCGTCTCGCATGACGCCGCACTCACCCATCTTGCCGATCTGGCCGCAGACCGCCGAAGCCTCCATGGCGAACTCGCGGCCGCGCGCGGCGAGACCGCGCGCTACCGGCAACTGGTGGTTGATCTCGAAAACAACGCCCCACCGCCGTTTTTTGGAACCGGCGCCCCGGACGACCTGAAGCTCATCGTCGGCGTCGGTCCGGTGCTCGAGCGGATGCTGCAGCAGCTCGGCATCACGACTTACCGGCAGATCGCGCGCTGGAGCGAGCGCGACATCGAGGAGATCGATGCGAAGCTCCTGGAATTCCCGGGCCGCATCCGCCGCGATGCGTGGGTCACGCAGGCGCGGGAGTTGCACCAGAGCAAGTACGGCACGCCGCCGTCGTCCCGGGAGCGGGGTTGACGCGCGCCGAAGCGACGCTCACGCCGCACGTCACCGCCGCGGCGCTGTTTCCGGTCGCCGTGCTCGCGCTCGTCTGGGGCTGCAACTGGCCGGTGCTGAAAATGGGCGTCAGCGAGATCGCGCCGCTGACGTTTCGCGCCGTGACACTGCCCTTCGCCGGGCTCGGCTTGCTCGCGGTGGCGGCGCTGTCCGGCGCTTCGATCCGCATCCCGCGCCCTCTGTGGACGAAGATGGCCCTGCTAGCGCTGTTCAACATCGCCGGCTGGAACGGCCTGCTGCTGTTCGGGGTCCAGCAACTGCCGGCGGGGCGCAGCGCGATCCTCGCCTTCACGATGCCGGTGTGGGGCGTGCTCTTCTCGCTTGTTCTGCTGCACGAGCCCCTGTCGAAGCGCAAGATCGCGGGCATGGCGCTGGGCGTCCTCGGGCTCGGTGTGTTGCTCGGCGAGGACATCCGGCACATCCAGCGCACGCCGACCGCCGCGCTGTTCATCGTCGGCGCGGCGATCTCGTGGGCATTCGGGACGGTACTGCTGCGCAAATGGAAGCTGCCGCTGCCGCAGAATGCGCTGTCGGGCTGGCTGATGATCGTCGGCTGGATGCCGCTCGCGGTTCTCGCACCGTTCGTGGCCCCCCCGGGGCCGGCGGCAATGCCCTCGGCCGGAGCATGGTTCGCCATCTTCTACAACATCTTTCTCGCGGGAACGTTCGCGCACTGGGCCTGGTTCACTCTCGCGCGCACGCTGCCGGTCGCGGTCTCGTCGATGTCCTCGTTGCCGGTGCCGATCGTCGGAGTGTTTGCCGGGATGCTCGTGCTGGGCGAGCACCCGGGCGCGCCCGAGTGGACGGCGCTGGCCCTCGTCGTCGCGGCGATGATCGCCGTGCTGTGGATTCCGAAGGCACAACCCGCGGCGCCGGTGTCGGACCGTTAGGACCGGTTCGCGCTGCACCGCGGCATCGCGTTCTTCTTGATCTGCGCCAAGGTCCGGCCCGTTCGATCGCCCGACCATAGGCGTTTCGCGTTCCCTGCGTACGCCGGGGGCCGTACGTCGGGCGCGCCGGACGTCACAGGAGATCCGTCCGTGTTGCAGATCATCATTCAGGGCCGCGGCGGCCAGGGGGCGCAGATGGCGGGCAGTCTGCTCGCGATGGCGTTCTTCGCCGAGGGCCGCCACGTGCAGTCGTTCGCGAGCTATGGCGGCGCGAGGCGGGGTACGCCGGTGAGCTCGTTCATTCGCGTCGACGAGCGCCCGATACGCGTGCGCTGCGATATCGAGCAGGCCGATGCGATCCTGTGCTTCGACGCGAGCCTGCTGGAAGGCCGGCTGCTCGCGGCAGCCCGCCCCGACACGCTGATCGTCGTCAACTCCTCGCGCTCGCCTGCCGAGCTCGCCGGGAAGCTGCCGGGCTACCGCCTGTTTCCGGTCGACGGCATTTCGATTTCGCGTCGCCACGGCCTCGGACGGATCGTCAATTCCGCGCTGCTGGGCGCGCTGGCGCGGGTGATCGACGCGCCGGGACTCGAGGTGCTCACCCGCACGCTGACCGCGGAGGCGCCGAAACTGCACGACGAGAACATCGCGGCCTGCGAGGATGGCTACCGCTGGGTCGATGCCCAGCTCGAGGCCGTGGCGGCGACATGAGCGCGCCGGATCGTCCCAAGAGCGAACACCGGGGCGCGCCGCGCGACGGTGCTCCGGTGAACGCGAAAGATCCCGGGCCGAGCATCTGGACGACCGGCACCACCGAAGTGTTCAAGACCGGCACGTGGCGATCGGCGCTGCCACAGCACATCCGTGCCCCCGCACCGTGCCACGCGGCCTGCCCCGTGGACGGCGACATCGCCGAGTGGATCGGCCGTGCCCGCGCGCGCGACTTTCGCGGCGCGTGGGAGATCCTGACGCGACACAACCCCTTTCCCGCGGTCGCCGGGCGCATCTGCCACCATCCGTGCGAAACCGCCTGCAATCGCGCCAGCCTCGACGATTCGCTGGCGATCTGCCGGCTCGAGCGCCATGTCGGCGATCAAGCGCTCGCTGAGGGCTGGACGTTTGCGCCGGTCGAGATAGCGCACGGGGAGCGGATCGCGATCGTGGGCGCAGGACCGTCGGGACTTTCCGCCGCGTTCCATCTGCGCCGTCGCGGTTACGCCGTCACGCTGCTCGAATCCTCCCCGGAACTGGGCGGCCTGATGCGTTACGGCATTCCGGCGTATCGGCTCGCGCGCACCGTGCTCGACGGCGAGATCGCGCGCATCGTGGCGCTCGGCATCGACGTGCGCCTGGGCGAAGCGATGGCGACCTGCGAGGACTTCGAGCGCCTGCGCAAGGAGTTTGACGCGGTCTATCTCGCAATCGGCGCCGGCAGCCACAAACGCCTGCCGCGGCTCGATTACGCCCGGCCCTGGGTGATCGACGGCGCTGACTACCTGGCGCGGGCGAATGCCGGTGTGCCGCCGGCCCTGGGCAAGCGCGTGGTCGTGATCGGCGGCGGCAGCGCCGCCCTCGACGTGGCGCGCAGCGCGCGGCGCGCGGGGCACGAGGTCACACTGCTCGCACTCGAAAGCGCGGGGCAGATGCCGGCGCAGCGCGACGAGATCGCCGAGGCGCTGGAGGAAGGCATTGCGCTCGTCGACGGCGCCATGATGACCGAGGCGGTCGACAACGGCAGTGCGGGCCTCGCGCTCAAGTGCATTCGTGTGCGGTTCGAGGCCGGTGCGACGCGCGGAGAGTTCGCGGTGACGCCGCTCGCCGACAGCGAATTCTCGCTCGCGGCAGATGCCATCGTCACCTCGATCGGCCAGGATCCGGAGCTCGCGCCGCTCGAGGGTGCGCTCGAGATCGACGGGGCGCTGGTGAGGACCGGCCGGCAGCAGGCGACCAGCCTGGAGCGCGTATACGCGGGCGGCGACGTGTCCAGCATGGCGCGCTTCGTCACCGAGGCGATCGGCATGGGCCAGCGCGCCGCGCGCGAAATCGACCGCGTGTTGCGCGCGCGCGCCGAAGGCGGCAGTGCCGATGCCGATGCCGATGCCGGCGCCAATGGGACCGTTGAGCCCGTCGTCGCGTTTGCCACGATCAATACCTTCTACCACCCCTCGCAGGCACGAACGCCCGAAGCCCGGATCCCCATCGCGCAGCGCCTCGCGAGCGACGCCGAAGTCCAGCTGGGCTTCGATCTCGACGGCGCGCTGGCCGAATCCCGGCGCTGTTTTTCCTGCGGAACGTGCATCCAGTGCGACAACTGCGTGGTCTACTGCCCTGACCTCGCGGTGAAGCGGGAGGGTGACGGCTACATCGTCCTGACCGACTTCTGCAAGGGCTGCGGCATCTGCGTCAGGGAGTGCCCCACCGGCTCGATGAAGATGACCCAGGAGGACCGATGAGCGCATGGGGCGAATTTCGCTCCCTCGGGGGACGGCGCGGCAGCGAGCGCCGCAGGCGCTGGGGCACGCCGATGAATGCCCGCGACGGCACGACGGCGCGGGAGAAGCCCATGCTGCTGACCGGCAACCACGCGGTCGCGTGGGCGGCGCGCCTGGCGCGCCCCAGGGTGGTCCCGGTCTATCCGATCACGCCGCAAACGCCGATTCTGGAGAAGCTCACCGAATTCCAGGCTGCCGGCGAATTCGACGCCGAGGTCATCACCCCCGAATCCGAGCACTCGGTGATGTCCGCCTGCATCCCGGCCTCGCTGGCGGGCGTTCGCGTGTTCACCGCGACGGCCTCGCAGGGTTTGTTGCTCATGCACGAACTGCTCCACTACGCGAGCGGCGCGCGGGCGCCGATCGTGATGGCCAATGTCAACCGGACCCTCGCGTCGCCGTGGGCGTTCTGGCCCGACGAGACCGACAGCCTCGCCCAGCGCGACACCGGCTGGATCCAGTACTACACGGAGAGCGCACAGGAATCGCTCGACACCGTGATTCAGGCGTTCAAGGTCGCCGAGCGGGTGCTGCTGCCGGTGCTCGTGAATCTCGACGCGTTCTACGTTTCGCACGCGCTCGAGCCCGTGCTCGTCCCGGCGCAGGAAGTGGTCGACGCCTTCCTGCCGCCGTACGCGCCGGAGCATCGCCTGGATACCGGGAAGGTCGAGTCCTGGGGCAACGTGGTGACGCAGGAGATGTTCAATCGCCACCGCCAGGCGCTCGGCGCGGCGATGGATGAAGTCCCGGTGGTCGCCCTCGAGGCGGACAGGGAATGGAACGAGCGCACCGGCCGCAGCTACGGCCTGGTCGAGCGCTACCGGTGCGACGGCGCCCGCATCGTCGTCATGGCAATGGGCAGCATGTGCGGCACCGCGCGCGACGCGGTCGATCTTATGCGCGACGAAGGCCTGGCGGTCGGCCTCGTCAAGCTGCGCCTGTTCCGGCCGCTTCCCGTGCGGGCGCTCATCGAGGCCCTGGCCGGGGTGCCCGAGGTGCTGGTGCTCGACCGCAACTATTCGCCCGGCCATGGCGGCGTGCTGCACCAGGAACTGCGCGCCGCGCTCTACGGCCTGCCCGATGCGCCCAGGATTCACGGCTATCTCGCAGGCGTGGGCGGCGTCAATGTCTCGCCTTCGAGGATCGCCGAATTCGTCCGGATGGCGAGCTCGAGCGAGGCGCAGCCCCACTCGGTGTGGGTGAAATGAACGGCCCCCGCTCACTGTGCACGGCCAGGCCGTATCCCCGCTGCGCGGAGAGACAGTGCCGTCGGCCCGGGCGGGCACTGAAGTGATGAGGACCTGACATGCAGAAACTCGAATTGCTGGAAGACTCCATGCTCTGCTCGGGCCACGCGGCATGCCCCGGCTGCGTCGACGCGCTGTCGGTGCGGCACGTGCTCGCCACGATGGGTCCGAAGACAATGGCCATCATTCCACCCTCCTGCATGGCGATCATCGCGGGCCCGCAACCCTACAGCTCGCTGAAGATTCCCGTCTACCAGCCCACGCTCGAGGCGAGCGCGGCCGCGGCATCGGGCCTGCGGCGGGCGCTCGACGCGCGGGGCGAGCACGACACGCACGTGATCGTCCTCGCCGGCGACGGCGGCACCTACGACATCGGCTTCCAGTGCCTGTCGTCCGCGGCCGAACGCAACGAGAACTTCATCTATTTCTGCCTCGACAACGAAGGCTACATGAACACCGGCGCGCAGAAATCCTCGTCGACGCCGCATCTGGCGAGCACCGGCTCCACCCCGGCGGGCAAGACCTCGCGCAAGAAGAACCTCGTCGAGATCATGGCCGCGCACGAGGTGCCCTACGTGGCGACGGCGAGCGTGGGCTTCCTGCCCGACCTGATCCGCAAAGTCGAGAAGGCCAAGGCGATGCGCGGCACGCGGATCATCACGCTGCTCATCCCCTGCCTCGACGGCTGGGGCCTGGCCGACGACGCGGGCGTGACCGCCGCGCGCTATGCGGTCGAGTGTGGCGCCTTCCCGCTCTACGAGGTCGAGAACGGATGCACCTACACGCTCAACCACACGACGAAGTCGCGGCCCCTGAGCGACTATCTGGCGCTGCAGCGCCGGTACCGGCATCTGGGCCCGGCCGACATCGAAACGCTGCAAGCGGAGGTCGACGGCGGCTGGGCGAGGCTCGCCCAGCGGGTCGAGGCGGGAGCGCGGACGCCGCCGATCGTGCATGTTGGGTAGAATGACCGGGTTAACCAACGCGCGATCGGTTTCGCCCTGCCTCGACCGAGCGCAGGCACGCCAGCCGGCGCGCCGGGTCCCTCGGTGCCTACGGATGACCGCAACTCCCCGCTTTCCGGACTTCTTCGTGGTGGGCGCGCCACGCTGCGGCACGACGGCGTTCTGCCGCTACCTCGCGCGCAATCCGCAGATCTGTTTCTCACGGCCCAAGGAGCCGCACTACTTCACCCGACTGGACGCGGAACCCTCCGCGGAGGCGCTCCGGCGAGACTATCTCGAGCGCTGCTTTGCGCACTACACAACGAATCACCGGGCGGTGGGGGAGGGATCGGTGTCGTATCTCTATCAGCCCGATACCCTCGAGCGGATCCGGCGCTTCAACCCGGACGCACGTTTCATCGCGCTGGTGCGCAATCCGCTGGGAATGCTGCCTTCGTACCACCTGCGGATGCGCTACCTGCTGCAGGAGGACGAACCGGATTTCGCAAAGGCCTGGGCGCTCGAGCCCGCGCGCGCGCGCGGGGAACGGATCCCGAAGCACTGCCTCGACCTCCGGTTGCTGACCTACAGCCAGGTCGCGATGCTCGGCACGCAGGTGGAACGGCTTTTCGCCGTGGCGGGACGCGATCGGTCGCACGTCATCGTCTACGACGATCTCGTGGCGGATCCGCTCGGCGTCTACCGGCGCGCTCTCGATTTCCTCGAGATCGATTACGACGGCCAGACGCAGTTCGAACGTCGATACGGAAGCCGGATGTACCGATACGCGTGGCTGCAGCGACTGCTGTTCGTGCCGGCGATGCGCGGCGGAAAGATGATCGACACGCTGCAGCGACGCAAGCGGAAGTACGACCCGGATGGCGCCAAGCGGCCGAGCCTGATCAAGCGCGTGACGGGCTGGAACAAGATCCATGCGACGCCTGCCCCGCTCACGCCGCAGATGGCCGCCGTCGTGCGCGAGACGCTCGCGGCCGACGTCCGGAAGCTCTCCGGGCTGCTCGACCGCGACCTCTCCTCCTGGCTCGCCGGATGAACGCATCGCCGCCCGCCCCGGTCGCCCGCGCCGGCGTCTGCAACGCGGTATAAAATCCAGCTTCTCGCGGAGACGCAGGATGGCCGACGAACACAATTCGCCCCCGGTGGAGCAATCCGTCAGGCTGTTCAGGAACGATTTCCTGGAAGCGCTGACGCACGTGCACCCGATCGTCCCGTTGCTGTTCTGGGGCCCCATCGCTGCGTTCCTCCTCTGGCGGAGCCTGACGGTCCATGGCCTGCCGTTGCCCGAGGTGCTCGCGATCGGCGCCGCCGGACTCTTCATCTGGACGCTGACCGAGTACAGCCTGCACCGGTTCGTGTTCCACTACTCCGCGCAAAGCCGGGTCGGAAAATATCTCGTGTTCATGTTCCACGGCGTGCACCATGCCGCCCCGCGCGACAAGACGCGCCTCGTGATGCCGCCCGCGGGCGGGGTCATCCTGATGATCGTGCTCTACCAGATCTTCCGGCTCGTCGTGCCCGCGCCGTGGATCGAGCCGTTCTGCGCGTTCTTCATCACCGGCTATCTGGTGTACGACTACATCCACTACGCCACGCATCACTTCGCGATGCGGGCGCCCGTCCTGCGCTTCCTCAGGATCTACCACCTGCAGCATCATTACGGCACCAAGGGATTGCGCTACGGCGTCAGCTCCCCGCTGTGGGACCGGGTGTTCGGCACCTATCCGGCGGATGCGCACATCCGTGGCGGCTGAGCCCTCCGGCGCATCAGGGGCGCGGGCAGCGCGTGCTCCTTCCGCTCGCCGGACGCTTCGCGTGCGGAGGCGCTCGGCGGCGCTCCTGCTGGCGTTCGCGCTGGCCGCGCCCGCAGCAGGCGCGACCGAGCGCGCCGTCACCGACGATGTGCGCGGGCTGTGGGTCGACCACAGGGAAACCGACAAGCGGAAGGTCGCCATCTGGGTCGACGACTGCAACGGCCTGCTGTGCGGGAGCATCTACTGGCAGAAGAAACCGTTGACGGCGAGTGGACGCCCGAAGCACGACCGGCGCAATCCCGACGCCGCGCTGCGCGATCGACCGCTGTGCGGCCTGACGATACTGACCGGCTTTCGGCGCGCGCAGGAGGGCACGTGGAACGCGGGTCAGATCTACAATCCCGGCGACGGCCACACCTACAGCAGCACGCTGCAGCTGGAGCCCGACGGCTCGCTCAGGATTCACGGGTACGTCGGCCTGCCGCTGTTCGGCAGGACCGTCGAATGGGTGCGCCCGCAGGAAACGCTGAAGCGCTGCGGCTAGTGGACTGTAACAGCCAAATCGATAGCGTCTCGCTTGCCCTCGGCAGCCGCAGCTTTGTTGCTCGTCGTCGGCATAGTCGTAACTATGACTCCTCCTCGCGCCGCGCTGCGGCAGCCGATTGCGGCGCGATAACGACTACCGATTTGACTGTTACAGTCCACTAGTTCCGGTCGACGGATGTTGCCGCCGTCGCGGACGAAGGCCGCGCGTGGCCGTGATGCATGGCTCTGCATCACGACCAACGCCGCCGCTACTCCGGCGTGCTGGCGCCCAACTCCGCTCTGCGCACGGCCGTCACTGGCCTCGCGCTGCCCGCCGCGACGATAGCGGCGGCACCTCACCCGCAACCCGCACGACGACAACGACGGGATCCTCGATTCGGAGGATAACTGCCCGTTCATCGCCAATTCCGGACAGGGCGACGTCGATTCCGATGGCATCGGCGACGCCTGCGATCCGCTCGACGGCTACGACAGCGACGGGGACGGGATCGTCGACGGTCCGCTGCCGGGCGACGCGGGCTTCGCGTTCGCACGCGACGCCGCGATCAAGTGGGGCAGCGGCACGACGCGCTTCGTCATTCGCATCGACGCGCTCGGCCGGTTCTTCCAGAACGAGTTCACGCAGCTGATGACCGACGCGGCCACGCTGTCGCCGGAAGAGTGGGCGGCGAAGTGCTGGGAGAACTACGATCCCGCGCGACATCGCGGATCGACCCGACGTACGAACCCTGCGGCGACGACACGACCAAGACGCTGACGCTCGCCGGCGGGAAGTCGGTCCCGATCACGCTGGTGACGATCCCGAAGCAGCTGTGGACCGACCCGCCGGTCGTCGACTGGATCAACGATCGCAACGCCAATCCGCTGTTCGAGATCGGCCAGCACGGCAGCTACCACGTGAACAACACGCCGCTGGGGGATTGGAAGGACGATCCCGACCGGAACTTCTACGCCTGCGAGACCTGCGGACTCTCGTTCGCCGAGAATTTCCAGCTGATGCGCGTCGGCTACGACACGCTGCTGGGGAACTACGGCAACAAGTGGATCGCCGAATCGGGCGCCACCGCCGCCTCGCCGAAGATCGACTGGTCGGACGTCGTCGCATCCGCCTGATCAGCTTCTCGCCGCCCTACAACACCTCCGACACGGTGGCCCGCGAGGCGATCGCGCAGCTGGGGTACAAGGGCTTCTCGGCGAGCGTGTACGAGGAAGGCGAGGCCGGCAGCTACGGCGCCGATCTTCACGCCGGAGGGCAGCCATCACGAGCGGTTCGACCAGTTCGGCATGTTCCACGTCTCCGCGGACCTGCAGATCGCGCCACCGGCGACCTGCGAACGGGTCCTACGACGTGGACGCGTACGCCGCGTATCTCGCGTCGCAGGTCGACATCGGCGGCCTGACCACCTGGCTGGTCGAGGAGGTCGACTGGAGCGGACGTCCGTGCAACGACGACGACCGGCTCGGCACCTGCAACGGCGGCTCGAACCGTGAGAACAACACGGTGTACGACGCGCGCTGGAACGCGTGGATCCAGTTGCTGGACTTCGTGAAGACCTACCCCGGCGGCGTCGCGATGACGATGGGTGAAGTGGCGATGGCCAAGGCCTACGACAACGCGCCCACAGTCGCCAACACGGACCAGGCGGACGCGGACGGCAACGGCATCGGCGACGTCATCGACGGCGCCACGCTGACGACCCCGGCGACGCTCGTTCTGAGCCGCAACGAGAGCGGCAGCCTCCAGGCAACGCTCGCCAACGGGGCCGGCCAGGCGATCTCCGGCCAGCAAGTCGCGTTCAGTTTCGACCGCGACGACGACGGTACGAACGAGGCGTACACCGGCATGACCGACGGATCGGGCGTGGCACAAGTGGCAGTAACGCCGACGCGACCGGTCGGCACGGCATCCTACGCGGTCGCCTGGGACGGCATCCGCGTGACCGCCACGGCGACCGGCACGGTCGCGATCGCCGATTCGACGCAACTGGCGCTCGACGCCGCCAATCCGGCGAGCGGGCAGGTGACCGACCAAGTCACCGTCGGCGCGACGCTCCGCGATTCGAGCGACGTCCCGCTCGGCGACCGGGTGCTGCGCTTCACGATCGGGACTGCGTCAGCGACAGGAACCACCGATGCGGCCGGCCATGCGACGGCGACACTGACGCTGGCCGGACCGGCTGCGGCCGGAACGGCGGTGGTCGCGTTCGACGGTGTCGGAGCCTATGGCCCGTCGACGGCGTCCGCAGCGTTCACGGTCTTGCGGGAAGTCACCGTGCTCACGCTGACCGACGCCGTCGCAGAGAAGTCCCAGGCGGCGACGGCGACGGCGACCCTCACGGAGGACGCGAATCCGCTTGCGGGCCGGGCCATCGAGTTCCAGGTCCAGGACAAGGTCCGCGGGCAGATCGTCTGGACGTCGCTGGTAACGGCCGTCACGAACGGTTCCGGCGTTGCCACCAGCACGATACCCACGAAGTACGTGTCGAAGACGCCTCGACCGATCCGTGCGGTCTCGGCCGCCGACACCAGCTTCGAGGGCTCGAGCGCGGATGCGTCCGCGTACCGCAACTAGCGCACAAGGCACCGCAGGCTCGCGTCAACTTGCGCCATCCGCATCGACCTGCCGGTCGATGCGGAGGCCATTGGCGAGGACGAGCTGGAACACCGGTTTCGCCAGATCCTCTCCCGCAACCGCCCGAGCAGCGGTAGCATTCGTGTCGGACTCTTTCCGATTGAGCGCTGACATCCCACACCCCATGATGCCCGCTGGCACGATGATGCCGAAGGATCAGGGGGAGCCCATCCCGTCGGCCGACCGGACGCGCCGATTCGTGTCTTCGGCCTGGCGCGTGTCGGCAAGTCGCGCCGGTTGCCTTGCTCGTCGCCCGCCACCGGGATCGCCACCCGAGGTGACTGACCGTGTGACCGACGACGACCCTTGCGCGCGCTCGGATCGGCTCGATTGGGAACCCTGAGGAGGCCACCCTATGGTTGAGCTCGCGGCAGCCGACAAGGTCGAAGTCCTGGTTCTGGTCGACAACGTGACCGACAACCTCTCCACGGTGCCGGCATACGTCGAGAATGAGTTGCCTCGACTGCTGAGGAGAGGACTTCGACGCTTGTCGGGGCGCTGCCTGTGCTGCGGCGCGCATGGACTCTCCTGCGCGATCACTGCCTGGCGCGGCGACACTGCGCGCACGCTCCTGTTCGACACCGGGCCGGATGCCTGGGTTTTCGAGCGCAACGTCGATCGCCTCGGGTTCGACGTGGGAAGAGTCGATGGCATCGTTCTCTCGCACGGCCATTGGGACCACTGCGGGGCCATGGTCCGGGCGCTGGAGATGATTCAATTGAGCAACGGCGGTCGTGCCGTCCCCACCTACATGCATCCCGGCATGTACCGGACCCGTGCCATGAAGGAGCGGGACGGATCCATGCGGCCGTTCGAGGACGTGCCCACCCCGGCGATGCTCGAACAACAAGGCGCGCTCGTCGTCCATTCCACCGAGCCGCAATGTGTCCTCGATGAGCTTTTCTACGTAAGCGGAGAGATTCCGCGTGTCACCGGGTTCGAAACGGGGATGCCGGGACAGTACCGCCGCACCGTGGACGGGTCGGATTGGGAGCCGGACCCGTTGTTGATGGATGAGCGGTTTGTCGCGGTCAGAGTGAAGGACAAGGGCGTCATAGTGTTCACGGCATGTTCACACGCGGGTGTCGTCAACGTCCTGACCCATGCTCGCGCCTGCTTTCCGGGTCCGCCGCTCTTCGGCGTGATGGGAGGCTTCCATCTGGCCGGCGGCAATGAACGCATCATTCCCGAAACAGTCGAGGCCATGCGCGAGTTCGAGCTCAAGTGCATAGCAGCTGCCCATTGCACCGGCTGGCGCGCGGTGAGCGCCCTGGCTGCGGCGTTCGGCGATGCGGTGGCGCCGTCTGCGGTGGGAAAGACATATCGGTTCTAGACTGCAAGGCGAGGACGGTTCACGTCCGGAGCACCAATGGCCGTTCGCCGGCCTCGCGCACAGGGGAAACGGCACGTGTACTCAAAGATCCTCATCGCCGGCTGGGCCGACATGGACTTCAACTCCCACATGAGAAACACCGCCTTTCTCGACAAATCGGCCGACGTGCGCATGATGTACTTCTCGGAGAATGGTTTTCCGATGCGGGAGTTCACCCGCCTTGGGCTGGGCCCGGTCGTCATGAAGGATGAGGTGGAATACCGGAAGGAGGTCGGCCTGCTGCAGGAAATCACGGTGACGCTCGCCATCGCGGGTCACGCCGAAGACGGGAGCCGGTTCCTCTTGCGCAACGAAATTTTTCTTCCGGACGGGACACTCTGTGCCAGTGTCACGAGTCTGGGCGGATGGCTGGACCGGACAGCCCGAAAGCTCGTTGCGCCGCCGGAGGCTTTGCACATCGCGATGAAGTCGCTTCCCCAAGCGGATGACTTCGCGGTGCTACCCTCGAGCATCAGGGAGCGCCGCGGCTGACCCCCTTGCGCCGGGTACGCCGTGTCGACACGTTCCGCCGTGTCGACAGGTTCCGCCGTGCAAGCCGAGCTAGCTCCCGTCGGCGGAGACTGCCATGGCCGCGGATGAAGTCTGCGCGCGGCCGGTCTCCGTCACGAGGGACGCGGTGCCGGACGTC
>CAVOXS010000024.1:0-54536 GCA_963700415.1 uncultured beta proteobacterium
CCGGCGGTCGGCACGTCCATGGGCTCGAGCGCCAAGGGGCTGCCAAGGGGTTGAACATCATCCATGCGCCGTGACCGAGCAAGTGCCATGCCAACCGATTTGACGCGAACATCCCGTAGTCTTCAAATGCGCCGCCGGGATCAGATTACGGCCGCTTGGGGCAGCATGCCAGTGGACCGGCTGCCGAGTGGCGATCGCGGGCAGCTTGGCGTAGCGTGGCAAGCGCGGCCTCCAATCCCCCGGCCATGACCGATGTCCTGACACCCTTCGCCGACGCGGCGAGCGCCGCCGACGCGATCCTTGCGACGCAGCGCTGGCTTGAGCGGGCGGTCATCGGGCTCAACCTGTGCCCGTTCGCCAAGGCCGTCCACGTCAAGCGGCAGATTCGTTACGCGGTCACCGCGGCGGCGTCGGCCGGGGAATTGCTCGCGGAACTGAGGCACGAGCTCGGGCTGCTGGAACGGGCGAAGCCCGAAGAGCTCGAAACCACATTGCTGATCCATCCGCGGGCGATGACGGATTTCATCGACTTCCACTTTTTCCTGCAGGAGGCCGATCGCGCGATCACGGACCTGGGGCTGGAAGGCTGCCTGCAGGTCGCGAGCTTCCACCCGGCCTACGAGTTCGCCGGAAGCGCGCCCGACGACGTCGCGAACTGCACCAACCGCTCGCCGCACCCGACGCTGCACCTGCTGCGCGAAGCCAGCATCGACCGCGCCGTGGCCGCGTTTCCCGACGCCGCCTCCATCTACGAGCGGAACATCGAGACGCTGCGCCGCCTCGGGCCCGATGGCTGGCGCGGCTTGTGGACGCCCGACCGGGATTGACCGTTCGCCCCAAGCCGCCCGCCGGTGGCCGCGGTCCGCAGGATCCTGCGGTCGATGCTCGAACCGTACGCTCCGCGCCGGCAGGCCTGGCGCCGTCAGTCCACCGTCGCGCCGGATTTCCTCGCCACCTTGCCCCAGCGGATCGCCTCGGAATCCACGAACGCGGCGAATTCCTCCGGCGTCTTGCTGGTCACCCCCGAGACGCCGGCCTTGGCGAAACGCTGCACGATATCAGGGGCGCCGAGCGCCGCCACGAACGCCGCGTGGAGCTTGTCCACGATCGCGCGCGGCGTTCCCGCCGGCACGAAGACCCCCTGCCATGATCCGCTGACCATTTCCGGAAATCCCGCTTCGGCCATCGTCGGCACCTGCGGCATTGCATCGATTCGCCGCGGGGTCGAGATGCCGAGAGCCTTCAGCTTGCCTGCCTTGATGAGACTGAGCACCGAAGCCAGGGTCACGAACATGACATGCGTTTCGCCGCCGAGCATGCCGATCACCGCCGGGCCGGCACCGCCCTTGTACGGGATGTGCACCACGTCCAGATCGGCGATCTGTCTCAGCTGCTCCATCTCCAGGCGGCTCAATGCACCCGAGCCCGTGGAAGCGAAGTTGAGCACGCCGGGTTTCGCCTTCGCCAGCGCGATGAGCTCGGCCACGTCGTTCGCGGCCACGCCCGGATTCGCGATCAGAATGCTCGGGACGTCGGCGACCTGGGTGACCGGGATGAAATCCTTCACCGGGTTGACGGACAGGTTGCGAAAGATGGCGGGGTTGATCGCGATCGTGCCGATGTTGCCGAGATAGATCGTGTAACCGTCGGCAGGCGCCCTGGCGGCCGCTTCCATGCCGATGTTGCCCGACGCGCCGGATCGATTTTCGACGATGATCTGCTGGCCGAGCATTTCGGAAAGCTTCGGAGCCATGATTCGCGCAACGACATCCGACGCGCCTCCCGGAGCGAAAGGGACGATCATTCGGATCGGCCGGCCGGGATAGGTGTCTTGGGCGAACGCCAGCACGGGCAGCAGCAGCGACACGAGCGCAGGCAGCACCGCTCGTGTCATCGTGCGGGTGATCTCCAGCAATGGACGTCGGCGAGGCATCGTGGCAGCGGTCCCGAATCCGGCGCGCAGGCAATCTCCGCGCCTTGATCGCCCAAACGGCAATGCTACGATACCAGACTTGTTTCGTGCGGTGGCCGCTCGGCAAACAATCACGGCCGACGATCCGCGGGCCGAGCGAAGACAGATCCTCGCGCACGACAGCCTGCAGCACACATGCCCGTGAACCTGATCGACCTCGCGCGAACGTCGGCAGGTGAACCGGCCGGCGCCGGGATGAGCTGGCCGATCGGGCGGTTCAATCCAGCGTGCTGCGGAACGTGCGCAGTCCGATCAGCAGCACGACCGCCATGAACGCGACGATCGGCCACATCTCGGGCAGCACGTCCGCCAATTCATTGCCCTTCAGCAGGACACCCCGCACGATGCGCAGGAAGTGGGTCAACGGCAGCACTTCGCCGATCGCCTGCGCCCACCCCGGCATGCCGCGGAAGGGGAACATGAAGCCCGACAGCAGCATCGACGGCAGGAAGAAGAAGAACGTCATCTGCATCGCCTGCAGCTGGTTGCGCGCCACGGCGGAGAACGTGAGCCCCAGCGTCAGATTCGCGGCGATGAACAGCAGCACGGCCAGATAGAGCATGCCGAGATTCCCGTGCATCGGCACGGCGAAGATGAGGCGCGCCAGGATCAGCACGAGCGTCACCTGGACGAGGCCGATCATCACGTAAGGCACGATCTTGCCCGTCATCACCTCGAGCGCGGTCGCGGGCGTGGACAGCAGATTCTCCATCGTTCCCCGCTCCTGCTCGCGGGTGATCGCCAGTCCGGTCATCAGCACCATCGTCATGGTCAGGATCACGCCCATCAATCCCGGCACGATGTTGTACTGCGTCACGGCTTCCGGGTTGTACCGCGCGTGCACGACCACCTCGAACGCGCCCGGTTTCGCAGCGAGCGACGCGAGCGGGCCGGTGAGATCCTGTGCCAGGGCCGATTGCGCGAGCTGGCCGAGTGCTGCAACCGCGTTGCCGGTCGCGGTGGGATCGGTGGCGTCGGCCTCGACCAGCACCGCGGGGCGTTCGCCGCGCACCAGCGCTCGCGCAAACCCGGCGGGAATGGTGACCACAAACTGCGCGCGCCCGGTGGCGAGCGCGCGATCCGCCTCCGCCTCGCTTCCCGCGTCGCCGATGAAGGCGAAGTACCGGCTGTTGGCCAGAGCGCTCCCGATGCTGCGCGAGAACTCGCTGCGGTCGACGTCCTGGAGCATCGTCGGCAGGTGCTTGGGATCGGAATTGATGGCGAACCCGAACAGGACGAGCTGGATGACCGGGATGCCGACGATCATGCCGAACGTCAGCCGATCGCGCTTCAGCTGGATGAACTCCTTGCCGACGATGCCGAGCCAGCGCGAGAAGGAAAAGATCTCGCTCATCGCCGGACCCCCGCGTTTGCGGCCGTCGCCGCTGCGCTGCCGGACGCGAGAGCGCGATTCGCGTCCTGGGGCGGCCCTGCGCCGCTCATGCGCGCCGCGCTCCCGCGCTCGGCGGCTCATTTGCCGCGCCGTCCTGCATCAAGTGGATGAACACGTCCTCTAGACCGGGCTCGATCCGGCGCCAGCTGCGGCCGGGCTCGGCCTTGAACGGCGCGAGCGCCGCGGCGAGCGCACCGTCATCGTCGCCCGTGACGTGCAGCGCGGCGCCGAACGCCGCCACCTGGTGCACCGCCGGCAGCGCCCGCAGACGGGTCGCGAGCGCCGCCAGCGCCGGACCATCGACGGTCCACGCGACGAGCGACTGGCTCGCGACGACCTCGCGGGCCGTGCCCTGCACCAGCAGTCGCCCGCCGAGAATGTAGCCGAGCTTGTGGCAACGCTCGGCCTCGTCCATGTAGTGCGTGCTGACCAGCACCGTGATGCCGCGCGCGGCGAGCTCGTGCAACTGGTCCCAGAAATCGCGCCGGGCCTTGGGGTCGACACCGGCCGTCGGCTCATCCAGCAGCAGCAATCGCGGCTCGTGCAGCAGGCAGGCGGCGAGCGCCAGGCGCTGCTTCCAGCCGCCGGACAATTCGCCGGCGAGCTGGCTCGCGCGATCGGCGAGGCCGAGCTGCGCCAGCGCGGCTTCGACCCGCGGTGCGCCGTCGGCCATCGAATACATTCGCGCAACGAAACGCAGATTCTCGCGCAGCGTCAGGTCCTCCCACAGCGAGAAGCGCTGCGTCATGTACCCGACGTGGCGCTTGATGGCCTTCGACTCACGCCGGATGTCGAAGCCGAGGCACGTCCCTTCGCCGCTGTCGGGCGTCAGCAGCCCGCAGAGCATCCGGATGGACGTGGTCTTGCCGCTGCCGTTGGGCCCGAGAAAGCCGAAGATCTCGCCGCGGCGCACCGACAGCGCGAGATCCTTGACCACATGATGGCGGCCGAAGCTCTTGTTGAGGCCGCGCACGTCGATGACGGTTTCGTCGACCATGGCCGTGGCTGTGGTCACGGCGCCGGCAAGGTGACGTCGACCGGCTGTCCCGGATGCAGTTTCGCCGCGTCGGCCGGCGCGGGTCTTGCTTCGACGAGATAGACGAGCTTCGAGCGGTTTTCCTTCGAGTAGAGCACCGGCGGAGTGAACTCCGCACGATCGGCGATGAACGCGATCGTCGCCGCAACGGGCGTCGCGCAACCGTCGCAGTTCACCGTCACGGTCTGTCCTCGCTGCAGGCGCCCGAGGACCGTCTCCGCGACAAAGAAACGCACCTTGACATTGCCCGGCGGCAGCACGCTCGCCACCGGGCTGCCGGCCGGCACCCAGTCGCCGGCGACATAGTACGTGTCGTGCACGAGGCCCGATGCGGGCGCCGCGACCGCGCGCTGCGCAAGACGCCACGCGCTCTGCGCGACCACCTCGCGGGCCGCCCGGGCATCGGCCTCGGCTGCGCGGATTTCGTCGGCACGCGCCGGCATCTTCGTCGTCGCCACGACGGCCTCCAGCTCCTTGACGCGAGCTTCGTCGCGCTTGACCTGCGCCCGCGCGTCGTCGAGGGCGGCGCCGCTGACGAATCCGCTCGCGAAGAGCTGCTGCTGGCGCTTCACGTTGGCCGTCGACAGCTCGCGCATTGCGCGCGCCTGCTGCAATTGCTCGATGGCGGTCTCGACTTCGGGCGGCCGCTTGCCGCTGCGCAGGTTGGCAAGACGCGCCTCGGCCGCAGCAAGCTTCTCTTCGGCCTCGCGGCGCGCGGCGGACTCATGCTCCCGTTCCAGCGCGAACAACGGCGCCCCGGCGGCGACCTGATCGCCGCGCTTGACCGAAAGCTCGGAGAGCGTGCCGGCGAAGGGCGCCGCCACGCGCACGTATTCGCCTTCGATGTACCCCTGCAACGGGCGGACGGCATCCGGCCCGCAGCCGGCGACGGCCAGGGCGGTGGCTACCGCCGCAACGACCGGGCGCAGGGCGTCAATACTTGACGCTGCAGCCGTAGGGCGTCGTGCTGGCGACAGTGACCGGCTTGCCCGCCGTCGCTTCGGTCAGCGCCGCGCGAACGTAGTTATGCGCGGTCTTCGTGTCGGCGGGATTCGCGGACCGCTTGTCGTCGATCGCCCCGGCATAGACCACCCTTCCCGACGGATCGACGACGAACATGTGTGGCGTCGTCTTTGCTCCGTAGGTACGCGCGGTGGCGCTGGTCGAATCGAGCAGCGTGGCTGCCGGCGCCGCGCCCTGTGCCTGCATCCAGTCGCTCATCTCGCGCGGAGTCTTGAATTCCGAATGACCCGCATTGGTCGAATTGATCGCGAGCCACACGACGTCCCGTCCGCTCCATTCCTTCTGCAGTGACTGCATGTTCCCGCTGGAATAGTGCTTGCGCACGAACGGGCACTCGGGATTGGTCCATTCGAGCACGACGTACTTGCCCTTGTAGTCCGCGAGCCGCACCGCCTTGCCGGCAGTGTCGGTGATCGCGAAGCCGGGCGCGGCAGCACCGGAAACCACGGCGGCGGCGGCGCCGGCCGCGAACAGCAGGGACAAGGCGACACCAGGCGGAACCAGACGTAGACGCATCATGACCTCCATCGAATTGCGAAATTGACTTTGCCGGCGATCGAACGCGAGCCGCGCTCCGTGCCGATCAGAGCGTGGCCAGCGCTTCGCGAATCGTGCTCCGCTGCAGGACCTCCGGCAACAGCAGCGGCTCCTTGCCGGGCCGGTACAGCACGTAGACCGGAACGCCGTTGCGCCCGAGCGCCGCCAGCGCTTGCGTGATCGCGGGGTCGCGGCGCGTCCAGTCGGCACGCACGAGCGCGACGCGCTTCTCGGCAAAGTGCGCGCGCACGTCGTCGGCGTCGAGCACCAGCCGCTTGTTGACCTGGCAGGTCACGCACCATGCCGCGGTGAAGTCGACGAATACCGGCCGCCCGGACGCCGTCAGCGCCGCGACGGTCGCAGGCGTGAACGCCGTCCATTCGCGTTCATCGCTTCGCCGCGCCGGCGCCTGCCGACCTGGCCGTCGCGGACGGTTCACCCGCGAACAGGGGCCAAGCGACGGCCACCGCGCCGGCAAGCGCGATGGACCCGGCGATGCCCCATGGTCGAGCGCCGCCGGTGCGCACGATGCGCCATGCCCACAGGGCAAAGCCGAGGCAGAGCAGCACGATCAGCAGGCGCGACGGCGCGTCGTCGTCGCGCTGCGCTCCCAGCACCCAGGCCAGCCAGATGACCGTCGCGTACAACGGAAACGCCAGCGCCTGCTTGAAACGCTCGAGCCACGGTCCGGGACGCGGCAGGCGGCGGCGCCAGCCGGGGAACCAGGCGAGGCACACGTACGGCAGTGCCATGCCGACGCCAAGAGCCACGAACACGACGAGCATCGTCGCGGTGCTGCCGGTCATCGCGAAACCGAGCGCTGCACCCATGAACGGCGCCGTGCACGGCGATGCGATGACGACCGCGAGGACGCCGGAGCCGAACGCGTCGAGCGTCCGGTTCTTGGAGGTCCAGCCGGTCACGCCCGACGGCGCGAGCTGCCCGAACTCGAACACGCCGGACAGGTTCAGCGCCAGCACGAAGAAGAGGATCGCGAGCGCCGTGACGACGCCCGGCGACTGCAGCTGGAAGCCCCAGCCCAGCTCCTCGCCGGCCGCGCGCAGCGCAGCGAGCGCCGCCCCCAGCGCCACGAACGTCAGCACGACACCCGCGGCAAACGCGCCAGCCTCATGGCGCAACGTCGGACGGGTGTCGTTGTGCGTCGCGAAACCCAGCACCTTCAACGTGAGCACAGGGAAGACGCAGGGCATGAGATTGAGAATGAGCCCGCCCAGCAGGGCCGACACGACGGCCAGCGCGAGCGTGACACCGTCGGCGCCTCCCATCCGCGCCGGCGCCAGATTGAGTGCCGGCGCAGCGGCGCTCGCGGGCTTCGTGCCGGCGACGACGCTGCCGACGAGCGCGACGTCGATCGTCGCCGCCCGCGCGGTACCGAAACCTCCGGCCGCGGTCAGGACGCCCGCGATCCGGTCGGGCGTGCCGGTGAGGGTGGACGCCACCGGCAGGATCATCACGTAGGCGTCGCCGTCGCGCGTCACGCGTTGCGGACCCGACGGCTCGATCCGGTCCGGCGCAAAGGGAAAGAAGCGGATCACCCCCGGATCCGCTGCGCCCGCGGGCGGCACGAGCTTGAGCGCGATCGTGTTGCCGCGGCCTTCCGCGCTCGACTGCCAACCGGCGAGCGGCCGCGGCAGCGCGGCGAGCGCGGCGGCGATGGGGGCGCCCCAGCGCGGGTCGGCCGGCGCGGCGCTGCGCACCGGAAGCGCAAGCGTAAGATCCGCGCCCTCGGGAATGCAGACTTCCTTGCACACGAGCCATTCCGCGCGCGCGGCGAGAACCGCCGTGTCGCCGGTGGCCAGCGCGCGTTGCGGCTTCAGCTCGACGAGATGCAGCACCTCGCCTTCGTAGCCGTAATTGACGAGAGGACCTACCGGAAGCTCATGCGGCGCCGGCCACTCGATCGGGCCGGCTTCGATGCCCGCAGGCAGCGTCCAGGCGAGCGTCGTGGGCAGCCCGGAATCGCCGGGATTGCGCCAGTACGTGTGCCAGCCCTTCTCCATCGAAAGCCGGAGGGCGACGGTGAGCGGCTCGCCGGGAACGAGCGCGGTCCTGGCGGCGACGAGTTCGGCCTCGACATGCGCGGTCTTCACCGGCGCCGCAAGCGCGCCACCGGCCAGCAGAAGCGCTGCCCCCGTGACGAGCACGCGACTCGCGGCTGCGAGTGGCGAACCGAAGCGATTCATTGGCGGGCCTTGAGGGCGATGGGCACAGGATTGGGTGAATCGCGGGCCGAAAGGTTCCCCGCCGGCCTATAATTCTACCCGCGCGCCGCGGCAGGGCGTCCTGAGAGCTTGTCCGCCCCTCTTCCGTCCCCCCGCAATGAGCCTTGCCGGCGCTGGCGCCGGTGCCGCCTCCCACCCTCCGCCCTCCGCCCGACAGCAAGCCCACCGCCCGGCTCCCGTGGAAGCCTTTCTCGTCTCGACCGGCGTCGTCGCGCTCGGTGAAATCGGCGACAAGACCCAGTTGCTGGCACTGGTGCTCGCCGCGCGCTTTCGCAAACCCCTGCCGATCATTGCCGGCATCCTGGTCGCGACGCTCGCCAACCACGCGCTCGCCGGTTTCCTGGGCAACCTGCTTCGAACGTTCGTTCCGCCGGGAGTGCTGACCTGGCTCGTGGCGCTGTCGTTCTTCGCCGTCGCCATCTGGGCGCTGCGACCCGACACGCTCGACGAAGAGCCGCCACCCGCGACGCGCTGGGGCATCTTCGGCGTGACCGTCGTGGCGTTCTTCCTGGCCGAGATGGGCGACAAGACGCAGGTCGCGACCGTCGTGCTGGCCGCGCGCTTTCCGTCGCTGCTTGCGGTCGTGCTCGGCACGACTCTCGGGATGCTGCTGGCCAACGTCCCCGTGGTGCTGGTCGGCAAGGCAGCTTCGGCGAAAATTCCGTTCAAGGCGGTGCGCATCGCCGCCGCGGCGCTGTTCTGCGCGCTGGGAGTCTACGCGCTTGTCGCGCGGGAGTTGCCCGGCGCCTGACCGGGCAGCGCCGCGGGGGCCCGCCGGTATAATTGTCCGCTTGCGTCAACCGGTCGCCGCGATGTGCCCGGCAGCGCCGAACATCGGACCCCCATGAAACCGTTCAATCCCGCCGAGATCGAAGCCGCCGCGCAGGCCGCATGGACGGCGGCCGACGCCTATCGGGCCGTCGAGCGCACCGACCGCAAGAAGTTCTTCTGCGTGTCCATGCTGCCCTACCCCTCGGGGATTCTGCACATGGGGCACGTGCGCAACTACATGATCAGCGACATGATGTACCGGCACCTGCGGATGAAGGGTTACAACGTGCTGGTGCCCATGGGCTGGGACGCCTTCGGGTTGCCGGCGGAGAACGCCGCGATGAAGGCGGGCGTCGCGCCGGCCGCCTGGACGTACGCCAACATCGCCCACATGAAGCGTCAGATGCAGGCGGTGGGGCTCGCCATCGACTGGTCACGGGAGCTCGCGACCTGCGATCCCGCGTACTACCGGTGGAACCAGTGGCTGTTCCTGAGGATGCTCGAAAAAGGCATCGCCTACAAGAAGACGGGCGTCGTCAACTGGGACCCCGTCGACCAGACGGTGCTCGCGAACGAGCAGGTGATCGACGGACGGGGCTGGCGCTCGGGGGCGCCGGTCGAGAAGCGCGAGATCCCGATGTACTACCTGCGGATCACGGACTACGCCGACGAGCTGCTCGGCAACCTTCCGAAGATGGCCGGCTGGCCCGAGCGCGTGCGGACGATGCAGGCGAACTGGATCGGCAAGAGCCAGGGCGTGCGGTTCGCGTTCACGCACGACATCCGCAGCCCCGACGGCGCAGCGAGCGGCAAGCCGATCGGTGATGGCCGGATGTACGTCTTCACGACGCGCGCCGACACGATCATGGGCGTGACGTTCTGTGCGGTCGCCGCCGAGCATCCGCTCGCCGCGCATGCCGCGAAGTCGAATCCCGCAGCTCGCCGCGTTCGTCGACGAGTGCCGGCGCGGCAGCGTGATGGAGGCCGACCTCGCGACGATGGAAAAGAAGGGCATGCCGACGGGGCTCTTCGTCACGCACCCTCTCACCGGCGAGAAGATCGAGGTCTGGGTCGGCAACTACGTGCTGATGGCCTACGGCGACGGCGCGGTGATGGGCGTGCCGGCGCACGACGAGCGCGACTTCGCGTTCGCGAAGAAGTACGGGCTGCCGATCCGGCAGGTAGTCGAAGTGGAGGGGGTGGCAGGGGCCGCGCAACGCGGGGATGCGACCCCGGAACGAGACCCGCGGCAGCCGTTCACGACGGAGTGCTGGCAACCCTGGTACGCGGACTACGGAAGCTGCGTCAACAGCGGCAAGTACGACGGCCTTGGCCACGAGGCGGCCGTCGACGCGATCGCCGCCGATCTCGCCGCGAAGGGTCTCGGCGGAAAGAAAGGTGACGTTCCGCCTGCGCGACTGGGGCATCTCGCGCCAGCGCTACTGGGGCACGCCGATCCCGATCGTGCACTGCTCCGCCTGCGGCGCCGTGCCGGTGCCGGAGCAGGACCTCCCCGTCGTGCTGCCCGAGGACTGCGTGCCCGACGGCACCGGAAACCCGCTCGCGAAGCGCGCCGATTTCGTCGACTGCGCCTGCCCGCGCTGCGGGGGCCCGGCGAAGCGCGAGACCGACACGATGGACACCTTTGTCGACTCGTCGTGGTACTACATGCGCTACGCCTGTCCGGACGCACCGACGATCGTCGACGCCCGCAACGACTACTGGAACCCGATGGACCAGTACATCGGCGGCATCGAGCACGCGATCCTGCACCTGCTCTACGCCCGCTTCTGGACGAAGGTGATGCGCGACCTCGGGCTCGTCCGATTCGACGAGCCCTTCACGCGGCTGATGACGCAGGGAATGCTCCTCAACCACATCTTCTTCCGCCGGAGCGAGAAGGGCGGCATCGACTACTTCGCGCCCGACGACGTCGATGCCCTGCAGGACGCCGAGGGCCGCATCGTCGGGGCGAAGGCGAAGGCGGACGGGGCGCGCGTCGAGTACGGCGGCATCGGGACGATGTCGAAGAGCAAGAAGAACGGCGTGGACCCGCAGGCACTGATCGCGAAGTACGGCGCCGACACCGCGCGCCTGTTCGTCATGTTCGCCGGCCCGCCGGAGGACACGGCGCTGTGGTCGAACACCGGCGTGGAGGGGGCGCACCGCTTCCTGCGCCGCCTCTGGACCTACGCGCACGCGAGCGCGGACGCCGTGCGCGCGAACGCGGACGCGGGCGGCCTTGGCGACGCGCACGCGGCCGTCAAGGCGGCGCGGCGGGAGATCCACGTCACGCTGAAGCAGGCGAACTACGACTACGAGCGCATCCAGTACAACACGGTCGTGTCGGCGGGGATGAAGATGCTGAACGCGCTCGAGGCCGTGCCGGCCGATGCCGTCGGCGCGGGCGCTCTGGCGCGCGAAGGGCTGTCGATCCTGCTCCGCGTGCTCTATCCGGTGGTGCCGCACGTCACGTGGTCGCTGTGGAAGGACGTGGGCTACGCTGCGGTGCACGGCGACCTGCTCGACGCATCCTGGCCCGCGGTCGACCCCGACGCGCTGGCGCAGGACGAGATCGAGCTCGTGCTGCAGATCAACGGCAAGCTGCGCGGCAAGCTCAGGGTGCCCGCGGGCACCGACGCCGGATCCGTCGAGGCTGTGGCGCGGGCAAGCGCCGAGGTCGCGAAGCACGCGGGCGGCGCGCCGGTGAAGAAAGTGATCGTCGTTCCGGGGCGGCTCGTCAATGTCGTGGTTTGAGCGTCCTCGTTGCGCGACCGTGCGCACGGCAAGCGCGCTTGCCGGCGGGTCGGGCCTCCTCGCGCTCGTGGCGACCCTCGGCCTGGCGGTCGGAATCGGCGGCTGCGGCTTTCACCTGCGCGGCGATGTCGCCTACGCCTTCTCGACGCTTTTCATCAATTCGCCGGCCAACGTTCCATTCACCTCCGAGCTCAAGCGCGCGCTCGGGAGGAACGGCCCGACACTGGCCGACAGCGCGGCGGCGGCCCAGGTCATTCTCGACGTATCCGGGGTCGCGGACGACAAGCAGGTGCTGTCGCTGTCGGGCGGCGGGCGCGCCCGCGAGTACCTGTTGACGAAGCGCGTGAGTTTCGCGCTGCACGATGCCGGCGGCAGGGACTGGCTGCCGGCGGCGGAAATCGTCATCCGCCGTTCGTTCACGTTCAGCGAGTCCGAAGTGCTCGCGCGCGAGGCGGAGGAGGCAAGACTCCTGAAGGAGATGCAGACCGACGCCGTGCAGCAGGTGTTGAGGCGATTGCAGTTCGCGAAAAAGCCGGCGTAGCTGCTGCCGGGCGCCGGCGCGGGACGAGATCGATCATGGAGCTTCGCCTGAGCCAGCTGGCTGCGCACCTCGAGCGCGCGCTCGCGCCGATCTATCTCGTCCACGGCGACGAGCCGTTGCTTGCGATCGAAGCCGGCGACGCGATCCGCGCCGCAGCGCGGAAAGCCGGCTGCGACGAGCGCGAAGTCCTCGTCGTCGAGCCCGGGTTCAGGTGGGATGCGTTTCTCGCAGCCAGCGCCAATCGCGGCCTTTTCGGTTCACGCAAGCTCGTCGACCTGCGCATCCCTTCCGGCAAGCCCGGGGTCGAGGGCGCCAAGGCGCTCGAGGCCTGCGCCGCGCATCCGGACGCCGACCAGCTGCTGCTCGTGACGCTGCCGAAGCTCGACCGCGCAACACAGTCGTCATCGTGGTTCTCGGCGCTCGCGGGAGCGGGGACGGCCGTCGCCGTCCATCCGCTGGAGCGCGACGCGTTGCCGGCATGGATCGCCGCGCGGCTCGCCCGGCAGGCACAGCGGGTCGCGCCGGAGACGCTCGCCTTTCTCGCCGACCGCTGCGAGGGCAACCTGCTCGCCGCGCGGCAGGAGATCGAAAAGCTCGGCCTGCTCCTGCCCGAAGGCGAACTCGGCGCGGAGGCCGTCGAGCGCGCAGTGACCGACGTCGCCCGCTACGACGTCTTCAAGCTGTCGGAGGCGTGGCTCGCGGCGGATCCCGCCCGCGCGCTGCGCATCATCGCCGCGCTCGAGGCCGAAGGCGAGGGCATCCAGCTGCTGTTGTGGCAGCTCTCCGAGGACATTCACGCGGTGGCGTCGGTGCGCGAGGCGATCGCCGCGGGAACGCCCGTCGCGGTCGCGATTCGCAATGCGCGGGTCTGGGGCAAGCGGCAGGCGGCGATGGAACGCGCCGCGCGCCGCTTGCCCCCGGAAGCCATCGCGCCGCTGCTGTCCGCGCTCGCGCGGCTCGATGCGCTGGCGAAGGGCATCGGCCGCGGCAACGCCTGGGACGAGCTGCGCACGGCGGCCATGCGGCTGGCTGGCAAGCCCCTCCCGTTGCCCCCGGTCGCGGACGCGCGGCGCCAATGAGCGGGGACGGACGCCGACCCTGTGGCGATCCTGCTGATGCCGCCGGGCTTGCATCATCGCCCGTCTCCCCACATCGACTGCAGCACCGCGAGCGCCGCCGCTGCCGCCGTCTCGGTCCGCAGCACGCGCGGGCCGAACCGCACCGCACGGAAATCCCGTCCCCGCGCCGCGCGCAATTCGCGTTCGTCGAAGCCGCCTTCGGGCCCGATCAGCAGCGCGAGGGGCGCCGGAGGTTGCGTGAGCGCGGCGAGCGAGCCTTCCGCGGCGGGCGCGAAGACGATGCCGCTCCCCGTCCAGGCGCCAAGCCACTCGGTCACTTCCCGCGGCGGCAGCACGTCGGGCACCCGATTGCGCCCGCACTGCTCGCAGGCCGCGATCGCGACGCCGCGCCAGTGCGCGTGGCGCCGGTCGCCGCGCTCGCCCGGCGGCAGCGGCGCGCTGCGCGCGGTCACGAGCGGCTGGATCGACGTTACGCCGAGTTCCGTCGCCTTGCGGATGGCGTAGTCCATCGCGTCGTTCGCCGCGATCCCCTGTGCCAGCGTGACCGCGAGCGGCGACTCGCGGTCGATCGGCAGGAAGGCCTCGACCCGAACGGTCGCGCCGCGCCTGTCGACGTGGGCGAGCGTCACCGCATACTCGCCGCCGGTGCCGTCGAAGAGCGTCAGCGCGTCGCCGGCCGCGAGACGCAGGACGCGCGTCGCATGATGCGCGGCAGCCTCGTGCAGCGCGATGGTCGCACCGACCTGTCCCGGCGCGAGTCCGGCTGGAACGAAAAAACGGGGGGAGGCCATGGACTCACTCTTCCGGCGCGACGAAATCGAAATGCCAGTCGTCGTTCTCGGCACGAAAGCCGATGCGCGCGTAGATCGCATTCGACGTCGGGTTGGCGATGTCGGTCGTCAGGAACAACCGCTGCTTGCCGCGAGCGAGCAGCTCGCTCGACATGCGCGCGACCAGCGACGTTGCGTACCCGCGCCCACGCCACTCGGGCGGCGTGTACACCGGCGCAATGCGGGCAAAATCGGGGGCCGCGTCGCTGTAGCCAGCGAAGGCCATGCGCCCGTCGTCGTCCCAGATCCGGTATTCGCCGCGCAGCACGCGCTTGGGCAGGAGCGCGCGCGCACGTTCGGGCGGATCGGGCACGCCCACTTCCGCCATGAACGCGCATTGCCCCTCGATCAGCCACTCGGTGTCGGCTTCGGTTGCGGTCCTCGGCGCTCCCGGTGCCACCGGCACTTCGTTGACCGCGACCAGCGTGTGCTGCCGCAGGCGCACCCGCAGCCGGTGCGTGCGCCCGGTCAGCTCATGCCAGCGCTGTGCGAACGCCTCGGCCGCCGGAAGCGCGCCCACCACGCCCTGCAGGCCCGGACCGTCGCGCGCGAGATCGTCGGCGAACGCGACTGCGGCGGCGACGTCGCTCTGACCGATGATGACCGGGCCGTCGTCGCGCCGGATCGCCACGCCGTAGCTCGCACCGTCGCAGATCGTCGCCGAGGTGGACGCGCTCTTCGGCGGCCGGCGGCGTCCGCTTCATCGCGTGCGCCCAGCCGGTGAAGAAGCTCGCCGACGCCTGCCCGCGCGTCGGCCATCGGCGCGGCCGCCGCGAGGAACGTGTCGGGATCGGAGTGGCGGATGACAGGCATGGTTGCTGCGGGCCGTGCGGTCGAGTGTATGTTGATCCGGCGAAGATCCGCGCGCCGGATAACTAGCACCGGCTCCCGTCAACCTGCATCGAGGATGCCATGGTCAGCCTGACGACACCCGCCGGCCAGCTCGGCTGGCCCGCCGCGCCCTTCGACCTGCCCGGCACCGACGGCCGGCGGCACACGCTGGAATCGGTCCGCGGCGCCAGCGGCACCGTCGTGATGTTCATCTGCAACCACTGCCCCTACGTGAAGTCGGTGGTCGCGAAGATCGTCCGCGACATGACCGAGCTTCGCCCGCACGGCGTCGGCAGCATCGCCATCATGAGCAACGACCCCGCCGAGCATCCGGAGGATTCGTTCGACAACATGAAGGCGTTCGCCGCGCGGCACGGCTTCACCTTCCCTTATGCGCTGGATGGGACGCAGGCCGTTGCGCGCGCCTACGGCGCCGTGTGCACGCCCGATTTCTTCGGCTTCGACCGCGAACTCAGGCTCGCCTACCGGGGACGGCTGGACGCGTCGGGGCGATCAGTCGACCCTGCGGCGGCCCGGGAACTGTTTGACGCGATGCTGTCGGTTGCACGCACCGGCAGCGCGCCGGGCGTCCAGCATCCGTCGGTCGGCTGCTCGATCAAGTGGAAACAATAGCGGGGTACGCGCCAGGGTGCATCGGGTTCGGATGCGTAACATTCGCCACAGCGCTCCGGGCGATCGATGAGCGGCGAATGTTACGCATCCGACCCCGGTGCGGACGATGTCGCGACCGGCTCCGTTTCGACCAGCGCGCGGTAGGCGTGCCACGTCGCGTGCCCGATCACGGGCACTGCGACGACAAGCCCCACGAAGAACAGCGCGAACCCGGCGGCCGTCAGCGCGACGATGATCGATCCCCAGACGAGCATCGCCGGCACGTTCGCCCCGAACGCGCGGAGGCTGGTCAACACCGCGACGATGCCGTCGGTGTCGCGATCGAGCATCATCGGCACCGAAACGACGCTGATGGCGAAGACCAGCAGCGCGAAGAAGCCGCCGACGCAGAGATAGGCGAACACGAATTCCAGATTGTCCGGCGACAGCATCTGGCCGAGGAAACCCGCGACCGACGGCATGTCCCCCGTGTAGAACAGCGCGAAGACGATCAGCGATGCGCGCGCCCAGACAAGCAGAATGACGCCCAGCACCAGCGCGAAGATGCCGATCGCACCGACGTTTGCGCGCCAGGCGTCGAGCGTGGGGGCGAGCCACACGGGCAGTCCACGTTCGCGCCGTCGCGAAAGATCGTAGAGGCCGATCGCGAAGAAGGGGCCCACCAGGAAGAACCCGGTCACGAGCGCCGAGGCATACTCGTAGGCGTGGCGAAACGTGAGGACGATCAGCCAGCCCATCGCGGCGAAACAGGCGCCGTAGAACGCGCTCGCCAGCGGGCACGATCGGTAGTCCCGCCATCCTGCGGCGAGCCACCCGAACGGCGCCCCCGCCGGCAGCACGCGCACGCCGGGGAGCGTCGACAGCGGCGGATCCGTGGCCGGCGGCATCCCGTTACAGGAACGAGCGCAACGCGTCGAGCACGGCGTCCGGCTGCTCGGCCATCAGCGCGTGCCCGCAAGCCGGCAGCGTGACGACCCGGACGCCCGGCAGCACTGCGATCAGCTCCTGCGCGTTCTTCGGCGGCGCCATGATGTCGCGCGCGGCGAGGATCACGAGCGACGGACAGCGGACCCTGGCCGCGCTGTCGACCCCGGTTGCGTGCGCATGGCATGCGAGGAGGTCCGCGTGCAGCACGCCGGGCCGCGTGCGCTCCAACAGCCGCAACGCGCTTCCCGTCAGCCAGACGCCGGGCATCGGGTTGCCGCCGAGCTTCTTGCCGGCACTGTACGACCACCCGGTGATGAGCTCGAATGCGACGTGGTCGTTCCGCTTGGCCGCATCCAGCAGCGCGTCCGAAACCGGCATCGGCGCCGCGGGGCCGACCAACGCCATTCTGGTGACGCGACCCGGGTGCCGAGCCGCGCATTCGAGGGTGGCGAGCGAGCCCAGCGAATGACCGACGAGCGCCGCCCGCTCGATCCTGGCTGCGTCGAGCACCGCGGGAATCCAATCGGCGATCGCCTCCACCGACGACAGCGCGTCGCCACCGGATCGGCCGTGACCCGGCAGGTCGACGGCGAGCACGTTCCAGCCATGATGCGCGAAATAGCGCGACTGCAGCGCCCAGACGCTGTGGTCGTTTCCCGCGCCGTGGACGAAGACGACCGTCGGCAATGCGGCGTCGAGCGGTCGCGCGCCGGTGTACGCGTAGACGTCGTTGCCGTTTACTCCCGGGAGGATCATGCCTTGCCCGCCGCATGCAGCGCCCGCGAGAGGTCCTCGATCAGGTCGTCCGGATTCTCGAGGCCGACCGACAGGCGGATCGTGCCTTCGGTGATGCCGGCCCTGGCGAGGTCTTCCGCCGACATCCGGAAGTGCGTCGTGCTCGCCGGATGGATCACCAGCGATTTCGCGTCGCCGACGTTGGCGAGGTGCGAGAAGATCGCCAGCGCCTCGATGAACTTCCGACCCTGCGCGCGCGTGCCCGCGAGGTTGAAGCTGAAGACCGCGCCGCAGCCCTGCGGCAGCAGCCGCCGCGCGAGCGCATGGTCGGGGTGCCCCGGAAGCTCCGGATAGCCGACCGACGCCACGAGCGGATGGGCCGCGAGGAACGCCACGACCTGGCGCGCATTCTCGACATGGCGCGCCATCCGCAGCGGCAGCGTCTCGATGCCCTGCAGGATCTCGAACGCGGTGAACGGCGACATGCACGCGCCGAAGTCGCGGATGCCCTCGCGCCGCGCCCGCAGCAGGAAGGCGGCGGTCGTCGATTCCTCGGCGAACACCATGTCGTGGAACCCCGCATACGGTTCCGTCAACGTCGGGAACTTCCCGCGCGCCGCAGGTCCATCCCAGTCGAAACGCCCCGAATCGACGAGGAGGCCGCCGATCACGGTGCCGTGACCGGACAGGAATTTCGTCGCCGAGTGAAAGACGAGATCGGCGCCGTGCGCGAACGGCTGCATCAGGTACGGCGTGGTGAACGTCGCATCGACGAGCAGCGGCAGGCCGTGCTCGTGCGCGAGTCCGGCGACGCGCGGAACGTCGAGCACGTCGAGGCCCGGATTGCCCAGCGTCTCGCCGAACAGGAGCCGCGTGTTCGGCCGGATCGCCGTGCGCCAGGCGTCGATGTCGCGCGGGGCGACGAACGTGGTCTCGATGCCGAAGCGCGGCAGCGTGTAGTCGAGCAGGTTGTGCGAGCCGCCATAGAGCGCGCGCGATGCGACGATGTGCCCGCCGGCGCCGAGCAGCGTGGCGATGGCGAGGTGCAGCGCCGCTTGTCCGCTCGCCGTTGCGATCGCGCCGACACCGCCTTCGAGCGCGGCGATCCGCTCCTCGAGCACCGCGCAGGTCGGGTTGGAAAGGCGCGAATAGACGTGCCCTGCCCGCTCCATGTTGAAGAGCGCGGCCGCGTGATCGCTGTCCGGGAACACGAACGACGAGGTCAGATGGATCGGCGTCGCGCGCGCGCCGGTGGCAGGGTCCGGCTTCGCTCCGGCGTGCAGCGACAGCGTGTCGAAGTGCGTGGTCCTGGGCTTGGTCATCGGCGGCGGTCGGGGACGATGCGGCGCGGGTGCGGGATGCCGCCGCCGTATGGTAGCGCATGCCCGGGCGCTGCGCGCGCGCGCGCGGACGTCAAGGGTGCCCGGGTGGCATAGAATGCCGGCTTGACGAAGGCGGAGGAAAGCGACAGTGGCTGCACCGGCCAAAGGCCGCGGCGCGACGTTCAATCCGGCAAACCGCTTCCGCAGCGAGCAGCGGGAGCGCGTCGACGACGGCTGGGCGTGCGCGTCGGAGGACGGCGAGCAGGAGCCGCCGCAGCTCAGGACGACGGTGCGGATCGCGCCGGCGCGCACGATCATCAGCCGCAACGATTCGCCCGACATCCCGTTCTCGCAGTCGATCAACCCGTATCAGGGTTGCGAGCATGGCTGCGTCTACTGCTACGCGCGGCCGACGCATGCCTATCTCGACCTGTCGCCCGGACTCGACTTCGAGACGAAGCTCTTCGCGAAGCCCGATGCCGCCCGGCTCCTGCGCGATGAGCTCGGCAGGCGCGGGTACCGGTGCGAGCCGATCGCGCTCGGCGCCAACACCGATCCGTACCAGCCGATCGAGCGCGAGTGGAAGATCACGCGGTCCGTGCTGGAAGTCCTCGCCGATTGCGATCATCCGCTGACGATCACCACCAAGGGCGTGCTGATCGAGCGCGACCTCGACCTGCTGGCGCCGATGGCGGCCAAGGGTCTTGTCCGCGTGTTCGTCTCGATCGCGATGCTCGATCGCGAGCTCGCGCGGAAGCTCGATCCGCGCGCACCGGCGCCGCAGCGGCGCCTGCAGATGATCAAGTCGCTCCGCGACGCCGGCGTGCCGGTCGGCGTCAACGTCGCGCCGGTGATCCCACAGCTCACCGACCGCGACCTCGAGGCGATTCTCGAGGCGGCAGCGGCGGCCGGGGCGCGGCACGCCGGGTGGACGATGCTGCGACTGCCGCTCGAGGTCGCGCCGCTCTTCCGCGACTGGCTCGCAACCCATTACCCGTTGCGCGCGGCGCACGTGATGAGTCTGGTGCGGCAGATCCGCGGCGGAAAGGACAACGAATCGCGATTCGGCACGCGCATGGGCGGACAGGGCGAATTCGCCGACCTCATCCGCCGGCGCTTCGCGCTTGCCTGCAAGCGGCTCGGCCTCAACACCGATCGCGACGCGCCGCTCGACACGTCGCGCTTCCGGCCGCCGGGCGCGGCGTCGCAACTCGGCCTCTTCTAGAGCCGGCCGGGCTTGCCGCGCACCGGAGCCTGGCGCAAGATTGCGCCGCACGGCCCGCGCGAGGCCGGCAAGGCGCTGACGCCCGTTCGCGAGGAGGCCGCATGAACGCAGTGAACCATGTCGCAGTATGGGTGGCCGGGATCGTCCAGTTCCTGCTGGGGGCGGGATGGTACACGCTGCTGGGGCCCGCCTGGATGACGGGTATCGGCAAGACGGAAGCGCAACTCATGGCCGAGCACGGTCACTCGCCGTTGCCCTACCTCATCGCCCTCGGCGCTGCGCTGGTCGTTGCGTACGCCATCGCGTGGCTGCTGCCCAGGCTCGCCGTGCCGTCGGCCGGCAGCGGCGCGAAGGCGGGTGGCGCGCTCGGACTCGCGCTGATCGGCTCGACGCTGGCGATGAACTACGGATTCGAAGCGCGGCCGCTGTCGCTCTGGCTGATCAACGCCGGCTACATGGTGGTCGGCATGACGATCATGGGCACCATCATCGGCCATTGGGGGAAGAAGTCGTGACCGATCCATTGCGGAACGAACCGGAGCCGCCCGCCGGCTCGCTGACCGAGCGACTCGCCCGGTGCTACACGGGCGCCGTGCACGACGTGCTGCGCATGATGGGCCACGACAACGTCGTGCTGCCGCCCGCGATCAAGGCCATCGCGCCGGGCACCCGGCTCGCCGGTCCCGTGTGGACCGTGTCCGGCCACATCGACCGCACGAAGACGCCGGGACGAAACGCTCCTCGGCTGGTGCACGCTGCTGGCGAAGGCGCCTGCGGGTCACGTGATCGTGTGCCAGCCGAACAACCACGAGATCGCGCTGATGGGCGAGCTGTCCGCGCAGACGCTGGCCGCGCGCGGCGTGCTGGGTTACGTCGTCGACGGCGGCTCGCGCGACACCGATCTCGTGCTGGCGCAGGGCTTTCCGGTGTTCTGCTCGTTCCTCACGCCGTCCGACATCGTCGAGCGATGGATCCCCGACCGCTACGGCGAGCCGGTGACGATAGGCACGGTCACCATCGCGGCGGGCGACTACCTGCTCGGCGATCGCGACGGCGTCGTGATCATTCCGCAGGCGCTCGCCGCCGAAGTCGATCGCGAAGACCGAGGAAGTCGTCGCCACCGAAAGCGAGATGCGCCGCGCGCTGATCGGCGGCATGGACCCCGTCGCGGCGTACCACAGGTATGGCAAGTTCTGACAGTGGCGCCGACGCGCGCCGTGATGCGGCTCTCGCCTCCGGACAACGTCGCCGTGGCGCTGCGGCCGCTCAAGGCCGGGGAGACGGTGCTGCTCGACGGCGTCGCGCTCAAGGTCAGCCGCAACATCGCGGTCGGCCACAAGCTCGCGGCCCGAGCGATCGCCAAGGGCGAGATCATCCTCAAGTACAGCTGCCCGATCGGCACGGCCACGCAGGCCATCGCGCCCGGCGAGTACGTGCACACGCACAACGTCGAGAGCAACTACCTGCCGACGTACACGTTGCCGAAATGATCGACTGATGCTGCAAGGCTATCTCCGCGCGGACGGCCGCAAGGGCATCCGCAACATCGTCGTCGTCGCCTATCTCGTCGAGTGCGCGCACCACGTCGCGCGCGAGATCGCCGCACCGTTCCGCGACCGGGGCGTGCACCTGATCGGCTTTCCCGGCTGCTATCCGAATGCCTATGCGCTCGCGATGATGGAGAAGCTGTGCACGCATCCCAACGTCGGCGGCGCGCTGCTCGTCTCGCTCGGCTGCGAGGGCTTCGACAAGCGCCGGCTCGCGCGAACGATCGAAGCCGTCGGGCCGGCCCGGTGCTGACGATCGGGCATCCAGGACACCGGCGGCACGAAGCGCGGCGTCGCCGCCGGTCGCGACTGGATCGAGCGGACGCTGCCCGTCATCTCCCGGCAGCAGCCGCGTGCCGATGGGCATCGACGAGCTGATCGTCGGCACGATCTGCGGCGGCTCCGACGCAACGTCCGGGCTCACCGCGAATCCCGCGATGGGCGTGGCCTTCGACCTGCTGGTCGCCGGGGGCGCGAAGACGATCTTCGAGGAGACGGGCGAGCTGATCGGCATGGAGCAACTGATGGCGGCCCGCGCCGCGAATCCGGCGCTGGGCGACGAACTGAAGCGCACGGTGGGCAAGGCGGCCGCCTATTACGCGACGCTCGGTTACGCGAGCTTCGCGCCCGGCAACGCCGACGGCGGGCTGACGACGATCGAGGAAAAGTCGCTCGGCGCCTACGCGAAGTCCGGACAGTCGACGCATCAACGGCATCGTCAAGCCGGGGATCGAGCCGCCGCAGGGAAGGGCCTCTACCTGCTCGACGTCGTCCCGGACGGCGAGGTGCGCTTCGGCTTTCCCAACATCAACGACAACGCCGAGATCGCCGAGCTGATCGCCTGCGGCGCGCAGGTGATCCTCTTCTCGACCGGCCGCGGCTCGGTCGTCGGATCGGCCATCGCGCCGGTGATCAAGGTCTGCGCGAATCCGGAAACGTACAGGCGGATGGAGGACGACATGGACGTCGACGCCGGCCGCATCCTCGAAGGCCGGGCCACGCTGCCGGAAGTCGGCCGCGAGATCTTCGATCTGGTGCGGCGCGTCGGCAACGGCGAACCGACCAAATCCGAGGCTGCTCGGGCACCAGGAATTCATCCTCACCTACAAGAGCTTCGAGCCGCTCGGGCCCGCCTGTTTGCCGATGTAGGCCGGCCGGCTACAATCACGCGTCGTCCGCGGGCTCGAAGCGGGCGCCCGCCGGCTCCCCTGCGCCAGTACCGATCCGACCTCAAGGAGGAACGCTCATGAGCACCAATGTCGTCTTTTTCGCGTGGAACCGTTCGATTCCCGGTCGCGAGCGCATCAGCGCCGAGCATTTCCAGCAGTTCTCGCAATACGTCGCCGGATTGCAGCAGCAGGGTGCGATCCATTCGGCGGAAGCCGTCTTCCTGGATACCCATGGCGGCGATCTGAACGGCTTCTTCCTGATCCGCGGCGACAGCGCCAAGCTCGACGCCTTGGTGTCGAGCCCCGACTGGGTGACGCACATGATGCGCGCCGCGCTGCATCTGCAGGGGTCGGGGCACGTCCGCGGCGTGACCGGCGCGCTGGTCACGGAGCGGATGGAACTCTGGACCAAGACCATCCCGGCGTGAACGCGGGCGCCGTTGCGGCGCGCTGCGATCCTATCTGTCGAGCGCGCGCTCCAGCACGCGAACGACGTGGATCGCCTCACGCGCGGCGCCCCCGCGCGTGAGGTCGGCGATCTGGTGCCGGCAGCTCGTGCCGTCGGCGACGATCAGCGTGTCCGGCGCCGCCGCGCGCACGGCAGGCAGCAGTGCCAGCTCGGCCATCCTGACCGACACGTCGTAGTGCGCGGCGTCGTAGCCGAAGCTGCCCGCCATCCCGCAGCAGCTCGACTCGACCAGCTCCACGGCGAGCCCCGGGACGAGGCCGAGGACCGTCTGTCGTCGCGGTCACCGCGTCGAACGCCTTCTGATGGCAGTGCGCGTGCAGCAGCGCGCGCGTCTGCGGCAGCGCGGCGAGCGGAAGCGCAAGGCGCCCGGCGCGATGCTCGCGCGCGAGGAACTCCTCGATCAGGAAGGCGCTCTCCGACAGGCGCTGCGCGGCATCGCCCAGGCCCATCACCAGGAACTCGTCGCGCAGCGAGAACAGGCACGACGGCTCGAGGCCGACGATCGCGGCGCCGCGCTCGACGTGCGGCAGCAGCGCGGCGACGACGCGGCGCGCCTCGGCCTTGGCCTCGTCGACGAGGCCGGCGGCAAGATAGGTGCGGCCGCAGCACAGGGGCCGCGACGGCTCCGCATCGGCGCCGTCCGCCCGCGCGACATGGACGCGGTAGCCGGCCGCGCGCAGCACGTTGACCGCCGCATGCGCGTTCTCGGGCTCGAAGTAATTGGTGAACGTGTCCACGAAGAGGACGACATCCGCGTTCGCCGGCGCGCCTCGGCGCGCGATGCCGCCGCGCGGCCCAGGAACGTGTCCCGCCGCCATGCCGGCAGCGCGCGCCGCGCGGAGAAGCCCAGCCACGCCTCGCTCGCTTTCGCGGCGCCGGGCAGCGTGTCGCGCAGGTTGGCGAGCCACGGCAGGCGCGCGGCCCACGGCGCCCAGCGCGGCAGATGCGCGATCAGGCGCGCGCGCAACGGCAACCCGTGCGCGCGCTGCCGCTGATGGAGCGCCTCGATCTTCATCTTCGCCATGTCGACGCCGGTGGGACATTCGCGGCGGCAGCCCTTGCAGCTCACGCACAGGTCGAGCGCGGCCTGCACGGTGTCGGACGCGAGCGCTTCGGCGCCGAAGCGCCCGGAAAGCGCGAGGCGCAGCGTGTTGGCGCGCCCGCGCGTGCTGTGCTCCTCGTCGCGCGTCGCGCGGTAGCTCGGGCACATGGTTCCGGCGTCGAACTTGCGGCAGTGCCCGTTGTTGTTGCACATCTCGACGGCCTTGCCGAAGCCGCCGGCCGGATCGCCGCCGGTGCCGGGCGGCGTCAGCGCCCCGGTGACCGCGTCGTTCTGCACGTTCCACGCCGACCAGTCCAGCGCGGTGTCGATCGGCTGTGTGCGATGACCCGGCGGGAAACGGAAGAGCGTCGCGTCGTCCATCCTCGTCCCGCGGACGATCTTGCCCGGATTCATCAGGCCCGCGGGATCGAACAGATCCTTGATCTCCTCGAAGGCGCGATTGAGGCGGGGGCCGAATTGCCAGCCCACCCATTCGCTGCGCACCAGGCCGTCGCCGTGCTCGCCCGAGAACGCTCCCTTGTACTCGCGCACCATGGCGCTCGCCTCCTCGGCGATCGCGCGCATCTTCGCCGCGCCGTCGCGGCGCATGTCGAGAATCGGCCGCACGTGCAGCGTGCCGACCGACGCGTGCGCGTACCAGGTGCCGCGCGTGCCGTGCCGGGCGAAGACCTGCGTCAGCCGGTCGACGTACTCGGCGAGATGCTCGAGCGGCACCGCGCAGTCCTCGATGAACGACACCGGCTTGCCGTCGCCCTTCAGGCTCATCATGATGTTGAGCCCGGCCTTGCGCACGTCCCACAGCGCGCGCTGCGCCCCGGCGTCGGTCATCTCGACGACGCTGCCCGGCAAGCCGAGCTCGCCCATCAGCGCGACGAGATCCTGCAGGCGGGAGAGCGGGTCCTCGCGCGTCTCGCCGATGAACTCGACCAGCAGGATCGCGTCGGGCTCGCCGATCAGCGCGCGGTCGATGACGGCGCGGAACGCAGGGTTGCCGCGCGCGAGATCGATCATCGTCCGGTCGACCAGCTCGACCGCCGACGGCCGCAGGGCGACGAGGTGGCGGGCGCTCTCCATCGCCTTGTACAGCGTCGGAAAATTGACGACGCCGAGGGTGCGGTGCGCCGGCAGCGGCGCGAGCTTGAGCGTGAGCTCGCGCGACCACGCCAGCGTGCCTTCGCTGCCGACGAGCAGATGCGCGAAGTTGACGCTCTCGTCGGCCGTGTACGGCCGCTCGCTCTGCGGGCAGCAGACGTCGATGTTGTAGCCCCCGACGCGGCGCAGCACTTTCGGCACGTTGCGCCCGATCTCGTCGTGCTCGCGCTCGCCGATCGCGCGCAGGCCCCGCAGCAGCTCGCCGACTCGCGCCGGCGCTGCGACCATCTCCTTCTCGGGGCCGAAGCGCGCCTGTGTCCCGTCGGACAGGATCGCGTCGATCGCGAGCACGTTGTGCACCATGTTGCCGTAGGCGATCGAGCGCGAGCCGCAGGAGTTGTTGCCGGCCATGCCGCCCAGGGTCGCCTGCGCCGACGTGCTGACATCGACCGGGAACCACAGTCCGTGGGGCTTCAGGAACCCATTGAGCTGATCGAGGACCACGCCCGGCTCGACGCCGACGGTCATCCCTTCGCGATCGAAACCGCTGATGCGCGAGAGGTGCTTGCTGCAGTCGATCACCAGCGCGGCGCCGACGGTCTGCCCGCACTGCGAGCTGCCCGCCCCGCGCGGGAGCAGGGGCACGCCCTGCTCGCGGCAGATCGCGATCGCGGCACGCACGTCGTCGGGACTCTTCGGCACGAGAACGCCGACGGGCTCGACCTGGTAGATCGACGCGTCGGTGGCGTAGCGACCGCGCGATCCGGCATCGAACAGGACCTCGCCCTCGACCGCACGGGCGAGGCGCGCGGCGAGATCGCCGCCGCTGCGACTCGCGTGGAACACGAGCGGCTGCGCAACCGTCTCGCTCATGTCGAATGACCCGAGGCCGGGGGACGTCGAGTCACGCAGCGGCCGGGAGCCGAGGACAGCATGGCGAGCATGCCCCGATTGTAGAGGATACCGACGGGAAACCGAAGGCGGCGCTTGCCGCCACCGCACCAAAGATGAGTAGCATGGGGCCCGCTTCCACCTGCCGCCGCGCGCGCCGGGGCCGCCGGCATTTCCGAGGTCCTTGCTCCATGAATCCGCTCATCCGCCAGCCGTCCGGCCGCCATTTCCTGCAGATTCCCGGACCGACCAACGTGCCGGATCGCGTGCTGCGCGCGATCGATGCGCCGACGATCGATCATCGCGGCCCCGAGTTCGCGGCGCTGGGCAAGGCGGTCTTCGCCGGCATGAAGAAGGTGTTCAAGACCGAGGGCGCGGTCGTCATCTATCCCGCTTCGGGCACCGGCGCGTGGGAAGCCGCGCTCGTCAATACGCTCTCGCCCGGCGATCGCGTGCTGATGGCCGAGACCGGGCACTTCGCGGCGCTGTGGAAGAAGCTTGCCGAGCGGCTGGGTCTTGCGGTCGAGTTCCTTCCCGGCGACTGGCGCCATGGGGCTTCGGCGGACGAGATCGAGGCGCGGCTCGCCGCGGATGGCGAGCACGCGATCAAGGCCGTGTGCGTCGTGCACAACGAAACGTCCACCGGCGTCACCAGCCGGATTCCCGATGTGCGCGCCGCCATCGATCGCGCCCGCCATCCGGCGCTCTACATGGTCGACACGATCTCGTCGCTGGCCTCGATCGATTATCGCCACGACGAGTGGCGCGTCGATGTCACGGTCGCCGGCTCGCAGAAGGGATTGATGCTCCCGCCCGGTCTTTCGTTCAACGCCATCAGCGCGAAGGCGCTCGCGGCGGCGAAGACGGCGAAGCTGGCGCGCTCGTACTGGGACTGGAGCGAGATGCTCGCGCTCGCCCCGAACGGCTTCTTCCCCTACACGCCGGCGACCAATCTGCTCTACGGACTCTCCGCCGCGCTCGACATGCTGTTCGCGGAAGGGCTCGACCGGGTGTTCGCGCGCCACGATCGGCTGGCCGAGGCCACGCGGCGCGCGGTCAACGCGTGGGATCTCGAAATTCTCTGCGCCGATCCCGCGCTGTACAGCTCCACGCTGACCGGCGTCATGATGCCCGAGGGCCACAACGCCGATGCTTTCCGCAAGATCGTCCTCGATCGCTTCGACATGTCGCTGGGCCAGGGCCTGGGCAAGGTTTCCGGGAAGATATTTCGCATCGGTCACCTCGGCCACTTCAACGACCTGATGCTCTGCGGCACTCTCGCCGGCGTCGAGATGGGACTGGCGCTTGCCCGCGTGCCGCACCGGAAGGGCGGCGCGCAGGCGGCGTTCGACTATCTCGCGGAAACCGCAGCATCGGAGCTCGCCCGCGCCGCGTGAGCCCGCGGCGGCCCGGCGTACAATCGAGACCCGCAGCGACCCGTCCCACGATTCCCCGCTCGACAGAGAGAACCTTTCAAGGAGAACGATCGATGACCTCCGATCGCAGTGTCGTAATCCGCCGCGCGCTGCCCCGCGCTCTCGGCGCCGCCGCGCTTTTCTGCGCGACCACGCTGCTCGCCGTGGCGCAGGCCGGCGCGCAAGCCGAAATCAAGCTCGGCCACGTCGGCGAGCCGGGCTCGCTGTTCCAGGCTTCGGCCGAGGAGTTCGCCAAGCGCGCCAACGCCAAGCTCGGCGGCAAGGCCAAGGTCGTCGTGTTCGGGTCGAGCCAGCTCGGCGGCGACAAGGAGATGCTGCAGAAGCTCAAGCTCGGCACGCTCGACATGGCGCTGCCGTCGACGGTGATGAGCTCGGAGGTCGATCTGTTCGGCGTGTTCGAGATGCCCTACCTGGTCAAGGATCGCGCGCACATGGGCCGGATCGAGAAGGACGTGTTCTGGCCGAAGCTGGCGCCCGAAGCGGAGAAGAAAGGTCTCAAGGTTCTCGCCGTGTGGGAAAACGGCTATCGCCAGATCACCAACAGCAAGCGGCCGATCAAGGTGCCGGCCGACCTCCAGGGCATCAAGCTGCGCGTGCCCGAAGGCAAATGGCGGCTGAAGATGTTCCAGGCCTACGGCGCGAATCCGAGCCCGATGAAGTTCTCCGAGCTCTTCACCGCGCTGCAGACCGGCGTGATGGACGGCCAGGAGAACCCGTTCACGCAGATCTACTCGGCGAAGCTGCAGGAAGTGCAGAAGTTCCTGTCGCTGTCGGACCACGTGTATACGCCGGCGTATCTCACGGTCGGCTCGCGCCACTGGAACACGCTGCCGCCCGACGTGCGCAAGGTGCTCGAGGACACGGCGAAGGAGACGCAGGCGTACGTCTACGAGACGGCGGCCAAGGCCGAGACCGAGCTGCTCGGCAAGCTGAAGCAGGCCGGCATGCAGGTCAACGAGGTCGACAAGGACGCGTTCGTCGCTGCGAGCAAGTCCATCTACGAGGAGTTCGGCAAGGAAGTCACCGGCGCGAAGGAAGTGATCGACCGCGCCGTCGCCCTGCGCAAGTGAGCGGTGGCGCACCCGGCGTGACATCGCCCCGTCCGCGGTGCCGCTCGGCGCGACCACCCGCTTCCGCGCCGGCTACGGCCGCGCGCTGGAGTGGGTCGTGATCGCGCTGGTCACCATCCTGGCCGCCGAGGTGACGCTGGGCGTCGTGTATCGCACGTTCGGCAGCGCCCTCGCCTGGTACGACGAGGTCGCGTCGGTGCTGCTCGCCTGGCTCACGTTCTACGGCGCCGCGCTCGCGTCGGTCCGGCGCGCGCACATCGGCTGCCCCGAGCTCGTCGGGATCATGCCGTGGCGCACGCGGCGCGCGTTCGACATCGCGGCCCAGCTCGTCGTGATCGCGTTCTTCGCGCTGCTCGGCTGGGTCGGCGCCTCCATCCTGCCGGTGCTGCACACCGATGCGCTGGTGAGCCTGCCGTGGCTGCCGATGAGCGTCGTGCAATCGGTGATCCCGGTCTCCGCGGTGCTGATCATCTTCGCCGAGCTCACGTATCTCGTCGACTTCGTCGCGATGACAGCGCCCCCTGCCTCCCGATCGACGCGGGATCCGGCGCGGCGCTGCAATGAGCGCCGCCGGGCCGCCCCAAGGCGCCGCTCCCTGCGGGGGCGGCGCGAAGCGACGCTCGGGGGAACATGCGAGCGCCAAACCTTGCCGCGATGACGACGCTGCTGCTGCTGTTCGGCTGCGTGCTGGCACTGGTGCTCGTCAACGTGCCGATCGCCGTGTCGCTCGGCGTGGTTGCGCTCGTCGCGATGGTGACGAGCCACGGCACCGGCATCCTGCCGAATCTCGCGCTCGTCACCTACAACGGCGCGACCAATTTTCCGCTGCTGGCCATCCCGCTGTTCATCCTCGCCGGCGCGATCATGAACGCGTCGGGCATCTCGCGCCGGCTGATCGCGTTCGCATCGGCGCTGTTCGGCTGGATCCGCGGCGGACTCGCCCACGTGTCGATCGGCTCGTCGCTGTTCTTCGCCGAGATCTCCGGCTCGGCGGTCGCCGACGTGGCCGCGCTCGGCTCGATCCTGATCCCGGCGATGAAGTCGAAGGGATACCCGGCGCCGCTCGCGGCCGCGGCGATGTCGTCGGCCGCCACGCTGGCGGTGATCATCCCGCCGTCGATCCCGATGATCCTGTACGCGGTGATGGCGGAGACCTCGGTCGTCCAGCTCTTCGTCGCCGGCATCGTGCCGGGCGTTCTCGGCGGGTTGGGGCTGATGGCGACCGCCTACTGGCTGGCGCGCCGCTACAACCTGCCGCGCGAGGATGCCTTCTCGCTGGCGCGGGTCTTTCGCACCGCGCGCGAGGCGCTGTGGGCGTTCCTGCTGCCGCTCATCATCCTCGGCGGGATCTTCGGCGGCGTGGTCACCGCGACCGAGGGCGCGGCGCTGGCGGTCGTCGCCGCGCTCGTTCGTCGGGCTGCTCATCTACCGCGAGCTCGACCTGCCCCACCTGCGGCTGGCGGTGATCGAGGGCGGCGTGCAGACGGCGGTCGTCATGCTGCTCGTCGCGACCTCCGCGCTGCTCGGCACGTATCTCACCGAAGTGCAGGCGCCGCAGCAGCTCGCGCGCGCGGCCTCCGAGCTTACACAGAACAGGTACGCGATGCTGGCACTGCTCAACCTGCTGTTCCTGCTGCTCGGGATGTTCCTGCACTCGGCCGCGGCGATCATCCTCGTCGTGCCGGTGGTGATGCCGCTGGTCAAGGCGATCGGCATCGATCCCGTCCACTTCGGCCTGATCGTCACGATCAACCTCGGAATCGGCCAGCAGACGCCGCCGGTGGCGAGCGTGCTGATGGTCGCGAGCTCGATCGCCAAGGCGTCGATCTGGGAGGTGTCGCGGGTGAACATCTGGTTCATCGGCACGCTGGTCGCGGTCCTGCTGCTGGTCACCTACGTACCGGTGACGGGGATGGGCCTCGTCAATCTCTTCTACCGCTGAAGGGGCAGTTCATGACCGAGCTGATCCAAGTCGCGCGCGCGGGGCCGATCGCCACGGTGGTGCTGAACCGCCCCGAAAAGCTGAACGCGCTGACCAGATCGATGTGGCAGGCGCTGGGCAGCGCGATCGACGCGCTGTCTGCCGACGACGCACTGCGCTGCGTGATCCTGCGCGGCGCCGGCGAGCGCGCGTTCTCGCCGGGCAACGACATCGCCGAGTTCGCGACCGAGCGCGCCAACAAGGCGCAGGCAATCGCCTACGGCCGCATCATGCACGCGACGGCGCGCTCGCTCGCCGCCTGCCGGCATCCGCTCGTCGCGCAGATCCACGGTATCTGCGTGGGCGGCGGCCTCGAGATCGCCGCCTTGTGCGATCTGCGCATCTGCGGTGATTCGAGCCGCTTCGGCGCGCCGATCAAGAACCTGGGGCTCGTCATGGCCTACCCGGAGATGGCGCCGCTCGTGCGCCTCGCCGGTCCGGACGTCGCCCTCGAAATCCTGCTCGAAGGCCGGATTTTCGGCGCCGCCGAGGCAAAGGAGAAGCGGCTCGTCACCCGCGTCGTTCCCGACGCCGACGTCGCCGCCGAAGCACAGGCGACCGCGCAGCGCATCGCCGCGGGCGCGCCGCTCGTCGCGCGCTGGCACAAGCGATTCGCCCGCCGGCTCGCCGAATCGCGGCCGATCACCGAGGCCGAGCACGACGAGTGCTTCGAGTGCTTCGACACCGAGGATTTCCGGATCGGCTACCGGTCGTTCGTCGCGAAGAACAAACCGGAGTTCGTCGGCCGGTGAGCGCGATGCATGACGCAGGTTCCGACCGGCGCGCGCGCAAGCCTGGCGCATCGATGGGCGACGCCGCGGGCGGTTCATGACCACCGGGACCCCGGCCCGCGCGCACCCCGGCCCGCTCGCCGGCATGCGCGTGCTCGAGCTCGCGCAGATCATGGCAGGCCCCACCTGCGGGATGATGCTCGCCGACATGGGCGCCGACGTGATCAAGGTCGAGAAGCTGCCCGGCGGCGACGACTCGCGCGGCTACCTCGAGCCGCGCGTCAACGGCGTGTCGGCGCCGTTTCTGATGATGAACCGCAACAAGCGCGGCATCGCGCTCAACCTCAAGCTTGCGCAGGGGCGCGAGATCCTGCTGCGACTCGTCCGCGATGCCGATGTGCTCACGGAGAACTACCGCCGCGGCACGCTGGAGAAGCTGGGCCTGGGCTACGACGTGCTGACCGAGGTCAACCCCGGGCTCATCTACTGCGCGGTGTCCGGCTACGGGCTCGACGGGCCGCTGGCGGGCAAAGGCGGCTTCGACCTGATCGCGCAGGGGTTCGCCGGATTGATGGCGGTCACCGGCGAGCCCGGGCGCCCTCCGGTCAAGAACGGCAATCCGGTCGCCGACATCAACGCCGGCGTCCTCGCGGCCGCCGGCGTCGCCGCCGCGTACGCGCACAAATTGAAGACCGGCCGCGGCCAGATCGTCGACACGTCGCTGCTGGAGGCCGCGCTGCAGCAGACGTACTGGTACGCGGCGATCCACTTCGCAACCGGCGAATCGCCGGGACCGAGCGGATCGGCGCATCTGCTCACCGCGCCCTATCAGGCGTTTCGCGCCAGCGACGGCTGGATCAACATCGGCGGCGCGAACCAGTCGAACTGGGAGCGGATCGCCGACGTGCTGGGACATCCGGAGTGGCGCGACGATCCGCGCTTCGCGACCAACTCGGCGCGGCTGGCCAATCTTGCCGTGCTGACGGCGTTGATGGGAGACGTGCTCACGACGCGGACCCGCGCGGACTGGATCGAGCGCTTCGATGCGGCAGGTGTGCCGGTCGGTCCGGTCAACTCGATCGGCGAAGCGCTGGCGCATCCGCAGACGGTCGCGCGCGGGATGGTCGTGGACCTCGTCCACCCTCAGGCCGGCCCGACGAAGGCGCTGGGCTGCCCGATCCACTTTTCGGAAACGCCGACCGCGATCGACCGACCTGCGCCGGTCCTGGGCGAGCACACGCGCGAGGTGCTGCGCGAACACGGCTACGCGGACGCCGACATCGATGCGCTACGTTGCGGCGGGCGTGGTCGAAGAGGCGGGCGTCGGCGGTCAGTAGCGAGTGTCCGCGGTCAGGCCGATTGCTGACCCTCGACCCGGTGGCTCGGACCGCAGGGCATGGCGGCTCCGGGACCGTCGACCACCGCCGCCGCAGATCAAGTCGAGCATCGACAGGCCGACGGCGTCGCGCTTCGCGCGTCGCGCCAGGCGCGATCCCCTCGCCTCGGTTTGCATTCCGCGCACGCGGACGCTTCCTATCCAGGCGGCATTCCCGGGAACTGGGGCAGCGGCCCGGTGATGTCGAACCATGGAGCCTTGTCCGCGGCGAAGATGTGCGCCTGCGCGCGCATGCCCGGATCCGTGTCGAGGGACCCCGCCGGGACGACGACGACGCCCCGTTCCGGGGACGGCCTGGGCACCTTCCCGCCACACTGCGAGCAGAACGCCACGGTATGGAACCGGGCGTCGTGCACCTTGTATTCGGTCACCAGCGACGCGCCCCGCACCCAGCGGAACTGATCGAGCTTGCAGAACACATTCGTCGCGTGCGCCGCGGCGCGGCCGAGGCGGCAGCGGCTGCAATGGCAGTTCATCATGCGCATCGGTGCGCCGGTGAACTCGTAGCCGATTTCACCGCACAGGCAACTGCCCTCGGTGATCCCGGCGCGCGGGCTGACGACCGGGCGGGCGACACCCTGGCCGTCGAAGCCGGGCGGATAGGCGTCGAACTCCGGCAGGCCGTCGGTGATGGCGTCCCAGGGCGCCTTGGAGCCGACGAAAATGTGGCTCTGGGGCTTGATGCCGAGTTCGCCCTCGAGGCCCGCCGCGGGCGCCACGGCGATGCCGAGCTCGGGCATGGTCACAGGCCCCGCGGAGCCGCACGCCTTGCAGAAGGTGCGAACGCCCTTCGGCGATGACTGATAGCGGCCGAAGCTGTTCCTCGCCAGAGCTCCAGCGGAAGCCTGCGATCGGGCCCACGACGAAGGTCGCAAAGCCCGTGCCGTGGTGCTTGCGGCACATCGAGCAGTGGCAGTGAACCATGGCGCTGAACGGCCCTTCCATGTCGTAGGTCAGCGCACCGCAAAGGCATCTTCCCTTGGCCACGATTTCCTCCTTCTCCGCCCGGAAAGCGGGCGCTTCGTGGAAGAGTAGCGCGCGAGCGCGCCACCGTCGACCCGGTTGCGCGGCGTACCCGCGTCGGCGCGGGGTGGCCATTCGAGGCTTTCGACGGCATCGGCGTGAACCGCGCGATCGCCGGTTGCGCAGGAACGGGCTTGGTCGTACGCAGCCGTGGGAAAGAGGGCTTGACGGTCCAGGTGAACGGCCGCGCACCGCATGCGCGCGGCGAGCCGCATCCCGGTGGCCAGCCCGGGATCGAGGTCGCGCCAATGCCGTTCCACAGGAAAAACAATGCGTTAGCATCTCCGCGCCCCGGACGGGCCGGTGCTCGCTTGACAGCCGGCCGTGACGCTGTATACTTCGCCCCGTTTGCTGCAGTGCAGCAACCAATCCCGGCAGGCGCTGACGCTCCTCCCGGGTCCATTCACGGAATCGTTCAATCTGATCCTCGGGGCACCCGCCGGGGATTGGAGACGAGGAGATAGATCCGTTACCGCAGCAAGGTAACTCCCCGGAGCCTGGCCCCGTGGCCGTCAACGCCGCGCCGGCCATTGCCGCCATCCCGGGACAACCGTCAGGAGGTATCCCATGACGACTGGACTGTTTGGAACACATCCGTTGGCCTTCGGCCACGAGCTGCACCTCGAACTCGGCCGAAGCCGCGCCGTCATACTGGCCCTTCTGGCGACCCTGTGCGCGGCGCTGGTCGCCCCGTCGGCGCTGCCGATCAACCGCCTGATGGCGGCAACCCATGCGCAACCCCCTGCAGCCGATCCCCGCACCGGGGCAACCGGCGCTCCGGCGGCCGGCACGGCCATGCCGCCGGTCGCGCACGACTCGGGCCCCGAGATCGACACCCTGACGACGCTGATCGCCAAGCGCTATCGCATCTCCAGCGAGGCGACCCGCGGGCTGATCGCCGCGGCGTACCGCGAGGGACGGCGCGTCGGGCTCGATCCGCTGCTCATCGTCGCCGTCATCGCGGTGGAGTCGCGGTTCAACCCGATCGCGGAAAGCAACGCCGGAGCCCAGGGCCTGATGCAGGTGATCCCGGCCTACCACAAGGACCGGCTCGAGGCGGCCGACGTCGACTCGGTGCTCGACCCGTACGACAACATCCGGTTGGGTGCGCAAATCCTGAAGGAATACATCCGGCAGGGCGGCACCGAGGTCGCCGGGTTGCAGCTCTACAACGGGGCCGCCGGCGACGCGAGCAATGCGTACGCCGTCAAGGTGCACGGGGAAAAGCAGCGGCTCCAGCAGGCCATCCAGCGCCTGCGCGCGCCTGCGCGCCTGACCTGCACGCTGCGGCCCGCCGGCAAAGCCGCGGGCGAGAATGCCGCACTCCAGGTTGCGGCAGGGGTCCCGCTCCGCATGGCGCGGCAGCGATCTCCGCGGATCGTGGCCCGGCCGCGGCTGGCGAGCCCGGTCTCCCGGTGTACCCGGAAGCAGCGACGGAGCACTCTCCGGCTCGGGCGGCTCCTCGCCTGCGCCGGCCACGCCCAGCGGCGCAGCAGCCCGCGCGCGTAGGGCAGCGCGAGCGACAGCACGAGCATTCCCCACAGAACGTTGCCGAGCGTCGAGGAAAACAGGATCGACAGATCGCCCTGCGAGATGCGCAGCGCGCGCACCAGATACTGCTCGAACAGCGGTCCGATGATGACCCCGATGAGAATCGCCGTGACGTGAAACCCGGTCTTGCGCGCGATGTAGCCGATCACGCCGAACACGAGCGCGAGGCCCATGTCGAAAACGTACTGCCGGTCGGCGAAAGCTCCGACGATCGTGCACGCGACGATGATGGGCACGAGTATGCGCGTGGGCACGATCGTCACCCGCGCCATGTAGCGCGCCAGCGGCAGGATGGTGAACAGCATGAACACATAGGCAATCACCATCGCGACGAACACGCCGTACGCGAGCTTCGGATTCTCGACGAACAGCCGTGGCCCGAGCACCACGCCGTGGTACTGCAGCACGATCATCATCACCGCGGCGGTGCTGCCGCCCGGCACGCCGATCGCCATCAGCGGCACCAGCGTGCCCGAGGTGACGCCGTTGTTGGCCGATTCCGGCGCGAGCACGCCTTCCGGGTGACCGGTGCCGTAGAGCTCCGGCGTCTTGGAGAACATGCGCGACTGCTGATAGGCGACGAACGCCGCGATGCTCGCGCCGGCGCCAGGAATGACGCCGATCACCAGGCCGACGAAACCCGTCCAGATGATCTGCCACCACCCCTTGAGCGACAGCCGCAGGCCCTCGACCGTCGCCGCCCAGTTCGATACGCGCGGGCCCTCCTGCTTGCGTGCGATCGTCTCGGACTCGATCATCACCAGCGCCTCGGAAATCGCGAACAAGCCTACCAGCGCCGGCACCAGGGGGACGCCGTCGAGCAGCTCGACGAAGCCGAACGTCGCGCGCGGCGTCGAATAGATGTGATCAGTGCCGATTGCGCCGATCAGCAGACCCGAACATCCCGGCGATCAGTCCCTTCAGGGTGTCCTCGGCCGCGACCACGGCGATCAGCGTGAGGCCGAACAGCATCACGACGACCATCTCGACGCTGCGCATCACATAGCCGATCTGGGCGAGCCAGGGCAGCAGCGCCAGCGTCGCCAGCGAGGTCACCAGTCCGCCGAATCACCGAGGCCGTGAAACACAGGACCAGCGCTTGCTGCGCGCGTCCCTGCTTGGCCATCTGATACCCGTCGAGTGTCGTCGCGGCGGCGCCGCCGGTGCCGGGAATGTTGACGAGAATGGCGGGAATGCCGCCACCGAGGTGCGTCGCGCAATACAGCGACACCATGAACACCAGCGCCATGTCGACCGGCATCGTCAAGCGTCACCGGAAGCAGGATGATGAGGGTGTTCTGCGCGCTGAAGCCCGGCACCGCGCCGACGAGAACGCCGAGGAGCACCGCCGGCACGATGATCCACCAGTACCCGAGATTGGTGCCGATCAGGTCGAGCAGTACGCCGCTGTCCCAGCCCATCGCGTGACGTCCGGATCGGAGGCGCTAGAAGAGCGCCGCGAGCAGGCGCTCGATCGGCCCCCGGGGCAGCCGGGAGTTCAGCAGCACGATGAAGAGCAGATAGGCGGTCACCGAGATGGTTCCGGAAGCCAGCACGATCTTCGCCACGATCCCGCGCGCAACGCGAACATGAGCGCGCCGCTCAGCAGAAAGAGACCCAGCGTCAGGCCCAGCCAGGGAATGAGCGCGATGAATACGGCGCACAGCAGGAGGATCGCCACCCTCTCCCAGGCCACGATCCTCTTGCCGATCAGCACGGCGAACGAGATGCGCGCCCCGCCGCGCGCGAGTTGTATCGCCTCGCGCAGCGCCAGGAGGAAGATCAGCGCGAGCAGCGCAACGCTGACCAGCACGCCGGTGGCCTTCGCTTCCCACGCGAGTTCGTCGACCGAAATCAGGAAATAGATCGCGAACGCGACGGCCAGCGCCGGCAGCACCCAATCGGCGCCGACCGTGGTCTTCTCTCGCATCGAGGCCTCGAAGACCGGCGATGCCCGGGCCATCGCTCAGCCCTTCTTCGTCTTGGCGGTCAGCAGTGGTCGATACCGGTTGGCGAGCTCGACCATGCCCTGTGTGTAGAGCTCGCACGCGGCCCGGTCGCCGTAGTTCGCCTGACGCCAGTCGCCCGCCGTCTTGGAGTACACGTCCTTGAACGACGGATCGGCGAACACCGCCTTGGCCGACTCGTTCAGGCGAGCCAGGCGGTCGGGATACTTGTCCGCGGCCTCCGTGTGGATCGCCCAGGCGCGGGACGAGTACAGGTCCGGAATCTTCGTGCCGAACACCTTGTTGATCGGAGGCGCGTTTCCGGTGCGGTCGGCGAGCGCGTTGTCCGAGTTGAACACGCCGAGCACGCGCACCTTGTCGCCGAGCTTGATCGGCTCGGCCACCGGCAGCACTCCGCAGTCGACCTCGCCGTTGAGCGTCGCCACCATCGTCGGGTTGCCGCCACCGTAGGGCACCAGGTTGAACTTGGCGCCCGTTGCGTCACCCAGCGCAAGCACACCGATCGACGCCGGGTGCGGCAGGCGGCTGGTCGCCACGGTCACGGTGCGCTTCTTGGCCTCGGCCACGACGTCTTCGATGCGTTTGAAGGGACTCTCCGCTCGTACATAGAGCGCGCTGTCGTCGACGTCGAGCCGGCAGAAGTAGAAATAGTCCTCCGGATACCGGTACTTCGGCTTCTGCAGCACGTACATGAGGATTTCGGGACCCATGTTGCCGAACAGCAGGTTGTAGGCATCCTTGTCCCGCCGCCCGGTAAAGAGCTCGTAGCCGACCTGCCCGGAACCACCGGATAGAAGTCGAACTCGAAGGCCGCCCCCAGATGCTTGCGCCACACTTCGGCGAAGGCGCGCGCCAGCCGGTCCGCACCACCGCCCGCCTGCGTCGGCACGACGACGTTGATGTTGTGCTCCGGGTACGCCGCCCACGCCTTCGAAAACGGGGTCAGCGCGAGCGCCGAAGTGGTGAGAGACGCCAGCCCGGCCCTCAGCACGTCGCGGCGGCCATAGGTTCTACGCGTGTTGCTCATGGCTCCTCCTGATTGGTTACATCACAACCTGCGAACTGCGGGACGACGCCGCAGTATCCCGGCAGGCTCGGCAAACTGTCAATGTTCGACGACCCTCGGCGCCGATGCTCCGGCGCGGGCTGCGCCAAGTGCGCGGGCTCAACGTGGTGGCCGTCGAAGCGATCCCTCAGCTTGAATTCGCACACGAATCGCCAGTCGTCACCGCAGACCGCCCGCCGGGGTCCGTCAATCGGTTGCAGAACGCGATCAGCTCGTCGAATCCGGCAATCCCGTCGTGCCTGCCGTGCATTTCCACCGTCGATTGGTACAATCCGAGGTATCTGTCGGAGGGGTCGCCGCCAAGCGGATGGCACCCTGCGTTCCGCAACGTTTCCCACAGGGAGTCCCACATGCCCGGTCTGCTTCCGAACATCGATCCCGACGGTCTGCTCGAATTCTCGGTCGTCTACACCGACCGCGCGCTGAATCACATGTCCCGAAGGTTCCAGGATGTGATGCGGGATGTCTCCGGCGTGCTCAAGGAGGCCTATGACGCGCGCTCGGCCGTCGTCGTGCCAGGCAGCGGCACGTTCGGCATGGAAGCGGTGGCGCGACAGTTCGCCACCGATCGTCACTGCCTCGTGGTTCGCAACGGTTGGTTCAGTTTTCGCTGGTCCCAGATCTTCGAGATGGGACGCATCCCGTCGTCCTGCACGGTGCTGAAGGCGCGCCGCGCGCGACCCGGGGCGCGTGAGCCGTTTGCGCCGCCTCCCATCGCCGAGGTCGTGTCGACGATCCGCACCGAGAGGCCGGCAGTCGTGTTCGCACCGCACGTTGAAACCGCGGCCGGCATCATCCTGCCTGACGATTACCTGAGCGCACTGGCCGACGCCGTGCATGAAGTGGACGGCCTTCTGGTGCTGGACTGCATCGCCTCGGGCGCCATGTGGGTCGACATGAGAGCCACCGGCGTCGACGTGCTCGTGAGCGCCCCGCAGAAGGGTTGGAGCGGATCGCCCTGCTGCGCGTTCGTGATGCTCTCGGAGCTCGCCCGCGAACGCATCGAAGGCACCACCAGCACCAGCTACGCTGCCGACCTCAGGAAGTGGCTGCAGGTGATGGAGGCCTACGAAGGCGGCGCGCATCTGTACCACACGACGATGCCCACCGACGCGCTTGCGCGAACGCGAGACGCGATGCTGGAGACCCGCGCGCGCGGTTTCGCGAATCTGCGCGCCGAGCAGGAGAAGATCGGCACGACGGTGCGGGCGCTGCTCGAGCGGCACGGCTACGCGAGCGTTGCCGCCACCGGGTTCAGGGCCCCCTGCGTGATCGTGAGCTATACCGATGACCCCGGCCTGCAGAGCAGCAAGACGTTCCTCGGACTCGGCCTGCAGACGGCGGCGGGCGTGCCGCTCCAGTGCGACGAGGGCGCCGACTTCCGGACATTCCGCATCGGTCTGTTCGGACTCGAGAAACTCGGCCACATCGAGCGAACGGTGGGCTACCTCGACGAAGCTTTGCAGGCGATCGAACGGCAGAGCCAGAAGGCCGCGGCGGCCGACTGACCGGTCCGTATCGGTCGTCGGTACCGGGAGGCGGTCTGTCTCCCGGGTTCACGCGAGATCAACCACGGCGCGAATCCGAAGGCCGGGGCGGACCACGCCGACGTGCCCTCGGTCGAACCCGGCCATTGGCTGGCAGCTACAATCCACTCGGCTGCCAGTTCGAGCGCGAGGCGCTGCCAATGAGCCGAAGGGATGACCGAAAGGGGAATGGCAATGGACATCGTCCAGTTCATGAATCGCTACAAGGTCGCATGGGAAGAGAGCGACGAGCACAAGCTCGTCTCGTTGTTCACGCCGGACGGCGTTTACCACAACACGCCATTCGCCGAGCAGCGCGGGCACGCCGCGATCGCCGCCTACTGGCAGCGCACGAAACTGCAGAGCGACATCCGGCTCACCTACGAGATCCTGGCGCGCAACCCGCGCGGCGGCATCGCGCATTGGCACGTGACGTACCAGGTGACCTCCGAGGAGCTGTTCCGCATCTGGGCGGCGTCGACCGGGACGAACGCCCTTGCCCGCAAGCCGGGCGACCCGCTGCCGCGCCTCGCGCTCGACGGCATCGCGGTCATCGAATTGAACGACGCCGGCCTGTGCGAACATTTCCGGCTCTGGTGGCACAGCATCGCCACGACCGAGTAGCAGCGACGCCGGCCGTATTGCAGGTTACGGGTCAATGCGCCTGCGCGATGCTCCGCCGGAAGTCGCCGCGTTCGAAGCCAGTTACGGACGGGACTGCGTAGCGGTAGTGGACGGCGTTGAGATAGCGGGTCACGTCGGCGATCTCTTCGTTGCTCCACCCGAGCCCCGCGTTGCGGGCCCAGCGCCGGACCTGCGCCTCGAGGCTCGCCCAATCGGTCGCGAGCTTCTTCTGCCGCCAGTGGATCTCCCGGGAGTGGCAGGCGATGCAATGCGTCGAATACAGCAACTCGCCGCGGGTCGGCAACCCCGCAGCCTGCGCCGCCGACGGTGCGGCCGCGACGAGGCAGGCTGCAAACAGCAGCGTTGTCCTCCGTGCCAATCCCATCAGCAGATGCGCGAAGCGCCCCGTTGCCTGTGTCGCCGTCCCGCTCCCGGCCACTGTCGACTGTCGCCGCGTGCTAATGGCTCGGCCGTCCCACCTTCGCGCCGGACTTGCCGACCAGGAAGTCGAGATCCACGCCCTCGTCCGCCTGCATCACGGTGTCGCAGTAGAGCTTCACCCACCCACGATCGGTATGCGGCTTCGGCGCCTTCCACTTCGCGCGCCGGCGCGCGAGCTCGTCGTCGGAGACGTGCAGGTGGAGCCGGCGCTTCGCGACGTCGAGTTCGATCACGTCGCCGTTCTGCACCAGTGCCAGCGGCCCGCCGGCGGCGGCCTCGGGTGAAGTGTGCAGCACGACAGTGCCATACGCGGTGCCGGACATTCGCGCGTCGGAAATGCGCACCATGTCGGTGACGCCCTGCTTCAAGATCTTCGCCGGCAGCGCGAAATTGCCGACCTCGGGAAATCCGGGATAGCCCTTCGGCCCGCAGTTCTTCAGCACCAGCACGCACGACGGATCGACGTCGAGCTTCGGGTCGTCGATGCGCTTGTGCATGTCGTCGATGTCCTCGAACACGACGGCGCGGCCCTTGTGCTTCATCAGCTTCGGGGTCGCGGCCGAGGGCTTCAGCACGGCGCCCTTCGGGGCCAGGTTGCCGCGCAGCACCGCGATGCCGCCCAGCTTCTTGAAGGGCTTGGCCAGCGGCGTGACGACATCGGCGTTGTAGTTGACGGCATCCTTGCTGTTTTCCCAGATCGTCTTGCCGTTGACGGTCAGTGCCTTCTTGTGCAGCGACCCGCCGATCTCCTTGATCACGACCGGCAATCCGCCTGCATAGTAGAAATCCTCCATCAGGTACTTGCCGGACGGCATCAGGTTGACGAGGCAGGGCATGTCGCGACCGAGCCGGTCCCAGTCGTCGAGCGACAGCTTGACGCCTACCCGTCCCGCGATCGCCAGCAGGTGCACGACCGCGTTGGTCGAGCCGCCGATGGCGCCGTTGACCATGATCGCGTTCTCGCAGGCCTCCTTGGTGACGATCTTCGACATGCGCAGGTCCTCGTGCACCATCTCGACGATGCGCCGCCCGGTGAATCGCGCCAGCACCTTGCGCCTCGAATCCACGGCCGGAATCGCCGCGTTCGTCGGCAACGCCATCCCGAGCGATTCGACCATCGACGCCATCGTCGACGCGGTGCCCATCGTCATGCAGTGCCCCGCCGAGCGCGACATGCACGACTCGACCTCGACCATGTCGGATTCCTGCATCTCGCCCGTCTTCAGCATCGCGGTGAATTTCCAGACGTGCGTGCCGGAGCCGATGTCCTCGCCGCGGAACTTGCCGTTGAGCATCGGGCCGCCGGAAATGCCGATCGTCGGCAGGTCGCAGGAAGCGGCGCCCATCAGCAGCGCAGGCGTGGTCTTGTCGCAGCCCATCATCAGCACGACGCCGTCGAACGGGTTGGCCCGGATCGACTCCTCGACATCCATCGCCACCTGGTTGCGGTAGAGCATCGCCGTCGGCCGCATCACCGGCTCGCCGAGGCTCATCACCGGAAACTCGAGCGGAAACCCGCCCGCTTCCAGGATGCCCGCCTTGATGTGCTCGGCGAGCTCGCGGAAGTGGGCGTTGCACGGCGTGACCTCGGACCAGGTGTTGCAGATCCCGATCACGGGCCGGCCGTCGAACAGGTCGTGCGGCAAGCCCTGGTTCTTCATCCACGAACGGTGGACCAGCGCGTCGCGATCGTGACGGCCGAACCAGACCTGGGAACGGAGTTGGCGTTTCGATTTCGGTGGCTTCTTGCTCATGGCAGTGGTCGATTCATGGAGGCAAAGAGTTGAGAATCGGAAGAGTGCGATGGGTGGCTCGTGGCGCGCCGCGACGAGGTCAGGCCGTCAGCCGCTGGCCCGTCGCCCGATCGAACAGATGGACGCTGGCCGGGTCGACGGCGAGCCCGATCTTCTGGTCGGGCTGGACGGTCGGACGGCCGTGCGTCCGCAGCACGATCTGCGCCGCGCCAACCTGGATCAGCAGCTCGGTCTCGGCCCCGGTCGGTTCGACGACAACCACTTCGCCCGGCACGCCGTCGCCGCCGTCGGCGAGCGTCAGGTGCTCGGGGCGAATGCCGTAGGCGACCGCCTGGCCTTCGGCACCCGGCCCGCGGGCAAGCGGCCAGCGCACGCCGCCGTCGGCCTCGACGAAGGCAACATCGCCCGAGCGGCGCAAGCACGCCGTCGACCACGTTCATCGCCGGCGAGCCGATGAACTCGGCGACGAACAGGTTGCACGGCCGGTCGTAGAGCTCGAGCGGCGTGCCGATCTGCTCGATGCGCCCGTCGTGCATCACGACGATGCGATCGGCCATCGTCATCGCCTCGACCTGGTCGTGCGTGACGTAGACGGTGGTCGTCTTGAGCCGCTGGTGCAGCGCCTTGATCTCGGCGCGCATCGCCACACGCAGCTTGGCGTCGAGGTTCGACAGCGGCTCGTCGAACAGGAACACCTTCGGATCGCGCACGATCGCGCGCCCCATCGCCACGCGCTGCCGCTGGCCGCCGGAGAGCTCGCGCGGGTACCGGTTCAGGTACGGGTCGAGGTTCAGGATCTTCGACGCCTTGGCGACGCGTTCGTCGATCACCTTGCGGTCGGCCTTGCGCAGCTTCAGGCTGAACGCCATGTTCTCGCCGACGGTCATGTGCGGGTACAGCGCGTAGCTCTGGAACACCATCGCGATGTCGCGGTCCTTGGACTCGACGTCGTTGACCACCTTGTCGTCGATCGCGATCGTGCCGCCGGTGATCTCCTCGAGGCCGGCGAGCATCCGCAGCAGCGTCGACTTGCCGCAGCCCGACGGCCCGACCAGCACCATGAACTCGCCTTCCTTGATGTCGAATCCGAGCCCGCGGATCACCCGGGTGCTGCCAAAGGACTTCTCGACGTTGCTGAACGTTACGGTGGCCATGCCGTTACCTCGGAGCTCGTCAGCTCTTCACGGCGCCGGCGGTCAGGCCGCCGACCATGTAGCGCTTGAACGCGTAGTAGATCGCCGCCGGCGGCATCGCGTAGATGAGGCCGGTCGTCATCAGCAGCTCCCACGGCGAGTCGTCGGCGGCGAGAAAATTGCCGAGCGCGACGCCGAGCGTGATGTCCGTGTCGTTCGACAGCAGCAGGAACGCGTACAGGTACTCGTTCCAGGCCAGCAGCAGCGAATAGGTGCCGATCGGCGACCAGCGACGGCGTCATCAGCGGCAGGTAGACGAGGCGGAACAGCTGCAGCGGCGACGCGCCGTCCATGTTCGCGGCCTCGTCGAGTTCCAGCGGCAGCTTGTCGGACGCCTGCTTCAGCACCCAGATCGAATACGGCGACGCGATGGTCGTCATCGCGAGGATCAGCGCCCACTGCGTGTTGAGCAGCCCGTAGACGCCCATCGTCTTGTACATCGGCACGGCCAGGAACGCCGCCGGGATGAAGTAGGTGAACAGCGCGAGGTTCATCACCGTCCGGCCGCCGCGCACCTTCAGCCGGCTGATCGCGAATGCCGCGCCGGTGGCGACCACCAGGGTCAGCACGCCGGTGGTGACGGCGATGAACAGCGAATTCCAGAGCTGCAGCCAGAAGTGGTTGAGGTAGTAGTGCTCCTCCCAGAACACGACCACGAAATTGTGCAACGTCGGATGGTCGGGCCAGAGCTTGCCCGACGTCGCCTGGTCCCTCGGCGAGATCGCGAACAGCACGAGGTGGTAGATGGGCAGCACCGTCCAGATCAGCAGCGGAATGCCGACCAGCAGCAGCTTGGCTTCCGTCGCGACGTTGCGCCATTTCATCGCCGGGTCCTCAACAAGGCCTTCGGCCGGGCCGCCCCCTCGGGGGGAGGCGAGCGCAGCGAGCTTCGGGGGTTCATGCGGCCTCCCGCCGGGCCGCCCCAAGGGAGGCCGCCGCCCCCGGGGGGAGGCGAGCGCAGCGAGCTTCGGGGGTTCATGCGGCCTCCCGCCGGGCCGCCCCAAGGGAGGCCGCCGCCCCCTCGGGGGGAGGCGAGGGCAGCGGCTTCGGCGGTTCATTTCGACAGCCGTTTCATCATGAAGTAGACCAGCGGCAGGATCGGCGGCAGCGCGACGACGATCGTCGCCATCGACAGGTCCACCTGGTCGAGCCGAAGGTAGCGGATGCCGAGCGTGGCCAGCACGTGGGTCAGATCGGCCGGGCCCGCCGCCGGTGAGGAGGTAGACGCTGTTGAAGTCGCCCATCGTCCAGATCATCGACAGGATCGTGCAGGTCAGATAGAGCGTGCGCATCGACGGCCAGGTGATGAAGCGGAATTTCTGCCAGCTCGACGCCCCGTCGACGGAAGCCGCTTCGTAGTGCTCCGCCGGAATCGCGAGCCGCCCGGCGATGAGGATCAGCGTCCAGAACGGCAGCGACTTCCAGATGTGGACGAGCATCGCGATGAAGAGCGCCAGCGTGGGGTCGTTGAGCCAGTTCGGACCGTCGGCGCCGGTCAACCGGAAGATCTCCGAATTGATGATCCCCCACTCCGGGTTGAGCATGAACCGGAACGACAGGATCGTCGGGATCGACGGCACCGCCCAGGGCAGGATGAACAGCAGCGACAGCCACTTGATCCAGCGCGGGCCGTGACGAAGAAGCCGGACAGCGCGAGCGCGACGGCCATCTTGAGATTGATGGCGACGACCACGAACACCACCGTGTTGATGATGGACCGCGCGAAGATCGGATCGTCGACCAGCTTGACGTAGCTGGCCGGGTGGCGGGCGAGCCAGAGGCCGTAGCCGACCGGGTAGAGCACAAAGACGACGAAGACCACCGCGTACGGCGCGATGAGGATCAGCCCCCACTTCTGCCACGAAGACATGCCCTTTTCGGCGGCCCGGGGGCGCCGGTTGCGCTGGGGAGAGAGCGATCGTCGACACGTGCGGGGCATCCTCCGACCGGAGCGCGATGCCGCAGGGCACGCGCTATGCACACCCGCCCTCTCCCGGCCGGGAGAGGGCGGCCTTCGTCGCCGCGGCGGGCGTAGCGCTCGCCCGCGGGCTCAGCCGGCGACCTGCTTGATGCGGGCGATCATTTCGTCGACGGCCTTCTCGGGAGTCCAGCCTTCGTTGACCACGCGGCTCATCGCCTTCGCCCAGACGTTCTCGTTGTTGAGGATCGTGAACTTGTAGTTCTTGGTGAACTCGAAGTTGGTCGTGCCGGCGCTGAACTGGTCGTGCACGGCCTTGCGGTGCGGGTCGGCCAGCCAGAACGCGCTCTCGGTCCCGGACTTGGTCACCGGATACCAGCGGCCCAGCGAGCCCTCGACGTAGGGCTGCAGGTTCTCGTCCTGCAGCAGGAACGCGACGAACTCCTTCGCCCGCTTCTTGTTCTTGGCGCCCTCGAAGATCACGCCGGTCTTGACCGCCGCGCGGTAGATCATCGGCGAGCCGTCGGGCTTGTTCGGAAAGCCGGCGGTCGCGATCAGTTCTCGTCGTAGTTCTTCTTCGCGGTGGCGCGCTGCTCGGCCGTCAGCGTCGGCGTTGTTCGCGTCGTCGAGCCACTTGGCGGCGATCGAGATCGTCGCGTTGTGCGTCATCAGGATCGTCTTGTTGTGGAACGCGACGTTGTTGTCGGGATCCTTCCACGCCGTCGACGACGGCGGCGTGCAGCCGCGGGTGCGGACGCTCGTGTAGTCGTTCAGCGCGCCGACGAGGCCGGCCTTGACCTTGGGATCGTCGACCAGGAGCTTGCCGTCGTCGTCGACCAGCTTGACGTTGTACGCGTCGACGAAGGTCAGGAACGAGTAGAACGAGTCGCTGGAGTCCACGCCCATCGGCGCGCCGATCGCGTAGGTGCGCTTGCCGGTCTTGGTGCGATGCGCCGGCTGCACCTTGTCGCACCAGAAGTCCCAGTACGCCTTCCAGGACGTCGGGATGTCGGACTCCTTGAAGCCCGCGTCGGCCAGCATGTCCTTCCAGTACTGGATGTGCATCGTCTGCTGCTTCAGCGGGAACGCGTAGTACGCCTTCTTCTTCGTCTTGTCGTTGTAGAGGTAGGTCGTCTCGAGCGGTGTTCTTGAGGAACTGGTCCTTCATCGGCGCGATGACGCTCGAGAGGTCCTCGAGCTTGCCGTCGTAGGCCCACTTGCCGGTGACCTGGAAGTCGTACACGTCGGCGTACGCGACGTCCGGCGGCGTGCCGGCGTCGAGCGCGGCCACCGTTTTCGGGATCATGTCCTGCACCGGGTACTGCGACAGCTCGACCTTGACGCCGGTCTTCGTCCTCGAACTTCTTGATCGCCGCGAACAGCGCGTCGTCCTCGGACTTGTAGAAGCCCTTGACCCACCAGACGGTCGAGCGTTTCCTGCGCCAGCGCCTGACCCGACATCACGAACGCCATCGCCGCGAACAGCGCGAGGCCCAACTTGCCAATCGTCTTCATCGAACTCCTCCTTTGTAGTCGTGCCAAATGCAGCGGCGTCTTCGCCACTCTCACAGACGAGAGCGCGACTCGCCAGCGTAAGGGCTCCCCCCGGGGCATGTCAACCAAACCCCGTCACATCACCGCGCCAAGATACCACGGCACGAATTCGCTCTGCCCGTAGCCGTGCTGTTCGCTCTTGCTCTTCGCGCCCGACGCCGTTTCCAGCATCATCCGGAAGAGTCTCCCGCCGATCTCGTCGACGCTCGCCGTGCCGTCGGCGATCTCGCCGCAATTGAGGTCGATGTCCTCTTCCTGCTTCGTCCACAGCGCGGTGTTGGTCGACAGCTTCAGCGACGGCGACGGCGCGCAGCCGTAGGCGGAACCGCGTCCGGTCGTGAACACGATCATGTTCGCGCCGCCGGCCACCTGTCCGGTCGCGGACACCGGGTCGTAACCCGGCGTGTCCATGTAGACGAAGCCCTTCGCCGTCACCGGTTCGGCATACTCGTAGACGTCGACGAGGTTCGTGGTCCCGCCCTTGGCGACGGCACCGAGCGACTTCTCGAGAATCGTCGTCAGCCCGCCCGCCTTGTTCCCCGGGGACGGGTTGTTGTTCATCTCCCCCTTCTCGCGCGCCGTGTAGTCTTCCCACCACCGGATCCGCGCGACGAGCTTCTCGCCGACCGCGCGGGACACCGCGCGGCGCGTGAGCAGATGCTCGGCGCCGTAGATCTCGGGCGTCTCGGACAGGATCGCGGTGCCGCCGTGGCGCACCAGCAGATCGACCGCCGCGCCGAGCGCAGGATTGGCGGTGATGCCGGAGTAGCCGTCGGAGCCGCCGCACTGGAGGCCGACGATGAGGTGCGATGCCGGCACCGGCTGCCGCGTCGACGACGTTCGCATGCGGCAGCATCTCGCGGACGATGTCCACGCCGTGCGCGATGGTCTTCGCCGTGCCGCCGGTGTCCTGGATGCTGAACGTGCGCAGCAGCGGGCCCTCCTGGAGCTGCTGCGCGCCGAGCAGCGCGCTGATCTGGTTCGATTCGCAGCCGAGCCCGACGACGAGCACGCCGGCGAAGTTCGCGTGCCGGGCGTAGCCGCCGAGCGTGCGGCGCAAGCATCTGCATGCCGTCACCGTGCGAATCCATCCCGCAGCCGGAGCCGTGCGTCAGCGCGACGACGCCGTCGACGTTCGGGAACGCCGCGAGCGCTCGCGCGCGAAATGCGTCGGCGATGCCGCGCACCACGGTCGCCGAGCAGTTGACCGTCGACAGGATGCCGACGTAGTTGCGCGTCGCGACGCGGCCCGCGTTGGGGCCGTCCGCGCGCACGATGCCCATGAACGTCGCCGGCGGGTCGATGTAGCTGCGTCGGCTTCACGTCGGCGCCGAACGCGTAGTCGCGATCGAAGGCGCCCATCGCCAGATTGTTGAGGTGGACGTGCTCGCCCGGCGCGATGTCGCGCGAGGCGAAGCCGATGATCTGGTTGTAGCGCTTGACCGGCTCGCCGGCGCGGATCGCGCGGGTCGCCACCTTGTGCCCCGGCGGGACGAGCCCCGCGACGGTCACGTTCTCGTCGGCGATGCAGCGTGCCGCCGACGAGCTGCGTGCGCGCGATCACGACATCGTCGTTCGGGTGCAGGCGGATCGTCAGCGAGGTGCGGGTGAGCATGGCGGAAGGTCCTTCAATGAGGGACGCGGGCGCGGGCGACCGCGCGGGCGTCGATCGCGGCGGAGTCCCAGTCGATGCCGAGGCCCGGCGCGGACGGGGCAACGGCGTGACCGTCGGCGATGCGCGAGCCGCGATGTCGTGATGTCGTCGAGCTGCGGAATGTACTCGACCCAGGCCGCGTTCGGCGCGGCCGCCGTCAGCGACACGTGCAGCTCCATCAGGAAGTGCGGGCAGACGGCAGCGTTGAAAGTTTCGGCAAGATGCGCGACCTTGAGCCAGGGCGTGATGCCGCCGATCCGGGCGCAGTCGACCTGCACGATCGAACAGCCGCGTCGCGCGAGGTACTCCCTGAAGTGCGCCGGGTGGTACAGCGATTCGCCGACCGCGATCGGAATGGCGGTGTGCGCGGCCAGCTCCACGTGGCCACCGAGGTCCTCCGCCGGCAGCGGCTCCTCGAGCCACGCGAGACCGAACGGCTCGAACGCCCGCGCGCGGCGGATCGCTTCGGACACGCTGAAGCACTGGTTGGCGTCGACCATGATCTCGAACGCGCCGCCGACCGCCTCGCGCACCGCCGCCAGCCGGGCAACGTCCTCGGACAGATGCGGCTTGCCGACCTTGAGCTTCGCGCCGCGAAAGCCCTGCGCCTTGGCCTCGATCGTCTGCGCGACCAGGGCATCCACCGGCAGGTGGAGCCACCCGCCCTCGGTCGTGTAGACGGGAACCTGCGGCTGCGCGCCGCCGGCCGTCTTCCACAGCGGCAGCCCGGCGCGCTTGCAGCGGAGGTCCCACAACGCCGTGTCGATCGCCGCCAGCGCGAGGCTCGTGATCGCGCCGACGGCCGTCGCGTGCGTGTGGAAGAAGAGATCCTTCCAGATCGCCTCGATGCAATCGGGATCGCGGCCGACGAGCTTCGGCGCAAGATGATCGCGAAGCAGCGCCACGACGGACGAGCCGCCGGTGCCGATCGTGTACGCGTAGCCGGTGCCCTCCGCGCCGTCGGCGCAGCGGATCCGGACGATCGGCGTCTCCTGCGCGACGAATGACTGGATCGCATCGGTGCGCACGACCGTCGGCACGAGGTCGACCTGCAGGATTTCGACGCGCTCGATGCGTGCCCATCGGCTACTTCGCGTACAGCAGGTCCGGAAGCCACAGCACCAGCTGCGGAACGTAGGTGATGAGCGCCAGCGTCGCGAGCAGCGGCCAGAGCCACGGCACCACAGCCCGCACCGTCTGCTCGAACGACAGCTTGGAGACCTTCTGCAGGACGAACAGCACCATGCCGACCGGCGGCGTCAACAGCCCGATCATGAGGTTCAGCACCAGGACCAGGCCGAAATGGACGGGATCGATCCCGAGCTTGGCGATGATCGGCATGAACACGGGCACCAGGATCGTGATCGCCGCGATCGTCTCCATGAAGCAGCCGACGAACAGCAGGAAGAGGTTGGCGAGCAGCAGGAAGACGTACGGCGAGTCGGAGATCGACAGCACCCAGCCCGCGATCGCCTCGGTGACCTGCGTGGTCGTCAGCACCCACGCGAATATGGAGGCGCTGGCGACGATGAACAGCACGATCGCCGTGGTCTCGATCGTTTCCATCGAGATCTTGACCAGCATGCGGAACGACATCGTCCGGTACCAGACGAAGCCGAGGAACAGCGCCCACGCCGACGCGGCAACGGCCGCCTCGGTCGGCGTGAACAGTCCGGAAGCCATGCCGCCGATCAGGATCACGGGGGTCAGGAGCGCCATGAACGCCTCGAACCGGAACAGCTTGTCGGCGAGCATCGCGGCGATGAGCGGCAGGCCGAAACGGACGAAGCCGCCGAGCGATTCGCGCTCCTGCGACCACAGATAGAACAGGACGACGGAGATGACCGCGATCGCGCCGAGCTCGAGGAACGCCTTGCCCATGCGCCCCCAGGAGAACGCGATGTCCGCGCCGTACTTGCGGACGTGCGCGTAGTAACCGACCATCACCATCATGAAGAGCGCCATGATCGCGCCCGGAATGAAGCCCGCCCGCGAAGAGCTTGCCGATGGACGCGTTGGCCTGCACGCCGTAGATCACCATCGGCAGCGACGGCGGGATGATCGGCCCGAGCGTGGCCGACGCCGCGGTGATGCCCACCGCGAATTCGGTCGGGTAGCCGTGGTCCTGCATCGCCTTGATCTCGATCGTGCCCAGCCCCCCGGCGTCGGCGATGGCGGTGCCCGACATCCCGGAGAAGACCACGCTGCCGATGACGTTCACGTGCCCGAGGCCGCCCTTCAGCCAACCCACCAGCGCCAGCGCGAAGTTGTAGATCCGGTTCGTGATTCCGGCCGAGTTCATCAGGTTGCCGGCGTAGATGAAGAACGGCACGGCGAGCAGCGGAAAGCTGTCCACGCCGCCGACCATCCGGTGGACCACCGTCAGCGGCGGAATCGTCCCGGAGGTCCAGATGTAGAGCAGCGACGCGATGCACATCGCGATCGCGATCGGCAGGCCGGTCGCCATCATGGCGACGAAACCTCCCAGGAGCAGGCTGTTCATGTCGGCGCCTGCCCGCGGTCAGGCGAACGGTTCGTGCGCGCGCATCGGACTGTTCAATTCAGGCCTCCTGTTCGCCCGGGCGCTCGAGCACGCTCCACCCCTGCCGCCAGTGGCGCAGCGCGACCTGCACCGAGCGGAACGTCATCATCGCGAAGCCGAAGGCGACGAAACCGTAGACGTAGCTCATCGGAAAATCGACGACCGTCATCTTGCAGGTTCTGCATCTGCGGCACCAGCTCGAACGCGAGCCACGTCGCGTAGCCGAGGAAGAGCGTCCGCACGACGTCGACGAACGTCGACAGCGCCCGCCCCGCCGGCGCGGGCAGCCAGTGGTAGAGGAACTCCACGTGGATGTGCGTGTTCCTGCGCACGCCCATCGACGCGCCGACGAAGCAGACGACGACGAGCAGGTAGCGCGCGATCTCCTCGGTCCACGCCGCCGAATCCGCCAGCACGTAGCGGGTGAAGAACTGGTAGAACACGTCGAGCGCGAGCAGCCAGAAGAAACCGAGGGTGAGCCAGTCTTCCCAGCCGTAACCGGACAGGTCGACCGGCTCGTCGGTCGAGTGGAAATGCCCCTCGGCATCGAGGACGTGCTCTTCGGCGACGGCACTCATCGGACGGCGCGGCGCGTCAGCCGGGCGTCACTTGATCGCGACGATCCGGTCGTAGTCCTTGCGCTCGTAGCCCATCGACTCCGGCGTCGAGTTCTTCAGCACGGCATCGACGAAGCTCTGCCGGTTGACGGTGACGACCTGCAGGCCCTTCTTCTTGAACTCGTCGACGAGCTCGCCCTCGCGCTTCTTGATCTGCGCCGTGGCGCGGTCGGCGGCCTCGCGCGTCACGTCGGTGAAGATCTTCTTCTCGGCGTCGTTCAGCTTGTTCCAGACATGCGGCGCGATCTGCGTGGTCAGGCCGTCGACGATGTGGCCGGTCAGCATGATCGCCTTCTGCACCTCGTAGAACTTCTTCGCCTCGATCGTGGTCAGCGGATTCTCCTGCGCCTCGACGGTGCCGTTCTGCAGCGCGAGGTACACCTCGGCGAACGCGATCGGCGTCGGATTCGCGCCGCAGGCCTTCGGCGTCGCCATGTAGGCCGGGACGTCGGGCACGCGGATCTTCAGGTTCTTCATCCCCGCGCAGTCGGTGAACGGCCGGTTCGACGTCGTGTGCCGCGCGCCGTAATAGGTGTAGGCGGTGATCTGGATGCCCGTCTTCTGGCGGAAGCCGTCGACCATCTCCGCGAACACCGGGCTCTTGGAGTACGCGATCAGGTGGTCGGCGTCGCGGAAGATGAACGGGTAGTAGGCGATGCCGATGCGCGGGTAGCTGCGCGCCGCGAACGACGGACCGCTGATGATCATGTCGACGGTGCCGAGCGCCAGGCCCTGGTTGATGTCGGTCTCCTTGCCGAGCGAGCTCGCCGGGAAGACCTGGATGTCGAACTTGCCGTTGGTGCGCTTCTTGATTTCCTCGGCGGCCCACACCGACTGCGTGTGGTACGGCTCGCTCGTCTCGTAGACGTGCGCCCACTTCAGCTTCTGCTGCGCGGCGGCCGGGCCGCCGGCGACGACGGCGGCGGACGCAACCGCCAGCAAGATCCCCTTCGAAAGCAAACGCATGATTCCTCCTTTGTGTCGTTGAACGATGCAGGCGAAGGCCTGCGGATCACTCAAGGTTAGCATTACCCGGGTCTGTCTGAACTGCCACGCGACGCAAAGAACCTGCGGGTCGACCTCGCTGTCTCGATGCGCGACGGGTCGCGCCTTTCGGGCCTCGCTGCTCACGCCACGACCTGCACCTTCGTGCTCTGCGTCTTGTCCCTGGCCAGCGCGAACGCCTTGACCGCATCCTGCAGCGGAAACTGGCCGGAGAGCAACGGCCGCACGTCGACGCGGCGCGACGACAGATAGTCGACCGCCCAGTCGAACTCGATGCCCCAGCGGAACGCGCCCTTCAGGTCGAGCTCCTTCGCCATCAGCTCGTTGACGACGAACGGCAGCGGCTCGTGCGGCAGCGTGCCGACCTGGACGATCGTGCCGCCGCGTTTCGCGGCCGCCACGCAGGATTTCAGCGCCGGGAAGCTGCCCGACACCTCGAAGCAGACGTCGAATTGCGGCGTCGCCAGCGCGTCGGCCTCGCGGTCGGCGCGCAGCGTCCGGTCGGCGCCGACTTCACGCGCCTGCGCGAGCGGCCGGTCGAGGATGTCCGAGACCGTCACGGACCTTGCCCCGGCGAGACGCGCGGCGATCACCGTCAGGCAGCCGATGGTGCCGGCGCCGGTGATCAGCACCGACTTGCCGATGAGATCGGTGCCGCGATGCACGGCATGCAGCGCGACGGCCAGCGGCTCCGCGAACGCGAGTTCCCCGAGGGTCACGTCGCCCGCGACCGGATAGCACTGCCGCTCGCCCAGCACGAAAAACTCGCTGAACATGCCCTGCACGTGCGGGTAGAGGCTGGCGCTGCCGAGAAAGCGCATGTTCCGGCAAAGCTGCTCGCGTCCCTCGCGGCAACCTTCGCACCGGCCGCAGGCATGCGACGGGCTCACCGCGACCTTGTCTCCCGACCTTGACCCGGGTGACGCCCGGGCCGATCGCGGCGACGGTGGCCGAGGCCTCGTGTCCCGGGAATCAGCGGCTCGCGGACGATGAAGCTGCCGTTCCGGCCCTCGTAGTAATAGTGGATGTCCGAGCCGCAGATGCCGCCGGCGCCCAGCCGCAGCAGCACCTGGCCCGGTCCGACCTCGGGCGTATCGATCGCGTCGATCCGCAGATCGTCCTTGGCGTGAATGCGGCAAGCCAGCATTGCGTTTGCTCCTCTTGACGGCGGCGTCCGGCGCGCGGCCCGATCACGCCGCCGCCTGCCGGATCGCCGGAATCTCAATGCAACGTGTTCCAGCCCTTGTTGAACCGCTTGTACGCCTTGTTCAGGTGGCGCTGCATCGCGGCGCGCGCGCCCGCGACATCGTGCTCGGCGATCGCCTTCAGCACCGCGCGGTGCTCGGCCATCGCCGCGGTCCAGAGTCCCGGCGCGTCGTAATGGTGCTCGAGCTGCTGGGA
>CAVOXS010000025.1:0-25392 GCA_963700415.1 uncultured beta proteobacterium
GTCCGCCGCCGGATGGCCTGCGACCAGAAGCAGGAAGGGCCGGTAATCGCTGTCGAGACCGCAGACCTGGTTCAGGAAACCCATCGGACTCGGCGTATGGGTCAGCGATACCAGACCCGCATGGTGCACCGCGGCGATCAACATGCCGGTGGCGATGCCGACGGATTGCGTGACATAGTAGCTCGTCACCCGACGGCCATCGGGCAGGTGCGAGTGCTTGCGCTCGAAGATCGCGATCAGCACCGGAGCCTCGTCGAGAAAGGACTTGTGCGCTCCGTGCCCAGCGGCGCGAGCGCGTCCTTCCATTCCTGCGGCGCGCGCCGCGCGTAGAACTCGCGCTCTTCGGCCTCCGCCCCCTCGCGTATCCTGTGCTTGAACTCGGGCGACGTGATCACCACGAACCGCCACGGCTGCAGGTTCGCGCCGCTCGGCGCGGTGCCTGCCGCAAGCAGGCACTGCTCGATGATCCGCAGGTCAACCGGCCGGTCCGAGAAATCGCGGACGGTTCGCCTCCGCGCGAGCTCCTCCCGGAACGAGGTCGCCCGCTCCAACATCTCCTCCGGCTCGAAGGAGCGGTAAGCGGGCAGCGGTATCAACGAGGCGGTCATCGCGATCTCCGATGGTCTCGATCCAAGATGGAATGTCCGAACCTAGCATGGCCCGGGTCGGGGCCGCGTTCACGGCACGGACGCGGGTCCGCGGTCGGAGCCTTGCGCCGGCATGCCGCCGCTGTCGCATGAATTCCGCAGAACCGCCGGCGAATCGGGATCGACCCCTGGCACGTTGCCGAATCGCCTGCCTGCGGACACTCGACGCATGGCTTCACCGGGAACCCGATTCCGTCAACGTCTGCCGGCACCGTCTTCCAGGCGCGTGAACAGATAGGCCTCGGTCCGGTAGGGAAAGGAAATCGCATCCCGTTCGCGCAGCGCCGGATGCGACGCGATCAATGCACGCAACCGGCTCGCGACGTTCGCCTTTTCATGCGCCGGCAGTGCGGCAATGAAGCTGACGGAGAGAAACCGGTCGAGAATCACTTCCTGCGCAGTCCCGACATGCTGATGGGGGAAAGACGACTGCTCCGGTTCGCTGAAGTGCCGGCCGGAGAAAGGCCGGCGCCAGGCTCCGGTGTGATAGCGCGGAGCATCGCCCTCGCAGGGGGTGATGATGCCGGTGATCGCCGCCACCCAATCGACCGTTCCGTCGCGAACGTTCCATACCAGGCCGAGCCTGCCGCCGGGCCTGAGAACGCGGTGGATTTCCGCAAGCGCCGCCTCGGTGGCGAACCAGTGAAACGCCTGCGCACAGACCAGTGCATCGGCCGACGCCGTTGCCAGCGGGATCGCGTCGGCATGTCCGGCGACGCACGGCACCCCGGGCAAACTGCCGGCCAATTGCGCTCGCATTGCTTCGACGGGTTCCACGGCGATCACGGCTGCGCCGGTCCGAACCAGCAGACTGGTGAACTTTCCCGTGCCTGCGCCAAGGTCCACGACAACCTTGCCTTCTGCCGCGCCCAGGTTCTCCGTCAGCCACGGAAGGAGCGTGGCGGGGTACTCCGGTCGCCCTCGCGCATAGGCCGCGGCCTCGCGGGAAAAGCCCACCTGTGCAGCAGCATGGACTTCGCTCATCGTCAGTCTCCGCTCCCGGCATGCCGCGTCCGGTAACGTCGCTCAATCGTGCCAGGCAGAGCGCATGACCAAGCGCGCATTCAAATGCCGGGATTGGCGCGGGGCACGTCAGCGGGACCGGATCTGCACGACATCTGCGAAAGCCCCCGGATAGAGCTCATCGAGCAGCCCTCGCGCGATGCTCGTCACCAACTCCTGAAGGCGGACTTCGATGTCGCCGCTTTGGCAGCCGTCCGTCCGCAGTGCCCAGATCGCGGTCAGCGCCGGCTGCCGGACGGCAACCGCGTCCGCAACACGCTTGCGCCAGAAGGGCGGATATTCACTTTCCTGCCATTCACCCCGGCCGCGGCCGTAGTGCGCCACCGCCAGATAGCGCAGGAGCGCCGCCACGACGAGCCCGTCGAGGAAGGCGTCGTCCCAGCGCACCGTGGTTACGGTCCTGCCGCGCGCGACGTTGACGCCCCGCGCGACGCCCGCCCCACCGATCGCGCCGAGCACCGCACCCGCGAGCAGGCCGGCTCCCAGCGTCAATCCCCCGGCTGCCAGATCGGCGGCGAGGCCACTCAGAGCGCCGGTGACGACCCCGCCCATCACGGCGGCCCTGCTTTCGTCCAGCGGAGCGTCGGTACGGACGTCGCTCGCGAGCCGTGCCCGCACTTCGTTCGCGGCCCGGCCTTCAAGGGCGTGAATCTCGATCAGTCGATCGGTGCTTGCCTTGAGATCGGCGTCCAGCCGTGCGCTCAATTCGGTTGTGGCGCGTTCTTCGGCGCTCTCGCCCTCCGACCGCGCGAGCCCGAGCGACTTGCCGAGCCTGGCGATGCGCGACTCGGCCGGCAACGCCGCGCTGTCGCAGGCCGCGCGGGCGATGGGCGCGGCCAGTGCGGCCATCGAGTCGGCGAACTGCGCCATCCGGCGCGCCCTCCACGCGGCGACGAGGCGATCGAATGCCGGCCGCCTTCGCTCGGGCAGGACCCGCGCCACGGCGGCGAAGAGCGTGAACTCCTGCACCCAACACCGGGCGAAGGCGTCGAAAGTGAGCAGCTCGCGCACCTGTGCCCACCGGGCGAGCGCATCGCGCCAACGGGTTTCGTCCGCCAGTTCGTCGGCCGAGGCGCGCGGCAGCCCGGTCTGGTTGAGCAACACGATGACGGGCTTGCCGATCCACTCCAGCACGGCGAGCTCCGGCGCGAGGTAGCCGGCGTCGTCGGGCCGTTCCGACGCATTCACGAGGTACAGCACCACATCCGCCTGGTCCCGCACATTGAGCACCGCCTTCTGGGTCAGCCAGAACGACCGGTCGCGGAAGCGATCCCAGACCTGCGACAGGAACCAGCCGACGGGATTTCCCTGCTGGCGGAGCCTGCTGCACGAGACGCGCGCTGTCGCCGAAACCGGGAGTGTCCCAGAGAACCAGCGCGTCGCCGTCCGCTGTGTCGACCAGAGAATAGGACGCAGCCTCGGTCGTGACGTGCGGGGCGTCGCGGACTTCGCCGACATCGCGGGAGAGCAAGGTCCGGGCGAGCGTGGTCTTGCCCGCATTCGTGTGCGAGATCAGAGAGAGAGCGATCGGCGTGTCGTCCGTCATGACGGGGAAAGCATCACGCGTTCCGTCGTGCCGTGCGCGGAGAGCGCGGCGTCGAACGCCGCTTCCGCGAACGCCAGGTCGGGAGCCTCCAGGTTGACGAATATCGGCACGACGCGCTGCGCGGTCAGCAGTTCGCTCCATATTCCACGGCGTTGCGCGAGGCGCCGTTCATCGCCCGGCCAGCGTGCGCGAAACGCGGATTCATCGACGACGGCGAGCAGCGGCTGCGCCCGCAGGACACTCGCCACGGCCTTGACGAAGGCACCGTGCGCGGCAGGCTCCGGCGTCGCCGTGAGATTGAACAGCGCGATGACCGGACCACGGGCATCGGTCGGCGCACGCGCGGCAAGCGCATCCTCCTCGCCGTAACCCACGGGGGACTCCACCGTCAGGGCTGCGCTGCCGCCAAACGCGCGGGTCACGATCGCCTCCAGCCCGGCCAGCGCAGCCGACGGCAAGGCATAGCTGTACGGGATGACCCGCACCCGGACCGGCCCGCCACGAAAGCCGCGCAGCAGGCGTTCGAAGTACGGCTCATCGAGCGGGACGGCGACATGCGCGGCACGATGCCGCTCGATGAGCGCCGTCGCGATGCCGAGAACGAGGCGCGGGATCACCACGATCACGAGCACGCTCGCGGCGAGCAGATGCAGCCACGGCGCGGCATTTTCGCTGGCGGGAGCGCGGATCGACTCCAGTTGCGCGACGCCGGGTATGGCGATGCCGCCGAGGAGCGAGCCCGGGGCAAGCACTTTCGCCAGCAGCCAATGGACCTGGGTCGCATCGAGAAACGTGCTTTCCCACGTCGCACGGTATTCGAACGCGAGCCCCCGGACATACAGGCCCGCGATCACGCCCAGCGCCAGCGCAGCGGCGGCGAAGTGCAGGATGCGCGCGGCCCGTACGGCATACAGCGGCGCGGCCAGCGTCAGCCAATCGGCGGCAAGGTCGGCAACGCTCGCGCCAATGATGCCGCGGGCATCGTTGCGCGTGCTGCCGCTTCTGCGCCGACCCACGGGCGTTCTGCTGGCGATGCGCATCACCAGTCGGCGTGCCGGTCCCGGGTTGCCGGCATCTCCATAATGGACGACGAATCCACCGGCGAGCACCAGATAAACGCCGAGATTCCAGACGAGCAGCGCGAAGACCGGAGGGGCCAGCAGATTGATGCGCTGGGCGCCGCCAATGCGATCCACCGCCACGCCGAGCGCGAACGCCATGACGACGATCGCCCACGCGACCCACGGACGCCATTGCAGGCCGCGCACAGCGCGCGGCAACGCCTTGTGGCGTTCGCCGAGCCGTTCCAGCGCAAACCGCGCGCGACGGGCCACGAAGTCGGACGGCCCCGCCTTTTCGCCCACTGCCTCTGCCGCCACGCGGCTCGCCCAGGCGCGATCGGTGTCGGTCCAGACTGCCTGCGCAGAGTCGCGCGTCTCGAGAGCACGCACGGCGGAAACCTCAAGGGCGGCATGCTCGTCCATCGTGAGCTTGCATTCTACGCGGCGGCTGCAACCCGAACCGCATGGTGCTGCTGCCGCGCTGGAACGATTCCGCCGGCCACTGATCCGGCCGGAGGGCCGGAACACGGTCAGGCCAGGGCTTTCCGCGCCACCATCAGGAAGACGGGATAGCGGTGCGGCCGGCCGTCGGCCACTTTCTCGATCTCGTGGGCCGTCGAGAATTCCACGGTCGCGAATCCCGCCTCCCGCGCCATCGCGCCAAGCCGCGCGCGATCGAAACCAAGGTGGCCATCGAAGCCCGCGCCGTGGAAGGAGCCGTCCTCGGCGTCGAGGTCGGCGATGCACAGGACGCCGTTCGCCGCGAGCGCGGCATGAAACCGCCGCAGAATCGCGTCCGTGTCCGGGACGTGGTGCAGCGTCATCAGCGAGTAGATGAGATCGAAGCGCTCGGCCGGCAGCGGATCGGCGAGCAGATCGAGCCTCGCCGTGCGCATCGCGACATCGTCTGCCGCTGCGATCTTGCCGGCGGCGACTGCGAGCATGCCCTCCGAAACGTCGGCGAGCGTGATCTGACCGAGCCGCGGGCGCAGCATGAAGCTCAGCAACCCCGTGCCGCAGCCGTACTCCATCGCGCGCATCGTGCGGGCGAGCGCAACGCTGCGCACGATCGCGTCGGCGACCGCCTGCGCGCGTTCGACCTTGGCCGGATCGTCGTCCCAGGTCGCCGCCCGGGCATCGAAGTCGTTCGCCGTCATGGCAATCCGTTCTCCTCGGGATTCACGAACCGGGCGCCGCGCCGGCGGCCACGCCCGCGACGTGATTGCCGACACGTATTGCATTCACCAGCGACCCGAGCGGGATGAGCGCAACGGCCAATGCCGGGCGACGGAGCACGGCGCAACGCCCGGCTTCCGTCACATGCTCCTCCGATACTGTCCGCCCACTTCGAACAGCGCGTTCGTGATCTGACCCAGCGAGCAAACGCGCACGGTTTCGACCAGCTCGGCGAACACGTTGCCATTCTCGATCACGACCTGTTGCAGCCGCGCCAGCGCCGCCGGCGCCTCGCCGGCGTGCCGCTCGTGGAACGCGGCCAGCCGCGCGAGCTGCGACTGCTTCTCCTCGTCGGTCGAGCGGGCCAGCGTGATCGCATGCGGCGCGTCGCCCGGATGCGGATTGCGGAAAGTGTTGACGCCGACGATCGGATAGCTGCCGTCGTGCTTGCGGTGTTCGTAGTACATCGACTCTTCCTGGATCTTGCCGCGCTGATACCCCGTCTCCATCGCGCCGAGCACGCCGCCGCGCTCCGAAATCGCCTCGAACTCCTTCAGCACGGCCTCCTCGACGAGGTCGGTCAGCTCCTCGATGATGAAGCTGCCCTGGTTCGGGTTCTCGTTCCTGCCGAGGCCCCACTCGCGGTTGATGATGAGCTGGATCGCCATCGCGCGGCGCACGCTCTCCTCGGTCGGCGTCGTGATCGCCTCGTCGTACGCGTTGGTGTGCAGCGAGTTGGTGTTGTCGTAGGTCGAGATCAGCGCCTGCAGCGTCGTCCGGATGTCGTTGAACGAGATCTCCTGCGCGTGCAGCGAGCGGCCGGAGGTCTGCGAATGGAACTTGAGCTTCTGCGACCGCTCGTTCGCGCCGTAGCGCTGTTTCATCGCCACCGCCCAGATCCGGCGCGCGACCCGTCCGATCACCGTGTACTCGGGGTCCATGCCGTAGCTGAAGAAGAACGACAGGTTGGGCGCGAACTCGTCGACGCGCATGCCGCGCGCGAGGTACGCCTCGACGAACGTGAAGCCGTTCGAAAGCGTGAACGCGAGCTGCGAGATCGGGTTCGCGCCGGCCTCCGCGATGTGGTAACCGGATATCGACACCGAGTAGAAATTGCGGATGTCGTGGCCGACGAAGAACTCCTGCATGTCGCCCATCACCTTGAGCGAGAACTCGGTCGAGAAAATGCAGGTATTCTGGCCCTGGTCTTCCTTGAGAATGTCGGCCTGCACCGTGCCGCGCACGGAGGTGAGCGTCCAGGCACGGATCTTCGCCGCCTCGTCGTCGGTGGGCTCGCGGCCGTTGTCCCTGGCGAATTTCTCGAGCTGCTGGTCGATCGCGGTGTTGACGTACATCGCGAGAATCGTCGGCGCGGGGCCGTTGATCGTCATCGACACCGAGGTCGCGGGATCGCAGAGATCGAAGCCCGAATAGAGCACCTTCATGTCGTCCAGGGTCGCGATCGACACCCCGGAATTGCCCACCTTGCCATAGATGTCCGGCCGGCGGTCGGGATCGTTGCCGTAGAGAGTGACCGAGTCGAACGCGGTGGACAGGCGTTTGGCCGGCATGCCGTCGGCGAGCAGGTGGAAGCGCCTGTTGGTGCGAAACGCGTCGCCCTCGCCGGCGAACATCCGGGTCGGGTCCTCGTTCTCGCGCTTGAACGCGAACACGCCGGCGGTGAACGGGAAGCTGCCGGGCACGTTCTCCTTCAGCTGCCAGCGCAGGATCTCGCCGTCGTCCTCGAACGACGGCAGCGCGACCTTGCGGATCTTCGTGCCGGAGAGCGACGTCGTCGTGAGCTCGGTGCGGATCTCCCGGTCGCGGATCCTCACCACGTACTCGTCGCCCGCGTATGCAGCCCGGGTCTGCGGCCACATGTCGAGGAGCTTCTTCGCGCGGGGGTCGAGCTGCGCATCGCGGCGTGCCAGCAGTTGCTCGAGGGCGGGAACATGCTCGTTGCACTCGGCGGCGAGCATTGCCTTCGTCGAGCGTAGCTGCTGCCGTTCGCGCGCGATCCGCGTCTGAGCGGCGGCCCACTGGTGGTACTGGCGGAGCACCTCGGCGATTTCGGCAAGATACCGGACGCGCGCCGGCGGCACGATTACGGTCTGCGCCGTCGAATGCTTCGTGGCCACCGGCGCGAGCTTGCCGGGTCCGTGCCTGAGCCCTTTCTCCGCCAGCTTCGCGGCCAGAGCCTGGTAGAGCGCCGTCACGCCGTCGTCGTTGAAGCGAGCGGCGATCGTGCCGAACACCGGCATGTCTTCCGGAGCGACGCCGAACTGCTCGCGGTTGCGCTGGACCTGCTTGCGCACGTCGCGCAGCGCGTCCTGCGCCCCCTTGCGGTCGAACTTGTTGATCGCCACGAAATCGGCGAAATCGAGCATGTCGATCTTCTCGAGCTGCGACGCGGCGCCGAATTCGGGCGTCATCACGTATAGCGAGATATCGACGAGCGGGGCAATGGCGGCGTCGCCCTGGCCGATCCCCGACGTCTCGACGATGACGAGGTCGAAGCCGGCCACCTTGCATGCGGCGATCACGTCGGGCAGCGCCCGGCTGACCTCGCTGCCGGCGTCGCGGGTGGCGAGCGAACGCATGTAGAGGTTCGAGTGCTCGATCGCATTCATCCGGATCCGATCGCCCAGCAGCGCGCCCCCGGACTTGCGGCGCGACGGGTCGATCGACACGATCGCGATGCGCAGCCGATCCTGCTGATCCAGCCGGAAGCGGCGGACGATCTCGTCGGTGAGGGAGCTCTTGCCCGCGCCGCCGGTTCCGGTGATGCCGAGCGTCGGCGTCCTCGCCTTCGCCGCCGCCGCGAGAAGAACGTCGCGCGTCGCCGCCGGAACGGTCCCGGCTTCGAGGCCGGTGATCATCCGGGCGAGCGCGCGGCTTCGCGCCGCGTGGCTGCCGCTGACGAGCGCGGTCGCGTCGGCCGGCAGATCCTGCGCGAGGTCGACGTCGCAGGCGGCGACGATCTCCGCGATCATCCCGACGAGCCCCAGCCGCTGTCCGTCTTCGGGCGAGAAGATGCGTGCCACGCCGTACTCGTGCAGCTCCTCGATCTCCGAGGGTACGATCACGCCGCCGCCGCCGCCGAACACCTTGATGTGGGGCGCGCCGCGCTGGCGCAGGAGGTCCAGCATGTACTTGAAGAACTCGACGTGTCCGCCCTGGTACGACGAGATGGCGATGCCGTGCGCGTCCTCCTGTATCGCGCAATTGACGATCTCGTCGACCGACCGGTTGTGCCCGAGGTGGATCACCTCGCAGCCGGTCGACTGCAGGATGCGCCGCATGATGTTGATCGACGCGTCGTGGCCGTCGAACAGCGAGGCCGCCGTGACGAAACGGACCTTGTTGACCGGCTTGTAGGCGAGCGGCGGACGGCTCGTGTCGTTCATGGCGGGCTCCTGCGCGCGGACGCGGCTCCCTTGGTCCGCCCGCAAAGCGGAAAGCTTACCCTCTTCGGCGTGCGGCATCGCGCAGAAGAACTTACATTACGTTTACGTAAACGTCAATATTGGCCGCTCGCCCGCTGGTCCAGACACCGCATCCCGACGGCCGGCGCCCGGGGTCCTGCTGGCGCCCCGGGCCGCTCCCCGTCACGGCGTCCGGCGGCCCGGCGGCGGCGGCGCGTGACGGGGATGGCGGCGCGGCGGCAGCGCCGCCGCCGTGAACCGATCGGATCGCGGGCTGTCGTAAGCTTCCCGTGGCCGCGCCGGCCGGTCGCTTCGGCGCGGCTATACTCACGCGCCGCTCCCCTGTCTTCACCGCAGAGATTCCCATGCCCTTGCCTGTCCATCACCGAGCCGCCGGGCTCCTTGCCGCTCTCGCATTCGCCCTTCTTGCCTGCGTCGCGCACGCCGCGCTGCCGCCCGGCGTCACGCAGGGCGCCTCCGTGGAGGGCATCACCGAGTACTCGCTCGCCAACGGCCTCAAGGTGCTGCTGTTTCCCGACGCGACCAAGCCGACGGTCACCGTCAACGTGACCTATCGCGTGGGCTCGCGCCACGAGAGCTACGGCGAGACCGGGATGGCGCATCTGCTGGAGCACCTGCTCTTCAAGGGGACGCCTTCGAATCCGAACATCTTCCAGGAGCTGGGGCGCCGCGGCATGCGCATGAACGGCTCGACGTTCTTCGACCGCACCAATTATTTCGAGACCTTCACCGCCTCCGAAGAGAATCTCGACTGGGCGCTCGCGATGGAAGCCGACCGGATGGTCAATTCCTTCGTCGCGAAAAAGGACCTCGACACCGAAATGACCGTGGTTCGCAACGAATACGAGAGCGGCGAGAACAGTCCGCAGCGCGTGCTCTGGGGCCGGCTGCAGGCCGCCGCCTTCGACTGGCACAACTACGGCAATCCGACGATCGGCGCGCGCTCGGACATCGAGAACGTCGACATCGGCCGGCTGCAGGCTTTCTACCGGCTCCACTACCAGCCCGACAATGCGGTGCTGATCGTTGCCGGGCGGTTCGACCCCGAGCGCACCCTCGCCCAGATCGTGAAATCCTTCGGCCCGATTCCGCGGCCGGCGAGAAGCCTGCCGGCGCTGTACACGACGGAGCCGGTCCAGGACGGCGAGCGCGTGGTGACGGTCCGCCGCGTCGGCGGGACGCAGTTCGTCGCCGCGCTCTACCGCACCGTGCCGGGCGCGCATCCCGACGCGGTCGCCCTGGACGCGCTTGGCGAGGTGATGACCGTCGAGCCGGCGGGCCGGCTGTACCAGGCGCTCGTCGAAGCGAAAAAGGCGAGCGCGGTCGAAGCCTGGAATTTCACGCTGGCGGACCCGGGCAACATCATCTTCTGGGCACAGGTGCCGACCACCGATTCCCTCGACGCCGCCCGCGAAGGACTGCTCGCCACCGTCGAGGGAGTCCGGGCAAAGCCGATCACCTCCGCCGAAGTCGAGCGCGTGCGCGCGAAGGCGCTGCGCCAGTTCGACGAGACGTTTAACGACCCGCAGCGGCTGGGCGTGGCGATATCCGAGTCGATTGCGATCGGTGACTGGCGGCTTTTTTTCCTGCAGCGCGATCAATGGCGCAAACTCTCCGCCGCCGACGTGCAGCGCGTGGCGCTCGAATACCTCAAGCCCGCGAACCGCACGCTGGGGCAGTTCATCCCGGACGCCAAGCCCGATCGCGCCCCGCCGCCGCCGGCCGTGGACATCGCGGCCATGGTCAAGGATTACAAGGGTGACGCCAGCGTCTCCGCCGGCGAGTCGTTCGAGCCGACGCCGGCCAATCTCGAAGCCCGCACCCAGCGGTTCGCGCTGCCGAACGGGATGCGCGTCGCGCTGCTGCCGAAGAAGACGCGCGGCGGGACGGTGCAGGTCCAGCTGCGCCTGCATCACGGCGACGAGGTTTCGCTCAAAGGCATGGCGCCGCGCGGCAGCCTGGCCGGCGCGATGCTGGCGATGGGGACGAAAAAGCGCGACCGGCAGGCCTACGAGGACACGCTCGACCGGCTCCGCGCGAAGCTCGCGCTCGGCGGCCATGAGACCGCGACCTCGGCGCGCGGCCAGACCGTGCGCGCTCACCTGCCGGACTTCCTGCGCCTCGTCGCGGAAACGCTGCGCGAGCCGGCGTTTCCCGCGGCGGAGTTCGACAAGCTCAAGCGCGAGCAGTCGACGGCGCTCGAAGAGCAGCGGACCGATCCGCAAAGCATCGCCGATCGCGCGCTCCAGCGCTGGAACAACCCCTGGGTCAGGGGAGACGTCCGTTACGTTCCGACCTTCGACGAGGAGCTCGCCGAAATCAACGCGGTGACGCTCGAGCAGGTCGTGTCGTTCTACGCACGCTTCGTCGGCGGCGCCAACGCCGAGCTCGCGATCGTCGGCGATTTCGATCCCGACGCGATCCGCGCGCTGGTCACCGACCTGTTCGGCGCCTGGGCGAGCCCGGCGCCCTACGCGCGGGTGCCGAATCCCTACCGCGCCCCCGCGCCCACGGTGCTCACCGGCGAGACGCCCGACAAGGCCAACGCGACGCTGATGGGCCGCCTGCCGATGCCGATCAACGACCGCAGCGACGATCTGCCCGCGCTGCTCGTGGTCGACAGGGTTCTCGGCGCCTCGACGGAGTCGCGGATTCCCGGCCGCGTGCGCGAGCGCGAGGGCTTGAGCTACTCGATCCAGACATGGCTCGCGCCGTCCAGCTTCGAGGAAAACACGCCGCTTTACCTGTATGCCATCTTCGCGCCCGAGAACCGGGAACGGATCCGCGCCGCCATCGCCGAGGAGTTCGCGCGGGCGCTGAAGGACGGCTTCACCGCGGACGAGGTCGCCGACGCCAAGCGCGCGTTGCTGCAGGCGCGCCGCATCGCGCGGGCGCAGGACGGCGCGCTCGCCGGCGGTCTGACGCAACAGGCGTACCTGGGCCGCACATGGGAATACGCGGGCAGGGTTGACCAGGGCATCGAGGCCGTGACGGTCGAAAGGGCCAACGCGGTGCTGCGCAAGTACGTCGACGCCGCCGGCTTCGCCTGGTCGTACGCGGGCGATTTCGCGAAGAAGAAGTGACCCGCTCCGCCGAGGGTCGCCTGCCCTTCTCTTGAAAGCCCAACTGTCAGCGAGCGATCTCGCGCTGACGCTAGCCGTCGTCGCCCTCTGGGGCTACACCTTCGTCCCGATCAGGATCGCGCTCGACGAAGTGCCCCCGTTCACGCTCGCGGCGCTGCGGTTCCTCTTCGCGGCGGTGCCGGTGGCGTTCTTCGTCCGGCCGCCGGCCATGCCGTGGCGCAACGTCGTCGGCTACGGCTTCGCGATCGGCGTCTGCCAGTTCGGCCTGCTGTTTCTCGGCATCAGGCTGGGGATGCCGGCGGGCCTGTCCTCGCTCGTCCTCCAGGTGCAGGTGTTCTTCACGATCGGACTCGCCGTTGCTTTCGCCGGCGACCGCCTGCGCCGGCACAACCTTGCCGGCGGGGCGATCGCCGCGGCCGGCATTATCGTGCTCGCGGTGTACAAGCTCGAGGGCGGTCTCGCCGGCAGCCTGGTCGGGTTCGCGCTCGTCGTCGCCGCGGCGTTCGCGTGGGCGGTCGGCAACATCGTCGCCAAGCGCGGCGCCGGCGATCATGGCGCCGACATGTTCGCGCTCACCGTGTGGTCGAGCCTCGTGCCGCCGCTGCCGCTCGCGGCGCTGTCGTACGTGTTCGAGGGCGGCTGGGCGGTCCCGCAGGCCGTCGCGTCGATGAGCCTGCTCGCGTGGGGTTGCGTGCTGGTGATGTCCTACGGCGCGACCTTGTTCGGCTTCGGCACGTGGAACGCGCTGCTGCACCGCTATCCGACGGCGCTCATCTCGCCGTTCGCGCTGCTGATCCCCGTTTCCGGCCTCGCGAGCGGCGCGCTGTTTCTCGGCGAGTCGCTCGCGCCGGCACAGCTCGCCGGCGTAGCGCTGGTCTTCGCCGGCCTCGTCGTCAACGTCTACGGGCTCAAGATTCGGGCCTGGCTCGCGCGAAGGCTGTGATCGCCGTCCCCGCTGCCCCTGGCAGGCCATTAGAATAGGCACTACCGGGTGACGGCGTTAGCCGGAGCCGGGCGGCGCCCGGACCTGCATGAAATACTCGATCTTCTCCCTCGCGCGCAACGCTCGCAGCTATCACGAGCAGTGGCCCCGCGCCTGGCGGAGTCCCGCGCCGAAGCCGCGGTACGACGCGGTCGTCGTCGGCGGCGGCGGGCATGGGCTGGCGACGGCCTACTACCTCGCCAGGGAACACGGCCTGGCCAACGTCGCCGTGCTGGAGAAGGGGTGGCTGGGCGGCGGCAACACCGGACGCAACACGACGATCGTGCGCTCCAACTACCACCTCGATCCCAACGCGCATTTCTACGAGTTTTCGCTCAAGCTTTGGGAAACGCTGGCGCAGGAACTCAACTTCAACGTGATGTACAGCGCGCGCGGCGTGCTGAACCTCCTGCACTCGCCGGCCGACATGGATGCCGCGATCCGGCGCGGCAACGCGATGCGGTTGAACGGCATCGACGCGAAGTTCATGACGCGCGACGAGATTGCGCGCTGGATTCCGAATCTCGATTGCTCGCCCGACGCGCGCTTCCCGATTCACGGCGGACTGCTGCAGCCGCGCGGGGGCACCGTGCGCCACGACGCGGTCGCCTGGGGCTACGCGCGCGCCGCCGACGCGCGCGGCGTGGACATCATCCAGCAATGCGCGGTGACCGGCATCCGGATCGAAAACGGCGCGGTCGCCGGCGTCGACACCACCCGGGGATTCATCGCCACGACGAAGCTCGGCCTCGCCGTCGCCGGCCATTCCGGCCACGTCGCGGCGATGGCAGGCTTGAAGCTCCCGATCGAGTCGCACGTGCTGCAGGCGATGGTGTCCGAGCCGATCAAGCCTGCGCTCGACACCGTCGTCACCTCCGGCGCCGTGCACTTCTACATCAGCCAGTCCGACAAGGGCGAGCTGGTGATGGGCGGCGACCTCGATTTCTGCAACTCCTACTCGCAACGCGGGAACCTGCCGGTGATCGAGCATTTCGTCGCCGCCTGCCTCGCGCTCTTCCCGAGCTTCGGGCGCCTCAAAGTGATGCGCACCTGGGGCGGCGTCTGCGACATGACGATGGATGGCAGCCCCATCATCGGCAAGCTGCCGGTCAGGGGGCTCTACATGTCGGGCGGCTGGTGTTACGGCGGATTCAAGGCCACACCCGCGTCCGGCTGGCTGCTCGCCCACACGATCGCGCGCGACGAGCCGCACGCGCTCAACGCCGCCTTCACCCTCGAGCGCTTTGCCGAAGGCCGCACGATCGACGAGAAAGGCGCGGGACCCCATGCCTGGGCGCACTGACCGGCCCCCGCGACGCCGCCGCGCGCGCGCCGCGCGGCGGGCGGAGGCGCGATGCTGCTGATCCCCTGTCCGTGGTGCGGGCCGCGCAACCAGATCGAATTCACTTATGGCGGCGACGCGACCGTGCGGCGCCCGGCTCCCGAAGCGCCGGACGCGGAGTGGATTCGCTACGTCTATGTCCGCGACAATCCGATGGGCCCGCACGTCGAGTGGTGGCTGCACGGCGCCGGCTGCCGCCAGTGGTTCAGACTCAACCGCGATACGCAAACGCACGACATCCTGGCGAGCGCAGCGCCCGGCGCGCCGCCGCCGCGAGCCGAACCGTGACGCAGCCCTGCCGTCTGCCGAGCGGCGGAATCGTCGATCGCGCGCAGCCGCTGCCGTTCGAGTTCGACGGCGTCGGCTACGAAGGCTTCGCGGGCGACACGCTGGCTGCGGCGCTGCTCGCCAACGGCAAGCATCTCGTCGGTCGCGGTTTCAAGTACCACCGGCCGCGCGGCATCGCCGGCGCCGGCGTCGAGGAGCCCAACGCGTTCGTCCGGCTCGGCCGCGGCGCGCGCACCGAGCCGAACGTCCGCGCGACCACGCAGGAGCTCTTTGCCGGGCTCGAAGCCGCGAGCCAGAATTGCTGGCCCTCGGCGCGCTTCGACATCGGCGCGATCAACGGATTCGCTTCGCGGCTCACTCCCGCCGGCTTCTATTACAAGACGTTCATGTGGCCGCCGACGCCGAAATGGTGGCTCCGCTACGAACACGTCATTCGCCATGCGGCGGGCGTGGGCCGCGTCCCGACGCTGCCCGATCCCGATGCCTACGAGCACCAGTACGCGCATTGCGACGTGCTCGTCGTCGGCGCCGGTCCCGCCGGGCTCGCCGCCGCCCGCGCGGCAGCGCGCGCCGGCGCGCGCGTGGTGCTCTGCGACCAGAATCACGTCTTCGGCGGCGGCCTGCTCGGCGTTGCGGCGACCGTCGACGGATCGGGGGCCGCGGAATGGATCGCGGCGACCGTCGCCGAGCTCGCGGAGCATCCCGACGTCACGCTGCTGTCCCGGACCACCGCGTTCGGCTATTACGACGGCAATCTCGTGGGACTGATCGAGCGCGTCACCGATCACCTTGGCGCGCCCCCTGAATGGATGCCCCGCCAGCGCCTGTGGAAGCTCCGCGCCAAAGCCGTCGTGCTCGCGACGGGCGCGCACGAGCGTCTCGTCGCCTACGCGAACAACGACCTGCCGGGAACGATGCTGGCAGGCGCGGTCCGCACGTATGTCGAGCGCTACGCGGTGCTGCCCGGCTCGCGGGTCGTGGTGTTCGCCAACAACGACAGCGCATACGCGACGGCGCTCGCGTTGCATCGCGCCGGCGCCATCGTCGCCGCGATCGTCGACCCGCGCGCGGGACCGGCCCTGGATGGCGCGCTGCCCCATGCGGCGCGCGACGCCGGCCTGCCGATCGTCGCCAGGTCCGCCATCGTCGGCGCGCGCGGCGCAACGCGCGTCGCCGCGGTCGACGTTGCGCCATTGGGCGGACGCAGCGCCCGGCGCATCGAGTGCGATCTCGTCGCGCTGTCCGGCGGCTGGGATCCCGCCGTCCACCTCTATTCGCAGGCGCGCGGCAGGTTGCGCTACGACGACGCGCTCGCAACGTTCGTGCCCGACGCGGCGCCTGCACCGATCACGCCGGCAGGTGCTGTGAACGGCCGCTTCGATTTGGCGGGTGCGCTGGCGGAGGGTCACGCCGCAGGCCTGGCCGCCGCCACTGAGGCGGGCTTTCCTGCCGGCGAGCGCCTTGCTGCCCCGCGTGCCGAGCCGATCGCGGCCGGAGCGCCGCAGGCGCTCTGGAGCGTCCCGGCGCGGGCGAGAGGCGCCAAGCGTTTCGTCGACTGGCAGAGCGACGTCACGGTCGAGGACATCGCGCTCGCTGCGCGCGAGGGCTACCAGTCGGTCGAGCACCTCAAACGCTACACGACGCTGGGCATGGGCACCGATCAGGGCAAGCTGTCGAACATCGTCGGTCTCGCGCTGCTGGCGGAAGAGCTTGCGCTGCCGATACCACAGGTGGGCACGACGACCTTCCGGCCGCCCTACACGCCCGTCGCGCTGGGCGCGTTCCCCGGCCTGGAGACCGGTGCGCACATCGCGCCGACGCGCTGCTCCACGATGCACGACTGGCACGTCGCGCATGGCGCGCGCCTCGTCAACGCCGGCGCCTGGAAACGGCCGCACTCGTACCCGCGGGCAGGCGAATCGGCGGACGATGCCGCGCTGCGCGAGGCGAGGAATGTGCGGACCGGCGTCGGCATTGTCGACGTCTCGACGCTGGGCAAGATCGAGCTGCAGGGACGCGATGTCGCCGAATTCCTGAACCGCGTCTACAGCAACCGCTGGGACACGCTGGCGGTGGGCCGCTGCCGCTATGGCGTGATGCTGCGGGACGACGGCATGGTGTTCGACGACGGCACGACGTCGCGTCTCGCGCCCTCGCACTACCTGATGACGACGACCACCGTGAACGCCGCCAGGGTCATGCAGCACCTCGAGATGCTGCTGCAGGCCGACTGGCCGGAGTTGCAGGTCTTCGCGACGTCGGTGACCGAGCAATGGGCCGCCGCCGCGGTGTCCGGTCCGCGCGCGCGGCAGGTGCTCGCGAAGATCGTCGACATCGACGTGTCGAACGATGCTTTCCCGTTTCTCGCCGTCGGCGCGTGTCGCGTGCGCACGGCCACCGGCCCCGTCCAGGCCCGGCTCTTCCGGATGAGCTATTCCGGCGAGCTGGCGTACGAGATTCACGTGCCGGCCGACCGCGGCCGCGCGATGTGGAAGGCCGCGCTCGCAGCGGGGGCGGAGCATGGGATCATGCCCTATGGCACCGAGGCGATGAGCACGCTGCGCATCGAGAAAGGCCACGTCGTGGTCGGAGCGGAGGTCGACGGCCGCACCACCGCCGACGACCTCGGCATGGGCAAGCTCGTCAGCGCCGCCAAGTGGTGCGTCGGCAAACCTCTGTTGTCGCGGCCGGCGCTGCGGGCCCGCGACCGCTGGCAGCTCGTCGGGCTCACCGCGCAGGACGGCGCGCCGATGCCGCGCGGCGCCAAGATCGTCGCCGATCCCGATCGTGCGCCGCCGAATCCGATGCTGGGGCACGTCACTTCGTGGTGCCGGAGCCCGAATCTCGACGCGTGGATCGCGCTGGCGCTCGTCGCCGATGGCCGCGCGCGGCATGGCGAAACGCTGTGGGCGGTGTCGCCGCTCGCCGGCGCGAAGGTGCGAGTCAGGATCGGCCCGCCCTGCTTCATCGATCCCGACGGGGAGAGGCTGCGTGGCTGACGAGAACGTCTTCGCGGTCGGCGCGCCGATGCCCGGGCACTACGGCCCGGCAACGACCGGCGTGACGCTCGCGGAGACCCGTTTCGCAAGCGCGTGGAACGTCCAGGGTGACGCGCGCCAGCCGGATTTCGCCGACGAGATTCACCGGCTCTTCGACCTCGCGCTTCCGGTCGCGCCGAATACGACCGCGCGCAGCCGAACGCTGACCGCGCTCTGGCTGGGCCCCGCGTCGTGGCTGCTGGTCGTGGCGGGCAAGACAGCGCCGGAGAACTTCGATGCCTGCCGCGACGCGCTCAACGCCTCGGGCGGCGCGTTGTTCGACGTCACCGCGAGCCGCGTCGCGTGGACCGTCGCCGGCGAGCACGCGGCGACGGTGCTCGCCAAGAGTTGCCCGCTCGACTTCCACCCGCGCGCGTTCCCGGAGGACGCGTGCGCGCAGAGCCTGTTCGGGCAGGTGAACGCGCTCGTCCACCGCCGCGCGGCGTCGCCCGCATTCACGTTGATGGTGGCGCGCAGCCTGGCGCGCGACGCCTGGCACACGCTCTGCCGCTCGTCCGCGCCGTACGGTTACGAGGTGCTGCCCACCCGGTTCTTCTAGCCGACGGGCCGCCGGCCCTAGCTTCGCCGGTCGTCGCTCACAACGCCCGTCAGCCCCGGTGCCGAGGTGATGTGCAGGTCGCGCTGCGGGAACGGGATCTCGATGCCGTTCTCGGCCAGTGCGCGCGCCACCTCGAGATTGATCTGGTGCTGCACCTGCAGGCGCTTGCCGAACGAATCCACGTACGCGCGAATCTCGAAATCGAGGGAGCTGTCGCCGAAGTCCCGCATGTACACCGACGGCGGCGGGTCCTGCAGCACACCGTCGACGCCCCGCACCGCGTCGAGGAGCACCCGCTGCACCCGCGCGATGTCGCTGCCGTACGCCACGCCGACCTTCAGCAGCAGCCGCGTGGTCTGATTCGACAGCGTCCAATTGACCACGCGCTCGGTGATGAATGCCTTGTTCGGAATGATGACCTCCTTGTTGTCGAAGTCGATCACCGCCGTCGCGCGCGCACGGATGCGCGCGACCGTGCCGGAAATGTCGCCGACCGTCACCACGTCGCCGATGCGGATCGGGGCGCTCGGCGAGCACGATGAGGCCCGACACGAAGTTCGCGACGATTTCCTGCAGACCGAAACCCAGCCCCACGCTGAGGGCCGCGATCAGCCACTGCACGTCGTTCCATTCGATGCCGAGGAGGCTGGACGCGAGCAGGATGCCGCCGCCGGCGATCGCGTAGCGCGTCATGACCTTGATCGCATAGGTCGCGTCGGCCTGCATCTCGAATCGCTGCAGCAGCGCGATGTCGAGCAGCGCGCCCACCCGGCGCACGGCAACGACGGTGACCACGATGACCACGATGGCAAGGATCAGGTGATCGACGGTCAGCGCGCGCGCGACCTGTTTGCCCTCGACGGTCTCCGAGTAGCTCCACAGCGCGTAGTCGCCGATTGCGTCAGCACCGGCAACGCATCCCGCCACAACGACCAGAGACCCCCGAGCAGCAGCAACGTGACGAGGAGGTTCAGCAGCGATCCCGTCTGCTCGCCGATCGCCCCGATGTCGAGACGCGTCGACGGTTCGTCCGTGACTGCGCTCCCCGCCTGCCCCTGGTCCTCGACCTGCTTCGGTCGGCCCGCATCGTCGTCGCGCGTGCGCGCCAGCTGCCAGCGCCGCACCCTGTACCCACAGCGTCGTCATCCCGTAGAGCATCACGGCGCCCAGGACGAGGAAGACGGAGGTGATGATTCGCACCCAGAAATAGCCGGCGGCGACGAAGTAGCCCGCCGCCGCCAGCGCGGCGACCGCGAGGGGGGCCGCGACCAACGCCGCGAACCAGACCGTGTGCAGTCGCGTCGCCCAGCCGCGCGGCGCGCGGGCGAAAAGCCACTGCATCAGCGGGTTCCTGCGCCGCAGCAGGCGCACGAGGAACACGGCGAAGGCGACCATGGCAAGGCTGAATGCCAGGCGGCCCAGGCTCTCGCGGTTGGCGAACGGCGCGTGGTCCAGTCCGTTCAGCGCCGCGACGAAGATCAGCGGCACCAGGAATGCCAGCAACCGGCGCAGTCCGTGCGCGGACGCGGCGAGAGACGCCTCGTCCCAGCCGAAGTGGCGGACCGCCAGGCCCCTCCTGTCGAGCAGCCACGCGAACGCGGAAAGTAGGAGCACGAGTCTGGCGATCGACCTGCACGCGTCGCTGAGTGCGAGCGCGAAGGGCTGGCTGTCGCGTGCTGTCGCGAGTGCGCTCGCCGCCACCCAAAGCAGCATCGGAAAAGGCAGCGCGAGCGCGACCGTGACGGCCAGCGCCGCCAGCGCGTGGCCGATCCGATAGCGCTCCCGGGTGACGGCGGCGGGCGAGAGCGAGACGAGCGCACGCTGCAGCGGGCCGCGCAAGGCAAGCAGGCTCGCCGCCGCCAGCAGAACGATGACGAGCCGCAGCGGACTGCGCGCGAACTCCTCGCCCATGACCGCGCCGGCTGCGCGCCAGTTGGCCGGCGACACCGTCCACGCGAGCGAGGGCACGAGTTCGCCCAGCGTCGCCAGGCTTGGCGGAGCAGGAATCCAGAAGAGGTACCGGATCAGGCGCGCACGCGCCGCCTCGGCCTGCCGCTCGAGGTCGCGGTCGGCATCATCGGCTTCACGCAATACCTCCAGTCGCTTGCGGTGCAGCGGGGCGAGCCGCGCAAGCAATGCGCGCTGCTCGGCCAGCGCCGCACGGACCGCAGGCTCGAGCTGCTCCCGCCGCGCCTGCGGAATCGGTGGCCGCGCGGCTGCCAGGCGCTGCGCCACCGCGGCATCGAGATCGTCGAGATCCCCCTCGGCGAGCGCAGCGCGGAGATTGGCATCGCTCGTCGCTGCCATCAGGCGATCGCGCTCCTCGCGCGCGATCGACGAACTGCTCGGGTTTCGGCAATTGACGGATCTGCCGGAGCAGCGCCTGCGCGAACTCCTGGCCGAGCGCGTAAACGCCGGCGCGCTGCTCGATCCTCTGCATCCGTTCCTGCAGGTCGCTCTTCGCCTTGTTCAGCGCCGCGAGCCCGGCTTGCGCACGCTCGAGCGCCGTGGCGGCGTCGGCGATCTGGGCCGAAAGCTCCGCGTTCTCGGCGGCAATGCTGGCCGCGACATCGGGTTGTTGTGCGAAGCAGGCCGCCGCCAGCGCGGCGACGAGGCAGGCGAGCGCAAGGCGAATCATGATTCGCGCGGCATCCGCGCGCCCGCGAGCAGGTCCACGGTCCACGCCGGGGCGGTCGCCAGCCGGCGCTCGCCGGCCACAGGCATCGGGGGAAGAGCGCCAGCGGCCAGACAGAGGACTGCCGCTGCACTGCGCCTGGAACCGGGAACCATTATGGCAAACCTCATGGTGGCGAGCGGTGAGGAACGCAGGGCGACGCCATCGCGCAAACGCAGGCGCCGCCTGCGATTCGGGGCGCGGCAGGCACGCGGCCTGCGTCGCCCTTGAGCGGAGCCAGGAACCGCATCAGCTACCAACCGACAGGCGACAGCACATTGTACGTCGTTGTCTCAGCATAGAATGCCGGTGCGGAAGGCGCATCGGTCGATCGAGTCGTCTTTCCTGCGATCTTTCGCCCAGCGGCGAATCTGCGGCGTCCGCCACCATTTTCGGAGCTTCCTTGTCAGCATGGGACAAACCACATACGAGCTTGCGCCGGCCCCTGCGCCCGGGCGGATGGGCAGGAGTCCATGCAGCAGGTACGGCCGAAACGGATTCGTCCCACGGCCTGCCGTCACCGTGAGGGGGTGGCCGGGATGATGCGCCGGCCCATCACTGCCCCCGCCTTGCGTGCCGTGGTGGCCGACATTCTCGTGGGCGCCGGCAGCACGGCGCAGGAAGCCGCCCAGGTGGCGGGGAACCTGGTGCTGGCCAATCTCAGCGGCCACGATTCGCACGGAGTGGGCATGGTGCCCCGGTACGTGGATGCGGTGCGGCAGGGCGGCCTGATGCCGAACGCTTCGGTCACGGTTGCCGCGGACATCGGCACCATGCTGGCCCTGGACGGGCATCGGGGCTACGGCCAGGTGGTCGGCGTGCAGGCAATGGAGCTGGCCATGCAGCGCACGCACGCGCACGGCAGCTGCATCATGACGCTGTGCAACGCGCACCATCTGGGGCGCATCGGGCACTTTGCCGAAATGGCCGTCGCGCAGGGACTGGTCGCGCTGCATTTCGTCAATGTGCTGTCGCGCGCGGTGGTGGCGCCCTGGGGCGGCGCGGACGGGCGTTTTGGCACCAACCCCTGCTGCATCGGCATCCCGCTGGCCGGCAGGCCGTCCAACGTTGGCGCCACCGGGCCGTCCGGGGCAAGCGCGCCCTCCGCCGAAGACGGCGCGGCACCCGAAGCGGCGGGCGCTGGCGCCCCTTTCATCCTGGATTTCGCAACCAGCCGGGTGGCGCAGGGCAAGATGCGCGTGGCCTACAACAAGGGGGAAACGGCGGCGCCCGGCACGCTCATCGACGAGCACGGGCGCCCGACGACGGACCCCGGCGTCGTCGTGGTGCCACAAAGCAACGGCTTGCTCGGAGCCCTGCTGACCTTCGGCGAATACAAGGGCTACGGCCTGGCCGTGGCCTGCGAGTTGCTGGGCGGTGCCCTCAGCGGCGGCGGTACCTGGCACCGGGATCACGACCCCTCGGCGCGCGCGGTGCTCAACGGCATGCTGACCATTCTGATCGACCCGAACCGGCTGGGCACACAGGCGACCTTCGAGCGGGAAGCCGCGGCGTTCGTGGACTGGCTGCGCGCCGGCCCGGTGGCGCCCGGGTTCGAGTCAGTACTCATTGCCGGCGACCCGGAGCGAGCCGCCCGGGCGCATCGGGAAGTGCACGGCATCGAGATCGACGATCAGACCTGGGCCGAACTGGTTGCCGCCGGAGACAAGGTCGGCGTGGCCATCGCAGCCCGATGATCGCCGCGACGCGCCCGTGCGGCGCGAGAACCGCCCGGTTCGCTTCCTCTAGACCAGCGCCTTCAGCAGCTTGAGCAGCAGTTCCTTCGCCGGAATCTGCAGCGTGGCCACGACGAGCATCGGCACGGCAACCGGCACCACGATGCCGGCGATCGACGCCACGCCGATCGGCAGCGAGCGCATCGACCGCACGGCGTCGAACATCGTCGCCGCGTCCGCAATCGGGCCAACGCCCTCCGGCTCGAGCATCGGCGCTTCGGCCTCCGGCGCGCCGTCGATCCACTTCTGCCGCACGAGCCGGCCCTGCACGGCCACGAGCGCCGCATAGGCCGGCAGCGCGGCCCGCTTTGCCGCGTGCAGTGCCGGCATCAGGGCCACGAGCGGAGCGAGCAGCAGCAGCGACCAGAGGACGACGAACACCGCGGCCGGGACCTTGAGCGCGCCGACCGTCTGCCCGTGGTGCACGAGGTCGTGGGCCCAGCGCGAGGCGAGCATCGCCGACAGCGCGAACGTCACGGGCGCGAATGCGCCGGGGAACTTTTCGAGGAAACCCAGTCCGCCCGCGCGGTCCGGATGCGTCGGCACGAGCGAGAGTCCGAGCTGCCCGAGCCGCGCGAACAGCGCGACCAGGAGCAGAATCCGCCACAGCCAGCCCAGCAGCAGCGCGATGAAGATCGGTCGCACGACAAAGGCGAACCACATGCCGCCGAAGCCGAGCCCGCCGCCCTCGTCCAGCGCCCACGAAAATGCGTCGCTGTTGCTCTCGGGTTGTTCCAGCAGCGTCCACGCGAGCGCGGCGCCGAACACGAACACCCACGGCAATGACGCGTCGCGCCACCGGCGCACGGCGCGCAATGCGGCGTCGAAGCGCGGGCGCGTGGCTTCGTCGACGAGCCCGCTTCCGATGAACTGCGGGATGAAGCGCAACACCGCCTTGTCCAGCACCGCCTCACCCAGGATCAGCAGGGGGATGACGACCAGGCAGCGAACGTGGACGCCAAAGTGCTGCAGCAGCGGCTCGCCGGTCCCCGCCTCGACGAAGCGGCCGCGATAGAGCGCCCAGCACGCGATCGGCAGCCACGTGAGGAGCGCGAAGAAGACCGCGCGCCGGCCCACGCCCAGGCCACCGGCCGGTGCGAGGCGCAACGCGCGCTGCCAGCGCAGCGGCGGCTCGTTGTCGACGGGCGAGAATGACGATGCCGCGCTTGCCTCGGGCCGCGGCTCGATGGGCGGCATCACGGCCACTTCGGCCAAACGTCAATATGGCGGATTGATCACGACGTACTGCGTTCCCTGGGGCTGATACCAGGTGCCGCCGCACTGCTGATAGATCATGCCGCCGTAGTTGACCGGAACGCACCCCGCCGGCACGGTGCGCACCATCGAGCCCACGACGGCGGACGTCACGGCAACCGCGGCGCCGACCGCTGCCGCCGTCGCAACCGGGTGATAGTCGTTGTCCCAGCCGCCGCCACAGCAACCGCCGCGGCGATCGACATCGACGTTGACGCTGGTGTTCCGGTTGACGTTCACGTTGTTGTTCCGGTTGACGTTGTTGACGCTGGTGCTGCGGACATTGTTCGTGCGCGTATCGGCCCTGCTGTTGTTGGCCTGAACGTTCTTCCGGCCCCCCACCACCGCCGCCACCACCACCGGCACGCGCCCCGCCGCCACCACCACCGCGGGCCTCAGCCACCGGAGCGATGACGAGGCTGGCGACTGCGAGGACCAGCAGCGGGACCAGGAACAGCTTGCTGAATGATTTTTTCATGTCGTCGCTCCTCTACTTGGTCTTCCGCGGAACAAGCTCGACTGCAGTGGCCCCCTTGGGCGGCGTGAACTTGAAAATCGAGTCCTTGAAAGTCGGTTTCAGATCCCAGTCGAGCAGGCTGACCGATTGCGGACGCGCTTCGTCGCCACGATTGGTGATCACGATCTTGCGCGGCAGCGGCTTCGCCCCAGTGGTGATCCAGATCTGCCAGTCGATCTTGCCCTGGCGAAAGGCGTAATGGTCGCAGAGATCCTTGTCGATGAAGTCCTGCCCGGCATTCATCGCCGACTCGATCTTGTCGAGCGGCGCGGCCGGGGTGCCCCAGAGGAAGAGATCCTCCAACGGGATTTCCACGCCGTACCTTTCCTCCAGCCGGTTGATCAGCTCGCCGAGCGTGCCGGCAAACTGGACCGTCGAGTAGTACTTCTGCGCTGGCGTCCACAGGGTGACGGTCTTGCCATCGAAGAAGAGTTCGCGTTCGGAGCGTGCGCTGGTCATCAGGACGCGCACCTTGTTCGGACGCTCGACGTCCAGGTCTGCCGTCGCCGTATGCTGCAGCTTCTGGCCGTCGGCCAGGACCCGTTCTCCGGTCACTTCCGTCGACACCCCAAAGCGCTGCAGCGTCTGCAAATGGGCGCCCATGCTCTTCAAGGCCTGGATCGCTCCCGGATCGACGGCGTTCGCTGCCGGCTGGGCCGTGCCGGCCGGTGCCGTCTGCGCATGCAGGCCGGGTGCGGCGAGCGAAACCGCCAGCAGGCCGAGCGCCAGAATGTTGCGTACCATGGTCATCTCCCTGATCGTGAAAACACGGTTGGCGCCGCAGGGACGCCGTGCGGCCGCAGTTCCCTGGCGACCGGCGGCGAATGCGCGCAGCCACCGCATGCCTAACATTCAATTGTCGTCGACCAGCGCACCCGCAGTCCAATGCAGATTGCCTTTCGATTCCATGAGTCCGACGCATGGCGAACACCCGGCCTTCGGTTCGTTGTGCCGCCTCGCTTCCGCTTGCGCCAATTCGCGACCTGCAGCATGAAGGAGGCCCGATCGTGACCCTTGGGC